>NZ_CP013443.1:2500486-3750729 GCF_001718835.1 Burkholderia cepacia | reverse complement strand
CTCGCGCTCCAGCAGTGCGGAACAGTGTTGCCAGAAATCGTTCATCAAGTAACTGTCGTTTTTTGCGTGCACAGCGCGGCTCGCCGGCGCCCTTGTCGCGGTTGCGCAACAAGGCCCGAAGCGGTCGTGCGAGCGTGCCTCGGACGCCTGCGTCACAGTGCTGGAGGGGCAGGCGCGGGCCGAAGCGGCGTGCGGGATTCTTGGAGATAAGGCGAGATTCTACCGCCAAACGCGGCCACAGCGGGACTTATCCACAGGCTGCGATTGTGGGTCGCGGGGCCGGATCACAGGGCCCCGGCGCGCCTGGATAGCTTCTAAAGTATTGACCGTCAAGAGAAAAACGGTTTAAATAGCGGGTTCCGCGAAAACCAATCCTGTATTCCCGGCGATTGCGTTCGCCCGAATGCCTCCGGTTAAGGGCACGCGGTCCCCTGAATTTCGACATTCTCGAACAAGTGAGAACATCATGAAACGTACTTACCAACCGTCCGTGACGCGCCGCAAGCGCACCCATGGCTTCCGTGTCCGCATGAAGACGGCAGGTGGCCGCAAGGTCATCAACGCTCGCCGCGCGAAGGGCCGCAAGCGCCTCGCCATCTAAGGCAGGTTGCGCGCTGTGTCCGCCGTCCGCAGTTCTGCGGAAGGTGCCGTCGAGCCGGGTGCGAATCCGTCGCAGACGAAAGCCGCCTTCCCGAAAGCTGCGCGACTTCTGAAAACGGATGAATTTTCATCCGTTTTTCGTTTGCGCCCCTGGCGGCGCTCCGCGCACTTCGTGATTTACGGCAAGCCGACTGGTCAGCCCGCGCGTCTGGGGCTCGTCGTCGGCAAGAAGTATGCGCCGCGTGCGGTAACACGCAACCTCGTGAAGCGGCTGGCGCGCGATCAGTTTCGCCTGCGCCGGGCCGAATTCGCCGGTTACGACCTGCTGCTGCGGCAGCACACGCGCTTCGACAAGAAAGCGCTGCCGAGCGCGGCTTCCGCCCCGCTCGCGGCGATGTGCGCGGCCGAAATCCGCGAACTGCTCGACAGGGCAGTCCGGGAAATCGCCCGCCGGGCGTCGAAGCCCGCGTCCGAGTGACGCATCCGTGCCCGGTGCGGCGTTCGCGCCCGCCCGGCCGGTTTTGACGCGGCGTCGAACGGCGCCGCCCAAGGTATGGAAACGGTATTGATCGCCTTGCTGCGCTTCTACAAGGTTGCCGTGAGCCCGATGCTCGGCAACCGTTGCCGTTTTTATCCTTCCTGTTCGGATTACGCGCGCGAGGCAATCCAGTATCATGGCGCCGCGCGCGGCACGTATCTCGCCGTCAGGCGCGTGTGCCGATGCCATCCGTTTTCCGCGGGCGGCATCGACCTCGTCCCGCCGCCCAACTCCGACACTCGCGCAAGCGGCGAAGCCGACGCGCGGTCCCATCGACTCTGAGACAACGCATGGATATCAAACGCACCGTCCTATGGGTGATCTTCTTCATGTCAGCTGTCATGCTGTACGACAACTGGCAGCGGTCCCATGGACGCCCGTCGATGTTCTTCCCGAGCGCCACGCAGACGGCCCCTGCGGCCGCTGCCGGCGGTGCATCGGGCACGGGCGCGACGACGACCGCAGGTGAAGTGCCTGCCGCCGCAGCCGGCGCCGCACCGTCGACCACTGCTCCGGCCGCGCAGGCGCAGCTCGTGAAGTTCTCGACCGACGTGTACGACGGCGAAATCGACACGCGCGGCGGCACGCTCGCGAAGCTGACGCTGAAGAAGCAGGGCGACGGCAAGCAGCCCGACCTGTACATCACGCTGTTCGACCACACGGCCGGCCATACGTATCTCGCACGCTCGGGCCTGCTCGGCGGTGATTTCCCGAACCACAACGACGTCTATACGCAGCTGAACCCCGGCTCGACGTCGCTGACGGGCGACCAGAACGCGCTGAAGCTGTCGTTCGAATCGCCGGTGAAGGGCGGCGTGAAGGTCGTGAAGACCTACACGTTCACGCGCGGCAGCTACGTGATCGGCGTCGACACCAAGATCGACAACGTCGGCACGGCACCGGTCACGCCGACGGTCTACATGGAACTGGTGCGCGACAACACGGCCGTCGAAACGCCGATGTTCTCGCACACGTTCCTCGGGCCGGCGGTCTACACGGACGCGAAGCATTTCCAGAAGATCAACTTCAGCGACCTCGACAAGAACAAGGCCGACTACGTGACCTCTGCCGACAACGGCTGGGTCGCGATGGTGCAGCACTACTTCGCGTCGGCCTGGATTCCGCAGCAGGGCGTGAAGCGCGACATCTACGCTGAAAAGATCGACCCGACGCTGTACCGCGTGGGCGTGAAGCAGCCGGTCGCCGCGATCGCGCCGGGCCAGTCGGCCGACGTGCAGGCGCGCCTGTTCGCCGGTCCGGAAGAAGAGCGCATGCTCGAAGGCATCGCGCCGGGCCTGGAACTCGTGAAGGACTACGGCTGGGTGACGATCATCGCGAAGCCGCTGTTCTGGCTGCTCGAGAAGATCCACGGCTACATCGGCAACTGGGGCTGGTCGATCGTGTTGCTGACGATCCTGATCAAGGCCGTGTTCTTCCCGCTGTCGGCTGCGAGCTACAAGTCGATGGCGCGCATGAAGGAAATCACGCCGCGCATGCAGGCGCTGCGCGAACGCTTCAAGAGCGATCCGCAGAAGATGAACGCCGCGCTGATGGAGCTGTACAAGACCGAGAAGGTCAATCCGTTCGGCGGCTGCCTGCCGGTCGTGATCCAGATCCCGGTGTTCATCTCGCTGTACTGGGTGCTGCTCGCCTCGGTCGAAATGCGCGGCGCGCCGTGGGTGCTGTGGATCCACGACCTGTCGCAGCGCGATCCGTTCTTCATCCTGCCGGTGCTGATGGCCGTGTCGATGTACGTGCAGACGAGCCTGAACCCGACCCCGCCGGATCCCGTCCAGGCGAAGATGATGAAGTTCATGCCGATCGCGTTCTCGGTGATGTTCTTCTTCTTCCCGGCCGGCCTCGTGCTGTACTACGTCGTGAACAACGTGCTGTCGATCGCCCAGCAGTACTACATCACGCGCAAGCTCGGCGGGGCCAAGAAGAAACCGGCCTGACGATCGGCCGGCGCCGCGGGCGGAAGCTGTCCGCCCCGCGGCCCCGGCCGTCGCGACGATGCAAAAAAAGCCGCATGGCCTTCGGGCCCTGCGGCTTTTTTTACGGATGCGGCGCTCAGCGTTTCGTCGCGTCGCCGTAGAACTGCTCGACCAGTTCCTGCACGAGGTAGCGATGATGCGGCGACAACGCTTCGATCTTCGACGCGAGTTCGATCGTCTCGGGCGTCGGCGGATAGCGCTCGTCGCGCGGCAGCGGTTGCGGCGTCGAATGCGCCGCACCGTTCGGCGACGGGCCGTAGTGCAGCCAGTGGAGTTCGACGCGCAGCCATTCGGCGAGCGTGGCGAGTTTGTCCGACGTCGGAATCGTGCGGCCCGTCAGCCACTTATGCGCGGTTTGCGGCGACACCGGATGCTCGCCGTGGTGTCGAAGATTGAACTGGTTGGCAAGCTCCGTCGCGCCCACGATCTTGTGCGGGTTGCGCTGCAGGGCGAATTTCAGGCGTTCCGAGAACGCGGCTTTTTCTTCGGATGTCGGCATGGGGGAGATTGTGCATTTCGACTAACGGCTTTCAGACAACCAATTGAGATAAACGTATCTCATTCGGATGAGTCTCAAGCTATTATCAGAGGAATATCCAGGTATGCCGACTGCGCGCGAGTCGCCCTGTTTGGGCGTACCTATCCGAAACTGATGTTGGCTCGCGCGGTTCGATTGGTATTTATCTTATCTCTGATGGGATAAATTAGTTCGAGTTCTAATTGTGGCTGGGGCGGGCGCGGGTGACGCGCATGTCGTCACGCTACAATGCCGGCGTCCTTCCCGATGCCCGCGCGTCGATCCGCGCGGGTTGGCCGTTCCACCGCTGATTTCCGATTGCCATGCTCGCTACCGATTCCGATCCGATCGTCGCCATTGCCACTGCTGCCGGCCGGGGGGGCATCGGGGTCGTCCGTGTCTCGTTCGGGCGCGGCGGCGAGGCGGCCGCGTTGCCGCTGATCGACGCGTTGTGCGGGCAGAAGCTCGCGCCGCGCCATGCGAGCTACGTGCCGTTCCTCGACGAGCACGGCGCGCCGCTCGACCGCGGGATCGCGCTGTATTTCCCGGCGCCGCATTCGTACACCGGCGAGCACGTGCTCGAGCTGCAGGGCCACGGCGGGCCGATCGTGATGCAGTTGCTGCTGCAGCGCTGCCTGGATGCGGGGCGCGGTTTCGGGCTGCGGCTCGCGGAGCCCGGCGAATTCACGCGACGCGCGTTTCTGAACGACAAGCTCGATCTCGCGCAGGCCGAGGCCGTCGCCGACCTGATCGAGGCGAGCACCGAAGCGGCGGCGCGTTCGGCCGGGCGCTCGCTCGACG
This sequence comes from Burkholderia cepacia, assembly GCF_001718835.1. Taxonomy (NCBI): domain Bacteria; kingdom Pseudomonadati; phylum Pseudomonadota; class Betaproteobacteria; order Burkholderiales; family Burkholderiaceae; genus Burkholderia; species Burkholderia cepacia. Next base: position 3,746,279 of record NZ_CP013443.1, on the reverse strand, counting down.
GCGCGTTCTCGCGGCAGATCCACGCGCTCGTCGACGACGTGATCACGCTGCGGATGCTGGTCGAGGCGACGCTCGATTTTCCGGAAGAAGAGATCGATTTCCTGGAAGCGGCCGACGCGCGCGGCAAGCTCGCGAAGATTCGCGCGCAGCTCGCGCACGTGCTGGGTGATGCGCGGCAAGGCGCGTTGTTGCGCGAAGGATTGTCGGTCGTGCTCGCGGGGCAGCCGAACGTCGGCAAGTCGTCGCTGCTGAACGCGCTGGCCGGCGCGGAGCTGGCGATCGTCACGCCGATCGCGGGCACGACGCGCGACAAGGTCGCGCAGACGATCCAGGTCGAAGGGATTCCGCTGCACATCATCGATACGGCCGGGTTGCGCGAGACGGAGGACGAGGTCGAGCGGATCGGCATTGCGCGCACGTGGAGCGAGATCGAGCGTGCGGACGTCGTGCTGCATCTGCTGGATTCGCGCACCGGGATGACGGCGGATGACGAGACGATTGCCGCGCGGTTCCCGGGCGGCGTGCCGGTGGTACGCGTGCTGAACAAGACGGACCTGACCGGCGTGGCCGCGTGCGTCGAGCATCCGGCGGCGGAAGGCGACCTGACCGAGGTGCATCTGTCGGCGAAGCGCGGCGACGGGATCGACATGCTGCGCGCGGAGCTGCTGCGGATCGCCGGGTGGCAGGCGGGGGCGGAAGGCGTGTATCTCGCGCGGGAGCGGCATCTGATCGCGCTGCGGGCCGCGCAGGCGCATCTCGCGCAGGCGGCGGATCACGCGGAGCAACGCGCTCAGTCGCTCGATCTGTTTGCCGAGGAACTGCGGCTCGCGCAGGAGCAACTCAATTCGATTACCGGGGAGTTCACTTCGGATGATCTGCTGGGGGTGATTTTCAGCAGGTTTTGTATCGGGAAGTGACAAGGCGCTGAGGCGCACGGCGGCAATCACCGCCATGCGTCCGCCTTCCCCCTCAATCCCAATCCCGATGATGATGGTGATGGTAGTAACCGCCGCCGTAATACCCACCACCGTAGTAACCGTCATACGGCGCAACGATGCAGCCGCTCAGCAGCACGGCGACGCCGGCAATCAACAACAGGGTTTTCATGGCGCTCACCTGCCCAGGTTCAAGATGAGCCCAGCATATCGAGCGCCCCTGGCAGCGGCTGTAAGGAATCGTTTCCCAACCGTGCATTGCGTAACGGCGGATTATTCCGGTCACAACGCCCGATGGAAAAAGCGCGTCACACCGTCATGATCCGGTTGCGCCCGGCATCCTTCGCGCGATACAGCGCGGCGTCGGCTGCCTCGATCAGCGCGTCCGGCATCGACAGTTCGTCGGGTGACGCCGTCGCGCAGCCGACGCTGACCGACACGCGCCCGGCCGGCCCGCGCGTCGGCAAATTGAGCCGCAGCACCGCCTCGCGCGCTTCCTCGGCGACCACCCGCGCGCCGCGCGCGCCCGTGTTCGGCAGCACGATCGCGAACTCCTCGCCGCCGTAGCGCGCGACGAGATCAGCGGGCCGGCGCACGACGCCCGTCAGCGCATTCGCGACGGCGATCAGGCACGCGTCGCCCTTCACGTGACCGAACGCGTCGTTGTACGACTTGAAGCGGTCGACGTCGACCATCAGCAGCGACAGCGGTTCGCCTTGTCGGCGCGACTGCAGGAACAGCGTATGGAAATGATCGTTGAAGTGCATGCGGTTGAACGCGCCCGTCAGGCCGTCGCGCGCGGACGAACGGATCAGCGTCGCGTGCGCCTCGAACAGCCGTTGGTACAGCATCGTCACTTCCCACGCGAGCACGCACACGAGCACCCCCGGCGTGAACATGCTGAACACGCGCGCGAGATACCAGCCGACCGTGAAGCGATGGGTGCTCATCAGGTTCAGCGTGGTGTCGGTGAGGCACGCGAGCACCGCGATCGCGAGCCACAGGTCGAGGGTCGTGCGCAGCCGGCCGGTGGCCAGCACGGCGACGAGCGCCAGCGCATTGAGCAGCCACACGACCAGCGCGACGGCGTTGACGGGCAGCACGGCCGCGTCGCCCGGCGGATGAAACGCCGGCGGCAGCGACACGTTCAGCGCGAACAGGCACAGCAGCGCGGCCGTGGCCGCCGGCCCGCCGATCAGCGCGAGCGTCCACCCGCGCATGCGCTGCGCGCTGATCGCCTTGCGCGCCATGCGCTCGCGCGCGAACAACGCCAGCAATACGAAGGACGGAAAGCCCGCATGCCAGAAGATCCACATCCACGCGGCGCTTTGCGGTTGCGCACCGAACAGCCCGTGCGGCGCGAATACGCCGGGAAAGGTGAGCAGCTGCAGCGCGACGGCGAGCGCGGTGAACGCGTAGGCGCCGCCGAGCGCGCCGAGCACCGGCTGGCGGGTCACGGTGAACTGCGCGCCGAGAAAGAACGCCGCGATGCTCGCGGTCGTGAACACGGTGAGCGCGCACATCGGCATGAACGGCTCGACGGCGGGCAGCGCGACGTTCGCGTGCGGCGCGGCGATCCCGAGCGCGAGCACGATGACGAGCGCCGTCAATGCGCCGAACCAGAGCTGACGGCGAGTCGTGTGCTGGATCAGGATGCCTTCCATGAGGTCTCCGAGGCGTTCGTGCGCGCAGCCGCCCGGTCGCCGCGCGACCGGTGCGGCCTGATCCTATCGCGTTATGGTTGCGCGCTCAAACCCCGAGGCCGGGACCGAAGTTGCCGGCAACCCAGTGCGTGACGGCGTCGACGTCCGCATAGTCCTGTTCGGGCAGGCCGTCGAGCATCGACAGCACTTCGTTGCTGGCGCCCGCGTCGCGCGCGGCATCGACGATCGCATCCTTGTTGGCCGGGTAGCGGACGGCCGCCAGCACGTCGGCGATCTGCAGGTCGATCGTCTCGTGCGGGATATCCGGCTTGCGGGGGGAAGGGGTGTCGTTCACGTCAGCGCCTCGCAATGGAATCGAAACGGCCCGCGCGTCGGCAATGGACGCAAGCGAACCCGGCCGGCGCGGTATCATCAATGCCCGCGTCGCACGCGGCGCCACGGATGCTTCCAGTCGATGTGCGGTGCGTTTTCGTCGCGCGGATGCTGGCGCCGATGTTCCTGCCACAGTTCGTCGGAAAACAGCGCCGCCACGATCACGAGCGGCAGCACGAGGAAAATTCCGAGTATCACTTGCTCGATCACGATAGCCTCCTTGCGGTGGCAGGAACCCTTGATCCCATTCTAGGCTCTGAACTTCGCCCGCGTTCATTTTCTTACCGTGTGCACCGGGATCAATCGGGACAAGGACCCTTACGATGCAACTCCAGAACGATACCAACACGCTCGCGCTGCGGCCGCTGGAGCGCCAGGACCTGCGCTTCGTCCACGAGCTGAACAACGACGCAAAGATCATGCGCTACTGGTTCGAGGAGCCGTACGAAACCTTCTCGGAACTGTCGCAACTGTACGACCGCCACGTGCACGACCAGCGCGAGCGCCGTTTCGTCGCGGTCGACGCGCAAGGCGAACTGGTCGGCCTCGTCGAGCTGATCGAGCTCGACTACATCCATCGCCGCGGCGAGTTCCAGATCATCATCGCGCCGCAATGCCAGGGGCGCGGTTACGCGGGCCAGGCGACGCGCCTCGCGATCGAGTACGCGTTCAAGGTGCTGAACATGCGCAAGCTGTACCTGATCGTCGACACGTCGAATGCGGCGGCGATTCACGTGTACGAGAAATGCGGGTTCCGGCGTGAAGCGGAATTGATCGAGGAATTTTTCGGCAACGGCGCGTATCACAACGCTTACCGGATGTGCCAGTTCCAGAGCGATTATTTCGAGCGGCTGCGCGCGGCCTGATATACGGGTAAATGCCAGGTATTCGATGCCTGGCATTTTTCTTGTTTGCGCTTGATAACGTGGCGCAATGCGATAAAGCCGCTGATGTTCCGGATGACTTTATGTGCGGCGCATCAAAATGATCCGGATGACGAAATGGATTATCCAAACCGTTCATCCGGAGTGGTGGCGATTCATTAGAAGCCTTGCCAAACAAGGCATTACGGCCGATGTGCCATGCCGGTGCGTCGCGCACGAGTTGATTGCCAAGTCGGCGACGGGTCGCCGAAAACTGCGGCGCGCGAGATGCGACAATCCGCCGCTATTGCGGTCGCACAACAAATGTGCTTGCTATCGCTTGCCGGTCTTCTAAAGTGAAAAACGCGGGTTCACGATCACCTTTAAACACATAGCTAACCCAGCCTGTTGCCAGCGCGCATGGGAGACTGAACATGATGAAACGAACCGGTGTGTTTGTTGCGCTTGTCGGTGCATTTGCCGTGGTGTCGATTGCCCAGGCGGGCGGCGATTCGGCCGTCAAGCCGGCGCAGGAAATCCAGTTGACGAAGAACGCATGGGGCTGCCTGTCGAAAGACAATCTGGACTCCGTACTGAGTCACGAACGTGACGGCAAGTCGCAGGCGAAGCAGCAATACTTCGACGACTACCGTTGCCTGTCGGTGCCGGAAGGCCAGCGTTTCCGCGTCGTGTCGGTCGACCAGGGCGACGTGCAGTTCGTCAGCGCCGACAACAGCGACCAGCAGGGTCTCTGGACCGATTCGCGCTTCGTCAAGCAATAACGCGCCGTTCAACGGGCGCATGCGCGCGCCGGCGCAAGCCGGCGGCGCGAACCGATCACGGCCCGGCCGCCCGCCGGGCCGTTCTGCTGTGCGCGTCATGCAGCGGACGTCGGGCATTCGGTATCATCACGGCCCGACCGAACCGAATGCCCGCCCGGGCCCCCTCCGCATGGCGCTGAAATCCACGATCTACAAAGCCGAACTGCAAATCGCCGACATGGATCGGCATTACTACGCCGATCACGCGCTGACGGTGGCGCGCCATCCGTCGGAAACCGACGACCGGATGATGGTGCGCATCGTCGCGTTCGCGCTGTTCGCGCACGAGCGGCTCGAATTCTGCAAGGGGCTGTCGGACGTCGACGAGCCCGATCTGTGGCAGAAGGACCTGACGGGCGCGATCGACGTCTGGATCGAAGCCGGCCAGCCCGACGAGCGGCGCATCTCGAAGGCGGCCGGCCGCGCCGGGCAGGTCACCGTGATCGCGTACGGCGGCAAGACGTCGGATATCTGGTGGCAGGGCGTGCGCAGCAAGGTCGAGCGGCTGCGCAACGTGCAGGTGCTGTCGCTGGCCGACGGCGTCGCGGCCGCGCTCGGGCGGCTCGCGCAGCGCTCGATGCGCCTGCAGTGCACGGTGCAGGACGGCACCGCGTGGATCTCGAGCGCCGACCACGATCCGGTCGCGGTCGAGTGGACGGTGCTGAAGGCGCGCGCGGACGCATGACGGCCCGCGCGCCGGCCGCGTTCAGCCGATCGCGGCCGGCGGCCCCTTGAATTCGAGCATGTTGCCTTCCGGGTCGAACAGGTAGATCGACGGCCCGTAGCCGCCGGCGCCGTAGCGTTCCGCGGGCGCGCCCGGCCGTGCGCCATGCGCGGCGAAATGCGCGGCGAGCGCCTGCGGGTCGAACGGCTCGACGCGCAGGCACAGGTGATCGAGATTGCGCCCCGTGCCGGGCGGGCCGCTGTCGGGGCGGTCGATCGGGCCGCCGACGGACAGCAGGTCGATCAGCGCGTCGCCGGCGCGGAGCTGCACGAGGCCCAGGTCGGGCTGTTCCTTTTCCACATGGCAGCCGACGGCGTCGCAGTAAAAGCGTGTCATCGCGGCCATGTCGGTCACGCGCAGCACGATGTGATCGATCGCGCGGAGGATCGGTTTCATAGGTGAACGCTCCTTGGCAAGCGAGGTTCAACGAGTGTAGACCAAGGAGCCGGGAGCGCCTGCGCGAACGCGGCAAAATCGACGGACGAAAAAAAGCCCGTTCACGTAGAGCGGAACGGGCTTAATCCATATCAGGAGGAGACATGGAGGAGACAGTTCCAACTATACACACGGCGATGGTGCGACGCAATATTGTTTGTGTAAAAAAACGTCAGGACGGCGTTTTGCCGCACCTGCACTGCAACATGAATGTGACGGAATGGTGACTAATGAACCCGAAAGTTGACCGTTCATGCCCGCTTTTCCGATGCGCCCCCCGTTTGTCGGCCGTCGGCGCGAATCACAGAGCAAGATTCAGGGCGCGACGGTGCATGCGGCTGACTACAGTAGGCACCATCTACACTAGAGAGTGCGAGGTTCAGATGAAAACCGCCTATCCGACCGATGATGCCCGCTGGGGCGCCGTGACCGAGCGCGATCCGCATGCGGACGGCGCGTTCTTCTACGCCGTGAGCACGACCGGCGTGTTCTGCCGTCCGACCTGTGCGTCGCGGCTGCCGCGTCGCGAAAATGTGTCCTTCTTCGCCGATCCGGCCGCCGCGCGCGCGGCCGGCTTCCGGCCCTGCAAGCGCTGCCAGCCGGAAGGGCTGCCGCGCGAGCTCGAGATCGTCAACCGCGCGTGCGCGGTGCTCGACGCGCATGCCGAGCGGCTCACGCTGCAGCAGCTGAGCGACGCCGTGCACGTGAGCCCGTTTCATCTTCAGCGGCTCTTCAAGCGGGTGGTCGGCGTGTCGCCGCGGCAGTACCAGGCCGCGCAGCGCGGCGCCGCGCTGCGGCAGGCGCTGCAAAGCGGGCAGCCGGTCACGCAGGCGGCCGTCGACGCGGGTTTCAACTCGCCGTCGCGACTCTATGCGTCGGTGCCGCGCGAGCTCGGGATGGCGCCGTCGGCGTTTCGCCGCCAGGGCGCCGGCCTGCGGATCGACTATGCGACCGCGTCGACGTCGCTCGGCACGGTGCTCGTCGCGGCGACCGGGCAGGGCATCTGCCGGATCGCGTTCGGCGACGAACCGGCCGCGCTCGTCGGCGAGCTGAAGGATGCATTCGCGCGCGCCGAGCTGGTCGAGGCGTCGGCACGGCTCGCGCCGTTCGTCGCGCAGATCCGCGCGTACCTGGACGGCACCCGGCACGCGTTCGACCTGCCGCTCGACATCGCGCCGACTGCCTTCCAGCAGCGTGTGTGGGAAGCGTTGACGCATATTCCGTACGGCGAAACACGCAGCTACTCGGAGATCGCCGAGGCGCTGGGCGCGCCGCGCGCGGTGCGTGCCGTCGCGTCCGCGTGCGCGTCGAATCCGGTCGCGCTCGCGATCCCGTGCCACCGCGTCGTCCAAAAGGGCGGCGCGCTGGCCGGGTATCGTTGGGGCGTGCGTCGCAAGGCGACGCTGCTCGCCGCCGAGGCACACCATGCGCACGATGCGCACGATGAACCGGCCGACGTCGCCGTCGCGGAGGGCAGCGCAGCTTGAAGGTCGCAACCCCCATCGCAACCGTGAACGGCGGCGGCGTGCCGTCGGCCGTGCAACTCGAGCTGCGCTTCAATGCGCCTTACGACTGGGCGCGCGTCCTGCGCTTCTTCAGCGGCCGCGCGATTCCGGGCGTCGAGCAGGTGGCGGACGGCATGTATCGCCGCATCGTCGACCTGCACGGCGACGCCGGCCGGCTCACCGTCGAGCGGCATCCGCGCAAGCATTGCCTGGTCGCGACGGTCGAAGGCGCGGTCGCGCGTCATGTCGACGACGCGTTCGCCGCGCGCGTCGCGACGATGTTCGACCTCGGCGCCGATCCGGCCGCGATCGGCAGCGGGCTGGCGCGCGATCCGTGGTTCGCGCCGCTCGTCGAGGCCGCACCGGGGCTGCGCGTGCCGGGTGCGTGGTCGGGGTTCGAGTTGGCCGTGCGCGCGATCGTCGGCCAGCAGGTGAGCGTGAAGGCCGCGACGACGATCGTCGGCCGGCTCGTCGAGCGCGCGGGCGAGCGCGTCGTGCACGACGACGGCGTGCACGCATCGAACGGTGCGCCCGCATGGCGTTTTCCGACACCGGAGGCGCTGGCCGCCTGCGATCTCGACCGAATCGGGATGCCCGGCAAGCGGGTGGCGGCACTGACGGGCACGGCGCGCGCGGTGGCGGCCGGCGACGTGCCGGTCGATCGCGAGCACGCCGATCTCGCGACGCTGCGCGGTGCGTGGCTCGACCTGCCCGGCATCGGCCCGTGGACCGTCGAATACATCGCGATGCGCGCGTGGCGCGATCCGGATGCCTGGCCGGCCTCCGATCTCGTGCTGATGCAGTCGATCGCCGCGCGCGATCCGGCGCTCGACCGGCTCGCGAGCCAGAAGCGTCGCACCGAAGGCTGGCGGCCATGGCGCGCGTACGCGGCGCTGCATTTGTGGAACGAAGTGGCCGACCGGGCGGGCGGCGCGCGCGGCGGATAGCGCAACGCACGTTGCGGGCAAGGCGCCGGCCGGCGCATCCCGTCATCCGGCAGACGAATGCCCGCCGCCGTGCGCGACGGCGTTTGCGCGACACCCCGCGCACGTCCGCCGGCCGCCGAAAGTCGCCCTCCCGCATGGTCCTTTCCGCGTGCTCCGACGCGCCCGCCCAGGCGCGAGGCCACCTCAAGCGCGGGTTTCGGCGAGATGTTAAAGTGCCCGCTACCAACGAAGCGACCAACAATCCAGCCGGCCGCGCGCGGCGTTCTGTGCGCGGCCGTCACGCACTTGCGTCTCCATGTCGAACACCATGACTCACCGCCAGTCCGAACTGCTGCTGAATCGCCTCGAAGCACTGAGCTCGGGCCCGACGCGGCAGCATCTGCCCGACGGCCTGCGCGGCATCGAAAAGGAAAGCCTGCGCGTGACGCGCGACGGGATGATCGCGTTCACGCCGCATCCGCGCGCGCTCGGTTCGGCGCTCACGCATCCGGCGCTGACGACCGACTATTCCGAAGCGCTGATCGAACTGATCACGCCCGCGGAACGTGACGCCGCGATCACGCTCGAACGCCTCGACGATCTGCATCGCTATGTCTATGCGTCGCTCGGCGACGAGATGCTGTGGAACGACTCGATGCCGGGCCTGCTGCCGGCCGACGACCAGATCCCGATCGCCGACTACGGCACGTCGAACATCGGCCGCCTGAAGACGGTGTACCGGCGCGGCCTCGCGTATCGCTACGGCCGCACGATGCAGTGCATCGCGGGCATCCACTACAACTACTCGCTGCACGAGGAAGTGTGGCGGCGCCTGCACGCGGAAGAAGGGTCGACGGCCACGCTCGTCGATTACCAGTCGGAGCGCTATCTCGCGCAGATCCGCAACTTCCGCCGCCGCAGCTGGCTGCTGATGTACCTGTTCGGCGCATCTCCCGCGCTCGACACGAAGTTCCTGCGCGGCAAGCCGCACAAGCTCGACACGTTCGACGCCGATACGCTGTACCTGCCGTATGCGACGAGCCTGCGGATGAGCGATCTCGGCTACTCGAACACGACCGCCCAGGCCGCGCTGCACGTCGACTACAACACGCTGCCCGGCTATCTCGACGCGCTGTCGAAGGCCGTGAGCGAGCCATATCCGGCGTACGAGGCCATCGGCACGCATCGCGACGGCGAGTGGATCCAGATCAACACGAACGTGCTGCAGATCGAGAACGAGTTCTACTCGACGATCCGGCCGAAGCGCGTCACGTATTCGGGCGAGCGGCCGCTGCATGCGCTCGCGTCGCGCGGCGTGCAGTACATCGAGGTGCGTTGTCTCGACATCGACCCGTTCGAGCCGACCGGCATCGCACTGGAAACCGCGCGCTTCATCGATGCCTTCCTGCTCGCGTGCGCGCTCGACGAGAGTCCGGCGCTCGACTGCCCCGCGTACCAGGAAGCGAACGCGAACTTCGGCAGCGTGACGATGGAAGGGCGCAAGCCCGGGCTCACGCTGCAGCGCGACGGCGCGCCGGTCACGCTGCAGGCGTGGGCGGACGAACTGATGGCCGATATCGAAACCGTCGGCCGCCGTCTCGACGAAATCCGCGGCGGCGACGAGCATGCGCGCGCGATCGCCGCGCAGCGCGGGAAGCTCGCCGATCCGGAGCGCACGCCGTCCGCGCGCGTGCTGCGCACGATGCGCGAGCACGGGCAGTCGTTCCTGGGATTCGCGCTGGCGCAGAGCGAAGCGCATGCCGCGCATTTCCGCGCGCGGCCGCTTCCGGAGGCCGACGCGCGCGCCGCGGCGGCGCTCGCCGAGCGCTCGCTCGCCGAGCAGGCCGAGCTCGAAGCGAAGGAGGCCGGATCGTTCGACGCGTTCGTCGCAGCCTACCGCGCGTATACGTTGAACCGCTTCAGCGTCTGACGATCGCGCACGCGGCCGCGCGCATCGGCGTGCGGAACGCCTGCGCGCGATCACGCCGGCGGAATCCGGCATGTGCGCGGCGGCGCATCCACGCGGTTCATCGCGCGTCTGCTTCAGTTCAGTGGTGTGAATAGGTCGACGGATCGAGCGCCGGCGCTGCGCCACGCTTGCCGGATTCGACCGTCGCATGGCCGTTGCCGCCGTAGCTGGCGGCGTCCGCGCGCGCTTGCGCGACGCGCTGCGTGATCGCCTGCACGTTCTGCGGATAGTCGGGGCTGCTGACGATGGCGGGCCGGTAACCTGCCGCTTGGTATTCGGCCAGTTCCTGTCGAACCTGGGCTCGCGTCAGCGGTTGGGATGAGGCCTGCGCTTGGGCCGCGGCAGCGGCACCCATCATCAGGATGCCGATACAAGCCGCGCGTATCATCGTCTTCTTCATGTTGCACTCCGGGTTGGTCGAGCGTCGCGCGCTGAATCGCCGCGGCGTGAATCGATGCGTGCAGTCTAGGCTTCGGATACCCGGGGAAACACCCCGCTCGCGGATAGGCACCTTTGTCGGCAGCGCAAGATTGCGGCGGTGCGCTCGCCCGGATTCGTCATATCGGGCTGCCCCTCCTTGTACAAGCGGCGCGTGCCGCCTAACCTTTTTGAGTGACCGATCGACTGGCCGCGGCGACGTCGTTGCGCGGGCAAGCGACGTCCGGGCCGTTGTGATCGCAGACAGCTTTGCATGGGACCGGAGTGCGAAGCATGGGACCGGAGTAAGCGCTGAAGCGCTAACTCGGGTCGACCGCGAAGCATGGGGCCTGAGTAAGTGCTAAAGCACTAACTCAGGCCGACAGGAGACAAGATGACCCCCTCATCCGCCCTACCCGCCGGCGCCGTCTTCGCGCAGCCGTTGACGCCGGTCGCCAACTCGCTGCTGCTGTCCTTTCTCGTCGCCGCGATTCCGATCGCGGTCGCGCTGATCGCGTTGGGCGTGCTGCGCCGCCCCGCGTGGCAGGCGTCGCTCGCCGGGCTGGTCGCCGGCCTCGCGGTCGCGATCGGCGCATGGGGGATGCCGGCCGGGCTCGCGTTCAACGCGGTCGGCGCGGGCATGGCGCTCGCGGTCGTGCCGGTGATGTGGATCGTCTTCAACGCGCTGCTGCTGTACAACATCGCGGTGAAGTCGGGCCGCTTCGACCAGTTCCGGCAGTGGATGCTCGACAATCTGCCCGACGACCGGCGCCTCGTGCTGCTCGTCGTCGCGTTCTCGTTCGGCTGCCTGCTCGAAGGGATCTCGGGATTCGGCACGCCGGTCGCGATCACGAGCGCACTCCTGATCGCGCTCGGCTTCCCCGCGCTCGAAGCGCTCACCTATACGCTGCTGTTCAACACGGCGCCGGTCGCGTTCGGCGCGCTCGGCGTGCCGATCACCGTGCTCGGCGCGGTGACGTCGCTGCCGCCCGCGACGCTCGCGCAAATGGTCGGCCGCCAGCTGCCGTTCTTCGCGCTGCTCCTGCCGTTCTACGTGGTCGGCGCGTACGGCGGGCTGCGCTCGATCTCGAAGCTGTGGCCCGCGCTGCTCGTGTCGGGCGGCAGTTTCGCGATCGCGCAGTTCGTCACGTCGAACTTCCTCGGCTACCAGCTCACCGACGTGCTGTCGTCGCTCACGTCGCTGATCGTGACGATCGGTTTCCTGCAGGTGTGGAAGCCGCAACCCGATCCGCACTACGCGCTCGCGCGCAGCGTGCCTGCAACGGCCGGCGCCGCCCGTGCGGGTTTCGGCGGCTGGCTGCCGTGGCTCGTCGTGTCGGTGGTCGTGATCGTGTGGGTGCACGCGAACGTCGCGGCGATCGGCGACGTGAAGATCAAGTGGCCGGGCCTGCACAACGCGGTGTTCGTGTCGCTGTACCACAAGCCGTATGCGGCGATCTGGGACTTCCAGCCGCTCGGCACGGGCACCGCGATCCTGCTCTCGGCGATCGTCACGGCCGCGCTGACGCGCACCGGCGCCGGCGATGTCCTCGGCTGCGTCGCGAAGACGTGGCGGCAGACGTGGATCGCGATCGTCACGGTGATGATGATCGTCGGGCTCGCGTACCTGCTGAACTACTCGGGCATCAGCTATACGCTCGGCACCGGCGTCGCGTCGACGGGCGCGCTGTTCCCGCTGGTGTCCGCGTCGCTCGGCTGGATCGCGGTGTTCCTGTCCGGCAGCGACACGTCGGGCAATGCGCTGTTCGGCAACCTGCAGGTCGTGGCCGCGCGGCAGCTCGGCCTCGATCCGGTGCTGATGGCCGCGACCAACTCGTCGGGCGGCGTGATGGGCAAGATGATCTCGCCGCAGAACATCGCGACGGGCGTGTCGACGACGGACCTGAAAGGGCGGGAAGGTGTCGTGTTCGCGCGCACCTTCTGGCACAGCGTGATCCTCACGCTGCTGCTCGGCGTGCTGGTGTTCCTGCAGCAGCATGTGCTGACGTGGATGATCCCGGCACTGCCGAAGTGAGTGCGCAGCCCGCCCGCGCTCAGCGCGCGGCCGGTTCGGCGACGGCCTCGCCGCGCTTCGGCAGGATGCACGCAAGGAACGCGTCGATCGCGGGGCTCTGGCGGCGCGCTTTCAGGTAGTACACGTATTCGTCGATCGTCGTGTCGACGCCGCGCAGCGCGATCACGCGCAGGTCAGGATGGCGCTCGGCCTCGCCGTACGGAAACAGGCTGCCTCCCACCCCGTGCAGGATCGCCTCGCGGATCGCTTCGCGGCTGCCGATCTCGGCCATCGATACGGCCGCGACACCGGCCGCCGCGAGGATCGTCTCCGTGCAGCGGCGCGTGACCGAGCCTTCCTCGCGCATCAGCAGCCGCACGTCGGCGAGCTGCGCCGGATCGATCGCGTCGAAACGCGCGAGCGGATGCGTGCGATGCACGACGAGCACGAGCGGGTCGGTCGAGATCACCTTGCATTCGAGGCCTTCGGCGTCGTTGCGCTGCGACGATACCGCGAGATCGATGCGGAATTCCTGCAGCGCCTGCAGGATTTCCTCGGAGTTGCCGATCCGGCACGTCAGTGCGATCGACGGGTGCGCGTTCGAGAAGCGGCCGACCGCGTCCATGATGTAGTAAGGCCCCGTCGCACCGATCCGCAGGTGACCTTCGAACAGGCCGCCGACGTTGCGCAGCATGATGTCGGCCTGCGCCTCGAGCGCGATCATCTTCTCGACGAGCGGCAGCAGCTCGATCCCCGTCTCGGTGACCTCGAGCTTGCGGCCGCTGCGGTAGAACAGCTCGACGCCGTACAGCTGCTCGACCTGCCGGATCTGCGCGGCGATCGTCGGCTGGCTCACGCCCAGGTGGCGCGCGGCGCGCGTGATGCTGCCCTGCCGGACGGTCGCGTGGAACGCCTTCAGCTGATCGAACACGACTCGGCTTCTCCCCTCTTCATCGCGCGTCAGCGTAGCGCATGCGTGTGTCGGCCGCGTGAAAGGCACGTCGTGCGCCGCTTCGAAAAAAAGCTGGGGGTGAGCGCAAGAAACCTGCTGGAACCGGTCACGGCCGGGACATGCCGGTGCGGGGTAATAGCGCGTAATACACCGACCGCCGGCCCCGCTCGACCGGCGCCCCACTCCTACCGACAACAGGGTTCCCTTCATGTCTTCGAACAATCGACGCGATTTCCTGCGCCTCGCCGCGCAGTCGGCCGGCGCGATGGCCGCCTACGCGGGCTTCCCACCCGCGATCCGCAATGCGCTGGCGATGCCGGCCGCCTACCGTACGGGCACGATCCGCGACGTCGAACACGTCGTGATCTTCATGCAGGAAAACCGTTCGTTCGACCATTACTTCGGCGGGCTGCGCGGTGTGCGCGGCTTCAACGACCCGCGCCCGCACCTGCTGCCGAGCGGCGCACCGGTGTGGCAGCAGCCGCCGGCATCGGTATTCACGAAGAACTACCATTCGCGTGGGCTCGACCCGTCGGCGCCGTACGTGCTGCCGTTCTACCTCGATCCGAAGCAGACGACCGAATTCCAGCCGGGCACCAACCACGGCTGGAGCAGCGGCCACCTGTCCTGGAACAACGGCCAGTGGGACCAGTGGGTGAACCAGAAGCAGGACGTGCTGACGATGGGCTACCTGAAGCGCCAGGACCTCACGTACCACTACGCACTGGCCGACGCGTTCACGATCTGCGATTCGTACTTCTGCTCCGCGCACGCCGACACCGCGCCGAACCGCATCTACCTGTGGACCGGCACGGTCGACTCGCGCAACGTGTACGGCACGCAGCCGAACGGCCCTGGCATCGGCGAGCGCAACAACACGAACGGCTATACGTGGACGACCTACGCGGAACGCCTCGAGAACGCGAAGATCAGCTGGAAGGTGTATCAGGGCGGCACCGGCATCCCGGGCGACCCGACCGACAATTACACCGACAACTCGCTGATGTTCTTCAAGAAGTTCCAGGTGAAGGAAGGTGCGAGCGGCCCGCTGGTCGACCAGGGCGCGTCGGACCACACGCTCGCCGAGCTGAAGGCCGACGTGCAGGCGAACCGGCTGCCGCAGGTGTCGTGGATCGTGTCGCCGTACAAGTACAGCGAGCACCCGCAAGCGTCGCCGACCGACGGCGCGTTCTACATCAACATGGTGCTCGAGGCGCTGACGTCGAACCCGGAAGTGTGGGCGAAGACGGTGTTCATCCTCAACTACGACGAGAACGACGGGCTGTTCGACCACGTCGTGCCGCCGGTGCCGCCGGTCACGAGCGGCGTGGGTGGCCAGGGCATCGTGTCGTCGAACCTGCTGTCGAACCTCGGCGACGAGCTGCTCGACCTGAACAAGTACCCCGGCGAAATGAGCCCGCTCGTGCCGGGCGCGGACCCGGGCGGCATCCAGCCGATCGGCCTCGGGCCGCGCGTGCCGCTGATCATCATCTCGCCGTGGACGAAGGGCGGCTGGGTCTGCTCGGAGACGTTCGACCATACGTCGGTGCTGCGTTTCCTCGAAGCGCGCTTCGGCGTGAAGGAGCCGAACATCAGCGCATGGCGCCGCTCGATCTGTGGCGATCTCACGTCGGCGTTCGACTTCTCCGCGCGCCCCGACACGCGCACGGTGAGCTTCACGGTGCCGCAGCACATCGCGACGGCCGGCCAGGCGTACCAGGTGCCCGCGCAGCAGTCGATGCCGGCGCAGGAGCCCGGCACGCGTCCGGCGCGTGCGTTGCCGTACGAGCTGTTCGTGCACAGCCGCGTGAGCGGCCATGACGACAGCGTGTCGCTCGACTTCGCGAACACCGGCGACGCGGGTGCGGCGTTCTACGTGTACGACCGCCGCAACCCGGCGACGCCGCCGCGACGTTATGCGGTGTCCGCGGGCGACAGGATCGCCGACAGCTGGAGCACGTCGGTCGCGCAGGGCGACTATCACCTCGCGGCATACGGCCCGAACGGTTATCTGTGCGAGTTCCAGGGCAACACGCGGCTCGCCGCGGACGGCCGCCACGCGAACCCCGAAGCGCGGATCGGCTACGACGTGCGCAACCGTCACGTGTACCTGCAACTGCGCAACAGCGGGCGCGCGACGTGCCGCATCACGGTCGACAACGCGTACAGCCATGCGCATGCGCGCACCTACACGCTGGAGCCGGGCGAGCGCGTCGAGGATCACTTCGCGCTGTCGTCGAGCCACGGCTGGTACGACCTGAACATCGTCGCGACCACGACGGGCGGCGCGAGCGACAAGGTCGTGCGCCGCTTCGCGGGCCACGTCGAGACGGGCCGGCCGAGCCAGAGCGATCCGGGGCCGGTGAAGCGCTGACGCGCGCGACGGTGGGAGCCGCGATGCCGGATGGCATCGCGGTCCGTCGGGATCGGCGTTTGGAGACTGAAGACTGTTGACAATATGTCGGGCCGAGGGTATATAACGATCATTCGCCGATATGGCGCCCTCGTTTCCTACCGCAGCGCCGCTGCCTGCCCGACCATGACTTCCCCGAACGCGCTCAGCGCCATCGAACTCCTGCAAAGCCAGTCGCTCGCGATGATCGTGCAGGACATGCTCGAGCGCGCGATCGTCTCCGGCGAATACGCGCCCGGCGAGAAACTCAACGAAGTCGAGATCGCGACGAAGCTGAACGTGTCGCGCGGTCCCGTGCGCGAAGCGTTCCGTGCGCTGGAGCAGGCCGGCCTGCTGCGCAACGAGAAGAACCGCGGCGTGACGGTGCGCGTCGTGCCGCTGCGCGAGGCCGAGGAGATCTACGAAGTGCGCGCGATGCTCGACGAGTCGGTCGCGCGCGCGCTCGCGAAGCGCATCTCGCCCGACACGCTGAAGGTGCTGAAGGGCATCATCCAGTCGATGAAGGATGCGGCGAAGTCCCACGACGTCACGCGCTATACGGAGCTGAACGTGCAGTTCCACGACGCGATGGTCGTCGGCGTCGGCAATACGCACCTCACCGATACCTATCGCCGGCTCGTGCGCCAGCTCGGGCTGCTGCGCCAGGCCGCGATCGAGGCCGAGGAAGACGCGATCGCCGTGTCGGCGGCCGAGCACGACAAGATCGTGCAGGCACTCGCGAGCGGCGACGAGGAGCAGGCGGTCGCGCTGGTGCGCGAGCATCTCGCGCACGGCCTCGCGCGGATGCGCCGTACGCACGAGCAGGGGCTGCCCGCGACGGGCAAGGCGGCGCGGGAGAAGGCTGGCGCGTGAGCGATTGCGATACGTGCCGCCGCACATCGATGACGAAAGGGCGCCGAACGGTTTCAGCTCCGGTTGAAACTGACGATGCCCGGGCCGAATGCGGCGATCGCCTTTGGGTCGATTATTTGCCGCCCTGCTTGTCGAAGAAATCGTCCAGAACCCAGCCGGTGCCGGAATCGCAGCGGACTTGAGTATATGCGTAGATTTTCGCAGTGCGATCCTTCAATGGAACGCAATGCTCGCCCTTTTTTATCGTAAAAATTGGGTTGGTCCTGTCGTCATTCGGCTCGGCGAATGCGGGCATTTCCTGAAGGGTGGTCCACGTCTCGTCTTTGTGTTTCGAGCATGAACCTAACAAGACCGTGAATGCTGTTGCCAATAGAAAGCGAATCATTTCCTCGGGTGTCGTTGAATTGCATTAATCGAATCGAGTGCTTTCCTAGTGGAACTTATTCTCCGACAGAGCTTTGCAATCCCATTTGTGGTTGAGGGCCGCCTTGTGGAGCATTCCGACCGTTACAGTCTCTCTTTTTAGCGGGTGAGGTTTTCTCAGTATGTATTTTTTGAAAAGATGCGAGATGAATCCCTCTCCCTCCATAAAAAAGTATCGGCAAAAATCGTAGTCGCCCCGGTCCACTGTGAATGTTTCGAAGAACTTTTCCATAAAATCATTGGCGTCATCTCCGTGTTGGCCCAAAGAATGCACAACATCCATATCGTCGGTAATGGGCTTCTTGGAAGGCATGCAGGCCTCCTGCCGGATAAACGCAACCAGATCGTCCCGCGTGTATTTTTCCATTAAAACACTCTGTCCTAAGGCTTGGCGATCCGATTGTACTTGATCACCGTGTGACTGCTAATCTCATAGATATCCTTGGTCATCAAGACCCAGCCAACACCTGGCAACGTTCTGCCAACGAATGTGCTCAGCTTGTGCGTTAAAACCCACCTGAATGCCTTCATGCCTTCGATGGTGAAAGTTGGCAATATTTTATTTCTGAATTTATATTTTAAAAGAGAGCGGGCCATGACGGACGCAACAGATGTTCCTGGTGTCAGGTCATTGTGCCCGTTTTAATGGTAAACGTTGCTCACGTTGGCCCTTTGTATCGATTATTTGATTTCCGAAGGAAGTGCGTGACTCTATCACGTACTTCGCAGCATTAAAATCGAGATAATAAATCTCAAAAAATCAATATAACTCGGCCAACACTTCCACAATCAACCCGCCGCCCGCAGTAGTTTAGCGGGCGACCGCGTCAATCCTGCACGGGTCCTGGCCGCTTGGGCTTTTTTGCACAGAGATCGCAGCACCACATGCGACCGGCATCGCGAAGCCAATCATTGGCGGGTGCGAGCTCCACGACAGTGGCCCCGACCACGCCTGGTACGGCGCTCGGCGTACCTTCATGACCCGCACATCAAGCCTTGTCCGCCTTCCCCGCCGCGCTCGCAAACCCGGAAAGCCAAGTATCGACAATCCACGGCCGCCTGTTCGCATCCTCCGCGCGCTCCTTGCGACGGATCGCATTGCGCACGACATGCGCGCCGACATAGCGGATCGGCTCCGGCGGGAAATGGCCGAGCGGGCCGCGCACGATCGGGCTGCGCGTCCATGCGTTGTCGAGGCCGAGCACCAGCGACGACAAAATCTGCCCACCCATGTAGGTCGGCCCCACGCCGTTGCCCGAATAGCCGAAGCCGTAGAACACGTTCGGCGCATCGTCCAGGCGGCCGAAGAACGGGAAGCCGGTAACCGATCGATCCGACGGCCCGTTCCAGCTCGCCGTGACCGGCACGCCCGCGAGCGACGGAAAGAACTCGCGCAGGCTGTGCGTGAGCTGCGCCTCGTACGGCGAGCGCCGGTCGAACACCGGCGCGATGCGGCTGCGCCACGAGAACGTGTTGCCGCCCTTGCCGAGCATCAGCCGCCCGTCGGCGGTGGTGCGGTAGTAGTAGACGAAGATCCGCGAATCGAGCACCGACACCCCGTCCACGAGCCCGGTCTTCTCGAGCAGTTCCGGGCATTTCTCGGTGATGACCATGTCGCTCGACACGACCGCGATCGTGCGTTCGAACTGCGGGAAGCGGCTCGCCATCCACGCGTTGATCGCGAACACGAGCTTGCCCGCGCTCACGCTGCCCGACGGCGTGCGCACGACGGCAGGCTGCCCGGGCGTGAAGTCGAGCATCGGCGTGCGCTCGTAGATACGGATGCCCATCGCGAGCGCGACGCGGCGCAGCCCGCGCACGAGTTTCCCGGGATGCACGGTCGCGGCGATCGGCGAGTACACGCCGTCGAGGTTGCGTGCGGAACCCGAGCGGCGCGCGACTTCGGCGGGCGGCAGCGGCTCGTAGCTGTGGATGCCGCACGCGGCGAGCGCGTCGAGCACCGGCGCGAGCGTGCCGATCTGGGCGCGCGACGTCGCCGTGTACAGCGTGCCGTCGAGCCGCAGTTCGGCATCGATGTCGTGCGCACGGCAGAAATCGGCGATGTGCTGCACGGCCGCTTCGGAGGCCTTCACGAGCCGGATCGCCTCGGCTTCGCCGAACAGCCGCCGCAGCGTCAGGAATTTCGCGGACCACGTGAGCAGGCAGCCGCCGTTGCGGCCGCTCGCGCCGGCGCCGCACAGGTCGGCCTCGACGATCGCGATGTCGAGCGCCGGGTTCTGCTGCTTCGCCTGGATCGCGGTCCAGAGCCCGGTGAAGCCGCCGCCGACGATGCAGACGTCAGCCTGCGTCGCGCCCTGCAGCGCGGGGGCGAGATCGCCGTCGTTGAACAGTGCTTGTTCGATCCAGAAGGGTCGCATCAGTCGATCAGTCGTTTCGCAGGGTTGGAAAGGCGGCCGTGTCGCGCACGGCCGGAAACAGAAAGAAGCGAAGGTAGCCGCGCTTTTTGACCACCCGATAAAACATGCCGAAGTCGTCGCCATGGCCGACCGGCATCTTGCATTCTGTTCTCTGCATGTTGTTGACAATCTACAAATCATCAATTTTAATGTCAAGCATCGAAGCGCCGCCGGGCCGGATGCCGGCGCTGCCCTCCCTCCGCATCGAAAGGATTGTCATGACCGAAACGCCTGTATCCGTGGAAGTGAACGGCCGCCGCTACAACTGGATGAGCCGGCCGGTGGTGGTCGTCTGCGTGGACGGCTGCGCATACGAATACCTGGAGGAGGCCGCCGAGGCCGGCGTCGCGCCGTTCCTGCGCACGCTGCTGAAACCCGGCACGGCGCTCAAGGGCGAGTGCGTGGTGCCGAGCTTCACGAACCCGAACAACCTGTCCATCGTGACCGGCGTGCCGCCGGCGGTGCACGGGATAAGCGGCAACTATTTCTACGATCGCGACACCGGCGCCGAGGTACTGATGAACGATCCGAAGTACCTGGTCGCTCCCACCGTGCTCGCGACCTTCGCCGAGCAGGGTGCGCGCGTCGCGGTCGTCACTGCGAAGGACAAGCTGCGCCGCCTTCTCGGCAAGGGGCTGAAGGGGATCTGCTTCTCGTCGGAAAAGGCCGACGAGGCGAACGTCGAGGAAAACGGCATCGACAACGTGCTCGAACTGGTCGGCAAGCCGGTGCCGAGCGTGTACAGCGCGGACCTGTCGGAATTCGTGTTCGCGGCCGGCGTACGCCTGCTCGAGACGCGCCCGATCGACCTGATGTACCTGTCGACCACCGACTACGTCCAGCACAAGTGCGCGCCCGGCACCGAAGGCGCGAACGCGTTCTACGCGATGATGGACACGTACCTGCAGCGTCTCGACGAACTCGGCGCGATCGTCGCGATCACGGCCGACCACGGGATGAACGCGAAGCACGACGACGAAACCGGCGAGCCGAACGTGATCTACCTGCAGGAGCTGTTCGACGAGTGGCTCGGCCACGACGCGGCGCGCGTGATCCTGCCGATCACCGATCCGTACGTCGTGCACCACGGTGCGCTCGGTTCGTTTGCGACCGTCTACGTGCCGGCGTCGGCCGATGCCGAGGCGCTGCGCGCGCGGCTCGCCGCGGTCGACGGCATCGAGGTCGTGCTGACGGGGGCCGACGGCTGCGCGCGCTTCGAGCTGCCGCCCGCGCGCATGGGCGACCTGATCGTGATCTCGAAGCAGGACGTCGTGCTCGGCACGCGCCGCGTCAAGCACGACCTGTCGGGCCTCGACGTGCCGCTGCGTTCGCACGGCGGGATCTCCGAGCAGATCGTGCCGCTGATCTTCAGCAAGCCGGTCGCCAGCGACGTCACGGGCCGTGCGCGGCTGCGCAACTTCGACATCATCGACATCGCGCTCAACCATCTGCAGTGATGCGCACGCATCCGCAAGGGGACACACTCATGAACGCCATTGCAGCATCGACGGACGTCCGCGAGATTCGTCGCGAAGCACTGCGAATCGACGGCGAACGGATTCACCGGGACGCGGTAATCGAAGTGCGCAACCCGTACGACGGCGCGCTGGTCGGCACCGTGCCGAAGGCGACGCTCGACGACGTGCGGCGCGCGTTCGCGGCCGCGCGCGCCTACCGGCCGGCGCTCACGCGCCACGATCGCGCGGCGATCCTGCGCCGCGCGGCCGACATCGTGCGCGCACGCACGGCGGAGATCGCGGCGCTGATCACGGCCGAGGCCGGGCTGTGCATCAAGGATTCGACGTACGAGGCGGGCCGCGTGGCCGACGTGCTGACGTTCGGCGCCGGCGAAGTGCTGAAGGACGACGGGCAGATCTTCTCGTGCGACCTGACCCCGCACGGCAAGAAGCGCCGCGTGTACACGCAGCGCGACCCGCTGCTCGGCGTGATTTCGGCGATCACGCCGTTCAACCACCCGATGAACCAGGTCGCGCACAAGATCGTGCCGTCGGTCGCGACCAACAACCGGATCGTCGTGAAGCCTTCCGAGAAGGTGCCGCTGTCGTGCTACCTGTTCGCGGACATCCTGTACGAAGCCGGCCTGCCGCCGCAGATGCTGCAGGTGATCACCGGCGACCCGAAGGAGATCGCCGACGAGCTGATCACGAACCCGGCGATCGACCTCATCACGTTCACGGGCGGCGTATCGATCGGCAAGTCGATCGCGGCGCGGATGGGCTACCGGCGCGCGGTGCTCGAACTCGGCGGCAACGATCCGATCATCGTGATGGAAGACGCCGATCTCGACGAAGCGAGCACGCTCGCGGTGTCGGGTTCGTACAAGAACTCGGGGCAGC
This sequence comes from Burkholderia cepacia, assembly GCF_001718835.1. Taxonomy (NCBI): domain Bacteria; kingdom Pseudomonadati; phylum Pseudomonadota; class Betaproteobacteria; order Burkholderiales; family Burkholderiaceae; genus Burkholderia; species Burkholderia cepacia. Next base: position 3,724,220 of record NZ_CP013443.1, on the reverse strand, counting down.
GCTGCACCGCGATCAAGCGGATGCTCGTGCACGAGTCGGTGGCCGATCGCTTCACCGAGCTGGTCGTCGAAAAAACGCGCGCGTGGTCGTACGGCAATCCGGCCGATCCGTCGGTGGACATGGGCACGGTGATCGACGAAGCGGCCGCGAAGTTCTGCGAGCAGCAGGTGAACGACGCGATTTCGCGCGGCGCACGGCTGCTGGTCGGCAACGTGCGTGACGGCGCGTTGTATTCGCCGACGGTGATCGATCGCGTGACGCCCGACATGCCGCTCGTGAAGTACGAAACCTTCGGGCCCGTGTCGCCGATCATGCGTTTTCGCGACATCGACGAAGCGATCCGGATGTCGAACAGCACCGACTATGCGCTGTCGTCGTCGGTGTGCACGAACCGCTTCGACCACATCACGCGCTTCATCACCGAGCTGGAAGTCGGCAGCGTGAACGTGCGCGAAGTGCCGGGCTACCGGCTCGAGCTGACGCCGTTCGGCGGCGTGAAGGATTCGGGGCTCGGGTACAAGGAAGGCGTGCAGGAAGCGATGAAGAGCTTCACGAATACGAAGACCTATTCGCTGCCGTGGTAAGCGCGGCGGCGTGCGCATGCCGCGTCGCCGCCGCGCGGCGCGACGCCGCGCGGTAGTGCGCGGCCGTCATGGCCGCAGGCGGCGGTCAATCGTCGTCGTCGCCGTGATGGTGATGGCGCCAGCCGCGATGCCAGCCGTTGTCGTGCCAGCGGCGGTAGCGGTATTCACCGTAGTACGGGCCGTAGTAGTAGGCCGGCGCAGGTTCGTAATAGACGGGCGGCGGCGCGTAGACCACCGGAGGCGGCGTTTCGATCACCGGGCCCGGCACGCCGAAGTACACGCCGATATCGGCACGCGCGAACGCGCTTGCCGACACGCAGGCCGCCGCAATGCCGATGACGCCGGACAACAGGATTCGCTTCATCTCTCTTCACTCCCTTCGCGGCTGACTGCCCGCGAACGATCAACCTCCTTGCTTCAATGGTACGTATGGCCCACGGCGCGGGTGATACCGCGTTGTCGCTTCTGTAACCACCCGTAACGCCTCTCCGCGCGAGGTTTCGTCTGACGTTCGGGCTCAGAGGCCGTCGCGACGCGGTTCGCGCGTTATTCGCCGCGCTCATATCGTTAGCCGATTTGCGTTTTTGCCGGCCATCGGGCCGTCGGTAGAATTCGCGGACCGCTCGCGCGGCAGGCCGCGCCGGCGCGATCGATCACCTTGTTCAATCATTCGGGGTCCGTGCCATGAAACTCATCCGCTCCATGCTGCTCGTCGCGTTGCTGCCGATCGTGGCGGCTGCGAACGCCTTCGCCGCAGACGACCTGTCGCAGATCAAGTCGTCCGGCGTGTTCCGGGTCGGTACCGAAGGGACGTACGCGCCGTTCACGTACCACGACGAGACCGGCAAGCTGACGGGCTTCGACGTCGACATCGCGACCGCGATCGCGCAGCGTCTCGGCGTGAAGCCGCAGTTCGTCGAAGGCAAGTGGGACGGGTTGATCGCAGGCCTCGACGTGAACCGCTACGACGCGGTGGTCAACGAAGTATCGATCACCGACGCGCGCAAGGCGAAATACGATTTCTCCACGCCGTACATCACGTCGCACGCGGTGCTGATCGTGCGCGCGGACAACACGACGATCCGCTCGTTCGACGACCTGAAGGGCAAGAAGTCCGCGAACACGCTCACCAGCAATTTCGGCAAGCTCGCGGCCGCGCATGGCGCGGACGTCGTGCCGGTGCAGGGCTTCAACGAATCGATCGACCTGCTGAGCTCGGGGCGCGTCGACGCGACGATCAACGATTCGCTGTCGTATCTCGACTTCCGCAAGCACAAGCCCGACGCGAAACTGAAGATCGCGGCGACCGACACGTCCGGCGCCGGCGATGCATCGGGCGTGCTGCTGCGCAAGGGCAGCCCCGCGCTGGTGGCGGCGATCGACAAGGCGCTCGCGGACATCAAGGCCGACGGCACCTACGCGAAGATCTCGCAGAAGTATTTCGGCCGCGACGTGTCGCAGCCGTGACGCGAGGCTGAACGATGCCGGCCTGGCTTCACCTGATGGCGGAATCGCTGCGGCCCCTGCTCGTCGCGGGGCTCGTGTTCACGGTGCCGCTCACGCTCGCGTCGTTCGCGATCGGCCTGCTGCTCGCGTTCGGCGCGGCGCTCGTGCGGCTGTTCGGGCCGCGCTGGGCGCAGGCCGCCGTGCGGTTCTATATCTGGCTGTTTCGCGGCTCGCCGCTGCTCGTGCAGCTGTTCGTGATCTTCTACGGCCTGCCGAGCGTCGGCATCGTGCTCGATCCGCTGACGGCCGCCGTGATCGGCTTCTCGCTGAACGTCGGCGCGTACAACGCGGAGGTGATCCGCGGCGTGATCGAATCGATTCCGAAGGGGCAGTGGGAGGCCGCGTACTCGATGGCGATGACGCGCCCGCAGGCGCTGCGCCGCGCGATCCTGCCGCAGGCCGCGCGCGTCGCGCTGCCGGCTTTGTCGAATTCGTTCATTTCGCTGGTGAAGGACACGTCGCTCGCGGCCGTGCTGACCGTGCCGGAGATTTTCCAGGCCGCGCAGCGGATCGCGGCCGTGACCTACGAGCCGATGATCCTCTATACGGAAGCCGCGCTGATCTATCTGCTGCTCAGTTCGGTGCTGTCCACGCTGCAGCGTCGCCTCGAAACCCGCTTCGGCCGTCACGCGCTGTTCCAGGCGGAATTGCGATGATCCGGCTCGAACGCATCGACAAGTCGTTCGGCACGCAGCGGGTGCTCGCGCGGGTCGATCTCGTGCTGAAGCCCGGCAGCGTGACGGCGCTGATCGGGCCGTCCGGCAGCGGCAAGAGCACGCTGCTGCGTTGCGTGAACCTGCTCGAAGTGCCCGAGGCCGGGGCGCTGACGGTCGGCGACGCCCGCATCGACTTCTCGCCCGCGCACCGGCCGGCGCGCGACGCCGTGTTCGCGGTGCGCCGCCAGACCGGCATGGTGTTCCAGAACTTTCAGCTGTTTCCGCACCTGAGCGTTGTGCAGAACGTGATGGAAGGGCTCGTCACGGTGCAGAAGTGGGGCCGCGAACGCGCGCGCGAGCGCGCGCTCGCGCTGCTCGAGAAGGTCGGCATCGCGAACAAGGCCGACGCGTGGCCCGGCACGCTGTCGGGCGGCCAGCAGCAACGCGTCGCGATCGCACGTGCGCTGGCGCCGTCGCCGCAGGTGCTGCTGTGCGACGAGCCGACGTCGGCGCTCGATCCGGAGCTGTCCGTCGAAGTCGTCGAGGTGCTGCGCCAGCTCGCGCGCGAAGGCACGACGATGCTGATGGCGACGCACGACCTGCGCCTGGCCGCGTCGATCGCGCACGACGCGGTGTTTCTCGCGGAGGGGCGCGTGGTGGAAAGCGGGGCATCGCGTGACCTGTTCACGCGGCCGCGTGATGCGCGCACCGCGCGGTTCGTCTCGACGCTTGCGCAGGCGGCGGTGGTGGTTTGAGCGGCGCGGGCAGGTCATCGACGCGTTGCCGCGTTCTTCAAGGCTTCCGCGATTCCGTTGCGGTAGTTGAGAGGGACATCGTCTCCCGATAGCCCTTTCAGAATCTCCGTGTACACGACGTGTTCGTCAATTGTTCCAGCGTTCACGTTGTCTTGCACGAACCTGGCATATCGGCTTCGCGTGTCGAATCCGAGGGCGGAACCCAAAAATAACCATGGCGCACCCATGAGAAGCATGAGGGACGGCTTGGGCAGCGTCGCCAGCGCGAAGACGTGTTCCCTGGTCACGCACGACTCCAGGCGTCGGAGTTCTTCCATCAGGTACTGACGTGTTGGCATGGTTGCCGACCGCTTGATTCGGGAGGTCAGGTAATCCACGAAGGATGCGTCGTTCCGGACGGTTGCCGGACAGACAAGATCACTTGCTCTGTGAACCGCCCGAATGCACGACGGCTTTTGGCGCGCCATCTCGATGAAGCCATTGTCGGTGGCAACGCATGCGAGGTGCAGGACATACGAGTCGCATATCCCCGAGATATTTTCTTTGACGATCGTCGCGAGCCCATCAGTCATCGTTGAAGCGGATCCTTGTCCTTGATATTGAGCCTCGCGTCGCCCGGCACCCTTCATGGACGCTGATACACGTACATGTCGCCGACGCAGCGAGAGCAGGTGGGACTGCGGCTGGCGCCATGAGCGACGGCATGGACACGGCGCATGGCCCGCCTTCAAGCTGCATTGCACATTTGTCTGTAGAATCGCGCAAGAGAGTTCTGTTAGCGCGCTGACAGAAAAGTAGGGGAAAAAGTAAAAAAAGGATTGTGATGAGTGTGCAAGACATCGTGAGGGCGATGCAAGGGGCACTGCTCCAGCAAGATCGGCTGCTGAAACTCGATACCCCACTCGGGGACAATGTGCTGTTACCCCAACGTAGCTTGGGCTGGTCCCGGATCGGCCGGCATTTCGATTTCACGCTCGATGTCCTGTCGACGCGCAACGACCTCAAGCTGAAATCGCTGATCGGGCAGCCCGTTACGCTCTGGATTCAGCAGGCTGATCAGTCCTATCTCCCCCGGAACGGCTACGTCCATGCCGTGCGACGGCTGGGATCGGAGGGCGGACTGACCAGCTACCAGATCAGCTTTGCATCATGGATGCATTTCCTGAAATTTCGCCGCGATCAGCGCATCTGGCAGGACAAGCCGGTCGATGAAATCCTCAGAGATGTATTCAATGCCCATTCGCAGGCGAAAGGCCGATTCGATTTTGCGCTCTCAAAGCCGCTTCCGCCGAGATCGTATTGCACGCAATACGAGGACGACTGGAACTTCGTCCATCGCTTGATGGAAGAGGAAGGCCTGTTCGGCATCTGGAAGCAGGCCGACGACGGCAATTCCCATTCCCTGACGATCACGGATCGCCTGGATACGTGCGAGCCGCTCGCTGCGCGATCGGTTCAGTTCTCCCGGTACGGCACGAACAGCGAGGTCGATGCGCTGGTTCACTGGTCCGGCTCGCGGACCCTCCATAGTGCCGCTCTGACCACCCGCACGTTCGACTACAAGCATCCGTCGGCGCTTGCCAATCCGAAGGGCACCAACATTCCGACGCTATCGCACGATTTGCCGGAGCAGTTGGAGGTATACGAGTACACCGGCCCCTATACGTATCTGGAGCAGGCGCGCGGCGATCATCTCACTAAAGTGCGGATGGAGGAGTGGGAATCACGTGCAAAGCGGTTTTATGGCACGGGAGGGATACGGGGCGTCGATGCGGGGCGGTGGTTTGAACTTGTGGGGCATCCGGAGCACGACCGTGAATCCGGTGAACGGAACGAATTTGCCGTCATCGAAGCGGTTTGGCTGATCGAGAACAACCTGCCCGGGGCTGGCCATCACGGGGATCTTCCGCACAGCCTGAAAGGCCGGCTGGCTGAAGCACGCGTGAACCACGAGGGGCAGCCTGCTTCCCGCATCATGCACTTCGACGGCTCCGAGGGGTTTTTTCACGTCGAAATCGAGGCACAGCGCAAATCCGTACCCTTCCGCAGCCCGTTCGAACACCATAAGCCTGTCATGCAGATGCAGACGGCGACCGTGGTGGGTCCGCAAGGGCAGCGCATTCATACCGACGAGCTGGGCCGGGTCAAGGTGCAGTTCCACTGGGATCGGATCGGGCAGCGCAACGAGCGCAGCTCATGCTGGATACGCGTGAGCCATCCGTGGGCGGGGGAAGGATTCGGGATGATCCATGTCCCGCGAATTGGCGATGAAGTCGTCGTGTCGTTCCTGGACGGATGTCCGGACCGGCCGATCATCACCGGGCGCGTGCCGAACGGCATCAATTTCGTCCAGTGGAAGCTGCCGGATAACCAGATGCTATCGGGTCTGCGTTCTCGCGACCTTGAGGGTACGCAGGCGAATCAGGTCGTGGCCGACGACACGCCGGGCAAGCTTCAGGTGCAGGTGTCGAGCGATCATGAACAGTCACGCCTCGTGGTCGGCTACAACACGCGCATCGATGGCCATGCGGGGCGCGGGCAGGCGCGAGGGATCGGGTGGGAACTGGCGACCGATTCGTGGGGCGTGCTGCGTGCGAACCGGGGCATGCTGGTGACGACCGAGACGCGATCGGGCGCGACGGCTGCGGCGAAAGACATGGGTGAGACGGTGCAGCGTCTGGGGCAGGCGCGGGAACTGCACGATACGCTCGCCAATGCGGCCGTTCAGGCGCAGGCGCAGGACGGGCAGGACCAGCCAGAGGTTGCCAAGGCACTCGGGAATCAGAACGACGAAATCAGAGGGCAGGGTGGAGCGCAAGATGCCGGAGCGTTTCCGGAGCTGTCGAAATCCCATCTGGTCTTTGCGTCGCCAGCCGGGATCGAAGCGACGACGCCTGGCAGCACCCACCTGGCGAGCGGGGAACACATGGCGCTCACGAGCGGCGCGCACGTCAGCGTGAGCAGCGGCAGCAATCTGCTGGGCACCGCCCGAAACGCCATCCGCTTTTTTGCGTACAAACTTGGGATACGGATGGTTTCGTACGCCGAGGATATCGACCTCAAGGCACTGAAAAAAAACCTCAACCTGCTGGCGAAGCTCGAGATCACGCAGACGGCGAACCGGATCACGATCAGGGCGACCGAGGAGGTGATGCTGCACGGCGGTGACAGCTACATCAGCCTGAAAAGCGGCAAGATCACGGTGGGTGGCGGAGTGTACGAGGTCAATGCCCAGTCGAAGAACATGCCGCCAAAGCCAATGGGAGTGAACGCGAACGGGCTGCCCGACGTGCAGGCGAACGATCAGACGTTCAGGGTCCTGTCGCCGACCGGCAAGCCGCTTCCGGGAGTCGACTATCGGGTTACCACACGATTTGGCGGCCACATCTTCCGGACGAACGAGCACGGGCGTTCGCCAGCGTTGAATACGGCAGAACCGGAAACGGCGGAGTTCGAACTGCACTGGGATGAGTTTGCTGCAGCTTCCGACCATTCCGGCGCATGACCGGGACCACTCAGACTCGACAAGGAGCATCAGGTTTTGGCAGAGAATCTGAAAACAACAGGAACCACCAATCCTGAACGGGATACCTGCGTGGATGCGCAGTGCGATTGCAAGATCATCTGGTCACTTGCGCAGCAGTTCTCGATGCGGCAGATCGTGACGAATGTACCGACGCACAATCACATGCCCGACTACCGGGAAGGCGAATCGCATGCTTCGGGGACGCAACTCGAGAAGCAAACGCCCACGTTCGTCAGCGATCCCGAGGTCAGGGCGAGACGTATTGCTGCGGCGTATGCGCGTGTGTTTCTCGAAGAATTCCACCTGGGCGATAAAAACAAGGTCGACCGCTTTTACTGGCTGGGGTTGGGGGCGTTTGCGTCCAAGCAGGTCGCCGCGACGCTTGCGCTGTGGCAGGTGCGATATGCCGGGCGTTGGACCGAATTGCGCAAAGGGCTAGGCCGGGGCAATCTCTGGCTCTTCAACGACGTTCTGGCATGGTTTTACGCCTATGCTGCTGGAGCCGATACGTTCTTCAAGTGCGTGCATTCGCGCGACAGCAGCAAGTTTGTCGAGCAGGTCGCTACCAACTTCACCCGGCAGGCGGGATATGCCGAATCGATCAAGAAAATTCCTTTCGAGATCGATGTCAATACAGGCAAGAAAAAGGCCGAGCATGGGTATCTCAGGTGCACGCCGATTATTGTTGAAGGTTTTAATAAAATCAAGGAATGGGAGGCTGGCGATGACCAAAGCAGACCCATATGGGCGTTCAAGCATCTGCTTTTAATCGCGAAACATGAGCAGGGCGAGGTGTTGCAGGGGCTGATTTACGACGATCCGAATTTCAAGCGGTGGCTCGGGGTGCAACGTGCAGCTTTGGCCACTTCTGACGATACGGCAATCAATGAATCGATGAACGCAATGAAATATGGTCTATCCGACGGATCGGAGATTGCATTGTCTCCGGTTATTCGCGCATTGGTGCCGAATCTTCAGCTGGTGCTTACGTCTGATGACAAGACGGAGAATATCGAATTTAGGTCCGATGCCCGGGATAGGCTGGTTCTGGAGGATTATCAGCAACGCATGGACTGGATACAGAAAGCAGCGGAGAAGTATGATGAATTGATGCAAGGAAAAAGGCGGCATACCATGCTTGGTTATCTTGCAGATATCAAAAAATGGGGCGATAGACCAGACGCGTAATGAAAAAAACTCTATTTTTTGCACTGGTCCTTGGGGCCCTCTTATTTGGTGTCGCGTTGGCGTCGCGCTACGGAAATTCACGCTCAACTTTCGATAATGGCAACGGGATGAACTCATCACCTACACTTATCCGGCTCGGTGAACCTAAAGATTCCGACTTCAACGGACCTGGGGCGTCCGTCGACAACCATCCCTCGGGCGCGAGTTTTTATCAGCGCGAATGGGTGCGGGGCAATCTTGGCACGGTGGAGTTCGTGCACGGAAAGCACAGCTTCGTGATCAATAACGTGTTGTCCGCAATGGGCTCTGCGGACAAGGATGTACCCGGAGGCATTTATAAGTGGAGCGTCAGTTTCGGTGTTAGTTCTGAACAGGCAGACACGCATGAGGCCGCTCTTGCTCGCATGGTGAAACTGTTTCAGGATCTGCGTGAGAAAGGATGGGTGCGATATATCGATATAAGCAATCCGCGTCTGACTGGTAAGCAGGCGTGGGACTATATGAAAACCTATTCAATATATTCGCTGGATTCGAATTATACGCCGACCTTAGAGGAGTGGAAGGTCGCAGTAAAGGAGATGCCGCGATGGATATTTTACGCGGATGGTGTTTATCTTGAGGTGTCGCTCAATGAAAGTAATATGGGAGGATTTGTCGGTAAAACGACCTATCTTTTATCTGTTCGTATGAAGGACGAGTATGCCTTTTACGGCTTGGGATATTTTCCCGGCGATGCCGAGAAAATTCAAAACTGGAAGGCATTGCTCCCGGCGGAGCTACAGAAGTACCACGCAAAGCGACTCAAGACCGAGGCAACCCTGAAAGCGCAAGGCTACACGATCGACACGGCCTACCAGGACCCACCCATCAGGGCTTTGCAGGGATCGTCCGCCGATCCGCAATGAGGTTATGTAGACGATGCGAGCAACAGTAGGCGGCAAGGCGCAGATCGTGGTGGGCGACGTGACCAGTCACGGTGGACGCGTGATTTCCGGCAGCCCCTCGTCGACGTGGGGGCGCGAAGAGATCCCCATTGCGCGCAAGGGGGACAAGGTGACCTGCCCGATTTGCGAACCGCACGTCTTCGAGATTGCGGAGGGGTGCGACGACAGCGTGGATTTGGGGGCGCCGGTTGCACTCGAGGGGCACAAGACAACCTGTGGGGCGGTCTTGCTCGCGCAGCGTGGCGAAGGAGAGTGACGAGCGAGCGCGTTTTCATCGCCCCTGGTTTGGTGCGGCCGTTGTCCGATGCTGTCTGTTCGGGCAACGGTCGAGCGAAGCGCTTCAGTTCGACAAGGCGTGTCGTACTGGCATGCCGAAAAGCAAAAAGCCCGGTCAGCTTTCGCTGACCGGGCTTCAAAATGCTTGGTGGGGCGTGAGTGACTCGAACACTCGACCTACGGATTAAGAGTCCGCTGCTCTACCAACTGAGCTAACGCCCCCAACAGAAGTGAAATTATGCACGGGTTTTTTACCCCTGACAAGCCTTTTCTGCAAATTTCCTGAGAATATTTCGTCACGAACGTGCGGGCCGGTTGGGGTGGCAACGAGCGATCGCAGTTTTCGCGCTCCCGGTATGATGACGCCACACGTGTTGCGCGGCGGTCGCGCAACGCTTTCTGGGCTTTCGAAGATGGACGAAAACGCAGTCCGAGAATTGCTGGATCGCCTGCTGGCCCCCTGGGTCCGCTCGCTCGGTCTGGTTCCCGTGTCGATCGGCGACGACAGCGTCACGCTGCGCCTGCCGTTTTCCGGCGAATTCCGCCATTCGGGCGGTGTGATCTGCGGCCAGGTGTTCACGGCGGCCGCCGACACCGCGATGGTGGTCGCGATCTCGGCCGCGCTCGGCGAGTTCCGGCCGATGACGACCGTGTCGTTGAACACGAACTTCATGCGTCCCGTGCGCAAGGGCGACGTGCTCGTGACCGCGCGCGTGCTGCGAATGGGCCGCAATCTCGTATTCGGCGAAGTCGAGCTGTTCGACGAAGACGGCAAGATGGCCGTTCACGCGACGTCGACCTACGCGCTCGTCAGCTGAGCGGCGCGATGTTCGACCAGATCGTCTTCGCGGGCGGCGGCAATCGCTGCTGGTGGCAGGCCGGCTTCTGGGACGTCGCACAGCCGGCGCTCGGCCTGCGCCCGCGCGTGATCACCGGTATCTCGGCCGGCGCGGCAACCGCCTGCATGCTGTATACGCGCGACGCCGCCTGGGTGATGCGCTATTACGAAGAGGCGCTGCGCCACAACCGGAAGAACGCGTACTGGGGCAACCTGTTCGGGCGCGAACCCGTGTTTCCGCATTACCGGATTTACCGTCAGGCGCTGCTCGACATCTACGGCGAACCGTTCGCGAAGCTTGCCGCGGCGCCGGAGATCCGCATCGGCGTGTCGCATGTGCCGCGCTGGCTCGGTGCGCGCAGCGCAGTCGCCGCCGGTCTCGTCGCATACAACATCGAGAAGTACGTGCGCAAGACGCTGCACCCGACGCTCGGGCGCACGCTCGGCTTTCGGCCCGAGTTCGTGCGGGCGCAGGCCTGCACGCAAGTCGACGAACTCGCCGACCTGATCCTGCAGTCGTCCTGCACGCCGCCGTTCACGCCGGTGCTGCGCCGCGGCGGCCGGCCCGTGCTCGACGGCGGCATGGTCGACAACGTGCCCGTCGACGCGCTCGACCCGACGCCGGGCGACGTGCTGGTGCTCGTCACGCGGCTGTATCCGCGCCCGCAGATGTTTACGGTCGCGCATGGCGAGCAGCGTCGGCTGTACGTCCAGCCGTCGAGCAAGGTACCGATTTCGAGTTGGGATTACACGAGCCCGTCGCAGATGCGGCATGCGTACGATCTCGGGCGGCGCGACGGCGAGCATTTCCTCACGCGCGTCGGCGCGATGACGGGCGGCCGCGTGGCCGCCTGACGATCGGGAATGGTGGAGCGGGGCCGCGCGGCATGCGCAGCCCGCGCCGGTCAGCGCTTGCGGATCGGCGTCAGCGCTTCCGGGTTGGCGACGCTCGACATGTCGCCGTCGTCGAACGCGAGGATGTTGCGGAACGCGGCGCTGAAGTAGAGCTCGTAGCTTTCGCGCTCGACGTAGCCGATGTGCGGCGTGCAGATCACGTTTTCCATCCGCAGCAGGCTGTAGCCCTGCAGGATCGGCTCGCTCTCGAACACGTCGATCGCGACCATCCCCGGACGGTTGTGCGACAGCGCGTTGACCAGTGCGTTTTCCTCGAGCAGTTCGGCGCGGCTCGTGTTGACGAGCAGCGACGTCGGCTTCATCCGCATCAGGTCTTCCTGCTTCACGATCCCGCGCGTGTCGTCATGCATGCGCAGGTGCAGCGACAGCACGTCGCTCTGCTCGAACAGCGCTTCGCGGCTTTCGGCGGCCGTATAGCCGTCGGCGCGCGCGGCCTCGAGCGAATGCTCGCGGCCCCAGATCAGCACGTTCATCCCGAACGCCTTGCCGTAGCCGGCGACCAGCCGGCCGATCTTGCCGTAGCCCCAGATGCCGAGCGTCTGGCCGCGCAGCACCTGGCCGAGGCCGAAGTTCGGCGGCATGGCCGACGTCTTCAGGCCCGACTGCTGCCAGGCACCCTGCTTCAGGTTCGCGACGTACTGCGGAATGCGGCGCTGGGCGGCCATCACGAGCGCCCAGGTCAGCTCGGCGGGGGCGACCGGCGAGCCCGTGCCTTCGAGCACCGCGATGCCGCGGTCGGTACAGGCTTCGAGATCGATGTGGCTCGACACGCGGCCGGTCTGGCTGATCATGCGCAGGTTCGGCAGCTTCGCGAGCAGTTGCGACGAAATCGGGGTTCGTTCGCGAATCAGTACGAGCGCCTCGACTTCCGCCAGACGGCTCGCGAGTTGTCCCAATCCGCGCACCGTATTGTTGAAAACCTTCACGTCGTGGCCGGCAAGCATCTCGAAGCAGTTCAGCTTGCGGACGGCGTCCTGGTAGTCGTCGAGGATGGCAATTTTCATGATGAGCGGGTGTCGCACGTTGAAAGCGGCAGTGGCGGCGGCGCACCTCGCGCACCCGTCCCGCCCGGCCGGGGCCGACATGATGCTATGTCGGCCGCCTTCGTGGTGTCTTTTTAACAGGTTGTTACGCTCCGCCGCAATTGGCGGCAGCCTGAACCGGCGCCGCTCGCGCGACCTGCGGAAGGGTGCGCTGTTGTGTCGCATCAAATACGTCCTTCCTGATTCGGCCGCATACTCGACGAGGTTCACCCAATTGTTGCCCCAATCGGAATAATTGGATCAATTATCCGCGAGACGCGAGGATTTTTGACTATTTTTATCGTCAACCGGGGCCTTGTTGAGCAACTCTGCATCATTTCCGCTGTCGTAGGAGAATTACGCATTTGCTTCATCTTTTTGAAGTTGTAACAGCGGCAGGAGTCGTTTATGGATCATTTGCAGTCGATGCGCGTGTTCGTCAAGGTTGCAGATCTCGGCAGTTTCGCGCGGGCCGCGAGTGCAATGGATATCTCCAACGCGGTCGCGACGCGTCACGTCGCCGATCTGGAGGGCAGGCTCGGCACGCGTTTGCTGAACCGCACCACGCGCAGCCTTTCCCTGACGGAGTCAGGCCAGGTCTATCTGGAGCGTGCCCGCCAGATCCTCGACGAGCTGGAAGACGTCGAGCAGATGGTCGTCGCGCGCAATCACGAGCCGGTCGGCACGCTGCGCATCGTCGCGCCGGTCGTGTTCGGCCTGCATAACCTCGCGCCCGTGTTGCAGTCGTACACGGAGAATTTCCCGAAAGTGGTGCCGGATCTCACGCTGGTCGACCGGCAGGTCGATCTGGTCGAGGAAGGTTTCGATGTGGGCATCGTCGTCACGCGCCAGATGCGCAGCGCGAGCATCGTCACGCGGCGCCTGACCACCGGCTGCATGACCGTGTGCGCGACGCCGAGCTACCTGGAAAAGCACGGCGTGCCGACTCATCCGGAGCATCTCGCCGAGCATCCGAGCCTGAGCCTGCCGACCGAATACTGGGGCGACGAGCGTGTGTTCACGGGGCCGGACGGTGAAGTGCGCGTGCGCCCGACCAACGTGATCGTCGCGAACAACACCGCGATGCTGCGCCAGTTCGCGCTGCTCGGGATGGGGGTCGCGATCCTGCCGAGCTACCTGATCGGCAGCGACATCGCGCGCGGCGCGCTCGTGCGGCTGCTGCCGGATTTCCGGCTGCCGCAGGTCGAGATCAACATCGCCTATCCGAGCCGGCGCCATCTGCCTGCGAAGGTGCGCACGTTCATCGACCACCTCGTCGAGCATTTCAGCCACTCGACCGACGCGACGATGGGCGAGCAGTGGGCCGCGCAGGGCGTCGCGCCGGCGCCGATCGGCGTCGAGATGCGTCCCGAACGGCCGGATCAGGTCGATTCGACGGTCTCGTCGCGCCTGCCGCGTTCGCCACGGTCGCGGGTTGCCGTGCCGTCGCCGCTGTAGCGCGGGGGCGGGGCGGTGATCGAACCGCCCGCGCAATAAAAAACGCGGATCGAGCAGTCGATCCGCGTTTTTTGTCGGCCGGCCGGGCGCGGGGTGCGCCGGGCGGCAAGCCCTTACGAGCCGGTCTTGCGCGTCGTCGTCTTGCGCGCAGCGGTCTTGCGGGCTGGAGCCGGCTTCTCGTCGGCGCCTTCCGTCACGGTTTCGGCATCCTTCGTCGCCGATTTCGCAGTCTTCTTCGCGGCGGCGGCCTTCGGTTCCTTCTTCTCGAACTCGAAGCCGATCTTGCCGTCCGGCTGCTTCACGAGGAACGCCTTGAAGTTGCGGCCGGTGCGCGACGACTTGAAGCTCGGCAGCAGGTCCGTGCGGCCGTCGGCCAGCAGCTTGCCCATCTGCTCGCGCGTGATTTCCTGCTGCAGGATCACCTTGCCCGAGCGGAAGTCGCACGTCTTCGGGTTGGCCACCGAGTGCTCGCACACGTAGCTCATCCCGTGCTCGAACACGCGGCCCTTGCACTTCGGGCACGCGCCGACCGGCTCCTGCGCGGAGAAGTCGGGCGCCTCGCCTTCCTCGCCGCCCGTATCCTGGCCGAAATCGAACTCGAGCTTGTAGTTCTTCGTCTCGTCGTCGAACGAGAGCTTGAGGATCGCCGAGAACGGGCGGCCCATCTTGCTGCGGAAGCCGGACAGCGGGCCGATCGTCTTTTCCCGCAGCAGCTCCTCGACTTCCGCGATCTCGAACTGCCGGCTGCCCGGAATCTTCGAGATCGAGAACTCGCACTTCGTGCACGCGAAGCGGCGGTAGTTTTCCTTCACCTGGCCGCCGCAGTTCGGGCACGGCGTCTCGAGCGTCGCGTAGTCGCCGGGGATCGTGTCGGAATCGTATTCCTTTGCGCGCTTGACGATCTGCTGCGTCATGCGGGCGATCTCCTGCATGAACGCGTCACGCCCGAGATTGCCGCGCTCCATCTGCGACAGCTTGTACTCCCATTCGCCGGTGAGTTCCGGCGCGGTCAGCTCCTTCACGTCAAGCCCACGCAGCAGCGTCATCAGCTGGAACGCCTTCGCGGTCGGGATCAGTTCGCGGCCTTCGCGCACGAGGTATTTCTCGCCGAGCAGCCCTTCGATGATCGCCGCGCGCGTGGCGGGCGTGCCGAGGCCCTTCGCGGCCATGGCTTCGCGCAGCTCGTCGTCCTCGACGAGCTTGCCCGCGCCTTCCATCGCGGACAGCAGCGTCGCTTCCGAGTAGCGTGCGGGCGGCTTCGTGACGAGCGCGACGGCGGCGATTTCGTCCGTCTTCACCTTCTCGTCCTTCTGCACCGGCACGAGGTTCGCGTCCGCGCCTTCGGCATCGCGGCCGTACACCTGCAGCCAGCCCGGCTCGACGAGCACCTTGCCTTCGGTCTTGAAGTGATGGCCGGCGACTTCGGTGATCCGCGTCGTGACACGGAATTCGGCGGCCGGGAAGAACACGGCGAGGAAGCGCTTCACGACCATGTCGTACAGCTTCTGCTCCGGCTCGGACAGCGACTTCGGCGCCTGCAGCGTCGGGATGATGGCGAAGTGGTCGCTGATCTTCGAGTTGTCGAAGATGCGCTTGTTCGGCTTCACCCAGCCCTTGTCGAGCACCTGCTTCGCATGCGGCAGGTAGTTGTGGCTCTCCTTGAGCATCTCGAGCGTGGACTGGACCGTCGACAGATAGTCTTCCGGCAGCGCGCGCGCGTCGGTACGCGGGTAGGTCAGCACCTTGTGCTTTTCATACAGCGCCTGCGCGAGACCGAGCGTGTTCTTCGCGGAGAAGCCGAAACGGCTGTTCGCTTCGCGCTGCAGGCTCGTCAGGTCGAACAGCAGCGGCGACAGTTGCGTCGACGGCTTCGATTCCTCCGAGACCGTGCCGACCTGGTCGCGGCACGCGGCGACGATCGTTTCGGCAGCCGGCAGGCTCCACAGGCGGGAGTCGCGCTTTTCCGGATCGAATTCGTCGCGCTTGAATTTCGGGTCGAACCACTTGCCTTCGTAGAAGCCGCCCGCGCATGCGAATTCCGCCTTCACTTCCCAGTAGTCGCGCGGGATGAAGCGGCGGATTTTCTCTTCGCGTTCGACGACGATCGACAGCGTTGGCGTCTGAACGCGGCCGACTGTCGTCAGGAAGAAGCCGCCGCCCTTGCTGTTGAACGCGGTCATCGCGCGGGTGCCGTTGATCCCGACGAGCCAGTCGGCTTCCGAGCGGCAGCGTGCGGCGTCGGCGAGCGGCTGCATGTCGGTGTCGCTGCGCAGGTTCGCGAAGCCGTCGCGGATCGCCTGCGGGGTCATCGACTGCAGCCACAGGCGCTGAACCGGCTGCTTCGCCTTCGCGTGCTGCGCGATCAGGCGGAAAATCAGCTCGCCCTCGCGCCCCGCGTCACATGCGTTGATCAGGCGGTCGACGTCCTTGCGCTTCATCAGCTTCGTGAGCACTTTCAGACGCGATTCGCTTTTAGCGATCGGGTTCAGGTCGAAATGCGGGGGGATGACGGGCAGATGCGCGAAGCTCCATTTCCCGCGCTTGACCTCGTACTCTTCCGGGGCGGCGATTTCCAGCAAGTGGCCGACAGCGGACGAAAGGACGAAATCGTCGCTCTCGTAATACTCGTCATGCTTGGTAAAGCCGCCCAAAGCGCGTGCGATGTCGTTCGCGACAGAAGGCTTTTCCGCAATGATCAGTGCTTTGGACATGACAGGTGTGTGTTGGTAGACCGGGTTCGCCGGTTGTGGGTCCCTTTAACGACCGCTTTATAGCACACGCCGACGCGACGGCGGCTCGGCGTGCAAAAAGCGGCTCATCATAGAGGGGGGGCGTGACGGCGGCAAGCGTGCGGCGCAGCAGGGCGCGCTTTCGCGCGAAATACCGCGGCACCGGCACGCGGCTCAGGCTTCGACGGTCAGGACGTTGCGCAATTTCGGTGCGTGCGGCGCACCGGGTACCGCGCTCAGGTCGGACAGCATCCGCTCGACGATCGCCGCATGCGGCAGCACCGTGCCGAAGAAGCGTGCGGTGTGGGTATCCTCGATCAGGATCGTCGGGAAGTTCTCGACGTCGAGATCGTCGAGCTGGTCGGCGTGCGTTTCGATGTCGATCCAGGCGAAGCAGGCGTCCGGATGCGCGTCGGCGAGCTGGTCGAAGGCCGTCCGGTAGTCGCGGCACGTACCGCACCACTCGGCGCACAGGCAGGCGACGAGCAACGTGCCGGGATCGGCGAGGCGCTCGGCGATCCGATCCGCATCGGTGTCGAGGTTCAGCGCGGGCATGGATTTCCTTGGATATCGTCGGCGGCGTGGCCGCTCCTATGCGGGGGAATGTAGCACGCCGCACGCAAGCTGCGGCGCGGCCGGGCCGCCGAGCCGGACGAAGCGTCCGCCGGGGACGCTCGCGACGCGACCGGCCAGCTCGAGCGCGAGCAGCGCGCCGTGCAGCACGTCGTCGGCCAGGCCGCTGTGTTCGGCGAGCCATTCGTAGGTGACGGGGCCGTATCCCAGCGCGGCGAGGACGGCCTGCTCGGTCGCGTCGCCGGATGTCGCCGCGGCCGGCGACGCGTCGCCCGGCGATTCCGTGCGCAGCCCGTATTCGTCGAGGACGTCCTCGGGCGTCGCGGTGAGCTTCGCGCCGTCGCGGATCAGTGCATGGCAGCCCTGCGCGAGCGGCGCGTGGATCGAGCCCGGCATCGCGAATACATCGCGCCCCAGTTCGTTCGCGAGCCGTGCGGTGATCAGCGAGCCGGAGCGCGGGGCGGCCTCGACGACGAGCGCGCCGATCGCGAGCGCGGCGATCAGCCGGTTGCGTTGCGGGAAGTGGGCGGCGCGGGCCGGCGTGCCGAGCGGCCATTCCGACAGGATCGCGCCGTGAGCGGCGATTTCGTGGGCGAGCGCGCGGTGTCGCGCCGGATAGACGAGATCGGCGCCGGTCGCGATCACCGCGACCGTGCCTGACCGGCCGTCGAGCCCGCCGCGGTGCGCGGCGCCGTCGATCCCGAGCGCGAGGCCCGACACGATCGGAAGCCCGGCGTCGGACAGCTCGCGGGCGAAGCGCGTCGCGTCGGCGAGCCCTTGCGGCGTCGCGTGGCGGCTGCCGACCACGGCCAGGCCGCGCGCGTGCAGCAGGTCGAGCCGGCCCTTTACATATAGCAGCGGCGGCGGATCGTGCAGGTCGCGCAGCCGCGGCGGATACGCGGGATCGCCGAGCGGGACGATGCAGTTGCCGGGCGCGTCGCGCCACGCGAGCGCCGCGGCGGCCCGTGCGTCGAGGTCGCCGCGTTCGCTCGCGCGGACGGCCTGCGCGGCGGCGGGGCTGGTTGCGGCGGCGATCGCGTCGTCCGGCGCGTCGATGAGCGCGCGCGGCGAGCCGAACGCGTCGAGCAGTGCCTGCAGCACGGCGGGCGGGAGGCCGGGCGCATGCGCGAGCTGCAGCCACGCGCGCAGCGCGGAGGTGGTCAGCGCTTGCGGCGACATGAGGCGCCCCTCGAATGCGGCGGCCAGCGGACCGCGTGGCGCCATGATAAAATTTTCATCATCCGAAATACTCGACAGGGCCGCGCGCAGGCGCCCGGCCAATTGCAGGAGGCATGATCCGCGGCATTGATTCGCCGCGCGTCCGCCTCATCTTCATTGCATCCCGGCGGCTGGGCCAGTCGGCCGGATGGCCGACGCGAACCGCCGATTTACCGAATACCGAACGCCATGGCTTTACTCAATATTCTTCATTACCCCGACAAGCGGCTGCACAAGGTCGCAAAGCCCGTCGACAAGGTCGACGACCGGATCCGCAAGCTCGTCGCCGACATGGCCGAAACCATGTACGCAGCGCCCGGCATCGGCCTGGCGGCCACGCAGGTCGACGTGCACGAGCGCGTGATCGTGATCGACGTCTCCGAGGAGAAGAACGAGCTGCGCGCGTTCATCAACCCCGAGATCGTGTGGTCGAGCGACGAGAAGCAGATCTACGAAGAGGGTTGCCTGTCGGTGCCCGGCATCTACGACGAAGTCGAGCGTCCCGATCATGTGCGCGTGCGCGCGCTCAACGAGCAGGGCGAGACCTTCGAGCTCGACTGCGAGGGCCTGCTGGCCGTGTGCGTCCAGCACGAGATGGATCACCTGATGGGGCGCGTGTTCGTCGAATACCTGTCGCCGCTCAAGCAGACGCGCATCAAGACGAAGATGAAGAAACTCGAACGCGCGATGTGACGCGCGTTTGCCCTGCCCGACCCCGAAAGCTGTCATGACCCATACGTTGCGCGTGATTTTTGCCGGCACGCCGGAATTTGCCGCGGCTGCCCTGGCCGCGATCCACGAGGCCGGTTTTCCGGTGCCGCTCGTGCTGACCCAGCCCGATCGCCCTGCCGGGCGCGGGATGAAGCTGCAGGCAAGCGCGGTGAAGCGCTACGCTGTCGAGCACGGGATGCCCGTCGCGCAGCCGCCGTCGCTGCGCCGCGCGGGCAAGTACCCGGCGGAGGCGGCCGACGCGATCGAGCTGCTGCGCTCGACTCCGCATGACGTGATGGTGGTCGCCGCATACGGCCTGCTGTTGCCGCAGGAGGTGCTCGACATTCCGCGTGGCGGCTGCATCAACATCCATGCGTCGCTGCTGCCGCGCTGGCGCGGTGCCGCGCCGATCCACCGCGCGATCGAGGCCGGCGACGCCGAGACGGGCGTCACGCTGATGCAGATGGACATCGGCCTCGACACCGGCGCGATGATCGAGGAGGCGCGCATCGCGATCGCGCCGGACGAGACGACCGCGACCCTGCACGACCGGCTCGCTGCCGAAGGTGCGCGACTGATCGTCGACGCGCTCGTGCGGCTCGAGCGCGACGGTGTGCTGCCGGCCACGCCGCAACCGGCCGACGGCGTGACCTACGCGGAAAAGATCGGCAAGCACGAAGCGGCGCTCGACTGGCGCAAGCCGGCCGACGTGCTCGCGCGCCAGGTGCGCGCGTTCGATCCGTTCCCGGGCGGCGTCGCGACGCTCGATGGCGCGGCGATCAAGCTGTGGGCGGCCGAGCCCGTGGCGGCGTGCGGCGACGCGTTGCCCGGCACGATCGTCGAGGCCGCGCCGGAGGGCGTGGTCGTCGCGTGCGGCAGCGGTGCGCTGCGCGTCACGCAGTTGCAGAAGCCGGGCGGCAAGCGGCTGCCCGCCCGCGAGTTCCTGGCCGGTTCGCCGCTCGCAGCGGGCCAGCGTTTCACGCTTCCCGACGCGTCCTGACCGCCATTCGACACGGCCTGCCGGGCGTGCGCAATCGGCCGGACGGCCGAGTCGCGCGGCGCGGCAGGCGCGCGTAGAATTTCCCTGCGCTCTCCGGTTTCGAGGTTTTCATGTTCGGCATCACCCATTTCGGCTTCTTCGTGCTGGCGGTCTTCCTGCTGAACGTCACGCCCGGCCCCGATACGGCCTATATCGTCGGTCGCAGCGTCGCGCAGGGCCGCGGCGCGGGGCTGATGTCGGCGTTCGGCATTTCGGCCGGCTGCTGCGTGCACGCGCTCGCCTGCGCATTCGGCCTGACCGCGCTGCTCGCGGCATCGGCTGCCGCGTTCACGGTGATCAAGCTGGTTGGCGCCGCCTACCTGATCTACCTCGGCGTGCGGATGATCATCGCGAAGCAGGCGGCCGGGGCCGATACGGCGCGGGCTGCGCCGGTCGCGGCCGCGAAGCCGCTGCGCCAGCTGTTCATGCAGGGTTTCTGGACCAACGTGCTGAACCCGAAGGTGGTGCTGTTCTTCGTGTCGTTCTTCCCGCAATTCGTGTCGGCCGACAGCCCGCACAAGGCATGGGCGTTCCTGACCCTCGGCGGGGTGTTCGTCGCGATGAGCACGGTGTGGACCAGCCTCGTCGCCTGGGTCGCGGGCAGCGTGACGCGCCGTTTTTCCGGCAAGCCGGGTGTCAGGAAGTGGCTCGACCGCACGGTCGGCAGCGCTTTCGTCGGCCTCGGCCTTCGTCTTGCGGCATCGCAACGCTGAGATTGAATTTTTCCGGCAAGACCTTATCTAACAAATCGCTTACAATTTTCCGCCGCGCCCCTCGAGGCATCCGGCGGGTGCTGCATTCGGACAAGGAGTGGGTATGTTCAATTGGGTCAAAACGGCGATGCTGATGGCCGCGATCACGGCCCTGTTCATCGTGATCGGCGGGATGATCGGCGGCTCGCGCGGCATGACGATCGCGCTGCTGTTCGCGCTCGGCATGAATTTCTTCTCGTACTGGTTCTCCGACAAGATGGTGCTGCGCATGTACAACGCGCAGGAAGTCGACGAGAACACGGCGCCGCAGTTCTACCGGATGGTGCGCGAGCTGGCCACGCGCGCCAACCTGCCGATGCCGCGCGTCTACCTGATCAACGAGGATGCGCCGAACGCGTTCGCGACCGGCCGCAACCCCGAGCACGCGGCGGTCGCCGCGACGACGGGCATCCTGCGCGTGCTGTCGGAGCGCGAGATGCGCGGCGTGATGGCGCACGAGCTCGCACACGTGAAGCATCGCGACATCCTGATCTCGACGATCACCGCGACGATGGCGGGCGCGATCTCGGCGCTTGCGAACTTCGCGATGTTCTTCGGCGGGCGCGACGAGAACGGCCGCCCGGCCAACCCGATCGCGGGCATCGCGGTCGCGCTGCTCGCGCCGATCGCCGGCGCGCTGATCCAGATGGCGATCTCGCGGGCACGCGAGTTCGAGGCCGACCGGGGCGGCGCGCAGATTTCCGGCGATCCGCAGTCGCTCGCGACCGCGCTCGACAAGATCCATCGCTATGCGGCAGGCATTCCGTTCCAGGCGGCGGAAGCCCATCCGGCCACGGCGCAGATGATGATCATGAATCCGCTGCACGGTGGCGGATTGCAGAACCTGTTCTCGACGCACCCGGCTACCGAGGAGCGCATCGCGCGCCTGATGGAGATGGCGCGTACGGGCCGTTTCGACTAAGCGTCCCTGCCGCCTCGTGCGCGGCAATGGACGCACACGCTTTGCCTCACCCCGCATGCGCTGCGGGGTGTTCTACTTGTGCGTCCCGAAAATGGGTGCGTATGCGCCCACGCTACAATGCCCGGTTTGGGATCGCGGCGGCCACGCAGCCGCCGCGGCTCCCGTTGCTTGCCGACGCCTCGATCCGATGACACGAAACCGCACCTCCGCCAAACCTTCGTCCGGCCGCCCGGCTCGCCTGTCCGCGCTGCATCTCGCGCCCGATTCGCTCGGCTTCGCGCTCGACGCGGCCGCGCAGGCGGTCGATGCGGTGCGTCGCGGCACCGCGCTGCCGGCGGCACTTTCGGCGGTATTCGCGCAGATGGCGTCCGGCACGCAGGCACTCGCGCGCGGCGCGACGCAGGACGTCGCCTACCGTACGATGCGCCGCCTCGGCAGTGCGGACTGGCTGATCGGCCGGCTCGTCAGCAAGGCGCCGCCCGCGCACGTGCACGCAGTCCTTGCCGGCGCGCTCGCGCTGCTGCTCGATGAAGGCGACGCCGCCGCGTATCCGCCGTTCACGGTGGTCGACCAGGCCGTGACCGTGATCGGCGCCCGCCGCGAATGCGCGTTCGCGAAGGGGATGGTCAACGCGGTGCTGCGCCGTTTCCTGCGCGAGCGCGACGCGCTCGTCGCGGCGCTGCAGGACGATGTCGTCGCGCGCTGGAATTACCGCGCGTGGTGGGTCGATTCGGTGAAGCGCGCATGGCCCGACGCCTGGCAGGCGATCCTCGCGGCCGGCGAGCGCCAGGGGCCGCTGACGCTGCGCGTGAATGCGCGCCGCGCGAGCGTCGACGCGTATCTCGATACGCTGCGGGCAAGCGGAATCGACGCGACCGCGATCGGCAAGCATGCAGTGCGGCTCACGTCGGCGCTGCCGGTCGATCGCATTCCGGGGTTTGCCGACGGCGTCGTGTCCGTCCAGGACGCGGGCGCGCAGCTTGCCGCCGAATGGCTGGGCGCGCGCGACGGCATGCGCGTGCTCGACGCATGCGCGGCGCCCGGCGGCAAGACCGGTCATATTCTCGAACTCGCCGATGCGGAAGTCGTTGCGCTGGAAAGCGACGCCGCGCGCGCGGCACGGATCGGCGAGAACCTCGTGCGGCTGTCGCTCGCGGCGGACGTGCGTGTCGGCGATGCGGGTGCGCCCGACGCGTGGTACGACGGCCGCCCGTTCGATCGTGTCCTGGCCGACGTGCCGTGTTCGGCGTCCGGTATCGTGCGTCGTCACCCGGACATTCGCTGGCTGCGCCGCGAGGCCGACATTCCGGCGCTCGTCGCGGAACAGCGCCGCATCCTGTCGGCGTTGTGGCCGCTCGTGAAACCGGGCGGCGAACTGCTTTACGTGACCTGTTCGGTCTTCCCCGAAGAGGGCGAATTGCAGGCCCGCTGGTTTGAAGCGGCCTGTGAAGATGCGGTACGATTGGACGCCCCCGGCCAGCTGCTGCCGGGCGGAGTGCAGGGAGGGGCGGCCGCCGGCGCACTCGACCAGAACACCGATCACGACGGATTTTTCTACGCGCGGTTTCAGAAACGGTGACGATCAAACACCTTTTTCCACTTCGGCTCGCGGCCGTCCTGATGGTCGCGTTGACGCTGTGCCTGGCTGTCGTCCGGCCGGCGCATGCCGAGTCGATCGCCGTGCAGCGCGCGTCGCTCCAGGCCGACGGAAGCGGCTGGAGCCTCGACGCCCGCTTCGATTTCGAGCTGAACCCGAGCCTCGAGGATGCCGTCAACAAAGGCATTCCGGTGTATTTCACGACGGATTTCGAGTTGAGCCGCGCGCGCTGGTACTGGCTCGACGAACAGCCGGTATCGGTGTCGCAGACGATCCGCCTGTCGTTCCAGCCGCTCACGCGCGAGTATCGCGTGTCGACGGGCGGCCTGCAGCTCGGTTTCCCGTCGCTGAAGGACGCGCTTGCAGTCGTCAGGCACATCACGTCGTGGCACGTGATCGACCGCAGCCAGGTGCGCTCGGGCGAAACCTACACGGCATCGGTGCGGATGCAACTCGATACGGCGCTGATGCCGAAGCCGTTCCAGGTCGATGCGGTAAACAACCGCGACTGGACGCTCGGGTCGGACTGGAAGCGCTTCAACTTCACGGTGACCGAACGTGCTAAATAAAGTGCGCCGCGCGGCCAGCGGGAAGAGCCTCCTCGTTCGGGTGATCGTCTCGACCGTCGCGCTCACCGCGCTGCTGCTGCTCGTGCTGCTCGCGGCCGCGAGCGCGAACACCGAATTCTTCGATCGCTACTACTCGTGGCTGTACGCGACGAACATCGTCGTCGCGCTCGTGTTCCTGCTCGTGGTGCTCGGGCTGATCGGGATGATCGTCGTGCGCCTGAGGAAGGGCAAGTTCGGCACGCGGCTGCTCGCGAAGCTCGCGGTGTTCTTCGCGCTGGTCGGCGTGGTGCCGGGCGGGATCATCTACATCGTGTCGTACCAGTTCGTGTCGCGCAGCATCGAGTCGTGGTTCGACGTGAACGTCGAGACGGCGCTGACGGCCGGCCTGAATCTCGGCCGCGGGATGCTCGATGCGTCGCTGTCCGATCTGCAGACGAAGGCGCGGCTGATGTCCGACCAGCTCGCGAGCGCCGACGCAAACACGAACGGCACGACGCTCACGCTGCTGCGGCTGCGTGACCAGTTCGGCGTGCAGGACGCGACGATCGTCGAGCCGAGCCGCGGCGGCTCGGGTGCGGCCCCGGACCTGCACATCGTCGCGCAGGCGTCGGGCAATTTCGCGGCGCTGATTCCGGACGACCTGCCGACGCCGCTGATGCTGAGCCAGGCGCGCGAACACGGCGCGTACGCGGCGATCGAGGGCGAAGTCGACGGCGACCCGCGCGCGCACGGCGCGAAGGGCGCGCTGCGGCTGCGCGTCGTGCGGCCGATTCCCGATGCGACGACATCGCTGCTGCAGCCGGCGGAGCGCTTCCTGCAGCTTACGCAGCCGGTGCCGCCCACCCTTGCCCACAACGCCGATGCGGTGCAGCGCGCGTATCGCGAGTATCAGGAAAAGGCGCTCGGCCGCACGGGGCTGCGCAAGATGTACATCGGCACGCTGACGCTCGCGCTGTTCCTCGCGACCTTCATCGCGATGATGCTCGCGCTCGCGCTCGGCCAGCAGCTCGCGCGGCCGCTGTTCCTGCTCGCACAGGGCACGAAGGAGATCACGGAAGGCGACTACACGCCGAAGCGCGAGATCAAGACGCGCGACGAGCTCGGCTTCCTCACGCAGTCGTTCAACGCGATGACGCGCCAGTTGTCCGAGGCGCGGCTCGCGGTCGAGAAGAACCGCGTCGCGCTCGAGCATTCGAAGACGTATCTCGAGAGCATCCTCGCGAACCTGACGGCCGGCGTGTTCGTGCTCGACCGCCAGTTCCGGCTGACGACGGCCAATCGCGGCGCCGAGCGGATCTTCCGGCAGCCGTTCAACGCGCTGATCGGCACGACGCTCGACCGGATCGGCGTGGCCGCCGGGTTCGGCGCGATGGTGCGCAAGGCGTTCGCCGATCGCGAGGCGGCATCCGACGGCGGCAGCGGCGATCGCGGCCACTGGCAGCAGCAGTTCGCGATCGAGGTGCCGGGCGAAGCCGATCCGCTGACGCTGCTCGTGCGCGGCACGCGCCTCGTGTCGACGATCGAGGGGCAGGCCGACGATCCGCAGACGTCCGGGTACGTCGTCGTGTTCGACGATATTTCCGACGTGATTTCCGCGCAGCGTTCGGTCGCGTGGGGCGAGGTCGCACGCCGGCTCGCGCACGAGATCAAGAATCCGCTGACGCCGATTCAGCTGTCGGCGGAGCGGTTGCAGATGAAGCTGTCCGACAAGCTCGCGCCGCCCGACGCCGATGTGCTCAAGCGCGGCGCGACGATGATCGTCAACCAGGTGGCCGCGATGAAGCGGATGGTCGACGATTTCCGCGAATACGCGCGCACGCCGCCGGCGGTGCTCGCGAACCTGCAGCTGAACGAACTGGCGAGCGAGGTGCTCGGGCTGTACGGGGTGGGCGAAGGCAAGAGCGCGATCGTCGCCGAGCTCGCGCCGTCGTCGCTGCCGGTGATTCGCGGCGACGCGACGCAACTGCGCCAGGTGATTCACAACCTGCTGCAGAATGCGCAGGATTCGGTCGCGGAGTCGGGCGCATCCGCGTGTGTTGATCGAAACCAAGACAGTAGAATATGGCGATCCCGACGCCGAGGGCAAAACGCGCGTCGCGGTACGTCTTACCGTGTCCGACAACGGGCCCGGTTTTCCGGCGCGCATCCTGACCCGCGCGTTCGAGCCTTATGTGACGACGAAGGCGAAGGGCACGGGGCTGGGGTTGGCTACGGTCAAGAAAATCGTCGATGAGCACGGTGCGCGGATCGATCTGCGCAACCGCATGCACGGCGAGACCGTCGAGGGTGCGCAGGTGTCGATCCTGTTCCTGCAGATGGCGAGCGATGCGCCGGACGCCGGGCATGGCGTACAGGGCGTGCAGGACGGGACGGTTCCCGCCAAGACAAAAGCAAGTGAGCAGACAAAGGCAGCGTAAATGGCAACCATCCTGGTGGTAGATGATGAAATGGGCATCCGGGAATTGCTCTCGGAGATCCTCAGCGACGAAGGACATGTCGTCGAGGCGGCGGAGAACGCGCAGGCCGCGCGGGAATACCGGTTGAATCAGGCGCCCGATCTCGTGCTGCTCGATATCTGGATGCCGGATACCGACGGCGTGACGTTGCTCAAGGAGTGGGCGGCGCAGGGGCTGCTGACGATGCCCGTGATCATGATGTCCGGGCACGCGACGATCGATACGGCCGTCGAGGCGACGAAGATCGGCGCGCTCGATTTCCTCGAGAAGCCCATCGCGCTGCAGAAGCTGCTGAAGTCCGTCGAGCACGGCCTCGCACGCGGTGCGGCGCCGGTGTCCGCGAACGCGGCGGCGAAGGCCGGTGCGGGGCAGGCGGCGGGGCCCGCGGCGGTCGCATCCGCGGCCGCGCTGCCGACGCTCGGCGACGACATGGCTTCGGCACTCGGCCTCGCGGGCCAGACGGCCGCGATCCCGTTCGACATCCCGCTGCGCGAAGCGCGCGATGCGTTCGAGCGCGCGTACTTCGAATATCACCTCGCGCGCGAGAACGGCAGCATGACGCGCGTCGCGGAGAAGACGGGCCTCGAGCGCACGCACCTGTATCGCAAGCTCAAGCAGCTCGGTGTCGAGCTCGGCAAGAAGCCGTCCGAAGGCGCCGTATAAAATATTTTGCGAAAACACTTGCTCAGGTACGGATAGCTCGATATACTTTCATTCTTCGTTGGCCCGGTAGCTCAGTTGGTAGAGCAGCGGATTGAAAATCCGCGTGTCGATGGTTCGATTCCGTCCCAGGCCACCAGAATTAAAACCCCAAGAATCGGAAGGTTCTTGGGGTTTTTCGTTTGTGGTGGGGTTTGCGTGATGGGTTCGTGGGGCGCGCGTGCCCGGCAGTATTGGTGAGGGCATGATAAAATCCGTGTCCGCTCAATAACTTAGCGCATCGCTTCATGCGCACGGCAGGCTGCCAGCGTGGCGTCGCCGTGGCGCGCGGCAACGATGCCGCGCGATGGGCGGTATAAGCGCTCCGCCGCGTTCGCGGCCGATTGCGCTGCCTATACTGGTCGAGCCGGCCCAGGCCGGCACGCGTCGGGCCGCCCGGCGGCAGCCGGCCCCGGGGCGCAGCGCGACGCGAGCCTACACATTCACGGAGTATCACGGTGATTCGGACAGACGCTAAAGACGGCGCGCTCGTGTTGTTTTCCGGCGGGCAGGACTCGGCCACGTGCGTGGCCTGGGCGCTGGAACGCTACCAGACGGTCGAGACGCTCGGCTTCGATTACGGCCAGCGCCACCGTGTCGAGCTCGAATGTCGCGAAGGCGTGCGCGAAGCACTGAAGCGCGATTTTCCTGCATGGTCGGACCGGCTCGGCGACGATCACATGATCGACCTGTCGGTGCTCGGCGCGATCAGCGATACCGCGATGACGCGCACGATCGAGATCGAGACGGCCGCGAACGGCCTGCCGAATACGTTCGTGCCCGGCCGCAACCTGATGTTCATGACGATCGCCGCGGCGATCGCCTATCGTCGCGGGCTGCGTGTGCTGGTCGGCGGAATGTGCGAGACCGACTTCTCGGGCTACCCCGATTGCCGCGACGACACGATGAAGGCGCTGCAGGTCGCGCTGAACCTCGGGATGGACACGCGCATGGTGCTCGAGACGCCGCTGATGTGGCTCGACAAGGCGCAGACGTGGCAGCTCGCCGAGCAGCTCGGCGGCGAAGCGCTCGTCGAACTGATCCGCGTCGAGACGCACACGTGCTACGTGGGCGAGCGCGCGGAATTGCACGAATGGGGCTTCGGCTGCGGCGAATGCCCCGCCTGCAAGCTGCGCAAGCGCGGCTACGAGGCTTACCTGAAGGGCGAGCGGGTGACCGAAGCGCCGCTGTGACGCCCGCGCGCCGGCGGCGCACAATGATGAACTGATCGACAACGAGCGGCGCGAGCCGGACGAAGCACGATGACTTACGCGGTCAAGGAAATTTTCTACACGTTGCAGGGCGAGGGCGCGAACGCGGGCCGGCCGGCCGTGTTCTGCCGGTTCGCCGGCTGCAACCTGTGGTCGGGCCGCGAAGAGGATCGTGCGGAGGCCGTGTGCCGCTTCTGCGATACCGACTTCGTCGGCACCGACGGCGAGAACGGCGGCAAGTTCAAGGACGCCGAAGCGCTCGTCGCGACGATCGCCGGCCTGTGGCCGGAGGGCGAGGCGCACCGCTTCGTCGTCTGCACGGGCGGCGAGCCGATGCTGCAACTCGACCAGCCGCTCGTCGACGCATTGCACGCGGCCGGCTTCGAGATCGCGATCGAGACCAACGGTTCGCTGCCGGTGCTCGAATCGATCGACTGGATCTGCGTGAGCCCGAAGGCCGACGCGCCGCTCGTGGTCACGAAGGGCAACGAACTGAAGGTCGTGATCCCGCAGGACAACCAGCGGCTGGCCGACTACGCGAAGCTCGACTTCGAGTATTTCCTCGTCCAGCCGATGGACGGTCCGTCGCGCGACCTGAATACGAAGCTCGCGATCGACTGGTGCAAGCGTCATCCGCAGTGGCGGCTGTCGATGCAGACCCACAAATATCTGAACATTCCCTGAGCCACGGCTTTTGACATCGTGCTGATTACCCGAAAACTCGAATTCGACGCGGGCCACCGCATTCCCGATCACCGCAGCCAGTGCCGGAACCTGCATGGTCATCGCTACGTGCTCGAAGTCACGCTGCGCGGCGATCTCGTCGATACCGAGGGGGCGCCCGACCGCGGCATGGTGATGGATTTCGCCGACGTGAAGGCGCTCGCGATGGAGCACCTGGTCGGCAAGTGGGACCACGCGTTCCTGGTCTACGCCCGCGACGAGGTCGTGCGCTCGTTCCTCGAGCAGATGGCCGACCACAAGACGGTCGTGATCGACCGGATCCCGACCGTCGAGAACCTCGCGGCGATCGCGTTCGACATCCTCGCGAACGTGTACGACGCGCACTACGGCGTGAACCTGCGGCTCGAGCGCGTGCGCCTGTACGAAACGCCGAACTGCTGGGCCGACGTCGAGCGCCAGCCCGGCCGCTGAGCTTCCCGGCGCGGCAGCGCCGCCCGGTCGGCGCGGACTGCCGCCGCGGTCCATGGCGGTAATCCCCTAGGGCCTGTTCACGCTAATAACGGGCTTGCGAACGTGCCTTGCCGGTCGCAGTGCAAGGAGTAAGGAGCGCCGTTTGGCCGTGCCAAACAAGCGACGCACGACGCCGCAATGCGGGCGGAAAGGCACGTTCCCCTGATTTTTGAAAATCATTTGTGGGGCTGGCCGCCAGAAGGGCCGATCGCCGCGTCATGCTCCTTGCGAATACGTCCAGTATTCGCTGCGTCGCATTCCTCGCGCTCGGCCCTTCTGGCGGCCAGCGCAAGCCCGTTATTAGCGTGAACAGGCCCTAGCCGTTCCGCTCCTTCCCACATTCCGCCGCGTGCCGCGCTATGATCGTTGCGTGGCGCCGGAAAACGCGTCGGCGTTTCTGCGCCTGCGCCGCCGCTGAACGGTTCCGCCGGCGCAGCCCGGCGCGTCGCGCCCCGTCCCGCCCGTTGCTTGTCCCGTTCGATTGCCGTTCCGTCTAGGAGGCCGTATCGATGAGCACGCTCACCAATTCCCTCAAACAACGCCTGCGCGACGGCGACGATCCGCTGTACGGCCTGTGGCTGTCGCTCGGCAGCGACTCGGCCGCGGAAGCGCTCGCGCATGCCGGTTACGACTGGCTCTGCATCGACATGGAGCACGCGCCGAACGACAGCCGCGATGTTGCATCGCAGTTGCGCGCGATCGCGGCCGCCCATCTGCCGAGCGAACCCGTCGTCCGCGTACCGGCGCGCGAGCCGTGGCTCGTGAAGCGCGCGCTCGATGCCGGCGCGCGCACGCTGATGTTTCCGAACATCGAAACCGTGGAAGACGCCGCGCACGCGGTGCGGCTGACGCGCTATCCGTCGCCCGAATCGCCGGACGGGCTGCGCGGTGTCGCGGGCATGGTGCGCGCGGCGGCATTCGGGATGCGTCGCGATTACGTGCAGACGGCGAACGCGCAGGTCGCGGTGATCGTGCAGATCGAATCGGCGCGCGGCGTCGACGAAGTCGAGCGGATTGCGGCGCTGCCCGGTGTCGACTGCCTGTTCGTTGGCCCGGCCGATCTCGCGGCGAGCCTCGGGCATCTCGGCGATATCCGCCACCCGGACGTCGAAACCGCGATGGCGCGCGTGCTCGCGGCCGGCCGGCAGGCCGGCGTCGCGGTCGGCATCTTCGCGGGCGATACTGCCGCGGCGCGGCAATACCGTGACGCCGGCTACCGGGTCATTTCGCTGTCGGCCGACGTCAGCTGGCTGTTGCGCGCCACGCGGCAGGCGCTGCAGGAGGTACGGTCATGAGCGCAAGCGCCGGCGCGTGTCGCCGCAACTGCGCGCGCGCGCTGCGGGCGGGCGGCGCGGCGCTCGGCCTGTGGGCCGTCTGCGGCGCGGCGTTCGCGCAGGGCGCGCGAGCGCAGCCGGAGCCGGCGCGCGAGACGGAGTCCGCGATCGCCGATTACAACGCGGGCAATTTCCGGGCGGCGCTGGTGCAGTTCCGCGACGCGGCCGAGCGCGGCGATCGTCTCGCGCAATTCAACTACGCGATGATGCTGCTGACGGGCGAAGGCGTGACCGCGAACGTCGACGAAGGGTTGCGCTGGCTGAAGCGCGCGGCCGAGGCGAACATGTCGCATGCGCAATACGTGTACGGCCGGATGTTCGACGACGGCGAGTTCGTCGCGCGCAATCCGGCCGAAGCGCACCGCTGGTTCCTGCGCGCGGCGAAGCAGGGGCACGTGCAGGCCGAGCTGTCGCTCGCGAACCAGTTCCTCGACGGGCGCGGCACGCCGCGCGACAACCGGCAGGCGTTCGCGTGGTACAAGCAGGCCGCCGACGCGGGCGAGCCGACCGCGCAGTACGTGACCGCGTCGTTCTACGAGCGCGGCGGCGACGGCGTCGCGCAGAACCTGAACATCGCGCGGGCGTATTACGCGGCGGCGGCCGCGCAGGGCGACGAGACGGCCGGGCTGAAATTCAAGGAGCTCAGCGAACGCGTGAAGGCGCAGGGTCCGGCGAGCGGCGGCGGTGCCGGCGCGGCGCCGCCGCAATGACGAAGCGGCGCACGAGGCGCCGCTGCAATGACAAAGCGGCGCATGATGCGCCGCTTCGGGTTGATTTTCCGCGCGGGTCAGCTCTTCATCAACCGCCGCTGCCGCCCGACGCTCATGATCATCCCGATCGCGATGCCGAGCGTCGTGAGCGCCGTACCGCCGTAACTCATGAACGGCAGCGGCACGCCGACGACCGGCAGCACGCCGCTCACCATCCCGATGTTGACGAACGCATAGACGAAGAACGCGAGCGTGAGCGAGCCCGCGAGCAGACGGCCGAACAGCGTCGCGCCCTGCGCGGCGATGTAGAGCCCGCGTGCGATCAGCGCCATGTAAAGCGTCAGCAGCACGAGCCCGCCGACGAGCCCCCATTCCTCGGAGAACACCGCGAAGATGAAGTCGGTGTGCTTCTCCGGAATGAACTCGAGGTGCGCCTGCGTGCCTTTCAGGTAGCCCTTGCCGAGCACGCCGCCCGAGCCGATCGCGATCACGGCCTGGATCGTGTGGAAGCCCTTGCCGAGCGGGTCGGAAGTCGGGTCGAGCAGCGTGCACACGCGGTGCTTCTGGTAATCGTGCATCAGCGGCCACTGCACTTCGGGCTGGCAGATGCGTTCTTCGAACACGGCGATCGAGCCGACCGCGATCACGCCCGCGACGAGCACCGGCACGATCAGCTTGAACGACAGGCCGGCGAGGTAGATCACGAAGAAGCCGGCCGCGAACACGAGCAGGCCGGTGCCGAGGTCGGGCTGCTTGGCGATCAGGCCGACCGGCACCATCAGGATCCCGAACGCGGCGACGAAGTCGTACCAGCGCAGCCCGCCTTCGCGGCGCTGGTAGTACCACGCGAGCATCAGCGGGGTCGCGATCTTGAGGATCTCCGACGGCTGGATCACGACGCCGACGTTCAGCCAGCGCTTCGCGCCCTTCTTGGTCATCCCGAACAGCGCGACCGCGATCAATAGCGCGACCCCGAACGTGTAGAGCGGGACCGCGAAACGCATCAGCGTGGTCGGCGGGATGTTGGCGATCACCCACATCAGCACGAACGTGAGCAGGATGTTGCGCAGCTGATCCTCGACGCGGCCCGGCATGTCGATGCTCGCGCTGTACAGCGTGACGATGCCGACGCACAGCAGCAGGAACACGATGAGGGCGAGCGGGCGGTCGAAGCCCGCGAACATCTGCTTGATCTTGTCGAGCCAGGCGCGCTTGTCGAATTGCATGCCTTTCTCCGTTAATGAGCGGTGCCGGCGTCCGCCGCCTTCGCGGCGGGCGCTGCACGGTGGTTGTCGTTGCGTGGCGCGGCGGCGAGCGGCTGCGCTTCGCCGGCCGGCTTGTGCGGCCGATGCGGCATGCGCCGGAACGGCGGCATGCTCGCGGCGGCCGGCGCCGCGGCGCTTGCCGTGACGGGCGCGGAAAGCTCGGCGGCGTTCGCGCCCGATGCGGGATTCGCGCCCGGCGCCGATGCGCCCGACGCCGCTTCCGCCGCACTGGCCGCGCTCGGCACGACCGGCTGCGGCAGCGCCGTGAAGCCGGCCGCGACGGTGACGGCCTTCGACGCGTCGCCGATCACCGGCGCGTTGACGGGTTCGGTCGCCGACGCCGCGGCCGCCACGGCCGCAGCCTCGTTCTGCGGGTTCTGGCGATCGACGAGGTAGAAGTCGAGCACGCGGCGCGCGATCGGGCCCGCGGCCTGCGCCCCCCAGCCGCCGTTCTCGACGACCAGCGCGATGGCGATCTGCGGATGGTCGACCGGCGCGTACGCGATGAACAGCGCGTGGTCGCGCAGGTGCTCGGCGAGCAGGTGACCCTTGTAGTTGGAGCCTTGCAGCGAGAACACCTGCGCGGTGCCGGTCTTGCCGGCGGCGAGGTACGGCGCGCCGCGGAACACCTTGTACGCGGTGCCGGACGGGTTCTCGATCACGTTCTCCATCCCGCGCTTCACGACGTCGATGTCGGCCTGCTTGAGCGGGATCACTTCGCTTTCCTTCGGCACGGTCAGGCGGCGCCCGCGCGTGATCGGGTCCTCGACTTCCTTCACCAGGTGAGGTTTCATCACGACGCCGTTGTTCGCGAGCGTCGCGGTCGCGTGCGCGAGCTGCAGGATCGTGAACGAGTTGTAGCCCTGGCCGATCCCGAGGCTGATCGTCTCGCCGTCGAACCACTTCTGCTGCGCGGCCTTCTTGAACGCCTTCTTCTTCCAGTCGGTCGACGGCAGGATCCCGCGCGCCTCGCCCTGGATGTCGATCCCGGTGATCTGGCCGAAGCCGAACGGCTTCATGAAGTTCGCGATCGAGTTCACGCCGAGGTCGCGCGCGAGCATGTAGAAGTAGGTGTCGTTCGACACCATGATCGCCTTGTTCATGTCGACCCAGCCCTGGCCCGAGCGCACGTCGTTGCGGAACGTGTGGCCGCCGAACGTGAAGTAGCCGGGATCCTGGAAACCCCAGCCCGGCGTGCGCTTGCCGAGCGTCAGCCCGGCGAGTGCCATGAACGGCTTGTACGTCGAGCCGGGCGGGTAGGTGCCGTGCAGCGGGCGGTTCAGCAGCGGCTTGTCGGTCGAGTTGTTCAGCTCGTCCCAGGTCTGCTGGTCGATGCCGTCGACGAACGAGTTCGGGTCGAAGCTCGGCGACGACACGAACGCGAGCACGTCGCCCGTCTTCGGCTCGATCGCGACCAGCGCGCCGCGCTTGCCGGCGAACGCCTGCTCGGCGACCTGCTGCAGCCCGATGTCGAGCGACAGCACGAGGTTGTTGCCGGGCGTCGCCTGCGTGCGAGACAGCGTGCGCACCGGCCGGCCGCCGGCCGTCACCTCGACTTCCTCGAAGCCCGTCAGCCCGTGCAGCTCGGTTTCGTAGCTCTGCTCGACGCCGATCTTGCCGATGTAGTCGGTGCCCTTGTAGTTGTTCGCGTCGCGGCGCGGATCGTAGTTTTCCTGGTCGCTGTCGTTGTCGTCGCTCATCGCGTCGATGCGATCCTGGTCGCGCTTCGAGATCCGGCCGATGTAGCCGATCACGTGCGCGGCCGTCGTGCCGAGCGGATATTGGCGGAACAGCCGCGCCCGCACGTCGACGCCGGGGAAGCGGAAGCGCTGCGCGGTGAAACGCGCGACTTCCTCGTCGGTGAGCCGGGTGCGGATCGGCAGGCTCTCGAAGTTCTTCGAGTCTTCCTGCAGCTTCTTGAAGCGGCGGCGGTCGCGCGCGTCGATCGGGATGATCTCGGACAGCTTGTCGATCGTGTTCTCGAGCGTGTCGTCGAGCTTCGACGGCGTGATCTCGAGCGTATAGGCCGAATAGTTCTTCGCGAGGATCACGCCGTTGCGGTCGGTGATGATCCCGCGGTTCGGCACGATCGGTGCAACCGAGATGCGGTTTTCCTCGGCCTGCAGCGCGTATTTGCCGTGCTGCATCAACTGCAGGTAGAAGAAGCGGCTCGCGAGCAGCCCGAAGCAGACGAACACGAACACGCCTGCCGCCGCGACGCGCAGGCGGAACTTCGAGAGCTGCTGTTGGGTGTCGTTGAATTCGGTCATGCGGTCAGGGGCGAGCGGAGCCGCGCGCGAAAGTCCGGCGGGCGAAAGGGCGGCGGGGGTTCAAGGCAGGTCCTGGCGGCGCGGCTGCGGCTCAGATGGGGCGCGTATCGTCCGGATCGACCGGGCGGCGTTGCGGCATCAGCAGCAGGTGGCTCGCGATCGGCCACAGCGCGGCCTCGACGAAGCCGTCGACCAGATAGCGCCAGCCCGGGAACGCGGCGCCCATCACGAGGCGGATCACGAACGGAACGAGCTGCGCGACGACCAGCAGCGGCGTGACGTACAGCACCTGCACGCCGATCGGCATCCACAGCACGCGACGGTGGATCGTGATCGCGCCGTACGACAGCAGCGTATAGGCGAGCGCATGCTCGCCGAGCAGCCCCGCGTCATGCACGTCCATCAGGATGCCGAGCGCGAACGCGACACCCATCCCGACCTTGCGCGGCTGGTGGATGTTCCAGAACAGCAGCACGAGCGCGACGAAGTCGGGCACGCCGGGCAGGCGGCCCCACGGCATCAGGTTCAGCAGGAACGCGGCGGCGAGGCTGAAGACGATGAAGTACGGATTGACCGGCTGCAGGATGTATTGCGGGCGATTCATCGCTGGGCTCCTGGTTGCCCGGCCGCGGGCTTCGCGGGCGCGGCGGGCTTGGCCGTTGCGGCTGGGGCCGCGGGGGCGGCGGGCGCAGCCGGCGCGGGCGTCGCGCCGGGCTGGGCCGCGGCGCCGGCCGCCGGCTTCGCGCCCGCGTCGGCCGCCTTGTCGCCTTTGTCACCCTTTTCGCCCTTGGCGGCGCCCTTCGCGGCCTTCTTGCCGCCCTTCGCGTTCTTGTCGGCGGCCGGATCGGGCTCGGCCGGGCGCGGCGGGATGTCGTTCTGGTAATGCAGCACGAGCATCTGGCGCGCGCCGCGCACGGCGGCGATCGGCGCGCAGGTCACGCGCGCGAATGCGGTATCGGCGAGCTTGTCGACGCGTACGACCTTCGCGACCGGCAAGCCGGGCGGATAGACGCCGTCGAGGCCGCTGGTGACGAGCTCGTCGCCGACGACGAGATCCGCGCTCGTCGGCACGAAGCGCAGGTCGAGCGAATCGCCCTTCGGCGTGCCGTAGATCACGCTGCGCAGGCCGGTGCGCAGCACCTGCACGGGAATCGCGAGATCGCGGTCGGTGACCAGCGTGACCTCGGACTGCAGCGGGAACACGCGCGTGACCTGGCCGACCACGCCGTTCTCGCTGACGACGGGCGCGCCGTTCTGGATGCCCTGCTGCGAACCCTGGCCGATCACGATCTTCTGCGTGAACGGATCGCTCGTGTCGTACTGGATCTCGGCCGGCGTCGATTGCGTCGCGATGTGCTGGCGCAGCTCGAGCACGGCGCGCAGGTGCGCGTTCTCCTGCGCGAGCACAGCGGCCTGGTTGGCCTGCGTGGACAGCTGAAGGTTGCGCTTGCGGAGATCGTCGTTGTCGTGGCGCAACGACGCGCCGGTGACGGCGATGTCGGCCGCGCCCATGAACAGGTCGCGCGGCACGAGCGCGACGCGCTGCAGCGGATAGAGCACGGTGCCGAGCACGCCGCGGACGATTTCGAGCGTGTTGAAGCGCGCGTCCGACACCAGCAGTGCGATCGCGACGGCGACGAAAAAGATGAGCCGCGCGAGCGCGGGCGGGCCTTGCTTGAAGAGGGGCGGCGGACTGTATTCCATGGTCGGCGCCGGGCGCGAATGATCGGTTAAATGAAGCTCAGACGCGCAAACGGCGCGGCGGTTCGTTCTGAATGAGCGAGCCGGCCACGCCGCGGGTGCGTCATGTCAGGAAAGACTGCCTAGACGATCACTCGTACGAGAAGATGCTGCCCAGCTTGTCCATGCGCTCGAGCGCCATGCCCGAACCGCGCACGACGCAGGTGAGCGGATCTTCCGCGACGAGCACCGGCAGGCCGGTTTCTTCCGCGAGCAGGCGATCGAGGTCGCGCAGCAGCGCGCCGCCGCCCGTCAGCATCATCCCGCGTTCGGCGATGTCGGCGCCGAGTTCCGGCGGCGTCTGTTCGAGCGCGATCTTCACCGACGACACGATCTGGTTCAGCGGATCGGTCAGCGCTTCGAGGATTTCGTTGCTGGAGATCGTGAAGCTGCGCGGAATGCCTTCCGACAGGTTGCGGCCCTTCACTTCCATTTCCTTGACTTCGGAGCCCGGGAACGCGGAGCCGATTTCCTTCTTGATCGCCTCGGCGGTCTGCTCGCCGATCAGCATCCCGTAGTTGCGGCGGATGTAGTTGACGATCGCCTCGTCGAACTTGTCGCCGCCGACGCGCACCGAGCCCTTGTAGACGATGCCGCCGAGCGAGATCACGCCGACTTCCGTCGTGCCGCCGCCGATGTCGACGACCATCGAGCCGGTGGCTTCCGACACCGGCAGGCCCGCGCCGATCGCGGCCGCCATCGGCTCCTCGATCAGGTAGACCTGCGATGCGCCGGCGCCGTGCGCGGCTTCCTTGATCGCGCGGCGCTCGACCTGGGTCGAGCCGCACGGCACGCAGATGATGATGCGCGGCGACGGCGAGAACATGCGCGACTCGTGGGCCGTCTTGATGAACTGCTTGATCATCTGCTCGGTGACGGTGAAGTCGGCGATCACGCCGTCCTTCATCGGGCGGATCGCCTCGATGTTGCCCGGCACCTTGCCGAGCATCTGCTTGGCTTCCTTGCCGACCGCCTGGATCGTCTTCTTGCCGTTGGGGCCGCCTTCCTGGCGGATCGACACGACGGACGGCTCATCGAGCACGATGCCCTTGCCGCGCATGTAGATCAGGGTGTTTGCGGTGCCGAGGTCGATCGCGAGATCGTTGGAGAAGTAGCTGCGCAAAAAACCGAACATTCAGAATCCTGTTTCGCTCTGGGCCGGCCCTGCATAGCGAGCGCTGAGGGCGGCAGCGGAAAAAATAACAGCCTCGGGAAGCGTGGCGGAAGCGGCCGCCGCGGCGCACGAAGCTGCGAGTGATGTCTACCGGGGATCGCACGAAGCACGCACGGGTTGCCGAAGCGGGGCGAAACGGTGCGGGAAAAGGCTGCCGGGTTTGGGTCGAACGCGTAATGATACCTTATAATTTCACGGTATTTGAATCGAAACGGGCGGTATTTTTGCCGCTTCGGCCCCGATTTTTGAGGGTGGGATCGCACCCTCCAACCCCCCGCCGCAGTGCTGCTTTCGATGCATTGCGCAGTCTTGTTTTTCCGGTGATCGCATGGCCCTGACCCTGACCGATGTGAAACGCATCGCGCACCTGGCGCGACTCGAAATGGCCGACGCCGACGCCGAGCACATGCTCGGCCAGCTCAATGATCTCTTCGGCCTCGTCGAGCAGATGCAGGCGGTCGACACCGCCGGCATCGCGCCGCTCGCCCACCCGATCGAACAGATCCAGGAAGTCGCGCAGCGCCTGCGCGACGACGCCGTGACGGAAGTCGTCGATCGCGACGACAACCAGCGTCCGGCGCCGGCCGTCCAGGACGGCCTCTATCTCGTGCCGAAGGTGATCGAGTAAGCATTCGACGACAAGCGCGCCGGCCAGCGCCGCGCGCCACCCAGAATTCCCAGGAAAACCACTCAATGCACGCAAAAAGCCTGACCGAACTGCGCGCCGCGCTCGCCGCCAAGGAATGCTCGGCCGTCGAGCTCGCGCAGCACTATCTGAAACGGATCGACGCCGCGCGCGACCTGAACGCGTTCGTCCACGTCGACGCCGACCTCACCCTCGCGCAGGCGAAAGCCGCCGACGCCGAACTCGCGCGCGGCGCGGGCGGCGCGCTGACCGGCCTGCCGATCGCGCACAAGGACGTCTTCGTCACGCGCGGTTGGCGCTCGACCGCCGGCTCGAAGATGCTCGCGAATTACGAGAGCCCGTTCGACGCGACCGTCGTCGCCCGCCTGCAGGCGGCCGGCATGGTCACGCTCGGCAAGACCAACATGGACGAGTTCGCGATGGGCTCGTCCAACGAGAATTCCGCGTTCGGCGCGGTGAAGAACCCGTGGGACACGAACGCGGTGCCGGGCGGCAGCTCGGGCGGCAGTTCGGCCGCCGTCGCCGCGCGCCTCGCGCCGGCGGCAACCGGCACCGACACCGGCGGCTCGATCCGCCAGCCCGCGTCGTTCGCGGGCGTGACGGGCATCAAGCCGACCTACGGCCGCGTGTCGCGCTACGGGATGATCGCGTTCGCGTCGTCGCTCGACCAGGGCGGCCCGATGGCGCAGAGCGCGTCCGACTGCGCGCTGCTGCTGAACGCGATGGCCGGCTTCGACGAGCGTGACTCGACGAGCCTCGAGCGCGACGACGAAGACTTCACGCGCCACCTCGGCCAGCCGTGGGCGGCCGGCAACGACGCGGGCAAGCCGCTCGCCGGCCTGCGCATCGGCTTGCCGAACGAGTATTTCGGCGCCGGCCTGGCCGACGACGTACGCGCGACGATCGACGCGGCACTGAAGCAGTATGAAGCGCTCGGCGCGACGCTCGTGCCGGTGTCGCTGCCGAAGACGGAGCTGTCGATCCCCGTGTATTACGTGATCGCGCCGGCCGAGGCATCGTCGAACCTGTCGCGCTTCGACGGCGTGCGTTTCGGCCACCGCGCCGCGCAATACGGCGACCTGCTCGACATGTACAAGAAGTCGCGCGCGGAAGGCTTCGGCCCCGAGGTGAAGCGCCGGATCCTGGTCGGCACGTACGTGCTGTCGCACGGCTACTACGACGCGTACTACCTGCAGGCGCAGAAGATCCGCCGCATCATCGCGAACGATTTCCAGGAAGCGTTCAAGTCCTGCGACGTGATCATGGGCCCGGCGTCGCCGACGGTCGCATGGGATCTCGGCTCGAAGGGCGACGATCCGGTGCAGATGTATCTCGCGGATATCTACACGCTGTCGGTGAGCCTCGCGGGCCTGCCCGGCATGAGCGTGCCGTGCGGCTTCGGCGCCGGCGCGAACGCGAAGCGCCCGGTCGGTCTGCAGATCATCGGCAACTATTTCAACGAAGCCCGGATGCTGCAGGTCGCCGACGCGTTCCAGCGCGCGACCGACTGGCACAAGCAAGTACCGGCAGGGGTGTAAGCATATGGCTACTCAGTGGGAAGTCGTTATCGGTCTCGAGACGCACGCGCAACTGTCGACCGTCTCGAAGATTTTCTCGGGCGCGTCGACGCAGTTCGGCGCCGAGCCGAACACGCAGGCGTGCCCGGTCGACCTGGCGCTGCCGGGCGTGCTGCCGGTGCTGAACCGCGGCGCGGTCGAGCGCGCGATCCGCTTCGGCCTCGCGATCGGCTCGACCATCGCGCCGCGCAGCATCTTCGCGCGCAAGAATTATTTCTACCCCGATCTGCCGAAGGGTTATCAGATCAGCCAGTACGAGATTCCGGTCGTGCAGGGCGGCCAGATCACGATCCAGGTGCCCGCCAACGAAAAGGCCGGCAAGGAAGCGTACGAGAAAACCGTCAACCTGACCCGCGCGCACCTCGAGGAAGACGCGGGCAAGTCGCTGCATGAAGACTTCGCCGGGATGACCGGGATCGACCTGAACCGCGCGGGCACGCCGCTGCTCGAGATCGTCACCGAGCCGGAAATGCGCAGCGCGGCCGAGGCCGTGGCCTATGCGAAGGCGCTGCACGGGCTCGTCGTGTGGCTCGGCATCTGCGACGGCAACATGCAGGAAGGCTCGTTCCGCTGCGACGCGAACGTGTCGGTGCGACCGGTCGGCCAGGAGAAGTTCGGCACGCGCGCGGAAATCAAGAACCTGAACTCGTTCCGGTTCCTCGAGGAAGCGATCAACTACGAAGTGCGTCGCCAGATCGAGCTGATCGAGGACGGCGGCGAAGTCGTGCAGGAAACGCGCCTGTACGATCCGGACAAGCGCGAGACGCGCTCGATGCGCAGCAAGGAAGACGCGCACGACTACCGCTACTTCCCCGACCCCGACCTGATGCCGCTCGTGATCGGCCAGGACTGGATCGAGCGCGTGCAGTCCGGGATGCCCGAGCTGCCGGCCGCGATGCAGCAGCGCTTCGCCGAGCAGTACGGCGTGTCCGCGTACGACGCGGGCGTGCTGACGTCGAGCAAGGCGATGGCCGCGTACTTCGAGTCCGTGGTCGCGAAGGCCGGCGCCGCGAACGCGAAGATCGCCGCGAACTGGCTGATGGGCGACGTGTCGTCGCAGCTGAACCGCGACGGCATCGAGATCGACGCGATCCCCGTGTCGGCCGCGCAGCTCGCGCTCGTGCTGCAGCGCATCGCCGACGGCACGATCTCGAACAAGATCGCGAAGGAAATCTTCGCGACGATCTGGGACGAGAAGGCGACCGACGAAGGCGCGGCCGACCGCATCATCGACGCGAAGGGCCTGAAGCAGATCTCCGACACCGGCGCGCTGGAAGCGATCATCGACGAAGTGCTCGCGGCGAACGCGAAGTCGGTCGAGGAATTCCGCGCGGGCAAGGAAAAGGCGTTCAACGCGCTGATCGGCCAGGCGATGAAGGCGACCAAGGGCAAGGCCAATCCGCAGCAGGTCAACGAACTGCTGAAGAAGAAGCTCGGCTGAGCATGCGCGCGCGCCTGAACCGCGCTTGACGACGGGCCGCCCCGAACCAGTTCGGCGCGGCCCGTTTCGTTGACGGGTGCGTTATCGTATGCACCACAGCGTCCAACGGAGGAACGAATGGCGAAACAACCGTCGCTCGACGATTTCCGCGTGCCGTACAGCACGCGCGAGAAGGAAGCCGCAGCATTCAAGCTCGATGCGTTCGACCCGGCCGCGAAGCCGTTCTCGTCCGGTTCGAAGGACGCCGACCGCGAACGGCTGTCGGCCGTGTCGACCGAGCTCGACGTGCAGCAGGAGCGCCTGCACACGCAGCAGAAGAAGCGTGTGCTGCTCGTGCTGCAGGGGATGGATACCAGCGGCAAGGACGGCACCGTGCGCGCGGTGTTCCGCGAGGTCGACCCGCTCGGCCTGCGCGTCGTGTCGTTCAAGGCGCCGACGCCGATCGAGGCCGCACACGACTTCCTGTGGCGCGTGCACGCGCAGGTGCCGGCCGCGGGCGAGCTCGCGATCTTCAACCGCAGCCACTATGAAGACGTGCTCGTGCCGCGCGTGCTCGACCTGATCGACGCGAAGGAATGCGAGCGTCGCTACCGGCAGATCCGCGATTTCGAGACGATGCTGGTCGAGAACGGCACGACGATCGTCAAGTGCTTCCTGCACATCTCGAAGGACGAGCAGCGCGAGCGGCTGCAGGCGCGCATCGACGATCCGGCCAAGCACTGGAAGTTCGACATCTCCGATCTCGACGCGCGCAAGCACTGGGACGCGTACCAGTCCGCGTACCGCGACGCGCTTGCCGCGACGTCGGCCGAGCATGCGCCGTGGTACGTGATCCCGGCGAACTCGAAGACGCACCGCAACGTGATGATCGCCGAGCTGCTGCTGCGCACGATGACCGACATGAAGCTGGAATTCCCGCCGCCGAAGCCCGAACTCGAAGGCGTGAAGATCCGTTAAGCTGCCCCCCTGTAAAACATCGAACCGAACGGAATCCGACATGATGCGAGTGATTACCGCCAACCTGAACGGCATCCGCTCCGCCGCGAAGAAGGGCTTCTTCGAGTGGCTCGGCGAACAGAACGCCGATTGCGTGTGCGTGCAGGAAATCAAGGTCTCGGCCGACGACCTGCCGGCCGAATTCGTCGAGCCGCATGGCTTCAAGAGTTATTTCCACCACGCCGAGAAGAAGGGCTACAGCGGCGCGGGCGTATACAGCCGCCGCGAGCCCGACGACGTGATCATCGGCTTCGGCAGCAGCGAATTC
This sequence comes from Burkholderia cepacia, assembly GCF_001718835.1. Taxonomy (NCBI): domain Bacteria; kingdom Pseudomonadati; phylum Pseudomonadota; class Betaproteobacteria; order Burkholderiales; family Burkholderiaceae; genus Burkholderia; species Burkholderia cepacia. The sequence continues at coordinate 3,681,461 of NZ_CP013443.1, read as the reverse complement.
GATGCCGAGGGTCGCTATGTCGAGGCGCGCTACGGCAAGCTGTCGGTCGTGTCGGTGTACGTGCCGTCCGGCTCGAGCGGCGAAGAACGCCAGCAGGCGAAGTACCGCTTCATGGACGAGTTCATGCCGCACCTCGCCGAGCTCAAGAAGAAGCGCGAGGTGATCCTGTGCGGCGACGTGAACATCGTCCACAAGGAAATCGACATCAAGAACTGGAAGAGCAACCAGAAGAACTCGGGCTGCCTGCCGGAAGAGCGCGAGTGGCTCACGAAGCTGTTCGACGATGTCGGCTACGTCGACGTGTTCCGCACGCTCGACCCGCGCGCCGAGCAGTACACGTGGTGGAGCAACCGCGGCCAGGCGTATGCGAAGAACGTCGGGTGGCGGATCGATTACCAGATCGCGACGCCGGGTGTGGCCGGCACCGCGAAAAGCACGTCGATCTTCAAGGACATCAAGTTCAGCGACCACGCGCCGCTGACGGTGGACTACGACTACAAGAAGTGATGCGCGCCGCGCGTGGCGCGGGCGTCGGATGCAAAACGGGCTGCGAAATGCAGCCCGTTTTGTTTGCCGCTTGCTGCTTACGCCTTCATCGACGCCATGTCGATCACGAACCGGTACTTCACGTCGCTCTTCAGCATCCGCTCGTAAGCGGCGTTGATCTGCTGCATCGGAATCGTCTCGATATCCGACGTGATCCCGTGCTCCGCGCAGAAGTCGAGCATTTCCTGCGTTTCCGCGATTCCGCCGATCAGCGAGCCCGCGAGGCGGCGGCGCTTGAAGATCAGGTTGAACACCTGCGGCGACGGATGGTCGTGCTCCGGCGCGCCGACGAGCGTCATCGTGCCGTCGCGCTTCAGCAGGTGCAGGAACGGGTTCAGGTCGTGCTGCGCGGCGACGGTGTTCAGGATGAAGTCGAAGCTGTTCAGGTGCGCGTTCATCTGCGCGTCGTCCTTCGAGATCACGACTTCGTGCGCGCCGACGCGCTTGCCGTCCTCGATCTTCGACGGCGACGTGGTGAACAGCACGACGTGCGCGCCCATCGCGCGCGCCAGCTTCACGCCCATGTGGCCGAGGCCGCCGAGCCCGACGATGCCGACCTTCTTGCCGGGGCCGACGTTCCACTGCCGCAGCGGCGAGTAGGTCGTGATCCCCGCGCACAGCAGCGGCGCGGCGCCGGCCGGGTCGAGCGTCTCGGGCACGCGCAGCACGAACGCCTCGTCGACGACGAGCTGCGTCGAGTAGCCGCCGTACGTGACGTCGCCCGTCACGCGATCCTGGCCGTTGTAGGTGCCGACGAAGCCGTTCTCGCAATATTGCTCGAGGCCGTCGGCGCAGCTCGGGCAGGTGCGGCACGAATCGACGAGACAGCCGACGCCGACCAGCTCGCCGACCTTGAAGCGCGTGACCTGCGGGCCGGTCGCGGTCACGCGGCCGACGATTTCATGGCCCGGCACGACCGGGTAGATCGTGTTGCGCCATTCGTTGCGCGCCTGGTGCAGGTCCGAGTGGCAGACGCCGCAATAGAGGACGTCGATCTGGACGTCGAGGTCGCGCAGCGCGCGACGCTGGAATTCGAACGGGGCGAGCGGCGACTGGGAATCGGTCGCCGCGTAGGCATAGGTAGTGCTCATGCGATGGGCTCCTTGTTCGGCAAAAGTCACTGCCGTCGCGCCATGTGGCGGCGCGGCGAGGCAGGACGTCATCGTAAGGAGCGCGGCGCCGCGATGAAATACACGAAGGTCTGGAAGATTTGCCTATTTCTCTCGAAGTGCGGCCAACACCCCGCTAAAAAAGCGCCAAAGTGCTACATTGCAAGCCTGTTTCTCTTGCCGTCCAGGATTGTGTCGATGAGCTTCGAGCCCCTTTTCGCCGACACGGGCGAGCGTGTGCAGCGCCGCATGGTCGAGCTGCACACGCGCCTCGCGCCGAACGAGGGCTTTACGCATGCGGATATGGAAGGCGTGCGCTTCATCCGCGTGAGCCGTCCCGCGCCGCGCATGCCAGTGCTGTACGAGCCGAGCATCGTCGTCGTGTGCCAGGGGCGCAAGCTCGGTTATCTCGGTGAACGCTCGTTCGTGTACGACGCGCAGCAGTACCTGGTGCTGTCGGTGCCGCTGCCGTTCGAATGCGAGACCTTCGCGAGCGCGGACGAGCCGTTTCTCGCGATCTCGATCCGCGTCGATCTCGCGGTGATCGCCGAACTCGCGATCCTGCTCGACGAAACGCTCGGCGCGGCCGCGAGCGAGCCGCTTGGCGTCTACTCGACGCCGCTCGACGCGACGCTGGCCGACGCGGTGGTGCGGCTGCTCGAAGCGCTGGCTTCGCCGCACGACACGCGCGTGCTGGGCCCCGCGATCATGCGCGAGATCGCGTATCGCGTGCTGACGGGCGCGCAGGGCGACGCGATCCGCGCGGCGCTCGTGCAGCAGCATCACTTCGGCCGCATCGCGAAGGCGTTGCGGCGCATCCATGCGGAGCTGAAGACCGATCTCGATGTCGAGACTCTGGCGCGCGAGGCCGGGATGAGCCTCGCGGTGTTCCACGCGCAGTTCAAGCACGTGACGGCGACGTCGCCGATGCAGTACGTGAAGGCCGCGCGCCTGCACCAGGCGCGGCTGATGATGGTGCAGGACGGCGTCGGTGCCGGTGCGGCGGCCGCGCGCGTCGGCTACGCGAGCGCGTCGCAGTTCAGCCGCGAGTTCAAGCGGCTGTTCGGCCGCAGCCCCGGTGACGAAGTGCGCTGGATGCGCGAACTCGGGGTTCGCCCGGCGGTGGCCGATACGGACGCGTAGCGTCCGGCGTCACCCGGTGGCGCCGCGCCGCACGACCTTGCGCCGCTGCGCGCTGATGCCCGCGTAGTCGGGCAGCGTATCGACGTGCTTGCCGACCGCCTTCGCGTACAGCGGCATCAGGTCCGGCAGCCGGTTCAGCAGATCCTGGCGCCGCGCGGTGCTGTACGGGTGCGTGTAGATGAAGCCCGTTGCCTTGTTCGCGCGCGTCGCGACCGCGAGCTTGTCCCACAGCGTGATCGCCGCGCGCGGATCGAAGCCCGCGCGGGCGGCGATGTCGCCGCCGATCACGTCGGCCTCGGTCTCGTCGGTCGGGTCGTAGTGGAGCGACTGCAGGCGCTCGCCGAGGTTCAGCGCCTGGGGCAGCGGATCGCCGACGCCGAACAGCGGCGGCAGCGCGGCGGCGCGCAGCGAAGTTTGCGATGCCGCGCTGAAGTTGCTGCGTGCATGTTCGCGCAGCGCGTGTGCGATGCCGTGCGCGAGCAGTACGCCGAACTCGTCGTCATTCAGGCGGACGCGGTCGAGCATGCCGCCATATACGAGCACCTTGCCGCCCGGCAGGCAGGTCAGGCGGATGTCGCGCGAGCGGATCACGTTCACGTCCCACGCCCAGTTCTTCACGCGATCGTTCCACTTCACCGAATACGGCGCGAGCTTCGCGACGATCGCGCGCAGGCGTTTCACGCGCGGCTGGTTCGCGGGCAGCAGGCGGTTGCTGTCGGCGGCCGCCTGCACGATCTGCGCGTATTCGTTCGCGGTGAGCTGCTCGAGCAGCGGCGACGGGATCAGCGTGCGGAACGCGATCGCATTGCCGTAGCGGACCTGCTGCGGTGTCGGCGTATAAGCCTTCGTCGACGCGGCGGCGCCGGTCGGCTGCGCGGGCTCGGCGGTCGCGGACGGGTTGGCCGACGGCGCGGGCGTGGCCGACGGCGCCGAGCCGGGCGCCGCCGCGGAACCGGTGTCGCCTGCGTGCGCGACGTGCGGGCCGAGCGCCGCGATGCCGACGCTCAGCGAGGCGGCCAGGTGCGCGAGGCGGTGCAGGCGGTCACTGCGCACGGCTGGCCTCGCCGTTGCGTGCGGCGCCGTTCCACGGTGCGATCCTGAACAGCAGCAGCATGCCGGGAATCGCGAGCGCGGTGCACACGATGAAGTAGTCGAACCAGCCGATCTTCGCGACGATGAAGCCGCTCGCGGCCGACGCGAGCGTGCGCGGCACCGACGCGAGGCTCGTGAACAGCGCGAACTGCGTGGCCGTATAGCGCGGGTCGGTCGTGCTCGCGATGTACGCGACGAACGCGGCCATCGTCAGGCCGGTCGTGAAGGTTTCGAAGCCGTAGACGAGCGCGAGCGCGACGGTCATCGGGCTCAGATGCGGCGTGACCTCGAAGCCGAAGATCGACAGGAACGACGCGAGCGCATGGCTGGCCGCGACCGTGAAGTCGTAGAGCACCGCGAGCACCGGCGAGCCGGGGCCGACCTGGGCAAGCCACGCGAAGCCGAGCGTCGACACCATCTGCAGCGCGCCGAAGACCCACAGCCCGCGGCCGATGCCGATCTTCACGAGCCAGATGCCGCCGATGATGCCGCCGGCGACGCTCGCGACGAGCGCGGTGGTTTTCGCGACGATGCCGATCTCGGTGCGCGAGAAGCCGATGTCGAGGAAGAACGACGTCGACAGCGTGGTGGCCATCGTGTCGCCGATCTTGAACAGGAAGATGAACGCGATGACGAGCAGCGCGCCGGCCCAGCCGTCGCGCTGGATGAATTCGCGGAACGGCAGCACGATCGCGTCGCGCAGGTTGCGCGGCGGCGCGCCGACCACCTCGGGTTCGCGCACCAGCAGCGTCATCAGGATGCCCGGCAGCATGAACGCGCCGGTGAGCGCGAACACGGCGTCCCACGGCATGTGGTCGGACAGGATCAGCGCGAGCGAACCGGGGATCAGCGCGGCGAGCTTGTACGCGTTCACGTGCACCGCGTTGCCGAGGCCCTGCTCGGTGTCGCGCAGCAGCTCGCGGCGGTAGGCGTCGATCACGATGTCGGAACTCGCGCCGAAGAACGCGACGAGCGTGGTGAGCGCGGCGACTGTCCAGATCGAGTCGCGCGGCGACACGAAGCCGAGCGCGGCGATCGCGCCCGCGACCAGCACCTGCGTGAGCAGCATCCAGCCGCGCCGGCGGCCCGGCCGCCAGCCGGGCAGGCGCGGGATGTAGCGGTCCATCAGCGGCGCCCACAGGAACTTCCACGTATACGGGAACTGGATCAGCGCGAACAGGCCGATTTCCTTCAGGTTCACGCCTTCCGAGCGCAGCCATGCCTGCACGAGGTAGACCAGCGTGAACAGGGGCAGGCCCGACGTGAAGCCCAGGAACACGCAGATCAGCATGTGCGTGTTCAGATAGGCTCGCCAGCCAGGGTGATCCTCGTGAGCGGTGAGTGCGGGCGCCTCGTGTGGCGATTTCGACATGGACGGAAACTGGGTAGCGTTGGCGGATTGCGGCGGCAGCGCGCGGGAGCGGCCCGCGCGGCGCGGCCTGACGGCCGTGCCTTGACCGGCCGTGCCGCCTGTCAACGGCGCTCCGGCTCAGCTGCGCTTGACGCGGTAGACAGCAAGACTACCACGCCAGTTCGCTCCCCATCGAATCGGCTGGCCTTCGTGCAGCACGACGCGGTCGAGGATCGTGACGCCGACTTCGGGCGCGAGAGCCTCGAAATCCTTGATCGTCAGCACCCGCACGTTCGGCGTGTTGTGCCACTGGTAGGGCAGCGATTTCGACACGGGCATCCGGCCGTGCAGCACCGACAGCCGGTGCGACCAGTAGCCGAAGTTCGGGAACGACACGATGCACTCGCGGCCGACGCGCACCGTTTCGCGCAGGATCGCGGCCGTCTGGTGGATCGTCTGCAAGGTTTGCGACAGGATCGCGATGTCGAAGCTGTGGTCTTCGAACAGCCGCAGGCCGTCCTCGAGATTCTGCTGGATCACGTTGATGCCGTTCTTCGCGCTCGCGAGCACGCCCGCGTCGTTCAGTTCGATGCCGTAACCGGTGACGTCCAGTTCTTCCATCAGCAGTGCGAGCAGCGAGCCGTCGCCGCAGCCGAGGTCGAGCACGGTCGAGCGCGGCTCGACCCAGCGGGCGATCGTGCGGAAATCCGCGCGCGCGGACAGGGAATTCAGCGCTTGCTGGTTCATACACCCACCTCGATGGCGATTCGTTCGTAATACGCGCGGAGCAGGTTGTGATAGCGCGCGTCGTCGAGCAGGAACGCGTCGTGGCCGTGCGGCGCGTCGATTTCCGCGTAGCTGACCGTGCGCTTGTTGTCGAGCAGCGCCTTCACGATCTCGCGCGAGCGTGCCGGTGCGAAGCGCCAGTCGGTCGAGAAGCTCGCGATCAGGTATTTCGCCTGCGTATGCGCGAGCGCGGCCGTCAGGTTGCCGTCGAACGCCTTGGCCGGATCGAAGTAGTCGAGCGCGCGCGTGATCAGCAGGTAGGTGTTCGCGTCGAAGTAGTCGGCGAACTTGTCGCCCTGGTAGCGCAGGTACGACTCGACTTCGAACTCGACGTCGAAGCTGAAATTGTACGCGTCGAGCGCGCCGTCCGCGCGGCGCAGCGCGCGGCCGAATTTCTCGGCCATGTCGTCGTCGGACAGGTACGTGATGTGGCCGATCATCCGCGCGACGCGCAGGCCGCGCTTCGGTTTCACGCCGTGCGCGTAGTAGTCGCCGCCGTGGAAGTCGGGATCGGACAGGATCGCCGAGCGCGCGACCTCGTTGAATGCGATGTTCTGCGCGGACAGCTTCGGCGTCGACGCGATGTCGATGCAGTGCGCGACGCGCTCCGGATACATCAGGCTCCACGCGAGCGCCTGCATGCCGCCGAGGCTGCCGCCCATCACCGCGGCGAAGCGCTCGATACCGAACGCGTCGGCGACGCGCGCCTGTGCGTGCACCCAGTCCTCGACGGTGACGACCGGAAAGCTCGCGCCATAGGGCTTGCCGGTCGACGGGTCGATGCTCATCGGGCCGGTCGAGCCGAAGCACGAGCCGAGGTTGTTCACGCCGATCACGAAGAAGCGGTTGGTGTCGAGCGGCTTGCCGGGCCCGACCATGTTGTCCCACCAGCCGGTGCTGCGCGGATCGTCCGCGTAGACGCCGGCGACGTGATGCGACGCGTTGAGCGCGTGGCAGACGAGCACTGCGTTCGAACGCGCGGCGTTCAGCTCGCCGTACGTCTCGACGACGAGCTGATAGTTGCCGATCACGCTGCCGCTTTGCAAGCGCAGCGGTTCGGCGAAATGCATGGTCTGTGGAGCGACGATGCCGATCGATTCCATTCGTTCCGCCTTATGCCTTATGACTGGGCGGCTAAATGGTGTCGGCGAGGCGCGGAGTCGAAGATGCGCGGCTGACGACCTCTTTAGCCGCATTTGTAGTGAACCGCCGGGGCAACGAAAAATCAAGACCCCGGCCGGTTCGCGCGCCCGCAATCGAGTCAGCAAATCGGCGCGTCGTGCAGACCGGCCGCCCGTGGAGGGCCGGCTGCTGGCGCCAAGTATAGCGGAAATCCGCCGCCGGGCGGCGCATCCCTCGGTCGGTGCGTCCGGGCCTGCCGCGCCGGGGGCGGATGGGGAGGCTATTGCTGGCGGCTGGTACGTCGTGCGAACAGGCGCAGACAGTTTTCCTTTTCATGATCATCTGTCTCTATCAGGTGAAAAGGAAATCGTTACATCGATTTAACAAGTGTTGAATGAATTGTTAATTGGAGGAATTGAAAGTTCGTTATCCGGGCGAATCAGATGCGCTTATCTCGGATTTGCCATATGCGGGAGACAAGAGTTCTTTCAAATTTGAACTTGTCCTATATCTCCGAAGAAATAGTGTCGATAGCATTTCTCCCGGGTTCAACTGAACGAGATAAGCGCGGCATGCATGGGCGGTGCGGCGTCTCGCGGACCTGACCGACGAGGTCGGTGTACTTTTTATTCGAGTAGGAGAGTCAAGTGAGCAAGAAAGCATTGAGTATCTTTACTGCGGCACTGCTGGGTTCGATGGCGGCATCGACCGCATTCGCGCAGACCGCCGTTACGCAAGGCAAGGTGACATTCAACGGCGAGCTGACCGCGAGCACGTGTTCGGTCAAGGCTGGGGATGAGGACAAGAAAGTGGAGCTGCCGAAGATCTCGACGGTCGATCTGGCGAAGCGTGGCGATACGGCCGGCTCGACGTCATTCGAGATTGGCGTGTCGAATTGCGCGCCCGACGTGAACAAGGTCGCTGCCCACTTCGAGATGACCAACATGGATCCGGATACCGGCTATCTCAAGAACCTGATCACGGATGACAAGGTGGCAGCAAAGAACGTCGTCGTTCAGCTGGTGAACAGCGACGGTACGGGCATTCGGGCTGGTGCGACCGGCCACTACTACGATGTGACGGGTGCGGGCACCGACCGTGGCGCGACGCTGCTCTACGGCGGCCAGTACTTCGCGACCGGCCAGACCACGGCGGGTAAGGTGAATACCTTCGCTCGCTTCACGCTCGCCTATCTGTGATCCCGAGTCGCAAGTAGCCCGCAAGCGGGCTCCGGAGGCTTCGCTGCAAAGCCTCCGGAGTTCGCGCGACGAACGATCAAGGAGGTTTGCGTGCGGTTGTGGAAATGGAAGGGCATCGCGGCAGCTTTGGCGTTGGGCGCGATGGCGCTGTCGGCCCAGGCGGCGATCGTGATCACGGGTACGCGGGTCGTGTACCCGGAGCAGAGTCGTGAAGTCAACGTGCGATTGACGAACATCGAGACGGCGCCCGTGCTGGTGCAGTCGTGGATCGACGACGGTGATTCGGATGCCAATCCTGATCAGATCAAGGTGCCGTTCGTGCTGACGCCGCCGGTGTTCCGCGTCGAGCCGAAAAAGGGGCAGACGTTACGCATCATGTACACGGGCACGAATCTGCCGACGGATCGCGAATCGGTGTTCTGGCTCAACGTGCAGGAAATTCCGCCGCAGCCGACGAATGCCGAAGACACGAATCTGCTGCAGCTTGCCTTTCGCACGCGCATCAAGCTGTTTTTCCGGCCGGCCGCGCTTCAGGACGGGCCTTCGGGCGAGTTGCTGAAGTGGAAGGTCGTGCACGACGGCAAAGGGCAGAGCGTCCTGCGCGTCGACAATCCGTCGCCCTATTACGTGTCGTTCAGCCGTGTGGCATTGAAGGCTGGTGACAAGGAAATCCAGTTCGACCCGTCCATGGTGGCACCGTTCGGCCACGTGTCGTTTACGCAGCAGCCGGGTACGCGTAGCACGCTCGCGCGAGGCGCGATTTCTTACAAGCTACTCAACGATTACGGCGCGGAGGTGGCAGGTTCGGCCACAGCAGAATAACCGGCCGACTGTGTCGGAAACGATGAGGATCGAAGAGTGGTTCGAGCAGCAAAAAATATCGCGCTTGGCGGTGTTCACGATGTCGATCTGAGCGTCTTTCGCCGCCGGCGGGTGGCTTTGGCGGTCAGTCTGGCGTTTGGCATGGGCTTGCTTGGCGACGACGCTTGCGCGGCGGAGCTGGACTGGCTCGACGCCGAGCAACAGGCGGGGGCGGAGCCGGTGATGCACATGGCGGCCCGCGCGACGACGGAGCCGGCGATGTACATGGCGGCTCGCGCCACGACGGAGCCGGTGATGCACGTGGCGGCTCGTACGGCGACGGATCCCGCTGTGGTGGCGTTCAACCCTCGGCTGTTCGCCGGCAGCGGCGTCGATCTGTCGCGTTTCGCGAAGGGTAATCCGGTCGAGCCGGGCAATTACGCTGTCGATGTGAGCGTCAACGGCAAAGGACGCGGGCGTCACGACGTGCTGTTCCGCGCGGTGCCTGGCAGCGACGTCGCCATGCCATGCTTCTCGCTCGCGATGCTCACGCAGTTCGGTGTCGACGGCGACAAGGTCGCGAGCCGGCTTCGGCAACCGAAGCCGGAAAGCGATGACGGCGCCACGGCTGCGCATGAGCCTGGGCCGGAAGCCTGCCTGGCGCTCCGCGAAGCGATACCCGACGCGACGTATTCGTTCAATAGCGCGGATCTGAAGATCGATCTGACGATTCCGCAGACCGCGATGAGCAAGACGGTCCAAGGCTACGTCGATCCGTCGCGCTGGGACGAGGGGATCAACGTCGGGCTGCTGCAATACAACGTCAACGGGTACACGAGCGAGAGCAACTTTTACGGGCACAACTTCAGCAGCCTGTATACCGGCCTGCAGTCGGGCGTGAATGTCGGTCCGTGGCGTTTTCGCCACCGTTCGACGCTGAACTGGGCGAGCCGCGGGCAGGGCGTATCCTGGCGTAGCCTCGAAACCTTCGTTCAGCGGGACATCACGGCGCTGCGCAGCCAGATCGTGCTCGGCGACAGCTTCACGAGCGGCGATATCTTCGATTCCTTCAGCGTGCGCGGTGCCCAGCTGTCGAGCGACGACCGCATGCTGCCGAATTCGCTGCAGGCCTATGCGCCGACGATTCGCGGTGTTGCGGACACCAACGCGCGGGTGGTCGTGCGGCAGGGCGGCAACACGGTCTATGAAGAGACCGTTTCACCGGGGCCGTTCGAGTTCAACGATCTGCCCGCCACCGGCTACGGCGGGGACCTCGAGGTGACGGTTACGGAATCGGACGGGCGCGTGCGGCGCTTTTCGGTGCCGTTCGCCGCCGTTCCGCAACTGTTGCGGCCCGGTCGGCACCGCTTCAATGTCACTGTCGGGCAGTACCGGGACGGTTTTTCCGATACGAAGCCCTGGGTCGCCCAGTTGACTTACCAGCGCGGCATCACGAACCTCGTCACCGCCTATGCCGGTGTGTTGACGTCGGCCGGCTACGGTTCCGGCCTGTTCGGCATGGCGTTCAATACGTCGGTCGGCGCATTTGCTTTCGACGTCACGTCCGCCCACACGAGTGTGCCCGGCCGGCGCACGTACCATGGCGTCAGCTCCCGTGTGACCTACAGCAAGATGATGACGTCGACCGGAACCAATTTTTCGGTGGCCGCGTACCGCTATTCGACGTCGAACTTCTTCAATCTCCAGGACGCGGTGAATGCGCGCAAAGATTGGAATGGTTCAATTGGTCAGTACAACTATCGGGCTCGTACGCGCTTTCAGGTTAACGTCAACCAGCGGCTGGGCGATCGCAGTGCGATCTACATTACCGGTAGTTCGCAGGACTACTGGGGCGGCGAGCGGGGGCGGGACCTGCAGTATCAGGTCGGCTTCAACAGCACATTCCGGCGCATGTCGTATTCAGTGTACGCGCAGCGCGCCCGTAACGACGGCGACCGGACGGTCACCCAGGTCGGTGTCAACCTGTCGATTCCGCTCGGCAAGCAGACGTCTACGCGGAGCAGCATCTTCAATTCGCTGACTACCTCGGCTTCGCGCGATTCGCGCGGCAACAGCGCCGTTCAGATGGACCTGTCCGGCAGCAAGGGAACCATTGCGCCGTTCAGCTACGGGGTCAACGCATCACGCATCGTCGGCGACGCCGACCGTCTCTCTTCGTTCGGCGGCTATGGTACTTACCGGTCGTCTGTCGGCACCTACCGAGCGAACGCATCGCTCAGCAACCGGATGCGTCAGGCGTCGTTCGGCGCGAACGGCGCGATGATCGTGCATCGAGGAGGGGTCACGCTGAGCCCGCCGCTTGGTCAGGCGGCGGCGCTGATCGAAGCGAAGGGCGCGACGGGCGGACAGATCGTCAATGGGCAAGGGGCATCGATCGATCGTTTCGGCTTTGCGGTGATTCCTTCGCTCACGCCGTATCGCGTCAACACGGTCGAGATCGACCCGTCCCGTCTCCCTGACGACGTCGAACTCGGGAACACGAGCGAGGAAGTCGTGCCACGCAACAACTCGGTCGTTTTCGTGAAGATGAGCACGGTGCGCGGCCGGCCGGTGTTCGCGGCGATGGAGAGGCAGGACGGCTCGCCGCTACCGATGGGTACCCAGTTGTTCGATGGCGCGGGAAAGTCGATCGGTGGCGTTGGCCAGGGCGGCATGGCATTCCTGCGCGGGCTGGAAGGCTCCGGCGAACTGACCGCGAAGTGGGGAATCGGGGCCGCCGACCAGTGCAGATTGCCCTATGTGGTGCCTGCCGTACCGGCGGGCGCGGAGAAGATCAAGATGGCGACGCGCGTGCGATTACGCTGCGGCACGACGGCGATGCAATGACGCGCCTGCATCAAAGTGAGGCAGAGCTAATGGACAGAACGATACGAACGCAGGCATCGAAGTGGATCGGGTGCATCGCATTGGGCGTCGCGGCCGCGATGTTCGCTTGGCCGGGGAGTGCAGCTTGGGGGGCGGGCAATCCCACCGTCACGGTCAAGTTCCAGGGTTCCTATAACTCGGTGACGTGCACGATCGTGAACGGCCAGGAAAATCAGACGGTCAAATTGCCGCGGATTTCGACGTCATCGCTGACGTCGCCGGGACAGACGGCGGGCTCCACGGCGTTCACCATTCCGTTGCGCTGCGACGGCAGCATCCAGGCGGTCCGCGTCTACTTTCAGCGGGGCGCCGCGACGAACGCGAACGGCAATCTCGACGTCGAGGACCCGACCGATCCGGCAAGCGCGAAGGGAGTTCAGATCCAGCTGTTGAACGGCGACGGATCGCCGATTCAGGTCGGCAACGCGGCGACGATGAAGACGGTGGACCTCGATGCATCAACCACGACGCCTGTTCCGTTTGGTGCTCAGTATTACGCGACCGGCGCGACGACTGCCGGCAAGGTGCGCACGTATGCGACCTTCGTGATCCAAATGCCGTGACGGCATTGCGCCGACACGCTTTACCGTTTTCCAGATGAAATTCGATAGTTCAGGCGCAGCGTTGCGTGCGTCGCTTCAAGAGACCGTGCTTCATGTTGCGTTGCTTGTGCAGGGCGCGTCGATACCGGAAATCCACGTCTGGCGTGCGCGTTGCATCGGGCTCGTCGAGCGGCTCGATCAGGCGATGCGCGACGACGGTTGCGCAAACGACGTCGTGCGTGACGTCGGCATCGCGCAATGCGCGCTGCTGGACGAGGTGACGTTGCGCCATCTGCCGGCGGGCAGGCGGGACGAATGGATGCGCGAGACGATGCTGTTCCGTTTTCATCGTGTGAGCAGCGGCGCGGACCGGGTTCGGGCGCGAATCGAGGCGCTGCTGAACGGGCCGCGTTCGAAGCCGCAATTGCAGGACATGTATGCGACGCTGCTCGATCTCTGGCTGCCGCTCGAACACGACGCTTATCGGCAGCATGTCAGTGCGGCGCGTCCCGTGGCGTCACAGCTCGATCCGGACGCGTCCGGTGCGGCGGGCGAACCGTCGACGCAGCGAGCTGTCGCCGCGGTTGCGACGCGCGCATGGCCACCACTTCGCCGGATGCTTCCCGCGGTGGTGCTGCTGGCGGCCGTGTGGATCGGATGCGACGTCTCGTTGCAGCGCGCGGTGGAGCGCTTGCCCGATTCGGGACCGCGCGTTGCGCGGAACGGCGAGGAGGCGCGGCCGTGAACATGCGTTCGATGCGGGAGACCGGGCTGGTCTGGATCGTGATGCCGGTCGTCGTGACCGGCGGTGCGTGGGTGCTCGCCGGGCTGGCGGATTGGCTGATCGCGACGTTCGTCGCGCTGGCAGTCGCGTCGGCCGTTTGCGTCGCCGGCTGGCATGAGCGACGGCGCGCGGCGCACGCGGTTTCGAGTTCCGCCGAGTCCACCGATGCGATCGGGAGCGTCACGCACGAACTCGCGGTGATCGTCGTCGTCGGGCCGTATGCCGCCGGACTGTTTCCGCGCGATGGCGGGCGGACGACGCTCAGGCGCGACGATCGGGCGGTGTGGCTGCTGGCCGATACGCCGGAGCGGCTGAACGACGTCATGGCCCAGGTAAAGGCGTCGCGGGGCCGCTTCCCTGACGCCGCGTTGCTGCCCGTGGTGCCGGAGGGCGATGACGAAAGCGTGCTGCGCCGTGAGTTCGTGCAATGGCGGATCGCGCTGCAGGCAGCGTACTGCCATCCCGAATGTGTGTTGCCTTGTCATGTTGCCGTGTATGCATGTCTGGGACCTGGCGAGGACGCCGCGACACAGGTGCAGTGGTTTGGCGATCCGCTCGACGTCGGCGTGCCGCGCCTCGACGAGTCGATCCGGCTTTACGATCGGCTGCCGGCGATTCGTCGTCAACTGGCGTCGTCGCGGCAAACGGGCGCTGTGGTCCGGAGCGCGCTTGGACTCTCGGTGTTCGAATGGCTCGACGAGGCCGCGTTGCTGTCGTTGATCTCCGCGCTCGCGAATACGCCGCCGTTCGCGCTGCAGGGCGTGTCGCTGGCGGACGTCGGCCATACGCCGATCAGACCGGGCGCGTGGACGCGCTGGCTGATCGCCAGAACCGGCCTGCAGCCGGGCGTCACGAAGCCGGTGGCGGGGCCGCTCCCGCCGCCGCTCGTCCATGCGTCGACGCGTGTTGCCGGGCGGCACGCCGCGCCGCCGCCGACCGGCGGGGAATGGCCGCTCGCGTCGCACGTCCTGCTGTCGAGCGTGGTGGCGCTGATCGTGGCGGTGGCGATGTCAGGTTGGGTGAATTACCGAATCGTCGAGCGTATCGCGGGCGACTTGTCTACATACTGGAGCACGCCAGGCGACCGGATCACCGCGAAGATCGACTCGTTCGAGCGGGTGCGCGAGGCTCGCGACGAAGTGGTGCGCAACTTGCGCGACGGCGCGCCGTTCGGAGCGGGCTGGGGGTTGTATCCGGGGCGTGCGTTGTCGGCCCGCCTCGACGCCGCGCTGGCGGCTTACCAACCGCCGCTTACGACTGCGCGGATCGATAGCCTTTCTCTGTTTGCGAGCGGCAAGGCGACGTTTTCCCCGGAGAGCGCGCATCGCGAACTGGCGCATGTGCTGCGGCTGATCCGGGTGAATCCGGACCAGCGTGTGCTGATCGAGGGGCATGCGGACAGCGAAGGATCGCCCGAGGCAAATCTTCAGCTATCCGAAGCGCGGGCGCGTGCGATCCGCGATTGGCTGGTCACCGTAGGCGGATTGCCGGTCACTCGTTTCGCGATCCAGGGAATGGGCGACATCCGCCCGATCGCGGACAACCGCAGTGAGGCTGGCCGGGCGCTGAACCGGCGCGTCGACATTTCCCTGATTCCGGATCGCGTGCGTCATTGACGACGTCGCGACGCGTTGGCAGAGCGCGTCGCGATGTCGTCGTGGCTGCCTATCTGTTTTGCGTGGCCGCGCTGGCTGCATTTCGATGGTCCACGTGCGGAAATCTCACGACTTATCCGAATATAAATTTATCTCCATTGAGAAAAGTGGTCGTCATTTTAAGACAGGTGGCGCATTTTTTAGAACTTTTACTAAGCCGATGCCTATCTCGTTATTTTTTGCCGTAAAACTTAGTACTGTTCCTATATAAAGATGATGCCGAGTACCGTAATATCGGCGCGGTTTACGCTGACGAGGCGAAACGGGCGAGCATTCGCTCATTGATTTTTACCTAATCGGAATCCCGCTGGAGAGCTTATGGCTATATCCAACAGTGCACAGAAGTTCATCGCGCGCAATCGTGCGCCGCGCGTGCAGATCGAATACGACGTCGAAGTGTATGGCTCGGAGAAGAAGGTCGAGCTGCCGTTCGTGATGGGCGTGCTTGCCGACCTGTCCGGAAAGCCGCTGGAGTCGCTTCCGGCTGTCGGCGACCGCAAGTTTTACAACATCGATATCGACAACTTCGACGAGCGCATGAAGGCGATGAAGCCGCGGGTTGCGTTTTCGGTGCCGAATACGCTGTCCGGCGACGGTCAGTTGATGGTCGACATCACGTTCGAGAGCATGGACGATTTTTCGCCGGCAGCCATTGCGAAAAATGTCGACGCGCTGTCGCAGCTGCTCGACGCGCGCACGCAGCTCGCGAATCTGCAGACGTACATGGACGGCAAGTCGGGCGCGGAGGCGCTCGTCACCCAGTTGCTGCAGGACCCGGCGCTGCTGAGCGCGCTTGCGAAGGCGCCGAAGCCTGAAGTGCGGAAGACGGACGCTCTGGAGCCGCAAGAGCAGCAATGAGGCCCCGGGCGGCAAACCACGATCTAACACTGGTGCAAAGGAAGAAAATGGCTGTACGTGAATCGCAGGCGCGCGCTGCCGAGGCGCAGCTCGGCGCCCAATCGGATTTCAACGCGCTGTTGTCGCGCGAGTTCAAGCCCAAGACGGAGCAGGCGCGCGAAGCGGTGGAGTCCGCCGTCAAGACGCTGGCCGAACAGGCGCTGGCGAATTCGGTGACGATGTCGGACGACGCCTACAAGAGCATCGAGGCGATCATTGGCGAGATCGATCGCAAACTGTCGGAACAGATCAACCTGATCCTGCATCACGACGATTTTCAGAAGCTGGAAAGCGCGTGGCGCGGATTGCATCACCTCGTGACGAACACGGAAACCGACGAGAAGCTGAAAATCCGCTTCATGGACGTGTCGAAGGAGGATCTGCGCCGAACAATGAAGCGATACAAGGGCGTGGCGTGGGATCAGAGCCCGTTCTTCAAGCAGATCTACGAAGAGGAATACGGGCAGCTGGGCGGTGAGCCTTACGGCTGTCTCGTCGCCGACTACTATTTCGACCACACGCCGCCGGACGTCGATCTGCTGGCGTCGATCGGCAAGGTCGCCGCAGCGGCGCATGCTCCGTTCATCACGGGTGCGTCGCCGTCCGTGCTGCAGATGGAGTCGTGGCAGGAGCTGGCCAACCCGCGCGATCTGACGAAGATCTTTACGCAGAATCTGGAGTACGCACCCTGGAACTCGCTGCGCAACTCGGAAGACTCGCGCTACGTCGGCCTTGCGATGCCGCGCTTCCTCGCGCGCCTGCCGTACGGCATCCGCACCAATCCCGTCGATGAATTCGATTTCGAGGAATCGACCGACGGATCGAATCACGCCAAGTACACGTGGGCGAACGCGGCCTACGCGATGGCGGTCAACATCAACCGCTCGTTCAAGCACTACGGCTGGTGCACGCTGATTCGCGGCGTCGAGAGCGGCGGCGTCGTCGAAAACCTGCCGTGCCATACGTTCCCGACGGACGACGGCGGGATCGACATGAAGTGCCCCACCGAGATCGCGATTTCGGATCGTCGCGAGGCCGAACTGTCGAAGAACGGTTTCATCCCGCTGATCCACCGCAAGAACACCGACTATGCGGCGTTCATCGGCGCGCAGTCGCTGCAAAAGCCTGCCGAGTACTACGATCCGGACGCGACGGCGAACGCGAACCTTTCCGCGCGCCTGCCATATCTGTTCGCGTGCTCGCGCTTTGCGCACTATCTGAAGTGCATCGTGCGCGACAAGATCGGCTCGTTCAAGGAACGCGACGAAATGCAGCAGTGGCTCAACGAATGGATCATGTATTACGTCGACGCCGATCCTGCCAACTCGTCCCAGGAAACCAAGGCGCGTCGTCCGCTTGCCGCTGCCGAGGTGGTCGTGGAAGAAGTCGAGGGCAACCCCGGCTACTACCAGGCCAAGTTCTTCCTCCGTCCGCATTTCCAGCTGGAAGGTCTGACGGTGTCGCTGCGTCTCGTCGCGAAGCTTCCGTCGGTCAAGGCCGCTGCTTGACCGTACGCGCGACTGCGGTGGCCGGCTGCTGAACGGCAAACCCGTCAGGCGCACCGACATCGCCTCGAGGAGGCCGGCGTTCCCGGAAATCCCGGCGTGATGGCATGCCGGTGGCGTGGTGGTCAGATGCATCATAGATATTTCTGATCCATCGATTAGCAGTACTAGAAATTTAACCAAGACGTAAGGAGTGATGCCATGGCACACGATATTTTCCTCAAGATCAACGGTATCGACGGTGAATCCAAGGATGCCACTCACCAGAACGAAATCGAGGTCTTGAGCTGGTCGTGGAACGTAAGCCAGCAATCGAACATGCACCTCGGCTCGGGCGGTGGCGCAGGCAAGGCTACGGTGGACGATCTGCAATTCGAGCATTTCATCGACCGGGCGAGCCCGAACCTGATTCAGTACTGTCTGCTGGGCAAGCACATCGACGAAGCGAAGCTCACGGTGCGTAAGGCAGGTGGGAATCCGCTCGAGTACATCCTGCTGACGATGAACGACGTGCTGGTGACGCAGGTGAGCCCGTCGGGCGTCGCAGCCGACGAGTCGCGTCCTCGCGAGATCGTCCGTCTGTCGTTCTCGCGCCTCAAGCAGGAATACGTGGTGCAGAACGCGCAGGGCGGCAGCGGTGGCGCAATCACGGCGACGTTCGACATCAAGAAGAACGCTGCTTAAGCACTCACGCCCGTAGTTTCGGTGGTTCCGCCGGCACCGGCGGAACCACGGGCCTTTGACGAGGGCGTTTGCGCAATGCGCGGGGCCCTGGTCAAAGGCTGCTTCGGGTACGACAGGGTCTTCCATATGGTTTTTCGATTTCCGTTCGGCACGAAGACGCGCCAGACACGCCGTGATGCGATCAAACGCATCGCGCTCGGGCTGTCATGTCTGTCGCAGGCTGCGTGTGGAGGTATGCCGTCCCGAAAGGAGCAGGCGTCGCTCGATCTGAAGATCAAGGTGAGCGACGGCGTCAATCCGGACGAGCTGGGGCGCCCTGCGCCGATCATGGTGCGGATCTATGAGTTGAAGTCGGCGTACACGTTCGACAACGCCGATTTCTTCTCACTGCAAAGCGACAGCAAGAAGGTGCTGGGCGAAGACGCAATCGTGATCGACGAGTTCGTGCTCCGTCCGGGAGACGTCCGGGACATTCGTCGGCGCCTGAATGCCGCGACGACGGCGATCGGCGTGCTGGCGGGATACCGCGAACTCGGAAAATCGGTGTGGCGCGGGGCTTACCGCTTGCCGCCTCCGCCGGACGAAGCGTGGCTCCGGGTGCTGACGGCGCGCACGAAAATCAAATTGAACGTGGATGTCGGCCAGCGGGCCGTTCTTGTTACTGAATTGGATTGACTCATGAGTTGGCATAACAAGGTCGTGTGGAGCGAAGGCCTTTTCCTGCTTCCACAGCTGTTTCAGCAGCAAGAGCGCTATTTCGAACATTTCGCGCACAAGCGCTCCGCGCCGCTCAGCCCTTTTTTCTGGGGATTCAGCCAGTTCGAGATCGATCACGAGTCGCTGGCGTTCGGCAAGCTGGTGTTCAAGAGCGGGACCGGCGTGTTTCCTGACGGTACGCCGTTCGACGTGCCGGCGCATGCACCGCCGCCGCCGCCGCTGACGATCGCGCCCGAGCACCAGAACCAGGTGATCTATCTGGCTGTCCCGCTGCGTCTGCCCAATACCGAGGAGACCGTGTTTCGCGAGCAGACGGCCTCGCTTGCCCGTTACCTGGCTTTCGAAAACGAGCTGCGGGACAGCAACACGATCGGCCAGGGGCCCAAGCCCGTGCAATTGGCGAACTTGCGCCTGCGGCTTCTGCCCGAGAAGGAATTGACGCAGTCGTGGATCGGCATCGCGCTGACGCGCATCAAGGCATTGCGCGCGGACGGCTCGGTGTCGCTGCACGATACCGATCACATTCCGCCGGTCAGCCAGTACGGCGCCGATCCGCTGCTGCGAGACTGGGCGACACAGCTCCATGGCCTGGCGAAGCTGCGCGCCGATGCGCTTGCCACCCGCCTGTCGGGCAGCGACGGACGCGCGGGCGCAGCGGCGGAAGTGGCCGATTACCTGCTGCTGCAGGTATTGAATCGCTATGAGCCGCTGCTCGCGCATATCTGCCGGATTCGCGAGACGCCGCCCGTGGAGTTCTATCGAGAGCTTGCAATGATGGCCGGCGAACTGTCGACGTTCGTCCGTCCGCAGACCCGTCGTCCGTTGCCGACGCCCGGCTACGATCATGCGCAGCTGTATGCGAGCATCCGGCCGCTCGTCGAGGAAGTCCATTACCTGCTCAACCAGGTGCTGATACGTGGTGCGCAGCCGATTCCGCTCACCGAACAGCCGCACGGGATCCGTGTCGCCGCGGTGATGCCGGCCGAACTCTCGGGCTATTCGAGTCTCGTGCTCGCGGTCGGCGCGCAGATGTCGCCGGACGTGCTCCAGCAGCAATTCGCGTCACAGACGAAGATCAGCCAGCCGCAGCGTCTGCCCGAGCTGATCCGTTCGCATCTGCCGGGGCTCACGATGGTGCCGCTGCCGGTGCCGCCGCGACAGATTCCGTTCAATTCGAACTACATTTACTACGAGTTGTCGCGCAGTGGGCCGTTCTGGGAGCAGATCGCCCAACAGGGCGGGCTCGCGATGCACATCGCCGGCCACTTCCCCGAACTGAAGCTCGAACTGTGGGGAGTTCGCCATAAATGAACTCGGCTACGTTCGACAAAGACGCGTTCGATTTTCTCGCGAGCGATTCCGGGACGTTACCCGAGCCGCAGAAGGAGCGCGCCGGCCATGAAAAGGGAGCCCCACGTCAGCCGATCGACATCGGTGAGTTCGACGCGGTCGTCGATATCCAGCAACGTCTCGACGAGGTGCTCGCGGCGAGCAATCCGCTGCTCGAAGCGGCGCGGCCGCTGCTCCGGATGCTCGCCGACATGCCTGCCGCGCTCGATACGTCCGAGGCGGTCGGCAGCTTGCGAACCCTGCTCGTGCGCGAGGTCAGCCTGTTCCAGAAGTTGTGCGACAAGGCCGATCTGCCGTGGAAGCACATGGCGGTCGTTCGCTATTGCCTGTGCACCGCGCTCGACGAGGCAGCCAACCGCACCAGCTGGGGCGGGGGCGGCGTATGGGCGGAGCAAAGCCTGCTGATCACGTTCGAGGGTGAAGTCGACGGCGGCGAGAAGTTCTTCCTGCTGATCGGCCGGATGGCGACCGATCCTCAGGAGTACGTCGATATCCTCGAAATCCTGTATCGCGTGCTCGGTCTCGGATTCGAGGGGCGCTACAGCGTGGTGGCCGACGGGCGTCGCTATCTGGAACAGATTCGCCAGCGGTTGTGGACGCTCATCACCGGCGCACGCGACGCGCTTCAGCCCGAACTGTCGCCGCACTGGCGGGGCGCTCCGCCCGGCAGGCTGCCGTTGTTGCGCAGCGTGCCGGTCTGGGCCTCCGCAGCCTGCGCGGTGCTCGCGCTGTTCGCGCTGTTCGTGTTCTACCAGTACAACCTGCTGTCCCAGCGCTATGCACTGGAAACGCGGATTCTCGAGATCGGCAAGGAACGACTCGCGTCTGCGCCGCAGCGTCTGCGGCTGTCGCACCTGTTGAGGGACGAGATCGCGCGCGGTCTGCTGACCGTCGACGAGGATGACAGGCGCAGTCTCGTCGTGTTCAAGGGCGATTCGATGTTCGCGTCGGGCCAGAGCACGGTGTTGCCGGAGATCGAGCCGATCCTGAACAAGGTTGCGCGCGAAGTCGCGCGCGTCGGCGGAAACGTGCTCGTGAGCGGGCATACGGACAATCAGCCGATCCGCAGCGCGGCTTTCCCGAACAACCTCGTGCTGTCGGAAAAGCGCGCCGCGTACGTCGCGCAAATCCTTCAGCGGGACGGTACGCCGGCGGATCGGATCCGCGCGCTCGGCAAGGGCGACTCCCAGCCGGTTGGCGACAACGCCACGGTGGCCGGCCGGGCGCTCAACCGCCGCGTCGAAATCATGGTCACGCTGTAGCACCGGAATTCAGCATGTCTTATTTGAAACGTCTTTTCCGATGGTTTTTCTCGTGGCGGATGCTGGCGTGCGTGGCGGTTTTGCTGGTGTGCGTCGCGGTCTGGTTCCTGGGCCCGCTATTCGCGTTCGGCGAATTGCATCCGTTTGCCGGCGTCGCGATCCGCTTGATCGTGATCGCGCTGCTCGTGGGCTTGCTCGTCTTGCGCCTGCTGAGATGGCCGCTGAGCCCGATCTGGGTGATCGCGCTCTGCGTCGCGCTCTGGCACGTGGGGCCGTTGTTCGGGCTGGGCGGCCATCATCCGGTCGAGCCGATCTGGGTGCGCGTCCTGCTGATCGCGACGATCGCTTTCTGCTACATGGTCTACGGCCTCTACACGTTGTGGCAGGCACTGCGGTCGAACGATGCGCTGCTGAAGCGCTTCCTCCAGCCGAAAGGCGACAGGCCGGTCGAAGCCGGTCGCGACGAGGTGCGCGCGGTCGCCATGGTGGTGTCCAAGGCGATCGCGCAGTTGAAGCGCCTGCGTGGCGGCACGCTGGGGTGGCGTCGCCTGCTCGAGGTCGACCGGCATCTGTACGGGTTGCCGTGGTACATGATGGTGGGCACGCCGGGGGCCGGCAAGACGACCGCGATCCTGGGTTCAGGCCTGCAATTCCCGCTGACCGAGCAGATGGGCGCGGTGTCCGCGCACGGCATCGCAAGCACCGCGAACTGCGAATGGTGGTTTGCGAACGAAGCGGTGCTGATCGACACCGCGGGCCGCTATGTCGAGCAGGACGATCCGCAGGACGAGTCGGCTACGGCTGTCAACGCGGCGGAATGGAAGGAACTGCTCGGCCAGTTGCGCAAGCATCGGCCGCGGGCGCCGCTCAACGGCGCGATCCTGGCGGTCAGCGCCGCCGATCTGGTCAACCGGTCGGACGCCGAACGCACCGTGCTCGCCGCGAGCTTGCGTGCCCGGCTCGGCGAACTGCGCCAGCAACTCGGGATTCGCTTCCCGGTATACGTGTTCGTGACGAAACTGGATTTGCTGCCGGGCTTCACCGAGTATTTCCAGTCGCTGACTGCGGAAGGGCGTACGCAGATATGGGGGTTCACGTTGCCCTGCGACGAGTCCGGCGCGGCGAGTGTCGACGGGCTGCGGCGCCACTGCGCGCACGAGCTGACGCTGCTCGAAGCGCGGATCGACGCCGGCCTGAACAACCGCTTTCTGGAGGAATACGAAGGGGATCGCCGCAAGCGGCTGTACCCGCTGGCGCAGGAATTCCGCAGCCTGTCGACGCTGGTCACGGATCTGCTCGATCTCGTATTCCTCGACTCCCGCTACGACGACGTGCAGTTGCAGAATACGCTGCGAGGCGTGTATTTCACGAGCGCCGAGCAGACGGATCAGGTGATTGCCGCGGATCGCGAGACGGTGCTGCAGCGTCTGAGGCGCAAGCTGGCGCGCATGCGCACGAACAGCGACGCGGCTGCGCAGGTGCGCGGCGAGGGCCTGGTATCGGGGCATCGCAGTTTCTTCCTGCGCAACGTGTTCCAGCATGTGATCGTGCCGGAAGCGCATCTGGTCCGCGCAGACCTGAAGTGGGAGATTCGCTTCAGAGCGATGCGCTGGGCCGGTCATCTGCTCACCGCGACCCTGTTCGTATGGCTCGTGTTCTCGCTCACGGTGAGCTACGACAACAATCGGAACTATCTGACCGCGATCTCCGGCAAGACGACGGCGCTCGCCGCGCGGGCCGCCGCCTACAACAAGTCGCCGAAGGCGGCCGCGATCGGCGGTCTGCTGGACGGCTCACGGGACCTGCCGCGATACGGCGACCTCGATCTCGACGCGCCGGGTGGTGCGTACCGCTACGGCCTCTATGTCGTTCCGGCTATCGTCAAGGCATCGGATACCACCTACTTGAGCCTGCTGAAGCAGACCTTGCTGCCTCAGATCGTGCGGCGCGCGGAAAGCGAATTGAGCACGCAGATCAATGCGCAAAACGCGGACGATGTCTACCGGACGCTGACCATCTACCTGATGTTGTACGACGATGATCGCTACGATGCGAAGGCGGTGAGAACGTGGGTGTTGCGCGACTGGGAGCGTTCCGACAGTGCGGCGGCGATGGGCGGGCGCAACCTGATGGTGCGGCATCTGGATGCGCTGTTCATCGAAGATCGCCCCGTCAAGCCGACCGTGGCCCAGGACGCCGCACTCGTGCAGCGGGCGCGCCTCTTCCTGAGCCAGAACCCGGCGCCGAAGCGGCTTTACGAGCGGGCGATCGGCGCGATGGAGAAAGAGGCGCCGGAAAATTTCACGCTTGCGCAGGCGCTCGGGCTGCAGGGCGCATCGCTTTTCAAGCTGGTGGACGGATCGCGCTTCGAGCAGGGCGTGCCGGGACTCTACACGTATGACGGGTACCACGCGTTGTTCAACCAGCGCCTGCCCGAATTCCTCGCGCGTGCGCAGGACGACGACGGTTGGGTCATGGGGCGCGCCGGCAAGCGTTCCGACCTGACGGCATCGATACAGGGCATGCGCGTCGTGGCGGCGAGATCGTCGCTGGCCGACGACATTCGCCGCCAGTACCTGATCGATTACGGAAACTATTGGCAGCAGTTTCTCGCGGACATTCGACCGGCCACGAGCGGCGAGAACGGCCGGGACGGCACGCTGGCGCTCGATCAGGCGACGCTGCGCGCGCTCGCCGCGCCGGATTCGCCGCTGGTGCGGCTGGCGCGCGCGGTGGTCCGGGAAACGTCGCTATCGGTCGTCGATGTGCAGGAGCCGTCCTCGCTGAACGATCTCGCGCTGACGGCGGTGGGCCGCAAATCCTCCGCGGCGAGGACCGCGGCGCTCGAGGCCCGGAAGATGGCCGCGCAGCGGCCGGAGCAGCGGCTCGAGAAGGAATTCGTCGACAACCGCTTCGCGGCGCTGCGCGAGGTCACGACCGGCCAGGCCGACACCGGCAGCGGTCCGGCGATGACGGATACGCCCATCGCGGCGGGCGGCAAGGCATTGCAGCTCGACGCGATCCTGACGCTGATCAACGAGCAGTACACGCGTCTGGTCGTCGCGAGCAACGCGTTGTCGGCCAACAGCATGCCGCCCGCGCTCGATATCGGCACGACGTTGCAGACGGAGGCAGAAAAGCTGCCGGCGCCGTTGAGGCTCGTGCTCGGCGGCATCGCGACGCAGGTCGCGGACAAGGTCGGGCAGGAGGTCGGCGGGCTGCTCGCGATGCAGGTCGATACGAGCGTCGGGCAAAGCTGCCGGCGCACGATCGACGGGAAATATCCGTTCGTGCGCAGCAGCCAGGAAGTCGACGTCGAGGACTTCAACCGGATGTTCGCGGCGGGCGGCGTATTCGACGAATTCTTCCAGAAATCGCTGGCGAGCTACGTCGACACGAACGCCAAGCCGTGGCGCTACAAGTCGCTGAGCCCCGGCATGCCGCCGATCAAGGGGCCGAGCCTCGAGCCGTTCGAACGCGCGTCCGCGATCCGCGAAGTGTTCTTCCGCGATCAGGGTGCCAAGCGGATGGCCTGGAAGATGGACGCCAAGGTGGCGTCCATCGATCCCGAGATCACCGAATTGCTGATCGACGTTGACGGTCAGACGCAACGTTACGTGCATGGCCCCGTCACGCCGTTCGCGCTGAGCTGGCCCGGGCCGCGCGGCGGCGCGATGGCCGAAGTCGCGGCGAAGCCGGCAATCCGGCCGGATACGTCGACGATCGTCGCGACGGGGCCGTGGGCGCTGTTCCGCTTGATCGAGCGAGGCCGGCTGACCGGTACCGCTTCGGCCAGCCGCCTGACATTGGCTTTCGATTTCGATGGCAGGCACGCGGCGCTCGAGTTGATGACGAGCGGTCAGTTGAATCCGCTGACGAGCAACCTGCTGACGGGCTTTCATTGTCCGGGAGGTCTTGCGTGACGCCTGGCCTGCCTGCGCTATGGGGACGGCTCCCCGCGTGTGGCGAGCAGATTCGCCACCGGACGACCGTCACGCAGGTCCTTCAATGGCAGCACTGGCTCGAGCGCCATCCCGATCTGCTCGCGCGGCTGTCCGGCGAACGCGAGTCGCATGCGTTGCCGTGGAGCTTCGTGCTTGCGCCCGCATGCTCGCCGTTCGGCGACGGGCGCCACGTCGTCGGCGTCATGGCCGGTTCGTGCGATCGGGCTGGACGGCGGCATCCGTGCATCGTCTGCTGCACCGTGCCGCGTCGCTGGCTGGGGCGCCGGCTGAGCGAGCCTCGCGGCGTGCTGTTCCGGATGGCTCGACTGCTGGCGATGCACGTGCCGCCGCGTGCGCGGCAAACGGGTGCGGATACGTCCGTCGTGTCGTTGCATGCGCAACTGGACGAGATATGGAGCGCAGATCACGCGTTCGCGTGGCGTCTCCTGAGCGGCCGCGGCCGGAAGGCGGCCGCGCTGCCGGCGACCGAAGACGCGTTGCCGGCGGAGCGCGGCGCCGATCCGGCGCTGGTGCTGACCGGCGTGCCCGTCGCGCCATGGGCGGAATGGCCCCAATGCGCGGCGCGTGGCGACGGCGGATGGTTCTGGCAGCAGGACGACCGCGGCGGCTACGTCGATTGCTTGCGGATCGCCGGCGCGCCGGGATGCGAAGCGGGCGCGGGTTTCGATGTCGACGAACTGAAATCGGATGCGGACGGGCGCCGCCGTACCGTCGATTTCGAGCAGGGGCAGATGCATGAACATACGGGACGCTGATACGTACACGTTCGACAAGCTGCCGAGCGAGCACGAAATGTGCACGCGGGCACTCGAACGGGCGATTGCTTCGAATTGCACGACCTTGCGCAGCCGGCATCGCGAATACCGCGAGCTGGTCGCTTTTCGCCGAATGCCGCACATCAGGAAGCTCGAGCGCGCGTTGTGGCTGGCCGCATGGCAGCTGCGGGGCGTGGACGACGCGAAGGTGGCGGCGCTGTGCGGCAGCGGCAATCTGGCGACGATCGCGAGCATGCTGGGCGAGTGGCTGGGCGTGCACGCCACGCCGGTCGGATGGGTCGTCGGCATCGATCCGGTGGACGGGGCGCCGCCGGTTCCGGATGCTCGCGCCGTCTACGGCATGCGGCGTGTCGTTGCATTCGGGCGGAAGGTCATCGATGCGCGCGAGGCGAGCGATCTCGAGCTGGCCGCGAGCTATCTGCGCGATGCAGCGACGAGTATCGGCGCCGACTTGCTGATCGACGTGCTGCTCAAGCGCGCGACGGTGCGCGTACGGTATCCGGCGCGCGCGGCCGGCACATGATCCCGGTCGGGGGCGTCACGACGACGCCGAACGTCGACGTTGAGGGCGAAGCGCGGGGGCGCGCTTGTTTGTTTGGGGTGAGTAGGAGCGAAAGGACCGCATGTCAATGAACTCTTCGGAAGGACGGATCAATCAGGAGCGCACGGTGGCGATCCGCAGCGATGCGATGCCGCAGCTGCTCGGCCAGCCAGCGCTCCGGTTCCTGTCGCTTCGCGGTGACGAACACCTTGGGAAGCTCTATACGTACGAGCTGCTGTTGCGCACGCCGGATGATTTTCACGTTCCGCTGTCGACCAGCGCGAATCTCGATCTGAAGGCGATGATCGGAACGGAGATGACCGTCAGCGTGCAGCTGGATGGCATCGGTACGGGAGCAGAGGGCGGCGTCGGCGCCGGTGGGCGGGAAATCAGCGGTCTCGTCGTGAAAGCCGGGTTCCTGCGTACCGAGGGGCGCTACAACGTTTACCGGATCGTGTTGCGGCCGTGGCTCTGGCTTGCAACGCTGACGAGCGACTACAAGATCTTTCAGGACAAGACGGTGGTCGAGATCATCGATACCGTGCTGAGCGATTATCCGTACCCTGTCGACAAGCGGCTGGACGTCGACAAGTACACGGTGCAAGGCGAGAGCACGCGCAACGAGCCGCGGGCGTTTCAGGTGCAGTACGGCGAGACGGATTTCGATTTCATCCAGCGTCTGATGGAGGAGTGGGGGATCTACTGGTTCTTCGAGCACTCCGACGGCAAGCACCGGCTCGTGCTGTGCGATCACATCGGCGCGCATCGCCGCTCGCCCAGCGCCGCGTATCACGAAATCCGGCATCACCCGGAAGGCGGCAAGATCGACATCGAGTATCTGAATTATTTCTCGACGGACGAATCGCTGCGGCCGGGGCGCGTGGTGGTCGACGACTTCGATTTCACGCGGCCCAGGGCGTTGCTCGTCACGTCGAATCACCAGCCGCGCGAGACGAACTGGGGTGAGGGCGAGCTTTTCGAGTGGCCGGGCGACTACACGGACAGCAAGCATGGCGACCTCATCAGCCGGGTCCGGATGGAAGAGCGCCGCGCGCCCGGCACGCGTGCGTTCGGCAAGGGCAATGTGCGCGGTGTCGCGTGCGGCCAGACTTTCACACTGACGAAACACAAGCACGAGGAAGCCAATCGCGAGTACCTGATCATCGAAGCGGCGTTGATGCTGACCGAAATCGCCGACGAATCCGGCAGCGGTTATCGGTACGAGTGCAATAACGAGCTGATCGTGCAGCCGACGAGCGAAGTGTTCCGGATGCCGCGCGAGACACCGAAGCCGACCACGAGCGGCCCGCAGTCGGCGATCGTCGTCGGCCCGCCCGGGCACGAAGTGTGGACCGACGAGTTCGGCCGCGTGAAGGTGCGCTTCCTGTGGGACCGGTACGCGCGCAACGATGCGACGGATTCGTGCTGGGTGCGCGTCAGCCAGGCGTGGGCCGGCGTGAATTTCGGCGGCATCTACATCCCGCGGATCGGGCAGGAAGTGATCGTCGGCTTCATGAACGGCGACCCCGATCGCCCGCTGATTCTCGGCAGCCTGTACAACACCATGACGCCGCCGCCGTGGGATCTGCCCAAGGAGGCGACGAAGAGCGGCTTCAAGAGCAAGACGATCACGGGTGGTCGGGAAAACTACAGCGGCATTCGCTTCGAGGACAAGCTGGGCGCCGAGGAATTCCACATGCAGGCGGAGCGGGACATGAACCGCCTGACGAAGAACAACGAGTCGCATACCGTCGGCGTGAATTTCTCGATCGGCGTGGGGCTGACGCACACCCGCGCGGTGGGCGGCATGTTCAGCAGCATCGTGGGCGGAGCCGCCAGCTACGCGGTAGGCGGCGCCGAGTCGACGATGATCGGTGGCGCGTGCGCGCTGAACGTCGGCGGCGCATATGCGATCGCGGTGGGTGGTGCGATGTCGACGTCGGTTGGCGGCGCGTATGCGTTGAACGTCGGTGGCGCGCTCTCCATCGTGTGCGGTGCATCGGCCATCAATATGACGGCCGACGGCACGATCAAGCTGGTCGGTACGAAGATCCGGATCGTCGGCAGTGACGAGGTCGTGGTTCAGGGTTCGCCGCTGCAGTTGAATCCCGGATGCGGTGATGGTGCAGGTGCGGGTGGCGGTGGCGGTGGTGGTGCAATTCCGCCGATTCCGTTGCCGTCTTTCTTCCTGAGGGTCACCAAGCCGATTTTGCCGCCGCCGCCGCCGCCGCCGACCGTTCAGCCGCCGCCGCCGTCGGTTGAACCGCCGCCGTTGAGCGAACCGCCGCCGTTGAGCGAAGCACCACCGCCGAGCGAAGCACCGCCGCCGAGCGAAACGCCGCCGCCGAGCGAAGCGCCGCCGCCGAGCGAAGCGCCGCCGCCAAGCGAAGCGCCGCCGCCAAGCGAAGCGCCGCCGCCGAGCGAAGCGCCGCCGCCAAGTGAAGCACCGCCGCCGAGCGAAACGCCGCCGCCAAGCGAAGCGCCGCCGCCGAGCGAAACGCCGCCGCCAAGCGAAGCGCCGCCGCCGAGCGAAACGCCGCCGCCGAGCGAACCGCCGCCGCCGAGCGAAGCGCCGCCGCCGAGCGAAGCACCGCCGCCGAGCGAAGCGCCGCCGCCGAGCGAAGCGCCGCCGCCGAGCGAAGCGCCGCCGCCGAGCGAAGCACCGCCGCCGAGCGAAACGCCGCCGCCGAGCGAAGCGCCGCCGCCGAGCGAAGCACCGCCGCCAAGCGAAGCACCGCCGCCAAGCGAAGCACCGCCGCCGAGCGAAGCGCCGCCGCCGAGCGAAGCACCGCCGCCGAGCGAAACGCCGCCGCCAAGCGAAGCACCGCCGCCAAGCGAAGCGCCGCCGCCAAGCGAAGCACCGCCGCCGAGCGAAGCGCCGCCGCCAAGCGAAGCGCCGCCGCCGAGCGAAGCGCCACCGCCGAGCGAAGCGCCACCGCCGAGCGAAGCGCCGCCGCCAAGCGAAGCGCCGCCGCCAAGCGAAGCGCCGCCGCCAAGCGAAGCGCCGCCGCCAAGCGAAGCGCCGCCGCCAAGCGAAGCGCCGCCGCCGAGCGAAGCGCCGCCGCCGAGCGAAGCACCGCCGCCGAGCGAAGCACCGCCGCCGAGCGAAGCGCCGCCGCCGAGCGAAGCGCCGCCGCCGAGCGAAGCGCCGCCGCCAAGCGAAGCGCCACCGCCGAGCGAAGCGCCGCCGCCGAGCGAAGCACCGCCGCCAAGCGAACCGCCGCCGCCAAGCGAACCGCCGCCGCCGAGCGAGTCGCCGGAGCCGTCGGAATTTTAGATTCGGTGGTCCTGAGTCGTGTGCCGCCGCGCCCCTTACGGGCGCGGCGGCAACAGGGTTATTGGTTTTACTGGGAGAAAATTCACCATGAGCAATCCGGCAGCCAGAGTCGGTGACGCGATAGGCCATGGCGGAGCGATCGTGACCGGTTCGGGTGACGTCTTCACCAACGGCATATCGGCCGTCTATGTCGGCTGCGTCGCGGTATGCGGCGTTCACTGTTCGGCCCAAGCGGTCGTCGTCGGTTCGGGATCCGTATTCATCAACGGATCGGCGGCGGCTTTCGTCGCATGCTGCACGTCCTGCGGCGCCCCGATCGCGTCGGGATCGGGCGACGTGTTCATCGGCGGGTAACGGGAGTTGGAATGAGTGGAATTGGAGGATTGGGCGGCGTGCTTGCCGGGTTGCAGGGCACGGTACTGGAATCGCTCGATGCCCCGCCTCGCATCGATCGTCATTGGGAGCAGCCGGGCGATCTGGCCGGCCGCTACGGAGTCGTGCGGGCGTTGTCGGGCCTACTGTGCGAGTCGGTCGACATGGTCTCGGGCAGCAAGGTCTGCCTGCCACGAAACGAGGTGGATTTCATGTTGCCCGGCCGCTTGCCGATCGGCTGGGCGAGGTTTTATTCGAGTGCGCTGTCTGTCGAGGGCATACTCGGGATCGGTTGGCGGACCAGCTGGGAGGCGACGTTGCTGCGCCGGGACGACGGCCGGCTCGATTACGTCGACGGGCAGGGCCGGATCGTGTCGCTGCCGATGCCTGAACGCGGCAGCCAGTGCATCGTGTCGTCGGAGCAGCTTCACGTGGCCCGGTTGGCGGACGACCGGATCGTGGTCGCCGATCTCGTTCCGCATTACAGCGTGTTCGGGGAATTCGACGAAGATGGCGTCGCACGCGTCAAGTATGTCGAGGATCTGGGCCGCCGCCGGGTCGGCTGCATCTGGGACGACGCGGGTCGTCTGCTGCGCATGAGGGGAACGTGCGGCCATGAATTGCGGATGCACTACGATCGCGACGGGGCGCGCTTGACCGGCATCGAATGCGTTGATGGTGGACCGACGGGCTTTCTCGTTCGCTACGCCTATGACGAGCGCGGCCGGCTCGCTGAGGTGCGCAACCGGCTCGGCGACCTGGTGCGAGGCTTTGCGTACGACGAGAACGGTCGCATGGTCGAGGAGACCGGGCCGCTTCGGCAGACCGTGCGCTACACGTGGCAGACGATCGGCGGGACGTCGCGCGTGATCGAACGCACGACATGCCGCGGAGCGCGCGAGCGCTGCACGTACGAACTGTCCGAACGAAGCGCGCAGGCGACCGACGTGTTCGGTCATACGGCACACTGGCAGTACGATGCGCGCGGCAATGTGCTCGCATGCGTCGATTTCGACGGACGGCGGTATGCGTTCCAGTACGACGGTGCGGGATGGCCGACCGAGCTGACGTTGCCGGGTGAGTGTCGGGTGCGTGCCGTCAACGACGAACTGGGGCGGCCGACCCGCGAGGAGGCGCCGTTGGGCGGCGAGCGATCGACGACCTACGCGTTCGCGACACGTGAGCCGATGAGCATTCGCCTGAAAGACGGCCGGTCGTGGCTGTGGCGTCGGGACGATGAGTTGCGGCCGACCCAGTTCCAGTCGCCGTCCGACGGCATCACGCAGATTACGTATGCGGAACAGGATGGCGTACAGGTCCGGACCGACACGCACGAGCAGCGTGGCGCCGTCACGCTTGAATGCGACGGGCGCGGGCTTGTGTCGAAACGGACCGATGCCGCCGGTCGCACGGTGACATGTCGTCGTGATTCCAACGGGCACGTCGTGGAAATCACCGATCCACTCGGGGCCGTGACGCGTATCGAGCCGGACTTGCTCGGGCAGCCGTTGATCATCACCCTGCCGGACGGCAGGCAGGAGCGGCGAATCTGGAACGCCGCGGGCCAGTTGACCACGTCGATCGGCTGCGACGGGCAGGCGCGGCACTGGCATCGCGACCAGTACGGATGCGTGGTGCGCGCGGTGGACGAGGAAGGGAACGCCACCGTGCACGAATTCGATGCACACGGCCGGAGGATTCGCACCGTCGCCGGCAACGGCGGGATTCAACGCCTGACCTGGGACCCGCTCGCGCGGTTGACGTCGATCGTCGATGCGGACGGTGTGACGCGGTCGTTCAGCTATGCAGCATCGGGTGATTTGGCGCAGATCACGTCGACGTCGGGCGAGCAGACGCGCATTGAAACCTTCGCCAGCGATGCGCTTGGACGCATCGTCGGCCGCGACACCGAGCATGTGCGCTATCGCTACACGTATGTGCGAGACGGTCTGCTGGGGATGATCAACTGCCTGCCGACGGAAGCAGGGGCGGCGATCGGCGTGGAGCCCGACACACTCCGCTTCGAATACGATTCAGCCGGGCATTTGACGGCGGAGCACGGCATGCACGGTGCCCTGCACTACGCGTACGATGCGGCAGGGCGGCTCGTCGCCGTGACGCTGCCGGACGGGCACGTCGTGAAGACGGAGCGTGACGATGCCGGCGCAGTCGTGCTCACGGGGCTGAGCAGCGGCGACGAGATTCGCGGCGTCGCCGCGTTCAGTTACGATGCGACGACGCGTCAACTGTTGCGCTCCCAGGGGGAACTTTACCTGCGTTCCGTTTATGCGGGCGCCTGGCTCGAGCGCTGGTTTTCAATGACGGTGATCCGGACGCCCGACAATGAGATGCTGCCAGGCGAAGTTGAATTCTGGCGGGAGTTTCGCTACAGCCCGGCCGACAATCTCGTGCAGGTCGACGATCGCTATGGCGGCCGCACCCATTACGATTACGATCGTCGCGGCTGCCTGCTGAGGGCCGTATCGGACGAACTCGGCATCGAGTACTTCACGTGGGATGCCGCAGGCAACCTGCTCGATACGCCGCAGGTCGGATGGCAGCTCGCCACCTATCCCGACCATCGGCTGCGCGAATATCGAGGATATCGCTACGAATACGACGCATGGGGGCAGGTCGTTGCCAAGCGCAGCGCGGCCGACGAACAGACGTTCACGTGGGACGCAGACGGCCGGCTGATGAGCGTGCAGGGGCGGCGTTGCGTGGTGCGTTACCGCTACGATGCGCTGGGACGCCGTGTCGGTAAATCGGTCGGGCAGCCGCAAACGGGAGGGGCACGGTGGCCGGATGGTAACGCCGAGGTTACGCGATTCGTCTGGCAAGGCGAGCGTCTCGCGCAGGAAGCGACGAACGCGAGCGTCCGGACTTATCTGTACCAGCCGGCACGGGACGGTGTCGTCGGTTACGCGCCGCTCGCGTGCATCGATCAGCAACGCAAGGAAGACGGCACGTTTCACGCGATGCATGTGTATCACTTCCAGACCGATCTTGCCGGCACGGCGGTCGCGTTGACCGACGAGTCGGGCAAGCTCGTCTGGAGCGGGCGCTACAAGGTGTGGGGGCACGTGATGCCGTGGACCCAGTTGGCGACGCAGGTACGGCAGCCGTTGCGGTTCGCGGGGCAGTACCTGGACGACGAGACCGGGCTTCACCTGAATGGCCGCCGCTACTATGACCCCGACACGGGCCGTTATCTCAGTCCGGACCGTTCCGCACCCGCGGGCGTGAGTCCGTATCGCTATGTGTCGAATCCGTTGAGCGTCGCGAATCCGACCGGCCGTGCCGTTTCGCTGACGCGGCCGAAGGCGGACGTCGACGGCGCGTCATGCAAAAGCGGCACGATCGATCCGTTGAGGCGGTTGACGGGCGAGGTCGATGAACTCGATGTCATGTCTTGCGGCGGATGGCTCGCATGGCTGGACCGATAGACAGGACGAAGTGTTGAAGGGGGCGGGTCGCCCCCGGTATCTCGCGCCGGCGCTAGATCGATCGCTCGAATTCGCGCAGCAGCGTCCCGTCACGGTCGAACAATTCGATCTTGTAACGGGTGGGAACTTGTTCGAATTCGGATGCGAAGTACAGGTGCATGTCGAACCACTCGCTCTTGATGTTCTTTTGAAACTGGGCGGCATCGAGCGTTTTGCCGTGCATCACCGTCCCGTCCTGCGCATGTGCGCTCATTCGAAAATGATCGAGTTGCGGCAGGATATCCGTGAACCGGCTTTGATGCGCCCAGACGCGAAAGTCATGGGCTCGCAGCAGCATCGCCTTGCATTCTTCCGCGGATTCCCAGGCGCGCGCATCAGGCATCGGCGGCTGGCCGTCGAGCGTTTCCCGGCGTACGCCGCGGTGGGCGAAGCTGATGCCCGCGTAGGCTTCGTATTGTGTGAGCGTGCGCTCGGTTCCAAGGCCGTAGGGGCCGAAATCGACACCGTCACATGACGTGCCGTCCACCCCGAGAAGCGCTCGGTTCCGTTCATACGAACGGGCGTTGCGCTCCTGCCAATTCTCGGTGACGAGGCCGCTTGCCTGCGCTTCGGGTGTGTGGTCGTTCCATATCTTCGCGCGGCTGGCGCGCGTGTATTCGTGCCAGGCGAGCACGCGATGCGGGCAGTACAGATCGTAGCCGTGCGTGAACGCACGAACGGCGATCGAGATTTCCTCGCCCAGAAAGAAGTAGTCCGGATCGTGCCGGACGTCCACGGCGAAATGCCCGTCGGCAAAAGCGAAGTGGGCGCTGTAGAACGCGCTCGGGACAGGCTCCTCCAACGCTTGCCAGTTGTCGAGCAGCCCCGAACGAATCGTTACCACGCCTTCCGGCATAAAGCGCTGGAAATACAGGCCGGTCGGGGCATGCTCGAGCATTTCGCGTCCGCTGCCGGGCTGGAATCCGGGCAGGTAGGTGGTGAGGAGCGGTTTCGCGCTGCGCGAACGCAGCGATTCGAGCATCGAGATGGCCTGTTCGTCCCATGCGTCGACGAAGTAGTGGTGAGAGTCGAGTTGCAGCGTGTAGCGTTCGTTCCGGTACTGCTGCTGGATCAGGTTGCGCGCCCAGCAGGCGCCTTGGGACTGCTGATGAGGCACGTCGATCAGCTCGATCGTTGCGTCTCGATAGAAGAGCGTATGCGTTGCGAACCTGCCATCGTAGCGCGCGTGCCAACGCGAGAAACCGTGGGCGAAGAAGGTGCCGATGGCCTCGTCCAGCGCATGCTGCCAGCACACGACGATTCGCAGCCGGTCGGGGTGGACGGCCCGCTCGATCAGGTCGAGCAGCGTCGGGATCAGCTGAGGATCGCGATAGCTGGCGATCTGGACGAAAATGGTGCGTTCCATGGTGTCGATATTTCGGGTGTTGCGGATGCGTTAGAGGATGCTGAGCGTGATGACCGAGGTCGCATCGATCTTGCCCGTGGTGGGCGGCTGGTTGCCGACCCGCAGCACCGTGGCTTCGAGATCGAAGTCGGACGCCATTGCGCCATTCGGCGTCAGAACGAGCGTGCTGCTCGCGTCGCCGGGCTTGAGTATGGTGCCGGTCGTCTTGTCACGCAGGCGAATCGCGAGGTGCTGGGCACCCGTGTTCTGGATCAGGGAGGGATCGTCCGTATCCCGAGGCGCGCTCAGCGTGGCGGTGATCGATGCGGGGGGCGTCGGGCCCGAGCAGAGCACCTGGAAGCTCACGGGCCGCGTCGGGCCGGTCGTCTGCGAGACGTCGTAGGGGCCGAACTGGCCGAAGTCGACGTTCAGCGTGCTGCTGTCGACGCGACAACTCGGCAACACCCGGAGCGACACGTCGCCGGCATAGATGTTGGCTACGGACACGCCGGTGTTGCCATCTCCGTAAGTTTTCGCGAGATGGCCGAAGCTTACCGTCGAGAAACTCGGGATGTCGTTGCTGGTCTTGAACAGGTCGATTCGGTATTTCGCACCTTCACCGAAGTTGACGGGTTGCGTGCCGGGTTTAATCTCACTTTCCTTCCAGTTGTTCGTATAAGGCACGACACTGGTGCTGCCGCTGGCGCGCACGTAACTGAGCCGGAACCCGACGCCCGGCACGTCGGTCTTGTAAATATTCTTGCCGAGCGACGAGAGTGTGGGACTGGACATGAAGTCTACGTTGATCGTCCCGCTCGGTGGATTGCAGGAGATGAATATCAAAGCAGGCGTGGGAGCCGACTCGCCGGTGACGATCGTGCTGCCGATCGGCAGATCGGGGTCGACGTCGACTGTTCCGGCGGGGAAGCTGACGTTGAACGTCGTCAGTTGCTGGCTCGGCATTGCTAAATCCTTCCAAAGGATCAATTCCTCATCCGTAATGGGCCGACACGACGCCAGCACGGCCGGCGACGCGGCAAGCAGGCAGGCAGCGGTTAGGAAAACTCGGTATCTTTTCATCATGTGGCCCTGTGGTGAAGTCAATGAAACGTGGTCGGGCGTATCGGCGGCGCTCAGATGTCGATGGCGTCCCATTGCGCGAGAAGCTCGGCGGGGATCACACCCGCAAGCTCCGAAAAGCGCTTGCCGACCATGCGTTCGGATTGCCGGAGCAGCACGATGACGGGGCTGCTCGGCTCGTTTTGCTCGAACCACCGGCGCGTCTCCTGAATCGTCGCGAGCGCGCTCCAGCGATCCGTCGGCCGAGTGTCGGGCGCCGTCCGGGCCGGGACGCCGGCCTCGCGCGTCGCCGTTTCGGCGGGCGCGCCTTCGGCTGCATCCGGCGCCGATGCCGGTTCCGCTGGCGCATCGGACGGACCGGTGGCGGCCGGTGTGCGGCCCGCGTCGAGAGCCGTTTGTGCGAAAGGCTGCAGCAGCTTCACGATGCCATCGAGATCCGGCGCATCGGCCTGCAACGCGTCGCGCATCCGCGCGGCGATCTCGGCGACGGCGCGTTGCGCGTCCGCCAGCGCGACGATCGTCGGGTCGCGCCGGTTCCACAATTCACTCAGCAGCCGGCTCGCCGATTCCGGCGCGAGCGCATCTTTGGCGCGCGGGACCGCGAACGCTTTCTCGATGTCGCGCAACTGCAGCTGCAGGCCGGCGGTTTTCGGCAGCGGGATATCGCGGGCGTCCGCCAGCGCCGCGTCGGCATCCGCCAGCGCGGCAATCGCGTTCGAGTAGACGATCGGATCGCGCTCGCCGTCGAACACCGGCATCGGATGCAATGTCTCGCCGTAGCGCTCGAGCATCTGCTGCAACAGCGCGATGCCGTCGCGCAGACCTTCGGCGCCGCTTTGACGGATGCGGCAGCGGATCAGGATCGTAAGCAGCCGGATGTCCTTCGTGCGCAGCAGCAGCGCGCGGCAGTCGCGCTCGGCCTCGGCCCAGTTCGCCTGTTGCGGGGCGTCGACGAAATCGCCGTATTGCGCGTCCGTCCTCGGCATGACGGCTGCTTGCAGCATCACGAAAGCCGGATCGTATTCGAGATCGGGGCCGCACGGCGCGTCGGCCGAAACGGGCTCGAGGAGATCGGCGTAGCGCAGCACCGCGCCGGGGGTATTGGCGTTCATGCGGAATGCTCCAGTTGATCGCAGTATTGCTCGGGCTCGAACACCATTCCGACGACGGGTTCGTCGTCCATGGATTCGCCGAGCCAGGTCGAGTAGCCGAGCCGATGCGAGCTGTCGGCGCGCGCGGGTGGTGCCGCGCGCGGCTTGACCAGCAGCTTGATCTCCCACGCATATTCCAGGCCAACGAACGCGCGGACCCAGTCGACCAGCGTGGGCAGGTCGTCGCCGTGGGGCGTGAGGCGCAGGTACTGGTCGAGATCGAGCGGCCCGATCACGAGACGGAACTTGTGCTGGCAATCGGGAATCATGTCGCCCAGCAGCGCGCCCTCGCCCATGATGGTCGACGGCGCGGGCGCGCCGAGCAGGCAGCGTTCCGGGCCGGCGATCTGAATCCAGTGCGGCACGTATTCGTCGACCGCCACCGGCACGCCGAAGTAATGGGACAGCGTCGACGCGAGGCCATCCGGATTGCGCGCTTCGCGCACCAGGTGTGCCGATGCCGCATAGCGTGCGTGCGGCGGCGGGTGCGTG
Organism: Burkholderia cepacia; assembly: GCF_001718835.1. NCBI lineage: Bacteria > Pseudomonadati > Pseudomonadota > Betaproteobacteria > Burkholderiales > Burkholderiaceae > Burkholderia > Burkholderia cepacia. The sequence continues at coordinate 3,643,546 of NZ_CP013443.1, read as the reverse complement.
CGTGCCGCTTCGGCGGGATCGGTGCCCATCAGGCTGGCGACATAGAACGAGAAGGTCTCGTGCTCCGGCCGGTCGAGCGAGACGGTTGCCTGCGCCGATGCCCACGCGCGGTAGAACAGCGTGAGCGCACGGTGATGAAACAGGTTGGCGAACGCGATGAGCGTCTGGTCCTGATGGCTTTCCGCCCGGCTGTACGCCAGTTCCGTCATGTGAAGCGGCAGCGGGCCCTGCGGGCCCCAGATTCCGAGCCCGAAGAGCCGGACGTCGAGCCGGCCGCCCCGCACGTCGAGTGCCGCGACCTCGCGCGGCGCGAACGCCATCGACGGCTGCTGGCCGACGCGGAACGGCTCTTCCCTGGGCAGGCGGGCCGTGCCGGGAAGCGGCATGGTCGTGTCGCGTGCGCTGATCGTGCGCAGCAGGCTGAGGAAGCCCGCCTGCCACGGCGTGTGCTGGTCGAACCACATGTGCAGCGCATCGGGGTGCAGCGGCGAGCCATCCTTGATCGGAGCGGGATCGAACATGTCCATTGGCTATACCGCTCCCCGTCCGCCCATGCGCGGCTTCCAGCGCGTCACGAGACCACGCTGCATCGAGCGAAGCTCCGTTTCCGTAAAGACGTTGATCGACACGTGGCGCGACAGGTACTGCTCGAGCACGAGACCGAAAAGATAGGGGCTCACGCCCGAGAATCCTGTCTCGTCGACCGTCAGTTCGCAGCGGACGCCTCGCCCATATACGAGCAGGCCGTGGCCGGGCAGGCGCCGCACGACCGGTTCGGTGCGCGCGCCGACCAGGCTCTCGATCTGCGTGCACTGCTCGCGCTCGCTCGTGCCGACGAAGAGCCGCAGCATGTTGCGCAGTGCCTGGCCGCCGTCGCGATGGTCGAGTTCCGCGAGCGGCATGTAGTTGAAACTCAGCTGACGAATCAGCCGCCACGCGGTTTCGCCCGTCGCATACGGCTCGCGGGGCGTGCTCGGCGGATGCACGAGGCTCACGCCCTCGATCGGCACCGAGTCCTGCATCGTGAGGTCGTTGAATCCGTTACGGGGAATCAGGCGCGGCAGGTCGCGATTGGTCAGCCACGCGTCGACGGACAGATAGCGGATCGAGTCGGCGTACGGCGCCTCGGCCTGATCGACGAGCGAGACGAACACCTCGGTGCCGACGTATTGGCTGCGCGTACCGTATTTGCGCGCATTGGCCGACGTCGTGCGGGGTTCGCGCAGAATGGAGAAGTAACGGCCGTAATTGCCGATGTCGCTGTGCAATGTCTGATACAGCGGGTTGAACGCGATTTCGTTCGACGACTCCGCCTTCTGGCCGAACACGCGCGATACCGAGAAGACCTCGTAGTCGAGCGGCCGGCTGCGATCCGGGATGAGGTGAAACGCGGTCAGCGCACGGTTGATCTCGATCCGGTCGGTGCGCCTGGGAAACAGGTTGATGATCGGCGTGCAGAACAACTGGAAGCTCGACGCATCGACGTGCGTCACCAGTTCGTCGGGCAGCCGGTCCAGCAGCAGCACGATTTCCGCTTCCTTGCCGTCGATCGCCGACAGGCCGGCCTGCAACTGCGTCAGCGCGAAGAAATAGAAGCGCTGCCTGCAGGTGAAGTATTCGTGCAGCAGGTTGTGTCCATGGAACGTATTCCACATCAGCGGCAGCAGGCTCTGATCGGGACGGAGGCCTTCGAAGTCGACCGGGTTCTTCGCAACGACCGCGCAGTCGCTCCGCGCGGCGCCATACGCGCGCACGACCGACGCGACGCCGCCGGCATGGATCAATTCGAACAGATGCGACGCGACCTGTTCGTCGCCGCCGATATAGAGCGGCAGCCGGTCGAGCCCGGTGATCTGCGAGAACTTGACCTCGCCGACCGTGCGCAGCCGCAACCGCAGCGCGCCGCGCAGCCGCATGTGCGGCAGCAGGCTGCGCTCGAGGTCGGGAAGATCGGGCGGCACGGCGGTCAGCTTCGCGTCGACGATCTCGATCGGCCACAGCGTGATTTCATGACCGCTGCGGAACTCGCAGGCCGTCTGTTCTCCCGGCGGGATCGACGAACGCAGCACGCTATGACGCGGCACCGTGAAGCCCTTGCTGAAATTGCCTTCACGCAGGCTCGGGCGCAGCCGTGCCACCGCCATCGACGGAGTCGGCGCGACATAGTTCGGGTAGATGACCTCGAGCAGGCGCTGCGTGAAACGCGGGAATTCCGCGTCGAGCTTGAGCTGGGTACGAGCCGACATGAAGCAGAACGCCTCGATCATCCGTTCCACGTAGGGATCGGCGATTTCGATGTCTTGCATGCCGAGCCGGCGGGCGATCTTCGGGTGCTGCGCGGCGAATTCCGCGGACAGCTCCCGCATGTAGGTCAGTTCGCGGTTGTAGTGGTCGAGAAATCTGGGATCCATGTCAGTGTCCGATGCGAGCGCCCGGATCGAGCGTTACCTGGTTCGTTTCGATGTCGAAGGTGCTCTGGATCAGGAATTCGAGTGGGTACGGCGACCATTGCATCAGCCCGCGAATCTCGAACATCAGCTTGTTGTAACTGGCGGCTTCGCGTCCGACGACGGGCCGGATCGCGAGCGACTCCGGCAGCAGGCGCGGCTCGAAACGGACGATGGCGGTTTTGACGAGCTTCTCGATGGTTTCCCAGTTCCGGTCGCTCAGGTAGCTCCCCGACAACGGCGGCACGCCGTAGTTGACGACGGACGCGGCAGCCTGCGGGTAGCGGGCGGCGTCCAGCTCGCCGTCGAGGTTGGTGGAGTTGAGCAGCAGCGCGAGATCGCGCCGAATGATGCGGCGCATGCCTTCGCCGTTCGGCGCATACGCGCTGGGCGTCTCGTGGCGCGCGTGCGGCGCGTCGTCCTGCAGCCGGTCGAGCAGGGACGGCAGGTAGGCGGGCCGGTGCAGGTCGTCAGGATGCCGTGCCATCTTCGCCTTCATCCGTGAAGCGGCAGCTGCCGACGTCCAGCACGCCCCAGTCGCCGCGGTCGGTCGTCCAGGTTTTTTGTCCGAGCGCGATCACGTTGGTTTCGCCGACGTCCTGCCAGCGGGTTTCGCGCGCGAGCCGGATCTCGGCGGGGCCGTGTTCCGAGCCCGGATAGCGGGTCGGCACGTAGCCTCTGAGCACCGTGGCGTCGCGCAGGATGAGCGTGGCAGGCCGCCAGACGAGATCGGTCAGCGTGCCGACCGGGGTAAGCGTCAACGATTTGATCCGGGCGAACGGAATCCATCGGTAGCCGCCCGCCACGGTCATTTCGCAGACCGGCCCGAGCCGCGTGTCGCTGTCGGTCAGCCAGTCGAAGCCGTCCATTTCGGGGCTTTCGCCGCGGCTTGCCGGCGCCTCGTCGAGCGCCGCCCGGCGCAGTGCGTCGGCGCCTGCCACGTCTCCGGCGCCGAGGCGCGCGTTCGCCTGCAGCAACAGGTCGATCCATGCGGGCGCGGCGCCGTCGATGAAGCCGGGCGTGCGCGTACCGGCGAATACCTCGGCGCGGAATATCTCGCTCTCGATCAGCCCGCGATGCAGCTGAGCGCGCGCTGCGCCCTCGGGCTCGAGGGTCGCCCAGGTCTGCAACTGCTTGAGCGCGCGCTCCCAGTCGCCGTCGACGCACAGCAACTGGAACAGCAGCCAGCGCTCCGACGCGTCGGAGGGGCGCCGGCGGACCGTTTCGATGGTCCGTTCCTTCAGCGCTTCAAACGACCCGGTATGCACCAGGTTCTGCTGCGTCGGTCGGTCGATGGCCTGCGTGGCCGGATCAGGGGCGTTCGTCGTCATGTCGTTCGGTCGTTGAAGTGTCGGTGATGGTGTTCAGCATCGGGAAGTGGCTGTCGACACTGATCAGGTGATGCTCATGGCGCGCGAGCAGCGCCGCGGACGCGAAGTGCGGACGCTGCCGATGCGCCGGAGCGAGCAGGAGGAGGACGTCGTGCCGCGCGTCGTCGACGAAAAGCTGCTCGGCGAGGAACGGATTCATTCCGTCGAGCACGAAATCGATCTTCTGGCGCTTGTCCAGCAGATCGCTCAACAGCGAGCCCGTCCGATAGCGGCCGGGGGCGTCGAGGAACGGATCGTCGGGCAGGGGCGCGGCGATCTGCGGCTGCTCGATCTCCTTCAGTTCGTGCGCATAGTCACGTTCGCGGTGGATCAGCGCCCGTCGGTATTCGGCGAGCAGTTTATCGAGCGGATCGCCGTCGTCGGCGTTGGGAGACACCGGCGCGACGAGGCCGAGAGGTTCATCGTCGAACACGGCGAGCGCCGCGCCGGCATCCGATCCCGCGCATGCCAGCGCGGCAAGGTCGGCGAACCCGGCCGGTTCGCTGCGGGGTAGCGCGTTGCCCAGCGCGGTCAGGTCGATGGGCGGCGGGGTGTCGTCCAGCGCAACGGCGGCGGACGGCAAGCCGACGGTCAGTTCGTCGACGCCGACCGTGATCGCCGCACCGAATGGGACGGCGCACGTGCCGTGCTGCGGCACCGTGGCGCTGCCGACGCGGCAGGCGAGTGCTTCGCAGTGGTTTTCCAGCCGGATGACGCCGTTGGCGTCGACGGTGAAGACGACATGGCCGGCGAGCGCGTTCGTGTCGTCAGGCAGCGGAGCGAAATCGCCGGACGACGGCGAATATGCGCACCGCGCCGGGCCGATCGCGTGCTGCATCGGGGCGCGCGGCGAGCGGCCGCCCCGCCGGACGAGCTTCGCGAACGGAACCGGTGAGGTGTCGGCATGCACGCTATCGAACGGTGCGCAGCCGGGAGCACGAGACGCGTTCTCGCTTGTTTTCGACATAACGGTTGACCAGTAAAAGACGGAAGGGCTTTGGCGCGGCAGCATGCATCGAGCTAATTCGAGATAAGAGGCGGCTGTCGATAAATCGATTATCTCGATAAATTTAAAATCCTGACCGGCAGGTTAATGGGCATCTTATCGCGTGCTAATTTTGAGATATATGGGAATTGTTCTAAATATGCGAGGCAGATGGCGGTGAAATGCCGCGGGAGGCCGGGCGGGCTGCTGGCCGCGATGTCCGCGGCACGCATGGATTGTCGGCGGGGCGCGCGGCCGGGGCGGCACGCGGCGACCGGACTCATGATGCCGGTGTCTAATGATGAACCTATCTCTTTGGCGAAAAAATAATACTTGTCCGATTGAGTTGCAGGTTGTGCCGGGATTAATGTCATCGCTTTTGTCGTTTGCATTTGTGACGACGGACGGGGGCATGATCGTATCCGCCTCGTCTTCGCATGCGACGCCACCTATTTCCGGATCGAGGTCATGACAATTTCGAGGCAAGCCCTGTTCGGCAAACTCGGCCATTCGCTGTTCCGAAGCGTCGAGTCCGCCACGACTTTCTGCAAGTTGCGCGGCAACCCGTACGTCGAGCTGGTGCATTGGCTGCATCAATTGCTGCAGGCCCCCGACGGCGATCTGCAACGAATCGTCCGGCACTGCGACATCGACGCCGAGACGCTCGATCAGGACGTGCTGCGTGCGTTGGCCGCGCTGCCGGCCGGCGCGAGCTCGATCAGCGATTTCTCGCACCATATCGAGACGGCCATCGAGCGGGCATGGGTGCTGGCCTCACTGGATTTCGGCGATCGGCGGGTCCGCGGCGCATGGCTCGTCGCGGCGCTCGTCACGACGCCCGAGTTGCGCCGTGTGCTGCTGTCGATCTCTCCCGCGTTCGGCAAGATCCCGCTCGATTGCCTGGGCGAGATGCTGCCCGCGTGGATCGCCGGATCGCCGGAGGCTGCGGATGTGCCGTACGACGGCACCGACTTCGGCGGCGCAGTGCCCGGCGAATCGGCCGGCGCACTCGCGCCGGCGGCGGCCGGCGGCTCGCCGCTCGAGCAGTATTGCAGCGATCTCACCGCGCGCGCGCGGGCAGGCGAGATCGATCCGGTCGTCGGCCGCGAGCTCGAGATACGCACGATGATCGACGTGCTGCTGCGTCGGCGACAGAACAATCCGCTGGTTACCGGCGAGGCTGGCGTCGGCAAGACGGCCGTGGTCGAGGGCCTCGCGCGCGCGATCGTCGACGGCGAGGTGCCGCCGAAACTCGCCGACGTGCGCCTGCTGAGTCTCGACGTCGGCGCGCTGCTCGCCGGCGCGAGCATGAAAGGCGAATTCGAGGCACGCCTCAAGGGCGTGCTCGAGGCGGCGATGAAATCGACCGTGCCCGTCATCCTCTTCGTCGACGAGGTCCACACGCTGATCGGCGCGGGTGGCCAGGCCGGCACGGGCGATGCAGCGAACCTGCTGAAGCCGGCGCTGGCGCGCGGTACGCTGCGCACGATCGGCGCGACGACCTGGGCCGAGTACAAGCGACATATCGAGAAGGACCCGGCGCTGACCCGGCGCTTCCAGGTGCTCCAGGTCCCGGAGCCGCAGGAAGCGGCCGCGACCGACATGGTTCGCGGGCTCACGCGGACCTTCTCGCGGCACCACGGTGTCGTCGTGCTCGACGAGGCGATTCGCGCGGCGGTCGCGCTGTCGCATCGCTACATTCCGTCGCGGCAACTGCCGGACAAGGCGATCAGCCTGCTCGACACCGCGTGCGCGCGGGTAGCGCTGTCGCAGCACGCGACGCCGCGCGAACTGGACGACGTGCGGCAGCGCTTGCAGGCCGCGCGCGTCGAATGCGACCTGCTCGATCATGAACGGCGCATCGGTCTCGGCGACGCGGATACACTGGCCCGCGCGCAGGCGCGCATCGTCGAGCTGAAGCGGGAGGCCGAGGGTGTGGAGGCGCGCTGGCGGGCGCAGGCCGACGCCGCGCAGGCGTTGCTGAGCGCACGCGAAGCGGCGGGGGAGGCCGCCGGTGACGGCGTGCCGGACGACCGGCTGCAAGCGCTCGAGCGCGCGCTCGAGGAACTGCAGGGCGACACGGCGCTCGTTTTCCCGGAAGTGAACGAGGCGATCGTCGCGGAAATCGTGTCGGACTGGACGGGCATTCCAGTGCGCCGGATGGTCACCGACGAGGTCGCGGCGGTGCGGACGCTGCCCGACACGCTCTCGGCCCGCGTGATCGGGCAGCAGGATGCGCTACTGCGGATCGGCGAGCGCGTGCAGACTGCGCGCGCAGGGCTGACGGATCCGAAGAAGCCGCTGGGCGTGTTCCTGCTGGCCGGCCCGTCGGGCGTCGGCAAGACCGAGACGGCGCTGGCGCTTGCCGAGGCGCTATACGGCGGCGAGCAGAACCTGATCACGATCAACATGAGCGAGTATCAGGAGGCCCACACGGTGTCCGGGCTGAAGGGTGCGCCGCCCGGCTACGTCGGTTACGGCGAGGGCGGCGTATTGAGCGAGGCGGTGCGGCGCCGACCGTATTCGGTTGTCCTGCTCGACGAGATCGAGAAGGCGCATCGCGACGTGCACGAGATGTTCTTCCAGGTGTTCGACAAGGGTTACATGGAGGACGGTGACGGGCGCTACATCGACTTCCGCCACACGACGATCCTGCTGACGAGCAACGCCGGTTCCGACCTGATCGCGAGCCTGTGCTCGGACGAGACGCTCGCGCCCGACGCGGACGCGCTGTGCACGGCGCTCGGGCCGGCACTGCTGAAGACGTTCCCGGCTGCATTCCTCGGACGCGTGAGCGTGGTGCCGTACCGTCCGCTCGCGCAGGCGACGCTGTCGCAAATCGTGCGTCTGCATCTGGACCGCGTGGCCGCCCGCATGGCCGATGGGCACGGCGTGGCGTTCAGCTATGCGCCGGCCGTGCTCGACTACATCGTCGAGCGCTGCCTCGTGCAGGAAACGGGAGCGCGTCTGCTGATCGGCTTCATCGAGCAGCACGTGCTGCCGCGGCTCGCTGCGCAGTGGCTCGACGCGCTTGCGTCGAAGCGCACGCTGGCGCGTATCGAGCTCGATCTGGTCGACGCCGGTGCGGCGCCCGCGGAAGCATTCGCGTTCCGGGCGTCTTGCGCGCAAGAGGGCGCCTGACGGGGGCGAGGCCGCGGATCGTCCGTTCGCGGCCTTGTCGCTTACTGCAGGATCAGGCGCAGTTGGGCATCCGCGTGTTCGGCCGGCATTTTCGCGAAGCCGCTGTTTGCGTAGCGGTGCCAGCGGCCGAGCACGTAGCTGACGACGAGGCTGGCGCGCACCGATGGGGCGTAATCGGCGGGCAGAGGCACCGTGCGCGCGGCGGGGTGGGCGTCGCGTGCGTTCGCGTTGAGCAGCGCGAGCCGCAGGCATTGCCTGATCGACGCTTCAAGCCGCTCGAGCAATTTGTCGACGCGCTCGGTGAGCCGCTCGTCCTCGCCGACCAGCGCCTCGCCGGTCAGCACGCGCGTCATGCCGGGGTTCTTCGCGGCGAAATTGAGCATCGTCAGCGCGATCGTGCGCGCCTGCAGCACGCCGTTCGGTTCCTTCGCGACGATCTGGTTGACGAGCCCGAACAGCGCCTGTTCGATGAACTCGATCAGCCCTTCGTACATCTTCGCCTTGCTGGTGAAGTGCCGGTACAGCGCGGCTTCCGACACGTCGAGCCGGGCCGCGAGCGAGGCGGTCGTGATTTTTTCGGGTTTCGGCGCCTCGAGCATCGCCGCGAGGGTCTGCAGGATCATCACGCGGCGCTCGCCCGGCTTCGGGCGCGGGCGGGTGCGGGTGGGTGGAGCCTGGTCGTCCGTTACGGCTTGGTCCTGCGGGTAAGTCGGCTGCATTTTTGTCGCCCCGATCGAGTGCCCAGTCGGAGCGATTTTAGCGAACGAATGCGCTGGTCGACATAAAGCGGGCGTCCGGTGCCTGGCAGATGGCCGGGCAGGTGGCCGGTGATCCATACCGTGCCGATGCCGAGGCGCTTGTAGCGCTTCAGGTGGCCGAGCGTATCCTCGACGAGGATCGCGTCGGACGCGCGGGCATGCACGGCGCGCAGCGTCCGGCGCAGCATCGTGTGATCGGGCTTCGCGCGCCACGTGCGGCGGTCGCGCATGTGCTCGATCGCGATCACGCGTTCGAACAGCCGCTCGATGCGCAATTCGCGCAGCACCGCGCGCGCGTAGTTCTCCGGCGCATTGGTCAGCACGAACTTGCGCCCCGGCAGCGCGGCGACGATGTGCGCGAGGCCGCGCTCGGCGCGCACCATCGCGGGCAGGTCGGAAAACGTGTGGACGACCCGCAGGAAGTCGTGCGGATCGATCGGATGATGGCGCGTGAGGCCGAGGAGTGCGGCGCCGTAGCGCTGCGTGTAGCCGGTGCGCAGGCGGTCGGCTTCGGCGCGCTCGACCTGCAGCGCGTCGATGATGTATTGCGTCATCGCGCGGTTGATCTCCGGAAAGATCGCGTGCGATGCGTGGTGCAGCGTGTTGTCGAGATCGAACAGCCAGACGGGCGAACCGGCGCGCGGCCGGCTGCGGGAGATGCGCCGGCGTCGCAGCGACGCCGGCAGGTCGGGGCTGGATGGGGTGGCGGCGCGCGCTCAATGCGAGCGGATCATCGTGCCGAACGGCTGCTCGGTCAGGATTTCCAGCAGCACCGAGTGCTCGATGCGGCCGTCGACGATGTGCACCGACTTCACGCCGCTCTTCGCGGCGTCGAGCGCCGACGAGATCTTCGGCAGCATGCCGCCCGAAATCGTGCCGTCCTCGAACAGCGCGTCGATCTCGCGCGCGGACAGGTCGGTCAGTAGGTTGCCGTCCTTGTCCATCACGCCGGGGATGTTGGTCATCATCAGCAGCTTCTCGGCGTTCAGCACGGTCGCGAGCTTGCCCGCGACGAGGTCTGCGTTGATGTTGTACGAGAGACCGTCTTCGCCGAAGCCGATCGGCGAGATCACCGGGATGAACGCGTCGTCCTGCAGCGCCTTCACGACCGCCGGGTTGATCGCCTCGACTTCGCCGACCTGGCCGATGTCGATGTACTGGCCCGGGTTGTCGCGGTCCGGCATCAGCAGCTTGCGCGCGTGGATCAGGCCGCCGTCCTTGCCCGTCAGGCCCACCGCGTGGCCGCCGAAGTGATTGATCAGCATCACGATGTCCTGCTGCACTTCGCCGCCCAGCACCCATTCGACGACTTCCATCGTCTCTTCGTCGGTGACGCGCATGCCCTGGATGAAGGTGCCGGCCTTGCCGATCTTCTTCAGCGCGTGATCGATCTGCGGACCGCCGCCGTGGACGATCACCGGGTTGATGCCGACCAGTTTCAGCAGGATCACGTCGCGCGCGAAGCCCTGCTTGAGCCGCTCTTCCGTCATCGCGTTGCCGCCGTATTTGATGACCACGGTTTTCCCGTGGTAACGGCGGATATACGGCAGCGCCTCGGCGAGGATTTCTGCTTTCAGCGTGGGGGCGATCTGCGAGAGGTCGATGGGCTCGGACATGGCGGCGGCTCTGGCTGGGAACGGTTGAAACACGGCGAATTGTACAGGAGTGGCGCAGCGCAGCATCGGGGATTTTGGGCGGGCGGGGACGGCCGGCGGCAGGGTGCGGCGCAACGGGCGGTCGGGCTGCGCGGCCCGGCCGGCGCGGGAAAGCCGGAGGTGGAGGCGGCGCCGGGGAGGGCGCGAAACGCGCCGTTCGCTCGCCCGTCCCGCGATTGCTGCCCTCGACGTCGGCCGTTCGGCCGACCCGCAAAATCCGGCCGCCGCGTTATGCTTGTTTCGTTGGGTGCCGCCACACCCGTTCCCCGCCGCCCCGTCATGACCGAAACCGCCGCCGATCGCCGCTCCGCCCCGCGCCGCGCGCGCTGCCCGCACTGCGGGCGCAGCTTCGACTGCGGCGCCCGCTCGCAGCCGTTCGAATGCTGGTGCGCGTCGATGCCCGGGCTGCCCGACGGCGCGCAGCCGGCCAGCGGCGCGCGCTGCCGGTGCCCCGAGTGCCTGGCCGACGAGATCGCCCGGCGCGTGGCGGGAAAGCCGGCATAGCGGGGATGGCCGGGGGCACGCGATGTCCGGCGTTCGCGTTCTGGCCCCTTGCTAGGGTCGCCCCCGGTTAAACGGGTAAACTGCCCGGATGCAACGAATCACCACCACCGGGCGCGTCAACCTCAGTCACCTGTTCTGGCTCCGCAATCTCGCGATCATCGGCCAGCTCGTGACGATCGGCGTCGTGCAGACCTATTTCGGCGTGCATCTGCCGTTGCCGGCGATGCTGATGGTCATTGCGCTCGAAATCGTTTTCAACGCGCTGACCTGGGTGCGCGTGCTGCGCGCGCGGCCCGAGACCAATTTCGAGCTGCTCGGCCAGCTGTGGGTCGACCTCGGCGCGCTGTCCGCGCTGCTGTTCCTGTCGGGCGGCACGACCAATCCGTTCGTGTCGCTGTACCTGCCTTCGCTCGCGATCGCGGCGGCCGTGCTGCCGTGGCACCTGATGATCTGGCTCGCGGCGTTCGCGGTCGCGTGCTACGCGGCACTCGGCTTCGACTCGGTGCCGCTCAACATGGATAACCCGGCCAACCTGTTCGACTACTACCGTACCGGGATGTGGGCGAACTTCATGGTCAGCGTCGGGCTGATCGCGTGGTTCGTCGCGCGCATGTCGAATGCGCTGCGCCAGCGCGACGCGGCGCTCGGCGAAGCGCAGGCGCACCTGCTGCGCGACGAGCGGGCGGTCGCGCTCGGCGTGCAGGCCGCGACCGTCGCGCACGAGATGGGCACGCCGCTGTCGACGATCGCGATGCTTGCCGAGGAACTGCGCGACGCGGCGCGCGCCGATCCGGGGCTGGCGCGCTACGAAGCCGACCTGAAGGTGCTCGAGGAGCAGATGACGCTGTGCACGTCGGCGCTCGCGCGCCTGCGCAGCCGCGCGAGCGCACCCGCGAGCCGCCAGCCGGTGGACGACTGGCTCGACACGTTCGTCGAGCACTGGCGCCTGCGGCATCCGCACGTGCAGTTCGAACTGCTCGGTGCGCGTCCGGCGGGCGTCGCGCTGGACGACACGGTCGCGGCCGGCCAGATCCTGACGATCCTGCTCGACAATGCCGCGCGCGCGAGCCCGCAGCGCGTGACACTGGCCGCGAAGGTCGCGCACGCCGGCACGGCCGACGAGATCGAATTCGAGGTGTGCGACGACGGGCCGGGCATTCCGGCCGCGCTGCGCGAGTCGCTCGGCGCGATGCCGGTCGACAGCACGCAGGGCGGGCACGGGGTCGGCCTGTATCTCGCGTTCAGCGCGGCCGCGCGGCTGGGCGGCCACATCGAGCTGTCGGACGCGAAGCCGCGCACGGCGGCGGCAGCCACAGCGGGCTTTCCGGGCGGCGCCTCCGACGGTCACGCGCCGGAAGCGGCCAACGGAGCAGGGCGCTCCGGCGGGCGCCCGGCCGGGGTCTCCCCGGGCCGCGGCACGCGGGCCGTGCTGCGCCTGCCGGTGACGCGCCACGCGGCGTAGTTCGCCCCCAACCAACACGTAGACGGAGAAACCACATGAGCGAGAACAATTTCCTGGTGATCGACGACAACGAGGTGTTCGCGGGCACGCTCGCGCGCGGCCTCGAGCGCCGCGGTTACGCGGTCCAGCAGGCGCACGACAAGGAGGCGGCGCTGCGGCTCGCCGCGGGCGGCAAGTTCCAGTTCATCACCGTCGACCTGCATCTGGGCGAGGATTCGGGCCTGAGCCTGATCGCGCCGCTGTGCGACCTGCAGCCCGATGCGCGGATCCTGGTGCTGACCGGCTACGCGAGCATTGCGACCGCCGTGCAGGCGGTGAAGGAAGGCGCCGACAACTATCTCGCGAAACCCGCGAACGTCGAGTCGATCCTGGCCGCGCTGCAGACCAACGCGACCGAAGTGCAGGCCGACGAAGCGCTCGAGAATCCGGTCGTGCTGTCGGTCGACCGGCTCGAATGGGAGCACATCCAGCGCGTGCTGGCCGAGAACAACAACAATATTTCGGCGACGGCGCGCGCGCTGAACATGCACCGCCGCACGCTGCAGCGCAAGCTCGCGAAGAAGCCGGTGCGGCAGTAAGTTCGGCGCGCAGCTCATGTGGGCGCGCCGGCTGTCGCGCCCGCAACCGCTGCGTCGCGCGCATGCGGTATTGGTTCGTTATCCGGGTCGTTGCGGAAAGGCGCCTGCGGACCGGCCTCACGATACCTGCCGTTTCGGGCGTATCAACTTTCGCGTTTGTGCTGCGGAAGCACCCAGAGCATTCTTCCCACCGCCTCGGCCTGGTTCCGCGAATGCGTCTTCTCGTAGATCGCGCGCAGCTGGGTGCGGATGGTGGCGAGCGACACCCCGGCGCTCGCCGCGCATTCGTCGGGCGTCTTGCCGCCGATCAGCGCTTCCGCGACGGCGGCTTCCGCACTCGACAGGCCGAATGCCTGCCGAAGCTGTTGCGCGACGACGAGCGGCGCAGCGCTTCGCCGTCTGGCGGTCACGAGGATCGTCGCGCCGCCGAACGTGGCATGGAGCGCCGGCCCGGCCAACGCGGCGATGCCGAGAAAGATCTCGTGCGCGGCGTTCAACGAGCCCGCAAGGGCGAGGCTCTCGCCGTTGCGGGTCTTCGCGACACGTGCCAGCGCCGCCTTCAGCGCATCGTTGTGCGGCGCGCTCGCTGCACTCAGGTGTCCGTGCTCGAGCTTGAGGCAGGTGGTCGCGCGCAACATCGACTCAGCCGCCCGGTTGACGAAGACGACGCGCGCATGCCTGTCCAGCGCGAAGACGGCCAGACCCAATTCCTCCATCAGTTCGGCGCCGAGCGCGGCGTCGCGGTGCAGCACGCGCGCATCCTGCCAGAGGTTGATCGCGCGTTGCAGATGTCCCGCCATGCCCGACAGGGCCGCGCGTTCCTCGGGCGTGTAGGGAGGGCGGCCGTAAGCCCTCAGTAATCCGAGCAGGATGTCGTCGCCGCCCGGGCGCGCCAGGCGGACGCCCATCAGATAGCGAATGCCGGACGGAATCTGGTAATCCTGGAAGAATTCGCTGCGCGCGACATCCTGCTCGGTGAGGTGATCCTGGCAGCAGACGAACTCGCCGAGCGGTGCTTTCTCGACAAAGCCGCGGCGCGGATCGAGTGCGCCGTAGTACTGGTCGTAGAGCGCGACGACAGTTTCCAGCTCCGCGCGCGGAGAGTAGATCGAGAACTGCGGTGCATTGCGCGCGGTGTCCCAGCTGAACATGTGGAAAACGTTTGCGCCAAGTGATTCGGATACCTGATGAAAGACTTCGAGAAAGGTGTCCGGGCGCAGCGCGGCCTCATAGAGGTCGCCGATGAGTCGGTCTCTTTGCATTGTTCTTCCCCGTTGCCTCGTGAGGCCGTCGCGGCGTATCGGTATTTTGTCTGATGATATTGCTTCGAACCACGAACTTTCAGGCAGGCTATCACAGGAATCTTGCAAAAAGGGTCATGCTTGGTCGCGATTTTCATCTACCTGGATGATGATCGGGAAAATCGGTTTTGCGAGAATCCCCGCCATTCAGCGTGCATGCGCGACGCGTATGCAATGCAACAACCAGCAGGTTCTCGGGGAAAAGCAATGAAACGCACACCTGTCGTACTCGGAATTGCCGCACTGGTCCTGACTGCCTGCGGGGGCGGCAGCAGTTCGTCGCCCGGCGGCCCATCGTCGTCGGGACCCGCCGCGCAGACTGTCAGCGGCGTCGCGGCGGCGGGCGCCGCGATGCAGGGCGCGACCGTCACGCTCGTCGACGCGACGGGCAAATCGGTCGACTGCCCGGCCGACGCCGCCACCGGCGCGTTCCATTGCACGGTGACCGGCATGACCGCGCCTTTCGCGCTGTCGGCCGTCGGCAACGTCGCCGATTCGCAGGCGACGCTGATCTCGCTCAGCGCCACTGCTGGCACGCAGACGATCAACATCACGCCGCTCACGAATGCGATCGCCGCCACGATCGTCGGCGACAACCCCGCGAAATTGCTGGGCAACACCGGGCTGCTGCTGAGCAAGGTGACGACTCAGGCCGTCGCCGGCGCCGTGCAGGCTTACTCCGCCGCACTGGCCGACGTGCTGGCCGCGACCGGCAACGCCGGCGTCGACCTGATCGCGGGCCCGCTGACCGCGGGCGCGCCGGGGCTCGACCGGCTGCTCGACCAGTTGAAGGTCAACGTGCTGCCGGACGGCGGCGTGCAGATCAGCTCGGTGGCAGGCGCTTCGAGCGATACGCCCGCGCAGCTTCAGCTCGTGCCGGGTGTCGCGCCGCAAGCCGGCGACAAGGCCAGCTTGCCGGCCGTCGCGACCATCAACGGCGCGCCGGTGACGAGCCTGCCGAGCGCCAGCGATCTCGCCGCGCTGCAGGCCGCGTTCAACAAGTGCTTCGCCGGTACCACCGCCGCCGCGCGTCTCGGCGGCGGCGTGGCGGCCTGCAGCCAGCTCGTCGTCGACGACGTCGCGTCCGGCGCGTTGAATGCCGGCGTGCCTTCCACCTACCTCAACAACGGGATGTCGGCGCAACAGGAGTTCGGCACGTCGCCGGGCATCGTGGCCGACGATGCGATGAACAACGCGAGCTTCAGCCTGCCGGAAGTGATCCGTGTGGTGGCTGGCGACACCATGTGGGTCAAGCTGTCGTGGACGCGCGCGGACGGCGTTCGCGACGGGATGCAGCAGCACGTGCAACTGGCGGTGAAGGACAGCGCCCGCGCGAGCGGCGACACCGGCTGGCGCGTGATCGGCAATCAGCGCGCGGTGCTGAGCAAGGTGAATGCGAACGCGCAGAAGTGGGACTGGCTGAATCCGGCCAATCCGTCGACCGGCACCAACGCGTTCGTCGACTCGCTGAACCTGCAGGTTGGAATCGTCGATGCCGCCGGCACGGCCGTGGACTTCGCGATCGTCAAGGGCCCGGGCTTGCGCAACGGCGTGTTCCTGCAGCCGTCGAGCGGTACGTGCGACACGCTCAATATCCGCGCGCAGATCGCGGGCGGGCAGACGCCGGCCCAACTCGCCGCGCTCGCGAAGGGCAGTCAATGCCGCAACAACTATCGGCTGGCCGGCGTCGCGCAGGACCCGGCGAACCAGGGCCTGTTCACGTGGCCCGGCGACGCGCCGCGCAACAACACCGCGTGGTCCAAGCCGCAATTGAGCGCCGCGGAGCTGGCCGACATCAAGCCGTTCAGCGCCTATACGGTCGACATCTACCAGAACGGCAACACTACGGCACCGGCAAGGAGCTATACGGTCCGGCTGCGTACCCCGTCGCCGTCTCCCGACGCGTTGCGCCAGTATCAGTGGCACGATATCGCGCAGGCGACGCGTGACGTGCTGACGCCGGGCACGGCCAGTACGTTCGCGGGCGGCGCGACCTTCCCGCTCGGCTGGACGTCGAAAGCCGGGCTGCCGTTCGTCAAGCGCGCCAACGTGCAGGTTCGCGCGACGGCGCCGGGGCAAACCTCGGCGGTCTTCGTCAACGGGACCGCGCGTGCCGCGCCGGCGCAGCCGGGCGCCGCGGTGACGCTCAACGTGCCGGGCGATCAGGGCGTGGCGTTTCCGTCGGTGGCCGGCTGGACAGGCAGCACCGACTTCTCGTTCGCGAATCTGAACTGGTCGGATACGTCCGACATGCTGTTCACCGTGTCGGTCGAATACGACCGCTGACGGGCCGGCGTCGGCGCGCTGCCGCCGCGCCTGCCGAAAAAAACGGGCGGCCCCGCCGGAGCCGCCCGTTTCCCGCTCGATGCCGCGTGGCGCTTACAGCACGTAGCGCGACAGGTCTTCGTCCTGCGAGACTTCGCCCAGCGCACGGTCGACATACTTCGCGTCGATCGTCACGCGCTCGCCCGCATGGTTGCCGGCCGAGAACGACACTTCCTCGAGCAGTTTCTCGATCACCGTGTACAGCCGGCGCGCACCGATGTTCTCGGTCTTCTCGTTGACGGCGTAGGCAATTTCCGCGAGACGGCGGATGCCGTCGTCGGCGAATTCGAGCTGCACGTCTTCGGTCGCGAGCAGCGCCTGGTACTGCTTGACGAGGCTCGCGTCGGTCGCGACGAGGATCGCCTCGAAATCGTTCACCGACAGCGAGTCGAGCTCGACGCGGATCGGGAAGCGGCCCTGCAGTTCGGGAATCAGGTCGCTCGGCTTCGCGAGGTGGAACGCGCCGCTCGCGATGAACAGGATGTGATCGGTCTTCACCATCCCGTACTTCGTGTTGACCGTCGTGCCTTCGACGAGCGGCAGCAGGTCGCGCTGCACGCCCTGGCGCGACACTTCGCCGCCGCTGCCTTCGTTGTTGCGCGACGTGATCTTGTCGATCTCGTCGAGGAACACGATGCCGTTCTGCTCGACGTTCTGCACGGCCTTCGTCTTCACTTCCTCGTCGTTCAGCATCTTCGCCGCTTCCTCGTCGGTCAGCAGCTTCAGCGCTTCCTTGATCTTCACCTTGCGACGCTGCTTCTTGCCGCTGCCGAGGTTCGAGAACATCGAGCGGATCTGCTCGGTCATCTCTTCCATCCCCGGCGGCGCCATGATGTCCATGCCGGCCGACGGCTGCTCGAGGTCGAGCTCGACTTCCTTGTCGTCGAGTTGGCCTTCGCGCAGGCGCTTGCGGAAGGTCTGGCGCGTCGCGTTGTTGTCGTCGTTCGCGTGGTCGGCATTGCCGCCGAAGCCCACCGCGCGCGGCTGCGGCAGCAGGATGTCGAGGATGCGGTCTTCCGCCTGGTCGGTGGCCTTGCTGCGCACCTTGCGCATCTCGGATTCGCGCGTCTGCTTGACCGAGATCTCGATCAGGTCGCGCACGATGCTGTCGACGTCGCGGCCGACGTAGCCGACTTCCGTGAACTTGGTCGCTTCGATCTTGATGAACGGCGCGTCGGCGAGCTTCGCGAGGCGGCGTGCGATTTCGGTCTTGCCGACGCCCGTCGGCCCGATCATCAGGATGTTCTTCGGCGTGATTTCCTGGCGCAGCGGGTCGGCGACCTGCTGGCGGCGCCAGCGGTTGCGCAGCGCGACGGCGACGGCCTTCTTCGCCTTCGCCTGGCCGATGATGTGCTTGTCGAGTTCCGAGACGATCTCGGCAGGGGTCATGGTGCTCATGGGGCGGTCCTTACTCGATCGTTTCGATGATGCGGTTGTGGTTCGTATAGATGCACATGTCGCCGGCAATCTCGAGCGACTTCTCGACGATCTCGCGCGGCGACAGCTCGGTGTTCTCCGCGAGCGCGCGGGCCGCGGCCTGCGCATACGCACCGCCCGAGCCGATCGCGCAGATGCCCTCTTCCGGGTCGAGCACGTCGCCGTTGCCGGTGATCACGAGCGTGGTGGTGGCATCGGCCGTGATCAGCATCGCCTCGAGGCGGCGCAGCATCCGGTCGGTGCGCCAGTCCTTCGCGAGCTCGACGGCCGCGCGGGTCAGGTTGCCCTGGTGCTTCTCGAGCTTCGCCTCGAAGCGGTCGAGCAGCGAGAACGCATCGGCGGTGCCGCCCGCGAATCCGACCAGCACCTGGTTGTTGTAGATCCGCCGCACTTTCCGCGCGCCACCCTTCATGACGATGTTGCCGAGGGTTACCTGGCCGTCGCCGCCGAGCGCGACCTTGTCGCCGCGCCGGACCGAAACGATGGTCGTGCCGTGAAATTGCTCCATCTGCGTTCCTTGAGAAAAACGGGGAAGAGTCGGGGCGGCGCGAGGCGCCGCCGCGTAACTCGCAGTGCGCCGGGAAGCGGCCCGGCGCGCGTCCGTTTCATTTTAGGGCGGGCGCCGGGATATCAAGAGGCGGGAGGCAAATCGGCGGGCCGGGGAGCGGTGCCGGAAAAACAAAAAGCGCGCGGCAGGCCGCGCGCTTTCGGGAAGCAGCGTGTCTGAGCGGAACGCCGCTCGATCAGTCGCCGAACAGCTTCTGGCGCAACTCGCGGCGCTCCTGCGCCTCGAGCGACAGCGTGGCGGTCGGACGGGCGAGCAACCGCGGAATGCCGATCGGCTCGCCGGTTTCCTCGCACCAGCCGTAATCGCCGGAATCGATGCGGGCGAGCGACTGCTGAACCTTCTTGAGGAGCTTGCGTTCGCGATCCCGCGTGCGCAGCTCGAGCGCGTGCTCTTCCTCGATCGTCGCGCGATCGGCGGGATCGGGGACGATCACCGTCTCGCGCAGGTTCTCGGTCGTCTGGCCTGCATTCTTGAGGATGTCCGCCTGCAACTGTTCGAGCCGATTTTTGAAGAAGGCGAGCTGATCCTCATTCATGTAATCCTTGTCGCTCATCTTCAGGATTTCGGCTTCGGTCAAGAGTTTCTTCGTCATCTGCTTGCTTCTTCAATGTGCGGCAAATCGAGAGATATTGCCTGCACTTTGGGATTACCCGCAACCGCGCTTGCAATCATTTGCGATTTGCCGCCGCGGGGCCGAAAGCCTCTGGAAAACCGGTTCTCAAATACCAGGATAGGCCTGGCGCGGAGTTGCGCGCGCTGCGAACCGGTGTGCTGCGCGGCACATCGCATCGGCCGCGGCCTGGCCGGATGCGGAACGGTTGCGATTCCCGGCAATGCTCTTCTGCAAGAACCGGGCCTGTTTGTTGCCGTACTCCAGCGGGCACGTATTGTAACTGAATCGCAAGCGGGCGCCGTATCGGGTCGATCCCCGTCGGCTGCGCCAATATCTAGAAAATATAACGCGCAAATCGCGAAAAAGCGATGACGGCAAACCCCTTGCAGGAAGCGGCTCCCGGCCGCCGCCGGCAGCGGTCGGCGGCCGGCGGCGAAGCGGCGCGGATGCGTGCTCAGGCGAGGCAGGCGTCGAGACCGTCGGTGATCAGGTCCTGCGGCAGATCGACGCCGATGAACACCATCTTGTTCGTCTTCTTCTCGATCGGCAGCCACTTCGCGGCGAGGTCGCTGCCCATCATCTGGTGCACGCCCTGGAACACGACCTTGCGGTCGACGCCCTTCATGTACAGCACGCCCTTGTAGCGCAACATCCGTTCCCCGTAGATCTGCAGGATGCCGCCGAGGAAGTCTTCCAGCTTGTTCGGGTCGAACGGGCGGTCGTTGCGGTACACGAACGACTTGATCTTGTCGTCGTGGTGCGCGTGGTGGTGATGGTGGTGGCCGTGGTCGTGATCGTGCGCGCATTGACCGTGATCGTGGTCGCAATTGGCGTGATCGTGATCATGGTCATGGCCGTGGTGCGCGTGATCGTCCTCGGCGAGGAAGTCGGGGTCGATCTCGAGCTTCGCGTTCAGGTTGAAGCCGCGCAGGTCGAAGATTTCCTTGATGTCGGCTTCACCGAAGTTCACGACCTTGATCGCGGCCTTCGGGTTCATGTGCATCAGGCGGTGCTTCAGGCCGGCCACGGTCTGGTCGTCGACCAGGTCCGACTTCGTGATGAACAGCCGGTCGGCGAAGCCGACCTGGCGCTGCACGACTTCGTGCTCGTCGAGCTGCGCGTTCGCGTGCTTCGCGTCGACCAGCGTGATGACCGCGTCGAGCAGGAAGTCGTCGGCGATTTCGCTGTCGATGAAGAAGGTTTGCGCGACCGGGCCCGGGTTCGCGAGGCCGGTGGTTTCGATCACGATGCGGTCGAAGTCGAGCTTGCCTTCGCGCTTCTTCGCGGCCAGGTCGCCGAGCGCGCGTGCGAGGTCGCCGCGGATCGTGCAGCAGATGCAGCCGTTGCTCATCTGGATGATCTGCTCGTTCGAATCCTGCACGAGGATTTCGTTGTCGATGTTCTCTTCGCCGAACTCGTTCTCGATCACGGCGATCTTCATGCCGTGCTGTTCGTTCAGGATGCGCTTGAGCAGCGTCGTCTTGCCGCTGCCGAGGAAGCCGGTGAGGATGGTGACGGGAGTGGCCATGTCAATCGCCTGTGGTTCGTGAATCGGGGTCAAAACCAGGATGTGCGTTGCGCCCGCTCGCGCTGCTAGCCGGGGCGCACAACCATCCATTGAAACATACCTGTCAAGCCCCCGCCCGTCGTCCGAACGACAGGCGGGAACGCGAATCCGCCGGGCGCGAGGCCGCGGCCGGCGGACGGTTACGCGCGTAGATCGGGGCGATCAGACGATTTGCAACAGCAGGCCCTTCAGATATTCGCCTTCCGGGAAGGCCGCGAGCAGCGGGTGATCGACGCCCGCGCCGAGCCGCTTCAGGATGCGCGCGTCGACCTTCGCGTCGGCTGCCGCGCCCGCGACGATCTTCTGGAACAGGTCCATGTCGATCGCGCCCGAGCACGAGTACGTAAACAGCAGGCCGCCCGGACGCAGCAGCCTGAAGCCGCTCAGGTTGATGTCCTTGTACGCGCGCGCCGCGCGATCGACGCTGTCGCGGGTCGGCGCGAACTTCGGCGGATCGAGCACGATCAGGTCGAAACGCTCGCCCTCGTCGACGAGGCGTCGCAGCGTCTTGAAGGCGTCCGCGTCGAGCCAGGTCGCGCGTTCGGCGTCGAAACCGTTGGCGACGACGTTCTGCTGCGCGAGCGCGAGCGCATCGCCCGACGAGTCGACCGACACGACACGCTTCGCGCCGCCCTTGAGCGCCGCGAGCGAGAAGCCGCCCGTGTAGCAGAAGCAGTTCAGCACGTCGCGGTCGGCCGCGTACTGCGCAACCAGCGCGCGGTTGTCGCGCTGGTCGACGTAGAAGCCCGTCTTGTGGCCGTTCGGCACGTCGACGTGATAGCGCACGCCGTTTTCGTTCGAGATCAGCGTCGCGGGCGGTGCATCGCCGGCCAGCACGCCGGTCGTCTGCTCGAGCCCTTCCTTGTCGCGGATCGACACGTCCGAGCGCTCGTACACGTTCGGGCAGCCGGTCGCGCCGACGAGCGCCTTCACGATCGCGTCCTTCCATGCTTCGACGCCCGCGGCCATGAACTGGCAGACGAGCTGGCCGCGCGGCGACGCGGCGCCCGAATCTTCGACGTAGTAGTCGACGATCAGCCCCGGCAGCCCGTCGGCTTCGCCGAACACGAGCCGCACCGCGCCCGTGCCCGACACCATCGTCGTGCGGTGCGCAACGGCGCGCTGCACGCGGCGCTTGAAGAATGCGTGGTCGATCGGCTCGTTCTCGTCGAAGCTCCACACGCGCACGCGGATCTGCGACTGCGGGCTGTACGCGCCGCGCGCGAGGAAGCGGCCGTCGTGCGCGCGCACGATCACGGTCGCGCCGGGCGCGGGCTTGCCGTCGACGCGGTCGATCGCATTGGCGTAGATCCACGGATGGCGGCGCAGCAGCGATTTGTCCTTGGACGGCTTGAGGGTGACGGTTTGCATGGCTTGATCGAATTGGGCCGCGCCCCGCGGGGACTTCGTCCGGTCGTCGGGCGCGGCGGGTAAACACGGAAAGCGTCGGTCAGTCGCGCTTCTTCGCGCGCGGATGCGCGCTGTCGTAAATCTTCGCGAGATGCTGGAAGTCGAGCGACGTATAGACCTGCGTCGCGGACACGCTCGCGTGGCCGAGCAGTTCCTGCACCGCGCGCAGGTCGCCGCTCGACTGCAGCACGTGCGTCGCGAACGAGTGGCGCAGCACGTGCGGGTGGACGTTGGCGGGGATGCCCGCGGCGAGCGCCGCGCGCTTCACGCGCTCGCGCACGACGCCCGGCGACATCCGGTTGCCGCGCACGGACACGAACAGCGGATGCGGATCGTGCTTCACGAATTCGCCGCGCACCGCGAGCCATGCGTTCAGCGCATCGATTGCCTTGCGGCCGACCGGCACCTTGCGCTCCTTGTTGCCCTTGCCGCGCACGGTGACCTCGGCTTCGGCGAGATCGAGCCAGCCGGCCGAACGGTAGCCGTCGGCCTGCGTGTACATCACGTCGAGCCCGATCAGCTCCGCGAGGCGCAGCCCCGACGAATAGAACAGCTCGAGGATCGCGTGATCGCGGATGCCCTCGGTCGTGCCGGCGAGCGGCGCGTCCATCAGCGCCGATGCATCGTCGACCGACAGCGCCTTCGGCAAGGTCTTCGGGCGTTTCGGCGCGCGCACCGTGGCCACCGGGTTCGCGGGCATGTCGATGCGATGCGCGAGCCAGCGGTAGAACGCGCGCCACGCGGACAGCCGGTGCGAGATCGACCGGGCGGACAGCCCGCCCGCATGCGCGCGCGCGACCGCGCCGCGCATGTCGGCGGCCGTCAGCGCTTCGAGCGGCCGGCCGGCCGCGAGCTTCTTCAGTTCGTCGAGTTCGTGCGTGTAGGCGCGCAGCGTGTGCTCCGACAGCTGCCTGACGTGCTTCAGGTTCGACAGGTAGGCGGCGACCGGATCGTCTGTCATCGCGTGGTGCGGCAGGCTCAGTGCGGCAGCAGGCGCGTGAGCGCCGCGCTCGCGAGCGTTGCGATCTGCGCGAGGAAGTCGGTGGCCATCCCGTCGTGGAAGCGGCGCGGGTCGGGCGAACCCAGCACGAGCAGGCCGAACGCGGGTGCGTCGGTGCCGGCGAGCGGCGCGCGCAGCGCGAGCAGCGCGACCGAGGCGGCCGAGCCGTCGCCGGCCGGCGGCGCGGCTTCCGCGCCTTCCGCCGCGTTCGCGGCCGGTGCGGCGATTGCGGGTGCGAGCCACTGCGCGGCCTCGAAGCCCGTGTTCGCACCGCAGTACGGCGTCGACAGGCCGTTCGTGAACAGGCGCACTTCCTCGCCGACCTGGCGCGCGAAGTCGGCCTGCGAATAGGTGTCGGCGACGTCCCACACGCGCAGTGCCGTCTGCGGCACGTCGAATACGTCGGCGATGCCGTCGGCGATCGTGCGCGGCAGCGCGTACGGATCGCGTTCCGCGATCACGCGGGCGGTCCAGCGGCTGAACTTCGCGGACAGGCTGTCGTTCTCGTGGCCGTAGCGCACGAGTTCGGCGAGCCGGCGCTCGAGATGCTTGTTCTTGTCGCGCAACATCTCCATCTGCCGCTCCTGCAGCGAGATCGCGGCCTTGCCGTGCGGGTTCGCGAGGCGGATCGTCGCGAGCAGTTCGGCGTGCTGCGCGAAGAATTCGGGATTGGCGAGCAGGTAGTCGGCGACTTCGCGATCGTTCATGTGGCTGGAGCGTTCAGTTATCAAGGACGTTGCAGGGTCAGGCGGCGGGCAGGTCGATCTCGCCTTCGAACACGGTCGTGGCGGGCCCGGCCATCATCAGCGCGGCAGCCTCGTCGCGCGCGCCGTCCCAGCCGATTGTCAGCGTGCCGCCGTGCGTGTGCACGGTCACGGGCGAATCGAGCAGGCCGCGCCGGATGCCGGCCGCGACCGCCGCGCACGCGCCGGTGCCGCACGCGAGCGTCTCGCCCGCCGCGCGTTCGTACACGCGCAGCCGCACTTCGCTGCGCGACACGATCTGCATGAAGCCGGCGTTCACGCGCTCCGGGAAGCGCGCGTGGTGCTCGATCAGCGGGCCTTCCTCGAGCACCGGATACGCTTCGGCGTCGTCGACGATCTGCACCGCGTGCGGATTGCCCATCGACACCGTCGAGATCCAGCGCGTCGTGCCGCCGACGTCGAGCGGCCACAGCGTGTCGCGGCCCTCGGTGCGGCCGTCGAGGCCCGCCGCATCGAACGGCACCTGCGCCGGCGCGAACACGGGCGCACCCATGTCGACGACAACTTCGCCGTTGTCCTGCATCGTCAGCGTGATCAGGCCCTTCATGACCTGCACGCGCACGCTGCGCTTGTCGGTCAGGCCGCGGTCGCTGACGAACTTCACGAAGCAGCGCGCGCCGTTGCCGCAGTGTTCGACTTCGCCGCCGTCGCAATTGAAGATCCGGTACTTGAAATCGATGCCGTCGACGGTCGGTTTTTCGACGAGCAGCAACTGATCGGCGCCGATGCCGAAGTGGCGGTTGGCGAGTGCGCGCACCTGCGCTTCGGTGAGCGGCGGCAAGGCGCGCGAATAGCCGTCGAGCACGACGAAGTCGTTGCCCGCGCCGTGCATCTTGGTGAACGAGAGTTTCACGGGTCCCGGGATTCCATTGCAAACAGGGTGCTCAGCGCGGCAGGCTCGTCGCGGCTCGGTGCCGGACGGCCGTTTGCGTCACGCTGATCTCAACCGCAAATGATACATGCAGCCGTCATGGCCGTCCCGTGCGGTCCTGACGCGACGCGGTTCGTACTGGCTCCGGAGTGGGGCACGATGGCCGATCGGCCGTCGTGTCGGGGGATGGACGCCGGTTTTAGGCTGGCTGGGCGTGGCGTGCTCGTGCGTGCGGGAAGTGATTCATCGATCCCGGCGCGTTTGACATGTCGGGCAGAGGGTGCGTATAGTGATGCTATACGCTATACAGGCGAGGCCGGCGGCCATCGCGACTCGAGTGCAGGAGGTCCATGATCAAGTCATGGCAACACAAGGGGCTGGAAGCGTTTTTTCTCAGCGGGAGCAAGGCGGGCATCCGGCCCGATCATGCGCCCAGGCTGGGGCGGCAGCTGGCCCGGCTCGACCTGGCGAGCGCGCCGCTGGACATGAATGTGCCGGGATGGCGGTTCCACCGGCTCGAAGGTTCGCTCGTCGGCCACTACGCGGTCAGCGTCAACGGCAACTGGCGATTGACCTTCAGGTTCGACGGGCCGGACGCCGTCCTGGTCGATTACTAGGGTCTGTTTACATACGGAACGCACATGCGTTGCCACGAGAACGGCCGCTCGCGAGGCGCGCGACGCGGCGAATACTGGACGTATTCGCAAGAAGCGCAACGCGGCGAGCGGCCGTTCTCGTGGCAACCCCAAATTGAAAACCCATTCCAGGGGAATGCCCGAAATCGCCCGTATAGCGGCGTCGCGCGTCGCTTGTTTGGCTCGGCCAAACGGCGCTCCTTGCTCCTTGCCCTGCGGGCGATTTCGGGCATTCGCATGTGCGTTCCGTATGTAAACAAACCCTAGGACTACCACTGAGGTCGCTCAAAGGCATGACACGCATCTTCAATCCGCCCCATCCGGGCGAAACGCTGCGCGACGACGTGCTGCCGGCGCTCGGCCTGACCGTCACCGAGGCCGCGTCGCAGCTGGGCGTGACGCGTGCCGCGCTGTCCCGCGTGCTGAACGGTCACGCGGGCATCTCGCCGGAAATGGCGCTGCGCCTCGAAGCGTGGCTCGGCGAGGAGAACGGCGGGCGCGCGGATCTCTGGCTGGCCCAGCAGGCCGCCTACGACCTCTGGCAGGCGCGCGCGAAAGGCATGCCGAAGGTGGTGCGGGCGCACGCGCGGACGTGACGGCCGGGCGTGCGCGCCGAATCAGTAAAGGCTCGGCTCGCCGGGCGGGCGCGTCTTGAAGCGCTTGTGGACCCAATAGTATTGCTCGGGCATCAGCGGGATCTGTTCCTCGAGGAATTCGTTCATCCGCCGCGCGTCGAGATCGTCGTCGCCCGTCGGGTAATGCTCCCACGGCTTGAATACCTTCAGGCGGTAACCCTTGTAGTTCGGCAGCACCTCGCCGATGAACGGCACGACCTGCGCGCGGCCCGTCTTCGCGAGCCGGCCGACCGCCGTCAGTGTGCACGCGGGAACGCCGAAG
This sequence comes from Burkholderia cepacia, assembly GCF_001718835.1. Taxonomy (NCBI): domain Bacteria; kingdom Pseudomonadati; phylum Pseudomonadota; class Betaproteobacteria; order Burkholderiales; family Burkholderiaceae; genus Burkholderia; species Burkholderia cepacia. The sequence continues at coordinate 3,617,258 of NZ_CP013443.1, read as the reverse complement.
AACGGGACGAACGTCGAATTGCGCAGCCCGTAATCCATGTCGGCGCCGAGCATCACCGGCTTGCGGTCGCGCAGCCAGCGCAGCACGACGCGCGCGCTGTCCGCGCGGCCGACCATCTCGGCATCGAAACGCCCGCGCGCCTTCTTCGCCTCTTCCTCGAGCACGGCGTTCGAGAACGGCTGGTAGAGCGACCCGCAGCGGCGGTGGAGCGAACGGTTCAGCCAGATCGAGCCGGCCTCGATGCCGACGAAGTGCAGGCCGAGGAACAGCGTCGGCGGCAGGTCCGGATCGTCGAGGTCGACCGCGCTGTCCACCTGGATCAGCTTCGCGAGTTTTTTCTCCGAGCCGAACCACTGCACGCTGCGCTCGACGTAGCTGCGGATCGCATGGCGGAAATGCTGGCCCGCCACTTCCTCGCGGCGTGCGTCGCTCCAATCCGGGAAGCAGAGTTTCAGATTGGTGTGTACGATGCGCTTTCGCCGGCTGGGGATCTTGTAGAGCAGCCAGCCGAGACCATCGCCGAACCGTGCGGTCAGGCCGTACGGCAACAGGGCGAGCAGTTTCAGCAAGCCAATGGCGAGGTGCGTGGCTAGACGACCTAGCATGCGAAACCTCCGTGGGACCGGCTGGCCGGCGCGTTGCGAACAGGGTGGTAAGACAGCGGAAGATGCAGCACGGGCGGCGCTCTGTGACAATTCAGGAAAGCCGCTATAATACGGGCTTCGCCGAGTTAACTGACAACTTGCGGGGCGAAGCCGGTTGGCGTCACACACGCTGCCCGGTCCTGGTAATCCGCTAAAGCGTCGCCGCTTCAGGCCCAACGAAGCTGGCTACGTGAAACCAACCGTAACCACACGGAGCCTGAAAAAGTGGCAAACGATTATCTCTTCACGTCCGAATCCGTCTCCGAAGGCCATCCGGACAAGGTCGCGGACCAAATCTCGGACGCGATCCTCGACGCCATCCTCGAGCAAGACAAGTATTCCCGCGTCGCGGCGGAAACGCTGTGCAACACGGGTCTTGTCGTCCTGGCCGGTGAAATCACCACGACGGCCAACATCGACTACATCCAGATCGCGCGCGACACGATCAAGCGCATCGGCTACGACAACACCGACTACGGCATCGACTACAAGGGTTGCGCGGTGCTCGTCGCGTACGACAAGCAGTCGCCGGACATCGCCCAGGGCGTCGATCGTGCACACGACGACAACCTCGATCAGGGCGCGGGCGACCAAGGTCTGATGTTCGGTTACGCGTGCGATGAAACGCCGGAACTGATGCCGCTGCCGATCTACCTGTCGCACCGTCTCGTCGAGCGCCAGGCCAGCCTGCGCCGCGACGGCCGCCTGCAATGGCTGCGCCCGGACGCGAAGTCGCAGGTCACCGTCCGCTACGTTGACGGCAAGCCGCATTCGATCGACACCGTCGTGCTGTCGACGCAGCACGCACCGGACATCGAACTGCCCGCGCTGCGCGAAGCCGTGATCGAGGAAATCATCAAGCCGACGCTGCCGGCCGACCTGATCAAGGGCGACATCAAGTTCCTGGTGAACCCGACCGGCCGGTTCGTGATCGGCGGCCCGCAGGGCGATTGCGGCCTGACCGGCCGCAAGATCATCGTCGACACCTACGGCGGTGCCGCACCGCACGGCGGCGGCGCGTTCTCGGGCAAGGATCCGTCGAAGGTCGACCGTTCGGCGGCGTACGCCGGCCGCTACGTCGCGAAGAACATCGTCGCCGCCGGCCTCGCGTCGCGCGCGCTGATCCAGGTGTCGTACGCGATCGGCGTCGCCGAGCCGACCTCGGTGATGGTCAACACGTTCGGCACGGGCCGCGTGTCGGATGCGGTGATCACGAAGCTCGTGCGCGAGCATTTCGACCTGCGTCCGAAGGGCATCATCAAGATGCTCGACCTGCTGCGCCCGATCTACGAGAAGACGGCTGCTTACGGCCACTTCGGCCGCGAAGAGCCGGAATTCTCGTGGGAAGCGACCGACAAGGCGCTCGCACTGGCCGAAGCGGCCGGCGTCGAGCCGACGGCACGCGTCGCGTAAGCGTCGTTCGCCCGAAATGAAAAACCCCGGCCATGCCGGGGTTAATAGGATGGTCAGCCCGATCCTCGCTCAGTGGACTACGCTGAGTGAGGATTTTGTCCTTTTGGGGGCCATCATGGACACGGTATCGCTGATCGGCATCGATCTCGGCAAGCACTGCTTCCACCTGCATGCGCAGGATGGGTCGGGCAGGATGGTGTTGCGCAAGAAGCTCACGCGCAATCAGATGTTCACGCTGCTGAGCAATTTTCCGAGTTGTACCGTGGTAATGGAAGCCTGCGCCGGTGCTCACTGGATCGCACGCCGACTTCAAACGCTAGGCCATGAGGCCAAGTTAATCTCCCCCCAATTCGTCAAGCCGTTCCGGCAAGGCAACAAGAACGATTTCGCGGATGCTCAGGCGATCTGTGAAGCCGCTTCGCGCCCGAGCATGCGTTTCGTGAGCCCGCGTAACGAAGCGCAGCAGGTCGTGTCGGCGTTGCACCGCGTGCGCGAGGCGCTGGTGCGCAATCGCACCGGTACGATCAACCAGATTCACGCATTTCTGTTGGAGTTCGGTATCAGCCTACCGCGTGGCATGGCAGTGATGCGGCGATTACCGGCCGTACTGGAGGCGGAAGCGTTGCCGCCCAGGCTGGTGGCCGTGCTCGAACGCCTGCAGGCGCATTTCAAGTATCTGGACGAGCAGATCGGCCAGGTCGAACACGAGCTGCTCACGCAACTGCACGAAGACGAACGCAGCGAACGGCTACTGGAGATTCCCGGCATCGGCCCGATTACTGCCAGTGTGTTGATGTCGGAATTGGGCGATGCCCGCCAATACGGCTCAGCGCGTCAGTTCGCGGCGTCGATCGGCTTGGTACCTCGGCAATACAGCACGGGCGGCAAACCCACGTTATTGGGCATCAGTAAGCGCGGCGACAAAGGCTTGCGGAGACTGCTGGTGCAATGTGCGCGGGTCATCATGCTGCGCATCGAGCGCCGAACGGATTCCTTGGGCGTGTGGGTCCGCAGTCTACTGGCACGAAGGCACTCGAACGTGGTGGCTTGCGCTCTGGCCAATAAATTGGCGAGGATCGCCTGGGCCATCCTCGCCAAAGGGACACACTATCGAAGCGCGCCGGCGGCTCTGCCGGCCTGACGCTTCCCATCGCTTACAGCTTCAGTTTCAGTCGTCACACCTGGTTTTGCGACGCGAGATACGTGAAGGCATAAACGACTCAACGGCCGGGCAAGTAACCTGACACAAAAATCAGCATGTCGATGCTGAGGGGTTTTTGAGGTTTGCCCGGTGCGGCTCCCATCATGGGGCGGGATCTTTCCCATCCACAACCCCGGATAGATTCGAGCAAGTCCACTTTAGGTCAACGCTGCCTCGCTTGCAAAAATCGGGCTGACCATAGATTTTTATTTCTGCCGTCGCGGCGCGCAGGCGCGGCGACGTTTGCGTGCGGCGGTTTGCCGCGCTGCGATCAGCGCGCGCCGAACCCGAACCAGCCGTTGCTGGCCGCGAGGCGGCGCGGACGGTTGACGCGCCGCTGGGGCCCCAGCGCGGCGCAGCGCGAGCGCACGCAGCGACGACGGTTTCTGCAGCAGCGAGCGCAGGCCGGCGCGGCGCGAGAACGCCTGCGCGCTCATCATCGAGAAAAATGCGTGGAACCACGCACGGATACCGTCCAGCCGCGCGGGCTGTTGCGTGCGCTCGGCCAGCGCCTGCGTGCGCGCGCGGTGATGGCGCAGCGGGCGAAGGGGAACGGAGGGCACGACGCGCTTCGCAGCGCGGCTGAGACGGGAAGTCAGACGGAATGGCATGTGAACGATGCTTCGCTTGTATGGATGGCGCCCTTGAGAGCGCACTGGTATGAACGGCCTCGGATGACGCAACGGATCTTATCGAAACTCGCTGCGCGCCGCGCCCGCCAGAATTGACAGGCCGCGACAGGCTACAGGGGATTCATGACGGGCAAAAGTCGCGATAAACCCTTGTGCCACAAGGCCTGCATTACATACCGCCTGTCAGTGAGGCCAGCGCGGACGCGCACAGTTCCCTTGCTCTGGATCAAATTGCCGAACGGCAATTCCCTGCGCACGACAATGGCGCTGTTCGCGGCATCCGGCGCCGATTTACAATCGTCACATTCACAAGAAATATTTCGAGCGTCCCATGTCTTCTTTGCAGTCGGAATCGATCCGCGCGCAAGTCGCGGAATTGCGCGAGCGCGGCTTTGTCGTCGCCCGCGGGCTCGTGAGCGCCGAGCAGTGCGCGGCGCTGAAGCGCGTCGCCGAGCGACAGTTGCAGGAAGCCGCGCAGCCGATCGAGTTCGAGGCGGACCTGCGCTACCCGGGCGCGCCCGAGTCCAAGCATGCGCCGGGCGGGCATACGGTGCGGCGGCTGCTGGATGCGTATTCGCGCGATCCGGCGTTCGCCGAGCGCGCGATCGCACCCGAAATCGGCGCGTGGATGCGCGAGTATTTCGGCGAAGAACCCGTGCTGTCGCGCGCGCATCACAACTGCATGATGACGAAGCATCCCGCGTACGGCAGCCTGACCGGCTGGCATCGCGATTTCCGCTACTGGTCGTTCGAGCGCCCGGACATGGTGTCGGTGTGGCTCGCGCTCGGGCCGGAAACGAACGAAAACGGCGCACTGTGGCTCGTGCCGGGGTCGCATACGGCCGAATTCGGGCCCGAAGCGTTCGACGATGCGAAGTTCTTCCGCAGCGACCTGCCGGCGAACCGGACGATGATCGATGCGGCCGTGTGCCCGCCGCTCAATGCCGGCGACGTGGTGTTCTTCCACAGCAACACGCTGCATTCGGCCGGGCAGAACCGCTCCGACCAGGTGAAATTCTCGCTCGTGTACACCTATCACGGCGCGAGCAACCGGCCGCTGCCCGGCACGCGCTCGGCGTCGAAACCGGAAGTGCAGTTCTAGCCGCCGGCCTGCGGCCGCTGCGTCGGACGATTCGTCGCCGCGGAGCGCGCGTCAGCGCTTGTTGCCCGGCATCGCGAGGCCGATCAGGCCGATGAACGATGCGACGGCGCCGCCTGCGATCAGCAGGATCGTCTTCGTCGCGGGCGAACCGGTGAAGAAGCGCGACACGTTGTCGTTGATCGAATGGAACGACTGGCCGCCGAAATACAGCAGCACGACGCCGCCGACGAGCAGTGCAACCGAGATGACCCGGGACATACCAACCTCGCTGAAACGGTGATTCGAGACGCCGCAGTGTAGGCGAGCGTCGCGGCCGCGTCCATTGCCGTGCGCGCATCGGCCGCGTTCGCTACCATATCCGTCCTGCGTTTCCTTCGCCGCCGGCGCGCCGCGCGCGGTGCCGGCGCGCGTCCGCCCTCCGACGTCCTGACGGGATTACTCATGGCCTACGAAGCAGCTTCCGAACGTTATGCCGGCATGCAATACCGCACCTGCGGCAAATCCGGGCTCAAACTGCCCGCCCTGTCGCTCGGCCTGTGGCACAACTTCGGCGACTCGACGCCGATCTCGACGCAGCGCGACATCCTGCGTACCGCGTTCGACCTCGGCATCAACCACTTCGATCTCGCGAACAACTACGGGCCGCCGTACGGCAGTGCCGAAACCAACTTCGGCCGGCTGCTGAAGGAGGATTTCCGGCCGTACCGCGACGAGCTGCTGATCTCGACGAAGGCCGGCTGGGACATGTGGCCGGGGCCGTACGGCAGCGGCGGCGGGTCGCGCAAGTACGTGCTCGCGAGCCTCGACCAGAGCCTGCAGCGGATGGGGCTCGACTACGTCGACATCTTCTATTCGCACCGCTTCGACGCGCACACGCCGCTCGAGGAAACGGCGGGCGCGCTCGCGTCGGCCGTGCAGCAGGGCAAGGCGCTCTATATCGGCATTTCGTCGTATTCGGCGGCGAAGACGCGCGAGATGGCCGAGCTGCTCGCGCAGTACAAGGTGCCGCTGCTGATCCATCAGCCGTCATACAACCTGCTGAACCGCTGGGTCGAAACCGAGCTGCTCGGCACGCTCGACGAGATCGGCACGGGCAGCATCGCGTTTACGCCGCTCGCGCAGGGGCTGCTCACGTCGAAGTACCTGAACGGCGTGCCGGCCGACGCGCGCGTGAACAAGCCGGGCGGCGGCTCGCTGAAGCAGGATCACCTGAGTGCGGACAACCTCGAGCACGTGCGCAAGCTCAACGCGATTGCCGAACGGCGCGGGCAGAGCCTCGCGCAGATGGCGCTCGCATGGGTGCTGCGCAACGGCCGCGTGACGTCCGCGCTGATCGGCGCGAGCCGTGCGGAGCAGGTGCGTGAAAACGTTGGTGCGCTGAAGCACCTCGAATTCTCGGCGGAGGAACTCGCGGAGATCGATCGTTACGCGACGGAAGGCGGCATCAATCTGTGGGAAAAGCCGTCCACCGATCAGGCGATCTGACCGGCATGCGATGCGGCGCGCGACGTAGCCGCCGCATCGTATCGACAGTCCGTTCCGCCGGCGCGGCGCAACGGGGGCATACGCAGCGCCGCTAGATCAGCGCAGGCAGGCCTTCGACGAGCAATACCGCGACGCCGACGCCGAGGATGACGCCCAGCACGCGCAGCAGGTTGTGGCGGAATTCGGTTGCGCACGGCACCGCGCCGAGAAATAGCGCACCGGCCAGCGCCATCGGAATCAACAGGATGAAGTCGCCGATCGTGAAGTAGGTTGTCATGCGTGTCTCCTTGTCGACCGGAGCTGCACTTGCTCCGGACCCATGCTTGGGCAGTCTCGTTTTGCTCCGACCCGATTGCGAGAAGGGTGGTCAGTACGAGTATAGGAAACGCCGCACGCTTTTCGCTATCCGAACCATTAAAAAAGCAGCAGAAATCTCAAGAAAGCATCGGTTCGAACGCGAATCAGACGGCCGTCTTGCGAATTTCTTTCCGTTTCCTTTCTGCTTTCGCGGGGCCGCCCGCCATTGCCGGCGGGCGGCCCCGCCAGGTCACGCGCGACGTGCGGGCGAACGGAACACGAGCACGAGCCCCGCGATGATCGCGCCCATGCCGGCGAGCGCGAGCGGCTCGGGCCGGTTGCCGAGCCATACGGCATCCATCAGCGTGGTGACGACGGGCACGAGATAGAACAGGCTCGTCACGTTGACGAGGTCGCCGCGCTGCATCAACCGGTAGAACAGCAGTTGCGCGATCACCGAAATCACGATGCCGAGCCACGCGAGCGGCACGACGAACGCCCAGGTCGCGTCGAATGCGATCGGCCGCAACGGCACGATCGCCACGCACAGCGCGAGGCCGATCGCGTTCTGCAACGGCAGCACGTCGGCGGGCGCCGCCCGTACGCGCTTTTGCAGCAACGAGCCGGCGGTCAGCGCGACGAGCGCGGTGAGCGCGCACGCGATGCCCGCGAGCGACAGGCCGCCGTCGCCCACGCCGCGGCACACGACGAGCGCGAGGCCGGCGAGCGACAGCGCGAGCCCTGCGATGCGCACGGGCTGCCAGCGCCGCTCGACGAGCGCGAGCGTGAGGATCGGCTGCACGCCGAGGATCGTGGCGAGTACGCCCGGCGCGATCCCGCGTTCGAGCGCGAGCAGGTAGAAGATCGAATAGCCGCCCATCATCAGCACCCCGGTGACGACCGCGATGCGCCGCTCGCCCGATGCGGGCAGCCAGCGTCCGCGCGCGGCGGACAACGCGAGCAGCACGAGCGATGCAAGGGCGAAACGAGCGGTGAGAAAGACGAACGCGGATGCGTGACGCAGACCGAGTTCAGCGAAGATCGCGCCGCTGCTCCACAGCAGCACGAAGAGCGACGTCGCGCCGTGCGCGGCGAGCGCGCGTTTGAACGAAACCATGTGAATCCACCTGTCGAACGGATCGGAACGTTCCATCCGCGCGCGCAGCAGCGAGCCGTGCGTCACGACGCACGAACGGCAGGCAGGCGAATGGAGGACGGAACGGCGCCGGCGGTCAGCCGGCGAACGCCGCCGGAGGGGGCGGCGCGGCGCCGACGAGCGGCGGTGCGACAGGAGGAGGCGCGGCCGGATGCGCGCATGCCCGCGGCCGCGCGTCGAGCGGCGGCCGTGAAATCGGAAGGGCGGACGGTTGCGAAGGCATCGTGGGCGAAATGCGCTGGAACGCGAATGAGCATCAAAGGTACCGCAACAGCGGCCTGAGTGGCAATCGGCGCGCGGGCGTCACGCGCCGCCCGCGCCCGCCATGCGCGCCCCCGGAAGCGGCCGCCGGAGCGCCGGCGGCAGGATCGCCGGACAGTCACACCCGACAGGGTATGATGGGGGTGTCGCCCATGCAAGCGCGCGGGCGGCGCAGTGGTTGATTGGAGACATTCGACGAATTCGCGGCACTTCGCCTGCTTCTTCTTCTTTTCGCGCTTCGATAAACCGTGAACAATGGGATAGCGCGGCCGCCATCGCAGCGGCGGCGCATGTCGTGCATTGGCCGGCCGCGCAGGTTGGCCGGATATCAAGATTCAAGAACGAGTGGGGAACCATCATGCATGTCGGGTCGATTGTCTGCACTACCCATATCGCGGTGCCGAAGGGCGCGCGCGGCATCGTCCAGCGCATCCTGGGCGACATGGCCATGGTGACCTGGTACGCGGGCGTACCGGGCGAGTCGAAGGAACTCAACACCGAGCCGTTCTTTCTCGAGGACCTGATCGACACAGGCGAATCCGTGCTGCCGGCCGGCGCGGCGCTTCACTGAGCGCATACGCCGCACCGGGCGCTCGTCTTTCGGCCCGGCTGGCGGCACAATGCGGGGCATGAACGAAGTCACTCCCGCTCCTTCCGCCCCGGCCGGCCCGCCGTTCGCCGGACTCACGCCCGAGTGCGTGCTCGACGCGCTCGACAGCGTGCTGATGCCGGCCGGCCTGCGCACCGACGGGCGCCTGCTCGCGCTCAACAGCTACGAAAACCGCGTGTATCAGGTGGGCATCGAAGACGGCCCGCCGGTCGTCGCGAAGTTCTACCGTCCGGCCCGCTGGTCGGACGAAGCGATCCTCGAAGAGCATGCGTTCGTCGCCGAACTCGCCGCGCGCGAGATTCCGGCGGTGCCCGCGCGTGCATTCGACGGCCGCACGCTGCACGCGTTCGACGGTTTCCGCTTCTCGATCTTCGAGCGGCGCGGCGGCCGCGCGCCCGATCTCGACCGCAGCGACACGCTCGAATGGCTCGGCCGCTTCATCGGCCGGATCCATGCGGTCGGCGCGACGCAGCCGTATGTCGCGCGTCCCGTGCTCGATATCGGTACGTTCGGCTACGAGCCGCGCGACTACCTGCTCGCGCACGATTTCATTCCGGATGACGTACGACCGGCCTACGAAACGGCCGTGACGCTCGCGCTCGAAGGTGTCGAGGCCGCGTTCGAGCGGGCGGGCGAGATCCGCCTGCTGCGCACGCACGGCGACTGCCATCCGAGCAACGTGCTGTGGACCGATGCGGGCCCGCACTTCGTCGACTTCGACGACAGCCGGATGGCGCCCGCGATCCAGGATCTGTGGCTGTTGTTGCCGGGCGATCGCGAAGGCGCGTCGCGTGCGCTGGCTGACCTGCTGGCCGGCTACGAGGATTTCTGCGAATTCGAGCCGCGCGAGTTGCATCTCGTCGAAGCGCTGCGCACGCTGCGGCTGATCCACTACGCGGCATGGCTCGCGCGACGCTGGGACGATCCCGCCTTCCCCGCCGCGTTCCCGTGGTTCAACACGCACCGCTACTGGGAAGCACGCGTGCTCGAGCTGCGTGAGCAGATCGGCGCGATGCAGGAAGGGCCGCTCTGGCCCGTGTGACGGACGCGGGCCGGCACGCGGCCCGCGTCGCTCAAAACTTCAGCATCAGCTTGATCAGCGCGGCGAAGCGCTTGCCGTACGGCGGCGCGAGCAGGTTGCGCGCGTTCAGGCGCGCCTGCGTGAGCACCGGCTTCATTTTCGAGAACGTCACGAAGCCGTCGTAGCCGTGATAGGCGCCCATGCCGCTCGCGCCGACACCGCCGAACGGCAGGCTGCCGCACGCGATGTGCATCAGCGTTTCGTTGATCGACACGCCGCCCGAGATCGTTTCGCGCATCACGCGGTCGATCGTGCCGCCGTCCTCGTCGAACAGGTAGAGCGCGAGCGGACGCGGGCGCGCGTTCACGTAGGCGATCGCTTCGTCGAGCCGCTCGTACGGCACGAGCGGCAGCAGCGGCCCGAAGATTTCCTCCTGCATCAGCTGCGACGCCGCCGGCACCTGCGTGACCGCGCACGGCACGAAGCGGCGCGATGCAGGATCGGATTGCGCGTCGGACAGCGGATGCAGCTGCGCGCCGGCCGCCTGCGCGTCGCTGGCCAGTTGCTGCAGCCGGGCGTAGTGGCGCGGCGTTACGATCGTCGTGTAGTCGCCGTTGGCCGACAGGTCGGGGTACATCTTCGCGAACCGTGCCCGTGCGCGCTCGATGAACGCGGCCTCCATCCCGCGCGGCAGCAGCACGTAGTCGGGCGCGATGCAGGTCTGGCCCGCGTTCAGCGTCTTGCCCGCGACGATCGCGTCGACGGCCGCATCGAAGCGCGCATTCGGCCCGACGATCGCCGGCGACTTGCCGCCGAGTTCGAGCGTGACGGGCGTGAGGTTGTCGGCGGCCGCGCGCATCACGTGGCGGCCGACGTGCGTCGAACCGGTGAACAGCAGATGATCGAACGGCAGGCCGCTGAATGCGGCGCCTACCTCCGCATCGCCGTTCACGACCGCGACGTGGTCGCGCGTGAAGGTCTTCGCAACGAGCTGCTCGAACAGCGCCGACGTGCGCGGCGTCAGTTCGGACATCTTGATGATCGCGCGGTTGCCGGCCGCGAGCGCGCAGATCAGCGGGCCGGCCGCGAGCAGCACCGGGTAGTTCCACGGCACGACGATGCCGACCACGCCGAGCGGCTGCGGAATCACCTTCGCGCGCGCCGGGCGCAGCCACTTGTTCATCGGCTTGCGGATCGGTTTCATCCAGCGCTTGCCGTGCCTGAGCGCGTCGTCGATCTCTTCCTTCGCCATCCAGATTTCCGACAGCAGCACTTCCTGCTTCGCGCGATGACCGAAATCGGCGCTGATCGCTTCGGCGAGCGCGTCCGCGTGGTCGAGCAGCATCGTGCGCAGCGCGCGCAGGTGCTGCGCGCGCGTTTCCCATGCGGGGTACGGTGCGCGCAGGTAGGCCGCGCGCTGGTCGCGTAGCAGCGACGTCAGCGCGGCGAATTCGGGCAGGTCGTTCTTCATGTCGTCTCCTCCGGTGGGGCGTGGCGCGCCGGCCGGCAGTCGGGCCGCTGGCGCCCGCGCGACAAGCGCGGCGTGGCGGATCGGGGTGGGGGCGTTGCTGCGAGCGTCGCATCCGCGCGACGGTCGATGCGCATCGACGCGCTGGCGCCGGCGATGCGCGTTGCCTGTTTGCGCTGCGTTGCAGCGTGCGAAACCGACGCGTGAACGGCTGCATGCGGCGTCGCCGCATGCGCGGGCGCGATGCATCGCGAGACTGTCGCCTGCAGCTTCAGCAGCCTGTCGAGCGGTGCAGACGCGGCGCGTTCCAAACGGACCGGCGACAGCCGCGTCGTTCGAACGTCGCGCGTCGTTCGCATCGCAGCGCATGCGCGCGCACCGGGCGTCGTTTGAAATGAAATGCCGGGCAGGGGCGGCACGGCCGGACCACCTGGTCGGCGCACGGCCTGCACAACGTGTCGCTGCATGACGGTCACTCCCATTTCGCGACAGATCGGCTGCTGGCGGCCGGGGGCGTCGCGCCAAGCGAATCGATACATCTTAAATTTAGTTCACGCGGGCGTTTAGAGGAATCGCTCTTGAATCCGCGCGCCGCGTGCGCAGCGGCCATTCCTACAATGCCCGAACTACAAGACCCGGGACGCGCGGCGGTGCCGGGCGCCTTCCATGACACGACGGAGACGTGACATGCAATACGACTACATCATCGTCGGCGGCGGATCGGGCGGATCGAGCCTGGCAGGCCGTCTCGCCGATGCCTGCCCCGACGCGACGATCGCGCTGATCGAGGCCGGCTCCCACACGGAGCGCAACCTGCTGGTCAACATGCCGGTCGGCATCGCGGCGCTGGTGCCGTTCAAGCTCGGCACGAACTACGGCTACGAGACGGTGCCGCAGCCGGGCCTCGGCGGGCGGCGCGGCTACCAGCCGCGCGGGCGCGGGATGGGCGGCTCGAGCGCGATCAACGCGATGATCTACACGCGCGGCCACCCGGGCGACTACGACGAATGGGCGCAGCTCGGCGCGACAGGCTGGGGCTGGCAGGACGTGCTGCCGTATTTTCGACGCGCGGAAGGCAACGAACGCGGCGCCGATGCGTGGCACGGCGCGGACGGCCCGCTGTCGGTGTCGGATCTGCGCTTTCGCAATCCGTTCTCCGAACGATTCATCCAGGCCGCGCATGCGGCCGGCTATCCGCTGAACGACGACTTCAACGGCGCGACGCAGGAAGGCGTCGGCTTCTATCAGGTCACGCACCGCGACGGCTCGCGCTGCAGCGTTGCGCGTGCGTACATCTACGGGCGCGACCGGCCGAACCTGCACGTGATCACCGATGCGACGGTGCTGCGCGTCACGTTCGACGGCAAGCGCGCGGCCGGCGTCGCGGTCGCGCGCAACGGGCGCGTCGAGACGCTCGACGCGCGCGCGGAAGTGATCCTGTCGGCCGGCGCGTTCAATTCGCCGCAACTGCTGATGTGTTCGGGGATCGGCCCGGCCGAGCAACTGCGCCGGCACGGGATCGCCGTCGTGCAGGATGCGCCGGACGTCGGCACGAACCTGATCGACCATATCGACTTCATCATCAACACGCGCGTGAATTCATCGGAACTGGTCGGCGTGTGCCTGCGCGGGATCGCGAAGATGACGCCCGCGCTCGCGCGCTATTTCTCGAGCCGCACCGGGATGATGACGAGCAACGTCGCGGAGGCCGGCGGCTTCATCAAGAGCGATCCGTCGCTCGAGCGCCCCGACCTGCAGCTGCATTTCTGCACGGCGCTCGTGGACGACCACAACCGCAAGATGCACTGGGGCTTCGGCTATTCGCTGCACGTGTGCGCGCTGCGGCCGTTCAGCCGCGGCACGGTGACGCTCGCGAGCGGCGATGCGCGTGACGCACCGCTGATCGATCCGCGCTTCTTCAGCGATGCGCGCGATATCGACCTGCTCGTGCGGGGCACGCAGGCGATGCGCAGGATCCTGTCGCAGGCACCGCTCGCGTCGCAGGGCGGGCGCGAGCTGTACACGCGGGCGGACCAGAGCGAAGCGGAGCTGCGCAAGACGATCGTCGAGCATGCCGACACGATCTACCACCCGGTCGGCACCTGCCGGATGGGGTCGGACGCGCGCGCGGTCGTCGATCCGCAACTGCGCGTGCGCGGCGTCGAAGGATTGCGCGTGGTGGATGCGTCGGTGATGCCGACGCTGGTCGGCGGGAACACGAATGCGCCGTCGGTGATGATCGGCGAACGCGCGGCGGACTTCATCGTCGCGGCGCGCCGGGCGGGCGCGCCGCACGCGGCTGCGGCGGTGCACGGCCGCTGAGCGGCGCGCGCACGCGGGCAGTCATGCTCAGGCAAACGTATCGACGAGGCCGGCGCGGCTTGCGGTCGCGACCGTCGCCGCGGGTTGCGCGGCGTCGAGCGTCGCATCGGCGCCTGACGGTGCGCCGCCGCCGCGCCGCGCCGACTGCCCGCCGGCGAAGGACGGTTGCGGGTTCTGCTGCTGCGAAGCGAAGCCGCCGTCGCTGACGGTCGCGCTGCCCAGGCCGAGCCCGCCCGATTCCATCGCTTCGCGCAGCTTCGGCAGCGCGGCTTCGACCGCGTCGCGCACCTGCGCGTGCTGCGACACGAACAGCGCGTGCGCGTGATTGTCCGCGACACGCAGCACGACCTGCAGCGGCCCGAGATCGGGCGGATTGAGTGTCAGCTCGGCGCTCTGCTGGTGCGCATTCGACAGGAACACGACCTTCTGGCTCAGCGCGTCCGTCCAGTCCGGCGTGCCGACGTGCGGGGCGAGCACGTGCGCGTTCGCGGCGGCGATGCCGTTCGCGGCCGCCGCCACCGGCGCGTTCGCTTGCGCGGCGGCCGTCGCGGCAGCCAGCGCCGCACCGGCCGGAGCGGCGGCGTCCTGCGTCGCCGCGAGCGCATGGGCCGCATCGGGCTTGACCGCATCGGCCTGGACCGGCTGCGTGGGCGACGGCTGCGCCTGCCCCTGTTGCGCGGCGAGCGCGCCCTTCGCGTCGGTCAGCGTCTTGTCGAACGTCGGTGCTTTCGGCGTCGCCGGCACGGCGGCCGCGGTCGACAGGGCCGGCTGCGCGGCCGTACCCGTGGCCGCGCCCGTGGACGGCGTCGCGGCGGCGTTCGCGTCGCCGGTCAGCTTCGCGAGCGCGGCATGCAGCACGTCGCGGCTCGTCGCCGGTTCGTCGGTCGCGGCTGCTGCCTGCGCGTCGCCCTTCGTCGCGTTCGCGGCCGCCGCGAGGGCGGCCGACGCCGCGTCGCCGGCGCGCGACAGCGGGTCGGTGGACGGCGCGTCGGCCGCGGCAGGCGTGCCGTCGGGACGCGCCTGCAGTTGCGCCTGCACGGCCGCGGCGGCGAGTGCGGCCGCATCGGGGTTGACGGCCGCGGTGGCGTCGTCGCGGGCCTTGTCGTCGGACGAGCCGGACGGCTTCGCGTTGCCGGCGACGGTCGACGGCGCGCTCGATGACGTCGAAGGCAACGTCGGCGTCGACGACGCATCGGCCTGCGCCGACGACGTGCGCTGCGACGCGACGCTTTGCTTCAGCGTCTGCGCGAACGGCAGCGGCGAACCGGCGGCGTCGGCCGCATTGGCGGGCGCGGACGCGTCCGCGGCGGCCGCCTTGCGGCCGGCCTTGAGGGCGGAGCCGGCCGTATCGATCAGTGCGCCGAGCAGGGGCAGGGGAGGCATGACGTTCTCTCGTTCGAATGCGGTGGTCGGTTACGTCGACTTTGCCGCGTCGGCCCGCATGCGCAGGATCTTCGCGGCGTGTTCGTCGGCGTCGCGCTGTTCGCGCCGGGCTTCGCGCTTCGGACCGCTTCCTGCGCGACGCCGCGCGCCTGCAGGATTTCATACGAGCCGACGGTGCGTTTCTTCTGTTGCCAGTTCGGGCGTGCTTCGTCGATACGGACTTCGGCCGCGGCCAGCACGCTGCGCTGCTGCGCGATCGCGGCGTCGAGCGTGTCGATGAACGCCTGGAAATTGCGCCAGTTGCCGGCCGGCATCCCGTGCTGGGCGGATTGCGAGAAGCGCGCGTGGTATTCGTCGCGGTAGCGCAGCAGCGCGTCGAGCTGCTCGGCGGCCGCGGTGCGGTCGCGCTGCGCGGTGCCGAGCTGCCGGGTCGCCGAGTCGAGATCCTCGTTGGCGCGGTCGAGCAGGATCTGCAGGGGAAAGCCTTGTGCCATTTAGCGTCAGCCTCCGTGGGTGAACAGCGCATCGAGCCCGGCGAGGCTCGACGCGAACGGCGCGCATTCGCGAAAGCCCTGCTGCAGGAATGCCTCGATGCGCGGATAGAGCGCGATCGCGCGATCGAGCTGCGCGTCGCGGCCGGGCGCGTACGCGCCGACCGCGATCAGGTCGCGATTGCGCTGGTAGCGCGACAGCATCTGCTTGAACTGCCGGACGTGGTCGAGATGCGTTTCGTCGATCAGCGCGGTCATCGCGCGGCTGATCGACGCCTCGATGTCGATCGCCGGATAGTGGCCGGCTTCGGCGAGCGCACGCGACAGCACGACGTGGCCGTCGAGGATCGCGCGCGCCGAATCGGCGATCGGGTCCTGCTGGTCGTCGCCTTCGGTCAGCACCGTGTAGAACGCGGTGATCGAGCCGCCGCCCTCCGGCCCGTTGCCGGTGCGCTCGACGAGCGCCGGCAGCTTCGCGAACACCGACGGCGGGTAACCCTTGGTCGCGGGCGGCTCGCCGATCGCGAGCGCGATCTCGCGCTGCGCCATCGCGTAGCGCGTCAGCGAATCCATCAGCAGCAGCACGTGCTTGCCCTGGTCGCGGAAATACTCGGCCAGCGACGTCGCATAGGCCGCGCCCTGCATCCGCAGCAGCGGCGATACGTCGGCCGGCGCCGCGACGACGACCGAGCGCGCGAGCCCGTCCTCGCCGAGGATCTGTTCGATGAACTCCTTCACTTCGCGGCCGCGTTCGCCGATCAGCCCGATCACGATCACTTCCGCGCTCGTGTAGCGCGCCATCGTGCCGAGCAGCACCGACTTGCCGACGCCGGAGCCGGCGAACAGGCCCATCCGCTGGCCGCGGCCGACGGTGAGCAGCGCGTTGATCGCACGCACGCCGACATCGAGCACGTGGTGGATCGGTTCGCGCTCGAGCGGGTTGATCGACGGCGCCGACAGCGGCGCGTCGACCTTCGACGCGAGCGGGCCGAGGCCGTCGAGCGGGCGGCCCGACGCGTCGACGACGCGCCCGAGCATCTCCCAGCCGACCGGCAAACGCTTCGCGCCCGCGAGCGGATCGGCCACCGGCGCGGTTTCGCGGGGCCAGACGCGCGCACCGGGCAGCACGCCGGCGACGTCGGTGGTCGGCATCAGGAACAGGCGGTCGCCGGCGAAGCCGACGACTTCCGCTTCCGCGTGCGGCAGCGTGCTGCCGGGCGGCAGTTCGATCGTGCATTCGGCACCGACCGACAGGCGCAGCCCGATCGCCTCGAGCACGAGGCCGGCCGCGCGCGTCAGGCGTCCGCACGGGCGCAGCGGCAGCGCGCGGCGGCTGCGCGCGGCGAGGCCGTTCAGGTGCGTGCGCCAGTGCGCGAGATGCGGGTTGTGCGGTGCGCGCGGCGCGGTGTCGGCGGCCGCGGGGGGCGGCGCGGGCTCGTGCGGGGCGTCGGGGCCGAACGACGCGAGCGCGAGCTCGCGTTCGAGCGGCGTCAGGCCGTCGTGCGCGAGCGCTTCGGGCGGCCGCGTCACCACGTGCTCACCTTGCCGATCGCGGCGGCGACGCGCTGCCAGCGCGTGGGCAGCGTCGCGTCGACCTCGCCGGTCGCGGCGTGCGCGCGGCAGCCGCCGCGCTCGATCGACGCGTCGGTGCGCACGTTCCAGCCGAGCGCATCGAGATCGTCCTGCAGATAGGCTTCGACGACGGGCAGGTCGGCCGGATTCACCGCGAGATGCGGCGCGCCGGACAGCGCGGGTTCGGCCGCGAGCACGTCGCGCACGGCCGCGACGAGCGCGGCCGGGTCGTGCTTCACGTGCTGGCGCACGACCTGTTGCGCGATGTCGAGCGCGAGCTGCGCGATGTCGGCGGCAAGATCGTGCTCGACGCTCGACACGGCTTCGCGGAACGACGCGGCGAGCGCCGCGAGCTGCGCGGCCTGTTCGCGCGCGTCGGCCTGGCCGGCTTCGAACCCCTGTTCGCGGCCTTGCTCGAAACCGGCCTGGTAGCCGAGCGCCTGACCTTCGACGTGGCCGGCCGCATGGCCTTCGGCGTGCGCGGCGTCGCGCACGCGTTGCAGGTCCTCGGCGAGCGCGGCGGCGGCCGCTGCCGCGTCGTCGGGCGGCGGCGGGGGCGGCGGCGGGTCGAACGACGCCATCTCCCACCGCTGGTAGGCGGTGAGGGTGCCCGCGCGATCGCTCGCCGAATCAGACATACGCGTCTTCCGCCTTGCCGCCGATCGCGATCGCGCCGCTCTCGGCCAGGTTGCGAACGATCTGCAGGATGCGGCGCTGCTGCGTCTCGACTTCGGACACGCGCACCGGGCCGCGCGCGTCGAGATCCTCGGCGAGCAGTTCGGCCGCGCGCTGCGACATGTTCGCGAGGAACTTCTGGCGCAGCGCGGGCGGCGCGCCCTTCAGCGCGATGATCAGCGTTTCCGACTCGACTTCCTTGAGCACCATCTGGATCGCGCGGTCCTCGAGGTCGAGCAGGTTCTCGAACACGAACATCTGGTCGACGATCTTCTGCGCGAGATCGGCGTCGTACTGGCGCACGCTTTCGAGCACGCCCTCCTCGTGCACGCTCGTCATGAAGTTCAGGATCTCGGCCGCGGTGCGGATGCCGCCCATCGGGCTGCGCTTCAGGTTGTCGCTGCCGGACAGCAGGCCCGTCAGCACGTCGTCGAGTTCGCGCAGCGCGGCCGGCTGGATGCCGTCGAGCGTCGCGATCCGCAGCATCACGTCGTTACGCAGGCGTTCGGTGAAGCACGACGCGATCTCGGATGCCTGGTCGCGGTCGAGGTGCACGAGGATCGTCGCGATGATCTGCGGATGCTCGTTCTTGATCAGTTCGGCCACCGCGCCCGAGTCCATCCACTTCAGGCCCTCGATGCCGCTCGTGTCGCTGCCCTGCAGGATGCGGTCGATCAGTACGCCGGCCTTGTCCTCGCCGAGCGCCTTGGTCAGCACCGAGCGGATGTAGTCGCTCGAATCGAGCGACAGCGCGGTGTGCTGCTCCGCTTCCTTCGCGAATTCCTGCAGCACGTCCTCGACCTGCTCGCGCGTGACGTTCTTCAGCGCGGCCATCGCGGCGCCGATCTTCTGGACCTCGCGCGGCGCGAGGAACTTGAATACCTGCGCGGCCTCTTCCTCGCCGATCGACATCAGCAGCAGCGCGCTCTTGGTCAAGCCTTCAGCGTTCATCGGACACCCAGTTCTTCACGACGGTGGCGACGATCTTCGGATCCTGGCGGGCGATCGAGCGCGCGTAGTCGAGGTTGCGTTCGTAACGGTTCTTTTCGCTTTCGAAGCCGAGCAGCAGCGCGTCGGGTTCTTCGACCTTCTCCGGCGCCGGCAGGCCGTCGAGCGCGACCGGATCTTCCGGCGCCGCGAGCGCCGGCGCGACCGGCTCGGGCGGCGGGAACGCGCGGCGCATCGCCGGGCGCACGAACATGAAGTAGAGCGCCGCCGCGGCCGCCGCGATGCCGAGCCACTTCGCGGCTTCCTTCGCCATCGCGATCATGTCGGGCTGGCGCCACCACGGCAGGTCGGCGTACGGGTCGCTCGCGGTCGAGAACGCGCTGTTCACGACGTTCACCGAGTCGCCGCGCTTCGCGTCGTAGCCCATCGCATCCTTCACGAGCTGCTCGACCTGCGCGAGTTTCGCCGGCGGCAGCGGCTGCATCGTCACGTGGCCCTTCGCGTCGGCGACCGGCTGGTAGTTGACGACGACCGCGACCGACAGCCGCTTCACGCTGCCCATCGGCTGCTCGAGGTGACGGATCGTCTTGTCGAGCTCGTAGTTGGTCGTCTGGTCCTTGCGGTCGCTCACGGGCGTCGTCTGCGGCGCGTTCTGGCCGTTGCCGGCGACGATCGGCGCGGACGCCGGCTGCGGCGGCGTGTTCGACAGCGCGCCCGGCACGCCCGACGCGCCGCCCTGCGCGAGCTCGGTCGCGCTGCTGGTCTGCTGGCTGCGGATCGCGGATTGCTGCGGATTGCCGTTCGGGCCGTAGCTTTCCGACGTCTGCTCGACCTTCGAGAAATCGAGATCCGCGCTGACCTGCGAGCGCGCGTTGCCCGTGCCGAAGATCGGCGCGAGGATCGCGTCGATGCGCTTCTGCGTGTTGTGCTCGACCTGCTGCACGTATTTGAGCTGGCTCGCGTCGAGACCGGATGCCGACGCGGTCTGGGTCAGCAGGTTGCCGTCCTGGTCGACGATCGTCACGTTCTTCGCGGGCATGTCGGGCACGCCGGACGACACCATCCGCGTGATCGCCTGCACCTGGCCCTCGTCGAGCACGCGGCCCGGGTAGAGGTCGACGAACACCGACGCGCTCGGCGCTTCCTTGTCGCGCACGAACACCGACGGCTTCGGGATCGCGAGATGCACGCGCGCGCCGCGCACGGCGTTGATCGATTCGATGGTGCGCTGCAGCTCGCCTTCGAGCGCGCGCTGGTAGTTGATCTGTTCGGCGAACTGGCTGATGCCGAACTTCTGGTTGTCCATCAGCTCGAAGCCGACCGAGCCGCCCTTCGGCAGCCCCATCGCGGCGAGCTTCAGGCGCATTTCATGCACCTGGTTCGACGGCACGAGGATCGCGCCGCCGGCATCGGCGAACTTGTAGGGAACGTTTGCCTGCTGGAGCGCGGTTATGATCGCGCCGCCGTCGCGATCCGACAGGTTGCTGTACAGCACGCGATAGTCGGGCGCGCGGCTCCACAGCACGAGCGCGGCGATCACTGCGACCGCGAACGCGACGGCGATCAGGAACGGCAGCTTCGGGTTGCCCTTCATCCGCGAGATGCCGGGAATGCGTTCCGCGAAGCCGCCAAGCCCGAAGTCCGCGCCTGCGCCACCCGCGCCCGGCAACGCGGCGGCCGCGGCGGCGCCGGGCGCCGGGCTGGCGAGGCCCGCGCGGGCGTCTGGGTTGATCAGCGAGTTGGCCTGCGAATCCATGCGTCGAGTTTCTCCGGAGCGGGACGACTGAGCTCGCTCGGACGAGCGGGCGGACAATGACACGATGCGATTATCGTGAACCGGGCCCTGTTCCGATCGACTGAAAAGAGCGGGGTTTCCCCCGTACTTTCTCGGCTTTGACGCGCGGCGCGCTGCTATCCTTTTTCGCGATCCGGTATGGCGGGCGTGCGATACGCGCCGACGGCCCGCCCGGTCCGGCCCGAACGGGCCCTCTTTTCTGGATGGGGAAACAGCATGACTGCGAACGTCAGCGGAATCGGTTCGGTGTTGCAACAGATGCAGTCGATGGCCGCGCAGGCGGCAAGCGGCGCGGCGAGCCCGAGCGCGGCGGTCGCCGGTTCCGGCGCGGCGACGGCCGGCACGTTCGCGAGCGCGATGAAGGCGTCGCTCGACAAGATCAGCGGCGACCAGCAGCACGCGCTCGGCGAGGCGCAGGCGTTCGAGGTCGGCGCGCCGAACGTGTCGCTGAACGACGTGATGGTCGACATGCAGAAAGCCAACATCGGCTTCCAGTTCGGGCTCCAGGTCCGCAACAAGCTGGTGAGCGCTTACAACGACATCATGCAGATGCCGGTCTGACAGGGCCCTCGGTTTCGCCTAAAGCTTTTAACTTCATTTCCGATAACTCCGGGAGTCAGCCGCGTCGCGGGCGCAGGCTATCCAGATCCAACGCATAACAAGGAGAAGCGCATGTTTTCCCCAGGACACGCTGGAGCCAGTGCATACGCGCGTGTCGGCGTCGAGACCGGGGTGATGGGCGCCTCCCCGCACCGTTTGATCGCGATGCTGTACCAGGGCGCGCGGCAGGCGGTTGCGCTGGCGCGCATGCATTTGCAGCAGGGCAACGTATCCGCGCGCGGCGATGCGATCGGCAAGGCGATCCGGATCGTCGAGAGCGGGCTGAAGGCGTCGCTGAACCGCGACGCGGGCGGCGACATCGCGGCGCGCCTCGATGCGCTGTACAGCTACATCGGCAAGCGCCTGCTGCAGGCGAACGCGCAGGCGAGCGACGCGATGCTGGTCGAGGTCGACGGGCTGCTCGCGACGCTCGAGGAAGCATGGACGGGGATCGCCCCGGAAGTCGCGCGGATGGCTGCCCAGCAGGCCGCGGACCAGCAAAGATGAACCGGAAGGAACAGTACTTCGCGCGTTACGAGGCGCTCGCCGCCGTATCGGGCCGCATGCTGGGCGCCGCCCGCAGCGCCGACTGGAGCGCGTTGCCGGGGCTGCAGGAGGAATACCTGCAGCTCGTCGACGGGCTGAAGGAGGCCGGGCAGGGCATCGCGCTCGACGAGGCCGAACTCGCCCGCAAGCTCGACCTGATCCGCCGCATCCTGGCCGACGACGCCGCGATCCGCGATCTCGCGAGCCCGGACGTCGCGCGGCTGTCCGCGCTGTTCGAGGCGCGGCGCTCGACCAAGGTGCTGACCGACCTGTACCAGGCGCGCGCGCGCGGCTGACGGCGCGGGTTGCGCCGCGCCCGGCGCCGCCGGTTTCCGAATTCGCATCGATGTTGCATAGGTGAGCAGGCTCCGATCATGACCGGTATCGACTCCGTTGCGGCCGCGCTGCTGGCGAGCCGCCTCGACAGCCTGCTGACCGGCGTCGTGTCGCCCCCGTCCGGCGGCGGGGCGGCGGCGCAGGTCGGTGCGCAGGCCACCGGCGCCTCCGCGGCGCCGGCGCCGCCGGTGCCGCCTGCGGCGTCGATCCCGCAAGCGTCCGCGCAGACGGCGCTGTCCGATGTCGGGCGCGTGCTCGACGCGATCTCCCGTTTCGGCGGCGACGCGACGCCGGCGGTCGTCGGCCGCACGCCGCTGCTCGCCGATCCGACCGTGCTGCTGGCTGATCCGGCGGCGCAGGCGCCGGGCGGCGCGCGCGCGGCCGTGCCACCGGACGCGGCGCGCCAGGCGGCGCTCCCGTCCGGCCAGGCCGCATCGTCCGCGCAGGCGGTGCGCGATGCGTCGGCCGCGCCGCCGGTCGCGGCGCTGCGCACCGCGCTCGCGCAGGCCGTGAGCGAAAGCGGTCTTTTCTACGAATCCCATCTGGCGCAGTGGCTGGCCGGCCAGCGGCCGCTCGCGGCGCTGATGCGCGAGCCGCAGGCGCGCCTGCTCGCGCCCGCCGACGCGCATCCGCCGGCGGCCGACAGCGTGCTCGACGACCTGCTCGACGCCCGCTTGCCGCTGCCGTCGCCCGCGCCTCGCGCGGCGGCCCAGCAGACGCCGGGGCAGGGCACGCCGGCCGGCGCGCCGCCGCGCGCGCCCGCGCACGACTTTCTCGGGCCCGACGCGGTGCACGCGCGCGGCGCCGGCGCCGCCGACGCGCGCCCCGAAACCGCCGATTCCCGCTGGACCCCCGCGCGCGCCGCGCTGGCCGACGCTGCGTCGTCCGACGCGCAGGGCGCGGCGCCGGTGACCGTGCATCCGGCCGCCGTGCCGCTCGTCAGGCAGCAGCTCGACGCACTCGCCACCGACCAGTTCCGCTGGACGGGCGAGGCATGGCCCGGCGCGCGGCTCGACTGGACGATCGAGCCGGACGATCCGGGCAGCCGCGCGCCGCGCGGCGACGACGGCCCGGGCGACGGCATCGCGTGGCGCACGCGCCTGACGCTGACGTTGCCGTCGCTCGGCACGGTCGACGCGGAACTGGTGCTGAACGGCGAACAGCTCGTCGCGCGGCTGCGCGCGAACGAGATCGGCGCCGGCCGGCTCGCACGGCACGAGGCCGCGCTGCGGCAGCGGCTCGAGGTGTCGGGGCTGCGGGTGGGAGGATTGTCGATCCGCGCGGTCGACGACGGCCCGGACGGCTTCGACGCGGTCGCCGCGAAGGCGGCCGCGGCTGCCTATGTGCGCGGCGGCGGCGCCGACGACGGAGGCGCGCGATGAGCGGATCGTCCCGCAAGCGCGCGGCCGCGCTCGTCTACGATCCGAAGGGGGGCGATGCGGCACCGCGCGTGGTCGCGAAGGGCTACGGCGTGCTCGCCGAGATGATCGTCGCGCGCGCGCACGATGCGGGCTTGTACGTGCATACGGCGCCGGAGATGGTGTCGCTGCTGATGCAGGTCGACCTCGACGACCGGATTCCGCCGCAGCTCTACCAGGCGGTCGCGGATCTGCTCGCATGGCTGTACGCGCTCGAGCGCGCCGACGCAGGGGCGGGCGGCGCGCCGCCTGACTTTCCGCTGCCGCCGCTGCGCTGACGCGGCCAGCGCAAGCCTGTTATTAGCGTGAACAGGCCCTGGCCTGCACGGGCTCGCCGATTGAGCCCCGCCTCAATTTATGTAATGATATCCATTCTCATTTTCATGCTACCCGGGCGGCGCGCACGCTTTGCGCGCCGCCCGTTGTTTTGAACGAATGGAACCTTTCGCGTGAACGCGCCCGAAACGATCGATACGCCCCAAGCGGGTACGCCCCGTGCCGGCGTCACCGTGCTGCACCCGGCGGCCCGCCCGCTGAGCGACGACGAACGGGCCGCGCGCCGCCAGCGTTCGCGCCGCGCGACCTTCATCAAGTGGCTGCGCAAGGTGCACGGCTGGGTCGGGCTGTGGGGCGCGGTGCTCGGGCTGCTGTTCGGCGTGACGGGCGTGCTGCTCAACCACCGCGCGCCGCCGCTGAAGATTTCGACAGGCGAGCCGCAGGTCGAGGAGATGCAGATCGCGCTGCCGGATCCGGTGCCGAAGACGCCTGCCGCGATGACGAAGTGGCTGCAGCGCGAGCTGAATTTCGACGGCAAGCCGGGGCGCGTGCGCAAGGACGCCGCGCAGCCCGTTGCGTGGGGCGACAAGCGCGTGATGCAGCCGGAGCACTGGCAGTTCGGCCTGTTCGGCCCGCACCAGAACCTGCAGGCCGAATACTGGGTCGGCAACGGCTATGTCTCGGTGAAGCGTACGGGCAACTCGTTCCTGACGACGCTGAACAACCTGCATCGCGGCGTCGGGATGAATCTCGGCTGGGTGCTGCTGATGGATACGATCGCGGGCTCGCTGATCCTGCTGTCGCTGACCGGCGTGCTGCTGTGGACCGAGCTGAACAAGCGCCGTACGGTCGGCGTCGTGCTGGTGGTCGGTTCGGTCGCCGCGGCGCTCGTCGCGGGGCTCGTCTAGAGGCTCGTTTGGCGCCGCGGGGGCCGCGGCTCAGATGCCGCAGGCCTCGCCGCCGCGCGCGGCGATCTCCCGCGCGGCCTTCGCGCCTTCGACCTGCAGGATCGTCGGCAGCGACACGTGATTCTTCGCGGCGGTGATCTCGGCGAGGATCGAGATCGCGATTTCCGGCGGCGTCCGGCTGCCGATGTAGATGCCGGCCGGCCCGTGCAGCCGGGCCAGTTCCGCTTCGCTCAGATCGAATTCGCGCAGCCGCTCGCGCCGCGCCGCGTTGTTGCGCCGCGAGCCGAGCGCGCCCACGTAGAACGCGGGCGTCTTCAGCGCCTCCATCAGCGCGAGATCGTCGAGCTTCGGATCGTGCGTCAGTGCAATCACGGCCGAACGCGCATCGAGGTTCATGTCGAGCACCGTATCGTCGGGCATCGTGTGCACGACGCGCGTGCCCGGCACGTCCCACGCATCGGTGTATTCCTCGCGCGGATCGCACACCGTCACCTGGTAGTCGAGCCCGACCGCGATCTGGCACAGATAGCGCGACAACTGGCCGGCGCCGATCACGAGCATCCGGTAGCGCGGCCCGTGGATCGTCACGAGCCGCTCGCCGTCGAACGCGAGCCCGTCGGCGGCCTGCGCGGGCGACAGCGATGCGCGGCCCGTCGCCAGCGTCATCGTGCGTGTGACGAGGCGCCCGGCCTCGACTTCCGCGCACAGCGCGGCAATCCCGCTGTCGCGCGTGAGCGGCTCGAGCACGAGCTGGATCGTGCCGCCGCAAGGCAGCCCGAAGCGATGCGCTTCCTCGGCCGTCACGCCGTACTTGAGCGCTTCCGGGCGCGCGTCGGCCGCGATGCCGCTCGCATGCACGCGGGCGATCAGGTCGTCCTCGATACACCCGCCGGACACGGAACCGACCACGAGCCCGTCCTCGCGCACCGCGAGCATCGCGCCTTCGGGACGCGGCGACGAGCCCCAGGTCTTCACGACCGTCACGAGCAGCACGCGGCGGCCTTCTTCGAGCCAGCGCGCGCTGGATTTCAATACATCGAGATCGACGCTTTCCATCATCTTCTTCCTGTTGCCGGGCGCGCCCGCCGATGCGGGCCGCCGTTCGATGGCGCGATTATGAACCGCCGCGCGCAGGCGTGCAGGCGCCGGGTGGATGGGCTCGGCGGAAAAGGAGGGATGTGCGAAGCAATGGGACACCCGAATACCGGGCGACCGCTGAGGCGACGCAGGGTGTATGCGCCCCGAATGCGCGCCGTCCCGGCCGACTTCAGCGGGACGGCGCCGATTCACCCGCCGGGCAGGCGCGAGAACCCGGCGGGACGCTGCGTCACAGCGCGCTCAGGTACTGTTGGAGGTTGCGGATGTTGTTGTCGTACGCGTTCGGCGAGCCAAGCTCGACGCCGCCGCTGCGCACGTAATACTCGAACGGCACGGAACGGGTGCCGAAGAACGGCAGGAAATTGTCCGGCTGCAGCGTCGTGCCGTTCAGGCCGATCGCCCAGTTCCGCGACTTGTACAGCTCGAGCTCGCGGATCGTTGCGCCGACGGCGAGCGCTTCCGACGCGCGAATCGCGGCGATGTGCTGCGTCAGCGTCTCGATGTTCGCCTGGTATGCGCTCGGCTCGCCGACCGAGACGCCACGCGCGCGGACGTAGTAGCTGAACGGCAGGTTGCGTTCGGTGAAGAAGGATAGGAAGCTATCCGGGGCCAGCGTATCCCCGTTCAGCCCGATCGCCCAGTTCCGGCTCTGAAAATCCTTGAGTTCGGCGATTTTGGCATTTGCCGCGCTGATTTCGACCTTCGCCGTGACGTTGACCAATGTATTGCTCATGACAGACCTCTCTGGTTCTTGTTGAACTTCGGACAGTGCCGCACTATGCCTCCAAACGGAGGCAATTCAATACAGTCAGGCAAGCGAATTATCCGGTTTTGTGCAAGCCGGTTAATGGGGCGTGAAAATCTCGCCGCGGGAACGGCGGTGCGAATGGGAATGATCCGAAAGCTGTCTCCACAATATCGTTCTCGTGATGCCGCGTGATGTGCGCAGCTGCTCGGCGCTTCCGTGGAGAAAGGCCGGATGGCAACGATGATCGTTCTGAATACTAGTTTCGCGGTTGAAATAGGTCAATGTCGATCCGCCGATTATTTTTTCATTTCTTTGTAATTTGGTCAGAGTGCACGATGCGTCGATTGATTAATTGAAATGTATTGAATCCGACTGCATTGGGACCGCTGGACGAAGAATTGAACCGGTGTGCGGATCGTTGCCGGTTCCGCGGAAATGAGCCCGCCGTGCACGGTGCGGCGGGTGCCTGGGAGGAAGGGCGAAGAAGTGCGCAGGGCCGGCATCCGGCCCTGCTGGGCGTCGCACCGCTGCGCGCGGCGCTCGCGCGCAGCGGCGGCGCTCAATGCGCGTCGTGGCGACCGTGCGCGAGCTTCGAGTGGTGACGCGAGTACAGGAAGTAGATCACGAGGCCGATCACGAGCCAGATGCCGAACGCGGCCCACGTGATCGGCTGCAGGTTCAGCATCAGGAACAGGCACGATGCGACCGCGAGGATCGGCACGACCGGCACGCCGGGGCAGCGGAACGCGCGCGGCAGGTCGGGGTGCGTGCGGCGCAGCACGAGCACCGCGATCGACACCATCGAGAACGCCGCGAGCGTGCCGATGTTGATCAGCTCGGCGAGCACGTTGAGCGGCACGAGTGCGGCGATCAGCCCGAAGAACAGGCCGACGAGCCAGGTCGTCAGGAACGGCGTCGCGTAGCGCGGGTGCACGCGCGACAGCGTCGCCGGCAGCAGCCCGTCGCGCGACATCGCGAAGATCACGCGCGTCTGGCCGTAGCTCATCACGAGGATCACGGTCAGCATGCCGAGCACGGCGCCGAGATCGATGAAGCCCGCCACCCAGGTCTCGCCGGCAACCTGCAGCGCATACGAGATCGGGTGCGAGATGTTCGCGTACCGGGCCGACGGCACGATGCCGGTCGCGACCGCGGCGACCGTCACGTACAGCACCGCGCACACCGCGAGCGACGCGATGATGCCGATCGGCAGGTCGCGTTTCGGATTCTTCACTTCCTCGGCCGCCGACGACACCGCGTCGAAACCGATGAACGCGAAGAACATCACGGCCGCGGCGCCGAACACGCCGTTCCAGCCGTGCGGCATGAACGGCTGCCAGTTCGCGGGCGTCACGTGGAACAGGCCGACCGCGATCACGAGCAGCACGACCGACACCTTGATGAACACCATGATGTTGTTGATGCGGGTCGACTCGCGGATGCCGATCGACAGCAGCGTGGTGATCACGATCATCACGAGGAACGCGGGCAGGTTGAACCACGTGACGACACCCGGCACCGCGCCGGGCGCGGCCGTCAGCACGGTCGGCAGCGTCAGCCCGAAGCCCTGCAGCAGCGACTGCAGGTAGCCCGACCAGCCGACCGACACGGCCGACGACGCGAGGCCGTATTCGAGCATCAGGTCCCAGCCGATGATCCACGCGACGAGTTCGCCGAGCGTCGCGTACGAGTACGTGTAGATCGAGCCGGCGACGGGGATCGTCGACGCGAATTCCGCGTACGACAGCGCCGCGAGGCCGCATGCGATCGCGGCGATCACGAACGACAGCATCAGCGCGGGACCGGCCTGCACGGCGCCGGTACCGGTCAGCACGAAGATGCCGGTGCCGATGATCGCGCCGATGCCGAGGAAGGTGAGGTCGATCGCGCCGAGCGCTTTCTTGAGCCCGGCGGCATGCGCGCCGGCGATCATGCGATCGACGTTTTTCTTGCGGAAGAGAGACATTGCGGATGAATCGCCAGCGCGCGCGGGCGCGTAGCGCTGACTGAGTGAAAACCCGCAATTTTAACCGATCTGGCCGAGACGATTCGCCGCGGTGCAGCACCGGGCGGCGGGATCGTCAGGCAAAACAAGCGCTTGGGCACGCCGGCCGGCGTGCCGGCGCGCGTATCAGGCGCCGGCCGTGGGCGCCATGTCGACGAGCTGGTTGCTCATCACGTAGAACGTGAGTTCCGCATTGTTCGACAGCCGCATCTTCTCGAGCAGCCGCGACCGGTACACGCTCACCGTCTTCACGGACAGCGACAGCGTGTTCGCGATGTCGGTGAGCCGCTTGCCCGACGCGAGCATGCAGAGCGTCTGGTATTCGCGGTCGGACAGCTTCTCGTGCGGCAGCGGCTCGTTCTCGAACGACACGTATTCGGCGAGCGCCTCGGCCATCGCGGGGCTCACGTACTTGCGGCCGGCCGCGACCTGCTGGATCGCGCCGATCATCTGCGCGGCGTTGACCGTCTTCGACAGGTAGCCGGCGGCGCCGGCCTTCAGCGCGCGTACCGCGTACTGATCCTCGCGGTACATCGAGAACATCAGCACCGGCGTGCGCGGCAGCTTGCGCTTGAGACGCTTGAGCACTTCGATGCCGTTCGTGTCCGGCAGCGAAATGTCGAGCAGGATCGCGTCGAATTCCTGTTTGTCGACGGCGGCCATGGCGTCGCCGCCGTTCTCGGCTTCGGTGACGTCGCGCGCGACGCCACGGTCGATCAGCAACTGGCGGATCCCTTGCCGGACGATCGCGTGATCGTCCACGAGCAGGATGTTCAGGCTCATGACGACCTCACGAAATCGGGAAGGCGCGGCGCGCCGTTGCCGGCGCCGCGAACAGCGCGTCCCACGCGAACCGCGCGGCGAGCCGGGCGCCGCGGCCGGCGGCCGGCGAGGCCAGTTCGAAGCTGCCGCCGAACGCCTCGCAGCGGGCGCGCATGCCGGCGAGACCGTAGCCGTGACGGTGCGCGCGCGCGAAACCGATTCCGTCGTCGGCAACGCTCAGCGACAGATGCGTGCCGTCGGCGACGATCCGCACGTCGACGGACGTCGCGCGGGCGTGCTTCGCGACGTTCGACAACGCTTCCTGCGCGACGCGGAACACCGCGAGTGCGCCGGCGCCGGCGATCTGCGTCAGGCGGGCATCGGCCGCGCACACGAAGCTGGTGCGCAGGCCCGTGCGTGCCGCATGGGTGTCGATCCAGGCCGACAGCGCGCGCACGAGCCCGCCGTCGAGCGCCGGCGTGCCGCGCTCGTCGATCAGCCGGCGATTCGCGTCGGTTGCGGCGTCGAGCGCGCGCTGCGCGAGATCGAGCGCGCGACGGCAGCCTTCGGGCGCGTCGGCGGGCAGCCAGGTGTCGATGTTCGCGAGCGCGAAACGCGCGGCGGTGAGTTCGGCGCCGAGCCCGTCGTGCAACTCGCCGGCCAGGTGGCGGCGAGCCGCTTCGTCGGCGGCGAACAGTGCGGCGGACAGTTCGGTGATCCGCGCGGCGAGCGCATCGCGGCCGGCGGCAGTCGTGCAAGGCAACGGGGCGGGGGCGCAGGCCGGCGACGGCTGCTGCGACGGGAACGGGGCGTGGGCGCCCAAAGGCGCGTTAAGCGACGTATCCATGACTCTCCCTGCTGTCAGAAAGCGGTTCAGACACCGGTCGGCGGCGTGTGCCGGAAGCCGCAGAAGGCGCGGCTCCCTGACGGAATTTGTCACCTGCCAGAGTAACAAAAGTTACGTCTTGTAACACTTGCATCCGACCCTTCCACTCTCATCCGAACGGCAACCGCGCGCGGCGAATAATATCTCAAAAATTCTTGAAAAGTCATGACGGGCGGGACATTTAAGGGTAAATGTGAATAATCGGAATGAACGTGTTGTAGGAAAAACACTGACACCCGAGCACCGGACGATGACGTATCCAAATGTAACTATTTGAGATGGGATGATCCCAATTTGTTACGAATTCGCCAAGTAGGGACGAAAAAAAACCGGAGCTTTCGCTCCGGTTCTTGATGACGCGCAAATATGGGGATCGATCAGTCCACGAATGCGCGCTCGATCACATAGTGGCCCGGCGCGCTGTTCTTGCCTTCGACGAGGCCGGCCTGCTTCAGCAGGTCGGTCGTGTCCTTCAGCATCGCGGTGCTGCCGCACAGCATCACGCGGTCGTTTTCCGGCGAGAACGGCGGGACGTCGAGATCGGTGAACAGCTTGCCCGTCGCGATCAGGTCGGTGATCCGGCCTTCGTTGTCGAACGCTTCGCGCGTGACCGTCGGGTAGTAGACGAGCTTTTCCTTGATGATGTCGCCGAGGTACTCGTGGCCCGGCAGGTCGTGCTTGATGTAGTCCATGTACGCGAGCTCGCCCTTCAGGCGGCACGTGTGCGTCAGGATCACCTTGTCGAAGCGTTCGTAGATGTCCGGATCGCGGATGATCGACATGAACGGCGCGAGGCCCGTGCCCGTCGACAGCATCCACAGCGTCTTGCCCGGCAGCAGGTTGTCGGCAACCAGCGTGCCCGTCGGCTTCTTGCCGATCAGCACCGTGTCGCCCACCTTCAGGTGCTGCAGGCGCGACGTCAGCGGGCCGTTCTGCACCTTGATGCTGAAGAATTCGAGATGCTCTTCGTAGTTCGGGCTGACGATCGAGTAAGCGCGCGCGAGCGGCTTGCCGTCGACTTCGAGGCCGACCATCGTGAATTCGCCGTTGTTGAAGCGCAGGCTCGCCTCACGGGTGCAGGTGAAGCTGAACAGCGTGTCGGTCCAGTGATGGACGGATTGGACGGTGGCGGTGTCGTATTTGCTCATGGCTTTGAAAACGGACGCGCGTAGCAGACGCGTGCAATGGGCGAAAAACGAGGGCGTCGACCCGATCCGGGGATCGGCCGGCCGGCGCGTCGGACACGCGCCTTCTCGATGACAGACGATTGAGGAACTCGTTATTTTACCTTGACTGTGCCAATCGCGCGCTTGCCCCCGGCACAGGCGCGGATTTGGCGCAACGTTGTCTTTCGATTCGCTTTCATCGATCGGCGGCGAGTTTCGCGCCGAGGCCGACGAGCGCGGGCGCCGCCGCGCCGCTCAGGTTTGCGGCGGATCGAGGCGCAGGCGCGCGATGTACGGCAGGTGATCCGACAGCCACGCGGCCTCGCCGGACGGCGCGCGCCATTCGAGCGGCGTCAGCCCGCGCACGAACATCTTGTCGAGCGCGAGCGCCGGCGAGAACGCGGGGAACGTGCGGCCCGATTCGCCGAGCAGCGTCGCGACCTCGGACAACCCGATCTCGCCGAACAGCGCGACCGAATCGTTGCGCCAGTCGTTGAAGTCGCCGGCCAGCATCAGCGGGCCGTCGCCCGCGTTGCGCACGATCCAGTGCGCGATCCAGTGCATCTGGCGCAGCCGTGCGGCGCGCGTGAGCGCGAGGTGCGCGCACAGCAGCGTGACCGGTCGCGCGCCCGCGAGCGTCGCCCGTGCGACCAGCAGCCCGCGCCGCTCGAAGCGGTGCGCGGAGATGTCCCAGCGGCCGCCGAGGTCGAGCGGATGCGGCGACAGGATCGCGTTGCCGTGCCGCCACGACGGCTTGAACACGTTCGGCCCGAGCGCGATCTGCCAGTCGAGCGCCTGCGCGATCTCGGTGGCCTGGCAGTGCCACACGTCGTCGACCGCGTCGTCCATCGGCGCGCCGAAGCCGGGGGCGAGCATCGGGCGCGGCATGCGGCGCGCCATCGCTTCCTGCAGGAAGTACACGTCGGCGTGCGTCGACTGCATCCAGTTGCGCATCGCGTTCCACGCGGTGAAGCCGAGCGGCGAGCGGCCCTTGTGCAGGTTCCAGCTCACCGCGGTGATTTCGTCGGGCGCGGCGTGCGGTTCGGCGAACGGGACGGACAGGGCATCGGGCGCTTGCATGTCGGCTCAGTCCTTGCTGACGTGCGCGCGCACGCGGTACACGAGGTGCGGACGCTGTTCGACGAGCGTCCAGTCGGTCCACGCGTCGGCGCCGACCGTCAGGCCGGGGTGGCTCGCGACGATTTGCCGCGGCGAGCTCGGCAGGCATGGATCGCTCGGCTTCGCGTCCGGATCGTCGAGCGTTTCCTGCACGTCGAGCGCGAGCGAGATCGCATTCGCGTCGACCGCAAGCGGCGCGACCGTCACCGAGCGCGAGCG
This sequence comes from Burkholderia cepacia, assembly GCF_001718835.1. Taxonomy (NCBI): domain Bacteria; kingdom Pseudomonadati; phylum Pseudomonadota; class Betaproteobacteria; order Burkholderiales; family Burkholderiaceae; genus Burkholderia; species Burkholderia cepacia. The sequence goes on along the minus strand of NZ_CP013443.1, from coordinate 3,584,695 downwards.
CTCGGTCGGCACGACGCGCGCGGCATTGCCGCAGCCGACCGGCACGGCGGACGGATAGCGATGGGTGTCGGTGCGGGTCTGACCCACGGTGGTGCGCTGCTGGAACGTGTCGATGGTCTGACCGTCGCGTACCACCTGGATCTCCCACGCGACGGAGGCCGGCGCGGGGCTCTGCGCATGGGCGGCGAGCGCGATGCTCGCGAGCAGGACGGCCAGGCCGTGTTTCAGCATGAAACGTCTCCGGGAATGCGCGATAGCGGGGAACGGACGCACATCTTACGCCCGATCGGCATCGGCCGCGATGCGACCGGAGGCGGCGCGACGCGTGTGTCGCGCGATGTGGTCCTGCTTGAAAGGTAAGTGCGCATTGCGCGTTTTCAAGCAAAAAACGCGTGAACGCCGCGCGTCGATCCTATGTGCCGTCGCACGAACCTGCCGCGCGCGCCGGCTGTCAGCAGCACACGCGCGCGGCTGCTTGCTTGCGCGGGGATGCGGGATCGCTACACTGAAATCGTAAGGGTCTGATGGTGCGGCAAGCAAGCGGGTGCGAGGTTGGTATGACGACGGCGATGGTGAAACAGGAACTGGCGGTGGCGTCCTTCAGCACGGTGTACGACCTCGAACAGGTCGAGGCGGCGCTGAGCGACCTGAACGAGAGCGCGAGCGACGCACTGCGCGCTACCTACGAGAGGATGCTCAAGACGGGCAATCTGCGCTTCTGCGTGAAGCCGAACCGAATGCCGTCGTTCGACGCGCTCGGCGAGGCATTGCCCAATTTCGCCGAGCCGCTCGACGACGTGCGCAAGCAGATCGCGCTGTGCCTCGAAACGGACGACCGGCTCGAACTGATGCCGATCCTGCTGCTCGGGCCCCCGGGCATCGGCAAGACGCATTTCGCGAAGGCGCTCGCGCAGCTGCTCGGCACCGCGTACCACTACGTGCCGATGAGTTCGCTGACGGCCGGCTGGATCCTGTCGGGGGCGTCGTCGCAATGGAAGAACGCGAAGCCCGGCAAGGTGTTCGATGCGCTCGTGAACGGCAGCTACGCGAACCCGGTGATTGCGGTCGACGAGATCGACAAGGCCGGCAGCGATGCGCAATACGATCCGCTCGGCGCGCTGTACGCGTTGCTCGAGCACGACACCGCGCGCGCGTTCATCGACGAATTCGCGGAAGTGCCGATCGATGCGGGCAACGTGATCTGGATCGCGACCGCGAACGATGCGCAGGCGATCCCGGAGCCGCTGCTCAACCGGATGAACGTGTACGAGATCGAGCCGCCCGATGCGGCCGGCGCGCGCCGGATCGCGCAGACGATCTACGACGAGATCCGCACGTCGCATGCGTGGGGGCGGCGCTTCCCGGATACCCTGGGCGACGACGCGCTCGACGTGCTGGCCGCGACACCGCCGCGCACGATGCGCCGCGCGCTGCTGCACGCATTCGGCGCCGCCCGGCTCGACGGGCGCGACGCGATCGGGCCGCGCGACATCCGGGCCGACGAGGGCGCCGCGAAGCGCCGGCCGATCGGCTTCTGACACTCGGGATCACTCGGGATACCAGGGAGAGTCGTTGCCGGCGACGCGGGATCGGCGAGAAACATCCGGCTACACATGTGTCCTGCATGCGTGTGGACCGGGACGTACAATTCTCTTCTCTCCCCTCGACGCGCTAGCGGCGCGAAACGTCATGGAGCAGATGGATTGTGTCGTGATCGGCGCGGGCGTCGTCGGTCTTGCGATTGCGCGCGAACTGGCCGCGCGCGGGCGTGAAACGCTCGTGCTCGAGGCCGCCGATGCGATCGGCACGGGTACGAGTTCGCGCAACAGCGAAGTGATCCATGCGGGGCTCTACTATCCGCGCGGGTCGCTGAAGGCGACGTCGTGCGTGCACGGGCGCGACCTGCTGTACGAATTCTGCGAGACGCATCACGTGCCGCACCGGCGCGCCGGCAAGCTGCTCGTCGCCACGAGCGCCGCGCAGGTGAAGCAGCTGAAGGCGATCGCCGCGCGCGCGGCCGAAAACGGCGTGCTCGACCTGATGCCGCTCACGCGTGCCGAGGCGCAGACGCTCGAGCCCGCGCTCGAATGCGTCGAGGCGCTGTTCTCGCCGTCCACCGGCATCGTCGACAGCCACCAGCTGATGCTCGCGCTGCTCGGCGACGCCGAGCGCGACGGCGCCGTGTGCGCGCTGAAATCCCCGGTCGAATCGATCGACGTGCTGCGCGGCGGGCGCTTCGTCGTGCGCACGGGCGGCGACGCGCCCGCCGAGATCGAGGCCGCGTGCGTGATCAACAGCGCGGGCCTCGGCGCGCAGGCGCTCGCGCGCCGCACGCGCGGCCTCGACCCGCGCTGGGTGCCGCCGCTCTATCTCGCGCGCGGCAATTACTTCAGCCTGTCGGGCCGCGCGCCGTTCTCGCACCTGATCTACCCGATGCCCGATCGCGCGGGGCTCGGCGTGCACCTGACGCTCGATCTCGCCGGGCAGGCGCGCTTCGGCCCGGATGTCGAGTGGTGCGATTCGCTGCGCTACGAAGTCGATCCGGCGCGCGCGGAGGCGTTCTACGCACCGATCCGCGCGTATTGGCCGGCGCTGCCCGACGACGCGCTGCAGCCGGCGTACGCGGGCATCCGGCCGAAGCTCGCGGGGCCCGGCGAGCCGCCGGCCGATTTCATCGTGCAGGGCGCGGCGCAGCACGGCGTGCGCGGGCTCGTGAACCTGTTCGGCATCGAGTCGCCGGGGCTCACCGCGTCGCTCGCGCTCGCGCAGCGGGTCGGTGAAATGACGGCGCGCGGGTGATTTCGCGCGGCTGATGGCGGCGGTGTCGCGGCAGTGTGGCGGCCGCGTGGCGCGACTTTGCGAAATTTCTTATCTCCGGCATTTCGGGCCGCACATTCGCTGGCGTGAGCGTTATTCTGTCGAACGGCTGTCGCCAGAACAGCTTTCAAACCGATAACGTTGGAGCGAGTCCCCCATGAAAACATCCCGTCGGAGTTTCCTGATTACGAGCATTGGTGCCGTGTCCGCGCTGGCGCTGTCGCGCGAAGCGCTGGCCGATGCGCCGATGCTGTCGGAAACCGATCCGACCGCCGTGGCGCTCGGCTACAAGGCCGATGCCACGAAGGTCGACAAGACGAAGTACCCGAAATACGCAGCGGGCCAGGATTGCGCGGCCTGCATGCTGTACCAGGGCAAGAAGGGCTCGGCCTCGGGCCCGTGCGGCGCCTTCCCCGGCAAGCAGGTGTCGGCGAAGGGCTGGTGCAGCGCCTTCTCGAAGATGGCATAACGCCCGCACTGCCCGAACCGCCTGCGCGGCATCGTGCGGTGCCGCAATTTCACGCGAGCCCCGATACGCCCGCCATCGTTCGATGGCGGGCGTTTTTTATTGCTTGAAAACGGTTCCGTCGCTTTCTACACTCGCTGCAAACCAGCGCGTCGCAGCGGCACCCCGCGTCGCACCTCCGCACCGAACCATTTCACGAGGACGAGGCACGCATGGCGACGATTGCGAATTCAACGAAAACGATCCGGCCCGAGCGTGCGCTGAACCGCCGCGCGGTGTTCGCCGCCGTGATCGGCAACGCGCTCGAGTGGTACGACTTCACGGTGTTCGGCTTCATGACGGTCGTGATCGCCGAGCTGTTCTTCCCGACCTCCAGCGAATATTCGTCGCTGCTGCTGACGACCGCGACGTTCGGCGTCGCGTTCTTCATGCGCCCGATCGGCGGCATCGTGTTCGGGCTGTACGCGGATCGCGCCGGCCGCAAGGCTGCGCTGTCGCTCGTGATCCTGTTGATGACGGCCGGCATCTTCCTGCTCGCGGTCGCGCCGCCCTATGCGGCGATCGGCATCGGCGGCCCGATCCTGATCGTGCTCGGCCGCCTGCTGCAGGGCTTCTCCGCGGGCGGCGAATTCGGCAGTGCGACGGCGCTGCTGATCGAGGCCGCGCCGTTCTCGAAACGCGGCTTCTACGGCAGCTGGCAGATGGCGAGCCAGGCGGCCGCGCTGCTGATCGGCGCGCTCGTCGGCGCGGCCGTCACGCGCGGGCTGTCGCACGATGCGCTGCGCAGCTGGGGCTGGCGGGTGCCGTTCATCCTCGGGCTCGTGATCGGCCCGATCGGCTTCTACATCCGCCGCCATCTCGCCGATTCCGAAGCGTTCCTGCATGCGCAGCAGAACGCGCGCCGCGCGACGCTCGGCGAAGTGTTCACGCGCCACCCGCGCGAGGTGCTGTGCGGGCTCGGCTCGGTGATCGCGCTGACGGTGACGATCTACGTGCTGATCAGCTATCTGCCGACCTTCGCGGTGAAGCAGCTGAAGCTGCCCTACGCGGAATCGTTCTACGCGGTGATCGTCGGCAACCTGCTGCTGATGGTGCTGTCGCCGGTCGCGGGCGCGTGGTCGGACCGCATCGGCCGCAAGGGGCTGTCGCTGTGGTCGCTGGTGCTGACGCTCGCGCTGATGTATCCGCTGTTCGCGTGGCTCGACGCGGCGCCGAGCATCGCGCGGCTGATCGCGGTGCAGGCCGTGCTGTCGATCACGCTCGCGGGCTACTACGGGCCGTTCGGCGCGATGATCGCCGAGCTGTTTCCGGCCAACGTGCGCTCGACCGGGCTGTCGATCGCGTACAACGTCGCGGTGATGCTGTTCGGCGGTTTCGGGCAGTTCATCGTCACGTGGCTGATCAAGGTCACGGGCACGCCGCTCGCGCCGACCTACTACGTGATGGCGGGGATCGCGCTGTCGATCGTCGCGGTCGCGTTCGTGCCCGCGCGCAGCGCCGACCTCGACGCGCGCCGCTGAGCCGCCGGGCGTCGCGCCGTCCGCCGCAGCGCGGAGGGTGTTTAGTTGACCAAGGAAACACGCGCTGCATCAGCGGAACCGCCGCTCGCGCGCGCCCGGGCCGCCGTCATCCGCCGGAAACATCCGCGCACCCCGCGCCGGCGCACCGGGACGAGTTTTTTCTCCAGCTTGTTGCCACATCGTTAGCTCAAGTAATATCCGCGTACGCCGGCCCCTGGCGGGCCGGTTCCGACCTGGAGACCTGGAGGAAACATGGAATACAACCGTCTGTTGCATACCCTGCGTGTTACCGCCATTGCAGGCGTGGCAGCGGCATCGCTCGGCGTCGCGGGTTCTGCATTCGCACAGATCCCGAACAAAACGCTCGTCTACTGCTCAGAAGGCAGCCCGGCGGGCTTCGATTCCGCGCAATTTACGACCGGCGTCGATTTCACCGCCGCCACGTTCACCGTCTACAACCGCCTCGTCGAATTCGAGCGCGGCGGCACGAAGGTCGAGCCGGGCCTCGCCGAGAAATGGGACGTATCGTCCGACGGCAAGGTGTACACGTTCCACCTGCGCCACGGCGTGAAGTTCCACACGACCGACTTCTTCAAGCCGACGCGTGAATTCAACGCGGACGACGTGCTGTTCACGTTCCAGCGCATGCTCGACCCGAACCAGGCGTTCCGCAAGGCGTACCCGGTATCGTTCCCGTACTTCACCGACATGGGCCTCGACAAGCTGATCACGAAGGTCGAGAAGGTCGATCCGTACACCGTGAAGTTCACGCTCGCCGAGCCGAATGCGCCGTTCATCCAGAACATGGCGATGGAATTCGCGTCGATCCTGTCGGCCGAATACGGCGACCAGCTGATGAAGGCCGGCAAGGCCGCCGACATCAACCAGAAGCCGGTCGGCACGGGCCCGTTCATCTTCCGCAGCTACACGAAGGATGCGACGATCCGGTTCGACGGCAATCCTGATTACTGGAAGAAGGGCGAAGTGAAGCTCTCGAAGCTGATCTTCTCGATCACGCCCGACCCGGGCGTGCGCGTGCAGAAGATCAAGCGCAACGAATGCCAGGTGATGAGCTATCCGCGTCCGGCCGACATCGCGACGCTGAAGGCCGATGCGGGCATCGACATGCCGTCGCAGGCCGGCTTCAACCTCGGCTACCTCGCGTACAACGTCGAGCACAAGCCGGTCGACAAGCTCGAAGTGCGTCAGGCGCTCGACATGGCGATCAACAAGAAGGCGATCCTCGAATCCGTCTACCAGGGCGCGGGCCAGGCCGCGAGCGCACCGATGCCGCCGACCCAATGGTCGTACGACAAGAACCTGAAGATGCCCGCGTACGACACCGCGAAGGCGAAGGCGCTGCTCACGAAGGCGGGCTTCCCGAACGGCTTCGAGATCACGCTGTGGGCGATGCCCGTGCAGCGCGCGTACAACCCGAACGCCCGCCTGATGGCCGAGATGATCCAGGCCGACTGGGCGAAGATCGGCGTGAAGGCGAAGATCGTCACGTACGAGTGGGGCGAGTACATCAAGCGCGCGCATTTTCGGGCGAGCAGGACACGATGCTGATCGGCTGGACGGGCGACAACGGCGATCCGGACAACTGGCTCGGCACGCTGCTCGGCTGCGAAGCGATCAAGGGCAACAACTTCTCGCACTGGTGCTACAAGCCGTTCGACGAGCTGGTCCAGAAGGGCCGCACGACGACGGGCCAGGACGCGCGGACGAAGCTCTACACGCAGGCCCAGCAGATCTTCGCGCAACAGCTGCCGTTCTCGCCGATCGCCAACTCGACGGTCTACCAGCCGGTGCGCAAGAACGTGGTCGACATGCGTATCGAGCCGCTCGGCTATGCCCGCTTCGACGGTGTCGGCGTGAAGTAATACGCCTGTCGTAAGCTGTCGCGAAGACCGGCTAATTCATCCGGCGGCGGGAGGCCAAAAGCTTCCCGTCGCCGGTCGCACATTTCCCACAAGAAAATACGAGACGCATCATGTTCACATTCGTGTTGCGCCGCGTGGGGATGGTGATCCCGACTTTCATCGGCATCACCATCCTGGCGTTTGCGCTGATTCACCTGATACCGGGCGACCCCATCGAAGTGATGATGGGCGAGCGCGGCGTCGATCCCGCAATGCATGCGGAGGCGATGAAACGCCTCGGGCTCGACCAGCCGCTGCCCATGCAGTACCTCCACTACATCGGCCGGGCGCTGCATGGCGACCTCGGCACGTCGATCATCACCAACACGAGCGTCGCGGGCGAGTTCTTCGCGCGCTTCCCGGCGACCGTCGAACTGTCGCTGTGCGCGCTCGTGTTCGCGCTCGCGGTCGGCCTGCCGGCCGGCGTGATCGCCGCGCTGCGGCGCGGTTCGGTCGTCGATCACGGCGTGATGGGCACCGCGCTCACCGGCTACTCGATGCCGATCTTCTGGTGGGGGCTGATCCTCATCATGGTGTTTTCGTCGACCCTCGGCTGGACGCCCGTGTCGGGGCGCATCGCCGTCGAATACGACTTCCCGCACCCGACGGGCTTCATGCTGATCGACGCGTTGCTCGCGCCGGACGAAGGCGCGTTCAAGTCGGCGGTCAGCCACCTGATCCTGCCCGCGATCGTGCTCGGCACGATCCCGCTCGCGGTGATCGCGCGGATGACGCGCTCGTCGATGCTCGAAGTGCTGCGCGAGGACTACATCCGCACCGCACGCGCGAAGGGGCTGTCGCCCGCGCGCGTGGTCGTCGTGCATGCGCTGCGCAATGCGCTGATCCCGGTCGTCACCGTGATCGGCCTGCAGATCGGCACGCTGCTCGCGGGCGCCGTGCTGACCGAGACGCTCTTTTCGTGGCCCGGTGTCGGCAAGTGGCTGATCGATGCGATCGGCCGCCGCGACTATCCGGTCGTCCAGGGCGGCATCCTGCTGATCGCGACGCTCGTGATCGTCGTGAACCTGGTCGTCGACCTGCTGTACGGCGTGCTGAATCCGCGCATCCGCCACACGAGGTAATTCCATGAGCAATCTGCAAAACACCTTGCCGAGCGAATCCGCGCCGGCCGGCGGCCGTGCGCTCGCGCTGCGCGAGTTCTGGGCCAACTTCTCGCGCAACCGCGGCGCCGTCGGCGCCGGGATCGTCGTGATCGTGCTGATCCTGGTCGCGCTGCTCGCACCGCTGCTCGCGCCGCACAGCCCGGTCGAGCAATACCGCGACTACGTGAAGATCCCGCCCGCGTGGCTCGCGGGCGGCAACTGGCAATTCATCCTCGGCACCGACGAAGCGGGCCGCGACATCCTGTCGCGCCTGATGTTCGGCGCGCGGATGTCGTTCTGGATCGGCTTCGTGTCGGTCGTGCTCGCGCTGATCCCCGGCATCGTGCTCGGGCTCGTCGCCGCGTTCTTCCAGAAGTGGGCCGACACGCCCGTGATGCGCATCATGGACGTGCTGCTCGCGCTGCCGTCGCTGCTGCTCGCGGTCGCGGTCGTCGCGATCATCGGCCCGGGCCTCACCAACACGATGTTCGCGATCGCGATCGTCGCGCTGCCGGCCTATGTGCGTCTCACGCGTGCGTCGGCGCTCGGCGAGCTGCAGAAGGAGTACGTGACGGCGTCGCGCGTGGCCGGTGCCGGCACGCTGCGCCTGATGTTCTCGCAGGTGCTGCCGAACTGCACGGCGCCGCTGATCGTGCAGGCGACGCTCGGCTTCTCGTCGGCGATCCTCGACGCGGCCGCGCTCGGCTTCCTCGGCCTCGGCGTGCAGCCGCCGACCGCCGAGTGGGGCGCGATGCTGGCCTCCGCGCGCGACTACATCGACAACGCATGGTGGATCGTGACGATGCCGGGCCTGTCGATCCTGATTTCGGTGCTCGCGATCAACCTGCTCGGCGACGGGCTGCGCGACGCGCTCGATCCCAAACTGAAACGGATGGCGTGAACATGAGCCAAGATCTTCTGACCATCCGCAATCTCGCGGTGAACTTCAACGGCCTGCCCGCCGTCGACCGGATCAACCTGTCGATCGCGCCGGGCGAGGTGGTGGGCGTCGTCGGCGAATCGGGCTCGGGCAAGAGCGTGACGATGATGGCGCTGATGGGCCTGATCGATGCGCCCGGCAAGGTGACGGCCGACGAGGTCACGTTCAACGGCGTCGACCTGCTGAAGGCGTCGCCGAAGGCGCGCCGCAAGATCGTCGGCAAGGACATCGCGATGGTGTTCCAGGACGCGCTGACGAGCCTGAACCCGAGCTACACCGTCGGCTACCAGATCAAGGAAGTGCTGAAGCTGCACGAAGGGCTGCGCGGCGACGCGCTGCACCGGCGCGCGCTCGAACTGCTCGACCAGGTCGGCATCCCCGATGCGAAGAACCGCATCGTGTCGTTCCCGCACCAGATGTCGGGCGGGATGAACCAGCGCGTGATGATCGCGATGGCGGTCGCGTGCAACCCGAAGCTGCTGATCGCCGACGAGCCGACCACCGCGCTCGACGTGACGATCCAGGCGCAGATCATGGACCTGCTCGTGAAGCTGCAGAAGGAGCGCGGGATGGCGCTCGTGCTGATCTCGCACGACCTGGCCGTGGTGTCGGAGGTCGCGCAGCGTGTCGCGGTGATGTATGCGGGCGAGGTCATCGAGACCAATCGCGTGCCCGACATCTTCCGCGCGCCGCATCATCCGTACACCGAAGCGCTGCTCGCCGCGATTCCCGAGCACAATAAGGGGGCGCGTCGCCTTGCCGCATTGCCGGGCATGGTGCCGGGCCGCGATGATCGCCCGTCCGGGTGCCTGTTCGCGCCGCGCTGCAAGTACGTCGTCGACGATTGCCGCAAGGCGCGGCCGGCGCTCGATACGCTGGTGCCGGCCAACGATGCGATGCGCGCGCGCTGCATCAAGCCGCTGAACGTTTCCAACCTCGACCTGACGGGAGGTGCACGATGAATGCAGTCAATCAGACGCGTGCCACGCCGCACGACGAGGAAGCCGTGCTGGTGGCCGACGGCCTCGCGAAACACTATTCGGTGAAGCGCGGGATGTTCGGGCAGGGTACGGTGAAGGCGCTGAACGGCGTGTCGTTTTCGCTGAAGCGCGGCAAGACGCTCGCCGTCGTCGGCGAATCGGGCTGCGGGAAATCGACGCTCGCGCGCCAGCTCACGATGATCGAGACGCCCACCTCGGGCCACCTGACGATCGACGGCAAGGACGTCGCCGGCGCGAACCGCGAGACGGTCGCCGACCTGCGCCGCCGCGTGCAGATGGTGTTCCAGAACCCGTTCGCGTCGCTGAACCCGCGCAAGACCGTCGAGCAGACGCTCGCCGAGCCGCTCGAGATCAACGCGAACCTGACGGCCGCCGAGCGCGCGCAGCGCATCGCGCAGATCATGCGCACGGTCGGCCTGCGGCCCGAACACGCGAAGCGCTATCCGCACATGTTCTCGGGCGGCCAGCGCCAGCGTGTCGCGATCGCGCGCGCGATGATCCTCGAGCCGCGCATCGTCGTCGCCGACGAGCCGGTGTCCGCGCTCGACGTGTCGATCCAGGCGCAGATCCTGAACCTGTTCATGGATCTGCAGGAGCAGTTCAAGACGAGCTACGTGTTCATCTCGCACAACCTGTCGGTGGTCGAGCACGTCGCGGACGACGTGATGGTGATGTACTTCGGCAGCGTCGCCGAGCTCGGCGACAAGGCGACGATCTACGCGCGGCCGCGCCATCCGTACACGCGCGCGCTGATGTCGGCGACGCCGGCGATCTTCGAGGAAGACCGCCGCGTGCAGATCAAGCTGCAGGGCGAACTGCCGTCGCCGCTCAATCCGCCGTCGGGCTGCGCGTTCCACCAGCGCTGCCCGTATGCGGTCGAGCGCTGCCGTGTGGAGGAGCCGCAGCTGCGCGAGGTCGACGGCCGGCGCGTGGCCTGCCATCGCGCCGAGGAGGTAGGGGAGGCGAATGCCTGAAGCGTTGGCGGCGCGCGCTTCGACGGCGCGCCGTGAGCGCATCGGCGGTACGCGCGTGCGTCGCGCGTACCGCTACGCGCGGCGCTGGGGCGTGCGTACCGTCACGGGCGCGGCGCTGGCCGGCGCGTGCGCGGTGGCCGGCCTCGCCGCACCCGTCGAACTCGCGCGGGCCGAGGCTCGCGCGTCGGCGACGGCGCCGCTCCATCCGTCGCAAGTCCCGCCGCCCGGCATGAGCCTGCCGGGTTTTCACGCGCCTGCCGCGTCGAACGGCACGGTCGCGAGCGGCGCGGTGCGCGTGCAGCCCGCGCGCATGCCGTTCTACGTCGCGACCAGGGGGCGTGTCACGCTCTACGTGCTCGGCACGCTGCACACGGGCGATCCGTCCGATTACCCGAGCGCGCAGCCGTTCCGGCCGCGCATCCTCGCGGCGCTCGCCGCGTCGCCGACGCTCGCGCTCGAGCTGTCGCCCGACGACCTGCTCGAATCGCAGGACGACGTGTCGAAGTACGGCGTATGCCGCTACCCGTGCCTGCAGCGCCTGCTGCCGGAGCCGCTGTGGCAGCGGCTCGCGGCGCGCCTGCGCGGCAACCCGGCCGCGCTCGCCGAGATCCGCAAGATGCGGCCGTGGCTCGCGGCGCTCGTCGTCGAAACCTACGATTCGCTGTCGGCCGGCCTGCAGACCGAGTACGGCACCGAGGCGCAGTTGCAGAACGTGTTCCTGAAGAAGAAGGGCGGCCGCGTGATCGGTCTCGAGACGCTCGCCGAGCAGATGCGCGCGTTCACCGGGCTGACGCTCGCCGAGCAGCGCGAGATGCTCGCGCAGGACATGGTGCAGACGCCCGCACAGAACGCCGACGACATCAAGGCGCTGCACCGGCTGTGGCGAATTGGCGACGCCGATGCGATCTCGGCGTGGGCCGTCGCGAAGAGCGAACGGCTCGCGCGTTCGAAGGTGTTGTCGGCGTCGATCGACAACAAGATCGTGTACGAGCGCAACCGCCGCTTCGTTGCACGGATGACGGCAATCGCCGCACCGAACCGGCCGTTGTTCGTCGCGATCGGCGCGCTGCATCTGGGCGGCCCGCGCGGCGTGCTCGAATTGTTGCGTCAACAAGGTTACAGGGTCGACGCGAACTGATCGCGCCGATGCGGCGTGCCTATCCTTCCCCGTTTGATCGGCGATTGGCGTGCCGCATGTCGTCTAAGGAAAACCCTCGAATCGTCAGAAAATAGCGTTTCAAACGATTGACATCCCGATCTGCCAATATCTATTCTTCGATCCACAAGTTGAAAAAATGAAAAGAATAGAAAAAGTTCTACGGGGTAGCAGAAAATAAAGCGCGGGGTGAGCGTCGCCGGCACGCGTATCGCGTGCCGGCCGCGGAAGTGTCTGCATGTACGGCGGGGCCAATCATCGTCCGATCTCGATCGCATGCAGGCCGACTTGCGGGATAAGCAGCGTTCCGTCGTCCCACCGGGGGATGCAGCAACGGGCGGCGGCGGGCGTATTTTGATCCGGAGCAGGTCTTTCCGGTCGCCGTCGACAGACGGCTTCAGCTGGGCGAACCGGCGTCCGACGATGCGGTTCGGTCAACAGAAAAGCGCCACGAGGGCGCTTTTTTCTTTCCGGTCCCGCTACGGTGCCGCGTTCTTCATGCTTCGGATATGCCGACTCGGCGGCGCACGTCACGCGCCTTCGTCGGCCTGCAGCGCGCCGGGCGCGACGACGTCGATTCCCGCCTTTTCGAGCGCCGCGCGGATCCGCTTCGCGAACGCCAGCGCATGCGGCCCGTCGCCGTGCAGGCAGACGGTCTGCGCGTTGAGCGGCACCCATTCGCCGCTCAGTGCACGCACCTGCCGGTTGCGCACCATGTCGAGCGTGCGCGCGAGCACCGCGTCTTCATCGTCGACGAGCGCGCCCGGCTCGCTGCGCGGCACGAGCGAGCCGTCCGCGCGGTAGCCGCGATCGGCGAACACTTCCTCGACGGCGGCGAGTCCCGCATGCCGCGCGGCCGCGACGAACACGCTGTTCGCGAGCCCGAACACCGCGAGCGACGGATCGAAGTCGTGGATCGCGGACACCACCGCATCGGCGATCATCGGGTCGCGCGCGGCCTGGTTGTACAGCGCGCCGTGCGGCTTCACGTGCGCGATGCGCCCGCCTTCGGCCTGCGCGATCGCCGACAGCGCGCCGAGCTGGTACAGCACGCCTGCGTAGATGTCGCCGGCCGGCAGCTGCATTTCCTTGCGGCCGAAATTCTCCGGATCGTGAAAGCTCGGGTGCGCGCCGATCGACACGCCTTTCTGCACGGCCCAGCGCACGCAGTCGCGCATCGCATTCGCGCCGCCTGCATGCCAGCCGCATGCGATGTTCGCCGACGTGACGAGGTCGAGCAGCGCCTCGTCCGATCCGCATCCTTCGCCGAGATCGGCATTCAGATCGATTTCCATGATGTTCCTCGTCCACTGATTGCGTGGCCCGTCCTTGCTGCTACAGCCTCGGTACTGCCGCCGCCGTCGTCACGCCGCGCGCGACTGGGCGCGGCGGCGCGCTTCCTCGCGCATGTCGATCGCCACGTCGATCTGCCGCAGATAGGCACGTTCTGCGGTCAGGGCGGCGCGCGCGGCGTCGGGTGTCGTGCGCACGAAGCGGATCGGCAGGTTGAGCCGCGCCTGCGCGAGCTTCCACAGGTCCGCACGGATCACCGTGCCGATCTTCGGGTAGCCGCCGGTGGTCTGGGCGTCGTGCATCAGCACGATCGGCTGGCCGTTCGGCGGCACCTGGATCGTGCCGGGCAGTACCGCATGCGACAGCAGCTCGGCCGGCCGCTCGCGCACGAGTTCGACGCCCGCGAGCCGATAGCCCATGCGGTTGCTGTTCGCCGTGACGAGCCATTCCTCGTCCCAGAACGCCTGCTGCGCCTCGGCGGAGAACGACGCGTAGTCGGGGCCCGGCAAGACGCGCACGGGCATCGCCCACGGCGCATGCGCGGGGCGGTGGCGGCGCGGCGGCTCGTCGACGCGCACGAACGCGCACCACGCCGGCGCCTTTACCCCGAATTCGGGCGCATCGGCCGCGAGGCAGCCCATCCCGGCCGGAAGCACGCCGACCGGGAGGCGATCGCCGTCGCGCAGCGCGCGGCCGCCGAGGCCGCCGAAGCGCGACGCGAGATCGGTGCTGCGCGAGCCGAGCATCGGCAGCACGTCGATGCCGCCGGCGATGCACAGGTAGCCGCGCATCCCGCGTTTCGCGGCCGGCAGCACGAGCGTCTGCCCGGCCTCGACCGGCAGGCTCCACCACGAATATACGCGCCGGTCGTCGAGCGTGGCGCCGAACTCGGTGCCGGTGATCGCGATGCGGGTTGCGCGCGTGAAGCGGAAGGCGGCCGGGCCGATCGTGATTTCGACGGCCGCCGCGTCGGGACGGTTGCCGACCAGCCGGTTGCCGACCTCGAGCGCGAGGCTGTCGAGCGCGCCGCCCTGCGCGACGCCGAGATGGCGCGTGCCGTGGCGGCCGAGATCCTGCACGGTGGACAGCGGGCCGGCCCGCACCACCTCGATGGTGCCCGGTGCGTTGCTCTGGGTCATCGCGCGTCGACTCCCGCAATGGTGAAGCGCACGCGGTCGCCGGGCAGCAGCAGCGTCGGCTGCGGCCGCGCCGGATCGAACAGCACGTGCGAGGTGCGGCCGATCAGTTGCCAGCCGCCGGGAGACGTGGCCGGGTAGATGCCCGTCTGCGCGCCGCCGATGCCGACCGAGCCGGCCGGCACCTCGAGGCGCGGCGCCGCGCGGCGCGGCGTGTGCAGCGCGGCATCGAGCCCGCCGAGATACGCGAAGCCCGGCTGGAAGCCGACGAAGAACACCACGTAGGCGCCGGCTGCGTGGCGCGCGACGACCTCGTCGGCCGACAGGCCGGTATGGGCGGCGACGGCCGCCAGGTCGGGGCCGGCGGCGCCGCCGTACGCGACGGGAATCTCGACCTCGCGACCGTCCGCGTGCTCGACGTCGGCCGTCTCCCACGCGTCGCGCAGCGCCGGCGTGAGCGACCCGGCCGTCGTGGCGAGCGCGTCGAACACGATCGTCAGGTTGTTCATGCCGGGCACGACGTCGACCACGTCGGGCCACGCGCGCGCGACCTCGGCAACGGCCCAGACGCGGCGCTGGCAATCGAGCGTGGCGGGCGGCGGCACCTCGCAGACGAGGGCGGCATCGCCGAGCGGATAAATGCGGGGTTGCGTCATCGGACTGGCACGGTTCGGACGGCAATGTTAGCGCACATTGTCAATAAAATATCGACAACTTCCCAATAAGCGTTTTCGCCTAGCCCGTATGTCCGGGCTTCTGGCGTACACTCGGCACACCCTGTCATCCGGCTTGCTCCGCCTTTCATGAAGCGTCCTGCGACCAAGATCGTGTCATCCGAACACCTCGTTTCCGATTCGAGCGCGGAGCTGTCGGAGCTCGAATACGGGCTCATCATGGCAGGCAACGCGTTCAACCGGTGGATGGTGCGCTGCATGTCGGCGGCCGGCGCGAAGGACATGACGGCGGTCGAGGTATCGCTGCTGCATCACGTCAGCCACCGTGAACGCAAGAAGAAGCTCGCCGACATCTGCTTCGTGCTCAATATCGAGGATACGCACGTCGCGACCTATGCGCTGAAAAAACTGATCGCCCGCGGCTATGTGAAGAGCGAGAAGAGCGGCAAGGAAGTGTTCTTCTTCGCGACCGACGCGGGCCGCGACCTGTGCCTGAAGTACCGCGAGGTGCGCGAGCACTGCCTGATCGAGACGCTGAAGGACAGCGGGCTCACCAACGAGCAGATCGGCGACGCGGCGCAGTTGCTGCGCAACGCGTCGGGCCTGTACGACACGGCCGCGCGCGCGGCGGCGTCGCTGTAGCCGGGCGCGCGGGACTAAACACCTACGCGTCGGCCACGTAGGTTTCCTCGTCCGTCACGATCCAGCGCAGCGCGAGATCGTGCGCTTCGGCCGGCAGCGCGTCGACGCGGCACGCTTCATAGGCGATGCCGACCGTCACGGGCGGCTGGCTGCCCGGCCACGCGGCGAGCGTGCGGTCGTAATAGCCGCCGCCGTAGCCGAGCCGGTAGCGCTGCGGATCGAATCCCACACAGGGAATCAGCAACAGGTCGGGCACGACGACGATTCCCGACGCCGGTTCCGGAATCCGGTGATGACCTTCGCGCATCGGCGTCTGCGTGTCCCATGCATGAAACTCGAGCGGCGTGTGCCGCTCGCCGATCACGGGCAGCGCCACCTGCCGGCCGGCCTGCGCCGCGCACCACGCGAGCACCGCATCGCGCGCATCGAATTCGCCCGGCAGCGGCCAGTAGAACCCGACCGTGCGCGGCGCGAGCCGTGCGAGCAGCGTGCGCAGCCGCGCGTCGAGCGCGGCGTTCGCGGCGGGTTGCGACGCGGCGTCGCGGCGGGCCTCGGACAGCGCCCGGCGCAATGCCTGCTTCCGTTCGGCCAGATGGTTGCGTGCTATGCTTTCGCTCACTTCGTGCTCCATTCAAAACGATGTCGAACAGCCTTTTCCGAGTATATCGCGCGGTCGCGCTGACGCTTTCGGCCACCGCGCTCGTCGCGGGCACCGCCGCCTGCGCCGCACCGAACGACGATACGGTCTCCGGGGACGACCAGACCTTCGTGCAGCTTCGTGAAGCCGCGCGCCGCAACGACGCCGCGAAAGCCGCGCAGCTCGCGTCGATGATTCCGAACTATCCGGTTCCGTCCTACGTCGAGTATTTCCAGATCAAGCCGCAGCTGTTCGATTCGACGGGCCGCGCGCGCGTGGATGCGCCGGACGCGCCCGTGCAGTCGTTCCTGCAGCGCTACGACGGCCAGGCGATCGCCGACCGCCTGCGCAACGACTACCTGCTCGTGCTCGGCGCGCGCCACGACTGGCGCAACTTCGACGATCAATACAAGCGCTTCGTGCTCGACGACGACACGCAGGTCAAGTGTTATGCGCTCGAATCGCGCGCGGCGCGCGGCGAGAACGTCGCCGATGCGGCGCGCGCGCTGCTCGTCGAGCCGAAGAATTACGGCGACGCATGCGTCGACCTGATCACCGCGCTGACGGTCAACCAGCAGTTCACGAGCGACGACGTGTGGCAGCAGGCGCGCCTCGCGTACGAACAGAACTACACGACGCTCGGCGGCAAGATCGTCGACGCGCTCGGCGCGCGCCCGGTCGGCTTCGACCAGGCGACGAGCGCGCCGCCGCTGTACCTCGCGCGCGGCATCGGCCCCGACGCGACGTCGCACCAGCTCGCGCTGATCGCGCTCGGCCGCATGGCGCGCAACGATCCGGACGCGGCTGCCGGCATGCTCACGACGGTCGCGCCTTCGCTGACCAGGCAGGAGCAGGCGATCGCGTGGGGCGCGATCGGCTACCAGGGCGCGATCAAGCGCTCGCCGCTCGCGTCGGTCTGGTACGCGAAATCCGCGAATGCGCCGCTGTCGAACCCGGGCTACGAATGGCGCACGCGCGCCGCGCTGCTCGCCGGCAACTGGCCGATGGTGCGCTGGTCGATCGAGCAGATGCCGCCGTCGCTGCGCGACGATCCGGCCTGGATCTACTGGCATGCGCGCGCGCTCAAGCAGAGCGGCGACACGCTGCAGGCGAACCAGGAATTCGAGCAGGTCGCCGGGCAGTACAACTTCTACGGGCAGCTCGCCGGTGAAGAGCTCGGCCAGCGCACGACGATCCCGCCGCGCACGAAGGTGAGCGACGCCGAGATCGACGCGATGGGCAAGATTCCGGGCTTCGCGCTCGCGCAGCGTTTCTACGCGCTGAACCTGCGCCTCGAGGGCAACCGCGAATGGAACTGGCCGCTGCGCGGGATGACCGATCGCCAGCTGCTCGCGGCCGCCGAGTACGGCAAGCGTGTCGACCTGCTCGACCGCACGGTCAACACGGCCGACCGCACGAAGGCCGAGCACGATTTCACGCTGCGCTACCCGTCGCCGTACCGCAACATCGTCGAGCGCTACGCGCAGTCGACGGGCCTCGACACCGAATGGGCGTACGGGCTGATCCGCCAGGAGTCGCGCTTCATCACGAGCGCGCGTTCGTCGGTGGGCGCGGGCGGCCTGATGCAGCTGATGCCGGCCACCGCGCAGATGGTCGCGAAGAAGCTCGGCCTCGGCACGATCTCGCGCACGCAGATGCACGACATCGATACCAACATCCAGCTCGGCACCTGGTATCTGGCGGACATCTACAACAACTTCGACAGCTCGCCGGTGCTCGCCACGGCCGGCTACAACGCGGGCCCGGGCCGGCCGCGCCAGTGGCGCCAGGTGTTGACGCAGCCGGTCGAAGGCGCGATCTTCGCAGAAACGATTCCGTTCAACGAGACGCGCGACTACGTGAAGAACGTGCTGTCGAACACCGTCTACTATGCGGCGCTCTTCGAGGGCAAACCGCAGTCGTTGAAGAAACGTCTAGGCATGATCTCGCCCTGATCCGCAATCTTCATACTGCCGCGCGAGACGCGGCAGTGTGCTTTTGGGAGCCACGAACATGGATCAGACCGTCGCGCTGCTGGG
The DNA here is from genome assembly GCF_001718835.1 of Burkholderia cepacia. NCBI lineage: Bacteria > Pseudomonadati > Pseudomonadota > Betaproteobacteria > Burkholderiales > Burkholderiaceae > Burkholderia > Burkholderia cepacia. The sequence goes on along the minus strand of NZ_CP013443.1, from coordinate 3,566,375 downwards.
CGGCACCGGCTTCATCGGCAGCCGGCTCGTGAATGCGCTGATCGACGCCGGCAAGCAGGTACGGATCGGCACGCGCCGGCGCGACCACGCGCGCCACCTGCAGATGCTGCCGGTCGAAATCGTCGAGCTCGAAAGCCTCGACGAGCGCAGCCTGGCCCGCTTCGTCGCCGGAGCGCACGCGGCGATCAACCTCGTCGGCGTGCTGCACGGCGGCCGCGGTACGCCGTACGGGCCCGGCTTCGAGCGCGCGCACGTCACGCTGCCGGCCGCGCTCGCGACCGCCTGTACCGAGGCGGGCGTGCAGCGCGTGCTGCACATGAGCGCGCTCGGCGCCGATTCGCATGGCGCGAGCATGTACCAGCGCTCGAAGGGCGACGGCGAGGCCGTGCTGCATGCGATCGCGGCGACCGATTCGCTCGCGCTGACGATCTTCCGCCCGTCGGTCGTGTTCGGCCCCGGCGATGCGTTCCTCAACACGTTCGCGAACCTGCAGCGCACGGTGCCCGTGCTGCCGCTCGCGATGCCCGACGCGCGCTTCCAGCCCGTGTTCGTCGGCGATGTCGTGCGTGCGTTCGTCAACACGCTCGATCTCGCGGGCGCACACGGCAAGACCTACGAACTCGGCGGCCCGACCGTCTACACGCTCGAGCAGCTGGTGCGCTATTGCGGCACGCTGGTCGGCCGCCAGGCACGCATCGTGCGGCTGCCCGACGCGCTCGCGCGGCTGCAGGCGAAGCGTGTTCGAATGCCTGCCCGGCGAGCCCGTGCTCACGCGCGACAATCTCGCGACGATGTCGGTGCCGAACGTGCTGTCGGGGCCGCTCGCGCCGGAGCTCGGGATCTCGCCCGCGAGTCTCGAAAGCATCGCGCCCGCGTATCTCGGCCAGGCCGCGCAGCGGTCCCGGTTCGACTGGTTCCGCTCGCGCCGCTAGGCCGGCCCGGGTGCCGTCGTTACGCTGCGTCCTTTTCACCTTCGCGCTTTCCGGAACACCGTCATGAAACTCGTCATTGGAGACAAGAACTACTCGTCGTGGTCGATGCGTCCGTGGCTGCTGCTCGCGCATTTCGGCATCCCGTTCGACGAGATCGCGATCGAGCTGCGCCACGACGACACGGCCGCGCGCATCCTCGAGTATTCGCCGTCCGGCAAGGTGCCGTGCCTGATCGACGACCACGGCGTCGCGATCTGGGATTCGCTCGCGATCGCCGAGACGCTCGCCGAACGCTATCCGCAGTTTCCGATGTGGCCGGCCGATCCGCTCGAGCGCGCGCATGCGCGCTGCGTCGCGGCCGAGATGCATGCGGGCTTCGCGGCGCTGCGCACGCAGATGGGCATGAACGTGCGCGCATCGATGCCGGGGCGCGGCGCGACGCCCGATGCGCTCGCCGACGTCGCGCGCATCGACGCGTTGTGGAGCGCGTGCCTCGAGGCGTCGGGCGGGCCGTTCCTGTTCGGCGAATTCGGGATTGCCGATGCGATGTACGCGCCCGTCGTGATGCGCTTCAATACGTACGCGCCGGGCCTGTCGCCGGAAGCGGCCGGCTATGCGGCCCGCGTGACGGCGCTGCCGGCCGTGCAGCGCTGGATCGACGCCGCGCGCCGCGAAACGAACGTGATCGCCGAATACGAGCCGCAGCCATGAACATCTACGCTGTAGGCGGTGCGATCCGCGACGAATTGCTCGGCGTGCCCGTGCAGGACCGCGACTACGTGGTGGTGGGCGCGACCCCCGAGCAGATGGTCGCGCAGGGTTTCCGGCCGGTGGGCAAGGATTTCCCGGTCTTCCTGCATCCGCGGACGCAGGAGGAGTACGCGCTCGCGCGCACCGAGCGCAAGACGGCGGCCGGTTATCACGGCTTCCAGTTTCATTACGCGCCGGACGTGACGCTCGACGAGGATCTCGCGCGGCGTGACCTGACGATCAACGCGATGGCGCGCGAGGTCAGCCCGGAGGGCGTGCTGGTCGGGCCCGTGATCGACCCGTTCGACGGGCAGGCCGACCTGCGCGCGCGCGTGTTCCGCCATGTGAGCGATGCGTTCGTCGAGGATCCGGTGCGGATCCTGCGCATCGCGCGCTTTGCCGCACGGTTCGCGGATTTCACGGTCGCCGACGACACGCTCGCGCTGATGCGGCGCATGGTCGACGCGGGCGAGGTCGATGCGCTCGTGCCCGAACGCGTCTGGCAGGAAATCGCGCGCGGGCTGATGGAGGTGAAGCCGTCGCGGCTGTTCGCGGTGCTGCGCGAGTGCGGCGCGCTTGCGCGCATCCTGCCCGAAGTCGATGCGCTGTGGGGCGTGCCGCAGCGCGCCGACTACCACCCGGAGGTCGACACGGGCGTGCACGTGATGATGGTCGTCGACTATGCGGCGAAGCAGGGTTATTCGCTGCCGGTGCGCTTCGCGGCGCTCACGCACGATCTCGGCAAGGCGACGACGCCTGCCGACGTGCTGCCGCGCCACATCGGCCACGAGGGGCGCAGCGTCGACCTGCTCAAGCCGTTGTGCGAGCGGCTGCGCGTGCCGAACGAATGCCGCGATCTCGCGCTCGTGGTCGCGCGCGAGCACGGCAACCTGCATCGCGTGATGGAGATGGGCGCGGCCGCGCTGGTGCGGCTGTTCGAGCGCAGCGACGCGCTGCGCAAGCCGGCGCGGTTCGCCGAGATGCTGCAGGCGTGCGAATCGGATGCGCGCGGGCGGCTCGGGCTCGAAGCGCAGCCGTATCCGCAGGCCGAGCGGCTGCGCGTCGCGCTCGCGGCCGCGCGCAGCGTCGATGCCGGCGCGATCGCGCGCGGCATCGGCGCCGACACCGCGAAGATCAAGGACGCGGTGCATCGCGCGCGGATCCAGGCGGTCGCGCGCGCGCTCGACATCGGCGAGTAGCGCCGGGGCGCAGGCGGCGAGCGTCGGTTACCGCGCCCGCGCCAGCGGCGCCGCCTGCTCCGCCCCCCGCGCATGCGTGCGCATCGTCGGAGCCGCAGCGGCCCGAGGGGATTATTTCTTCGTGCGTGCGGCGCTCTTGCGGGCCGGAGCGGCGGTGCCCGCCGGCCGCTTGCCGGCGGGGGAGCGCGGCTTCGAGGGCGCAGCCTTGTCCACGCTCCCGGCCTTCCCGGCGGCAGGTCGCACCGCGCCCGACTGCACCGGGCCCCCGGCGCGGCCGCGCTTCGGCGTCGGCAGGCGTCGGCTCACGCGCGGCTCGCCCGGCAGCGGCCCGGCGTCGCCGTCGGGCTGCCGGATTTCAGTCGATGCCGACACGAACTCGGCATGGCCGTCGTCGAACAGCGGCAGCGTGCCGACCGCGATCACCTCGGCCGGCCCGTCGCCCACGTTGGCGACCCGATGCCGCTTGCGCGCGTCGAAGTGCAGCGAGTCGCCGGGCGACAGCGGGTAATTCTTCTTGCCGACCGTGTAGCAGATCCGGCCGGCCAGCACGTACACGAATTCGTCGCCGCCGTGCGCCACCCATTCCGAGCGGTAGCCTTCCATCATCCGCACCTTGAGCGCGTTGATCTGGCTGCCGTCGAAGGTGGTGGAGAGCCGCTCGTAGCACTGCGACGCCCTGTCGACCGCATACGACTCCCGGTTGCCCTGATGCGAATCGGGCTGCGCCTGGCGCGGCTGGTCGATCAGCGCGCCGAGCGGCACGTCGAGCGCCTTCGCGACGTTGACGAGCGACGACAGCGAGATGCCCGTGAGATGGCGCTCGACCTGGGACAGGAACCCGACCGACAGTTTCGCTTCGGTCGCGACTTCCAGCAGCGTCTTCTTCGCTTCCCGGCGCAGGCGGCGAATGCGCTGGCCGATACGCATGATGTCTGAATCCATGAATCTCTTTCGCGGCAACGAGTGGAAGGCGACCGGAGGCGCAGGTGCAGTCGCCTGGACGTGCCTTTTCCGTGAATCGCACGACGCACGGCCGTTCGGGCGGCGATGCCGGCGCATTGTACCGCGCAGTGCCGCACGGGCCGCCGAGCGCGCAGATTTAAGTGACGCCTCAATTTAAGCTTGACGTAAATTTGGTCGGACGGTAACTTGACGCGCGCTGGCCGCGGGTTCGCGCGCCGCGCGCGCTCCCTCCGACAACAATGAACAATGTGGGCATCCGATGATCGATCGACTGAAATACAGCTTCTCCGGCCTTCCCCCGTACGACGCGTCCGTCGTCGACACGCAGGCGGCCCTGTCGCGCCTGCTCGACGCCGCGCGGCTCGACGCGGTGCTGGTCACGTCGCAGGACGAATACGTGACCGAGTACCTGCCGCGCAGCAACAACCCGCGCTATGCGCTGTCGGGCTTCGACGGTTCGGCCGGCTGCGGGATCTTCCTGAGCGCGGCGACCGCGCAGGCGCTCGGCGTGCCGCCGTTCGTGCTGTTCGTCGACGGCCGCTATCACCTGCAGGCCGAGCAGCAGTGCGATCCGGCGCGCGTGCGCATCGAGAAGCTCGAGATGAACGTGACGATCTGGCAAGCGATGGCCGACTGGCTCGTCGCCCATGCGGGCCGGCTCAAGCGGGTCGGCTACGACGCGCGGCGGATCAGCGTCGGGCAGCGCGACCGGCTGCTCGACGGCACGCAGGCGGCGCGGTTCGACTGGACGAGCCTCGTTGGCCGCGAAATCGACCGCGCGATCGCGTTGCCGGGCTGGGTCGTCGAGCGGCCGATCTTCGAGGTGCCGGAAGCGATGACCGGCCTGAGCGTCGCGCAGAACCTCGCGACGCTGAGCCAGCGGCTCGCCGCGCACACCGGTGCGGCAAAAGGAAGGACCGCGTTCGTCACCTGCCTGGCGGACGACCTCGCGTATCTGCTGAACAGCCGCGGCTATCACATCCCGAATGCGTCGTCGCACCTCGGCTTCCTGTTCGCGGTGGGCGGGCAGGTGGCGTTGTTCCTGCCGGAAGGCTGCGACCGCTGCGAGGTCGCGCTCGATTCGTATCCGGCGCTGCATGTGATCCGGCGCGATATCGCGGCGCTCGAGCGCTTCCTCGCGCCGTTCGCGGTCGATCACGTGTGCTACGGCTTCGAATCGGTGAACTGCGCGCTCGTCGACGCGGTGAAGCGGGTGTGGCCGCAGGCGCGGCATGCCGACTTCAACCCGGTCGAGGCGATGCGGGCCGGCAAGACGCCGGCGGTGCTCGACCGGTTCCGCGACGCGTTTGCGCGCAGTTCCGCGGCGATCGCCGAGACGATGCGCTGGGCGAAGACGGGCGAGCCGGGCATGCGCCACACCGAATACGACCTGGCGCGCGCGATCAACGACGCGTACGCCGCGCGCTCCGCGGTTGCGCTGACGTTTCCGTCGATCGCCGCGAACGGCGCGAACAGCGCGTTCGCGCATTACACGGCGGCGAGCGCCGACGTCGAGCTGACGGAAGGCGAACTCGTGCTGCTCGACAGCGGCGCGTATTACGAAGCCGGCTTCGCGACGGACTGCACGCGCGTGGTGCTGCGCCGGACGCACCCGGAGACGGTCGCGCAGCCGTGGCAGCGCGAGATCTACACGGTCGCGCTGAAGGCCTGCATCAAGGGGCTCGTCACGCGCTTCCCGAGCACGGCAAAGGGCGGCGACGTCGATGCGCTCGTGCGGCAGGTGTGCCGCGATCACGGCCACGATTTCGGCCACGGCACCGGGCACGGCGTCGGGATTCACGTGCACGAGGGCGGCGTGCGGTTCGCGCCGGGCGCGCAGTACGGGCTCGTGCCGAATGCGGTGATTTCGGTCGAGCCGGGCATCTACCTGCCGGGCAAGGGCGGCGTGCGGATCGAGAACATCGTGATCATCCGTCAGGACGACGCGCAGCCGGATACCGTCACGTTCGAGAACATCGTGACGGTCGGCTACGACTGGGACCTGATCGATCTCGACCTGCTGGACGACGACGAGCGCGCGTACCTGCGCGACTACGAGCGGCTGTGCGTCGAGCGCGGCACGCAGGTCACCGCGTGTCCGCTGCTGTAGGCACCGCCGCCCGCGCCGGTCAGTTCAGCAGGCGCGCCCGCGCGAACGGCGCGATCCGCTCGGCGAGCCATGCGTGCGTGCGCGTCGTCGGGTGCAGCGTGTCCCAGAACACGAAGCGCGCCGGGTCGCGGCAGTCCGCACGCGGCGTCTGCGCGCTCAGGTAGGTGAACGACGACGGTTTCGGGATGTCGAGGCACGCGCGCTTCGCGTCGTCGAAGCCGTATTGGGCCGGGTGATCCAGCAGGTCGTCGAACAGCGCGTACGCGTCGAACACCTCGAGCCGCAGCGTCGCGCCGTAACGGGCGCGCAGCGCGTCGGCCGCGTCGGCGAGGCGCCGGTTGTAGTCCTTCACCTGCGCGGCGACGCTCGCCGTGTCGGTGCGCGTCGCGAACACCGGTGCGCGCGACACGTCCGGCAGCGTGACGAGCATGATCCGCGTCGCGCCGGCCGCGGCGAGCCGCTCGAGGCTGTCGCGCACCGCATTCGCCGCCTGCTCGGGCGAGCGTCCGTAGTTCACCAGGTCGTTGCCGCCCGCGAACACCGCGAACAGCGTGTTGGCGGGACGATAGTCCGGCGCGCGATCCATGTATTCGCGCCACGAGTCGATCTGCTGCACGAGGCCCGGCACGACGAGGTACTGGTCGGTCGCCGCGCCGCCGATCGCCCAGTTGTAGAACGGCAGCCGCAGCGCGTTCGCGAGATATTCGGCCCACACCGGGCCGTTGCTGAAGCGCCCCGCGTGCCAGCTCGTGCCGTTCGGCAGCTTCCACTGGCTCGCGTTGAACATGTTCTGCGTGTCGGACAGGCTGTCGCCGAACACGATCAGCTTGTTGACGCGCGCGTCCTGTTGCGCGGCGTCGACGGTCCACACCGTGTAGTTGAACGACAGCGCGTTGTTCGCCGCGACCGCCTGCACGAGGTCGGACCGGATGCCTTTCGCGACCAGCGTCTTGCGGCACACGTCGGCGAGCGTGTCCTGCGTCGTCGTGCTGTAGAACATGTTCTTCCACTGCGTGATGCCGTCCGCCCACCAGTAGCCGGACACGCGATACCAGTCGCCGCCGGCGGGGTCGCGCGCCCATTCGTAGGTCGCGGCCGGCTTCAGCGGATCCGCGTCGATCCGGTACCAGCAGCGCAGGTACGTGTAGGTGTCGGACCCGCGGCGCGACGCGCGCGGCGTCGCGCCGGGCGCGGCCGGCACGGCCGGCGGCACGATGTCGGGGCCGGCCGGCGACAGCGACATGTCGCCCGTGGGCACGGGCAGCGGCGCGGCACCGGCAGCCTGCGCGGCGCAAAGCGTCAACGCGGCGCCCAGCGCCGCGGCGGCGGCGATGCGGTGTGACAGGGGAATGCGGCAATATGGCATGCGGCCCTCTTCTGATTGTTGTGACGGGACGGCGGCGCGGTTGCGCAGCCGTGTATCGGAAGGGACCGTGGGTGCCGGGTTCGAGCCCGGTCTGGCAAAGCGGTGAACTGCGTGGAGATACGGTGAAACCCGGCGGCGCGGGGCCGCCGGCCGGTCAGCGCACCAGCGCCGACACGCGCCCGTCGGGGCCGTAGACGCCGGCCGGCGCGGGCGCCGAGCGCAGTACCGCGAGCGCGCGCTCGTTGTAGTCCATCCGGATCCGGATCAGCATCCCGTTGTTCGCATTGGCCTGGCGCGCGCGTTCGGCGGCCTGTTGCAGCAGCTGCCAGCGGCCGGCGAGGCGCGCATCGCGCTCGGCGGCCTGGTCCATCCCCTTCTTGCCGGCCGGAAAGCCGAGCGCGGAAAGCTGGGTGTCGCGCGTGCGTTCGAGCTGCGCGAGCCGGTCGATCAGCTCGCTCTTCTTCTCGACGATCCCGGGCAGCATCTCGAGCGGCTGGGCCATCGTCAGCGCCTTTTCCTCGTAGGCGAGCAGGGACGCGAACGCCTCGACCGTCGCGTGTTCGTCGTTGACCGTGGCCAGCAGCTCTTCTCTCATCGCCATTCGCTCTTCAGGCCGGCGCGCGGACGGGCCGCGCGCCGGCAAACCGGTTGGGCCGGCCTTGCGGGCCGGATCAGGCGCCCTGCGGACGCTGCTGCTGCAGCAGCTCGCGGGCGGTATTCAGTACGCCGTCGGCAATCTTGTTCGCATCGATCGTCAACGTGCCGTTGTTCAGCGCGTCCTTGATCGACTGGACGAGGCCCGTGTCGATATCGGCGTTGCCGGACGCGGATACCGAACGCAACTGGCCGGACAGACCCGACAGGTTCACGGTCGTGTCGCCGCCGGCCGTGCCTGCGGCGACCGCTTGCGGGCCGGCCGCGGCGGGCGCGTCGTCCTGCGTGCGGGCTGCGCCGTTGCCGGAAGCGGCAGGCGCGCGGGTATTCGGGGTAGGCGTCGAATCGATCTTCACGATGGGTTTCCTGTTCGGTTTGACCCAGATAACGGCATGGCCGGGCCAAACTTTAGCACCTCGCGGGCGACGCAAACCTCCGAAGAATCAGAATCTTGTCCCGTCAGAGCGGAATCTCCACGGTGCCGGCGTCCTTGACGATCGCCGTGACGATCTGGCCCGCCGCCATCCGCACCCTGACCGACTGGCCGGGCGCGGCATTCGCCAGCGCGCTGCCCTCGGCCGAAATCGTGAAACCGGGCCCGGCCGCGACGACCCGCACCGTCTGGCCGGCCGACACCGACGCCGCGCTCTTCAGCAGGTCCTGCCGCAGCGGCAGCCCGGCCGAGATGCGCGCGAGCGCGGTCGCGCCGATTGCCTGCGCCGGATCGGTGATCACCGCGAGCGGCAGCACCGTCAGGTCGCCGTCGCGGGCGACCAGGTCGGCCGCGGAGAGCGGCTCGCCGGGCGCGATCTGGCGCGCGGCGACGTAATAGGTGGCCTGCACGGTCACTTTCGCCTGCAGGTAGACGGTCCACGGCCGCTCGCCCGCGCAGCGCACGCCGACCGTCGTGCGGCCCCACAGGCGCGCGCCGGTCGGCATGAACGGCTCGAGCGTCGTGCACGCGGCAAGCCCGCGCGGAAACGCGGTCGTGACCGTCGCGGTGGTCTTGCCGGGCAGGCCCGCGATCTGCTGCTGCAGGAACGCGAGCGCCGCGCGGCGGATCGACTCGGGATCCTGCTGGCCGGGCGGCGTGGCGGCGGCTGCGGCAGCCGCGGCGGACGCGCCGGCGGCGGGGAGGGTGCGCACGGCCGGCGCGGCGGCGGCCGTGTTGGCGCGCCAGGCCGGTTGGCGCGGCGCGAGCGCGGGGCGCATCGCGGCGGCGGGCTCGCCCGCGACGACCGTGGTGATCCGGCCCTGGTCGGCGGCCGCCGGCGGAGCCGGACGCGCTGCGCCGTAAGCGGCGTTGGGGTTGCCGGCCGGCATCGGCGCGGCGAGGCGGGCGGGGGCGGGTGCCGGGAGCGGCGCCTGCGGGCGCGCGGCGGGCGCCGCCGGAACGGTGGCCGGGGGCAGGGCCGCCGCGGCGCGCGGCGCATACGCTGGCGCGCCGGCGGGCATGCCGCCCGCGATCGCCGGCGGGTTCGCTACAGAATTCGCCGCCGGGTTCGCCGCCGGGTTCGCGCCGGCCGCTTCCACAGCGTTCGCCGCCGGCATCCCGCCCGGATTCGGGTTCCCCGCCGGGCGCCCGGCGCCGGCCGCATTGGCGTGCGCGAGCGCGGTTTCGGCCGTCTCGCCGCGCCCGGGAATCACGATCATCCCGTCGTCCGCGGCCAGCGCGGTCGCGGCGCACGCCCACAGCGCGGCGGCGAGCGCGAACGCCAGCCGCGCGTGCGGCCGTCGCCCGTTGTCGCTGCGAAGTGCGCTGCCAGTCATCGCCCGATCCCCGATCCGTTGCTCCGCTTCGCATTCTAGGGAGCGGGGCCGTCGCGCAAACGATGAATAGAGGGGGGCTTTGCCGCGTTATTCGCCCGATTGCCGGTTGCGTCCGGCGCCTACCATCGCTGTCATGGAAAAAAGCCTCTTTGGCCGCCGTGCGGCGAAAGAGCGGTGCAGCGCTTCATACGGAGAGACGCACACATGCTGGACAAACTCGATGCGGAATTCGCGTTCGGCCGACAGGCGCTCGACGTGCGCGCCTACCGGCAGGAACTGCTGTCGTCGAACATCGCGAACTCCGACACGCCCGGCTACCAGGCCCGCGACGTCGATTTCGCGTCGACGCTCGCGCGCTCGCTGAAGCAGGCCAATGGCGGCCTCGCGCCGAGCAACGCCGCGCAACTGCCGATGACGCAGCCGGCCGGCGTGACGAGCGGCATGTCGATGGTGTCGACGGCGGCGGGCCACATGGCCGGCACCGCGAAGCTGATCCCGACGGGCGGCCCGGCGGACGACTACGGCCGCGCGCAGTACCGGATGCCGCTGCAGCCGTCGCTCGACGGCAACACGGTCGACCTCGACGTCGAGCGGGTGCAGTTCGCGAACAACGCGCTGCACTACCAGACCGGGATGACCGTGATGACCCAGCAGATCAAGGCGATGATCGCCGCGATCACGACGAACTCGTGATCGCAATCCGCATCGAGCAAAAGGAGCTTCCATGCCTTCGTTGATGAACATCTTCGGCGTCGCCGGCTCGGCGCTGTCCGCGCAGTCGCAGCGCCTGAACGTCACCGCGTCGAACCTCGCGAACGCCGACAGCGCGACCGGCCCCGACGGCAAGCCGTACAAGGCCAAGCAGGTCGTGTTCGCGACCGACCCGATCGGCGGCGCGCGCACCGCGTCCGGCCAGGGCGTGGGCGGCGTGCGCGTGACGAAGGTGATGGACGACCCGTCGCCGATGAAGTCGACCTACGACCCGTCGAACCCGGCCGCCGACGCGAACGGCTACGTGCAGATGCCGAACGTCGATCCGGTGCAGGAGATGGTGAACATGATCTCGGCGTCGCGCTCGTACCAGGCCAACGTCGAGACGCTGAACACCGCGAAGACGCTGATGCTCAAGACGCTGACGATCGGCACCTGAGCACGCGACTCCCCTTTCACCCGACAGAAGGCACGACCGAATGGCATCCTCCTCCACCACGATCGGCGACAACGGCACGAGCACGTCGACGCTGCCGGTCGACACGATGAACACGAACAAGGTGTCGACCACCGGCACCTTGTCGACCACGTCGGCGAGCGACCTGCAGGCGACGTTCCTGAAGCTGCTCGTCACGCAGCTGCAGAACCAGGATCCGACCAGCCCGGTCGACAGCTCGCAGATGACGTCGCAGCTCGCGCAGATCAACACGGTGAGCGGCATCGCGCAGCTGAATACGTCGCTCACGTCGCTGTCGTCGCAGCTCACGGCCGGCCAGCAGACGCAGGCCGCGCTGCTGATCGGCACGAACGTGCTCGCGCCGGGCAACGCGGTCGCGGTGAAGGGCGGCGCGGCGTCGCCGTTCGGCGTGTCGCTGTCGAGCTCGGTGTCGAACCTGACGATCACCGTGAAGAACGCGGCGGGCACCGTCGTGAACACGATCAAGGCGGGCGCGCAGTCGGCCGGCACCGTGCCGTTCAACTGGACGCCGACCGACTCGGCGGGCAACGCACTGCCGGACGGCAAGTACACGGTCACCGCGCAGTACGTCGGCAGCGACGGCAAGACGTATACGGCGACCTCGCTGACGGCCGCGCAGGTCCAGAGCGTGATCAAGCAGGCGGACGGCACGGCGGGGCTCGTGCTGTCGAACGGCACGACGGTGGGGCTGACCCAGGTCGCGTCGATCTTCCCAAATGCCGCGTCGTCCTCGTCCGGCACCACCACCAACTGATTCAGCTTCCACGAAACGGAGACCGAAATGGGTTATCAACAGGGTCTGAGCGGCCTCTCGGGTGCATCGAACGCGCTCGACGTGATCGGCAACAACATCGCGAACGCGAACACGGTCGGCTTCAAGTCGAGCACCGCGCAGTTCGCCGACATGTACGCGAACTCGGTCGCGACGTCGACCAACACGCAGATCGGCATCGGCACCCGGCTCGCGTCGGTGCAGCAACACTTCGGCCAGGGCACGATCAACACGACGAACAAGGCGCTCGACGTCGCGATCAACGGCAACGGCTTCTTCCAGATGTCGAACAACGGCGTGACGACGTACTCGCGCGACGGCACGTTCCAGCGCGACAAGAACGGCTTCATCGTCGACTCGCAGGGCCGCAACCTGATGGGCTATGCGGCCAACGCGGGCGGCGTGATCAACACCGCGCAGACCGTGCCGCTGCAGGCGCCGACGACCAACATCGCACCGACCGCGACGACCAAGATCTCCGCGCAGTTCAACCTGAATTCGCAGGACACGGTGCCGACCAAGACGCCGTTCTCCGCGACGGACTTCACGTCGTACAACTACTCGACGGCGGTCCAGGTATACGACTCGCTCGGCGGCGCGCAACAGGTCGACATGTATTTCGTGAAGAGCGCGACGGCGGGCCAGTGGGAAGTCTACTCGGGCGTCAAGGGACAGACGCCGACCGACCTCGGCACGGTGGCGTTCAACACGTCGGGCCAGATCGCGAGCACGACGCCCCTGGCGCCCGTCACCGGCTCGACCGGCCAGTTCAAGTTCACGATCCCGGCCACCGACGGCTCGGCGACGCCGCAGAAGCTCACGCTCGACCTGACCGGTACGACGCAGTACGGCGGCAAGGACGGCGTGAACAACCTCGCGCAGGACGGCTACGCGAGCGGCACGCTGACGACCTACACGATCGGCACCGACGGCAAGCTGACCGGCAACTACTCGAACGGCCAGACCGCCGTGCTCGGCCAGATCGCGCTCGCGAACTTCAACAACCCGAACGGGTTGGTGAACCTCGGCGGCAACCAGTACGCGGAAAGCTCCGCGTCGGGCGTGCCGCAGATCTCGGCGCCGGGCAGCACGAACCACGGCACGCTGCAGGGCAGCGCGCTCGAGAGCTCGAACGTCGACCTCACGTCGCAGCTCGTCAACCTGATCACCGCGCAGCGCAACTACCAGGCGAACGCGCAGACGATCAAGACGCAGCAGACCGTCGACCAGACGCTCATCAACCTGTAAGCGCGGATAACGGGCAGCCATGGACCGACTGATCTATACGGCGATGACGGGCGCGTCGCAGTCGCTCGACCAGCAGGCGATCGTCGCGAACAACCTCGCGAACGCGTCGACGACGGGCTTTCGCGCGCAGCTCGCGACGTATCGCGCGGTGCCGATGAATTTCGGCGACGGCAGCAACATCGACCCGACGACGACGCGCACCTACGTGCTCGCGTCGACGCCCGGCGCCGATTACGCGCCGGGTCCGATCACGCGCACCGGCAACCCGCTCGACGTCGCCGTGCAGGGCGCCGGCTGGCTGTCGGTGCAGGCGGCCGACGGCAGCGAGGCGTACACGCGCGCCGGCAACCTGCACGTCGACGAGAACGGCCAGCTCGTCACCGCCGGCAACCTGCCGGTGGTCGGCAACGGCGGCCCGATCTCGGTGCCGCCGAACGCGGAAGTGACGATCGGCAAGGACGGCACGGTGTCCGCGCTGATGCCGGGCGACCCGCCGACGGCGGTCGCGATCGTCGACCAGATGAAGCTCGTCAATCCCGATCCGGCCACGCTCGCGCGCGGCAACGACGGGTTGTTCCGTACCGCCGACGGCAATCCGGCCGACGCCGACCCGAACGTGGTCGTCACGCCGAATTCGCTCGAAGGCAGCAACGTCAACCCGGTGACCGCGATGGTCGCGATGATCGACAACGCGCGCGCGTTCCAGCTTCAGTCGAAGCTGATCCAGACGGCCGACCAGAACGAGCAGTCGGCGAACCAGCTGCTCAATTTCAGCTGAGACCCCACGCCAGCTTACGCAGGAGAATCGACAAGTGAACCGTTCGCTCTACATCGCCGCCACCGGCATGAATGCGCAGCAGGCGCAGATGGACGTGATTTCGAACAACCTCGCGAACACCAGCACGAACGGCTTCAAGGCGTCGCGCGCGGTGTTCGAGGATCTGCTGTACCAGACCATCCGCCAGCCGGGCGCGAACTCGACGCAGCAGACCGAGCTGCCGTCGGGCCTGCAGCTCGGCACCGGCGTGCAGCAGGTCGCGACCGAGCGCCTGTACACGCAGGGCGGCCTCACGCAGACCGGCAACTCGAAGGACGTCGCGATCAACGGCGCGGGCTTCTTCCAGGTGCTGATGCCGGACGGCACGAACGCGTACACGCGCGACGGCTCGTTCCAGACCAATGCGCAGGGCCAGCTCGTCACGTCGAGCGGCTACCAGATCCTGCCGGCGATCACGATCCCGCAGAACGCGACGTCGCTGACGATCGGCAAGGACGGCGTCGTGTCGGTCACGCAGGCGGGCTCGACCAATTCGGTGCAGATCGGCTCGCTGCAGATCGCGACCTTCATCAACCCGGCCGGCCTCGAGGCGCGCGGCGAGAACCTGTTCTCCGAGACGACCTCGTCGGGCGCGCCGAACGTGTCGCAGCCGGGCCTGAACGGCGCGGGCGTGCTCAACCAGAACTACGTCGAAGCGTCGAACGTGAACGTCGTGCAGGAGCTCGTCAACATGATCCAGACGCAGCGTGCCTACGAGATCAACAGCAAGGCCGTGACGACGTCCGACCAGATGCTGCAGACCGTCACGCAGATGAAGAGCTAACCGGAACACCCGTCGTCGCCATGAAGCAGGTTCGCCTCCTCCCGTCAGCCACCGCCGTCCGCGCCGCATGCGCGGTCGCGGTGGCGGCGCTCGCCGCCGGTTGCGCGCAGATTCCGCGCGATCCGATCATCCAGCAGCCGATGACGGCGCAGCCGCCGATGCCGATGTCGATGCAGGCGCCCGGCTCGATCTACAACCCCGGCTACGCGGGGCGGCCGCTCTTCGAGGATCAGCGGCCGCGCAACGTCGGCGACATCCTGACGATCATGATCGCGGAGAACATCAACGCGACCAAGTCGTCGGGCGCGAACACGAACCGGCAGGGCAACACCGACTTCAACGTGCCGACGGCCGGTTTCCTCGGCGGGCTGTTCGCGAAGGCGAACCTGTCGGCCACCGGCAACAACAAGTTCGCGGCGACCGGCGGCGCGAGCGCGGCGAACACGTTCAACGGCACGATCACGGTGACCGTCACCAACGTGCTGCCGAACGGCAACCTGGTGGTCAGCGGCGAGAAGCAGATGCTGATCAACCAGGGCAACGAATTCGTGCGCTTCTCGGGCGTCGTGAACCCGAACACGATCTCGGGCGCGAACTCGGTCTACTCGACCCAGGTCGCCGACGCGAAGATCGAATACTCGTCGAAGGGCTACATCAACGAAGCCGAGACGATGGGCTGGCTGCAGCGCTTCTTCCTCAACATCGCGCCGTGGTGATGACGATGCGTACCTTGCTCGTGCGCGTGATGCGCCACCTCGCCCGCTCGAACCGATTGAACCGGCTGGCCGCCGCGCGCTGCGCGCTCGCCGCCTGCTGCGTGCTGGCGCTCTTGCCGGCGCCCGCGCACGCGGAACGCCTGAAGGATCTCGCGCAGATCCAGGGCGTGCGCGACAACCCGCTGATCGGCTATGGCCTCGTCGTCGGTCTCGACGGCACGGGCGACCAGACGATGCAGACGCCGTTCACGACGCAGACGCTCGCGAACATGCTCGCGAACCTCGGCATCTCGATCAACAACGGTTCGGCCAACGGCGGCCCGTCGTCGCTGAGCAACATGCAGCTGAAGAACGTCGCGGCCGTGATGGTGACCGCCACGCTGCCGCCGTTCGCGCGGCCGGGCGAGGCGCTCGACGTCACCGTGTCGTCGCTCGGCAACGCGAAGAGCCTGCGCGGCGGCACGCTGCTGCTCACGCCGCTGAAAGGCGCGGACGGCCAGGTCTATGCGCTCGCGCAGGGCAACATGGCGGTCGGCGGCGCGGGTGCGAGCGCGAACGGCAGCCGCGTGCAGGTGAACCAGCTCGCGGCCGGCCGGATCGTCGGCGGCGCGATCGTCGAACGCGCGGTGCCGAACGCGATCGCGCAGATGAACGGCGTGCTGCAGCTGCAGCTGAACGACATGGACTACGGCACCGCGCAGCGGATCGTGTCCGCGGTCAATTCGAGCTTCGGCCCGGGCACCGCGACGGCGCTCGACGGTCGCACGATCCAGCTCGCCGCGCCGGCCGATTCGGCGCAGCAGGTCGCGTTCATGGCGCGCCTGCAGAACCTCGACGTGAGCCCGGACAAGGCCGCGGCGAAGGTGATCCTGAACGCGCGCACCGGCTCGATCGTGATGAACCAGATGGTCACGCTGCAGAGCTGCGCGGTCGCGCACGGCAACCTGTCGGTCGTGGTCAACACGCAGCCGGTGGTGTCGCAGCCGGGGCCGTTCTCGAACGGGCAGACGGTGGTGGCGCAGCAGTCGCAGATCCAGCTCAAGCAGGACAACGGCGCGCTGAAGATGGTGACGGCCGGCGCGAATCTCGCCGATGTCGTGAAGGCGCTGAACACGCTCGGCGCGACGCCCGCGGACCTGATGTCGATCCTGCAGGCGATGAAGGCCGCCGGCGCGCTGCGCGCCGACCTGGAGATCATCTAAATGGCAGCCTCTCTTCCGAACGCGAACGACCTCACGCAGCGCTTCGCGCTCGACGTGCAGGGTTTCGACGCGCTGCGCGCGCAGGCGAAACAGTCGCCGCAGGCCGGCGCGAAGGCGGTCGCCGGCCAGTTCGACGCGATGTTCACGCAGATGATGCTCAAGAGCATGCGCGACGCGTCGCCGGACGGCGGGCTGTTCGATTCGCATACGTCCAAGCTGTACACGTCGATGCTCGACCAGCAGCTCGCGCAGCAGATGTCGACGCGCGGGATCGGCGTCGCCGACGCGCTGATGAAGCAGCTGCTGCGCAATGCGGGGCAGGGCGCGGGCAGCGACACGGCGGCCGACGTCGGCGCGGCCGGCCTGGGCGCGGGCGGCCTCGGCACGTCGGGTAACGAAGGCGGCCTCGCCGCGATGAACGCGATGGCGAAGGCCTACGCGAACGCGGCGAACAACGGCGGCCTCGCCGGCACGCGCGGCTACTCGGCCGGCAGCGCGCTGACGCCGCCGCTGAAGGGCGCGAGCGGCGTGCAGGACGCCGACGCGTTCGTCGACCGGCTCGCGGGCCCCGCGCAGGCGGCCAGCGCGTCGACCGGCATCCCGGCGCGCTTCATCGTCGGCCAGGCCGCGCTCGAATCGGGCTGGGGCAAGCGCGAGATCCGCGCGAGCGACGGCTCGACCAGCTACAACGTGTTCGGCATCAAGGCGACCAAGGGCTGGACCGGCCGCACGGTGTCCGCGCTGACGACGGAATACGTGAACGGCACGCCGCGCCGCGTGGTCGCGAAGTTCCGCGCGTACGACTCGTACGAGCACGCGATGACCGATTACGCGAACCTGCTGAAGAACAATCCGCGCTACTCGGGCGTGCTGAGCGCGAGCCGCAGCGTCGAAGGCTTCGCGCACGGGATGCAGAAGGCCGGCTACGCGACCGACCCGAACTACGCGAAGAAGCTGATTTCGATCATGCAGCAGATCGGCTGACGGCCCGTCGGCCAGCGCCGTTGCCCCTTTCGGACCGCGCCCGGCAGCCCGCCGCGCGCGGTTTCAACGTTTGCGCGAAAAAAATCCCCGTTTCGATCTAAACTTTCGGTCAGCACTGCCGCTAAGTGTGAGAGACCTGCGACCGGGCCCCCGTTCTGGCCCGGTTTTATCGCGCACCGGTTGCCCGGGCGCCCATGACAAGAAAGACCGGCTAGCCATGAATATCGAAACGTCGACGGACCCCAGCCTGGATGCAGGCCACTCCGGGCCCGACTATGCCCGCCGCAATCCGCTGGAAATCGGCGTGCAGCTGCGCAACCTCGTCAATCGCGGCGATTTCCTGACCGTCCAGTACCCGGGCGGCCAGCTCGTCACGCGCCTGCTCGAGGTGGATGTCGGCGCGCGGACGTTCACGTTCGACTGGGGCGCGCTGTCCGAGCAGAACGCCGGCATCCTGGGCGCGTCGCACTGCACGTTCGCGGCCGCGCCGGAGGGCGTGCGCGTCGAATTCTCCACGGGCACGCCGCGCGAGACGCGCTACGAGGGGCTGCCCGCGTTCGTCGCCGATTTCCCCGACGTCCTGATGTGCATCCAGCGCCGCGAGTATTTCCGCGTCGACGCGCCGGTCGTCGATCCGTACGTGTGCCGCGGCAAGCTGCCGGACGGCGAGAGCTTCCTGTTCGAGGTGCACAACCTGTCGCTCGGCGGCGTGGGGCTGCGCACGGCCGACGAACGCGTCGAGGCGCTCGAGGTCGGCACGCTGCTGCCCGACGTCGAGCTCGAGCTGACCGGCCACGGCAAGCTGTCGCTCGACCTGCAGCTCGTGTCGCAGCGTTCGACGCAGATGCCGAACGGGTCGCGGCGCTACCAGCTCGGCTTTCGCTACATGTCGCTGCCGGGCAGCGCCGAGAACACGCTGCAGCGGCTGATCACGCAGCTCGAGATGAAGCGCCGCTCGCTCGCGCGGGCCTGACGTCGTTCGTCGCGCCCGCCGCTCGGCGGGGCGCACCCCGGCCGCCCGCTGCGATTGCGCACGGCGGCCCGCATTTTCCCCTCAATTTTTTCGATCCGCGGCCGTTATACCGGGAGTCACGCAACCCGGCGGCCGCAGCGCGGCCGGCTCATCAGGATCGCGCATGTCCAACACACTCATGAACCTCGGCGTCAGCGGCCTGAATGCCGCGCTCTGGGGCCTCACGACGACCGGCCAGAACATCAGCAACGCGGCGACGCCCGGCTATTCGGTCGAACGCCCCGTCTATGCCGAGGCAAGCGGCCAGTACACGAGCAGCGGCTACATGCCGCAGGGCGTGAACACCGTCACCGTGCAGCGGCAGTACAGCCAGTACCTGAGCGACCAGCTGAACGGCGCGCAGACGCAGAGCGGCGCGCTGTCGACGTGGTATTCGCTCGTCACGCAGCTGAACAACTACATCGGCAGCCCGACGTCCGGCATCTCGACCGCGATCACGAACTACTTCACCGGGATGCAGAACGTCGCGAACAGCGCGTCCGACGCGTCGGTGCGGCAGACCGCGATGAGCAACGCGCAGACGCTCGCGAACCAGATCACGGCGGCCGGCCAGCAATACGACGCGCTGCGCCAGAGCGTGAACACGCAGATCTCGAGCACCGTCACGCAGATCAACGCGTACACCGCGCAGATCGCGCAGCTGAACCAGCAGATCGCGTCCGCGAGCAGCCAGGGCCAGCCGCCGAACCAGCTGATGGACCAGCGCGACCTCGCGGTGTCGAACCTGTCGAACCTCGCGGGCGTGCAGGTCGTGCGCAACAGCGACGGCTACAGCGTGTTTCTCGCGGGCGGCACGCCGCTCGTCGTCGCGAACAAGAGCTACCAGCTCGCGGCCGTCACGTCGCCGTCCGATCCGAGCGAGCTGACCGTCGTGTCGCAGGGCATCGCCGGCGCGAACCCGCAGGGGCCGAACCAGCCGCTGTCCGACGCGTCGCTGTCGGGCGGCACGCTCGGCGGCCTGCTCGCGTTCCGCAGCCAGACGCTCGACCCGGCCGAAGCGCAGCTCGGCGCGATCGCGACCAGCTTCGCCGCGCAGGTCAACGCGCAGAACGCGCTCGGCATCGACCTGTCGGGCAACGTCGGCGGCAACCTGTTCACGACCGGCGCGCCGATCACGTACGCGAACCAGGGCAATACCGGCAACGCGGCGCTGTCCGTGTCGTTCGCGAACGCGTCGCAGCCGACCGCGAGCGACTACACGCTGTCGTACGACGGCACGAACTACACGCTGACCGACCGCGCGAGCGGCGCGGTGGTCGGCACGGCAACGTCGGCGACGATGCCGATTTCGATCGGCGGACTGAACTTCTCCGTGTCCGGCACGATGAAACCGGGCGATGCGTTCACCGTGCAGCCGACGCGCGGCGCGCTCGGCGGGTTCTCGCTCGCGACCGCGAACGGCTCCGCGATCGCGGCGGCGTCGCCGTACGTGCCGTCGGCCACCAAGACGAACACGGGCACCGGCACGATCGGTGCGCCGTCGGTCACGAACGCGTCGGCCGTGACCACGACCAACCCGTACACGATCACGATCGGCACCAACGGGGCGGGGGCACTGACCTACACGATCACCAACCCGTCCGCGACGCCGCCGACGACGGCCCCCGTGCCGTACACGGCGGGCACGCCGATCACGCTGGCGCCCGGCCTGTCGGTGACGATGTCGGGGACGCCCGCGTCCGGCGACACGTTCACGGTCGCGCCGAACACGGGCGGCACGAACGACGGCAGCAACGCGCTTGCGCTGTCGAAGCTCGTCAGCGCGAAGCAGCTTGGCGGCGGCACGACGACGCTGACGGGCGCGTACGCGAACTACGTGAACAGCATCGGCAACACGACGAGCCAGCTGAAGTCGTCGAGCGCCGCGCAGACCTCGCTGATCGGCCAGATCACGGAAGCGCAGCAGTCGGTGTCGGGCGTGAACCAGAACGAAGAGGCGGCCAACCTGATGCAGTACCAGCAGCTCTACCAGGCGAACGCGAAGGTGATCCAGACCGCGTCGACGCTGTTCCAGACCGTGCTCGGCCTGTTCAACTGATTTCGGGGATCGAAGCGATGCGGATTTCCACCACCCAGTTCTACCAGATGAACGTCGCGCAGATGAACGATCAGCAGGCGCAGCTTTCGCAGCTGTACCAGCAGATCTCGAGCGGCGTGAGCCTCTCGACGCCTGCCGACAACCCGCTCGGCGCCGCGCAGGCGGTGCAGCTGTCGATGACGTCGGCGACGCTGTCGCAGTATGCGTCGAACCAGAACGCCGCGCTGTCGTCGCTGCAGGCCGAGGACCAGGCGCTGTCGAGCGTCAACACCGTGCTGACCAACGTCCAGTCGCTGGTGGTGCGCGCGGGCGACGGCTCGCTGTCCGACAGCGACCGCGCGGCGCTGTCGACGCAGCTGCAAGGCTATCGCGACCAGTTGCTGACGCTCGCGAACTCGACCGACGGCTCGGGCAACTACCTGTTCGCCGGCTTCAAGAACGGCAGCAAGCCGTTTGCGGACAACGCGAGCGGCGGCGTGACCTACAGCGGCGACACGGGCACGCGGCAGGTGCAGATCGCCGATTCCCGCAGCCTCTCGCAGGGCGACAACGGCGTGGCCGTGTTCCAGTCGGTGCAGGCGCAAGGCACCCAGTCGGTGCAGGCGGCGGCGGCGACGAACACGGGCACGGGCACGATCGGCGCGGTGTCGATCACGAGCCCGTCGGCCGCGACCAACACGCACCAGTTCACGATCACGTTCGGCGGCACGGCCGCCGCGCCGACCTATACGGTCACCGACAACTCGCTCGTGCCGCCGGGGCCGCCGCCGACCCCGCAGCCGTACACGCCTGGCGCGGCAATCGCGCTCGGCGGCGGCATGACGGTTCCGGTGTCGGGTACGCCCGCGAACGGCGACACGTTCACCGTCACGCCCGCGCCGAAGGCCGGCACCGACGTGTTCGCGGCGCTCGACTCGATGATCGCCGCGCTGAAGACGCCGATCACCGGCAACCCGGTGGCCATGGCCGCGTTCAACAACGCGATGGCGACCGGCGCGACGAAGCTCAGCAACACGATGAACAACGTCACGACGATCCAGGCGGGCGTCGGCGGTCGCGAGCAGGAAATCAAGGCGATGCAGACCGTGAACCAGACCAACACGCTGCAGGTCACCAGCAACCTGTCCGACCTGACGAGCACCAACATGGTGTCGACGATCAGCCAGTTCCTGCAGATGCAGAACGCGCTGACGGGCTCGCAGAAGGCGTACGCGCAGCTGCAGAACCTGTCGCTGTTCCAGTACATCAATCCGTAATGCAGCCTGCGCCGGACGCGATGCTCGCGTCCCGCGTCAACCGGGCAGGAACGGGCGTGCCGGCGCGAGTTCGGTAACGCTGAAACCGTTCCTGGAACGGGAGGCCGAGTTCATTCGGCCATGAAAGCGGTGCTCGTTGGAATCGTCTGATTGGTTGCCCGACCAGTCCATTCCTTCGGGCGCCGCTTTTCTTTTGGGCGCCGCCTTCACGCTCATCTGCAAAGACCCAAAAAAAGGCCGTTCGGGCGGGGAGCGCGAACGGCCAACAGAGAGTGCAGGACACTGCCGCGCCGGGTGCACGGCAGTGCTGCTACTTTAGGGAGCCTGGCCGCCGCCGTGAATGGGACGAGTCAGATTTTGCAGTGGCGAATTGGCTCGAACGCCGTCGCCCGGCCGCTTGCCAGCACCACCCCCGCTCCGTAAACTCGCGCCAGATTCCAGACCGGCGCATCTTCCGCAGCCGGCGACCGACCGACAGGAGCGCTTTTCCCCATGTCCGATTCCTACTTCCCGCGCTGGCGGGTGCAATCGACCGGCGCGGCATCGCGCGTGGTCGGCCCCGACGAGCGCCTGCCGTGGCCGCAGATGGTCGCGATGGGCGTGCAGCACGTCGTCGCGATGTTCGGCTCGACCGTGCTCGCGCCGCTGCTGATGGGCTTCGACCCGAACCTGTGCATCTTCATGTCGGGCATCGGCACGCTGCTGTTCTTCGTGCTGGTCGGCGGCCGCGTGCCGAGCTACCTCGGCTCGAGCTTCGCGTTCATCGGCCTCGTGATCGCGGTGACGGGTTACGGCGGCAGCGGCCCGAACCCGAACATCCCGGTCGCGCTCGGCGGGATCGTCGCGTGCGGCGTCGTGTACGTCGCGCTCGGCGCGCTGGTGCAGGCGATCGGCACGCGCTGGATCGAGACGCTGATGCCGCCGGTCGTGACCGGCGCGGTGGTCGCGGTGATCGGGCTCAACCTCGCGCCGATCGCGGTCAAGGGCGTGTCCGCATCGACCTTCGAGTCGGTGATGGCGCTCGTCACGGTGCTGTGCGTCGGCGGCGTCGCGGTGTTCTCGCGCGGCATGGTGCAGCGCCTGCTGATCCTCGTCGGGCTGGTGATCGCCTACGCGATCTATGCGGTCGCGACCAACGGGATGGGGCTCGGCAAGCCGATCGATTTCTCGATCGTCGGGCACGCGGCCTGGTTCGGGGTGCCGAGCTTCCGCGCGCCGGTGTTCGATCCGCACGCGATGCTGATGCTGGCGCCGATCGCGGTGATCCTGGTCGCGGAGAACCTCGGCCACATCAAGGCCGTCAGCGCGATGACGGGCACCAGCCTCGATCGCTACGTGGGCCGCGCGTTCATCGGCGACGGGCTCGCGACGATCGTGTCGGGCAGCGTCGGCGGCACGGGCGTGACGACCTACGCGGAGAACATCGGCGTGATGGCCGTCACGCGGATCTACTCGACGCTCGTGTTCGCGGTCGCCGCGCTGATCGCGATCGTGCTCGGCTTCTCGCCGAAGTTCGGCGCGGTGATCCAGACGATTCCGGGCCCCGTGCTCGGCGGCGTGTCGATCGTCGTGTTCGGGCTGATCGCGGTGACGGGCGCGCGGATCTGGGTCGTCAACAAGGTCGACTTCTCCGACAACCGCAACCTGATCGTCGCGGCCGTCACGCTCGTGCTCGGCGCCGGCGACTTCTCGCTGAAGATCGGCGGCTTCGGGCTCGGCGGGATCGGCACCGCGACGTTCGGCGCGATCATCCTGTATGCGATCCTGCGCAAGGAAAAGGAACCGGGCCCGGTGGTCTGACCGGGAGCGGGCGGCGCCATGCCGCCCGCCGGCGCGGCCTCACGCGCCGGTATTCGACTGCGCCTGCAGCCACGCGCAGAACTGCGCGACGAGCGGATCGTCGGCCGGCGCGTGCGGCGTGATCCACCAGTAGCTGCGCGTCGCGATGCGCGGCCCCGCCAGCGGCATCACGAGCCGGCCGCTCGCGAGCTCGTCGTCGATCAGCGGCAACGGGCCGAGCGCGACGCCGAGCCCGTCGACGGCCGCCTGCAGCGCCAGGTAGAAGTGATCGAACGACTGCCGCTTGCGCCCCTTCATCGCCACTCCGGCCGCCGCGAACCAGTCGCGCCAGCCTTCCGGCCGCGTATCCGAATGCAGCAGCACGTGGCGCGCGAGATCGTCCGCGCGCGCGATCGGCGCGCGTTTGAGCAGCGCGGGGCTGCAGACCGGAATCACGCTTTCGTCGAGGAAGTGGCCGCTCGTGCAGTTCGGCCAGTGGCCGGGGCCGCGGCGGATCGCGACGTCGAAACCGTCGAGCGCGTCGAGCGGCGCGTTCGACGTCGACAGCTTCAGCTCGACGTTCGGCACGTCGCGCTGGAACCGCGACAGGCGCGGCAGCAGCCATTTCATCGCGAAGGTCGGCAGTGCGTTGATGCGCAGCACGCGCGCCGCGCCGGTATTGCGCAGCTGCTCGGTCGCGTGCGCGATGCTGTCGAACGCCGCGCGCACGGTGTCCAGGTAGCGGCGGCCTTCGTCGGTGAGCTTCACGCGCTTGCCGTAGCGGTGGAACACCGGCTTGCCGAGCCATGCCTCGAACCCGGCGATCTGGCGGCTGATGGCACCGTGAGTCACATGCAGCTCGTCGCCGGCGGCGCTGAAGCTTTCATGTCGTGCCGCGGCTTCAAAGGCCCGAAGCGCGGAAAAGGGCGGGAGATCGCGTGCCATGCTTGTGATTCTAGATCACAAGGGCGCGCCGATAAAATCGTTTTGCGGGCGGGCCGCGCGGCGGTAATCTCGACCTGTCGTTTATCGAGGATTCCCATGCAATCCGTTTCCCCGCTGCCCGCCGGCGCGCCGCGCGACGTCGGCCTCGCCGAACTGTTCACCGGCTTCCTGTCGCTTGGCCTCATGTCGTTCGGCGGCGCGCTGCCGTTCGCGCGGCGCACCATCGTCGACGAGCGCCAGTGGCTTTCCGCCGACGAATTCACCGATCTGCTTGGGTTGTGCCAGTTCCTGCCGGGCGGCAACGTGATCAACCTGTCGGTGGCCGTCGGCATGCGCTTTCGCGGCGTGGCCGGCGCGTTCGCTGCCATTCTCGGGCTGATCGCGGGCCCGACGCTCGTCGTCGTCGCGCTCGGCGTGCTGTATGCGAAAACCGCGAACGAGCCGGCCGTCCGGCACCTGTTCGCCGGGTTGTCGGCCGCCGCGGCCGGGCTGCTCGTCGCGATGGCCGTGAAGGTCGCGAAGCCGCTGCGGCACGCGCGCGCGGCGGCCGGCATCGCGGCGCTCGCGTTCGTCGCGATCGCGGTGCTGCGCATCCCGCTCTTGACCGCGATGCTCGTGCTGACGCCGCTCAGCGTGTGGCTCGCCGCGCGGCGCGGTGCGGCACCGGTCGCGCCGCCAGGGGCCGCGCACGGTGCCCCCGGCGCGCCGCCGGGGGCGGCCGACGCCGTCGCGCCGCACGACGCGCAGCAGCGCGGCCCGCATGACGGAGGCGCGCGATGAACGACACGCTGATCGCCATCGCGACGATCTTCAGCCAGTTGTCGCTGCTCGCATTCGGCGGCGGCAACACGATCCTGCCGGAGATGCAGCGGCAGGTCGTCGACGTCCATCACTGGATGAGCGCGCACGAGTTCACCGCGCTGTTCGCGCTGGCCCAGGCGGCGCCCGGGCCGAACATGATGATCGTGTCGCTGGTCGGCTGGCACGTGGCCGGCTGGAGCGGGCTGCTGGTCGCGTCGGTCGCGAAGTTCGGGCCGTCGTCGATCGTCACCGTGCTCGCGCTGCATGCGTGGGAGCGCTTTCGCGACCGGCCGTGGCGCCGCTACGTGCAGCAGGGGATGATGCCCGTCACGGCCGGGCTCGTCGCGGCGAGCGCGGTGCTGATCTCCGAGGCGTCGAACCGCACGGCGATCCAGTGGGGCATCACCGCCGCGTGCGCGGTGCTCGCGTGGCGCACGCGCATCCATCCGCTGTGGCTGCTCGCCGGCGGCGCGCTGATCGGGCTCACGGGCATCGGGCAGTGAGCGCCGCGTGCGCGGCCGCCGCGCACGCGGGCGTGATTCGGTTGTGCTTTGAGATACGGCAGGGCGGCGCCGCGCAGCGGGCCGGTATACTGCCGGCTTTCAATCAGCAGGACCCAGCATCATGTCGACGATTCCCGCCTGTCCGCAATGCGCGATGGAAAACACCTACCCCGACGGCGAGCTCTTCATTTGCCCCGACTGCGGCCACGAGTGGTCGAGCGCCGCACCGGCGGCGGCCGATGACGACGCGGCGCGCGTCGTTCGTGACGCGAACGGCAACGTGCTGGCCGACGGCGATTCGGTCGTGCTGATCAAGGACCTGAAGCTGAAGGGCTCGTCGGTCACGCTGAAGATGGGCACGAAGGTGAAGAGCATCCGCCTCGTCGACGGCGATCACGAGGTCGACTGCAAGGTCGACGGGATGAGCGTGATGCTCAAGGCCTGCTATCTGAAGAAGAATTGAGCCTCCCCGCGCGCGACGCAACTGGACGATCGATGGATCTCGACGGCGCCAGCCGCAATCTCACTGTCGCCGCGTTGCTGACGCTGTCCGGCGGCTACCTCGATGCGTACACGTACGTGGGCCACGGCCACGTGTTCGCGAACACGATGACCGGCAACGTCGCGCTGCTCGGCATCAACGTATCGGCCGGCGAATGGGCGGCCGCGCTGCACCACGTGCCGCCGCTCGGCGGCTTCGTGATCGCGGTGTTCGTCGCGCACCTGCTCGGCCTCGCCGCGCAGCGCGGCTGGATGCGACATACCGCGTTCGCGAGCCTGCTCGTCGAGATCGCCTTTCTCGGCGTCGCCGCGAGCGGGCTCGTCGGCGCGTCGAGCGCATGGCTGATCCCGGGCATTTCGTTCGTCGCGACGCTGCAGACACTGTCGTTCACCCATCTCGAGGAACTGTCGTACACGTCGGTGATGACGACCGGCAACCTGCGCCGCGCCGCGCAGAAGCTGTTCGTCGGGCTGATCCCGCGCTACGACGCGGGCGCGCTGCACGACTCGGCGCTGCTCGCGACGATCAGCTTCTGCTTCCTGGCCGGCGCGGTGATCGGCGGCCTCGTCACGCGGCTCGTGCCGGAGGTCGCGCTGTGGGGCGCCGTGCTGCTGCTCGTCGGCGCGTTCGCGGAGATCCTGCGGCGCGCCTGGCGGCGCGCCGACGCGGGCGCCGGCGCGGCCGGCTGACGGCGCCGCGCGGGTGGGGCCGTGCTGCGGCGCGGCATCCGGTGCCGGAGTGGAACCGGTCCGCGCCCGTCACGTCGCTGCGTCATTGGCTTGCCGTCTCGCTCACCGTCTCGCGGCCTGTCTGCTGCGCCGCATCAATCACATATCCAACCACTTCCGCCGATCCCCCGCCGCCCGCCCGAATCGTGACGGATTCCTGTCGAATCGCCCGCCTGGCGGCCCAAACCGGCCGTCATCCGGCGTCGGTCGCGCAAGCCCCGCGCGCCGGGGCGTTGTGCGCTGACGACAATCGAACCGTTACCGCGCATTTCAATTTCTTTCGCGATTCGGACTCATCTTATGATTCTCGCCACGTCGCGCGCGCCAAGAACGCGAGCGATCGCCACCCGGCTGCGCACGCGGCCGGCCATGAACGGAGACACCTACAAACAGGAAAGCTCATGAAGCAGACCACCCGACTCGCAGCCATCGCAGGGGGCGCCGCGCTCGCATTTGCCAGCCAGTACGCGGCCGCACAAAGCTCGGTCACGCTCTGGGGCGTCGCCGACGCCAGCATCCGCTATCTCACCAACGCCAACGCCAAGAACGACGGCCTGCTGTCGATGACCAACGGCGCGATCACGAACAGCCGCTTCGGCATCTACGGCACGGAAGATCTCGGCGGCGGCCTGAAGGCCGTGTTCAACCTCGAAAGCGGCGTGAACCTGCAGAACGGCGCATTCGCCGACAGCGGCCGCCTGTTCAACCGCGCGGCGTACGTCGGCCTGCAGAGCCCGTACGGCACGGTGACCCTCGGCCGCCAGAAGACCCCGCTGTTCGACCTGCTGTCGGACACCTACGATCCGCTGACGGTCGGCAACTACCTCGAAAACGCGTGGCTGCCGGTCGCACTCGGCGGCGGCTTGTATGCGGACAACCAGATCAAGTACACGGGCAAGTTCGAAGGCCTGACCGCGAAGGCGATGTACTCGACCGGCACCAACTACGAATCGACCGGCGCCGGCGGCTTCTCGGGCCAGATTCCGGGTTCGCTCGGCAAGGGCAATGCGTGGGGCGTGTCGCTGTCGTACGTGATGGGCCCGCTCAGCATCGCGGCCGGTGCGCAGCAGAACAGCGACAACTCGGCGCGCAAGCAGACGATCTACCACGCGAACGTCGTGTATGCGTTCAGCAAGGCGAAGATCTACGCGGGCTACCTGCGCTCGAAGGACGACACGGGTTTCGTCGACAGCCTGCTCGCCCAGCAGTCGATTCCGGTCGCGAAGGGCACCGGCCGGATCGACGACGGTCCGTTCGCAGGCGTGAGCTGGCAGGTGAGCGCACCGCTGACGCTGACGGGCGCGTTCTACTACGACCACATGCGCAATGCGATGACCACGAACGGCACGCTCGCGAGCGGCAACCGCTACGCGATCGTCGGCATTGCCGAGTACGCGCTCAGCAAGCGCACGGAAGTCTACGGCACCGTCGACTTCAACAAGACGAACGGCGCGGCGAACGTCGAGCTGCCGGGCCGCAGCAACCAGACCGGCATCGCGATCGGCCTGCGCAATATCTTCTGACGAATCGCCTGCGCCGGACCGGCGTCCGGCTCGCGA
This sequence comes from Burkholderia cepacia, assembly GCF_001718835.1. Classification (NCBI taxonomy): domain Bacteria; kingdom Pseudomonadati; phylum Pseudomonadota; class Betaproteobacteria; order Burkholderiales; family Burkholderiaceae; genus Burkholderia; species Burkholderia cepacia. The sequence continues at coordinate 3,537,775 of NZ_CP013443.1, read as the reverse complement.
CGAAGAGAGATCCCTGCGGGGGTCTCTTTTTTTTCGTCCGCACGAAGCGCCCGGCGCACGATCCGTAAGCCGTTCGTCGGCATTCCGGAACAGTCTTTTACAGTGCGCGCGAAGGCTTTCCGCTACGCTGCGTGCATCGCTCGCCGCCTGCCGGCGCGCTCGGTAAATTGTGTATCCGGTGATGACAATCGCGATTCGCCGGTTTTTTTCGTGGGACGATGCGCTCACGATTTTCTTGAAAGGGGATGACGATGGGTATCCTGAACACCGTGGGTGAAATCGCTGGCGCCGTCGCAGCCGTCGAAGGCGCGGAAAAGCTGGATCCGGATGCGGGCCTGCTGACCAAGGCGGCCGCCGCCGTCGCCGGCTTCAAGGGCGCGGAAGCGATCGAAGGCCTGCTCGAGAAGAAGGAAGAGCAGCCGCAGCAGGCAGCGGACGACACGCAGGCGACGGACGGCAGCGACACGTCGCAGGCATGAGCATGGCGGCCGGCTCGGCCGCGCCGGCGCAAGCCGCGCGGACGGGCGAGCCGGCGTCGCGCAGCCGGCAGGTCGGGCATGCGGTCGATCGGTGACGCATGGCACACCCGGCAGCCGGTTTGACCGGCGAGAGGCAACGTCTCTCGCCGTTTTTTTATACGCGGGCGCCGCGCGCCGCAGGAAAACCGGAATCTTGCTATCGTGCCTTCATCCGAACTGCGATGAGGCAATGCGATGGATTTCGACTACGACCTGTTCGTCATCGGGGCCGGCTCGGGCGGCGTGCGGCTTGCGCGCATGTCCGCGTCGTACGGTGCCCGCGTCGGCATAGCGGAAGAAGAGCAGATCGGCGGCACCTGCGTGCTGCGCGGCTGCATCCCGAAGAAGCTGCTCGTCTACGCATCGCATTACCCGCACGAAGTCGAGGACGCGAAGGGCTTCGGCTGGACCTTCGGCGCCGGCACGCTCGACTGGCCTGCGCTGATCGCCGCGAAGGATCGCGAGATCAACCGGCTCAGCGACATCTACGTCAACCTGCTGCGGCAATCGGGTGTCGAGATGCACGCGGGGCGCGCGACGCTCGTCGATGCGCACACGGTCGCGATCGGCGAACGCACGATTCGCGCGCGCCACATCGCGATCGCGACCGGCTCGCGCCCGTCGATGCCGGCGCGGCCCGGCATCGAGCACGCGATCACGTCGCGCGAGGCGTTGTCGCTCGCCGCGCGGCCCGCGCGTATCGCGGTGGTCGGCGGCGGTTATATCGCGGTCGAGTTCGCGGGCATCTTCAACGGTTTCGGCAGCCACGTCGACCTGTTCTATCGCGGCGAGAAGATCCTGCGCGGCTTCGACGATGACGTGCGCCGGTTCCTCACCGACGAGATGACGAAGCAGGGCGTCACGATCCACACCGGCGCGCAGGTGGACGCGATCGAGCGCGCGGACGACGGCACGCTCGCGGTGTGCGTCGGCGGCGCGCACCACGGGCCGTACGACGCGGTGCTCTACGCGACCGGCCGCGTGCCGAACGTCGAAGGGCTCGGGCTCGAGCAGGCGGGCGTGATGCTCGACGCACGTGGCGCGATTGCCGTCGATGCGTATTCGGCGACGTCGGTGCCGTCGATCCATGCGATCGGCGACGTCACGTCGCGGCCGCAGCTCACGCCGGTGGCGACGCGCGACGGCGCGTTGCTTGCCCGCACGCTGTTCGGCGGGGCGCGTGTCGCGACCGATCACGAATGGGTGCCGTCGGCTGTGTTCAGCCAGCCCGAGGTCGCGACGGTCGGTCTCACCGAGGCGCGCGCGCGGGACGTGCACGGCGCGCTCGACATCTACCGCACGTCGTTCAAGGCACTGCGCCACACGCTGTCGGGCCGCGACGAGCGCACGCTGATGAAGCTCGTGGTCGCGCGCGACAGCCAGCGCGTGGTCGGCGCGCACATGGTCGGCCGCGATGCGGGCGAGATCATCCAGGGCATTGCGATCGCGATCCGCGCGGGCGCGACGAAGGCGCAGTTCGACGACACGATCGGCATTCACCCGACCGCGGCCGAGGAGTTCGTGACGATGCGGCAGAAGGCGGCGGACTGACCGATGATGCGTGCCGGCGCGTGCAGTCGGATGCGCGCCGGTGCTCGATCCGTGCGCGCCGCGACCGCACGGCCCCTACAGAATGCGACCCGACTGCCGATATAACGAACAGCAAGGTTCCGAACGACGGCTTTCGATTCACGATGGAGCGTATTCGACAACGCGTTTGGTACCATCCGCCAAAAAACCAAATACGGGGCCGATCATGCGCGATCAACAGCGCAGCATTCAGAACAACGGGGTAACCACGCCGCGCGCGAATCGTGACGATTGCGCCGCCTGCCCGCCATTCGCCGTGACGCGTCCGTCACGCGCGCATCCGCATTCATTTCCCGCATAGCGCCCAAGGCGACGCCTGCCGCGTTGCGTGACGCCCGTCGCGTCGAGCGACGCATCGGCGCGCGCGTGCGCGCGTGTGCGTCGCCGCCGCGTTGAAGTCCGGCTCGTTCGCGAGCCGGCGTGCCCGTTCCGGGCCATCTTTCCACACAAGGAGACCAACAGTGAACATTCAGAGTCGACGCACCGTCCTCGTGGCGGCGGCGCTCGTTGCGGCGCTGTCCGGCTGCGCGACCGAATCGTCGCGCACGCTCGACGTGCCGGCCGTGAGCAGCGCGCAGAAACCGTATGCGGGCAAGCCCGTCGCGATCGCGGTCGGCAAGTTCGACAACCGCTCGAGCTACATGCGCGGCATATTCTCGGACGGCATCGACCGCCTCGGCGGGCAGGCGAAGACGATCCTCGTCACGCGCCTGCAGCAGAGCCGCCGCTTCAACGTGCTCGATCGCGAGAATCTCGACGAGATCAAGCAGGAAGCCGGCTTCATGAAGAAGGCGCAGGCCGTGAAGGGCGCGAACTACGTCGTGACCGGCGACGTGACCGAGTTCGGCCGCAAGGACGTCGGCGATCACCAGCTGTTCGGCATCCTCGGCCGCGGCAAGACGCAGGTCGCATACGCGAAGGTCAACCTGAACATCGTCGACACGACGACGTCGGAAGTCGTCGCATCGAGCCAGGGCGCGGGCGAGTTCAGCCTGTCGAACCGCGAGGTGATCGGCTTCGGCGGCACCGCCGGTTATGACTCGACGCTCAACGGCAAGGTGCTGGATCTCGCGATCCAGGAGGCCGTGAACCATCTCGTCGACCAGGTCGACGCCGGCACGCTGAAGCCGGCGAAGTAAGCATCACGGCTTCACCGATTCACCACATCAACCAGAAGAGAAACGACCATGAAACGGGGAATCTGGCTGCCGGCGACGGCAGCCGCCATGCTGCTCGCGGGCTGCGCGGCACCGACCACGCCGCCGCTCTATCAGTGGAACGGCTATCAGCCGCAGGTGTACGAATACTTCAAGGGGCAAAGCTCGCCGCAACAGCAGATCGACGCGCTCGAGAAGGCGCTGCAGGAGATTCGCGCGAAGGGTAACAAGCCGCCGCCCGGCTTCCATGCGCATCTCGGGATGCTCTACGCGAGCGTCGGCAGCGAACAGCAGGCCGAACAGGAACTGCAGGCGGAGAAGCAGCTGTTTCCGGAATCGTCGCCGTTCATGGACTTCCTGATGAAGCACAAGCCGGCGGCGAAGAAGCCGGCCGAGCAGAAAACGGCCGAGCAGAAGCCGGCCGATCAGAACACCGCCAAACAGTGACGCACCTGCCATGATCAAGACACTTTCATTCAAGCTGCTGTCCGTGCTGTCGCTCGTCGCGCTGCTGAGCGCATGCGCGCAACCCGTCAAGCGTCCCGACTACACGGCCTTCAAGAAGAGCCAGCCGCGCTCGATCCTCGTGCTGCCGCCGGTCAACGAGACCACCGATGTCGGCGCGACCTACGGGGTGCTGTCGCAGATGACGCAGCCGCTCGCCGAGTCGGGCTACTACGTGGTGCCGGTCGCGGTGATGGACGAGACCTTCAAGCAGAACGGCCTCGCGAACGCGGCCGAGATCCAGAACACGTCGCCGGCAAAGCTGCGCGAGATCTTCGGCGCGGATGCCGCGCTCTATTCGAAGATCACGCAATACGGCTCCGTCTACCAGGTGGTGGACAGCACGACGGTGGTCGCGGCGTCGGCGAAGCTCGTCGACCTGAAGAGCGGCGACGTGCTGTGGCAGGGGAAAGGCAGCGCGAGCGGCAAGGAACTCGGCAACAACGTGAACGTCGGCGGGTTCGGGATCGTCGGGATGCTGGTGCAGGCGGCCGTCAAGCAGGTCGCGCATTCGCTGACCGACGAAGCGCACGATGTGGCCGGGCTGACCAGCAATCGCCTGTTGTCGGCCGGCCCGCCGACCGGCCTGCTGTACGGCCCGCGTTCGCGCAAGTACGGCACCGACTGACAGGCTGCCCTACGCGAAAGCCACGGCGCGCGCCATGCGCGCCGTGGCGTTTCAATGCACGCCGAACGCGTCGAGCAGCCGGTACCAGCTCATCGCGAGCACGAGCGCCGGCGTGCGCAATGCCTCGCCGCCGGGGAAGTCGCGATGGCGGATCTTGTCGAACAGGTCGAAGCGGCTCGCCTGTCCGTCGATCGCCTCGGCGATCAGCTTGCCCGCGAGCGCGGTCGTGTTCACGCCGTGCCCCGAGAACCCCTGCGCGAAATACGTCGTCGGCGCGATGCGGCCGAAGTGCGGCGCGCGGTTCATCGTGATGTCGACGAAGCCGCCCCACGCGTAGTCGACCTTCACGTCCGCGAGCTGCGGGAACGTCTTCAGCATGTCCGCGCGCATCGCCGCGGCGAGATCGCGCGGCTCCCGCGTCGAATAGCTGACCTTGCCGCCCCACACGAGCCGCGTGTCGGGCGCCGGCCGGAAATAGTCGAGCACGAAGCGGCTGTCGCAGATCGCCGCGCGCGCGGGCATCAGCGCGGCGGCGCGTGCTTCGCCGAGCGGCTCGGTCGCGATCACGTAGGTGCCGACCGGCATGATCTTCTTCGACAGCGCGGGCGCGAGCGTGCCGACGAAGGTGTTGCACGCGAGCACGACGAAGCGCGCGCGCACGTTGCCGCCGCTCGTCTCGACGACATGGCCGCCCGCGACGTCGCGCACGCGCGTCACGCAGCTGTCCTCGTGGATGCGCACGCCCGCGCCGGTGGCTGCGCGCGCGAGGCCGAGCGTGTAGTTCAGCGGATGCAGGTGGCCGCTGTCCGGGTCGTACAGGCCGCCGCAGTAGCGGGCCGACTGCACGTAGTCGCCGAGTTCGTCGGCTTCGACGAAGTGGAAGCGGTCGTAGCCGAAGCGCTTCGCGGCTTCGTCGCGCCAGCGTTTCAGTGCGTCGGCGTCGCGCGCGGTGTTCGCGGCGGTCAGGTAGCCGGGCACCAGCGCGCAGTCGATGTCGTGCTGCGCGATGCGCGATTTCACGAGCGACAGCGTTTCGAGCCCCATGTCCCAGATGCGCTTCACGTCGCCTTCCGGCATGAACTGCGCAAACGTATCGATATCGCACGCGAACCCGCCGATCAGCTGGCCGCCGTTGCGGCCGCTCGCCGCCCATCCGACCCGCGACGCTTCGAGCACGGTCACCGAATGGCCGCGCTCGGCGAGGTTGAGCGCGGCGGACAGGCCCGTGAGGCCCGCGCCGATCACGCACACGTCGGCATCGGTCGTGCCGGCGAGCGGCGGATGATGCGTCGCATCGTTGACGGTGGCCGCGTAGTACGACGCGGCATGCGGTTGGTTCGCGAAATTCTGCATGGTCAGGAGAACGGATGAATGGCTTAGAACAGCTCGCGGACGCGGTGGTACAGCATCCCGAGCTCGAGCGCGGGTTGCCGCCACGCGTCGCCGCCGGGGAAACGCCGGTGGCGCAGGCGCGCGAACAGGTCGAACGCGCGCGTGTCGCCCGCGATCGCGCCGGCGATCGCGCGTCCGGCGATGCCGGTGAGCGCGACGCCGTGCCCGCTGAAGCCCTGGACGTAGAAGAAGTTCGGATCGAGCGCGCCGAAATCCGGCGCGCGGTTGCGCGTGACGTCGACGAAGCCGCCCCACGCGTGGTCGACGCGTACGTCGCCGAGCTGCGGGAACACGCCGGCCATGCGCCGCCGGATCGTTTCGGCGAGCGAGGCGGGTGATGCGCCGGCCGAATTCGCGCGACCGCCGAACAGCATCCGGTGGTCGGCCGACAGCCGGAAATAGTCGAGGAAGAAGTTGTTGTCGCACACGGCTTCGCGCTGCGCGATCAGCGCGTCGGCGCGCGCCTGGCCGAGCGGCTCGGTCGCGATGATGTACGACGCGACCGGCGCGATGCGGGCGGCCGTCGCAGCCGGCAGGATGCCGCCGGGGCCCGCGTTGCAGCACGACACGACGAAACCGCAGCGCACGTCGCCCGACGGCGTGCGCACGACGGGCCGCGCCCCGCGCACGACGTCGAGCGCGGGCGTGTGCGCGTACAGCGCGACGCCTTCGCGGCGCGCGGCATCGGCGAGGCCGAGGCAATACTTGAGCGGATGCAGGTGGCCCGACAGCGGATCGTAGACCCCCGCGAGATAGCGTGTCGACGCGATGCGCGCGCGGATCGCGCCGGTGTCGAGCCACGACAGCGACGGATGGCCCCAGCGCGACGTCGCGGCATCCATCCATGCGCGCAGGTCGTCGATGCGGCGCGGCTTCGTCGCGACCGTCAGGTAGCCGCGCGTGAAGTCGCAGTCGATCCCGTAACGCGCGATCCGCTCGGCGATCAGCGCGACGCCGTCGAGCGACAGCGACCACGCGGCGCGCGCGCCGTCGGCGCCGAGCTGCCGCTCGATTTCCTCGTCCTTCGCGAAGCCGGTGATCGCCTGCCCGCCGTTGCGGCCCGACGCGCCCCAGCCGGGCCGGTGCGCGTCGATCACCGCGACCGACAGCCCGCGCGCGCGGCAGTCGAGCGCCGTCGACAGGCCGGCGAAACCGGCGCCGATCACGCAGACGTCGACGTCGATCGTGCCTTCGAGCACCGGGTCGTCGCCATCGGGGCGCGCTGCGCTCGCTTCGTAGTACGAGTCGCGCGCGAGCGCATCGGCGCGGCGGGTGAAAGACTGGCTCATGAAACCGATTTCCTCCATGCGGAGCGCGAGGCGCCGGAATCCTGCCCGATGCATCGCGCGGGACGCCGCGCGCGCTGCGCGGCGCCCCGCGCGGCGGGCATCAGAACGAATAGATGAACTGCGTGGCGAGCAGGTCGTTGGACTTGCCGTACGACCCGTCGTGGCGCAGGAACACCTTGTTGTTCGCCCAGTCGTGCCGGTATTCGACCTTCACGGTGATCTGCTGGGTCGGATAGAACAGCAGGTCGAGCGCGACGTCCTGGCGTACCGCGCCCTTGCACTCGAAGCCGAGGCCGCCGCCGGCCTTCGACAGCGCGAGGCAGTCCGCGTCGACGCCGAAGCCGTTGTTCGGATCCATCCCGTTGCCGTTCAGCGCGATGCCGCCACCGCCGCCGCCGTTCTTCCAGTTCGCGAGCAGGTCGTAGCGCAGCGTCACGCCCATGCGGCCGACCACCGGCGCGTTGAACTTGCGGTGCGCGAGCAGCGACAGGCCGTACCACTGCGCGAGCCCGCCGTTGAACGCCGCATGCTGCTGACGGCCGTAGTCGACTTCGGCGTTGTACTGCACATCGGCGAGCGTGTAGGTCGCGTCGAGTTCGCCGAAGAAGAACGAGCCGTACGCGCTCGGCGCATTGCCGCCGGGGCCGTAGTGGACCACGCCGTTCGAGTCGAGCGCGCTTGCGAGCGTCTGCCGCCCGATGTTGAACGACCCGCCGATGTCGAGCGCGCTCGACCACGTGTAGTCCGCGCGCGCGGTGAAGGTCGGCACCTTGTTGCTGGTCGTGATCGGGTCGCCGAGCGCGTTGGTGCCGGTCTGCGTGACCGAGCCGTACGTGCGGTACTGCTCGTTGCCGACGAAGAACTTCCACGCCCAGTTGCCCTTCGTGTAGTTCGCGCCGATACCGACGTAGCTGCCCGGATCCGAGAAGTCGTACAGCAGGTTGTGCGTGAGCGTGAGCATCTGGTTCGACTGCTGCACCTCGTAGCCGCCGAAGCTCGGGATCAAGCCGGCGACGAGCGTCGTCTCGGCGGTGATCGGCACGTTGATGACCGCCGTGTTCAGCAGGTTGTCGGTGATCGAGCCGCGCGAGTTCTGCAGCAGCGTGATGCCGTTGCCGCGGTTCGGCATCAGCGTGATTTCCGCCGACGGCGCCATCGGGCCGACGCCGAAGGTCTTCTTGATGTCGAGGTAGAGGTCGCCGAACGTGCTGTTGAAGTAGTTGTACGCGTTCTCGTGGTTCGCGAACAGGAACGACGACGTGCCGGCCGCGCGGTTGTAGATGTAGGTCGGGTCGATGTAGCCGGTGACCGACAGGCCGGCCAGCGGGCCGGTGTTGGCCGCGTCCGTCAGCGAATCGACCTTCAGCTGCTGGTTCGCGATCTGCTGCTTCATTTCGCCGACTTCGTCGTTGGTCAGCGTCGCCTGCGCCTTGCCGTAGTCCGGCGAGCCCGGATCGACGGCCACTTTGGCCACCGCAACCGGCCTGCCGCCGGCCGGCGCGCCGCCTTGTGCGATCGCGCTCGCGCCGCCGCCCGGCTGCGCGGCGAGCTGCGCCTGCATCGCCTTCATCTGTTTCTGCAGTGCCGCGACCTGCGCCTGCAGCGCCTTGATCTCGGCGGATGTCGAGTCGGCCAGCGCGATGCCCGGCAACGCGCCGGCCACCAGCAGGCAGATCAGTTTCTTCTTCATTGCGGATTCTCCTAGCGGTCGTATGTCGGCAAAAGTGCGATGAGCGCAGCGCGGCGCCCGTGCGGCGCATCAGTCGGAACGCACGGGGCCGCGTCATTGTTTTGATGGATGAGCGGTGAGCGGGGCGGTCAGGAAAACGCGAGCCGCAGGTCGGCCACGCGGCGCCGCTCGCGCGCGATCATCATCCGGTTCACGACGATCACGCCGATCGTCACGGCCGTGATGAACAGCGTCGCCAGCGCGTTCATCTCCGGGTTCAGCCCCAGCCGCACCCGCGAGAACACCACCAGCGGCAGCGTCGTCGACCCCGGCCCCGACAGGAACGCCGACAGCACCAGGTCGTCGATCGACAGCGTGAACGACAGCAGCCACCCCGACAGCAGCGCCTGCGAGATCAGCGGCAGCGTCACCACGAAGAACACCTTCAGCGGCGTCGCGCCCAGGTCGAGCGCCGCCTCCTCCAGCGACTTGTTCATCTCCTTCACGCGCGACTGCACGATGATCGCCACGTACGACACGCACAGCATCACGTGGCCGATCCAGATCGTCACCATCCCGCGCCCCTTCGGCCAGCCGAACATCTGCTCCAGCGCAACGAACAGCAACAGCAGCGAGATCCCCTGGATCACCTCCGGTATCACCAGCGGCGCGTTGATCATCCCCGTGTACAGCGTGAAGCCCTTGAAGCGGCCGAAGCGCGCAAGCACGAAACCCGCCCACGTGCCGATCACGACCGACGCGGTGGCCGTCAGGAGGCCGATCTTCAGCGACAGCCACGCGGCGGTCAGCAGCTCGTCGTCCTCCAGCAGCGCGCTGTACCACTTCAGCGAGAAGCCCGACCACACCGTCACCAGCTTCGACTCGTTGAACGAGTACACCACCAGGCTGATGATCGGGATGTACAGGAACAGGAAGCCGAAGGCGAGGACGCCCGTCGACAGCGGTTTGCTCGGCTTGATCATTTCGCGTCCTCCAGTTCCTTGACCTGGTAGTACTGGAACAGCGCCATCGGCACCAGCAGCAGCATCACCATCGCGACCGTCACCGCGGACGCCATCGGCCAGTCCATGTTGTTGAAGAACTCGTCCCACATCACGCGGCCGATCATCAGCGTGTCCGCGCCGCCGAGCAGCTCGGGAATCACGTACTCGCCCACCGCCGGAATGAACACCAGCAGGCTGCCGGCGATGATCCCGTTCTTCGACAGCGGCAGCGTGATGCGCGTGAACGCGACCCACGGCTTCGCGCCCAGGTCGTACGCGGCCTCGAGCAGCGTCAGGTCCATCTTCACGAGGTGCGCGTACAGCGGCATCACCATGAACGGCAGGTACGAATAGACCATCCCGATGTAGACGCCCGCGTCGCTGTGATAGAGCCGCAGCGGCGTGTGGATGATGCCCAGCGCGATCAGCGCGTGGTTCAGCAGGCCGTCGTCCTTCAGGATTCCGATCCATGCGTACACGCGGATCAGGAACGACGTCCAGAACGGCAGCATCACGGCCATCATCAGCACGTTGCGGCGGTTCGGTTCCGAGCGTGCGATGTAGTACGCCATCGGATAGCCGATCAGCAGGCACAGCACCGTCGACACGGCGGCCATCTTCAGCGAGCTGAGGTAGGTCGCGATGTACAGGTCGTCCTGCAGCAGGAACGCGTAGTGCGACAGCTGCAGCGCGAAGTGCACGACGCCGTCCTTGATCTCGACGAGCGACGTGTACGGCGGGATGCCCATCACCTGGTCGGCGAAGCTGATCTTCAGCACCAGCACGAACGGCAGCGCGAAGAAGATCGCGAGCCACACGAACGGCACGCCGATCGCGACGCTGCGGCCCGACGGCAGGAAGCGCGACAGCACGGCGAAGCGGCGCTTGCGCGCGGGGGCCGCTGCCGCGGCCACGGCGCCGGACGACACCGGCGCGGAGGAGGAGGGGGCGGAAGTTCTCATTGCGTCAGCACGACGCCGCTGGCCGGCGACCACGACACGAACACGTCGTCGTTCCACGCCGGCGCGTTGTCGTTCATCAGGTGCGAGCTCGACAGGTTCGACACCACCGTCTTGCCGCTCGGCAGGCGCACGTGGTACAGCGAGTAGCTGCCCATGTACGCGATGTCGGTCACGACGCCGCGCGCCCAGTTGTGTTTCGAGCCCGGCTTCTCGCGCGACACGTGGATGCGCTCCGGGCGCACCGAGATGCCGACCGGCATGCCGAGCGGGCCCGTGATGCCGTGGCTCACGTACATGCGCGCCTCGAGGTCGTCGCTTTCGACGAAGATGTGGTCGGGTTCGTCCTCGACCACGCGGCCCTCGAACAGGTTCGTCGAGCCGATGAATTCGGCGGAGAAACGGCTGTTCGGAAACTCGTAGACCTCGCCCGGCGCGCCGATCTGCACGATCTTGCCCTCGCTCATCACCGCGAGGCGGCTCGCCATCGTCATCGCCTCTTCCTGGTCGTGCGTGACCATCACGCAGGTCACGTCGACCTTCTCGATGATGTTCACGAGTTCGAGCTGGGTCTTCTGGCGGATCTTCTTGTCGAGCGCGGACATCGGCTCGTCGAGCAGCAGCAGCTTCGGGCGCTTGACGAGCGAGCGGGCCAGCGCGACGCGCTGCTGCTGGCCGCCGGAGAGCTGATGCGGCTTGCGCTTCGCGTACTTGCTCATCTGCACGAGCGCGAGCGCGTCGGCCACGCGCTCCCTGATCTCGTTCTTCGGCGTGCCTTCCTGCTTCAGGCCGAACGCGACGTTCGATTCGACCGTCATGTGCGGGAACAGCGCGTACGACTGGAACATCATGTTGACCGGGCGGCGGTACGGCGGCAGCGACGCGAGGTCCTCGCCGTCGACGAAGATCTTGCCGGAGGTGGCCGTCTCGAGCCCGGCGAGCATGCGCAGCAGCGTCGACTTGCCGCAGCCGGAGCTGCCGAGCAGCGCGAACAGCTCGTTCTTCGCGATCGTCAGGCTCACGTTGTCGACGGCCGTGCTGTCGCCGAATTTCTTCACGACGTTTTCGATGCGCACGAACGCGTCGTTTTGCGTACGGGCCGCGGGGGCCGGTTGGGTCTGTCGTGCAGCGGCGGAAGAGGGTATCGATTGCATGGGATTCACCATTCGTTCTTCACGGATTGCAGGCGTGAGCGTCCCCGCGCGAGGCGCGCCATGCGACTCACGGACAACGGCTCGCGCCGGTGGAGCGGGGCGCGCGGGCGGACGGTCAGTACGCGGCGCGCAGGGCGATCAGTGGCCCGTCTTCAACTGGGCCCACAGACGGTTCTCGAGGCGCAGGATGTCGGCCGGCATCGGCTTCATCAGCACCATCTTCTTCAGCACGTCTTCGGGCGGGTAGACGGTCGGGTCCTGCGCGACGGCCGGCGTGACGAACTGGTGCGCGGCCTTGTTCGCGGTCGGGTAGAACACCGTGTTGGTGATCGCCGCGTTGACCTTCGGATCGGAGACGTAGTTGATCCACTTCAGCGCGGCCTCCGGGTGCGGCGCATCCTTCGGGATCACCATCACGTCGAACCACAGCAGGCCGCCTTCCTTCGGGTTCGCGAACCTGATGTCGTACGAGCGCTTCGCTTCGGCCGCGCGGCGGTGCGCGATGCCGACGTCGCCCGACCAGCCGAGCACGACGCACACGTCGTTGTTCGCGAGGTCGTTGATGTAGCCGGACGAGTTGAACTGGGTGATGTACGGGCGGACTTTCTTCAGGACCTCGAACGCCGCCTGGTAGTCGGCGGGGTTCGTGCTGTTCGGGTCCTTGCCCATGTACTGCAGCGTCGCGGCGAACACGTCGACGGCCTGGTCGAGGAACGACACGCCGCAGCTCTTGAGCTTCGCCATGTTGGCCGGGTCGAACACCAGCGCCCAGCTGTCGACCGGCGCCTTGTCGCCGAGCGCCTTCTTCACCGCCTGCACGTTGTAGCCGATGCCGTCCGTGCCGTAGGCCCAGGGCACGCCGTACTGGTTGCCCGGATCGGCGTCCGAGATCATCTTCATCAGCAGCGGATCGAGGTTCGCGAGGTTCGGCAGCTTCGACTTGTCGAGCTTCTGGTAGACGCCGGCCTGGATCTGCTTGGCCATGTAGTTCGACGTCGGCACGACGATGTCGTAGCCCGAACTGCCGGCAAGCAGCTTCGCCTGCAGCGTGTCGTCGCTGTCGTAGTTGTCGTACTTGACGTGGATGCCGGTCTGCTTCTGGAAGTTCGGGATCGTGTCCGGTGCGATGTAGTCGGACCAGTTGTAGACGTTCAGCTCGTCGGCACGCGCCGACGGGCTGGCGACCGACGTGAACGCGGCCGCGGCGGCAAGGGCGGCAACGGAACAGGCTTGGCGAAGAAAGCAGGCACGCATGGTGGAATTCCCCTGGTAAGGTGAGCCGCGGCGCGCACGCCGCGGCCCGTAGGCAAAACCGTTACGAAATACCCAGTTGCTGGGCGGTTGCATCGACTGCTTTTTTCGCCTTCGATACGAGTTCATCGATTTCCTGACGCGAGATCACGAGCGGCGGCGACAGCAGCATCCGGTCGCCGGTCGCGCGCATGATCAGGTTGCCGTTGAAGCAGAAGTCGCGGCAGATCGTGCCGACGTCGCCGCCGTTCGCGAAGCGGCGGCGTTCGGCCGGCGCCTCGGCGAGCTGCAGGCTCGCGACGAGGCCGTGGCCGTGCACCTCGCCGACGATCGGGTGACGCGCGAAGGTCTCGCGCATCAGCGCCTGGAAGTACGGGCCCGTGTCGTGCTTCACGCGCTCGACGATGCCCTCGTCGCGCAGCAGCTTCAGGTTCGCGACCGCGACGGCCGCCGCCACCGGGTGGCCCGAGTACGTGAGGCCGTGATTGAATTCGCCGTTGTCGATGATCGGCCGCGCCACGCGCTCGTGAATGCCGACCGCGCCCATCGGCACGTAGCCCGACGTCAGGCCCTTGGCCATCGTGATCAGGTCCGGCTCGAAGCCGAAGTGCTGGTGCGCGAACCATTCGCCGGTGCGCCCGAACCCGCCGATCACTTCGTCGGCCACCAGCAGGATGTCGTACTTGCGGCAGATCCGCTGGATTTCCGGCCAGTACGTCGACGGCGGGAAGATCACGCCGCCCGCGCCCTGGAACGGCTCGCCGATGAACGCCGCGACGTTCTCCGCGCCGAGTTCGAGGATCTTCGCCTCGAGCTGCTGCGCGCGCGCGAGGCCGAACGCTTCCGGCGTCTCGCCCGGCTGCGCCTCGCCGAAGAAATACGGCTGGTCGATGTGCACGATGTGCTCGACCTTCGACGGCATCTGCTCGTGCATGTAGCCCATCCCGCCGAGCGTGCCGCCGGCGATCGTCGAGCCGTGGTAGCCGTTCTTGCGCGAGATCACGAACTTCTTCTGCGGCTGGCCCTGCACGCGCCAGTACTGGTGCACGAGGCGCAGCACGGTGTCGTTGCCTTCCGAGCCGCTGTTGCAATAGAAGAAGTGGTTGAAGCCGGCCGGCGTGACTTCCGCGAGCATCGCGGAGAGTTCGATCACCGGCGGGTGCGTGGTCTTGAAGAAGGTGTTGTAGAACGGCAGTTCCTGGATCTGGCGATACGCGGCGTCGGCGAGTTCCTTGCGGCCGTAGCCGACGTTCACGCACCAGAGGCCGGCCATCCCGTCGATGACCTTGTTGCCGTCCGAGTCCCACAGGTAGACGCCGTCGGCCTTCACGATCACGCGGCTGCCCGCGCGGTTCAGCGCACCCATGTCCGAGAACGGGTGAATGTGGTGCGCGGCGTCGAGCGCGCGGTATTCGGCGGTCGAGCGCGCCTGCGTCGTGCGCGGTGCGGCGGCCGGCGCGGCGGGCTGGATCCAGGCAGATTCGTTGCGGTACGTCATGTTTCCTCCGTGTTTCCGTATTCGGTCGTGTGCACGCTCAGACGTGCAGCAACAGATGGCGGCGTTCCCACGAGCTGATCACGCGGAAGAACGCTTCGTATTCGGTTTCCTTCAGCGCGAAATACGCCTTCAGGAACTTGTGGCCGAGGATCTCGCCGAGCGGCTCGCACGCGGCCATCAGCGTCAGCCCTTCCTCGAGGTTGCGCGGCAGCTGGTACGGCAGTTCGTAGCCGTCGCTGACGAGCGGTTCGGTCGGCTCCAGGCGCTGCGTCATGCCGAGATAGCCGGCCGCGAGCGTCGCGGCGAGCGCGAGGTACGGGTTGCAGTCGACGCCCGGGATGCGGTTCTCGATGCGGCGCGCCGACGGGCCCGAGTGCGGGATGCGGAAGCCGACCGTGCGGTTGTCGTAGCCCCACTGCACGTTGATCGGCGCGGCCATGAAGCGCGACAGGCGGCGGTACGAGTTGATGTACGGCGCGAAGATCGGCATCAGCGCCGGCGTGTACTTCTGCAGCCCGGCGAGGTAGTTGTAGAACATCGACGTCGCGCCGCCGGTTTCCTGCGACGTGAACAGGTTCTGGCCCGTTTCCTCGTCGACGATGCTCTGGTGCACGTGCATCGCCGAACCCGGTTCGTCCTCCATCGGCTTGGCCATGAACGTCGCGTACATGTTGTGGCGCAGCGCGGCCTCGCGCACCGTGCGCTTGAACAGGAACACCTGGTCGGCCAGCGACAATGCGTCGCCGTGCATGAAGTTGATCTCCATCTGCGCGGCGCCGACTTCGTGGATCAGCGTGTCGATGTCGAGGTTCTGCGATTCGCAGTACTCGTAGATGTCCTCGAACAGCGGGTCGAACTCGTTGACGGCCTCGATCGAATACGACTGGCGGCCCGTTTCCGGGCGGCCCGTGCGGCCGACCGGCGGACGCAGCGGCAGGTCGGGGTCCTTGTTCATGTCGACCAGGTAGAACTCGAGTTCCGGCGCGACGACGGGCTTCCAGCCTTTCGCCTTGTACAGGTCGAGCACGCGGCGCAGCACGTAGCGAGGCGAGATCTCGACCGGCGAGCCGTCGAAGTGCACGCAGTCGTGGATCACCTGCGCGGTCGGATCGACGGCCCACGGGATCAGGCGGATCGTCGACGTGTCGGGCACGCACACCATGTCGGGGTCGGTCACGCCGGTCAGCGAACCGTCTTCCGGATATTCGCCGGTGACGGTCTGCACCATCACGGCTTGCGGCAGGCGCATCGACTCGCCGGACGTGAACTTGTTGCGCGGCGTGATCTTGCCGCGCGCGATGCCGGCCATGTCGGGGATGATCGCTTCGATCTCGGTGATCCGGTGCTGCTTCAGGAAATCTTCGATGTCTTGCATGTCTGTTCTCGTGGGTTGGGGCGGCGCGCTCAGGCGAGCGCGGCGGCGGCCATGGCGCGCGTGCGGGCGGCGCGCCGGGCGCGGCAGGCATCGCCGAAGGCGCGGAAGATCGCGCTCGACAGCGGGTCCTGCGCATGCCGCCATTCCGGGTGCCACTGCACGGCGAGGGCGAAAGCCGGTGCATCGACGACGCTCACGGCTTCGATCAGGCCGTCCGGCGCGACGGCTTCGACGGCGAGGCCGGAGCCGAGCTGCGCGATGCCCTGCTTGTGCAGCGAGTTCACGTGCACTTCGTCGCGCCCGCCTGCGAGCGCGTGCAGCGTGCCGCCGGGCGTCAGGCGCACGACGTGCGCGGGGCCGTATTGCGTGTCCATCGGCGCGTCGTCGTCCTCGCGGTGGTCGGCGAGGCCCGGCACGTCATGCACGCGCTGGTGCAGCGTGCCGCCGCAGACGACGTTCAGCTCCTGGAAGCCGCGGCAGACGGCCAGGACCGGCACGCCCGCGGCGATCGCCGCGCGCAGCAGCGGCAGCGTGGTCGCGTCGCGGGCCGGGTCGTGCTTCGTGCCGGGTGCGCTCGGTTCGCCGCCGTACAGGTGCGGCTCGACGTTCGAGTAGCTGCCGGTGAACAGCAGGCCGTCGACCGCGTCGAGTACGTCGTCGGTCGACTGGCGCGCGCCGAGCGCGGGCAGCACCATCGCGAACGCTTGCGCGCCGTCGACGATCGCGGCGACGTATTTGTCGCCGACCGTATGCGACGCGTGTGCGCCGATCTGCGTGTGGTCGGCGGTGATGCCGACGAGTGGTTTCCTTTCCATGGCGTCGATCAGGTTACCTAAGCAGGCCGTGACGCGCGGCGATCGGCGCGGCAAGCATGGCTTGCGCAAATCGCAGGCGCGGCACGGCCCCGCAGCCGTGCGCGGGGCGCATGGCCGCTGACGAAGGAGCGCAGCGTGAGGCGGGTGCTGCGCGCGACGATCAGGCCGTCGTTCGTTTCGTTGTGCGGCGCGGTGCGCGGCAATGCGTGCGGCAACGCATGCGCGAGCGCCATCCGTCACCGGTCAAGCGACGCGGCGGACGGGATGCGGGCGAAACGGACGACGTGAAAGGGAGAGAGGCGCTACGGCAGCAGCGACGCCACTTCGTCGGTATCGACGGCGACGAATGCGCGTGCGGAAACGGCGTTGTGGCGCCGAACGGAACGACGGGACAGGATGGTGTAGATCGACAGATGCTGCAGGCGAGGACTATGCCAGCCGCAACTGCCATCGGAAGGGGACGCCGCGCTGCGCGAACTTCGCGCCACGCTTCGATCCCACCTCACCAGAGGGCCACGGACTCTCACGATTACACTCGACTGGGTTGTTGAAAGTATTGAACACCTGATTGCCAGAACGCGCGGGGCGTTTAAATAATCGAGGCGCCGGCCGGGCGTCATGAGCATCGGCGCGCATCGCATTTTTGCGTTGCAATAACGCGTTTTGATGCGCGTGACGGTTCAATGACGCTAACCTGAGAGCCAGCATATACGAGCCAAAAACGGCGTCAAATGTTTTTTTTATGGTCCCGGGTCAGGGCTTACCCGAAGCACTGCGAATAAAATATGCGTAAATGGAATGGCGGGTAAGTGTTCATTATTTCGAACGCCTTTCAGGGTTTTCCCCGCTGATGTGCGGCATAAAGTGATTAGAATATTCAACGGCCGTTCCGCGCGTCGCGTCCTTCTTTCCTCGCACCTATCGTGTCCGAAACCGAATCGATGTCCACCGAAGTCGCCGAGCGCCTGCGTTTCGTGCGCAACAAGCATGGCCTGTCGCAGCGCGAACTCGCGAAGCGGGCCGGCGTGACCAACGGCACGATCTCGCTGATCGAACAGGGCCGCGTGAGCCCGTCGGTCGGCTCGCTGAAGAAGCTGCTCGAATGCATCCCGATGAGTCTCGCGGAGTTCTTCACGTTCGAGCTCGTCGAATCGCGTTCGGTCGTGTCGCGTCGCGACGAGATGCCGAACCTCGGCAACGACACGCTCGCGTTTCATCTGGTCGGTGCGAGCGTGAAGGACCGCAACATGTGCATCCTGCGCGAGATCTACCAGCCGCATGCCGATACGGGGCCCGAGATGCTCGTGCACGCGGGCCACGAGGGCGGTGTCGTCGTGTCGGGCCGGCTCGAGCTGACCGTCGACGGCGCGACGTGGCTGCTCGACCCCGGAGATGGCTACTACTTCGAAAGCCGTTTGCCGCACCGTTTTCGCAATCCCAGCGCGGACCTGATCTGCGAGGTCGTCTCGGCCAATTCGCCGGCGACCTTCTGACCCGCCTTCCGGCCGCGCTTCACCGCCGCATTCGCCGTATTCACCTCCGGCTGCGCGACGCGCACCGCCGCTCGTACGCGGCGAATGCCACAACCATTGAGGCATCCTGATGAACAAGTTGACTTTGGCTGACTGGCAGGACAAGGCGGCGTCGCTCGAGATCGAAGGGCGCGCATTCATCGACGGCGCGTCGCGCGACGCGCACGGCGGCAAGACGTTCGACTGCGTGAGCCCGATCGACGGCCGCTTGCTCGCGAAGGTCGCCGATTGCGGCGAAGCCGACGTGAACGCGGCCGTCGCGGCGGCGCGCCGCGCGTTCGACGCGGGCGTGTGGGCCGGGCTGAACCCGCGTGCGCGCAAGGCGGTGCTGCTGCGCTGGGCCGCGCTGATGCGCGAGCACCTCGACGAGCTCGCGCTGCTCGAGACGCTCGACGCGGGCAAGCCGATCGGCGACACGACGACGGTCGACGTGCCGGGCGCCGCGTATTGCGTCGAATGGTTCGCGGAAGCGATCGACAAGGTCGGCGGCGAAGTCGCGCCGGCCGATCATCATCTGGTCGGGCTCGTCACGCGCGAGCCGGTCGGCGTCGTCGCCGCCGTCGTGCCGTGGAATTTCCCGATCCTGATGGCCGCATGGAAATTCGGGCCCGCGCTCGCGGCCGGCAACAGCGTCGTGCTGAAGCCGTCGGAGAAATCGCCGCTCACCGCGATCCGCGTCGCGCAGCTCGCGTACGAGGCCGGCATTCCGGCGGGCGTGTTCAACGTCGTGCCGGGGGCGGGCGAGCCCGGCAAGCTGCTCGCGCTGCATCGCGACGTCGACTGCATCGCGTTCACGGGCTCGACGGCAGTGGGCAAGCTGATCATGCAGTACGCCGCGCAGTCGAACCTGAAGCGCGTGTGGCTCGAGCTCGGCGGCAAGTCGCCGAACATCGTGCTGCCTGACTGCCCCGATCTCGACCGCGCGGCGCAGGCGGCCGCCGGCGCGATCTTCTACAACATGGGCGAGATGTGCACGGCCGGCTCGCGGCTGCTCGTGCATCGCGACATCAAGGATGCGTTCATCGAGAAGCTCGTCGCGGCCGCGCGTGCGTACGTGCCCGGCAATCCGCTCGATCCGTCGGTGTCGATGGGCGCGATCGTCGACGGCATCCAGCTCGAGCGCGTGCTCGGCTACATCGACGCCGGGCGCAGCGAGGGCCGCCTCGTGACGGGCGGTGCGCGCGTGAGCGAGGAGACGGGCGGCTTCTACGTCGAGCCGACGGTGTTCGAGGTGAAGCCGGATGCGAGGATCGCGCGCGAGGAGATCTTCGGGCCCGTGCTGTCGGTGATCGTGTTCGACGACGTCGACGAGGCCGTGCGGATCGCGAACGATACCGAGTACGGGCTGGCCGCGGCCGTGTGGACGTCGAACCTGACGACCGCGCACGACGTGTCGCGCCGGCTGCGTGCGGGCACCGTCTGGGTGAACTGCTACGACGAGGGCGGCGACATGAACTTCCCGTTCGGCGGCTACAAGCAGTCGGGCAACGGCCGCGACAAGTCGCTGCACGCGCTCGAGAAGTACACCGAGCTGAAGTCGACGCTCGTGCGCTTGCGGTGACGCCGCCCGCACCGCCGGCTCCGCCGCTGCGCGGGAGCCGGCGGTGCGCGTTACGCGGCGCGCAGCGCGGGGTGGAAGCCGGCGGCTTCGATGATCGACTGCACGCGCTCGGCCGGCTGCGTCGACTGCACGGTCACGCGCTTCGCCGCGACGTCGATGTCGAGTTTCGCGGCGGGATCGGCGGCCGTCACCGCGCGTGTGATTGCATTGGCGCAGCCGCCGCAGGTCATGTCCTGGACTTCGAATTCCATGGTTCTCTCCAGAGTTGACGAACCCGCACAGCATGAAGCTTGCCACGGTAGGAAGGTCAAGCGTGCGACAGCCATTCGTCAGTCTGTAATCAGACAAATAACGGCGTCGATCGGAACGTCAGTCGGTATTTAGCCCGATTGACCGCTCAGGGTCGGACGCGGAGATGGAAAAAGTCATTTCAATACAAAGGTTTGCCAACCGGCATGGCGCGCGATTCCCATTCTGCAATCAAGGGTAATTAATGCGGAAATGCGAATCGCTCTTAATATCAATTCTCCTTCCGCATTTCTTTCCACTCCTGATCATGAACCGTTTTGCTTTCGGCTTTGCGCTGGCGCTGCTGGGCGCATCGGCGACGTCCGCATTCGCGGCCGACGATGTCGTCAACCTGACCCTGAAGGATCACAAGTTTTCGCCGGACGGCGTGACGATCCCGGCCGGCAAGAAGGTGAAGTTCGTCGTGAAGAACCTCGATGCGACGCCCGCCGAATTCGAGAGCGACGATTTCAAGGCGGAGAAGGTCGTGCCTGCCGGCAAGTCGGTGGAGATCCTGGTCGGGCCGCTGAAGGCCGGGACCTACGAGTTCCACGACGAGTATCACGAAGCGCAGTCGAAGACGCACCTGAGCGTCAAGTAAGCGGATACGGACATGCTGTCGACTGCCCTGATCGTTTTTCGTGAAGTGCTCGAGGCCGCGCTGGTGGTGTCGATCGTGATGGCCGCGACGAAAGGCGTGCCGCGGCGCGGCTGGTGGGTCGGCGGCGGTCTGGTGGGCGGCGTGATCGGCGCCGGCCTGATCGCGGCATTCGCCGACGTGATTTCGCAATGGGCGTCGGGCATGGGGCAGGAGGTCTTCAACGCGGGCGTGATGTTCGTCGCGACGCTGATGCTCGCATGGCACAGCATCTGGATGAGCCGGCACGGTCGCGAGATGGCGATGCAGATGACCGAGGTCGGGCGCGCCGTCGCGGCCGGCAGCAAGCCGCTGACGGGGCTCGCGATCGTGGTCGGCGTCGCGGTGCTGCGCGAAGGCTCCGAGGCCGTGCTGTTCCTGTATGGCATCGCGGCGGGCGATCCGGGGCAGACGCCGCAGATGATCGTCGGCGGGCTGCTCGGCGTGCTCGGCGGCGCCGGGCTCGGCTACGGGATGTATGCGGGCCTGCTGCAGATTCCGCTGAAGCGCCTGTTCTCCGTCACCAACTGGCTGATCGTGCTGCTCGCGGCGGGGATGGCAAGCCAGTGCGTCGGCTTCCTGCTCGCCGCAGGCCTCGTGCCGTCGTGGGGCGATGCGGTCTGGGATACGTCGTGGCTGCTCAAGGAGTCGAGCATCGTCGGCAAGGCGCTGCATACGCTGATCGGCTATACCGCGCGCCCCGCGGGCATCCAGATCGTCGCGTACCTCGCGACGCTGGCCGCGATCGTCGGGCTGGCGCGGTTCGTCGGCCGGCCGCAGGCGGCGGTGCGGCCGCCGCGGCCGGTTGCCTGAACAATCGATCCGGGTTCGAATGCACGAAGGGGCGTCATGGACGCCCCTTCGTTCGTTTACCGGCTGCGCTGCGCTCAGCGGTGGCTGTCGATCCAGGCGCGGGCCCATTCGAGCCCCGCTTCGCGCGCGTCGTCCTCGGTGTCGAACACGCCGAGCACGCCGGACGCCTCCACCAGCTTGTTGTTCTGCGTGATCGTGCCGCTCGCCGCGAAGCGCTCAGGCTGCAGGATCTCGTCCTGCTGCAGGATCGCGTGGCCCCAGATCTGGTAGCCGTGGTAGGTTTGCGCTTCCATTATCGAGTCACCTCCGCGGAGCGGTTGTGCGTGCCGACGCGCAGCACGTTGCCGTCCGGTGTGTATTGCCGCGGGATGTCGGTGAAGGCGAGGCCATGCGGCGAATCCTGCGCGTCCGGCTGCATCACCGTGAGCCGGCCCGGCGCGGGCTGGGCGACCGGGCGCGCGGCGGGCGCTGTGGGTGTGGCGGGCGCGGTGCCGGGCGCCGGCATGCGATGCGCGCCCGTCTTCAGCGTCTGCGTGGCGGGCGCGACGTGGCGCTTGTGCGCCTTCGCGGCCGCCTTCGGCTGGGCGGCGGCATGCTTCGCGGGGGCGGCCGCGTGCGCGTCGGGCGTGTGCGCCGCCGGCGGACGCGGCGCAGCCGTGCGCGCCTCGGGCGGGTTCCAGACCTCGACATAGTGCTCGGCGGCCACGCCGGGCGTCGTACACGCCAGCGCCAGCAAGCCGCATCCGATCAGTCTCACCATCGTTTCTCCGTTTGATTCTTTCATCGACGGGATTCGCTCAGGAGAACACCTCGAGCCCGTGTTTCTCGACGATCTGGAGCATGCGCGCGGCAATGCCGCTGGGCCGCTTGTCGCCCTGTTCCCATTGGCGGATCGTCGACGTCGTCGTGTTCAGGTAGAGCGCGAACACGCTCTGGCTGACGTTGACCGACTTGCGGATGCGGGCGATCGCTTCCGGGGCGAAGTGGGGGGCGGCCTCGACGCACAGCGTGTCGTATTCCCGCATCGTCTTCTTGTCGATCAGACTGGCGCGATAAAGCCCCGACGCGGCGCTGTGGACCGCCTCCGTCGCGTCGCTCTTGAATCGACTCTTAGCCATTGCAGATCTCCACGAGCTCGTTCAGTTCGAGCAGTTTCGCGATCTCGGCATCCGTGCGGCCGTCGAAGTCCGCGGCGAGCTTTCTGAAGCCGCGCAACTCGCGCTCGTTGATGTCGTCCCGATCGCGCTTCGCAAACAGAAACACGAAAATCCACGACCGGCCGACCTTGTTCAGCACGATGCCGCGCTGACGATTCTTGTCCAGCCGCTTCTTCCAGACGTTGCCGCCCAGATCGACGCCCTGACCGCGTGTCAGCTGCCTCGCTGCGTCGCAAAGTTCGGCATCGGTGATATTCGCAGCCTTCGCCGCCTTGTGAAACCACTTCGTCTCGAAGACGCGTCGTACGCAAACGGGCATGTCGGATCGGTCGAGTTGGCACAGGATTATATGCCACTATGTGGTACATATTTCGACCTGGCCGAACGGCCACTCCGGCCGACGCCCGGAATTATTCCACCGTCACCGATTTCGCGAGGTTTCTCGGCTTGTCGACGTCGGTGCCGCGCGCGCACGCGGTGTGATACGCGAGCAGCTGCAGCGGCACGACGTGCAGGATCGGCGACAGTTGCCCGTAATGTTCCGGCATCCGGATCACGTGCAGGCCGTCGTCGTTGACGATCTGCGTGTCGGCATCGGCGAACACGTACAGCTCGCCGCCGCGCGCCCGCACTTCCTGCATGTTCGACTTCAGCTTCTCGAGCAGCGTGTCGTTCGGCGCGACCGTGACGACCGGCATCGCTTCCGTGACGAGCGCGAGCGGCCCGTGCTTCAGTTCGCCGGCCGGATAGGCCTCGGCGTGGATGTACGAGATTTCCTTCAGCTTCAGCGCGCCTTCGAGCGCGATCGGGTAGTGCAGCCCGCGGCCGAGGAACAGCGCGTTTTCCTTGCGCGCGAATTCCTCCGACCACGCGATGATCTGCGGCTCCAGCGCGAGCACGCTGTTCAGCGCGGCCGGCAGGTGGCGCAACTGCTTCAGGAACTCGGCTTCCTGCGCGGCATCGACGTGACCGCGCAGCTTGCCGAGCGTCGCGGCCAGCACGAACAGCGCGACGAGCTGCGTCGTGAACGCCTTCGTCGACGCAACGCCGATCTCGGTGCCCGCGTGCGTCAGGAACTGCATTTCGGTGAGGCGCACCATCGCGCTCGTCGCGACGTTGCACACCGCGAGCGTGTGCGTGTGGCCGAGCGACTGCGCGTGCTTGAGCGCCGCGAGCGTGTCGGCCGTCTCGCCGGACTGCGAGATCACCAGCACGAGCTGGCGCGGGTTCGGCACCGATTCGCGGTAGCGGTATTCGCTCGCGATCTCGACCTGGGTCGGGATCTTCGCGATCGATTCGAGCCAGTACTTCGCGGTGAGGCCCGAGTAGTAGCTCGTGCCGCAGGCGAGGATCAGCAGGCTGTCGATCTCCGCGAACGCGGCGGGCGCGGCGGCGCCGAACAGCGTCGCGTCGAAGGCTTCCGTCTGCGGCACGGTATCGCTGATCGCGCGCGGCTGCTCGAAGATTTCCTTCTGCATGAAGTGGCGGTACGGGCCCAGTTCGACCGCGCCGCCGTATGCGCTGACCACGCGGATCTCGCGCTGCGCGGTGGCGCCGTGGCGATCGACGATCTTCACGCCGTCGAGCGACAGCTCGCACATGTCGCCTTCCTCGAGGAACGTGAAGCGGTCGGTGCTGCCCGCGAGCGCGAGTGCGTCGGATGCGAGGAAGTTCTCGCCGTCGCCGTGGCCGACCACGAGCGGCGAGCCCTGGCGCGCGCCGACGACGGTGTGCGGCTGGTCCTTGTGGATCACGGCGATCGCATACGCGCCGTGCAGCTGCTGCACGGCTTCGCGCACCGCGTCGAACAGGTTGCCGCGATACAGGCTGTGCACGAGGTGGGCGATCACTTCGGTGTCGGTTTGCGACACGAATTCGTAGCCCTTCGCGCGCAGCGCATCGCGCAGCGGCTCGAAGTTCTCGATGATGCCGTTGTGGACGAGCGCGAGCGCGTTCGACGAGAAGATCGGGTGCGCGTTGTGCGTGACGGGCGCGCCGTGCGTGGCCCAGCGCGTGTGTGCGATGCCCGTCGTGCCTTCGAGGTGCGACTCGCGCACCTGCGCGTCGAGGTCGGCGACGCGCGCGACGCTGCGCGCGCGCTTCGGTGCGCCCGGCTCGAGCACGGCGACGCCGCACGAGTCGTAGCCACGGTATTCGAGGCGCCGCAATCCTTCGATCAGCACCGGAACGATATTACGCTGCGCAACTGCGCCGACAATGCCGCACATGAATAATGAGTCAGTCCTGTAAGTCGACGCGGGCGCCGTCCGGGCGCCCGCAAAAGGTTCAGCTTTTCTTCTTGACCGGGCGGACGTAGCCGCTCTTCGCGGTCTGGGTCTTCTCGTTCAACGCGAGCAGGCCGTCGGCCACGTCCTTCCAGATCGTCGTGCCGGCGGCGATCGTCACGCCGCGGCCGACGCGCACGGGTGCGACGAGCTGCGTGTCGGAGCCGACGAACACGTCGTCCTCGATCACGGTGCGGAACTTGTTCGCGCCGTCGTAGTTGCAGGTGATCGTGCCCGCGCCGATGTTCACGCGCGCGCCGATGTCGGCGTCGCCGATGTACGTGAGGTGGTTCGCCTTCGAGCCGTGGCCGATCACCGCGTTCTTCACCTCGACGAAGTTGCCGACGTGCGCTTCGTCCGCGAGCTGCGCGCCGGGGCGCAGCCGCGCGTACGGGCCGATCACGGTGTGCGCGCCGAGCTCGGCGCCGTCGATGTGCGTGAACGCGTCGATGCGCGTGCCCGCGCCGACCGACGCGTTGCGGATCACGCAGTTCGCGCCGATCGTCACGTTGTCGGCGAGCGTCACGTTGCCCTCGAACACGCAGTTCACGTCGATCGACACGTCGCGGCCGCAGCGCAGCGTGCCGCGCACGTCGACGCGTGCCGGATCGGCGAGCGTGACGCCGTCGACGAGCAGCGTGTCCGCGATATTGCGCTGATGAATGCGTTCGAGCTCGGCGAGCTGCGCCTTGCTGTTCACGCCGAGCGTTTCCCATTCCTCGTCGGGCTGCGCGGTGACGACCTCGAAACCGGCCTCGATCGCGAGCTCGACGACGTCGGTCAGGTAGTACTCGCCCTGCGCGTTCTCGTTCTTCAGCGCGCCGAGCCACATCGACAGCTGGGCCGTGGGCGTGACGATGATGCCCGTGTTGATCTCGGCAATCTTCAGCTGTTCGGGCGACGCGTCCTTCTGCTCGACGATGCGCGTGACGAAGCCGGCCGCGTCGCGCACGATCCGGCCGTAGCCGGTCGGATCGTCGAGCGTGACGGTCAGAATCCCGTAGCGGCCTTCGCGCGCGGCATCGACGAGGCGCTGCAGCGTCGATGCGCGCGTGAGCGGCACGTCGCCGTACAGCACGAGCGTCGGTTGCGCGGGATCGAGGAGCGGCAGCGCCTGGCGTACCGCGTGGCCGGTGCCGAGCTGCTCGGCCTGCACCGCGAACTGGACGTCGGGTGCGGCGACGGCCGTCTGAACCTGCTCTGCACCGTGACCGACGACGACGACGAGCCGGGACGGCTGCAGCGTGCGCGCGGTGTCGATGACGTGGGAGAGGAGCGGCCTGCCGGCCAGGGGGTGAAGCACTTTCGGCAGCGCGGAACGCATGCGCTTGCCGGTGCCTGCCGCCAAAATCACGATATTCATGGCGCCAGCTTGTCAGAGGAGTTCGAAGCCGACCATTTTAGCATGGGCCCCACCCGCCGAGCGGGGCTGGCGGGCCCGCCCGGCGGGCGTCGCCGGGCCCTGCGCGGCGCTTACAGGTCGTCGAACTGGACGATCGAGATCGGTCGGGTGCCGCCCGGCGCCGCTGCGTCGTCGCCCGTCGCGCACGGTTCCTCGTCGAACGCGATGTCGCCCTGCGGATCGGCCTCGCCGGTCGCGCGCAGCGACTGGAACGGGTACAGCGTCGTGTCCATCAGGTGCGACGGCACGACCTTCGCGAGCGCGTTGAACATGTTGTCGACGCGGCCCGGGAAGCGCTTGTCCCATTCGCGGATCAGCGCCTTCATTTCCGCGCGCTTCAGGTTCGGCTGGCTGCCGCACAGGTTGCACGGGATGATCGGGAATTCGCGCAGTTCCGCGTACTTCTCGAGATCGGTTTCCTTCACGTACGCGAGCGGGCGGATCACGATGTTCTTGCCGTCGTCCGACTGCAGCTTCGGCGGCATCCCCTTCAGCTTGCCGCCGTAGAACATGTTGAGCAGCAGCGTCTGCACGATGTCGTCGCGGTGATGGCCGAGCGCGATCTTGGTCGCGCCGAGCTCGCCGGCCACGCGGTACAGGATCCCGCGGCGCAGCCGCGAGCACAGCGAGCAGGTCGTCTTGCCTTCGGGCACGAGCCGCTTGACGATGCTGTAGGTGTCCTGGTTCTCGATGTGGAACGGCACGCCCACCTGCTTCAGGTACTCGGGCAGCACGTGCTCGGGGAAGCCCGGCTGCTTCTGGTCGAGGTTCACCGCGACGATGTCGAAATCGATCGGCGCGCGCTCGCGCAGGCGCAGCAGCACGTCGAGCATCGCGTAGCTGTCCTTGCCGCCCGACAGGCACACCATCACCTTGTCGCCCTGCTCGATCATGTTGAAGTCGCCGATCGCCTGGCCGACCTGGCGCACGATCCGCTTGAACAGCTTGTTGTTCTCATACGCTTCCTTCTGCTCGCGGCGCGTCAGCACCTGGCGGCCGGCCGGGGCCGCGGCTGCGTCGTGGGCGGCGGCATCGGCCGCCGTGTCGTTCATGTGGGGGGCGTTCATGCGCGCTCCTCGTCCTTGATGCGAAAGACTTCGACGCCGACGGCGTCGCAGTCCGGATAAGCGTCCGGTTTCTCGGTACAGACGCGTACCGCGCGCACGGCGTCGTGCGCCAGCAGGTGCGCGGCGATCGCGTCGCACAGCGTTTCCTGCAGGTGGATGTGGCCGCGCGCCACGCATTGCGCGACGCTCTGCTTCATCAGGTCGTAGTCGACGACTTCATGCAGCCGGTCGTCCACGGGGGTGGACAGCGCGAGCGGCACGAACAGGTCGACGTTGATGACGACGCGCTGCTCGCCGCGCTTCTCGTGTTCGAAGGCACCGATGTTGATGTGCACTTCGTAGTCGCGCAGGTAGAGCCTGCGGCAGTCCGCGAGGCGGGGGTGCAGGAGAGCGGAAAACATGGTCGTCCCAGTCAAATTGGCGTGCGCGCACGCAAAGCGGCGCGGGCGGCGGCAGTCAGGCCGCGCGCTCCGCGCAGTTCATTCATTCGGGCCGGCGGCGGGCGGCACGAGGTGCTCGCCGCCGTCGACGGTCAGCGTCGCGCCCGTGACGCCGGGCGCGCTCGCGAGATAGCAGGCGGCCGCGGCGATGTCGTCCGCGTGTGCCGCGTGGCCGCGCACCAGCGCCGCGACCCGCACTTTCGGCGCGAGCGCCAGCGCCAGCGCCGACGTCGCGCGGTTCAGCGCGGCCTGCATCAGCGCGTGCGACAACTGCGCCGGCGCAGGGTGAAACAGCGCCTGGTCCAGCACGTGGATCGCGCATGCGCGCAGCGCTTCGTGCTCGCGCGCGGCGTCGGGCGTCGCATCGGCGAGCGCGCGGGCCAGCGCGAGCGGCGCCGTCACGTTGCGCGCGAGTGCGCCGGCGAGCGACGCATGGCGCACCGAGCGCGCGTCGTCGGTACCGGTCGGCGTGCTGTGGAACACGACGCATGCCGGCCGGCCGAGCGCCGCGCCGCACGCGGCGACGAGTGCGGCCGCATCGGCTTCCAGGGCCAGATCGGCGTCGAGCACGACCGCGAGGCGGCCGAGCGCCGCGACTTCGGCGACGAGCGCGTCGGCGGCCGCATGCGGCGTGCCGGGGCTGCGCTGCAACGCGACGTCCCAGCCGTGCCGGGCGAATCCCGTCGCGAGCGCACGGCCGATCGACGCGGCGTCGGCCACGCTGCCCAGGGCACCCGCGACGAGCGCCACGCGCCGGGTCGACGTATCGGCTGAAACGGTCATTTACAATGCCGGGATGAACCCGAAAGCTCACGAACCCGCTAGTTTACCTGCTCCCGGCCCTGACGCGCTCGCGCAGTCCGAAACCCTCGCCGCGCAACTGCGCGACGAGATCGCGGCGGCCGGCGGCTGGCTGCCGTTCGACCGCTTCATGGAGCGCGCGCTGTACGCGCCCGGCCTCGGCTATTACAGCGGCGGCGCGCGCAAGTTCGGGCGCCGCGCCGACGACGGCAGCGACTTCGTCACCGCGCCCGAGCTGTCGCCGCTGTTCGCGCAGACGCTCGCGCAACCGGTCGCGGAAGCGCTCGCGGCGAGCGGCACGCGTCGCGTGATGGAATTCGGCGCCGGCACGGGCAAGCTCGCGGCCGGGCTGCTCGCGGCGCTCGACGCGCGGGGTGTCGAACTCGACGAATACCTGATCGTCGACCTGTCCGGCGAGCTGCGCGAACGGCAGCGCGACACGATTACGGCCGCCGCGCCCGCGCTTGCCGCGAAGGTGCGCTGGCTCGACGCGCTGCCCGAGCGGTTCGACGGCGTCGTGGTCGGCAACGAGGTGCTCGATGCGATGCCCGTGCGCCTGTTCGCGAAGGCGGGCGGCGCATGGCACGAGCGCGGTGTCGCGCTCGACGCGCGGCAGGCGTTCGTGTTCGACGACCGTCCGGCCGCGCCGGCCGGCCTGCCGCCGGTGCTCGCGGGGCTCGACGAGGCGCGCGACGGTTACGTGACCGAGACGCACGAGGCCGCGCTGGCGTTCACGCGCACCGTCTGCACGATGCTCGGGCGCGGCGCGGTGCTGCTGGTCGACTACGGCTTTCCCGCGCACGAGTACTACCACCCGCAGCGCGACCGCGGCACGCTGATGTGCCACTACCGGCACCATGCGCACGACGATCCGTTCCTGTACCCGGGGCTGCAGGACATCACCGCGCACGTCGAATTCACCGGCATCTACGATGCGGCCATCGCGACCGGCGCCGACCTGCTCGGTTACACGTCGCAGGCGCGCTTCCTGCTGAACGCCGGCATCACCGATGCACTGGCCGCGATCGATCCGTCGGACATCCGTGCATTCCTGCCGGCCGCGAACGCGGTGCAGAAGCTGATTTCCGAGGCCGAGATGGGCGAGCTGTTCAAGGTGATCGCGTTCTCACGGGGCATCGACGGCACGCTCGACGCGTTCGCGCGCGGCGATCGCTCGCACGCACTCTGATGGGGCTAGGGCCTGTTTACATATGGAACGCGCATGCGAATGCCCGAAATCGCTCGTAGGGCAAGGAGAGAGCAACCGTCTTTCATGTCAAGCCAAATGAAGCGAGTCATTCCAATGCGAGCCCGATTTGGCCATGGCATTCAGGATGGTCAAGAGCTTGCGCATCGCGGCAACAAGGGCAACCTTTTTGGGCTTGCCCAGGGCCGTCAAGCGCGCATAAAAGCTTTTGAAGACCATGTTGTGGCGCACTGCGACGAGCGTAGCCATGTACAACGCTCGTCGGACCTCGGCGCGGCCACCCCAGATCGTGCGTTGGCCGCGCATTTGGCCCGAATCTCGGTTCAGGGGAGCCACGCCGACCAGTGCGGCGATGCGCCGACGACACAACGAACCCAGTTCAGGCAATTCGGCCAGCAGCGTAGCGACAGTCGCAGGACCAATGCCTTTGACGCTGGACAGCGCCTGGGCCAATTCGGCGTGGTGGGTGCGCACATGATCGGCGCAGTCGTGTTCGACATCGTCGATCTGCGATTTGAGGAACTTGATGGTTTGCTCGATGCTTGGACGCGCACTGGCATGCGCCAACGTCAGGCGTCTCCGCTCAGCCGTCAGCATCGTAACCAGCTGCCTGCGACGCAACACGAGCGCCTGCAAGCGCTGCAATTGCGCGTCGGGCAACTGCTTGATAAAGCGCTCGCGCTGCGGATGCTGGTGCAACACGCGGGCAAACGCGGCCAACATCCGCGCGTCGAGGCTGTCCGTCTTCGCCAACGTGCCCATGGCACGAGCAAAGTCGCGCGCCTGACGGGGATTGACCACGGCCACCGACAGTCCCGCAGCCTGCAAGGCACACGCCGCCTCGAATTCGTAGCCGCCCGTGGCTTCGAGTACGACGAGTGCTGGAGCCAGCTTCGCCAGTTCGGCCGTCATCGCTTCAATGCCGTCACTATTGTTGGCGTATTGCCAGGTCGAACTCGCCGTGCTGCTGCCAATTTCCAGCGTGTCGCGCGAAACATCGATACCGATGAACACTGCTTCGGGCATGTTCTTCCACTCCCATCCTTGTTTATGCGAACTTTATTCCGACAACCGTTCGGGCTTACGGAAGAACGGTCCGACTCACGCGCCCAGTGCTCACTCGCGGGCTTGGTTTCCCAGAGGAGGAACGGGCTACGTGAGCCGGTCCGAAACCGCAGACTTAAAGATACAAGGAGCGCCGTTTGGCCGTGCCAAACAAGCGACGAGCGACGCCGCCATACGGGCGATTTCGGGCATTCCCGTGGAATGGTTTTTTTAAAATTTGGGGTTGCCACGAGAACGGCCGCTCGCCGCGTTGCGCTCCTTGCGAATACGTCCAGTATTCGCGGCGTCGCGCGCCTCGCGAGCGGCCGTTCTCGTGGCAACGCATGCGCGTTCCATATGTAAACAGGCCCTAGGATGCTGCGCTGGCTGTTGACGACGTTCGTCGCGGTGATGATCCTGACGCGCTGCTGGCCGTGGCTCGGCAAGCTCGGCATCGGGCGGATGCCGGGCGACGTCACGCTGACGCTCGGCGGGCGGCGCTACCCGTTCCCGTTCATGTCGACGCTGGTGCTGACGATGCTGCTGTCGATGGTGGCGCGGCTCGTCTGACGCGCGGCGCGCGTTACAGCTCGATCTCGCCGAGAATCCGGTGCGCGAGCGCTTTCGCCTCGTCGAACGCCTCTTCCTCGCTGGGGCTCGTGCTGCCGACGTCGTACACCGTGTTGTCGGGGGCCTCCCCTTCGTCCCGGCTCAGGATCACGTAACCCTGGAACTGCCCGTTGCCCGCGTGCTGGGTATGCGCCTTGGCCGTGTAGATGCCTTTCGTGAACGTGTTCGTGTCCATCGTGCTCTCCCGCAAAAGGACACTTCATCGTAGCACTGCGGCGCAGCATGTACAGCACCGCGTCGTGCCGGGTTGCGCAGGCCCTAGCCCTCCAGCAACGCAACCACCTCGTCGAGCGTCGGCGCGTGCGCACCCGTATGCCGGCACGCCGCGGCGCCGGCCGCCAGTGCGAACGCGAGATGCTCGCGCCACGTGCGCTGCGGCGCGGCCATCAGGCTGAACAGCATGCCGCCGATCGACGCGTCGCCCGCGCCGACGGTGTCGGCCACCTCGACGCGCGGCGGGCTGGCTTCATGCACGTCGCCGTCCGCGTAGAGCGTCGCCGCCTGCGCGCCGCGCGTGACGAGCACGGCCGCGCGCGGGTTCAGCGCGCGCAGCGCTGTGATCGCAGCGGCCTCGCTGCCGCCGAACAGGTGCCGCAGGTCCTCGTCGGACACCTTGATCAGGTCGGCGAGCGCGGCCATCTTTTCCAGCGTCGGCCGGTACGCGGCCGTCATCAGGTTCCGGACGTTCGGGTCGAAGCTGATCTTCACGCCGCGCGCGTGCAGGTCGGCCGCGAGCGCGGCCAGCGTGCCCGCGAGCGGCTCGCGCACGAGGCTGATGCAGCCGAAATGCGCCCATTTCACGTGGTCGGTCCAGCCGGCCGGCAGCCGCGCCGGGTCGAACGCGAGATCGGCGCTCGCTTCGCCGATGAAGAAATACGCGGGCGGGCGCGTCTCGTGGACGATCGCGAGCAGCGGCGGCCGTGCGACGCGCTGCAGGAAGCGCAGGTCGAGCCCGGCCGCTTCGCTCGTGCGCCACAGCACGTCGGAGAAGCAGTCTTCGCCGATCGATCCCGCGAGCGCGCTCGGCACGCCGAGCCGCGCAACCGCGCGCGCGACGTTCCAGCCGGCGCCGCCCGGCACCGACGTCCATTGCGCATCGCCCGCGCGCACCATGTCGGTCAGGATGTCGCCCGCCGACACGAAAGCCGGAAACGTGCCGCCGCTCATTGCGTCGGCTCGCTGCGCTGCGCGCGCGCGAGGGTCGCCAGAACGTCGTAGCACGCGCCCATCGTGTGATAGTCGGTCTTGCCGGCCGGGCTTTTCTCGTCGCTGTACTTGCGGTTGTCGCAGGTGAGGATGCGGTACCACGCGCCGTAGCGGTGATCGACGAAGTGCGCCCAGCTATAGCGCCAGATCTCGTCGTACCAGTCCCAGAAGCGCTCGCTGCCGGTGCGCGCGCCGAGCATCGCGGCCGCCGCGAAGGTTTCCGCCTGCACCCAGAAATACTTGTTGTGGTCGCAGATCGTGAAGTCGGGGCCGAAGCCGTAGTACAGGCCGCCGTGGTCGGCGTCCCATGCGTGCGCGAGCGCGGCGTCGAACAGTTCGGCCGCGCGCGGCACGAGCCAGTCGAGCGGGCGGTGCCGTTCGAGGATCAGCAGCAGCTTCGCCCATTCGGTCTGGTGCCCGGGCTGGAAACCCCACGGGCGGAAGATGTTCGAGCTGTCTTCCTTGTTGTAGTCCCAGTCGACCGACCAGTCCGCATGGTAGTGCTCCCACACGAGCCCGCCCGACAGCGCGGCCTGGCGCTGCGTGATGTGGGACGCGAGCTTTTCCGCGCGATCGAGGTACGTGAGGTGGCCGGTCGCCTCGTGGGCCGCGAGCAGCGCCTCCGTCATGTGCATGTTCGCGTTCTGGCCGCGGTACGACGACACGATCCAGTTCGGCGTCGCATCGTCCGCGTAGAGGCCCGCGGCCGCGTCCCAGAAGCGGTGCTCGGCGAGCTCGTAGGTTGCCGCGATCAGCGGGCGAGCCTCGTCGATGCCGGCCATCGTCGCGTGCGCGGCCGCGAGCAGCACGAACGCGAGCCCGTAGCAGTGGCGCGTGCCGTCGAGCGTCGCGCGCTTCGCCCCGTCGCGCCAGTCGAGTTCCCAGTCGTAGCCCTGCAGTTCGTCGTCCCAGTGCGCGTCGCGCAGGAAGCGCAGCCCGTGGCGTGCGTATTCCAGGTGGCGCGGATCGCCGAAATGCCGGTACGCCATCGCGTAGTTGAAGACGAACCGGCAACTGCTGACGAGGTGGCGCGACGTGCGGTTGTAGATGCTGCCGTCGTCGCGGAAGTAGTGGTAGAAGCCGCCCGTCGGGTCGAACGCGTTCGTTGCGTAGAAGCGCAGCGTGTCCTCGATGTGCGACAGCAGGAACGACGGATCGCGGAAACTCGCGACGAACGGGGCCGGATGGCCATGCGCGGCCGGCGTCGCCGGGGCGGGTTGGACCGGGGGCGTAGTCATGGTTCGGTGCTCGTGGCGGTGACGGGCGCCCGCGTCGCGGCGGGCTGACTGCTGGCCCGCACGATCAGCTCGACGGGCAGGGAAATCTCGGTGCGTTCGGGCGAGTCGGCGAGCAGCAGCTCGACGCCGCGGCGGCCGAGCGCTTCCTTGTCGACCGCGAGCGTCGTGAGCGGCGGGCTCGCGTGCGCGGCGGCCGGGATGTTGTCGAAGCCGACGATCGCGATGTCGTCGGGAATGCGCAGCCCGCGCGCGGTGCACACGCGCTGCGCGGCGAGCGCGGCCGCGTCGTTGTACGCGAACACGGCTTCGGGGCGCGGGCCCGGCGCGTCGAGCAGCTGCTCCATCGCGCGCGCGGCGCCCGTGTCGGGATCGAGCCCCGCGTCGATCGTCACTTCATAGGCGGGATCGAACAGCCGCCCGGCTTCGAAGAACGCGCGCCGGTAGCCGATCGCGCGCTGCGCGATGCTGTAGTGCGCGGGCGAGCCGCCGATGAACGCGATCCGCGTGCGGCCGGTGGCGAGCAGGTGACGCATCGCGAGCGCCGCCCCCGTTGCGTTGTCGATGTTCACCGAGCGCAGGCCGGGCGCCCACAGATCGATCAGCACGAGCGGCCGGCCGGTCGCGGCGAGCGCCTCGATCGTCTCGGGCTCGATGAAGCCGGCCACCGCGATCGCGTCGGGCGCGTGCGGGCGCATCTGGCGCAGCACGTCGTCGTTCGGCCCGACCGTGAGCAGCGTCGGCACGATGCCGCGCTCGCGGCACGCGTCCTCGACGCCGTGCAGCACGTGCGAGAAGAACGGGCTGGCCGGAAAGCGGTTGTGCTGGCGATGCAGCAGGAAGGTGAGCCGGCGGATGCGCGGCCGCAGCTGCGCGGGATCGTAGCCGAGCCGCTGCGCGATCTCGACGATGCGCGCACGCGTGGCTTCGGACAGGCCCGGCTGGTTTTTCAGCGCGCGGGAGACGGTGCCGATCGAGACCTCTGCCGCCCGCGCCACATCGCGAATGGTGGTACCCATCGTTCGGGGTCCGGTTTGTTTAGGGTGAAAGCGATTGTATAGTAAACCGCATCGGTAAAATCGCGCCATATCCCCGGGGAATACCCGTAAATACGCGAATTTAAAGCACTAATCTGCGCCGGCGCTTTTACTAAAAATACTAAACAGGCGCCGCAAAAGGCAAGGTGTCCGCGCGTGGTCAGTTCGGCGTCGCGGGCGGCTCGCCGCGCGCGAGCAGCGCGGCGCGGCCCGCATCGAGATCGACGACCGCGAGCCCGTCCGGCTGCTGTTTCGCGCGCCGCTTCGCGAGCGCGGCGACCGATGCGATCTCGTCGCTGCCGTAGCGCTTCGCGCCGTGCGCGCCGGCCGGCACGCCGACCGCACCGATCGCCATCGTCACGAAACCGAAGAACGCCGGGTTGCCGTGGCGGTCCTCGCCGCGCAGTCCGCCCGCCTGCCGGTCGGCCTGCGTGTAGAAGAGCTGCGCGCCGTCGTTGAAGCGCGCGATCGCGTCGGCGGCGCGGTTGCGCCAGTCGTCGCGCTGGAACAGCACGAGGAAATCGTCGCCGCCGACGTGCCCGAGAAAGTCGCGCTGCGGATCGCACACGCCGGCCAGCACCGTCGCGGCGAACTTCAGCACCTCGTCGCCCTGCCAGTAGCCGTACTGGTCGTTGAACGGCTTGAACTGGTTCAGGTCGACGTAGCACGCATGAAAGCCGGCGTCGCGCTGGAGCAGGCGGTCGATGTGCGCGCTGATCGGGATGTTGCCGGGCAGGAACGTCAGCGGGTTCGCATAGCGCGCGGCCTCGATGCGCATCTCGGTCACCGCGCGCACGAGGCTCTCGCCGGTGCCGAGCCCGACGTAGCGGCCGTGTTCGGTGATCACGAAGCCGTCCGCGAGATAGCGCTGGTCGTGGCTCGCGAGCAGCATCGCGAGCTGCTCGAACGTTGTCGCGTTGTCGATCATCAGCGGCGCGTCGTTCGCGAACTGCAGGCACGGTTTCTTCCCGAACACCTCGCGGTGGTACGGCAGCGCGAAGCGGTCGATGAAGCCGCGGCGATTCACGAGCGCGACGGGCCGCCCGCGTTCGACGAGCGCGACCGCGTGCAGGTCGGGCATCCGGTTGAACAGGTCGAGCACGTCGTTGCTGGTCGCGTCGCGCGGCAGGGCCGGCGCCGGAACCAGCATCTTCCCGGCGATCGTGCCGGCCGGCCGCACCGAGCGCGTCGCGCCGGGAAACACCGCGATGTGCGGCGCGCGGATCGCGTCGCGCGCGGCCGGTGCGACGACCCGCGACGGCCGCGCGTTCGGCCGGCCGAGCAGGAAGCCCTGCACGCAGCAGATGCCCATGTCGCGCACGACGATCAGGTCGCTTTCGTTCTCGATGCCTTCCGCGATCAGTTGCGCGCCGCTCGCCTGCGCGAAGTGCTGCATCGCCTTCACGGCCTCGAACTTCAGCGGGTCGCGCGCGATGTCGTGGATGAAGAAGCGGTCGATCTTCACGACGTCGGGATGCAGGCGCAGCCACAGGTTCATGCTCGCGTTCGCGGTGCCGTAGTCGTCGAGCGCGAACTGGATGCCGGCGTCGCGCAGCGACGCGACGGCCGGCCCGATATGGGCGACGTCCGTCGGCGCGTTCTGCTCGGTCAGTTCGATCACGATGCGCTCGGCGCCGATCCGCGCGCGGCCGAGCAGCTGGCGGGCGCGCTCGCGTTCGCGCGCGAGCTGCAGGATCGTGCCCGCGCTGAAATTGAGGAACAGCTTGCCGTCGCAGCCGAGCGCCGCGAACGCGTCGAGGCAGGTGAGCGCGGCGGCCTGTTCGAGCGCGATGGTCTCGCCCTCGCGCGCGGCCTGCGCGAACAGCGCGGCGGGCGCCTCGAGGTCGGTGCCGCGCGGGCCGCGGATCAGGCCCTCGTAGCCGACGACCGTCCCCGACCCGAGATCGACGATCGGCTGGAAGACGGCGGCGAGCGCACGATCCGCGATCAATCGCGCGGTGCGGGCGGCATCGGGAGCGGCGGGGATGGCGGACATGGCAGGACGGCCGAAACGTCGGGACGACCGGCATAACGGCGCCGCGCAGGAAGAATTAAGTGAATTTTTTGTGACGCGATGCGCCGTCGTGGTGCATCGCCGCGGGTCATGGCCGCCGCGCAATGCGACGGCTGGCGTGTCAGCGCTTGCCGGCGCTCAGTGCGCTCGGCGCACCCGGCGCGGACGCGGCCCGGCCCTGCGCGGCGCCCTCGTCGCCCGGTTCGCCCAGCCTGCGTGCGCCCCAGCGCTGCGCGAGCGCCGCGCACGCCATCAGCTGGATCTGGTGGAACAGCATCAGCGGCAGCACGATCGCCCCGACCGCGTTCGCCGAAAAGATCACCTTCGCCATCGGCACGCCGGCCGCGAGGCTCTTCTTCGATCCGCAGAAGATGATCGTGATCTGGTCGGCGCGGTTGAAGCCGAGCCGCTTGCTGACGAACGCGGTCAGCAGGAGCGCGATCGCGAGCAGCACGAGATTGACGACGAGCAGGCCGCCGAGCGCGCGCGGCGGGATCTGGTGCCACAGGCCTTCGTTGACGGCCTCGCTGAACGCGACGTAGACGACGAGCAGGATCGAGCCCTGGTCGACGAAGCGCAGCACGCCGCGGTTGCGGTCGATCCAGCCGCCGATCACGGGCCGCAGCAACTGGCCGGCGATGAACGGCACGAGCAGCTGCATCACGATGCTGCCGACGGTGCTCCACGGCGACGCGGCGGCGGCCGATTGCGACGTGATCATCAACCCGACGAGCGCCGGCGTGACGAAGATCCCGAGCAGGCTCGACGCGGATGCCGCGCACACGGCGGCCGGCACGTTGCCCTTGGCGATCGACGTGAACGCGATCGACGACTGGACCGTCGACGGCAGCGTGCACAGGAACAGCACGCCCGCATACAGCGTCGGCGTGACGAACGGCTGCAGCACGGGTTTCAGCGCGAGGCCGAGCAGCGGGAACAGCGCGAACGTGCTGAGCAGCACGACCGCGTGCAGCCGCCAGTGGGTCGCGCCCGCGACGACGGCTTCGCGCGACAGCTTCGCGCCGTGCAGGAAGAACAGCAGGCCGACGGCGATGTTGGTCGCCCAGTTGAACGCATGCGCGGCCGGGCCGCGGCAGGGCAGGAGGCTCGCGAGCACGACGGTGCCGACGAGCGCGAGCGTGAAGTTGTCGGGAAGAAAACGGGGACGGGCCATCGGGAACTCGATCGGGACGATAGGAAGGCGTGCCGCGCATGCGCAGACGCCGCACGCGCGGACGCCGGTATTTTCCCGGTTGCCGATTCAAACCACAAATTCATTGTGAGAATCGATTGATGAATCAAGCGAATGCCGGGCGGCCGACCCCGCCTGTCGCGCAGGCGACGAAAACAGCAGAAGAATGTGCCGCGGCGATCCGTCCCTGACGTGAAAAACCTAGCAGTAACATGGTGTTACACCGACGGTGGCGACATAACACTTTTTGGCTCGACACGCTTTCGGCGCGCTCATAAATTACTGCTGAAAGGCTTGCGCTCGCCCTGGACGGGCGTTCGCGGCCGGTAAAACCAGGCTCTGAACAATGACGGAACGGGTGAAACGGAAGATCGGACGATGGGTGGCAGGCGCGCTTGGCGCGTTGCTGATGCCGCTCGCGCTCGCGCAGCCGCCCCACGGCGGCCATGCGTTCGGCGGCGGCGACCGCGGCCTGCGCGCGTCCGGTGGCCCGCCCGTGTGGCGCCATGCACCGCAGTGGGGCGGCAACCCCGGGGCGCGGATGGGCGCAGGCGTCAACGGCTCCGGCCCTCGCTGGGGGCTGCGGCCGACGCCGTCGTACGGCCATTACGCCGCGCAAAGCCCGTATCGTCCGATCAGCGCCGAGGTGCGCCAGATGCCGCGCCCGCCGGGCGGCGGCAACGTGCCGCTGCGCGCCGGTTCGATCC
The DNA here is from genome assembly GCF_001718835.1 of Burkholderia cepacia. Lineage (NCBI taxonomy): Bacteria > Pseudomonadati > Pseudomonadota > Betaproteobacteria > Burkholderiales > Burkholderiaceae > Burkholderia > Burkholderia cepacia. The sequence continues at coordinate 3,498,717 of NZ_CP013443.1, read as the reverse complement.
GCGCCGACGTCGCGCGCTACAACGAGGAGCGCGGCGGCCGTCCGATGCCGCCGCCCCGCTCGCAGGAAGAGCCTGCGCACTCGCCGTTTTTCTCCCCGTTCTACCGAAACTGAGCGAAACTGAACGCGCCCGCGTTCCGTCCCCCGCCGACTGATGCGAATTCGCCACAGTCGCGCACAGATTTCCGCTGATTTTCCCGCCGCATTGCGCTATCTTTCGCGCCCGGTTCGCGCGAGACGCGCCGCCGTGCCGCCGCGTGACGAGCTCGCGCGTTGCCGCCGCGCCCCGTCTGCCCCCGAACCGCCGCCGCGAAGTTAATGCTGCCGCTATACCAGCAATAAGTGTGCGCAATTTTGACCGGACAAATGATCCGTAAAGATGGCTGCGCCCCATACGACGCAAGCAGCGGCCCCTATAACAACGCTCGCGCCGCCCGGTTTCTTATCGACAATCCCTGGAGATCCAATGAAAGCATTCGCTCGCCGTGCGTCGCGCACGTCCGCCGCGCTGGTCGCGGCCGCCGCCTGCGTCGCCGCCGCGCCCGTCCACGCGCAATCGAGCGTGTCGCTCTACGGTCAGGTCGACGAATGGGTCGGCGCAACCAAGTTCCCGGGCGGCGACCGCGCGTGGAACGTGAGCGGCGGCGGGATGTCGACGTCGTACTGGGGCATGCACGGCGCCGAGGATCTCGGTAACGGCTACAAGGCGATCTTCACGCTGGAAAGTTTCTTCCGCGCGCAGAACGGCCAGTTCGGCCGCTTCCAGGGCGACACGTTCTTCGCACGCAACGCGTACGTCGGCATCGATTCGCCGTACGGCACGGTGACCGCCGGCCGCCTGACGACGCACCTGTTCCTGTCGACGATCCTGTTCAATCCGTTCTACGACTCGTACACCTTCTCGCCGATGGTGTACCACGTGTTCCTCGGCCTCGGCACGTTCCCGACCTACCCGAGCGACCAGGGTGCCGTCGGCGATTCGGGCTGGAACAACGCGCTGTCGTACACGTCGCCTTCGTTCGGTGGCCTGAATTTCGGCGCGATGTACGCGCTCGGCAACCAGGCCGGCGACAACGGCTCGAAGAAGTGGAGCGCGCAGTTCAACTACGCGAACGGCCCGTTCGCGGCGACCGCGGTCTACCAGTACGTGAACTTCAACAACGGCCCGCGTGACCTGAGCGCGCTCGTGGCCGGCATGAAGAGCCAGGGCATCGCGCAAGTCGGCGCGACCTACGACCTGAAGTACGTGAAGCTGTTCGGCCAGTACATGTATACGAAGAACGACCAGGTCGCGGGCAGCTGGCACGTGAATACCGCGCAGGGCGGCGTGTCGGTGCCGCTTGGCGTGGGCAACGCGATGGCGTCGTACGCATACTCGCGCGACGCGGGCGGCCTCGACCAGACGCGCCAGACCTGGGCCGTCGGCTACGACTATCCGCTGTCCAAGCGCACGGACGTCTACGCTGCGTACATGAACGACCACATCAGCGGCCTGTCGACCGGCAACACGTTCGGCGCCGGCATCCGCGCGAAGTTCTGACCCCGCGGGCACGCCGCCGCGCGAGCCGCGCCGGATTCGTGCCCTGTTTCGTTTTGTTGAACGGCGCCGCCCATTGCGGCGCCGTTTTGCCTTTCTTGACCTTTCTGTTTCCCCGCCTTTGTTACCCTATCTCGTAATTGGACCATTCCCCCGTCATTACGAGCTAGTTCGATGGATACCCTCGTCAGCATGAATGTGTTTCGCTACGTCGTCGAAGTGGGCAGCTTCGTCGGCGCGGCCGAGCGCATGCAGATGTCGGCTGCGATGGCGAGCAAGCACGTAATGCATCTCGAGCAGCAGCTCGGTGCGCGGCTGCTGCATCGCACGACACGACGCGTCGCGCCTACCGAGGCCGGACGCGAATACTACGAGCGCCTCGTGCAGGCGCTGTCGGAACTCGACGAAGCCGGGCAGGCCGTCGGCGCCGCGAGCGTGGTGCCGCAAGGCAGGCTGCGCGTCACGTCGCTGTCCGCGTTCGGGCTGCGGCACGTGATGCAGGCCGTCACCGATTATGCGGGCCGGTTCCCGGACGTGACCGTCGACATGACGCTGTCCGATCGCGTGGTCGACCTGATCGAGGAAGGCTACGACGTCGCGGTGCGCGCGGCGCCGAACGGATTGAAATCGTCGTCGCTGGTCGCGCGGCAGATCGCGACCGCGCACATCCTGCTGGTCGCGTCGCCCGAGTATCTCGGGAAGCACGGCACGCCCCAGACGATCGCCGATCTCGCACACCACAACTACCTGCGGCGCGACTCGAATTCGACGATGCTCGACGCGCTGGTGATCGACGCGGCCGCCGCGTCGCGCGTGAACCTGAACGGCAACCTGATCGTGAATCATCTCGAAGGGCTGCGTGCGGCCGTGCTCGCGGGCGCGGGCATCGCGCTGCTCGGCACCGAGGTGGTCGGCGACGACATCGAGTCCGGCCGGCTCGTGCCGGTGCTGATCGATGCGGTGCCGCCGCACGAGGCGCCGATCTATGCGGTCTACGCGAGCCGTCGTCACGTGTCCGCGAAGGTGCGTTCGTTCGTCGATTTCCTGGCGGCGCGTTTCGAAGGGCAGTCGCTGTGCCCGTCGATCGAATCGCGCCTGCGCGTGCTGCCGATCACGCGGATGAAGCGCGCGGGCTGAGCGGCGCGACAATCGTCGCAGGAAAGCCGCAGCAAACAAAAAGCGCGAACGCCGTGAGGCGTTCGCGCTTTCGTTTTGTGCGACGCGTCCGGGTTGCGGTGACGCGTCGCGTCAGCGCGGGATGCCGAGCCGCGCCTTCGCGTCGTCGTACTCGCGCTTCAGGCGCTCGACGAGCGCGCCCACGCTCGGCAGGTCGTCCATCAGGCCGACACCCTGGCCGGCACCCCAGATGTCCTTCCACGCCTTCGTCTTGTCGCTGCCGAAATTCATCTTGGTCTTGTCGGATTCCGGCAGCGCGTCCGGATCGAGGCCCGCCTTCTCGATGCTCTCGCGGATGTAGTTGCCGTGCACGCCCGTGAAGAGGTTCGTGTAGATGATGTCCGACGATTTCGCGTTCAGGATCGCGTGCTTGTAGTCGTCGATCGCGTGCGCTTCCTGCGTCGCGATGAAGCGCGTGCCCATGTACGCGAAATCGGCGCCCATTGCCTGCGCGGCGAGGATCGAGCCGCCGTTCGCGATCGAGCCGGACAGCACGATCGGGCCGTCGAAGATCTTGCGGACTTCGCCGACGAGCGCGAACGGCGAGGTCGTGCCCGCGTGGCCGCCCGCGCCGGCCGCGACGAGGATCAACCCGTCGACACCGGCTTCGAGCGCCTTCTGCGCGTGACGCAGGTTGATCACGTCGTGCAGCACGATGCCGCCGTAGCCGTGCACCGCGTCGACGATCTCGCGCGCCGGCGCGCGCAGGCTCGTGATGAAGATCGGCACCTTGTGCTCGACGCAGACGCGCACGTCGTGCTCGAGCCGCGCATTCGACTGGTGGACGATCTGGTTGACCGCGATCGGGCCGATCACTGCGTCGGGGTGCTTCGCCTTGTGGTCGGCCAGCTCGGACTGGATCTGCGTGAGCCACTCGTCGAGCAGTTCGGCCGGACGGGCGTTGAGCGCGGGGAACGAACCGACGATGCCCGCCTTGCATTGCGCGAGCACGAGTTCGGGGTAGCTGACGATGAACATCGGCGACGCGATGACGGGCAGCGTCAGGTTCTGCAGGACGGTGGGCAATGCCATGTGGAGTCTCCTGATACTGATCCTGATCGTGACTGTACGTGACAGTGACAGCGCGAACGGCGCTTCGAGTGTAGCCGGTGCGGCCGCCGCGCAGGTCTGCCGCACATATTAATACGAACGATCGTGCGTTTGCTTGCGAGCTTAGCAAAGTGCGCCGCGCGCGGGCAATCGAGTGAGTGTTCTCTTTCTATGAATTCGGGTATTCACGCCGCTGTGCGGCTGCGAACGCGCTCCTAAAATAACCGCCATAACAAACCAACGAGAAATAAACCATGTCGTTTGAGGCGTTTGCACCGTTTCGCGTGACGGTGCAGGACACCGACATCTTCGGTGTCAAAGGAGGCGCGGGTCCGCCGCTCCTGTTGCTGCACGGACATCCGCAAACCCACATGATCTGGCATCGCGTGGCCGCGACGCTCGCGAATCATTTCACGGTGATCGCCACCGACCTGCGCGGTTACGGCGCGTCGGGCAAGCCGCCGAGCGACGCGCGGCACGCGCCGTATTCGAAACGCGCGATGGCGGCCGACCAGGTCGCCGTGATGCGGCATTTCGGCTTCGAGCAATTCCATGTGTGCGCGCACGATCGCGGCGCGCGGGTCGCGCACCGGCTCGCGCTCGATCATGCGGACGCCGTCGAGCGGATGATGCTGCTCGACATCGCGCCGACGCTCGCGATGTACGAGAAAACCGATCGCGCGTTCGCGACCGCGTATTTCCACTGGTTCTTCCTGATCCAGCCGGAGCCGCTGCCCGAGACGCTGGTCGGCGCGCATACCGATGCGTACATCGAGCGCGTGATGGGCAACCGGTCCGCCGGGCTCGCGCCGTTCGCGCCCGAGGCGCTCGCCGCGTACCGGGCCGCGCTCGCGCAGCCGGGCGCCGTGCATGCGATGTGCGAGGACTACCGCGCGTCCGCGACGATCGATCTCGAGCACGACCGTGCGGATCTCGAGCGCGGCAACAAGGTTGCGTGCCCGCTGCGCGTGCTCTGGGGCGAGCACGGGATCGTCGGCCGCTGCTTCGATCCGCTCGACGAATGGCGCCGCGTCGCGCGCGACGTCAGCGGCCGCGCGCTCGAGTGCGGGCACTACATTCCGGAAGAGGCGCCCGTCGCGCTGATCGACGAACTGCTCGCGTTCTTCGAGGCGCGCGACGCGGCCGCCTGACGGCACGCGGGCGGCGCGGCCGGCTGCTCAGCGGTGCGCGCCGTCGTCCTCGACGAGCGGCGGCAGCCGGCGCGGCACCGGCGTCGATTTCACGATCGCGGTGCTCGTCTCCGCGCGCTCCGTCACTTTCGACAGGATGTCGTCGAGGTGCGCGATCGTGCGCAGGTAGAGCCGGCAGATGAAGCAGTCGTCGCCGGTGACCTTGTCGCACTCCACGAATTCGGGAATCCGGCGCAGCATCTCTTCGACGAGATGCAACTGGCCGGGCAGCGGCTTCACGCGGACGATCGCCTGCAGCGTATAGCCGAGCGCGCGCGGGTCGAGCTCGACGGTGAACGCGGCGATCACGCCTTGTGCCTCGAGCCGCCGCACGCGATCGGCCGTTGCGGGCGCCGACAGCCCGATCTGCCGGGCGAGTTCGCTGGTGGCGATACGCGCGTCGTCGGCCAGCGCCGAGAGAATCGCGCGGTCGGTCGCGTCGAGCGACGCGACGGCGGGTGGGGAAAGGCGTTTCGGCATGATCGCTTTGCTTTCGAAGGTGAATCGGCTGATTCACTTCAGTTTAGCCGTGGTTGAGACGAAAGCAAGTTTCTAGAATCGAAGTCATCCACTCTCTTCAACGGAGTTCATGATGGCCTCGAATGAAATTCGCCGCGGCGCCGCCGAGATGGTCGTCGCGATGATGATGTCCGGCACGATCGGCTGGCTCGTGATGTCGTCGCAGCAGCCGCTGACGAACGTCGTGTTCTTCCGCTGCCTGTTCGGCGCCGCGACGCTCGCGATCGTCTGCGCGGCGTTCGGCTTCCTGCGCCGCGCGCTGTTCTCGCCGCGGATGCTCGCGCTTGCGACGCTCGGCAGCGTCGCGATCGTCGCGAACTGGCTGCTGCTGTTCGCCGCCTATTCGCGCGCATCGATCTCGATGGCGACCGCCGTCTACAACACGCAGCCGTTCATGCTCGTCGCGCTCGGCGCGATCGTGTTCCGCGAGCGGATCACCGCGTCGACGCTCGCGTGGCTCGCGCTCGCGTTCGTCGGGCTCGTCGCCGTGGTGCGCGTCGAGCCGGCCGTGCTCGCGGTACCGGGCGAATATCTGGAGGGTGTCGCGCTGTCGCTCGGCGCGGCGTTCCTGTATGCGATCTCGTCGATCGTCACGAAGCACCTGAAGGGGACGCCGCCGCACCTGCTCGCGCTGCTGCAGGCCGGTATCGGCATCGTGCTGCTCGCGCCGTTCGCCCACTTCGGCACGCTGCCCGCGACGGCCGGGCAGTGGCTCGACCTGATCGTGCTCGGCGTCGTCAACACGGGCCTGATGTACGTGCTGCTGTACGGCGCGATCCAGAAGCTGCCGACCGCGATGACCGGCGCGCTGTCGTTCGTCTATCCGGTCGTCGCGATCGTCGTCGATCACTTCGCGTTCGGGCAGACGCTCGCGTGGACGCAGGTGCTCGGCGCGCTGCTGATCCTGCTCGCGGCGGCCGGCGTGAATCTCGGCTGGCGCATCGTGCCCGCGCGTCGCGCGGTGGCGGGGCGCTGAAACGGTCGTGCGATTCGGCTTGCCTCTACGGTTCACCGCTACGGAGCGAAAAACGTGCCGCGCACGCACGTGAAACAGGCTGTAAGAAGTTGTAGGGAAACACCCGATGCGAGCGGTGCGCGTCGCTCGTATGATGCGGGCTGTGACGTTGATCACGTTCACAGGATTCCGATCTCGATGCCGTTCGCCCGTCAGGCTGAACGGCTTTTTTTTATGCGCCGCTCCTCGCAATCAGGCGCCGCCGCGCGTCGAGCCGCGCGAGCAGCACGCGCCGCGCGTCGTCATCCGACGTGCGCCATCCCTTGATCTCGTCGCGCGTACGCAGGCATCCCGCGCACCAGTCGGTGCGCGGATCGATCCGGCATACGTCGGTGCACGGCGATGCGACGGCGCTTTGCGGCACGTCGCTCATGCGGATTCCCGCAACGCGACGTCCGCGACCGGCGCGCCCGTCAGCGACACCAGTTCGTTCGGCGACAGGTTGAACACCGCGTGCGGATGGCCGGCGGCCGCCCACAGGCTGTCGAGCGCGAGCAGGTCGGCGTCGATCAGCGTGACGGGTTCGACGAGATGGCCGATCGGGCAGACGCCGCCGATCGCGTAGCCGGTGTTGTCGCGCACGAACTTCGCGTCGGCGCGGCCGACCGCGCCGACCTGCGCGGCCACCTTCTTCTCGTCGACGCGATTGACGCCGCTCGCGACCACGAGCACCGGCGCGCCGTCCGACTGGCGGCGAAACAGGATCGACTTCGCGATCTGCGCGACCGAGCAGCCGAGCCCGGCCGCGGCTTCGGCCGACGTCTTGCCGGTTTCGGCGAGCATCACGATGCCTTTCGCATGGCCGCGCTCGCGCAGCAGCAGCGCGACGCGTCGCGCGGAATCGGGGAGGGAATCGAATGAAGCGGGTGTCGTCATGTTGAGGAATCCATCGAATACCGGGGTCATACGCAGTTCGCGGCGTCGGCCGCGCTCTGCGCCTTGGCGAGCAGTGCGCGACCGGCGCGCGACACGTTTGCGCGGCCGATCGCGTTCGAGATGAAGTCGCCGGCGGCGACGACCTGCGCGAGATCGACGCCGGTGTCGATGCCGAGGCCCTGCATCAGGTACAGCACGTCCTCGGTCGCGACGTTGCCGGTCGCGCCCTTCGCGTACGGGCAGCCTCCGAGGCCCGCGACCGACGCGTGGAAGATCTCGATCCCTTCGAACAGCGCCGCGTAGATGTTCGCGAGCGCCTGGCCGTAGGTGTCGTGGAAGTGGCCCGACAGGCGCTCGCGCGGAAACACGCGCGTGACGGCCGAGAGCACCTCGCGCGTGCGCTTCGGCGTACCGACGCCGATCGTGTCGGCGATGTCGATCTCGTCGCAGCCGAGCGCCGCGAAGCGCTCGACGACGTCGACGACCGATGCGACCGGCACGTCGCCCTGGTACGGGCAGCCGAGCGTGCACGACACGCTGCCGCGCAGCCGCACGCCCGCATCCTTCGCCGCCTTCGCGACGGGCTCGAAGCGCGCGATGCTCTCGGCGATGCTGCAGTTGATGTTCCGCTGCGAGAACGCCTCGCTGGCCGCGCCGAAGATCACGACTTCGTCGGCGCGCGCGGCGAGCGCGTTCTCGAAGCCCTTCAGGTTCGGCGTGAGCACCGAGTACACGGTGCCCGCGCGGCGCTCGATGCCGGCCATCACGTCGGCGCCGTCGGCCATCTGCGGCACCCATTTCGGCGACACGAACGACGCGGCCTCGACGTTGCGGAAGCCGGCGCGCGACAGCCGGTCGACGAGCGCGATCTTCACGTCGGTCGGCACGAAGGTCTTCTCGTTCTGCAGCCCGTCGCGCGGGCCGACTTCGACGATCTTGACGGCGGTGGGGAACGTCATGGTTGTCTCCTGGTTTGCTTGCTGGTTCAGTAGCCGCGCGCGTAGTCGACGATGCCGCCGATGCGCTCGCCGCGCTCGAGCGCGCGGATCTTTCCGGCGATCTGGGCAACGGCCTCTTCGCGCAGCGTCTCGGCCGAGCTGTGCGGCGTGATCGTGATGCGCGGCGCGCGCCAGAACGGGTGATCCTCGGGCAGCGGCTCCTGGTGGAACACGTCGAGCGTCGCGGCGGCGATCCGGCCGCTCGCGAGCGCGTCGAGCAGATCGGCCTCGACGAGATGCGCGCCGCGCGCGACGTTGATCACGTAGGCGCCGGGGGCGAGACGCGCGAACGTGCGCGCGCAGAGGATGCCGTCGGTGTCGGGTGTGCTCGGCAGCAGGTTGACGAGCACCTTCGCGCCGTCGATGCACGCATCGAACGCACCGTCGCCGGCGAAGGTCGCGATGCCGTCGAGCTGCTTCACGCTGCGGCTGTAGCCGCGCACGGGCAGGCCGAGCGCGGCGAGCGCGCGCGCGACCTGCGTGCCGAGCACGCCGAGGCCGAGCACGGCGACGGTGAAGCCGGCGCGCGCATGCGGCTCGAGCGGCCGCCAGCGGCGCTCGCGCTGCTGCATGTCGTATTCGTCGAAGCGGCGCAGGTAGCGCAGCACCGCGTGCGTCACGTATTCGACCATCTGCTGCGCCATGCCCGAATCTTCCAGCCGCACGAGCGGCACGTGCGGCGGCAGCGTGCCCGGATGCGCGCGGTCCAGCGCGAGCAGCGCGTCGACGCCGGCGCCGAGGTTGAAGATCGCACGCAGGCCGTCGCGCGGGGTGAAGAATTCGCGCGGCGCGCGCCAGACGAGCGCGTAATCGGCGGCGGCCGTGTCGCCCGGCTGCCACGCGCGCAGTTCGGCTTCCGGCAGCGCATGCGCGATCTCGTCGCGCCACGCGCCTGCTTCCTGGTGCGGGGAATGGAACAGGATCTTCATCGGACGATTGCGCGCGCGCCGGCGAGGCGCGTCACGGGAACGGCGAGCGGAGCCGGGCGCAGCGCGCCGGCGGGCGTAGCGGACATCGGGCGTCTCCTGACGACCGGGCGCCCGGCGCGTCGGCGCCGGGCCCCGGTTCCGTGTGAAGCTGACGGGAAGCCCACATTCTACGGTTTCGCGACGCATCGCGCGCCGGTGCGCGGGGTGACCGGCGTGGGCGACCGGCGCGGGCGACACGCGGGTGGCCGCTCCACGGATGGTCGCCCCACGGATGGCCGCCCCACGGATGGCCGCCCCACGCAAAAGCAAAGCACAAAATATTGGTTCGGCCGCCGGGCGGGCCGCGCCACAATCGAATCCCGTCTTCAAGCAAGCGAGGGCAATCATGCGCGCATGCAGCAAATCGGCGTGGCCGCCGCGCCTCGTTACCGTTCCGGGCCTGCACGGCAGCGAAGGCGCTCACTGGCAGACCTGGCTCGAACGGCAGTTCCCGCGCTCGCTGCGCGTCGAGCAGGACGACTGGGACGCGCCCGATCTCGCGCGCTGGGCGCAATCGGTGCGCACCTTGCTCGACCGCGAACGCGGGCCGTTCGTGCTGGCCGCGCACAGCTTCGGCTGCCTCGCGACCGCGCATGCGCTCGCGCAGTGGCCGCGAACGGGCGATGTCGCGGGCGTGCTGCTCGTCGCGCCCGCCAGCCCGAAGAAGTTCACGTTTGCCGGGCCGTTCGACGCGCGCCGGCTTGCCGTGCCGTCGATCGTGATCGGCAGCGAGACCGATCCGTGGATGCCGCTCGCCGACGCGCGCACGCTCGCGCAGCACCTGGGCAGCGCGTTCGTGAACCTCGGCGACGCCGGGCACATCAATACCGCGGCCGGCTTCGGGCCGTGGCCGCGCGCGAAGTACTTCATCGACACGCTCGTCCACTGCGCGGCGCCGCTGCGCTTTCGGGATGAGGCGAGGGAGTTCGATGCCGCCTTCGCCGCCAGTGTGCTCGCGCACGCGGTCTGACGCAGTGCGCACGCGCGATGCCGCGCGCCACCACGAAAAACGCCCTGCGGCGCGGGCCGAGGCCCGCCCTGCAGGGCGTCGTCTTTCGACGCGCAGCGCGAGCGGCCGTTACGCGGTGACGGGCTTCACCGCCGCCGGATCCGAATAGCTCGGCCGGCCGTTCTCGACGTGGCCCGCGAAACGGCGCGAGAACGTGCCGGCCGCGCCGTCGCTCACCGTCACGTCGTACCACTGGTGACTCGCCGCGAGCGACCATTGCTCGATGCGTTCGTCACCGCCATGCAGCGTCACCTGCCGCGACGGCGCGCCGTACGCGTTGTCGGCCAGCGTCAGCGTGACGTGAGCCCCGCCGGCGTTGCGCAGCTTCAGGTACAGGTTCCCGTTCGCGACGTCGTAGCCGGCCTTCACTTCCGGCTGCGCAGGATTGCGATGGGCGGCCGGGGCCGACACGTTGCCGGAGAACATGCGCACGAAGCCGTTCGGCCCGTACACCGAGAACGTGTACGCACCGTTCGTCGTCGTCAGGTCGAAGTCCGCATGGAGCACGCGGCGAGCGCCGACCGTATAGCGCCACGGCCCGTCGGTGCGGTTCGTCGCATACACGTGGAAGTGCGCGCCCTGGTTGCCGCGGTTCGCGAATTCGATGCGCAGTGTGGTCCCGCCGTGAATGCTCGCGTTCACGTGCAGTTCGTACGGCAGCGCACGCGCCGGCCGCACGCCGGGCTCCTGCGGGTCGACCGGCGACGGCGTCGCGGGCACGGTCGGCGCGGGCTGCGACGTGCACTGCTGGTCGGCGATCGAGCGGTACTGGCTCGTGTCGGGCAGCGGCGGGAACGACGCGTCGGACGAGCGGAAGTCGAATGCGGCGGTGAGGTCGCCGCAGACCGTGCGGCGCCACGGCGTGATGTTCGGTTCGTCGACGCCGAAACGCTCGCCGATGAAGCGGATCACCGACGTGTGGTCGAACACCTGCGAGCACACGAAGCCGCCCTTCGTCCACGGCGACACGACCGTCATCGGCACGCGCGGCCCGAGGCCGTACGGCAGGCCGTCGGCCGTGTAGCTGCCGCCGCGGCCGGGGTTCACGACCGTGTGCAGCTCGCCGTCGGTCGTCACGGTCGACGCGCCTTGCGCGGCCGACGCCGGCGGCTGCGGCGGCACGATGTGATCGAAGAAGCCGTCGTTCTCGTCGTACATGATGAACAGCACGGTCTTGCGCCATACGTCCGGGTTCGACGTGAGCGCGTCGAGGATCTGCGACGTGTAGTTCGCGCCGTACGCGGGCGTGTATTTCGGATGCTCGGAGAACGCTGCCGGCGGGCACAGCCACGACACCTGCGGCAGCCGGTCGTTGATCACGTCGTTCTTCAGGTCGTCGAGCGTGCGCGCCGTCTGCGCGCGCTGGTACAGCGACGAACCGGGCTTCGCGTTGATGAAGTTCGCGAAGTTCTGCAGCACGTTCGTGCCGTAGTTGCCGTTGTACGGATCGTTGCCCATCGTGCCCTGCTGGTAGATCTGCCACGACACGCCGTGCGCTTCGAGACGTTCGGGAAAGGTCGTCCACGACAGCAGCTGGTAGGCGGGCGGCCCGTCGCCGTCGACGTAGTCGGTGTTGTCGAGCAGCGGGCCGCCGAACTTGCCGGTCGGGTCGACCGTGCCCGTCATCAGGTACGAGCGGTTCGGGTGCGTCGGGCCCGGCAGCGAGCAGAAGTAGTTGTCGCACACGGTGAACGCATCGGCGAGCGCGTAGTGGAACGGGATGTCCTCGCGCACGTGGTAGCCCATCGTCATGTCGGTCTTGTTCGCGGGCCACTGGTCGTAGCGGCCGCCGTCGATCGCCGCGTGCGTCTTGTACCACGAGTGGTCGAGATCGCCGACGCACTGCGCGCTCGTCGTCAGCGTGTTGAGCCGGAACGGCAGCACCGGCTTGCCCGGGTCGGCCTTCGACGGCTGGTACCACACCGGCTTGCCGTTCGGCAGCGGGATCGGGAAGCGGTCGTTGTAGCCGCGCACGCCGCGCAGGTGTCCGAAGTAATGGTCGAACGAGCGGTTTTCCTGCATGAACACGACGATGTGCTCGACATCGCGGATCGTGCCGGTGCCGCGCGCGGCGGGAATCGCGAGCGCGCGGCGGATCGATTCGGGGAAGGCGTTGAGCGCGACGGCGGCGCCCGCGGATTGTGCGACGGTATGCAGGAAACGGCGGCGGCTCGATGACGTCATGTTATTTCACCTCGGTTCTGCGGTCGGGGACGGAAACGGCGGATCAGCCTGGCGTCGATGCGGGGGCGGTCGATGCCGGTGCGGCCGGCTTCGCGTCGTCGTCGTCATCGGGCGGGTAGTGCACGACGGGCGGCGCGAGCGGCGCGGCCGCCGACGCGGCGTTGCCGGCGGGCGCGGCGCTGTTGAATGCGCTCGCCGTGCCGGCGGACCCGCCGGCCTGCCGCGCGCCGTCGGCCGGGTGCGCGCCATGCGATGCGTCGTCGCTGCACGCGGCGGCGGACAGTGCGGCACAAAGAGCGAGGGCGGTGGCAAAGCGGCGCATCACATGTCTCCTGCGGGGCTGATCTCGAACGTCGACGAGTATGACGAATCGATGAGGCGTTTCGGTGAATCGTTTGCGACCGGCGCGTGATCGCGGAATGCTTTCGGCGCGGTGACGAATGGCTTTCGGTCGTGCGGGTTGCGCGTCAGCGTCGCGGTGTGCGCCGCCGCACCTCGCTGCGCAGCCAGTCGAGCCAGGTGCGGATCGCCGTCTCGTGCGGATGGCCGGGGCGCCACACGACGTAGTGCGCATACACGTCGGTCACGCGCACCGACGAGACGCGCACGAGCGCGCCCGCCGCCAGCTCGGGCTCGATCAGCGATCGGCGCGCGAGGGCGACGCCGCGCCCTTTCAGGGTCGCGTCGATCAGCGCGTTCGCATCGGTGAAACGCGGCGCACGCGCGGATTCGGTGAGGTCGAGCCGCGCGGCCTGGAGCCACGGTTCCCATGGTTGCGCGGGATGGCGCAGCAGCGTCGCACGCACGAGATCGGCCGGCGCGCGCGGCGCGATGCCGTCGAGATTGCGGTACGCGGGGCTCGCGACCGGGAAGATCGTCTCGTTCATCAGCTTCTCGGCGACGACGCCCGGCCACGTGCCGGGCCCGTAGCGCAGCGCGACGTCGATGCGGTCGCGCTTGCGCAGCGGCGCGAGCGCCACGTCCGGGTGCAGCGCGATCGCGATGTGCGGATGCGCGGCCGAGAAGCGCGGCAGGCGCGGCGCGAGCCAGCGTTCGGCGACGCTCGGCAGCACGCTGACGTTCAGCGTGACGTCGCAGGTGCGCGGGCGGCTGCGCGCGGCGAGGGCAGGCTCGAACGCGCGCTCGAGCACGCTGAGGCCCTGGCGCACCTGCAGCGCGAGCGCATGCGCGGCGTGCGTCGGTGTCGCGCCGTTGCGCTCGCGCGTGAAGAGCGGGTAACCGAGCTGCGCCTCGAGCGCGCGGATGTGCTGGCTGACCGCGCCTTGCGTGAGCGCGAGCGCGTCGGCCGCGCGCGTGAAGCTCTGCAGCCGCACGGCAGTCTCGAACGCGCGCAGCGTCTGCAGCGGAGGAAGGTGGATGCGTCGCATGCGGGTATTAGTAGCACTAATACCCGAGCACGACAATTCATCGTTTGCGGGTGCCGCCGCCGCGTTCCTACACTCGGTGCCATCTTCCACACGGCCTGCATGGCACCGTCAACATGAATGCATATCGTCTCTACTATTCGCCGGGCGCCTGCTCGCTCGCCGCTCACATCGCGCTGGAGGAAACCGGCGCACCGTTCGATACCGAAGTCATCTCCGTGCGCGAGCGCGACAACTACAGCGGCCGCTATCTCGCGATCAACGCGAAGGCACGCGTGCCCGTGCTCGAGATTCCGGGCGAGCCGCGCGTGCTGACCGAAACGCCCGCGATCCTCACGTATCTCGCGCGCCGTTATCCGGACGCGCAACTGCTGCCGCTCGGCGATCCGCTGCGCGAGGCGCGATGCCACGAATGGCTCGCCTGGCTGGTCGGCTGGGTGCATGGCGTCGGCTACGGTGCGCTGTGGCGGCCGGGCCGCTTCATCGGCGATCCCGCGCTGCACGGGGCGGTCAGCACGCACGGGCGCGGCGTGATCGAAGCCGCGAACGAGACGATCGAAGCGAGTCTGGCCGACGGGCGCGAGTGGGCCGAGCCGGGCGCGCATTCGGTCGTCGATCCGTTCCTGTTCGTGCTGTATCGCTGGGGTGTCGCGATCGGGCTCGACATGGCGCGGCACGCGGCGTGGAGCGCCCATGCGCAGCGCGTCGCCGCGCGGCCCGCGGCGCAGCGCGCGCTGGCGGCCGAGGGGCTCCGGTCAGCGTGAGCGGACCTGGGCGGCGGGCCGCGGAAACAGCGGCCACGTCGCCAGCGCGCACGCAGCCGTCGCGAGCCAGACCACGCTCCACGAACTGACGGCGAGCAGCGGCGGGATCGCGAGCGGCGTCGCGAACAGGCCGAGGTAGACGACCGTGTTCGCCATGCCGAGCGCGGTGCCCGCGTGATTCGCACCCGCGAGCGTCGCGAGCTCCGTGTACGCGACGCCATGCCATGCCGATACGCACACGCCCGCGAACACCAGAATCGCGACGATCGCGGCGAGCGGCACATGCGGGAACGCGCTGGTCACGGCCGCGAGCAGCGCGAACGACGCCACCGCGACGAGCACCGAGCCGCGCAGGTACGCGCGCCGGTTGCCGTGCCGGTCGGTATGGCGGCCGCTCCAGACGCGCATCACCATCGCGCCGAGCTGCAACACGACCATCGCCGCGCTGATGCCGGCGAGGCCGAGCCGGCCGAAGTCGTGCAGGAACACCGTCGCGAACGTGAGCACCGCGAACTGCGGCGCGCACAGCAGGCCGATGCCGAGCACGATGCGCCACACGCGGGCGCTTGCGAGCGGGCTGCGGGCGTGCGGCGCGGGCTGCCCGCCGGCGTGTGCAGCAACGGGCGCATCGCGCTCCGGCGGTTCATGCAGCCAGCGCCAGGTCAGCACGGCCGACCCGGCGCACAGCAGCATCAGCGCACCGAATACCGCCGCGAAGCCCAGGTGCGACGCGAGCGACGGCAGCAGCGCCGCGCCGACGCCGCCCCCGAGCGGCACGGCCGTCTGGCGGATGCTCATCGCGAGCCCGCGTTCGCGCTCGCCGAACCAGCGCATCACCGCGCGTCCGCTCGATCCGTTCACGCTGCCGCCGAGCAGGCCGACGACGAACAGCGCGGCGGCGACGCGCATCAGCGGCGGCACCGCGTGCGCGTTCGGGACGATCGTGCACACCATCAGCGCGAGCATCGCGGCCGTCGCGACGAGCCCGGTCAGCAGCACGCGGCGATCGCCGAAACGGTCGGCGGCGATCCCCCACGGCAGTTCGGACAGCGCGACGCCGAAGCCGAGCGCGCCGAGCACGAGGCCGAGTGCGCCGTTGTCGAGGTGGTAGGCCGAGCGCATCCACACGGCGGTGGTCGGGATGCCGGCCGCCGCGGCCGAAAAGCTCATGTTCGCGGCCACGCCGGCGGCCAGCACGCGCCAGCGATGGGCCGGGCCACGCGCGTGGCGTGCCGGCGACGAGGAGGCGAGGGTAGCGCAAGTGTTCATGACGGGGTGCGGGGAAGTGGCTGTTGACGCGCACAGTCTCGCGCCCTACATTCACCCTGAAAATCGGAAAGTTTTTGATGAATTGTTCGATAAAACAGGATGATTGGCATGTTTGAAAGCGATGTGGCGCGATCCGCCGCGACCCAACCCAACTTCGACGTGGCGGCGCTGCGCAGCCTCGTCGCGGGCGTGGATCTCGGCAGTTTCGCGAAGGCGGCCGACCGCGTCGCGCGCTCGTCGTCGGCGGTGAGCGCGCAGATCCGCAAGCTCGAGGAGCAGGCCGGCACGCCGTTGTTCGTGAAATCCGGGCGCGGGCTTGCGCTGACCGAGGCCGGCGACGCGATGCTGCGCTATGCGCGGCGGATGATCGAGCTGAACGACGAGGCGGCCGCGGCCGTGCGCGGGGTGAATCTCGACGGCTGGGTGCGCGTCGGGCTGCAGGAGGATTTCGGCGAGGCGATCTTGCCCGACGTGCTCGGGCGGTTTGCGCGCGCGCATCCGAAGGTGCGGATCGAGGCGCGCGTGGCGCGCAATGCCGACCTGCTCGACCGGCTCGACGCGAACCAGCTCGATCTCGCGCTCGTGTGGGGCGATCCCGCGTCGGCGGCGTTCGTCGCGCGCACGGGGATCGACAGCGAGGAGATCGCACGCGTGCCGATGCGGTGGATCGGCGCGGCCGGCTCAGGCGCGGCGGGAGACGGTGACGCGGGCGAGCCGTCTGTTCGCATGCGGGACGAACCGCTGCCGCTCGTCGTGTTCGATCGGCCGTGCCGGTTCTTCGGCGCCGCGACCGATGCGCTCGACCGCGCGGGCGTGCCGTGGCGCGTTGCATTCACGACGCCGAGTCTCGCCGGGTTATGGGCCGCGGCGGCGGCCGGCCTCGGGCTGACGGTGCGTTCGCATTACGGACTGCCCGCGTCGGTGCGGCTGATCGACGCTGCACCGCTCGGCCTGCCCGAATTGCCGAGCGTGCCGCTGATGTTGCTGCGGCGCACGTCGTCGGCGACGCCGACCGTCGACCGGCTCGCGTGGATCGTGACGCAGGCGGTGAGCGGGGAGACTGAAACGCCGGTTGCCGCGTTCGCGACCTGATCCTGGCCGGCAAGCATGCCTTCGGTTGCCCGTTCGGCCGACTGGAGCGACTTGTCGAATCCCGCGACAATGGTGGTCACTCATTGGAGCCCATCATGCAGAACGCAAACCTCCACGACGCCGCGCTCGATCTGTCGCGGCTCGTCGATGCCGCGATCGCCGGCGAGGACGTCGTGATCTCGCAGGACGGCAAGCCCTCGGTCCGGCTCGTGCCTCTCGAGCCTATCCACCAGTATGGCCTCCTCAAGGGGCAGATATGGATCGCCGACGACTTTTATGCGCCGCTTCCCGACGACCTGCTTGATGCGTTCGAAGGGAAGTAATGCGATTGCTGTTCGATACACCCATCTAGGGAAACTTGGACGTCGATGTGGATCGGCTGGTCGATGCGATCAAGACGAGCAAGTACCACGAGCTGCCGGTTCGGGCCGCGCACGGCGCGGCCGTGCGCAATCTGCCCCATTATCATCGCGACCCGTTCGACCGGCTGCTCGTCGCGCAGGCGTGGTGCGAACCGCTGCTGCTCGTCACCGCCGACGGCGACCTCGCGCAGTACGGCTCGTCCCGAATCCTGACGGTTTGAAACGATTTCGGGAGCGAAATTCAAGCTGCCGCAACAGCCGGCGTGGATGCTTCCAGCGCCGCATGCAGTTCGACCAGCCTCGCCCGCAGCGCATCGCTCGCCGGCACGAACGGCAGCCGCAACCCGTCCTCGCACCACCCTTGCGCGGCCAGCACGGCCTTCACCGGTGCCGGGTTCGGCTCCGCGAACAGCGCCGCGACGAGCGGCTGCAGCGCGACCGACAGGCGCCGCGCATCGGCGAGCCGGCCGTCGCGCAGCAGCGCATGGATGCGCACATGCCATTCGGGCAGCACGTGCGCGCTGCTTGCGATCGCACCGTGCGCACCGGCGCACATCGCCGCGAAGTTCTGGTTGTCGTCGCCGGACAGGATCGCGAGCGGCGTGTCGTGCACGAGCCGGCTCATCCGGTCGAGCGTGCCGCCGCATTCCTTGATGCCCGCGACGCGCGGGTCGCGCGCAAGCGCCTGCAGCGTGTCCAGTTCGACGTTCACGCCGGTGCGGTACGGGATGTTGTAGACGAGCACCGGCAGGTCGGCCGCGTCGACGATCGCCTCGACGTGGCGGCGGATGCCGTCCTGCGTCGGCCGCACGTATACGGGCGGCGTGACGAGCAGCCCGTCGGGCCGCAATGCCGCGAGTTCGCGCGCACGCGCGGCCGCGAAGTGCGTCGCGCTCGCGGTCAGCCCGACGACGATCGGCCGTCCGGGCGCCGCGTCGCGCAACGTCGCGAATACGGCGTCCTGTTCGCGCGCGTCGAGCAGCACGCCTTCACCCGTCGTCGCGCCCGCGACGAAGCCCGCGATGCCCGCGCCCGCATAGTGGCGCGCGAGTCGCGCGAGCGCGGCGTGGTCGACTTCGCCGTGGTGGAACGGCGTGATGATCGGCAGCCAGATACCTTCGAAACGTGTGTTCATGCAAAGCCTCATGGTGGAAACGGAGTGGGAAGGAACCGTTCCGCCGGCGGAGGGCCGGGGCGAGGCATGCGTGCAAGGAGAGTGAAACGACCTGCGGGCATCCCGTCCGGCATTCGCCTGACGGGACGCGACGTCCCCGTCAGTCGAGGAGTCGTTTTTTCAGTTTCAGCCCAGCCGCGCGCACACCTGCCGCGGCGGCGGCGAGGATCGGGAGCGAGCGCAGGGCAGCGGACATGGAGGAACCGTGAGTGGGCTGAGCGGCGATCTTAGCATCACATCCGGCGCGTGCGCGAGCGGTCGCCGTCGCTTATCCGGAATTCTGCTTTGCTTTCCACGACTGATTGGAAAGCGTGTCGCGCCCGGCCGCTAGAATGCCCGCTTACGTTTCGATGACAGCGCGAGCGTGCGCCGGCACGCATCAACCACTGGAAGCGGGGCATTCAACGATGGGATACACGAACGGAATCGGCAGCCGGCTGCTGAAGGGTGTCGCCGCAGCGGCGCTGGTCGTGGCGGCGACGGCCGCGCACGCGGATACGTCGATCCTGAACGTGTCGTACGACGTGACGCGCGAGCTGTACAAGGACATCAACACCGGCTTTGCCGCCGCGTACAAGCAGAAGACCGGCGAGACGGTCGCGATCAAGCAGTCGCACGGCGCGTCGAGCGCGCAGGCGCTGTCGGTGCTGCAGGGGCTGCAGGCCGACGTCGTGACGATGAACCAGCCGAACGACATCGACCTGCTCGCCGAGCGCGGCCAGTTGCTGCCGAAGGACTGGCGTGCGCGTTTCCCGGACAACAGCTCGCCGTACTCGACCACGATGGTGTTCCTGGTGCGCAAGGGCAACCCGAAGGCGATCAAGGACTGGAGCGATCTCGCGAAGCCGGGTGTCCAGGTGATCATCGCGAACCCGAAGACGTCGGGCAATGGTCGTTATGCGTATCTCGCCGCATGGGGCTTCCAGAAGCAGAAGGGCGCGACCGACCAGCAGGCGATCGACTTCGAGAAGGCGATCTTTCGCAACGTGCCAGTGCTCGACTCCGGCGGCCGGGGCGCGACGACGACGTTCACGCAGCGCGGCATCGGCGACGTGCTGGTCACGTTCGAGAACGAAGTCGCGCTGATGGACACCGGTGCGTCGGGCGCGCAGTTCGACGCCGTGTATCCGTCGGCGAGCATCCTCGCGGAGCCGCCCGTCGCCGTCGTCGACAAGGTCGTCGACAAGAAGGGCACGCGCAAGGTCGCGCAGGCGTATCTCGACTACCTGTACACGCCGCAAGCGCAGGAGATCATCGCGCAGCACCATCTGCGCCCGCGCGACGCGAACGTGCTGAAGAAGCACGCTGCCGAGTTCAAGCCGCTGAAGACGTTCAGCGTCGAGCAGGTCTTCGGCAGCTGGGCGAACGCGCAGAAGACGCATTTCGCGGACGGCGGCACGTTCGACCAGGTGATCGTCGACCGGAAATGACGGCGGCCCGGCGCGGCGCGGCGCGCCACGCGAGCGCGCCGCATCACGGCTTGCCGTTGATCGTGGTGAGGTAGCGGGCGAGGTCGTCGATCGCCTCGGGCGGCAGCGGCGCGCCATACACCGCGCGCATCTTGACGACTTCCGCCTTCCACTCGTCGAACGACAGCGGCGGCTGGCGCGTTACCATGTCGACCGAATGGCAGACGAGGCAATGCAGGTCCGCGAGATCGGCGCCCGGGCCGGGCGGAAACTTCCGCGTATCGCCGGGCAGCGTAACCTCGACCGTGCGAGCCTCGGTGTTCCGCGCTGCCGCAGCGCGCGCCGGCCCGGTCGCTTCCGCCATCGCGACGCTTGTCGCGCACGTCGCGGCGGCGAGCAGGAGCACGGCACAAGTCTTCGTCATGATCGGCTCCTCACGCGACGACCACGTTCGTCGTTTCGACCACGTTGCGCATGTAGCCGGCCGGGTTCCAGTTCGGCGCATCGGGCTGCTCGACGCCGTCGGCGTTGATCGCCTTGACCCGCAGCACCGCCTGTCCGGCGCGCCGCGGCGTGAACTGCGCTTCCCAGCGGCGGAAACTGTATTTGCCGTAGTCCTTCCCGAGCCGGGCTGCCGCCCAGGACGCGCCGCCGTCGGGCGAGAAGAGCACCTTGCGCACGCCGGTGTCGCCGCCGAACGCGATGCCCCGGACCGTCTGCACGCGATCCAGTGCGATTACGCTGCCGTCGGCGAGGTTGGTAATAAACGAGCGCGGCGCCATCCGGCCGATCGGTACGGTCGCAACGCCGGCCTGCCCGGGCAGGATGCTCGCGTGCGGGGTGTCGGGGATCCGGTAGGCCTTCGCCATCCAGAAGTTGTCGTCGCGGCGGTCGATGACCTCGATGTCGTGCAGCATCTTCACCCAGTACGTCGAATACCAGCCGGGCACGACGAGACGCACCGGGAACCCGTTGAGCAGCGGCAGCGGCTGCCCGTTCATCGCGAACGCGACGATCACTTCGCCGTCGCGCGCGCGATCGACGTCGAGCGCCTTCACGTAGGCCGGCGTGGCGGGCAGCACGCCCGTGTCGAGGCCGTTGAAGCGGACCTGGACCGCGCCCGCCTTCACGCCCGCCCGATCGAGGATGTCCTTCAGCCGCACGCCGGTCCAGCGTGCGTTGCCCATCGCGCCGTTGCCCCATTCGCCGCCGGCTACGCGCGGCTTGAAGAAGCCGCGCGAATTGCCGGCGCACTGATTGACGGCGGCGACCTCGACGTGTGGAAAGTCCCGCGCGAGCTCGCGCAGGCTCAGCTCCAGCGGCCGCTCGACGAGCCCGTGCACCGCGAGCCGGAACGCGCCGGCGTCGATCCGTGTCGGGATGCCGGCCAGGTGCCAGCGCACGAAGAAGCGGTCGTTCGGCGTGAACACGCCGTCGTCGAACACGGAGAACGGCGTTTCCAGCAGCGGCGGGCGGGTGCGCACGAGCAGCATCTCGCCCTTTTGCGGAAAGGCGCGCGTCAGCTCGCGCAGCCCGTTCTCGAACGGCAGCGAGACCGCGTCGGCCGCGTGTGCGCGGCGAAGCCAGCCGCTGCCGACGGCCAGCAGGCCGCCCGCGGCGGCGACCTGGATCAGGTGGCGGCGTTGTGGATCGAGTGGGGCGGCCATGTCGACTCCCGGGTTAGCCGATCTGTCTGTGGATAGCGCAACCGTTCACCCGGCCGGGGGGGACGCATGCGCGCCGGCGCTGCATTCATATTAGGCGCTATCCGGCGCCATATCCGGCCCGGCCGCGCCACGCATTTCCGCTTCCGCGGCCGCGCGTGCTACGCTCATCGCCTCCCTGTTTCCGGCGCCGCGCGATGAATGTCGATCCTTCCGCTTCTCCCCCTCGCGGCCGTGGCCGCAAGATCTGGTCGGGCACGCGCCCGGTCATTGCGTACGGGATGCCGCCGCTCGGCTGGCGCGACCTCTATCACCGCGCGCTGACGGTGAGCTGGCCCGTATTCTTCCTGTCGCTCGCCGTGCTGTTCCTGCTGCTCAACGGCGGCTTTGCAACGCTCTACCTGCTCGGCCACGCGCCGATCGCGAACCAGTCGCCGGCCGGATTCGGCGGCGCGTTCTTCTTCAGCGTCGAGACGCTCGCGACCGTCGGCTACGGCGACATGCATCCGCAGACGGTCTATGCGCACCTGGTCGCGACGTTCGAGATCTTCATCGGGATGTCGGGCATCGCGCTGGCCACGGGGCTCGTGTTCGCGCGGTTTTCGCGGCCGCAGGCGAAGATCCTGTTCGCGCGCTACGCGGTCGTCCGGCCGCTGAACGGCAGGATGACGCTGATGGTGCGCGCCGCGAACGCGCGCCAGAACGTGATTGCCGAGGCGCAGGCGAAATTGCGGCTGATGCGGATCGAGGGCACGCACGAGGGCTACACGCTGCGCAAGATCCACGACCTGCCGCTCGTGCGCAGCGAGCACCCGATTTTCCTGCTCGGCTGGAACCTGATGCACGTGATCGACGAATCGAGCGCGCTGTTCGGCGAGACGCCCGAATCGCTCGCCGCGCGCGACGCGTCGTTGCTGATCACGATCGAAGGCTCGGACGAGACGACCGCGCAGGTGATGCAGGCGCGTCACACGTGGGTGCATGGCGAGATCCGCTGGCGTCACCGCTATGTCGACCTGATGCACGACGAAGACGGCATCACGCACATCGACTACACGCATTTTCACGAAGTCGTGCCGGTCGACGCGGACACGGACGGCGGCACACCCGGCGCGACCATCGTGTCCCGCGAAGCACGCGCGCCCGGCCCGGCCGCATCGTCGACGTAGCGCCCGTTCGCGTCAGGGATGCAGCAGGCGCGCCGCTTCGCGCTGTTCGATCGCGACCGCGCGGCGGAATCCGTCGCGGTCCTCGGCGCGCGCGACGTAGTCGCCGAGCACGCCTTCGTGCGGCAGCAGATGCGCGTCGAATGCGATCTTCAGCGTGCTGGCGAGCAGCAGGTCGGCCGCGGTGAAGCGCTCGCCGACGAGCCACGGGCCATGGGCGAGCGCTTGCGCGAGTGCGCGTTGCACCCGCGTGATGTTGCCCCAGCCGAATGCGACCGGATTGCCCGACGCGCCGGTGAATTTTTCGGCCATCGCCGGTTCGAGGCAGGTCGGCGTGAAGAACATCCATTGGAGAAAGCGGCCGCGCAGCGGATCGTCGGGGGCGATGCCGAGCCCGGCACCCGGGCAGCGGTCGGCAAGATAGAGCAGCACGGCGCCTGATTCGGCGAACGGCACGCTGCCGTCGTCGAGCGCGGGCAGCTTGGCCATCGGGTTGACCTGCACGAACGCGTCGCTGCCCTGTTCGTGCGAGCGCAGGTCGATCGGCACGAGTTCGTACACCACGCCGAGTTCTTCGAGCATCCACAACGCCCGGAATGCCCGGGTCTTCGGCCAGTAGTAGAGCTTCATCATGTCTCCGCGTTTCGGTGTCGGTTGACGGTCAAGCGTACCCGAGCGCCGGAGGTTCGGACAGGGGTGGCCGGCTAGGGGCGGCCGGCCAGAGGCAGGCGGTAGGCGCGATCATCGAGAGCCGGCGATGGAGCGACGGGTAGAACAAGGGAAATGTGAATAACTAGTCATTGGATAACTAGTTAAAAATTCTGTGCATGCCGGCAGCTTGTCGGGTGGCGGCCGACGGCCCGCAAGCGCGAACGACGCGCCGAAGCGGAGGGGCGGCACTTGTATGAGCGACGCGCGCTTCATGAGGCCAACGGGCCGGACAGGAGCGTGAGTTTGTGCGACGTTGCGCGTTCGAACGGTTGTGGACAACCGCCCCACGAAGCCACTCGAAATACTGTGCTTCCTCAAGGTGAGGGCATTGCCCGTCGGCAGATGTATCGGGCCGTGTGGGCGGCGCCAGACCGTCTCGCGCAGATGAACGCGCCGAGTCGACCGAGCGGACGCAGCCGGTCACGCTGTCGCGCGCGTTGTGGATATCCCCACCCAGAAACGACTCGAAGCCCTGTGTATTTCAACGGTGAGCGTGAGAGCGCTGATCGAGCGCGTCGCCGGCATCGATGTGGATATCCGACCTCCGAGGCGACTCGAAAGGCTGTGGATTTTAACGGTGAGGGCGAGCCCTCTATCGACCGTTTCGCCACCCCCGATGTGGATATCCGACCTCCGAGGCGACTCGAAAGGCTGTGGACTTTAACGGTGAGGGCGAGCCCTCTATCGACCGTTTCGCCACCCTGATGTGGATATCCGACCTTCGAAGCCACTCGAAAGGCTGTGGATTTTAACGGTGAGAGTGAGCCCCGATCGACCGTTTCGCCAGCCTCGATGTGGATATCCGGCCTCCGAGGCCACTCGAAAGGCTGTGGATTTTAACGGTGAGGATGAGCCCTCGGTCGAACACTTCGCCAACCCCGATGTGGATATCCTGCCCCCGAGGCGACTCGCAAGGCTGTGAATTCTAACGGTGAGGATGAGCCGTCGATCGAACGCGTCGCCAACCCCGATGTGGATATCCGACCTTCGAGGCGACTCGAAACGCTGTGGATTTCAATGGTGAGAGTGATCCCTCGATCGAACGTTTCGCCAACTCCGATGTGGATATCCCGCCTCCAGATCGACTCGCAAGGCTGTGAATTCCAAAGGTGAGGGCAAGCCCTCGATCGAACGCCTCGCCAGCCCCGATGTGGATATCCCCCCCGACGCAACTCGAAAGGCTGTGGATTCTACAGGTGAGCACGAGCACCCGTTCAAATGCGTTGCGCGGATATCCGAAACGACTCGAAGCCCTGTGCATTTCAAAGGTGAGCGTGAACGCCCGATCACGCGCGTCGAGCCATATGTCCATTGTGGATATCCGCCTCGCCGGGCAAATCGAAACGCTGTGCAATCCAACGGTGAGGGCGCGCGCTTCCACCCGGCCGGCCCCCGCCGTGCCGCACGCGGGCAAGCCCGCCCCGACATCTCCCGCGCTGTGTCAGATGCCGCGCATGGCACTCGTCGTCCGATCGCGACGCCGCACCATCCAGACGCTAACCAGGAACCCCGCGACGAGCGGCACGAGCATCCATTCGAGGCCGATGCGCATCGCGTACGCGTGCGCTGTCGCGCCGCCGCCCTCGCCGAGCGCGCCGAAGAACGCGCCGCCGATGCAGGCAGCCGCGAACGCGGCGCCGATATAGAGCATCGCGACGATCGCGCCGGCGGTCATGCCGGCATGGCGCGCGTCGACGTCCGCAAGCACGATCCGCTGCAGCGACGGCAGCGCCAACCCTTGTCCGGTCCCGGCAATCAGGAGACCGATGTAAAACGGCAGTTCCGGTGCGCCATGGCCCAGTTGCGATGCGCAGAGCCCGAAGCCGCCGGCGAGGCAACCGAACCCGAGCGGCATCAGCCCCTCGCCGATGCGGCGGGCGAGCCATGGCGTCGCGAGCGGTCCGAGCAGATAGCCGGCGCCGTAGGGAGCGAGGCCGAGGCCCGATAGCAGAGGGGTCCAGCCGAGCCCCTCCTGCAGGTAGATGCCATAGGTGAGGAAGAACGCGGCGATGCTGTAGAAGAGGAACGCGAGCAGCAAGCCGATTGCCACGACCGGCTGGCTCAACACCGCCACGTCGACGAGCGGATCGCGCGCCTGCCGCGCGATCCGGCGTTCGATCCGGATGAACGCGACGAACGCTGGTATGCACAGGCCGAGACTCCAGAACGTCCATGCGGGCCAGTGCAGCTCGCGGCCGACGGTCAGCGGATAGATCAGCAGCATCAGCGCAACCGTCAGCGCGACCATGCCCGGGACGTCGATGCGCGCGCCGCGCGCCGCGCGGCTCTCGGGCAGATACCGCCAGGTTCCCACGAGCGCGAGCATGCCGATCGGCACGTTCACGAGAAATACCACGCGCCAGTCGAGTCCCCAGGGATGCAGATCGATCAGCGCGCCGCCGCCGATTTGTCCGGCCACCGACGCGAGCCCGAACACGAACCCGTAGAGGCCCATCAGGCGCGCCTGCATCTGCGCAGGAAAGACGGTGCGGATCGACGCGAGGACCTGCGGCGTGATCAGCGCCGCGCTGATGCCCTGCACGACGCGGCTCGCGACCAGCACCTCGCCGCTCATCGCCATGCCGCACAGCGCCGATGCAACGACGAAGGCTGCCATGCCGGTCATGAAGATCCGCCGGCGTCCGTACAGATCGCCGAGGCGCCCGCCGGTGATCAAGACGACGGCATATGCGAGCGCGTATGCGGAGACCGTGAGCTGGATCTGCGCGTCGCTGGCTTTCAGGCCGACGTGAATCGCAGGCAGCGCTAGATTGACGATGAAGTAATCCAGCGGCGGCAGGAATACGCCGGTATAGAGCGACGCGAGCGCGAGGCCGCGGCGCAGGGGAGACGCTTCGATAGTCATGCGCGTAATCGGGAAAGGAATGACATGATCTGCACGATAGCAACAGGTGGCACTATCATCTAAGCCCACTTTCGAAAATTGGATCAATCCACTTTCAGGCCATGAGCAAGCGCGCCACACCGCCCGTCTGGGGCGCTTTCGCCGTCGATCCCGCAGCGGCGCTGCCGCTTCAGGAGCAGATCGCCCGTCACCTGCGCGAGGCGGTGCTGCGCGGCCACCTGCGTCCCGGCGCGCGCCTGCCGTCGACGCGATCGTTCGCGGCCGAACTGGGCGTGTCGAGGCAGACCGTCGTGCTGGCGTATGACAGGCTCATCGCGGAGGGCTATGCGCGCGGGCAGCGCGGCTCCGGCATCTACGTGCCGGACGTGTTGCCGGAGGATCTCGCGCCGCCCGCCGCCACGGCGCGGCCGTCCGTTGCCGCGGCGCGCGGCGAAGCGTACCCGGCGCTGTCCGAGCGGGGCCTCCGCCTGGCCGGGCTGCCGGTCACGCCGGTGCCGCGCGGGCCGGGCCTGCTCGCGCCCGGCACCCCCGCGTTCGATGCGTTTCCGTACGACACGTGGACCCGCCTATCCGCCCGTTTCTGGCGCAGCCGGCCGACCGCCGACCAGCTCGGCTACGCCGATCCGGCCGGATACCGCCCGCTGCGCGAGGCGATCGCCGAACATCTGGGCGTGACGCGCGGCCTGCCGTGCGATGCTGACGACGTCGTGATCACGTCCGGCTCGCAGCACGCGATCGAGCTGGCCGCGCGCCTGCTGATCGACGCGGGCGATGCGGTGTGGATCGAGAACCCGGGATTCGTCGCGGGGCACAGCGCGGTCGAAAGCGCGGGCGCACGTGCGGTGCCGGTGCCGGTCGACGCGGAGGGCCTCGACGTCGAGGCCGGTGCACGGCTGGCCGGGGGCGCGCGCCTCGCGGTGGTTACGCCGTCGCATCAGTACCCGCTCGGCGTGACGATGAGCCTGCGGCGCCGGCTCGCGCTGCTGGACTGGGCCGAGCGTGCGGACGCCTGGATCATCGAGGACGATTGCGACGGCGACTACCGCTACGCCGGCCGGCCGCTGCACCCGCTGCGCGCGCTCGGCCGGCAATCGGCCGCGAATCGCGTGATCTACGTCGGCACGTTCGCGAAGGTCCTCGCGCCCGGGTTGAGGATCGGCTTCCTGATCGCGCCGCCGGGGCTCGCCGGGGCTTTTGCGCACGCCCGCGCGCTGGTTGACCGGCAATCACCGACGCCGTTGCAGGTCACGCTCGCGGAATTCATCGGCGAAGGGCATTTCGCGACGCACCTGCGCCGCATGCGGATGCTTTATGCGCAGCGTCGGGATGCGCTGCTGACCGCGCTCGAATGCCACTGCGCGGACGTGCTCGATTGGGGAGGCGCGCCCGATGCCGGCCTGCATCTCGTCGCGAAGCTGCGTGGCGCGGCTGCGCCGGACGCGGATCTCGCGGTATGGGAAGCCGCAGCGGCGCTCGGGCTGCAGACGCCGCCGCTGTCGCCGCATTACCGCGGCGGCGGCGAGGCCGGGCTCGTGATCGGTTTTGGCGCGACGCTGCCGGGCAACATGCGGGACGCAGTGCTGCGGCTGCGGCGCGCCATCGCGGCCTGACGGCGCGACGCCAGACAGTACGACCGGAACGCTGCGCAAGATTTATCTCCTGTTTGTGCCATTCGATGGTGGTTTTTGCTCGTGATGGCGGTCGGCTGCAAAGATCAGAAAAAAAATTCTTCCTCCATCACTGAAAAATAGCTGCATTGAACGGCCGCGATGCGCGGCCGCATTGCACCGGTTTCAAGACCGCGCCAGTGAAAGAACAGAAACAGGAGACGTCCCCATGACCGCCCGCTTGCCCGTCGACGGCACGCCCGCCCTGTCCGACTACCGCCTGACCGACAACCTGACCGCGACGCGCGGCCGGATCTTCCTGACCGGCACGCAGGCGCTCGTCCGCCTGCTGCTGATGCAGCGCACGGTCGATGCCGAGCAGGGGCTCGACACGGCCGGCTTCGTCAGCGGCTATCGCGGTTCGCCGCTCGGCATGGTCGACCAGCAGCTGTGGAAGGCGAAGAAACTGCTCGACGCCGGCGGCGTGCGCTTCCTGCCCGCGATCAACGAGGAACTCGGCGGCACGGCCGTGCTCGGCACGCAGCGCGTCGAGGCCGATCCCGAGCGCACGGTCGAGGGCGTGTATGCGATGTGGTACGGCAAGGGCCCGGGCGTCGATCGCGCGGGCGACGCGCTGAAGCACGGCAACGCGTACGGTTCGTCGCCGCATGGCGGCGTGCTGGTCGTCG
The DNA here is from genome assembly GCF_001718835.1 of Burkholderia cepacia. Classification (NCBI taxonomy): domain Bacteria; kingdom Pseudomonadati; phylum Pseudomonadota; class Betaproteobacteria; order Burkholderiales; family Burkholderiaceae; genus Burkholderia; species Burkholderia cepacia. The sequence continues at coordinate 3,470,038 of NZ_CP013443.1, read as the reverse complement.
CGGGCGACGACCATGGCTGCGTGTCGTCGTCGATGCCGCACCAGAGCGACTTCGCGATGATCGCGTGGCACATGCCGGTCGTGAACCCGGCGAACATCGCCGACATGCTCGAATTCGGCCTGTACGGCTGGGCGCTGTCGCGCTACTCGGGCGCGTGGGTCGGTTTCAAGGCGATTTCCGAAACGGTCGAGTCGGGTTCGACCGTCGACCTCGACGCGCTGCAGACGCACTGGCCGGCGCCTGAAGGCTTCACGCCGCCGGCGGGCGGCCTGCACAACCGCTGGCCGGACCTGCCGAGCCTGACGATCGAAGCGCGCCTCGCCGCGAAGCTCGACGCGGTGCGCCATTTCGCGCGCGCGAACAGCATCGACAAGTGGATCGCGCCGAGCGCGCAGGCGAACGTCGGCATCGTGACCTGCGGCAAGGCTCACCTCGACCTGATGGAAGCACTGCGCCGCCTCGACCTGACGGTGGCCGACCTCGACGCGGCCGGCGTGCGGATCTACAAGGTCGGCCTGTCGTACCCGCTCGAGATGACGCGCATCGAGACCTTCGTCGACGGGCTCGCCGAAGTGCTCGTGATCGAGGAGAAGGGCCCGGTCATCGAGCAGCAGATCAAGGACTATCTGTACAACCGTACGGAGGGCGCGCGCCCGCGCGTGCTCGGCAAGCACGATGCCGAAGGCGCCTGCCTGCTGTCCGATCTCGGCGAGCTGCGTCCGTCGCGCATCCTGCCCGTGTTCGCCGAATGGCTCGCGCGCCACAAGCCGGCGCTCGACCGTCGCGAGCGCGTCGTCGATCTCGTCGCGCCGCAGATCCTGTCGAACGAGGCGGATGCCGTGAAGCGCACGCCGTACTTCTGCTCGGGCTGCCCGCACAACACGTCGACGAAGGTGCCGGAAGGCTCGATCGCGCAGGCCGGCATCGGCTGCCATTTCATGGCGTCGTGGATGGAGCGCGATACGACGGGGCTGATCCAGATGGGCGGCGAGGGCGTCGACTGGGCCGCGCACGCGATGTTCACCAACACGAAGCACGTGTTCCAGAACCTCGGCGACGGCACCTACTTCCACTCGGGCATCCTCGCGATCCGCCAGGCGGTCGCCGCGAAAGCGAACATCACGTACAAGATCCTCTACAACGACGCGGTCGCGATGACGGGCGGCCAGCCGGTCGACGGCAGCATCTCGGTGCCGCAGATCGCGCGGCAGGTCGAGGCGGAAGGCGTGTCGCGCTTCGTCGTCGTGTCCGACGAACCGGAGAAGTACGACGGTCACCACGGGCTGTTCCCGAAAGGCACGACGTTCCATCACCGCAGCGAACTCGACACGGTGCAGCGCGAACTGCGCGAGACGCCGGGCGTCACCGTGCTGATCTACGACCAGACCTGCGCGGCCGAGAAGCGTCGCCGCCGCAAGAAGGGCGAATTCCCCGACCCGGACAAGCGCCTGTTCATCAACGACGCGGTGTGCGAAGGCTGCGGCGATTGCGGCGTGCAGTCGAACTGCCTGTCGGTCGAGCCGCTCGAAACGCCGCTCGGCCGCAAGCGCCGCATCGACCAGTCGTCGTGCAACAAGGATTATTCGTGCGTAAACGGCTTCTGCCCGAGCTTCGTGACGGTCGAAGGCGCGGCGCTGAAGAAGGCCGCCGGCGCCGCCTTCGACGAAGCCGCGCTCGCCGCGCGCGTCGATGCGCTGCCGGTGCCCGCGACGCATCTCGACGCGGCGCCGTTCGACATGCTCGTGACGGGCGTCGGCGGCACGGGCGTCGTGACGGTCGGCGCGCTGATCAGCATGGCCGCGCACCTCGAAGGCAAGAGCGCGTCGGTGCTCGACTTCATGGGCTTCGCGCAGAAGGGCGGCTCGGTGCTGTCGTTCGTGCGGATCGCGTCGAGCGACCGATGGCTGAACCAGGTGCGCATCGACACGCAGCAGGCCGACGTGCTGCTCGCGTGCGACATGGTCGTCGGCGCGAGCGCCGAGGCGCTGCAGACGGTGCGTCACGAGCGTTCGCGGATCGTCGTCAACACGCACCGGATCCCGAACGCATCGTTCGTGCAGAACCCGGACGCGAACCTGCATGCGGACGCGCTGCTCGAGAAGATGCGTCACGCGGCCGGCGACGGCTACCTGTCGAGCTGCGATGCGCAGGCGCTCGCCGCGAAGTTCCTCGGCGACTCGATCGGCGCGAACATCCTGATGCTCGGTTATGCATGGCAGCTCGGCCTCGTGCCGGTGTCGCTCGCGGCGATGATGCGCGCGATCGAGCTGAACAACGTCGCGGTGCCGATGAACAAGCTCGCGTTCTCGATCGGCCGGATGGCGGCCGGCGACGCGGCGGGCCTCGATGCGTTGTGGAACGCGCGCCACACGGTGGCCGCGCATGCCGCGCCCGAGACGCTTGCCGAGCTGATCGCCGATCGCGAAGCGCGCCTCGACGCATACGGCGGCGCGCGTTACGTCGAGCGCTACCGTGCGCTGGTGAGCGCGGCGCGTGCGAAGGGCGACGACGCGCTCACGCGCGCGGTCGCGACGACGTTCTACCGGCTGCTCGCGGTGAAGGACGAATACGAGGTCGCGCGGCTGTACACGGACGACGCGTTCCGCACGGCGCTCGAAGCGCAGTTCGAAGGCGTGCCGGGGCAGGCCTATCGCGTGAAGTTCAACCTCGCGCCGCCGACGGTCGCGAAGGCCGGCAGCGACGGCAGCGTGCCGAAGAAGCGCGTGTTCGGCCAGTGGATGTGGCCGGTGCTCGGCGTGCTGGCGCGCGTGCGCAGCCTGCGCGGCACGTGGCTCGACCCGTTCGGCCGCACCGTCGAGCGCAGGATGGAGCGCGCGCTTGCCGACGACTACGAGACGACGCTCGCACGGGCGCTCGCCGCGATGACGGCCGGCAATGCGGCACAGGTCGCGCAACTGGCCGACCTGCATGCCCGCGTGCGCGGCTTCGGTCACGTGAAGGTGCGCAACCTGGCCGGCGTGAAGCGCGCGGAGCGCGAGCTCGCGCTGCAGCTCGGCATCGACGCGGCGACGAGCGCGGCCGTGCAGCACGCGCTCGACGAGATGAAGGGCGCGGGCATGCTGAAGGGGATTCCGGTCGTCGTCGCGAAGTAACGCGCACGCGGGCGGATGTGAAAACGGCGACGCTGGTGCGTCGCCGTTTTTTCATGAGCGGCCGCTGCGCACCGGCAGCGGCGCCCGGCCCGTCAGAGTATGCCTTTCTTGCGCGTCGACAGCGCGGTTTCCGACAGGTCGATCTCGCGCAGCAGCTTCGTCAGCGTTTCGTCGGAAATCTTGCTGTCGCTGCGCAGCCGGTACAGCGCGGTGCGTTCCGCGCGTACGGCCGCGATCCGCATCTGCAGTTCCATCGTTTCGGCCTGCTTCGCTTCGGCGCGCGGCGTGGGGCCGTCCTCGGCGAGCGTCGCGAGGCGGCGGCGGTACTGGTCCATCACGCGTGCGGAGATATCCGCGCAGCGCGCGGCGCCCGATTCGTCGAGATCGGCCGAGATCGCGTCGTGCGACGAGTCGATCGCGCGGATCGCGGCCTGCGCGGCGGCCGCGCGCGCGGCGCGCTCCTCGTCGCCGAGCGGGCTGCGCGACGAACGCACGCCGCGCAGCAGCAGCGGCAGGCCGATCACCGCGACGACGAGCGAGCCGAGGATCACCGCCGACGCGATGAAGATCGCCGTGTCGCGGCCCGGCAGCGGCACGCCGTCGGACAGCGCGACCGGAATCGACAGCACGCCGGCGAGCGTGACCGCGCCGCGCACGCCGCCGACCGTCATCACCGCGATCGTGCGGATGCCGGCCATCGTGCCGGCGAGGCCCTGGCGCGCGGCGCGACGGCTCGCGAACCAGCGCAGCAGCCAGACCCACAGGAAGCGGATCGCATACAGCGCGAGCATCATCGCGCAGACGTTGAAGATCATCCGGCCGACGAGCGCGTCGCTCGTGTGGTGCGCGTCGACGAGCGTGCGGCCGATGATGTGCGGCAACTGCAGCCCGAGCATGATGAACACCATGCCGTTGAACACGAACTCGATCATCGCCCACGTGCTTTCGGCGCGCACGCGCGATGCGACGGTGCTTTTGCGCGAGAAGCTCGTGTAATTCATCATCATCCCGGCCGACACGGCCGCCAGCACGCCCGACAGGTCGAGGTGCTCGGCGAACAGGTAGGCCGCGAACGGCACGAGCAGCGTCATCACGATGCCGGGGGCCGGATCGCCTTCCTGCTCGGCGTTCAGGAAGCGCGTCGACAGCGCGCTGAACGTCCACGACACGAGCGCGCCCGTCGCGAGCCCGCCGGCCGCGACGATCACGAACGTGACCGACGCGGCCCGCAGCGAGAACATGCCCGTCAGCGCGGCCGCGATCGCGAATTTCAGTGCGACGAGGCCCGACGCGTCGTTCATCAGCGCCTCGCCCTCGAGGATGTGCATCAGCTGCGGCGGGATCCGGCCCTTTCCTGCGATGCCCGACAGCGCGACCGCGTCGGTGGGCGACAGCACGGCCGCGAGCGCGAACGCGATCGGCAGCGGCAACTCGGGTATCAGCCAGTGCGCGAAGTAGCCCACTGCGAGTACCGTCATGAACACGAGCCCGAATGCGAGCATCAGGATCGCGCGGCGCTGCAGGTACAGCTCGCGCTTCGGAATCCGCCAGCCGTCCGCGAACAGCAGCGGCGGAATGAACAGCAGCATGAAGATTTCGGGATCGAACGTGACGTGCAGGTTCAGCTTCGGCCACGCGAGCATCGCGCCGAAGGCGATCTGCATCAGCGGCAACGGCAGTTGGAACGGCAGGATGCGCGTGACGGCGCCGGACAGCGCGACGGTCAGCAGCAGGATCAGGACGGTGAAGACGATTTCCATCGATACGGCGAATACGGGGAATGAAACGATCGTACGGAGTGTAGCGTGCCGCCCGGACGCCTGCGTTCGAGTGCGCCGGTGCGCGCGCACCGAAATGGTGCGATCGGCATGCGCCACGGCGGTGCGCCGCTCGCGCGGGCGTGCGCGGCGGGCCGGCGCGGCGTGCGCACGAAGCTTGCTTGATGCTTGCCGACAAGCGACAACAACCGGCAATCCGAGGGCTTATTCATGACAACTCGCAGGACATCCCACGCGCCGTCCAGTTCGCCCGCCGCCGCGTTCGCCAGCATCAGGAGGAAGGGGGTATGACGATCGTGCAACAGGAGCGTCCGGCCGCCGCGTCGCCGTACCGGTTCGAGCGGGAGGTGAGTTCCGGCCTCGAACGTCTGGCGACGCAGCACCGCGACCTGACGCTCACGACCGTGTTCCAGCCGATTTTCAGCCTGTCGCACCAGCGTGCGGTGGGCTACGAGGCGCTGCTGCGCGCGCACGATGCGCTCGACCGCGCGGTGTCGCCGCTCGACGTGTTCGGCGAAGCCGCGCGCCAGGGCGAACTGCTGCAGCTCGACCGGCTCGCGCAGGCGCTGCATCTCGAGAACTTCGCGCTGCTCGGCGCCGAGCGCGAGTGGCTGTTCCTCAACGTGCATCCGGGCGTGCTTACCGACCCGTTCCAGGCGGCCGCGCTGCTCGCGAACCTGAAGCGGCTCGGCATGCCGCCGCGGCGCATCGTGCTCGAAGTGCTCGAACAGCGCGCGGAGGACGTCGAGCGGCTGGCCGAGGCCGTGCGCGAATTCCGCACGCATGGCTTCCTGATCGCGCTCGACGATTTCGGCGCGGGTCACTCGAATCTCGAGCGGATCTGGCAGCTGAACCCGGACATCGTGAAGCTCGACCGGATCATGCTGTCGCACGCGGCGCACCGCACGGGGCTCACCGCGATCCTGCACGGGCTCGTGACGCTGCTGCACGAGGCCGGCAAGCTGGTGCTCGTCGAGGGGATCGAGACCGAGCACGAGGCGCAGATCGCGCTGTCGTGCGAGGCCGATTTCGTGCAGGGCTACTACTTCGGCCGGCCGGCGCCGGGGCTGCCCGACAGCGCGGCCGCGACGGGCTGCATCGGCGAGCTGACCGAGCGTTTTCGCCAGCAGACCGAGGCGCGCGAGCGGCGCGATGCGCAGCGGCTCGCGCCGTACCTGCGCGCGTTCGAACGCGCGGCCGAGCGTCTCGCGGCCGGCGAGCCGCTCGACGAGGTGTGCTGGAACTTCCTCGCGCTCGACGCGGCCGCGCGCTGCTTCCTGCTCGACGCGCACGGCCGCCAGTCGGGCCGCAACGTCGTGCTGCGCGCCGACCGCGCGCTCGCCGAGGCGCGCTTCTCGCCGCTGGCGGACGCCCAGGGCGCGAACTGGCTGCGCCGGCCGTATTTCCGCTCGGCGATCGCCGAGCCGGGGCGCGTGCAGGTCACGCGGCCGTACCTGTCGATCAACGAGGCGCAGCCGTGCGTGACGCTGTCGGTGGCCGTGCGCGTCGGCGATACGCAGCGCGTGCTGTGCGGCGATATCGACTGGGGGGATGACGAGGCCGCCGCAGGGTAGGGCGTTGCGCTCCGCGCGGGCTGTCCCGTGACGCGTGATTGCGTCGCGGCCGCCCGCGCACGCGTTGCCGAGCGGCGTGCCCGGTGAACTGGCGGCGGTCGCGCCGCTCGGCTAGGATGCGCGAATTGTCCTGACGATTCGCGGGCCGCCCATGAGCCGAAACGCCGCTTCTTCCATCCTCCTCGAAGTGATCGCCACGACCGTCGGCGACGCGAAGGCCGCCGCCCGCGCGGGCGCCGACCGCCTCGAACTCGTGACCGCGATCACCGAAGGCGGGCTGACGCCGAGCGTCGGCCTGGTCGAAGCCGTCGTGGCCGCCGTGCCGATTCCCGTCAACGTGATCGTGCGGCCGCACAGCCGGTCGTTCGTCTACGACGCCGACGACCTGCGCGTGATCGAGCGCGACGTACGCGCGGCCGTCGCGGCCGGTGCGAACGGCGTCGTGTTCGGCGCGCTCGACGCGCGCGGCGACGTCGATCTCGACGCGCTGGCCCGCATCGCGGCCGCGGCGGACGGCCGCGCGCTGACGTTCCACCGCGCGTTCGACGTGTCGCGCGATCTCAACGCCGCGTTCGACGCGCTGCTGCGCGTGCCGGCCGTCACGTCGGTGCTGACGTCGGGCGGCCATCCGTCGGTGCTCGACGCGGTCGCGACGATCACGCGGCTGGTGCGGCGCGCCGAGGGGTCATCGTGCACGGTGCTGGCCGGTTCGGGGCTCACGGTCGATGCGGTCGGCGATTTCGTCCGCGCCACCGGCGTGCGCGCGGTGCATTTCGGCTCGGGCGTGCGGCCGCGCGGCGAGGTGCTGGCACCGGTCGACGAACGGCTGATCGCGAAGGTGCGCGCGGTGCTGGACGGGAGCGTGCAATCCGCGCGCTGAACGAAAAGAAGCCGGGGCATGCCCCGGCTTCCGCATTGCGCGGCGCTCGCCGCTTACTTGTCCATTAAGCGTCCATCAAGCGTCCGTACCAAGCGCGTCCGCGTCGCTCGCGCGGATGCCGAGGCGCTCGAACAGCGCACGATCCTTCTGCGACTGCGGGTTGCTCGTCGTCAGCAGCTGGTCGCCGTAGAACATCGAGTTCGCGCCGGCGAGGAAGCACATCGCCTGCAGGCCGTCGTCGAGCTGCTCGCGGCCGGCCGACAGGCGCACGACGGCCTTCGGCATCGTGATCCGCGCGACCGCGATCGTGCGCACGAATTCGAACGGGTCGAGCGGCGCGGTGCCTTCGAGCGGCGTGCCTTCGATCGCGACGAGGTTGTTGATCGGCACCGAATCCGGATACGGGTTCAGGTTCGCGAGCTGCGAGATCAGGCCCGCGCGTTCGCGGCGCGATTCGCCCATCCCGATGATGCCGCCGCAGCACACGTTGATGCCGGCGTCGCGCACACGGTCGAGCGTGTCGAGGCGATCCTGGTAGGTGCGCGTCGAGATCACCTGGCCGTAGAACTCCGGCGACGTGTCGAGGTTGTGGTTGTAGTAGTCGAGGCCCGCGTTCGCGAGTTCCTGCGCCTGCTCGTCTTCCAGCATGCCGAGCGTCATGCAGGTCTCGAGGCCGAGTTCCTTCACGCCGCGCACCATCTCGGTCAGCGCCGGCATGTGGCGCTCCTTCGGGTTGCGCCATGCGGCGCCCATGCAGAAGCGGCTCGCGCCGTTCGCCTTCGCCGCGCGCGCGGCATCCAGCACCGCGTCGACGTCCATCAGCTTCTCGGCCTTCAGGCCCGTGTCGTGGTGCGACGACTGCGAGCAGTAGCCGCAATCTTCCTCGCAGCCGCCCGTCTTGATCGACAGCAGCGTCGACAGCTGCACCGCGTTCGCGTCGAAGTGCTCGCGGTGCACCTGCTGCGCGCGGAAGATCAGGTCGTTGAACGGCAGCTCGAACAGCGCGACGACGTCGGCGACGCGCCAGCGTTGCGAGGCCGGAGCGGCCACGGGAATCGCGTCGGGTTGCACGGTGGTGGCGGCGGTCTGGGCTTGGGTCATATCGTTTTCCTGTCCTGGTCGGGGATGAGGGATCGGGGGAACTGTTTCTGTCGGGTCAATGCCGCGCGGTGCGCAGCGACTCGACGAGCGCGGCGATGTCGAGCATCGCCGCGGCGGATTCGGGGGCGGCCGGGCTCATGTGCGGAATGCGGCCGAGCAGCGGCGCGCCGTGCTCGCGGGCGAGCCAGTCGCGCATCGTCGCGACGTTCTCGTCGGGGAACGACATCGCCGGGTCGACGTGGTTCGCGACCCAGCCGGCGAGCTTGAGGCCGCGCTGGCGAATCGCGTCGGCGGTGAGCAGCGCATGGCTGATGCAGCCGAGCCGCACGCCGACCACGAGCACGACCGGCACGCCGAGCGCGACCGCGAGATCGGCCATGTCCTGCGTATCGTTCATCGGCACGCGGAAGCCGCCGGCGCCTTCGACGACGACGACATCCGCGCGCGTCAGCGCTTCGCGATGGCACGCGACGATCGTGTCGATGTCGAGCGTCACGCCTTCCCGCGCGGCGACGATATGCGGCGCGGCCGGTGCCTTCAGCAGGAACGGCGTGCGCAGCGTGGGCGGCAGCACGACGTTCGCGGCCGCGTCGAGCTGGTCGGCATCCTCGTTGCGCCACACGCCGTCGCGTTCGTATGCGCCGGCCGCGACGGGTTTCAGCGCGGCTGCACGCAGGCCGTGCCGCGCGAAGCCGTGCAGCATCGCGGCCGACACGAAGGTCTTGCCGATTTCGGTGTCGGTGCCCGTGACGAAAAGCGAGAGCGGGGCGGTCATGCCGCGACCTCCCGCGGGGCCGCCTCGACGGAGGCTGCGGCGCCCTCGCTGGCTTCGACCAGCGCGGCTTCGAGCCGCGCGAGATCGTCGAACGAATGCGCGGCCGACAGCGACACGCGCAGCCGCGACGTGCCGACGGGCACCGTCGGCGGCCGGATCGCGGGCACCCACAGGCCGTGCGCGTCGAGCGCGCGCATCGCCGCGAGCGTCGCGTCGTTGCTGCCGATCACGAGCGGCTGCACGGCCGTGTGCGAATCGACCGGCTGCCAGCGCGTATTGCGCAGCAGCGCACGCGTGCGTTCGATCAGCGCGGCGAGATGCGCGCGCCGCGCATCGCCTTCGTCGCCCGCGATCACCTTCAGGCTCGCCGATACCGCGTGCGCGACGGCCGGCGGCGCGGCCGTCGTGAAGATGTAGCTGCGCGCGCGCTGGATCATCCATTCGATCACGGTCTCGTGCGCGATCACGAATGCGCCCGCGACGCCGGCGGCCTTGCCGAGCGTGCCGACGTACACGAGATGCGGCGAACGCAGCGCGGCGGCCGCGAGCGCGCCGCGGCCCTGCGGGCCGAGCACGCCGAAGCCGTGTGCATCGTCGACGACGAGCCACGCACCATGGCGCTCGGCCAGCGCGACGAGCTCGGCGAGCGGCGCGATGTCGCCGTCCATGCTGAACACGGTGTCGCTGACGATCAGCTTCGTTTCGGCATCCGATGCGTCGAGCAGCGCGGCGAGCGCGGCCGTGTCCGCATGCGGATAGACCTGGACGTTCGCGCGCGACAGCCGCATGCCGTCGATCAGCGATGCGTGGTTCAGCGCGTCGGAGAAGATGGTTGCCTGCTTGCCGGTGAGCGCCGTCATCGCGGCGAGGTTCGCCATGTAGCCGGTGCTGAAGTACAGCGCGCGCGGCGCATCGGAGAAGCCGCCCGAGAAGGCCGCGAGTTCGTCCTCGAGCGTCGCGTGCGCACGCGAATGGCCGCCGAGCAGGTGCGAGCCGCCGCTGCCGGAGCCGTAGCGCTGCGCGCCTTCGGCGAACGCGGCGACGAGTGCCGGATGCGCGGCGAGGCCGAGATAGTCGTTGCTGGCGAAGCCGACGATCTCGCGGCCGTCGACGGTCATGCGCGCATCGCATGCGGTGTCGGCGGTGCGGCGCACGCGGCGCAGCCCCTGGGCGTCGAGGTCGGCGAGGCCGCGTTGCAGCGCGGCGAGCAGAGCGTGTGTCATCGTGCGATCTCCGCGAGCGTGGCGTCGAGCGTGTCGCGCGTGCGTTGCGCGAGCCACGCGATGTCGTCGTCGGTCATCACGTACGGCGGCATCAGGTACACGGTCGTGCCGATCGGGCGCAGCAGCAGCTCGCGTTCCAGCGCGCGTTCGAAGAAGCGTCGCGAGAAGCCGCGCGCCGCGTCGCCGTCGAGCGCGACGTCGAACGCGAACAGCGTGCCGCGCTCGCGCAGGTGGCGCACCTGCGGATGTGCGTCGAGCGGTGCGAGCGCGGCACGCAGCGTGGCCGACTTGCGCGCATTCGCCGCGAGCACGTCGTCGCGTGCGAACAGGTCGAGCGTCGCGACCGCCGCGCGACACGCGAGCGGGTTGCCCGTGTACGAATGCGAGTGCAGGAAGCCGCGCGTCGTGTCGTCGTCGTAGAACGCGGCGAACACGTCGTCGCGCGTCAGCACGAGCGACAGCGGCAGGTAGCCGCCGCTGATGCCTTTCGACAGGCACAGGAAATCGGGCCAGACGCCGGCCTGCTCGCACGCGAAGAAGGTGCCGGTGCGGCCGCAGCCGACCGCGATCTCGTCGGCGATCAGGTGCACGCCGAATTCGTCGCACAGCGCGCGCAGCCCGCGCACGTACGACGGATCGTGCATCGCCATGCCGGCCGCGCACTGCACGAGCGGCTCGACGATCAGCGCGGCGATCCGGTCGCCGCGTTCGACGAACAGGCGCCGCACGTCAGCGAGCGCGCGGCCCGCGACGTCGGCGGCCGTTTCGCCCGGCAGCGCGCCGCGCGCGTCGGGCGACGCGACGACGTGCGCATGGCGGATCAGCGGATCGTACGCGTCCTTGAACAGCGCGACGTCGGTCACGCCGAGCGCGCCGATCGTTTCGCCGTGGTAGCTGTTCGCTACGCAGACGAATTCCTGCTTGTTCGCGCGGCCGCGGTTGCGCCATGCGTGGAAGCTCATCTTCAGCGCGATCTCGACGGCCGACGCGCCGTCCGACGCGAAGAACGCATGGCCGAGCGTGCGCGCGGTGAGCGCGTGCAGCCGCTCCGCGAGCTCGATCGCGGGCTCGTGCGTGCAGCCGGCGAGCATCGCGTGCTCGAGCGTGTCGAGCTGGTCCTTCAGCGCCGCGTTGATGTCCGGGTTCGCATGGCCGAACAGGTTGACCCACCACGAGCTGATCGCGTCGAAATAGCGGTGGCCGTCACGGTCGTACAGCCACACGCCCGCGCCACGCGCGACGGGGATGAGCGGCAGGCGCTCGTGGTGCTTCATCTGGGTGCAGGGATGCCAGACCGCGCGCAGGCTGCGCGCGACCCAGTCGTCGGTGGCTGGCGTACTCAAGGCGGCTCCGGTGAAAAACAGGCGGCGCGCGGCGTCGTGCGGGACGCGTTGCGGCCGGTATCGGATGACGGCCATGCAAGCCGTCAGGGCGGCATGCAAAACACGAAAAACGCGCTGAGATTAGCGTGTTCCGCGGGACGTTGCACTAGCGGTTACAAACCCCGCAAAGCCTTGCCGGGCGGGAGTTCGGCGCAGATCAGGGCGGCTCGGGACGGTACGGCTCAGAAGCCCCGAAATGCGTGCAGATGACGACGTCCGAGTGACGCCCCCCAGTAGAAAAAAATCATGATCCGTCGGTCCGCAATATGCAGGCAATACGCAGGAAAACGGGGAGCGAAGGCGCGCACAGGCCGACGCGCGACGGCGTCGACACGCAAGCGAACGGGAAGCGAAACAGGGGATGGGGTGGGTCAGGCGAACGCGCGATCAGCGCGCCGCGAGCGAGCGCGCGGTTTGCGCGTCGTCGTCGCGCTCGGCGTTGTCCGCGGTCTGCGACGCATTCGCGTTCCACACGACCCGGTCGTTGACCGCATACAGCCGGCACGCGCCCGCGCCCTGCTTCGCGCAGTTGTCGAGCGCGAGCGCCATCGGGTCGTCACCGCCTTCGGCCCACGACCACGCGCCTTCCGACGACACCGCGAACGCGCGGCTCGGATGCTGGTTCAGGAAGCGGCGATAGCCTTCACGGCCGGCTTCGTCGACATACGGCACCGCGTTGACCGCGTCGATCGACGCATAGCCGCTCGCTTTCGGCTCGTGCGGGTTCGCGACCGCGTAGCGCACCGAGGTCGGCAGGTTCAGCTGCGCGAGGAACGCGTTGACCGCCGGCCACCACACGGGCACGCCGTCGCGATCGACGATCAGCCGGTGCGCGTCGTCCTTGTAGCGGCCGAAATCGATGAACTGGGCCTGCGTGCCGTGCGAGACGTACGCGTCGTGCATCTGCGCGACGAGCCCGGGCGTCCACACCGAATCGTTGTCGCCGTACAGCCACAGCGACCGCACGGCCGTGTGCGCGCCGTACTGGTCGAATGCGTCGACGAGGTTGCGCTGCCAGCCGTCGCAGAGGTCCTGGCGCAGCCCGCCGGAGAAGTTGATGATGCCGCGCACGCCCGGTGCGGCTTCGGTGCCGTACGCGACCGATACGAGGCCGCCGTGCGACGTGCCGGCGACGACGATGCGCGACGCATCGACATACGGCTGGCGCGCCATGTAGCGCACCGTCGCGTCGACGTCGGCCGCCTGCGCGAGGCCGTTCTTGCCGACGTTGCAGCCTTCCTGCTGGTACGTGCCGTCCGAGCCCGCGAAGCCCTGGCGGTTCGGCGCGATCACCGCATAGCCGCGGCGCACGAATTCGCGCGCGAACGCGAGCGGCCGGCTGCGCGGCTGCAGATGGAGATCGCCGGTGTTCTTGCCGTGGTTGAAGACGACGAGCGGGAACGGGCCGGGGCCGTTCGGCTTGAAGAGCGTCGCCTCGAGCGTGACGGTGCCCGATGCGTCGGCCGGAATGCGGAGGATCTGTTCGTTCAGGTCGGCGGCGACCTGCGGCAGGTTCGAATCGCCGTAGTCGAAGCGTTCGGCATGGGCGAGCGATCCGCTGGCGCCGGCGCCCGTCCCCGTATTTGCGTTCGGCAGCGTACCGGCCTGAGCGGCCGACAGCGCGCAGGCCGCCATCCATCCCACCAATACTTTGCTGAACGCCATTCGTAAGCCCTGCCATGCAACATGACCAATTCGAGGTCATCGTAGCCCGACAAATTCGGGTTGTGCAATGCGGGAATTACCCGGCGTCTGACACAGCAACTATTTGTCAACGTTCACTTACTTCGCCGTCGACGTAACGCCAGAAACCGTGCTCGTCGCGCTCGAAACGGCTCGTCTCGTGGAGCCGGTGAGCGCGTCCGCCGATCTTGTAGCGGGCCACGAATTCGACCTCCGCGTGCCGTTCGTCGAGCGGCGCATGGCGCTTGACCGCAAGGCCGAGCCAGCGCGGCGCGTCGGGCGCTTCGGGGTCGGTGTCGAGATCGGGCGGGCAGGTGCGCGCGGCCCACGTCGCGCGCAGGTAGTCGGTCGCGCCGAGCACGTACGCGCTGTACCGCGAACGCATCAACTCGAGTGCGCTCGGCGCGGCTTCGCCGCCGTCGATGAAGCGGCCGCAGCAGGCCGCGTAGCGGGGCGCCGGCGCCTTGCCGGCGGGAGCGGGGGACGCGCCGCCGCACGGGCACGCGTCAGGTCGGTTCAGAATCATGCGTAACGGGAATTAACGACGTGAGGTTGGCATCGGTTACCAGGCCAGCTCGATGCCGTCGTACTGGAAGAAACGGCCGTTGGCCTGCGACACGTCCGCGGCGGATTCGGCGATCACGCGGCGCATGCCGGTCACGCTGGTTTCCGGATCGATCGCGGCCTGCGCGCCGCCCATGTCGGTGCGCACCCAGCCGGGATGGAGCGAGATGCACGCGGCGTGGCGCGTCTGCAGCGACGCGATGCGCAGCACGTCGTTCAGCGCGGCCTTGCTCGCGCGGTACAGCCAGCCGGTCGTGCCGGTCGCCTCGGCGATGCTGCCCATCCGGCTCGACACGACGGCGAGTACGCCGCGTGCGTCCTCGACAGGCGGCAGCAGGATCGGCAGCAGCTGCATCGGCCCGCGCACGTTCGTATGCATCACCGCGTCGAAATCCTCGGCGGTGATCGTCTCGACGCCCTCGGTGCGCGGCCCGTAGACGCCCGACACCAGCACGGCCGCATCGAGCCGCTCGCCGTCGAGCTTCCAGCCGAGCGCCGCGATCTGCTCGGGTTGCGTGATGTCGAGCGCATGCGCGTGCGCGCCGAGCGCGCGCAGCGCGTCGAGCGACGCGTCGTCGCGCGCGGTGGCGATCACGTTCCAGCCGTCGCGCCGGTATTGCCGGACGAATTCGCGGCCGAGGCCGCGCGATGCGCCGACGATCAATGCGGTTTTCATATGCGCCGCTCCTTGGCAGTGGTGCCGTTTGGTCAGAGGAGTTCGATGCCCATCGCGGTCGCCTCGCCGCCGCCGATGCACAGGCTCGCGACGCCGCGCCTGCCGCCGCGCGCGCGCAGCGCGCCGATCAGCGTGACGAGGATGCGCGCGCCGGACGCGCCGATCGGGTGGCCGAGCGCGCAGGCGCCGCCGTTCACGTTGACGCGGTCGTGCGCGAGGCCGTGCTCCTTCATCGCCGCCATCGCGACGACCGCGAATGCCTCGTTGATCTCGTACAGGTCGACGTCCGCTGCGCGCCAGCCGTTGCGCTCGAACAGGCGGCGGATCGCGCCGACCGGCGCGGTCGTGAACTTCGCCGGCGCCTGCGCGAACGTCGCGTGGCCGACCACGCGCGCGAGCGGCGCGACGCCGAGCCGCGCGGCGGTGGACGCGCGCATCATCACGAGCGCGGCCGCGCCGTCGGAGATCGACGACGCGTTCGCGGCGGTGACGGTGCCGGTCTTGCCGAACGCGGGCTTCAGCAGCGGGATCTTCGACGGATCGGCCTTGAACGGCTGCTCGTCGCGCGACACGACCCTGTCGTCCGTCCCGCCCTTCCTGCCGGCCGCCGTCACGGGCGCGATTTCCCAGTCGAACGAGCCGTCCTCGTTCGCGCGCTTCGCGCGCGCGAGCGACTCGATCGCGAACGCGTCCTGCGCGTCGCGCGAAAACGCGTACTCGGCCGCGCATTCGTCGGCGAACGTGCCCATCAGGCGGCCTTTGTCGTACGCGTCCTCGAGGCCGTCGAGGAACATGTGGTCGAGCACCTGGCCGTGGCCCATGCGCAGCCCGCCGCGCGCCTTCGGCAGCAGGTACGGCGCGTTGGTCATGCTTTCCATGCCGCCCGCGACGATCACGTCGGCCGAGCCGGCGGCGAGCATGTCGTGCGCGAACATCGCCGCGCGCATCCCCGAGCCGCACATCTTGTTGATCGTCGTGCAGCCGGTCGCGAGCGGCAGGCCCGCGCCGAGCGCCGCCTGGCGCGCGGGCGCCTGGCCCTGGCCTGCGGGCAGCACGCAGCCCATCAGCACTTCGTCGATCCGGTCCGGGGCGAGGCCGGCGCGCGCGAGCGCCGCGCCGATCGCGGCGCTGCCGAGCTGCGGCGCGGCGAGCGACGCGAAGTCGCCCTGGAATCCGCCGATCGGCGTGCGCGCCGCGGATGCGATGACGATCGGATCGTCGTGATCGATAGCTGACATGTTCGTCTCCCGTTGGACCGGGTGAGCGCCTGGGCCCTTAGTCCGTTCCCGTGCAAGGCTTCAACGTATCCGCGACGGACTGCGCGACTTCAGTGAGCTGCGCCGCATCGGCCGCGACCATGTCGTTGCCGCGTGCGTGGTCGCCGCGCGCGCCCAGCGCGGCCACCGCGCGCCGGTAGGTGCCGTCGAGCGCGTCGGCGCTCGACACGGCCATCCCGAGGTTGCGCATCCGGCCGTCGTGCACGCCGTACACGAGCCCGTGCACGGTGAGCGACTGGCCGCGTGCCCACGCATCGTTGACGATCGTCGTGCGGCAGACGTTGACGACCTGCTCGATCGCGTTCAGCTCGATCAGGCGGCGATAGCGCGCTTCGCCCACCGGCCATTCGTCGAGCAGCGCCGCGTGGCGCTCGCGCACGTCCTGCACGTGATGCAGCCAGTTGTCGGCGAGGCCGACGCGGCGGTTGAGCAGCGCCGCGTTCACGCCCGAGCAGCCGTAGTGGCCGACGACCATGATGTGCTTCACGCGCAGGATGTCGACCGCGAACTGGATCACCGACAGGCAGTTCAGGTCGCTGTGCACGACCACGTTCGCGATGTTGCGATGGACGAACACTTCGCCCGGCGGCAGGCCGATGATCTGGTTCGCGGGCACGCGCGAATCCGAGCAGCCGATCCACAGGTATTCCGGCGCCTGCTGGTCGGCGAGGCGCGCAAAGAACTGCGGATCGTCTTCGAGCTTGCGTTTGACCCACGCGTCGTTGTTGTCGAACAGGTGCGAAAGCGGGTGGTCGTTGGTATTCATCAGTTCGGGTTTCCGGGTGCGGAAAATGGGTCGGTATCAGTGCGTTTTTGGGGCCGGTTTTCGGGCGTTTCAGGCAGCGCGCTGCGCGCCGCCCTCGTCGTCGTCCGTTTCGTCGAAACGATCGGGGTAGCGCACGCTGAAGCGCAGCGATGCGTCGTAGGGATAAAAATCGGGCAATTCACCCTGCAGCAGCCTGTCCTTGCTGGCCTGCCACAGCGCGGGATCGAAAAAGTCCGCGTGATGCTTCATGAAGACGTCGCGCACGCGCGGGTCGCCGAGCAGGAACGGGCCGTAGGTCTCCGGGAAGATGTCGTGCGGGCCGACGGTATACCACGGTTCGCCGGACAGCTCGTCTTCCTCGTTGCGCGGCGGCGGCACGCGGCGCACGTTGCAGTCGGTCAGGTACTCGATCTCGTCGTAGTCGTAGAACACGACGCGGCCGTGGCGCGTGACGCCGAAGTTCTTGTACAGCATGTCGCCGGGGAAGATGTTCGCCTTCATCAGCTCCTTCACCGCGTTGCCGTACTCCTTCACGCCGTGCTCGACGTCGGTATCGGTGCCGTTCTGCAGGTACAGGTTCAGCGGCGTCATCCGGCGCTCGATGTACAGGTGCCTGATTACCAGATTGCCGTCCTCGTATTCGAGCAGCGACGGCACTTCCTTTTCCAGCTCGCGCACGAGCGCGTGGTCGAGCCGCGCGAGCGGCAGCGCGACGCTCGAATACTCGAGCGTATCGGCCATCCGCCCGAGGCGGTCGTGGCGCTTCACGAGCTGGTACTTCTCCATGATCTGCGCGCGCGTCGTTTCCTTCGGCGGCGGGAAGTGATCCTTGATGATCTTGAACACGTACGGGAACGACGGCAGCGTGAACACGAGCATCACGAGGCCCTTGATCCCGGGCGCGATGATGAAGCGGTCGCTCGAATGCGACAGGTGGTGCAGCAGGTCGCGATAGAACAGGTTCTTGCCCTGCTTCTGCAGGCCGACCGAGGTGTAGATCTCGGCCTTCGGCTTGCCGGGCATGATCGTGCAAAGGAAGTCGACGTACGCGGACGGCACGCCCATGTCGACGAGGAAATACGAGTGCGAGAAGCCGAAGATGATCATCAGCTGGTCGCGGCGCAGCAGCACGGTGTCGAGCGAGAGCACGCCCGGACGCACGTGGCGGATCGGCACCGCGAACGGCAGCACGCGGTCGGCGTTGATGATGCGGCCGACGATGTACGCGCTCTTGTTGCGGAAGAACAGCGACGACAGCACGTGGATCTGGAAATTCGGCGCTTCGTCGAAGTGGCCGAATTCGTCGTGGATTGCCTGCATCACGCAGCCGATGTCGCGCGGGAGATCGTCGAACGCCGGCTCGAGCTGGAAGTTCGTGACGATGCGCTCGAGGGTGGCCGCGAGCCCGTCGGTGCCCGGATAGTACGCGCGGTAGGTCGGCTTCGCGGCCGGCTCGTCGTTCTCGAGATACTCGGTCGAGATCGCCGGGCGCACAAAGATGAAATCGTTGCTGAAGTACGAGCGGTGCAGGATCTTGCAGCACACCGAATTGAAGAACGTCTCCGCGCACTCGGGCTGGCGGTGCGACGTGAGCAGGCCGATGTAGTGCAGCTTGATCTGCTGCCACACTTCGTCGTCGATGTTTTCCGCGTCGTATTCGTCTTCCAGCACCTCGACGCATTCCTTCACGCGATCGTCGTACGACGTGATCCGCTCCCGCGCGAGCCGCTGCAGCCCGTGCCAGTCGCCGCGCTCGAACAGCGTCTTCGCTTCGACGGCCGCCTCGCGGAAGATCCGGTAGTGGCGGTCGAAGTTTTCGAGCATCGTCTGCGCGACGTCGAAACCGATCTGCGAGGACAGCAGTTTGGGGAAGTGATTCATCGCGTGCAGGCTCGTTCGGGAGGGGCTGTAAGCACTCGCCATTTTAGCGTCCGGGCGCCGGATTCAGCGCATCCGGCGGCGGGCCGGGCGGCGCGTCATCGGGGGCGTTGCCCGGCGTTGTGCGACGTTCGGTGCATCTTCGCGTAAAGATACGGGTACGGAACCGATTCTGGCACGAACTTTTTTTGACGCGCGGGCGGCCCGGACGACGCCCGCCGCGAGACGGCGATAGAATCGCCGGAACGCCCGCGGCCGCCCGGCCGCACGCCGGCCCCGCATGCACAACGACGAGACGCCCCACCGATGAACGCACTGGAACACCAACTCGACTACCCCTTCGCCGACACGCTGCCCGCCGCGGGCGACACGTTCGAGGTCGCGCCCGGCGTGCGCTGGCTGCGCATGCCGCTGCCGTTCTCGCTCGATCACATCAACCTCTGGCTGCTGCGCGACGAGATCGACGGGCAGGCCGGCTGGACGATCGTCGATTGCGGGATCTCGTCGGATGCGATCCGCACGCACTGGGAGCAGATCTTCGACACGCATCTCGACGGCCTGCCCGTGCTGCGGGTGCTTGTCACGCACTGCCACCCCGATCACTTCGGCCTCGCGAACTGGCTGTGCGAAGGCGGCGACAAGCGCCGCTGGAACGTGCGGCTGTGGATGACGCTCGGTGAGTACATGTTCGGCTGCCTGATGGCGGCGGGCAACGGCTCGAACGCGGGCGGCGCGGCGGCCGCCGATCATTTCGCGCGCCACGGGCTCACCGATCCGGCCGCGCTCGACAAGCTGCGCAACCGTCGCAACTACTACTCGGATCTCGTGCCGGCCGTGCCGCCGCGCTACCGGCGCCTGCGTGAAGGCGATGCGGTGACGATCGGCGCGCGCACGTGGCGCGTCGTGACCGGCTTCGGCCATTCGCCTGAACATTGCGCGCTGCATAGCGAAGCGGACGGCGTGCTGATCTCCGGCGACATGGTGCTGCCGCGCATCTCGACGAACGTGTCCGTGTTCGACCTCGAACCGGAGGCGAATCCGCTCGCGCTGTACCTGGAGTCGCTCGGCCGTTACGAGACGATGGCGCCCGACACGCTGGTGCTGCCGTCGCACGGCAAGCCGTTCCGCGGCGTGCGCACGCGCATCGCGCAACTGCGCGACCACCATGACGCGCGCCTGGCCGAAGTGCGCGTCGCATGCGCGGAAAAGCCGATGAGCGCGGCCGACATCGTGCCGATCATGTTCCGCCGCCGCGAACTCGACATCCACCAGATGACGTTCGCGCTCGGCGAGGCGCTCGCGCACCTGAACCTGCTGTGGCTCGCGGGGGAGTTGACGCGCAGCGAGGGAGCCGATGGCGTGATCCGCTTTGCGCGGTGTTGAGCATGCACGCCGGCGCAGGCTCGCCCGGTGCTTTCGTACAATTTTCAATTTCGATCTGAATACCCGTCGCAACCCATGCCAAGGAATGTCTCCCTGGCCGACGTCATCACGCTCGCGGAAATCAAGGCGCTGGCCGACCCGAAGTCCTTCGAGCGCGGCAAGGCCTATTACCACGACGGCGCGGTCTCGCGGCTGACCGAGCACGACGGCGCGCTGTCGGCCACCGTGCGCGGCACGCACCGCTACCACGTCGAATTTTCCGTCGACGATGAAGGCTTGCTCGACTACGCATGCAATTGCCCGGTTGGTGTCGACGAGATCTTCTGCAAGCATGCGGTCGCCGTCGCGTTGTCGTGGCTCGAAAACAGCGGCGAGGAGGTTTTTCACGACGAGACGCCCGAGCCGGCGCGCCCGCGACGCAAGCGCAAGACCCATGCGGAGCTGATTCGCGACTATCTGGCGGCGCTCGACGAGGACGCGTTGCGCAACTGGCTGCTCGATGCGGCCGAGCGCGACCGGTCATTGCGCGACAGGCTGCTGTTCGAGGCGCGCGCCGCGAATGCCGGCGACGTTGCGAGCCTGCGGGCCGCCGTTCGTCAGCTGGCGCGCGTGGCGCGGCCGCTCGGCTGGGACGAGGCGCACACCTTTGGAGAGAACCTCTTCGAATTGGCCGACATGCTGCGTCGGCAACTGGCGGGCCCTCATGCGGCACACGTGGTCGAGCTAGCCGAACTCGCGATCGCGGACGCGGAAGCGAGCCTCGAGCAGATCGACGACTCGGACGGCAGCGTCGCGCCCGGGATTTACGAGCTGGCCCACCTGCATCTCGAAGCGTGCCGGCGGACCCGGCCGGACCCGGTGAAACTCGCCGAGCGCCTGTTCCGCCTGCAGGCCGACGGACGGTGGGACACGTTCTACGACGTGCTGCCGAATTATGAGGAACCGCTCGGCAGCGAAGGGATCGATCGGTATCGGGCGCTCGTCGAGCAAAGCTGGGCCGCGCTGCCGACGCTGGCGGCGGGCCGCGACGATCGGCGCTCGTACGAATCTGCGCGGCTGAATCTCGAACATGCGATGGAATCGCTGGCGAAGCGCGACGGCGATGTCGACGCGCTGATCCGTATCTGGTCGAAGGATCTGTCGGCTTCGCACCGATTTGCGCAGATCGCGGAACTGTGCGCCGAGCACGGCCGTTTCGACGAGGGGCTGGCATGGGCCGAGCGCGGGTTGGGTGGCGCGGGCGATCGGCGCGATTCGCGTCTGCTTGGCTTCTGCATTGCCGAATACCTGCGCCGGCGCGATTTCGACCGGGCCGACGCGCTTGCGTGGCAGCGCTTCGAGAGCCATCCGACCGCCGACGAATTCGCCGCGCTGATGAAGGTTGCGGCGAAGACCGCGCGACGTGATGCCGTGCGCGAACGCGCGATCGCGCATTTGCGGACGCTGGCGCGACAACGGGAAACCTCGAAGGAGAGCGCGAAGGCGAAGTGGGGCTGGCAGCCGTCACCGCGCACCGAACTCGTCAAGCTGCTGCTTGCCGAGAAGGATGTCGAAGCGGCCTGGGACGCGTTCGGCGGCGGGCCGGTTGCGACCGACGTCTGGCCGGCCATGGCGGCCGCGCGCGCGAAGACGCATCCCGACGAGGCGATCGCGCTCTATCATCGGCTGCTGCCGGTTGCGCTCGAGCGCGGCGCGGGCAGTGCGCGCTACGACGACGCGTTCGACGTCGTGCGCAAGATCGGCGCGCTGCGGGCGGCGCATCGGCAGCAAGCGGAATTCGACGCGGAGCTCGACGCGATACGCAGGACGTATCGCGCGAAGCGCAACTTCATCAAGCTGCTCGCGACACTCGGCGCGTCAGCCGGGTGACGGGATGCAGAGACAGATCAGGATGGAACATGCGATGAACGTCAACCTTGCCGCAATCGATGACGCAGTCCTGGCGCTTCTCTACCTGACGCTGCACGATCACAACCGCGCCTGGAAGAGTTTCGACTGGGATGCGCTGAATCGCCTGCATGAACGCGGCCTGATCGGCGATCCCGTCAACAAGGCGAAGTCGGTCGTCCTGAGCGACGAAGGCGTGCGGGAAGCGGAGCGCCTTTTCAAGCGGCTTTTCGCGAACCCCGACGGCGCGGCGGAGTCGTGATGGCGCGCGGCCTGCGATAAACACCGCGTCAGCACGCCGATCCTTCCTCACGCGACGGGGTCGTAGCGCCACCCGTCGCGGCTCCATCGCATCGTGTGCGTCGGCGCGAGCGCCGCGAGGAACGCCGCGTCGTGCGACGCGACGACCAGCGCGCCCGGGAAATCCGCGACACACCCGTCGCCTGCGCGCCACGCTCGGGGGCGTGTTACTGCACCGACACCGCCGCGAAGTTCTGCCGCCCGAACGGGCTCACGTGATAGCCGTTCACGCTCGTACGCGTGAGCGCGGCCGCGGTCGGGTAGCCGAGCGGGATCCACAGCGCCTGGTCGTGGATGATCTTCTGCGCGCTTTCGTACAGCTTCGCGCGCTTGGCCTGGTCGGCAGTCGACTTGCCGTCGGCGATCAGCTTGTCGAGCTGCGCGTCGCAGAAGCGCGCGAAGTTGATGCCCGACTTCACCGCGTTGCAGCTGAACAGCGGCGACAGGTAGTTGTCCGGATCGCCGTTGTCGCCGGCCCAGCCCATGAACAGCATCTCATGCTGGCCGAGCTTCGCCTGCTTGATCAGTTCGCCCCATTCGATCACCTTGACCTCGGCCTTCACGCCGATCTTCGCGAGGTCGGCCTGCAGCAGCTCCGCGCCGACCTTCGGGTTCGGGTTCAGCACGCTGCCGGTCGGGCGCGTCCAGATCGTCGTCGAGAAGCCGTTCGGGAAGCCGGCCTGCGCGAGCAGCTGCTTCGCCTTCGCGGGATCGTACGCATACGGCGCGACGTCCTTCGCGTAGCTCCACGTGTTCGGCGGATACGGGTTGTTCGCGGCCGTCGCGGTGTTGTCGAACACGACCTTCAGGTAGGTCGCGCGGTCGAACGCGAGGTTCAGCGCCTCGCGC
The DNA here is from genome assembly GCF_001718835.1 of Burkholderia cepacia. Lineage (NCBI taxonomy): Bacteria > Pseudomonadati > Pseudomonadota > Betaproteobacteria > Burkholderiales > Burkholderiaceae > Burkholderia > Burkholderia cepacia. The sequence continues at coordinate 3,446,949 of NZ_CP013443.1, read as the reverse complement.
ACCTTGTCGTTGTCGAGCGGCTTCTTCTGCGTGTTCAGCGCGACGAACGCGGTCATGAAAGCGGGCGTCTGCACGACCTTCAGCGCGTTGTCGCCCTTCGCGGCGAGCACGTCCTGCGGCTTCGGCGACAGCGCGATCTGGCATTCGCCGGCCTTCACTTTCTGCAGGCGTACCGACGGGTCGGGCGTGATCGCGTAGATCAGCCGGTCGACCTTCGGTTTCGTGCCCCAGTACGTCGGGTTCGCGTCGTAACGGATCAGCGCGTCCTTCGTATAGCTCTTCAGCACGAACGGGCCGGTGCCGACCGGCTTCGCGTTCAGGTCGGCCTGCTTGCCGGCCTTCAGCAGCTGGTCCGCGTATTCGGCCGAGTAGATCGACGCGAAGCCCATCGTCAGGATCGGCACGAACGTCGCGTTCGGCTCGTTCAGCACGAACTTCACGGTGCTGTCGTCGACTTTCGTGACCGATTTCACGAGCTTCACGAGCCCCATCGACTGCGCGTGCGGGAAGCCGCTCGCGCCGGCCACCTTGTGCCACGGGTTCGAATCGTCGAGCATCCGCGAGAACGTGAACACGACGTCGTCCGCGTTCAGCGCGCGGCCCGGCTTGAAATAGTCGGTGGTCTGGAACGCGACGTTCGGACGCAGGTGGAACGTGTAGGTGAGGCCGTCGGCGCTGGCTTCCCATTTGTCGGCGAGCGCGGGCACGACCTTCTTCGCGGCTTCGTCGTACGACACGAGCGTGTTGAAGATCACGTCGGCCGATGCGTTGGTCGTGACGAGCGAGTTGTACTGCACGACGTCGAAGCCGTCCGGGCTCGATTCCGTGCAGACGGTGAGCGGCTTGGCGGCGACGAGGACGGGAGCCGCGGCCAGTGCGACCGCGGCGAACAGCTTGACCTGCATAGGATCTCCCACGTGGCTTGTGCCTTTTGCTTGATTGATGACGGGATGCGAATGCGCCGCCCGGAGGCGGCGCGGCTGGCGAATAGCATACCGTCAAAGCGCGCGACGCGTGGAAAAAGGCGCCTGAACGCGGGGAATTGACCGAAAAACGGCTGCGTTCGCGACGGAACGGCTGTTTGCGCGCCGGGGAGCGGTAGGGGGGAGGTAAGGGCGGCGCTCGAAGGCGGTCCGGCCGTGCGGCCGGACCCGGGGTGCTCAGTGCGCGCCGGCCTTCGGCTTGCGCGGCGCCTTCTCGAACAGGCGATCGTAGAGCCAGCGCGGCAGCACGTGCAACACCTTCGCGACGACGCCCATCTGCCACGGAATCACGCGGAACGCGTGCTGCCGCGCGATCGCCCGGGCCGCACGCGCGGCGAAGCGGTCGGCGTCCATCAGGAACGGCATCCGGTACGGATTGTGCGCGGTCATCGGCGTGCGGATGTAGCCGGGCGCGATCGTCACGACGCCGACGCCGGCCGGCCGCAGTTCGACGCGCAGCGCTTCGAGGTACTTGATCGCCGCCGATTTCGACGCGCTGTACGCGCCGGAGCCAGGCAGCCCGCGCACGCCGGCGACGCTCGCGACGCCGACCAGCGTGCCGTGGCGCGCGGCCGTCATCGGGCCGACGAACGGCTCGAACGTCGCGACCATCCCGTAGTAGTTGATGTCCATCACGTCGCGGAACGTCGCGAGATCGCCCTGGCCCGTGACGGCGCCCTGGCTGATGCCTGCGTTCGCGATCACGACGTCGGGGCAGCCGTGCGTCGCGATGAACGACGCGGCGGCCGTCGCGAGCGCGTCGGCGTCGCGCACGTCGGCGGAGTAGACGGAGATGGACAGCTTCGGGAAGCGTCGCGCGAACGCGTCGAGGGCATCGGTGCGTCGCGCGACGAGTGCGAGCGTGGCGCCCTGGCGGGCGTATTCCTCGGCCATCGCGAGGCCGAGGCCGCTCGATGCGCCGGTGATGAAGACCTTCAGCGGAGTAGTCATGCCGGCGCGCGGGCGGGGATCAGAGCTTCTTGTCCTGAACCTGCTTCACGAGGAAGTCGAGCACCTGGGCGGTGCCCGGGATGCTGTTCGCGTAAGCGGGGCCCGTCTTGTACTTGCCGTTGACGACGACCGTCGGCACGCCGTCGATCGCGTAGTCCTTCAGCAGCTTGGCCGACTGGTTCACTTCGCCCTGCACGCTGAACGAGTTGTACGCGTCCATGAACTGCTTCTTGTCGACGCCCTGCGTGGCCAGAAAGTCGGCCTGCGCCTGCGGCGTCAGCAGGTAGTTCTTCTGCTTGTGGATCGCGTTGAAGATCGCCGGCGTGACCTTCTCGGAGATGCCGAGCGCGGACACCGCGTAGAACAGCTTCGAGTGCGGGACGAAATCGTCACGGAACGCGACCGGGACGCGCTTGAAGTCGATGTTGCCGCCCTGCTTCTTCACCCAGGCCTCGATCGTCGGCTCGAATTCGTAGCAGTGCGGGCAGCCGTACCAGAAGAACTCGATCACCTCGACCTTGCCGGCCGGCGCGGACACCGGCTGCGGCGACTTCATCACCTCGAAGTCCTTGCCGGCGACCGGCGCGGCGGGCGAAGCCTGCGCGAGGCCGGCGGCCAGGCCCAGGGAAAGAAGGAGCGTGCTAAGCAGTTTTTTCATGTTGTGTGTATGTCGGATCAGTTGCTCGGGAAGCGAAACGTGACAGGGGCGGCGGTGCGGCCGCGCTTACTGCTTCGTGAAACGGATCACCGCCGTGTCGACACCTGCATCGGACAGGCGCTGGCGGGCCGAGTTCATATCCTCGAACTTCGAGAACGGGCCGACGCGCACGCGGAAGTACGTCACGCCGCTGACATCGCGCTTCGACACCTTCGACTCGAAGCCCTGGAAGCCGAGGCGCGCGCGCTGCTGCTCGGCGTCGCCTTCCGTCTTGTACGCGCCCACCTGCAGGAAGTAGCCGGTATTCGCGTCGTTCGCGGTCGGCGCCTTCGCGGCATTGCCGGCGTTGTTCGCGACCGTCGTCGACGACGTCGGCTTCGCGGCCTGCTGTTGCGCCTTCTGCGCGGCTTGCATCTGCGCCTGCTTCTGCGCGGCGAAGCGGGCGAGGTCGTCCTCGCCGCCTGCTGTTGCTGCTGCTGCTGCTGTTGCGGCTTCTTCGGCGGCGTGGTGTCGGCCGGCTTCGGCGCGACGGCGACGCCGTTGTTTGCCGAGTTGTTCGCGGCGTTGTTCGAACCGTTCGACGCGTGCGACCCGTTCGAGCCATTCGAAGCGTTCGATCCGCTGGAACCGTTCGACCCGCCGGCCGACGGCGGCACTTCGACGATCTGCGGTTCGGGCAGCAGGCCGCCCTGGGTCTGGTTCGCGGCCTGGCCGGGCGCGGTGTTCGGCGGTGCCGGCTGCGCGGCCTGCGGCACCGGCTGGCCGGGCGTCTTGCCCTGCAGCGCGCGGTTCGGATCGAACTGCTGCGGCTGGCTCGCGCCGTTGTCGGCCGGCGGCGGCGCGACCTTCGACACGAACGGCGACGGGGAACGCGTGATGTAGAGCGCCACCACCACCGCGATCGCGAGGCCGACGATCAGGCCCAGCACGATTCCAAGAAATGTCCCTCCGGCTTGTTTCGATTGCTTCGAAGTTCGGCGTGGTTGTGCCATTGCTTGAGTCACCTGCAAAAAGAATCGTGAAAGGGCCGGGGCGGGCGCTGCCCCGGCCATTCGCTGCCCGGTTCGGGCCGCTTGCGTCGTTACATCTTGGCGGGCGCGGACACGCCGAGCACCGCCAGACCGTTCTCGAGCACCTGCCGGGTCGCGGCGAGCAGCGCGGCGCGCGCATTGCGCGGCGCTTCGTCGTCCACCAGCACGCGCTCCGCATTGTAGAACGAGTGGAATTCACCAGCGAGGTCGCGCAGGTAGAACGCGACCGCGTGCGGCGCCAGCTCGTTCGCCGCGTGCGTGAGCATGTCCGGATACTCGGCCAGCTTCTGCATCAGCGACGCCGCCTGCGCGCTCGTCAGTTGCGACAGGTCGGCGCCCGGCAGCTGCGCGGCGTCGACGTTGTAGCGCGACTTCAGTTCGTTGAGCACCGAGCAGATCCGCGCATGCGCGTACTGGACGTAATAGACCGGGTTTTCGTCGTTCTGTTTCAGCGCGAGGTCGATGTCGAACACGAACTCGGTATCGGCCTTGCGCGAGATCAGGAAGAACCGCACCGCATCGCGGCCGCGCGTGATGGTCGCTTCGTCGATCAGGTCGGGCGCCGCTTCCTGGCCCGCCGCCGCGCCGCCCGACCATTCGATCAGGTCGCGCACCGTCACGTAGCTGCCCGCGCGCTTCGAGATCTTCACTTCCTGGCCGTCGCGCATCACGGTGACCATCTTGTGCAGCACGTAGTCGGGGTAGCCCTTCGGAATCCCGATGTGCAGGCCCTGCAGGCCGGCGCGCACGCGCGCGATCGTGCCGTGGTGGTCCGAACCCTGGATGTTGATCACCTTCGTGAAGCCGCGCTCCCACTTCGTCACGTGATACGCGACATCCGGCACGAAGTACGTGTACGTGCCGTCCGACTTGCGCATCACGCGATCCTTGTCGTCGCCTTCGTCGGTCGTGCGCAGCCACAGCGCGCCGTCCTGCTCGTAGGTCATGCCGGCCTTGATCAGCGCATCGACCGTCTTCTCGACGCGGCCTTCGCTGTACAGCGACGACTCGAGGTAGTACTGGTCGAACTTCACGCCGAACGCCTGCAGGTCCATGTCCTGCTCGCGACGCAGGTACGTGACCGCGAACTTGCGGATCGCGTCGAGATCCTCGACGTCGCCCGTGCCCTTGACCGGCTCGCCGTCCGACGCGGCGACCGTTTCGCCGGCCAGGAAGTCGCGTGCGATGTCGGCGATGTATTCGCCGTTGTACGCGGCTTCCGGCCAGCCCGCGTCGCCCGGCTTCAGCCCGCGTGCGCGCGCCTGCGTCGAGATCGCGAGGTTGCCGATCTGCACGCCTGCGTCGTTGTAGTAGAACTCGCGGTGCACCGCGTAGCCCTGGCTCGCGATCACGTTCGCGAGCACGTCGCCGAGCGCGGCCTGGCGGCCGTGGCCGACGTGCAGCGGGCCGGTCGGGTTCGCCGACACGAATTCGAGCAGCACCTGCTTGCCGTGTTCGCGCGTGGACAGGCCGAACCCGCGGCCTTCCGCGAGCACCGCGGCGATCACCGCCTGCTTGGCGGCGGCCGACAGGCGCAGGTTGATGAAGCCGGGGCCGGCGATCTCGGCGGCGTCGACGAGGCCTTGCGCGCCCGGCTGGGCGGTCAGGGCGGCGACGATCTGCTCGGCGAGCTGGCGCGGGTTCGTGCCGAGCGGCTTGGCGAGCTGCATCGCGACGTTGCACGCGACGTCGCCGTGCGCGGCGACCTTCGGGCGCTCGAGCGTGATGGTCGGGGCGACGAACGCAGCGTCGGCGCCCTTCAGCGCGTGTGCGACCTGCTTGACGCTATCCGCGAGCAGGGCTTCGAGGGTCTGTTTGTGTGCTGGCAGCATGCTGGTAGAAGGCTTCGTTGGTGGCGGCCGGAAACGCCGGCCCGCCGGCGCGCTTTTTAAGCGCGCGTTTCAGGGATCGCAGAATTTTAACAGGTGCTAATATGCCGCTCAGGCGGCCCGCGTCCGCGAGGCCGGACGCCGGTCTGCCGGCGGTCCCCAACCGCGCCGCGCAGGCACAACAAGATGAAAAGGGAATTGTCATGATTACGTTCAAGAGCAAGGCGGCACAGGATCTCGACGTGCTGAAGGATTTCGCCGTGTATGTGCTGGGTCTCGTCGGCAAGCAGCTGGGCGAGCGCGGCGTGATTACGCACGACGAACTGGACCACGCGATCGCCAAGCTGGAAGGCGCCGTTGCGCAGGCGAAGCAGGAACGCGCCGAGCACGCCGGCCATTTCCACGAGGACGAAGCCGACCACGCGCACCACGAAGTGCCGCCGAGCCTGGCACAGCGCGTCGCGCCGTTCCTCACGATGCTGCGCGAAGCGAAAGCCGGCGAAGCCGACGTGCACTGGGGCTTCTGACCTCCGCCGGTCGCCGGCACGACAAAAAGCCCGCTCTCGAGCGGGCTTTTTGCTGGGCATTCATCGGATGAAAGGGCGGCACGCGCCGCCCGCCGATGCGGATCAGAGCTGCGGCGCGAGCGCGCGGCGCGCGTCGTCGAGCGACAGCGCCATGCGCCGCGCGTAGTCCTCGAGCTGATCCTGACCGATTTTCCCGACCGAGAAATACGTGCTGTCCGGATGCGCGAGATAGAAGCCCGATACGCTCGCGGCCGGCAGCATCGCCAGCGAGTCGGTCACGCTCATGCCGATCTCGTCCGCGCGCAGCACGTCGAACATGTCGCGCTTCACGAGGTGGTCGGGGCAGGCCGGGTAGCCGGGTGCCGGGCGGATGCCCGCGTACTTTTCCGCGATCAGCGCGTCGTTGTCGAGCGTCTCGCCGCTCGCATAGCCCCACAGCTCGCGCCGCACGCGCGCGTGCATCGCTTCCGCGAACGCTTCCGCGAAGCGGTCGGCGAGCGCCTTCAGCATGATCGCGCTGTAGTCGTCGTGGTCGGCTTCGAACTGCTTTTCCTTCACGTCGACACCCAGGCCGGCGGTCACCGCGAACATCCCGATGTAGTCGGCGACGCCCGATTCCTTCGGCGCGATGAAGTCGGCGAGCGAGCGGTTCGGCCGCATCACGCCGTCGACCACCGGACGCACGCTCTGCTGGCGCAGGTTGCGCCACGTGAGCAGCACCTCGCTGCGCGATTCGTCGGTGTAGATCTCGATGTCGTCGTCGTTGACGGTATTCGCCGGCAGCAGCGAGATCACGCCGCTCGCGGTCAGCCAGCGGCCCTGGATCAGGCGCGCGAGCATCGATTTCGCGTCGGAGAACACGCGGCGCGCCGATTCGCCGACGATCTCGTCGTTCAGGATCGCCGGGTACGGGCCCGCGAGATCCCAGGTCTGGAAGAACGGGCCCCAGTCGATGTAGTTCGCGAGCTCGTTCAGGTCGTAGTTCCTGAACACGCGGCGGCCGATGAACTTCGGCTTCACCGGCTGGTAGCCCGCCCAGTCGATCTTCGCCTTGTTCGCGCGCGCCTCGGCGAGCGTGACCATCGGCTGCGCCTTGCGGTTCGCGTGCTGGTCGCGGATGCGTTCGTAGTCGGATTTCAGCTCGTCGAGGTACTTCGCCGCGCCTTCGTCGGACAGCAGGCTCGACGCGACCGACACCGAGCGCGACGCGTCGGGCACGTAGACCACCGGGCCTTCGTAGTGCGGCGCGATCTTCACGGCCGTATGCACGCGCGACGTCGTTGCGCCGCCGATCAGCAGCGGGATCTTCTTCACGCGGAAGTAGTCGTCGCGCTGCATTTCCGACGCGACGTACGCCATCTCCTCGAGGCTCGGCGTGATGAGGCCCGACAGCCCGATGATGTCCGCGCCCTCGACCTTCGCCTTCGCGAGGATCTCGTTGCACGGGACCATCACGCCCATGTTGACCACTTCGAAGTTGTTGCACTGGAGCACGACCGACACGATGTTCTTGCCGATGTCGTGCACGTCGCCCTTCACGGTCGCGATCACGATCTTGCCCTTCGCTCGCACGTCGCCGCCCGCTTCCGCGAGCAGGCGCTTTTCTTCCTCGATGAACGGGATCAGGTGCGCGACCGCCTGCTTCATCACGCGCGCCGATTTCACGACCTGCGGCAGGAACATCTTGCCCTGGCCGAACAGGTCGCCGACGATGTTCATCCCGTCCATCAGCGGCCCTTCGATCACGTTGATCGGGCGGCCGCCGGCCGCGGCGATCTTCGCGCGGACTTCTTCCGTATCCTCGACGATGAAGTTCGTGATGCCGTGCACGAGCGCATGCGAAAGCCGCTTCTCGACCGGCTGGTTGCGCCACTCGAGGTTCTCTTCCTTCTTCGCGCCGCCCGCCTTGAACTTGTCGGCGATCTCGAGCAGGCGGTCGGTCGAATCGTCGCGGCGGTTCAGGATCACGTCCTCGACGCGCTCGCGCAGCTCCGCGTCGAGCTCGGCGTACACGCCGAGCTGGCCCGCGTTGACGATGCCCATGTCCATCCCCGCCTGGATCGCGTGGTACAGGAACACGGTGTGGATCGCCTCGCGCACCGGGTCGTTGCCGCGGAACGAGAACGACACGTTCGACACGCCGCCGCTCACCTTCGCGTACGGCAGGTTCTGCTTGATCCAGCGGGTCGCCTCGATGAAGTCGACCGCGTAGTTGTTGTGCTCCTCGATGCCGGTCGCGACCGCGAAGATGTTCGGGTCGAAGATGATGTCTTCCGGCGGGAAGCCGCACTGGTTCACGAGCACGTCGTACGAGCGCTTGCAGATCTCGGTCTTGCGCGCGAACGTGTCGGCCTGGCCCTGCTCGTCGAACGCCATCACGACGGCCGCGGCGCCGTAGCGGCGGATCAGCTTCGCATGATGGACGAACGCCTCCTCGCTTTCCTTCAGCGAGATCGAGTTCACGATCGCCTTGCCCTGCACGCACTTCAGGCCCGCCTCGATGACTTCCCACTTCGACGAGTCGATCATGATCGGCACGCGCGCGATGTCCGGTTCCGATGCGATCAGGTTCAGGAAGCGCACCATCGCCGCCTTCGAATCGAGCATCGCCTCGTCCATGTTGATGTCGATCACCTGCGCGCCGTTCTCGACCTGCTGGCGCGCGACGGCGAGCGCCTCGTCGAACTGGCCGTTGAGGATCATGCGTGCGAACGCCTTCGAGCCGGTGACGTTGGTGCGCTCACCGACGTTGATGAAGAGCGTTCCGGACGTGACGTTGAACGGCTCGAGGCCGGCGAGGCGCATCATGTGATCGGTCATGGCGGTGCGGATTCTGGTGATGAAGGGCGTGGGGCGGTCGGGTCAGGCGTTGTCGCTGTACTGGTTCGGCCAGCGGCGCGGCTTCACGTCGGCGAGCGCCTTCGCGATCTCCGCGATGTGTTCGGGCGTCGTGCCGCAGCAGCCGCCCGCGAGGTTCACGAGCCCGGCTTGCGCGAATTCCTTCAGGAGGCCCGACGTGACGTCCGGCGTCTCGTCGAAGCCGGTTTCGGCCATCGGGTTCGGCAGGCCCGCGTTCGGGTAGCACGACACGTAGGTGTCGCACAGCTTCGCGAGCTCGGCGATGTACGGGCGCATCAGCGCCGCGCCGAGCGCGCAGTTCAGGCCGAACGTGAGCGGCTTCGCGTGACGCAGCGAGTTCCAGAACGCCTCGACGGTCTGGCCCGACAGGATCCGGCCCGACGCATCGGTGACGGTGCCCGAGATCATGATCGGCAGGCGCTCGCCGGTGTCCTCGAACAGCTCGTCGAGCGCGAACAGCGCGGCCTTCGCGTTCAGCGTGTCGAAGATCGTCTCGACGAGGAACAGGTCGACGCCGCCGTCGAGCAGCGCCTTCGCCTGCTGGTAGTACGACGCGCGCAGTTCGTCGAACGTGACGTTGCGGGCGCCCGGGTCGTTGACGTCCGGCGAGATGCTGGCCGTTTTCGGCGTCGGCCCGATCGCGCCCGCGACGAAGCGCGGCTTGTCGGGCGTCGCGTATTTGGCGGCCGCTTCGCGCGCGAGCTTCGCCGATTCGATGTTCATCTCGACGACGAGATCTTCCATCTCGTAGTCGGCCTGCGCGACGGTCGTCGCGCCGAACGTGTTGGTCTCGACGATGTCGGCGCCGGCCGCGAAGTACTGGTCGTGGATCTCGCGGATGATCTGCGGCTGCGTGATCGACAGCAGCTCGTTGTTGCCCTTGATGTCGCGCGGGAAATCCTTGAAGCGCTCGCCGCGATACGCGGCTTCGTCGAGCTTGTAGCGCTGGATCATCGTGCCCATCGCGCCGTCGAGGATCAGGATGCGCTGCTTGAGCAGCACCGGCAGCTGGGCGCCGCGCGTGTACGGGGCGTCGGGCGCGGCTGACGGGGCGGAGCGAACGGCGGATGAAGTCGCAGACATGGCGGATGACCGGCGAAGTGGGAAAGAAGCGGGAAAAGCGCCATTGTAGCCGTTGCGGCCGCCCGCCGTCCGGCGTGGCGCGGCGCCAAATGAAAACCCCCGCCCGGCGAACCGGGCGGGGGCATGATCGGAGTGCTCGCGGCGAACCCGGCGGCGTCAGCCAGTATCGGGCGCCGGGCTGGCGTGTCGTCAGTGCAGGACGACCGGTTGCGTCATCAGGCTGTCGAATTGTCCGAGGAATTCGTCGACCTCATCGAGCGACGGTTCATCTTCGATCAGCTGCTTCACGTGCGCGCGGAATCGTTCGGCAAGTTCGCCGTCGATGAAGATCTCGCGCTGCGCGTTCTTGTCGACGATTTCGTATCCGCCGGCATTCATCAGGTGGTGGCCGGCCTGCGGCGCGAATTCGACGACGCAGTAGTTGGGGCTGTTGTAGATCATTTGCATGGCGGCACTCCTCTTCGCAGTGGCATCTGGCCTTGTTGTCCCCTAGGTGGGGCGAGCCTTGCCGGTTTCAAGGGGCTTGCGCTGCACACCCCGTTCCCGTTTGCGTGGGGTGTATCGGTTAGAAGCCGATGTCTATGAAACGTTTCCCATTGTCGACCGGTGGACTGAAATAGTTGTTAAAGAGTGTCATGGACGGCATGACTGATATTACGGCGCGTGACGGCCGATCTTTATGGCGGGTAACCATCGGTCGAATTTGCCGATTCGCGGGCGCGGCACGTGGCGTCACGGCGTCGCGGGCGGCGACGACGCAGCCGAGGGCGGCGCATTCGACATGCCCGGTGCGGCGGCGTCGGACGCCGCATTCGGCGTGCCGCCGGTGTCCGGCGCCGCTTCGGCGGGCACGGCGGGTGCGGCGAGCGGGCCGTGCCACAACAGTTCGATCTGCGCACCGTTCGGTTCGGTCTGCACGAGCCGCGCGGGCAGCCAGCCGAGCGACGGTGCGAGCCACATGTCGATACGGCGCGTGTCGCCGTCGCGTCGCGGCAGGCGCATGAAGTGCCGCGCGCCGATGATGCCGGCCTGCGTCTGCACCTGCTCGTCGCCGATCACGGTGATCGGCCAGGTCTCGCCGCTGTTGTTGTCGATCACGAAGAACTGCTGCGTGACGCCCGGCTTGTACGTGGACGGATTGCCGCGCACGAGCCCCGACAGCTGCATCAGCATGCTGAAGCGGTCCTGTATGCCGTCGGGCAACGGGGCGTTGTTCGGCGTGCGCGTGAACACGACCTGACGGATCTCGCGATTGAAGATCGCGATGTCTTCCGGACGCTTGCCGCGCTTCTCGACGTAACGGTCGGGCGCGATCCCGTATGCATCGACGCGGCCCTGGCTCCGGTACCTGAACGGGCCGACGAACGGCACGGGCATCGACACCGACAGGTCGTAGGTGCGCCCGTCGGTCCGCCAGTGGATCGTGCCGATCATGTTCTGCATGCCGTTGTAGAACGTGTCGTACTGCAGGTCGCCGGAGGGCGGCGCGGCGAACTTCACGCCGTTCGTCGCGGGGCCGGCCGTCGCTGCGCCGCTTGCGCCGCCGGCCGCCGCAGCCGACGCGCCCGAGGCGGTGCCGCCGGCGGATGCGGCCGCGGCCGGCGGCACGCCTTCCGCGGCGGTCTGCGTCGACGTCAGCACCGGCTCCTGCGGCGCCGGCCGCGATGGCGCGGCCGCCGGCTTCGCGGGCTTCGGCGCGGCCGGCGCAGGCACGGCCGGCTTAGGCGCGGCCGGCCTTGCAGCCGGTTTCGGCGCAGGTGGCGCGGGCTGGCGCTCGATCGGCTGCGGTTTCAGCAGCTCGATCTGCACGGGGACTTCGGCGGGTGCGGGCGGCGTAAACGGTTCGCGATGACGCGTGAACCACAGCGCGGCGAGCGTGTGCAGCACCAGCACGACGACGAGCGCAATGCCCACGCGCAGCCAGCGGCGGGGCGGAGCGTAGCGGGGGCGGGCGTCGGAGGGCGGCATCGTCGGGCAGCGAAGGGTTCGGGGCGGTTGCGCGGCGTCGGCGCGCCGGCTGGCAGGTTGCGTCAGGAATCGGACCGCCGGGCGCGCCGCGCGTTCATGCGGCGCGTCGCGTGCCACGCGTCAGGCGTCAGGCGTCAGGCGTCGCGCGCGTCGGGACTATAGCCGAGTTCGTAAGACAGTTTCTGCGCGCAGGCGCGCAGCGCGGTGTCGATCTCCCCGCCCCATGCGATGTCGAACGAGCCTTCCTGGCCGAGCGCGACGATCGCGAGCGCCAGTTCGCCGACCGCATCGAACACGGGCATGCAGAACGCGTGGATCGTCGGCAGCAGCATCCCCTCGACGCGCGCGGCCTCGTGCTTGCGCACGTCGGCGAGCACCGCGTCGACCTCGTCGAGCGTGCGCGGGCCGCCGTGGTGCGGCGAGCGGCGCGTATCGGCGAGCTCGCGCTCGAGCATCGCGGCGGTCTTGCTGCGCGGCAGGTACGCGGCGAACAGCAGGCCCGTCGCGGAGCCGAGCAGCGGCATCACGTCGCCGAGCTTCAGCGATGCCTTCGCCGGGTGGCTCGATTCCATCCAGTGCACGATCGTCGGCCCCTGGTTGCCCCACACCGCGATACCGACCGTCTGGTCGAGGCGGTCGCGGAATTCGGTCAGCGCGATCCGCGCGAGCTTCACGCCGTCGACGCGCGCGAGCCGCGCGAGCCCCATCTGCAGCGCGAAGCCGCCGAGCTCGTAGCGGCCCGAGACGGGATCCTGCGACACCACGCCGAGCCGCGAGAAGCTGACCAGGTAGCGGTGCGCCTTCGCAGGGCTCATGCCCGCGCGCTGCGCGAGGTCGCGCAGCATCATCGCGCGCGGCTCGCTCGTCAGCACGTCGAGCAGGCGGAAGCCGACCTCGATCGACTGGATGCCGGAACGGACCTTCTCGCTGTTTTCGCCGTGCTCGCCGGAAGCGGCGTCGTCGGAGTCGGAGTCGGCGAGATCGTCGTCGGGAAGCGGGCTGGCAGGCATGGGCAGGTGCGCGAAAATGCGGCAGGAACCGGGGCTAAAAGGGGCGAAAAATCGGGGCGAAAGCGGCATGCACGATCGTGGCGCGCCGCAGGGATTCACCATCGTAAAATAGATTCCCTCCATCGTCACTACAACGGCAGAGTCCCCCCTTATGAAACTTGCTTCGCTGAAGGACGGCACGCGCGACGGCCAGCTGATCGTCGTGTCGCGCGACCTGCATACCGCGGCGATCGCCGACGCGATCGCGCCGACGTTGCAGCGCGTCCTCGACGACTGGGCGTTCTACGCGCCGCAGCTGCGCGACCTGTACGACGCGCTGAACCACGGCCGTGCGCGCAATTCGTTCGCATTCGATCCGGCCAACTGCATGGCGCCGCTGCCGCGCGCGTTCCAGTGGGCCGACGGTTCCGCGTACGTGAACCACGTCGAGCTCGTGCGCCGCGCGCGCGGCGCCGAGATGCCGCCCGAATTCTGGACCGACCCGCTGATGTACCAGGGCGGCAGCGACGATTTCCTCGGCGCGCGCGACGACGTCGTGTGCCCGTCCGAGGAATGGGGCATCGATTTCGAGGCGGAAGTCGCGGTGATCACCGGCGACGTGCGGATGAGCGCGTCGCCCGACGAAGCGCTGAAGGCCGTCCGGCTCGTCACGCTGGTAAACGACGTGTCGCTGCGCAACCTGATTCCGGCCGAGCTCGCGAAGGGCTTCGGCTTCTTCCAGAGCAAGCCGGCCACCGCCTTTGCGCCGGTCGCCGTGACGCCCGACGAGCTCGGCGACGCATGGCGCGAAGGCCGCGTGCACCGGCCGATGATCGTCCACTGGAACGGCAGGAAGGTCGGCCAGCCCGATGCGGGCACCGACATGGTGTTTCACTTCGGCCAGCTGGTCGCGCACGCGGCGAAGACGCGCAACCTGCGCGCCGGGTCGATCGTCGGCTCGGGCACGGTGTCGAACAAGGACGCGAAGCGCGGCTACTGCTGCATCGCCGAGAAGCGCTGCCTCGAGACGATCGAGCACGGCGCGCCGCAGACCGAATTCATGCGTTACGGCGATACCGTGCGCATCGAGATGTTCGACGCGGCCGGCAAGTCGATCTTCGGTGCGATCGAGCAGTCGGTCGCCCCGCCCGACGGCGCCGCCTGACGTAATGTAGCGAGCGGGCGCAACTCGGTTGCGGCGCGCGCGCCGGGTTTCGCCTGATGTTTGCCCGCGCGGGCTTGGCTACACTCGACTCATGGGTTTTTCCGCAAGGAGCTGCGCATGTCCGATACCGCCATTTACAGCGGTTATGAAGCACTGAAGGTGCGGCGCCAGCCGCACGGCATCCTCGACATCGTGATGAGCGGCGAGGGGGCGAATCGCAGCGGCCTCGCGACCGCGAACGCGCGCATGCATCGCGAGCTCGCCGACATCTGGCGCGACGTCGACCGCGATCCCGACACGCGCGTCGCGGTGATCCGCGGCGAAGGCAAGGGCTTCTCGGCGGGCGGCGATCTCGCGCTCGTCGAGGACATGGCGAACGACTTCGACGTGCGCGCCCGCGTGTGGCGCGAGGCGCGCGACCTCGTCTACAACGTGATCAACTGCAGCAAGCCGATCGTATCGGCGATGCATGGCCCGGCCGTCGGCGCGGGGCTCGTCGCCGGGCTGCTCGCGGACATCTCGATCGCCGCGAAGGACGCACGCATCATCGACGGCCACACGCGCCTCGGCGTCGCGGCCGGCGACCACGCGGCGATCGTGTGGCCGCTGCTGTGCGGGATGGCGAAGGCGAAGTACTACCTGCTGCTGTGCGAGCCGGTGAGCGGCGAGGAGGCCGAGCGGATCGGGCTGGTGTCGCTCGCGGTCGAGCCGGCCGAGCTGCTGCCGAAGGCGTACGAAGTGGCCGAGCGGCTCGCGCACGGTTCGCAGTCGGCGATCCGCTGGACCAAGTACGCATTGAACAACTGGCTGCGCACGGCCGGGCCGACCTTCGATACGTCGCTTGCGCTCGAATTCATGGGGTTTGCCGGGCCCGACGTGCAGGAAGGCCTCCGGTCGCTGCGCGAGCGGCGCCCGCCCGAGTTCCCCGGCGACGCCCCGTTCTGACACGCACCGGCGCTATGATCGAACCAGGCGGCCGGGCGATCCGGCCGCTCCCCCAGTCAACCAGGATGCCCGTATGACGACCGATGCCTCCGGCTCCAATCCTTTCGCCGGCTTTGCCGGCTTCAAGCCCGCCGACATGATGGACCGGATGTGGGACATGATGCGGATGTCGCCGTTCGGCGGCATGGGCGCATTCCCCGGCGCGACGCATGGGCTGCCGCCGTCGCTGTCGAGCATGTCCGACATGATGGCGCCGCTCACGAGCGTCGAGGAACTCGACAAGCGCATCACCGACCTGCGCGCGGTCGAGCAATGGCTGAAGCTCAATCTCGGGATGCTGCAGTCGGCGATCCAGGCGCTCGAGGTGCAGCGCGCGACGCTCGCGACGCTGCGTGCGTTCGGCGCGTTCGCGCAGAGCTCGATGTCGGCGGCCGAGGAAGCGGCCGTCGCGGCGGCGAAGGCGGCCGCGACCCCGCTCGGCGACACGCAGCAGGCCGCGCCGGAAGGCGCGCAAGCGGACGCGCCGCCCGAGGGCGAGAGCGCCGCGCAGAACGTGGCCTTCGATCCCGCCGGCTGGTGGAACCTGCTGCAGTCGCAGTTCAACCAGCTCGCGAGCCTCGCGATGGCGCAGCCGGGCGCACAACCGGCCGCGCCGGACGCACCGGCTGCGCCGGCGGCATCGGCCGCGGCGCGGCCCGATCCGGCCGACCCGCCGCCGGCGGCGCCGCGCAAGCCCGCCGCGAAGCGCGCGAAGCCGGCCGGATCGTCCGGCTCGTCCGGTTCGGCCGCGGCGCGCGCGGCGGCCGCTTCGTCGCCCGAAACCCGTCCGCCGAAGCGTTCGACGTGACGGCGCGGCGGCTCATGTAGCAGGCCTGGCGATGCGGCTCGCGCTCGTTCTGATGGGAGGCGGCGCACGTGCCGCCTATCAGGTCGGCGTGCTCAAGGCGCTGGCCGAGATCGCGCGCGAGGCCGATCCGCAGCGGCACACGCTGCCGTTCGCGGTCGTGTGCGGCTCGTCGGCCGGCGCGATCAACGCAACGTCGATCGCGAGCCACGCGGACGACTTTTCCCATGGCGTGCGGCGCCTGCTCGAGTTCTGGGAGCCGTTGCGCGCCGACTACGTGTATCGCACCGACTGGCTCGGCATCGCGGCCGCCGGTGCGCGCTGGCTCGCGGCGATGACGTTCGGCTGGGCGGCCCGCCGCTCGCCGCGCGGGCTGCTCGACAACGCGCCGCTCGCGCACCTGCTGCAGCGCGAGCTGAGCTTCCACCGGATCGAGCAGATGCTCGAGGCGCGCCTGCTGCACGCGCTGTCGATCACGGCGCTCAGCTATTCGAGCGGCCGGCACCTCACCTTCTACCAGGCGGCCCAGCCGATCCAGGCGTGGCGGCGCGCGCAGCGCACCGCGCGGCTCGTCGACCTGTCGGCATCGCACCTGCTCGCGTCGTCGGCGATTCCGTTCGTGTTCCCGGCCGTGCCGCTCGTGCTCGACGGGCAGATCGAGTACTTCGGCGACGGGTCGATCCGGCAGATCGCGCCACTGTCGCCGGCGATCCACTTCGGCGCGCACCGGATCGTCGTGGTCGGTGCGGCCGACCCGCGGCCCGAGATTCCGGCCGCGAACGGCACGGGGCGGGTACGCGGCTACCCGACGCTCGCGCAGATCGGCCAGCAGGTGCTCGCGAGCGTGTTCCTCGATTCGATCGGCTCGGACATCGAGCGCATCGAGCACATCAACCGGATGATCGAGCACCTGCCGCACCAGGTCGAGGTGGACAGCGGCTGGCGGCATGTCGACGTGCTCGCGATCGCGCCGTCCGAGCGCATCGAGCTGATCGCGGCGAAACACCTGAAGCAGATGCCGGCGACGATGCGCGGGCTGCTCGGCGCGGTCGGCGGCAGCCAGCCGGCCGGCGCGTCGTTTGCGAGCTACCTGCTGTTCGAGGAGGCATTCACGCGCGAACTGATCGAGCTCGGCTACCGCGACGGGCGCGCGCAGCGCGACACGCTGGCCGGCTGGATCGCGCTGGCGGACGGCGCGAGCGCGTCGCCGGCCGACGGGCAGGCGGCCGGGGAAATGCGGGTCTGACGCGGATCGGCTGCGGGATCGGCTGCGTTTCCGCGATGCCGGCTGCGACGCTTTGCCGCATGGCGGCTGTCGGGAAGCGACCGGAAGCCTGTCTCGGAACCGTCATGCACGCGTGCTATCATGGCCGCCGCCGTATACACCATATCGAACAGCTCGCCGGACCGGCGCCCGCAAGGGGCCGCGACGGGCTCGCCAGCGAAGCCGGCCAGCGCCGGCCCCCACTCAGGCAAGCGCGCAGCCGGTTCCGTTCGCGCGGAGCGCGGCGCGCGGGCTTGCCCCAAGCGAGCGGCTTACGCGGCCGCCCGGCTGCCGGACGCGGAACACGCGGCCCGGGGGCTGGTTTCCCGCGTAAAATTACAGTCTTGGCCGCAAAAAGCGCGCTCGGCGCGCCTTGGCGGCAACAGTCACGTTTAGAGAAGTCGCATTGCGCAGAACAGGGGTGGGACCATCATGAACACCATGCTTTATCCGGAACTTTACAGGTCGCTCGAAGCTGTCCGCTGGGACATGGAGAAGGACATTCCGTGGGACAAGTTCGACGCTTCGCTGCTCACCGACGAGCAGGCGAAGACGATCAAGATGAACGCGATCACCGAATGGTCGGCGCTGCCCGCGACGGAAATGTTCCTGCGCGACAACCAGCACGACAGCGACTTTTCCGCGTTCATGAGCGTGTGGTTCTTCGAGGAACAGAAGCATTCGCTCGTGCTGATGGAATACCTGCGCCGCTTCAAGCCGGAAATGGTGCCGACCGAAGAGGAACTGCACGCGGTGCGCTTCCAGTTCGACCCGGCGCCGCCGCTCGAGACGCTGATGCTGCACTTCTGCGGCGAGATCCGCCTGAACCACTGGTACCGCTGCGCGGCCGACTGGCACACCGAGCCGGTCATCAAGCAGATCTACGAAACGATCTCGCGCGATGAAGCGCGCCATGGCGGCGCCTACCTGCGCTACATGAAGAAGGCGCTGAACGACTGCGGCGACGTCGCGCGCGCGGCGTTCGCGAAGATCGGCGTGCTGATGGCGTCGGCGCGCCGCACCGAGAAGCCGCTGCACCCGACCAACCTGCACGTGAACCAGGCGCTGTTCCCGCGCGACACCGTGCAGTCGCGCCTGCCCGATCCGGAATGGCTCGAGCGCTGGCTCGACGAGCAGATCCGGTTCGACGGCGAGTGGGAAAAGAAGGTCGTCGAGCGGATCCTGCACAACCTGTCGATCCTGTTCGAGCGCACGTTCGCGACCGCGCAGGAGCTGAACCGCTACCGCAAGGAAGTCACCGGCCGCCTGCAGGCCGAAAGCGGCCAGTCGGCTGCCCAGCCGGCCTGACGACGAGACGCGCGCCCGGCGAGGGCGCGCGCGACATGAAGCCCGCCCGGCGCGGCGGGCTTTTTCTTGGGCATGCGCGTCGCGCAAGCCGTTTTCTTCCGCCAGACACCATCATGCCTGCCATTTTCGAACGCAAGCTGATCACCCGTGAAGCCCTCGTCGCGCTGCGCGCGTCGCTGCCGTCGCCCGTCGTGTTCACCAACGGCGTATTCGACATCCTGCACCGCGGCCACGTCACGTATCTCGCCGATGCGAAAGCGCTCGGCGCGTGCCTGATCGTCGGCGTGAACAGCGATGCGTCGGTGCGCATGCTCGGCAAGGGCGACGACCGGCCGATCAACCGCGAGGAAGACCGCGCGGCACTGCTTGCGGCGCTGGAAAGCGTCGACTGGGTCGTGACGTTCGGGGAAAAGACGCCGGTGTCGCTGATCGAGGCCGTGCGTCCGGACATCCTCGTGAAGGGCGGCGACTACGACATGGACGCGCTGCCGGAATCGGCGCTCGTGCGCGGCTGGGGCGGCCGTGCGCTGGCGATTCCGTTCGAGCACGACCGCTCGACCACCGCGTTGCTGAAGAAGGTGCGCGCGCAGCAGCCGTAAATCCGCGCCGCCGCGCGCGGCGTCAGGGCGCGGACGCCGCGAGCGGCTCCGCCGGCTCCGCCGGTGCCGCGATCGGGCCGCCCGTGAGCGCCTGATCGGCAGCGTGCGCGAGCGGCGTCACGCGCAGCGCATCGGGCCGCACCTGCCGCGACAGCACGCCGGGTTCGCGCGGGCCGGCCGACGGCAGCGGCCCGAACACGCCGCGCGCCACCACGAACGCGAGCATGTTGGCGAGAAAGAGAACAGCGATCAGCCAGCGCAGCATCGTCGAAACTCCTTGTCGTCATTCAGTCAGGCCAGCCGCGGGGCTGGTCATTCGGTTCGCGCGGTCCGTCGGCGCAGCTAACGGCGCGTGCGTGCCGTTTCAACCATTCGCAACCGTTTCCGCCGCAATCAGCGCGAGCCCGGACAGGATCAGCCCATCGTGCCGCGTATGCGGCACCGTCAGCGCACGCGCGACGTCGTCCGCCGCGCCGCCGGCCAGCACGAGCCGCACCGGCGCTTGCCAGGCGGCGTTCAGGTCGCGCCATGCGCGTTCGATCAGTCCGGCCTGCGCGTACAGGCAGCCGGCCGACAGCGAGCGCGGCGTGTCGACCTGGAACGGATCGGCCTGCGCACCCGCGAGCAGTCCGCTCGCGATATCGGTGGTCAGCGTCGGCAACTGCGCGGTGTGCGTGCCGAGCGCGCGCATCATCAGCGCCCAGCCCGGTGCGATCAGCCCGCCGGTGAAGCGGCCGTCCGCGCGCAGCGCCTCGAGCGTCGTCGCGGTGCCGAACGTCGCGATCAGCAGGTGCTCGCCCGGAAACGCCGCGTGCGCACCGATCAGGCCGGCCCAGCGGTCGCTGCCGAGCTGTTCGGGCGTCGTATAGCCGTTCGTCACGCCGCCTTGCGTGTGACGCGCGCGTATCGTCGTGCGCGGCAGGCCCGGCCAGCGTGCGTCGAGCAGCGCGTCGAGCCGGGCGGCCACGTCGGCGCCCGCGACGTTCGAGATCCACGCGCCGCGCGGACGCGGCAGGTGCGACCAGTCGGGATCGGCGCCGCCGTCGCGCGCGTGGCCGAACGCGCCCGTCTCGACGAGCGTGCGCCGCGCATCGGCGAGCGCCCACTTGATCCGGCTGTTGCCGGCGTCGATCAGCAGGTGCGGCTCGTTCATTGCGCTTCGCGCAGCGACACGTCGCCGGCCGCGATCGCCTGGATGCCGTCCGGCGTGTCGAGCAGCAACTGGCCGGTCGCGTCGATGCCCGTCGCGATGCCGCGCGCGCGTTCGACGCCCTGTTCGAGCAGGACGACTTCGCGCCCCGCATACGCGTGCAACGCATGCCAGCGCGGCACGAACGGCGCGAGCCCTTCGGCGCCGAACTGCGCGAGCGCGGGCGTGAGCGCGTTCAGCGACGCGGCGAGCGTATCGGTGAGGTTGGCCGATGCGCACGCGATCGACAGCGCGGCCGGCGGCAGCCCGCTCGCGAGCGTCGCTTCGCGCGCGCGCAGCGCGTCGACCTGCGCGGCGACGGCTTCCGCGCCGCGTACGTTGATGCCGAAGCCGATCACGACGGCGGTCGCGTCGGCGCTGGCCCAGGCGGTTTCGATCAGGATCCCGGCGAGCTTGCCGACGATGCGCGGCGTGCCGTCGTCGGTGGCCGTCAGCAGCAGGTCGTTCGGCCATTTGAGCGCGACGCGCGAGCGGGCGTCGAGCGGCAGCGTGGCCAGCCCTTCCGCAAGCGCGACGCCGATCGCGATGCTGAGGCCGCCGAGCGCGTCGACGGGGCGCGGCACGATGCAGCCGACGGAGCACAGCAGCGCGTTGCCGGGCTGCGCGAACCACGGGCGGCCCTGCCGGCCACGGCCGGCCGTCTGCTCGAACGCCACGCGCACGAGCGGCGCGGGCAGCGCGTTCGCGTGGCGCGGCAGCGCCTTGAGCCGGGTGGCGACGTCGGCGTTGGTCGAGCCGGTGGCGGCGACGATGTCGAGCGGCCACGCGCGCGGCGCGGCGTCCAGGTGCGCCTCGAGCCGGTTGCGCGCGATGTGCGCGTCGCCGGAATCGGGCGTGTCGGAGGAGGTGGGGGCGTTCATGGTGGCTATTGTAGCGACAGGGGGAAGAGGCGGTGCTCGGGAGACGCGCGGTGCGAGGCCACTCGTTGCGGCGTCTCGACGGAGCGGCGGGCGGCGTGCCGCGCGGCCGCCGGCGCTTTCTTCAGGAGAACGACGAGGCGTCGCGCGAGTGGCGCCCGTCATCTTGATCTTCCCGACCGGCGAGACTACGTTCGATATATCCGCTTTGGCGGCATGCGCGGCGAGTGCCAACCGGTTCTCGTCGTTGCCGCATCGAGGGGAATGGCGATGAGCAAGCTTCATTCATGTTCGAGCCTGTCCAGCCTGTTCGAGCGCTTCCACCGCAAGACGACCCGGATCTCCGACGCCATCGGGCCGCCGATGACGCGTGCCTGTCACCGGCTGTCGGAATCGATCGCGTCCGCATGGTCGGCGGTGCGTTCGGGTACGTCGCATACGCACCGGCATTGACGCGGCGGCGGACGTTTTCAAGGAGATCGCGATGCAACTCCACATGCATTCGCACCATTACGTGCGCCGCATTCCGGTGTGGCGTGCCGCCGTGATCGGCGGGTGCGTGGCCGGCGCGGTTTTCCTCGTCATCCAGGTCGTCGCGGCGGCGATCATCGGACACGACGCGTGGGCGCCGCTGCGCATGATCGCGGCCATCTACTTCGGCGACGACGCGCTTGCGCCGTCGGCCACGGTCGAAGTGGGAATCCTGCTGGCGGCGCTGGGCGTGCACTTCGCGTTGTCGATCGTGTTTGCGCTGATCCTGGCCGTGATCATCGCGTGTTTCAGCCTGGATTCGAGCGTCGGGATGGCCAGCGTGACGGGAGCCGTATTCGGCGTGCTGCTGTACGTCGTCAATTACTACGGGATGACGCAATTGTTCCCGTGGTTCGCCGACGCGCGTGGCTGGGTGAGCGCACTCGACCACATCGTCTTCGGGCTGATCGTGTCCGATGCGTACATGCGTCTGGAGCGACCCGCGCAGAGTAGCGCCGCCTGACGGGATGTCACGGCGGCGCCTGGCCGGCTCAATGCTTTTCCATCTGCTCCAGCGCCTTGATGTCTTCCTCGGACGTCATTTCGCACGCGAGCAGCGTTTTACCCTTCAGTGCCGGGCCCTGGCGGGCCGACACGAGGATCAGCGCGCCGCCCGGGCCGCGCACGGTCAGGCGGCGCGAATAGCCTGCCGACGACGCGCCCAGCAAATGCCCCTTTTCAGGCGCGAGCTTGTAGCGTTGCGCGAGCTGGCCGGCGACTTCGCCGTCCACGAGCACGCCGATCCCGGTGCTGGTGAACACGACGTGCTGCGTCGTGAAGCCGTCCCGGTGGATCGGCGCCGGCAGACGGAAGACCGCGGCGCCCAGCATCGATTCGTCCGGCTTCGGATCGGTGGCCTTGACGGTGTTGTAGATCGAGTCCATCAGGTCCGACGTGAACGGCGGATTGCAGATCGCGGCGTTGAAGATGTCGGGTTGGGCGGGCGGCGCGGCGAGCGCGACGAACGGGGCGGCGACGACGGCGCCGAGGGCGGCGCGACGCCCGGACAGGCGAAGGGACATAGGATGCAGTTCTCTCAGGTTTTATTGTGAGGCTGCATGTTAATGCATTGCCGCGCGCATGCCCGCGTCTCGCGACCGATCCCGGTTCCAGGCGATCGATGCGCGAGGCGCCGGGTCATGCGTGTCAGGCGACCGCTGCGCTTCCGATGCGCCCTTACGGCGCGACGACCGGATGCTTCAGCGCATGCGCGGTTTCGATCCACTGCGCGTGGAATTCGTCCGCGTCGGGCTTGAGCCCGAGCTCGCCGTTGCGATAGGCCATCGCGAGCGTCTGCACGGCTTCCGGCAACTCGTGCTCGGCGGCCCGGCGATACAGCGCGAGTGCGCGTGTGTCGTCGCGCGGCACGCCGCTGCCGTCGCGGTACGCGTTTGCGAGCATGAAGTCCGCGGCCGGGATGTCCGCGCGCGACGCGACCTCGAACCAGTGCGCGGCCTGCACGGGATCGGTGGCGACGCCGTAACCGCTGCGATAGATCAGCCCGAGGTAATACGCGGCGGCCGGGTCGCCCTGCGCGGCCGCTTCGCCGAGCAGCGTGCGGGCGCGTGCATAGTCCTTCGGCATGTCGCTGCTGCCGAGCAGCAACGCCTTGCCGAGCGCGAGCTGCGCGCGGCGCGCAGCCGGTGCCTGCGTCGCGCCGCTCGCTTGCGCGGCCGTTTCCAGCCAGCCGCGCCCCTCGTCGCGCAGCCCCGGTTCGCGTGCGTCGACGAGCGCGATGCCGAGCGCCGCCTGTGCATCGGCGGAACCGGCGCGCGCGAGGTCGCGCAGCTGCGCGAGCGCGTGCGGCTCGGTGGCCTGCGTGACCATCGCCTGCCACTCGTCGAGCTGCGCGGCGCTCGGCGCGGGGCCGGCGCCGAGCCAGCCGCTCGCCGCGACTGCGGCGGCGGCGATTGCCGCCACCGCCGCGAGCAGCGCGGCCGGCGGGAGTTTCGCGCGCAGCACGCGCCGCGCGGCCGGCGCAAAGCCCGCCTCGGCGGGCCGCATGGTGCGGATCGGTTGCATCGCGTATTTCATCGTGGACTTCATTGGGTCAGGTCGATCTCGTAGGTGGCGAGGTTCTTGCCTGAGCCGTCGTCGGCCGCGACCTGCGTGATGCCGGTCAGGCCGGCCGCCGCCGCGTCGCCGAGACGGTTCGGCGCGGATGCGAACTGCACGTGCGCGACCGAGCTCGCGAGCTTCGTGAAGCGCCAGCTGCGCTGCGCGCCGTCCGCCGCGCGTGTGATCGCGCCGCGCTTCTTGATGAACGAGATCAGCACGTCGCGGTTCGCATCGGGCGACGCAAAGATCGTCTTGCTGCCGTCGAGGCCCGGGAAGTTGCCGCCGCCGCTCGCGCGGTAGTTGTTGGTCGCGACGATGAACTGCGCGTTCGGGTCGATCGGCGCGCCCTTGTACGTCAGGTTCCTGATCCGGCTGCCGACCGGCTGCGTGACGTCGATTTCATACGCGAGATCGGCCGACGTGAACATGTCGAAGTTGTAGCCGGGGAAGGTGCTGACGAGCGGCTGCACGGTCGCCTTGGTCGGGTCGATCCGGTTGAAGCGCTTGGCGGCGGTTTCGAGCCAGTTCTTCACGTCGGCGCCGCTCACCTTCACCGCATACACGGTGTTCGGATACAGGTACAGGTCGGCCGCGTTGTTGATCGCGAGCGCGCCCGGGGCGACGTCGGTGTAGTCGGTGCCGCCGCCGAAGCCGCTCTTGAACGGCGCGCTGACCGACAGCACCGGCAGCGACGCGTATTGCGGCAGGTTCGCCTGCACGTAGGTCTTCACGTAGTCGGCCTGCGCCTCGTTGACGATCTGGATCGCGCCCGGATCGCCGACATCCGCGAAGTACGAGTTCATCCGGTAGTCGGTCGAGCCGATCGGCGTCTTCACGTAGTCGATCGTCGCCTGGTGCTCGGCCGCGATCGCGGCGGACACCGACGGATCGGCCGCCACGTAGCTCTTGTCGGCGTTCTGGATCGGCCGCGCCTCGACGGTCGTCTGCGACTTGTCGACGCTCCACGTCTTGCCGTCGAACTTCAGGCCGAGCTTGATCACGCCGAGGTGCTTGCCCCAGTAGTTGGCCATCACGGTCGGCACGCCGTTGACGGTGCCCTTGACCTTGTCGACACCCGGCAGGTTGAACTGCGACACGGTGCTGTTCGCGTCCGGGAACACCTGGTGCGAGTGGCCGATCAGCATCGCGTCGATGCCGGTCACCTTCGACAGCCACCAGCTGCCGTTTTCCATCGTCGGCGAATACGCGGAATTGTCGAGGCCGCCGTGCGAGATCGCGACGACGAGATCGGCGCCCTTCGCGCGCATCTCCGGAATGTACTTCTCGGCTGCTTCCTTCAGGCCGGTCGTGTAGACCTTGCCGTCGAGCCAGCGCTTGTCCCAGTTCATGATCGCGGGCGGCGTGAAGCCGATGATGCCGATCTTCACGGGCGCGCTGACCGTCTTGCCGTCCGGCGTCGTCGCGGTCACGGTGCGGGTCAGGATCGTGTACGGCGTGAACAGCGGCGCGTTGGTCTTCGCGCTGATCACGTTCGCGAGCACCTGCGGGAAGTTCGGGCCCGCGCACTTCTTCTGCTGGGCCGGCGCCGGCAGGCCGTCGACCTCGAACGTGTTGCCGGTCACCTGCGACAGGTACGGCAGCCCGTAGTTGAATTCGTGGTTGCCGATCCCGCCGCCGTCGAATTTCGCGGCGTTCATCACCTTGTAGATCGCGAGCGTCTGGTCGCAGCCGACCGGCTTCACGAGCGCCTGGTAGTCGGACAGCGCGGTGCCCTGGATCGTGTCGCCGTTGTCGAGCAGCAGCGTGTTCGGGTACTGCTTGCGCGCCTGCGCGATCAGCGTCGACACGCGTTCGAAACCGAGCGAATTGTCGGCGGCGAGCTTGAAATAGTCGTACGACAGCACGTTGGTGTGCAGGTCGGTCGTCTCGAGCAGGGCGAGCGTGGCCGTCGTGCCGACGGGCGCCTGCGACGACGGCGGGGCGGTCACGTCGTTGCCGTTGCACGCGGCGAGAAAGGCGAGGCTGGCGAGCGCGGCGGCTGCCGGCGCGCGATGGCGGAGAAGCGAGGGGAGACGCATCGGTTGTCCTGTTCGGTGTTCTGTTGTCGTGGGTCGCACGGAAAGCGGCGCGTGTGGCGCGCCGACGGCCGGTCGTGCGAAGCGTGAGAGTATCGAAAGGAAACGTGACGGAAGAATGAAAGGGCCGCATCGGCTGGTGAAATGGGGGCGGCCGGCTGTGGGCGATGCACTGCGGGCGTCCGGGGCGGGCGGCGCCCCGGACGGCAAGCCGCCCGCAGCTGGCCGCGCGCAGCTGGCCGCCCGCCCCCGGCGGAAATCCTCGCGTCGCGGGAGCGGACGGTTCGTTACAATGGCCGGTGTCATTCATTTGCAAACAACCTGCCTTGGACTTCGAGACTCCTCCCGGCCTGTCGGTCGACGCCGGCGGCCAGGGCCAGACGGTGCGCCTGACCGGCCAGTGGACCGCGCTCGCGCTTGCACGCAATCGCGGCGTCGTCGCGCGCCGGGTCGCGGGGCTCGCGAAAGGCCGCGTGAGCGAATGGGATCTGTCCGGCATCGAGCGGCTCGACCACGTCGGCGGCCAGGCGCTGTGGCGCGTGTGGGGCCGCAAGCTGCCGGCCGGCGTCGCGCTGAGCGCCACGCAGCGCACGATCTTCGAGCGCATCGAGCGGCTCGACAGCGAGCGCGAGGCGCCCGAGCGCGTCGTGCGCGTCGATCCCGTCACGCGGCTCGGCCAGGCGATCTTCCGGTTCGGCGAGCACCTGCAGGGCGGCATCGCGCTGTTCGGCCTCGTGATCCTCGATGCGCTGTCGGTGTTGCGCCGTCCGCAGACGATGCCGTGGAAGGAGACCTCCGCGAACATCTACAGCGCGGGCGCCCAGGCGCTGCCGATCACCGCGCTCGTCGCGTTCCTGATCGGCATCGTGCTCAGCTACCTGTCCGCGCAGCAGCTGCAGATGTTCGGCGCGAACCGCTACATCGTGAACATCCTCGGGCTGTCGGTGATCCGCGAGCTCGGCCCGGTGCTGTCGGCCATCCTCGTCGCGGGCCGCTCCGGCTCGGCGATCACCGCGCAGATCGGCGTGATGCGCGTGACCGAGGAGCTCGATGCGATGCGCGTGATGGGCATCCCGCACGGGCTGCGGCTGATCCTGCCGCGCGTGCTCGCGCTCGGCGTCGCGATGCCGCTGCTCGTGATGTGGACCAACATCATCGCGCTGACGGGCGGCGCGCTCGCCGCAAAGCTGGTGCTCGGGATCGACGTCAACTATTTCGTGCGCTCGCTGCCGGGTGTCGTGCCGATCGCGAACCTGTACATCGGGGTCGGCAAGGGCGTCGTGTTCGGCATGCTGATCGCGCTGGTCGCCTGCCATTTCGGCTTCCGGATCAAGGCGAACTCGCAGAGTCTCGGCGAAGGCACGACCACGTCGGTCGTGACGTCGATCACGGTCGTGATCCTCGCCGACGCGGTGTTCGCGATCCTGTTCCAGAACGTGGGGCTCGGATGAACGCATCGAACGAAACGACCGCGCACGCCGCGGCCATCGGTGCCGGGTCGGTCGGCGAGCGGCCGGCCGCGGCGGCCGGTCCCGGCGACCTCGTGATCGAGGTGCGCAACCTGACCAAGCGCTACGGGCGCAACATCATTCACCAGAAGCTCGACTTCGACGTGCGGCGCGGCGAGATCGTGTCGATCGTCGGCGGCTCGGGCTCCGGCAAGACCACGCTCGTGCGGCAGATCCTCGGCCTCGAGCGGCCGACGTCGGGCACGATCAAGGTATTCGGCGAGGATACGGCGACGATCGACGACGCGAGCGCGCGGATGATGCGCACGCGTTCCGGGATGCTGTTCCAGCAGGGCGCGCTGTTCTCGTCGATGACGGTGTTCGACAACGTCGCGCAGCCGCTGCGCGAGCTCGGCCGCGTGCCGCCGGACCTGCTGCACGACATCGTGATGCTCAAGCTCGAGATGGTCGGGCTGCCGTGCAAGCACGCGTCGAAGATGCCGGCCGCGCTGTCGGGCGGGATGGTCAAGCGGGTCGGCATCGCGCGCGCGATCGCGCTCGAGCCCGAGCTGCTGTTCCTCGACGAGCCGACGGCCGGACTCGATCCGCAGGCGTCCGACGAATTCGTCGAGCTGATCGCGACGCTCCACCGCACGCTCGGGCTGACCGTCGTGATGGTGACGCACGATCTCGACACGATGGTCGCGCTGTCGACGCGCGTCGCGGTGCTGGCCGACCGCAAGGTGCTGGTCGCCGCGCCGGTGGAGGAGGCCGCGAACGTCGACCATCCGTTCATCCACGAATATTTCCTGGGGCTGCGCGGGCGCCGCGCATTGCAGGCGCTGCCGCCCGAGCGGCGCGCGAAGCTGCCGAAGGCGGCCCTCGAACCGGCGCTGTCGAGCGTCGAGCTGTAGGCACGAAGGAATCCGCGAATGGAAAACAAATCACATGCGTTCTGGGCCGGCCTGTTCACGATCGCGCTGACGCTCGCGATCGCGGGCACCGTGTTCTGGTTCAATGTCGACCGCACCGTGCGCGTGCCGTACGACCTGCTCGCGCGCACCAACGTGACGGGGCTGTTCCCGGACGCGGCCGTGCGCTTTCGCGGCCTCGACGTCGGCAAGGTGCAGTCGATCGGCTTCGACCGTGCGCACCCCGGCCAGATCCGGATCCGGATCCTCGTCGACCACGACGCGCCGATCACGCAGTCGACCTACGGCAGCCTCGGCTTCCAGGGCGTGACGGGGATCGCGTTCGTGCAGCTCGAGGACACGGGCCGCGACCTGGCGCCGCTGCCGTCGTCGCCGAAGGCGATCGCGCAGATCCCGATGCGGCCGAGCCTGTTCGACCAGATCCAGGAGCGCGGCGACGTGCTGCTGCGGCAGCTCGAGCTGGCCGCGAAAAGCGCGAACGCGCTGATGTCGCCGGAGATGCGCGAGCAGTTGCGCGCGACCGCCGAAAGCCTGCAGCACGCGGCCGACGGCGCGACGACGCTGTCGAAGCAGCTCGCGCCGGCGGTGGCCGCGCTGCCGGAGACGATGCACCAGGTCGACCGCGCGATGGCGTCGGCGAATACGCTGCTGCAGCCGAACGGCGCGCTCGTGTCGAACCTGAACAAGGCCGGCACGGCCGCCGAGCAGGTCGGCGTCGCGCTGAACGATCTCAACGCGCGCGTGCAGTACGACACGCTGCCGCGTTTCAATGCGCTGGCCGGCAGCGTCGGCGATGCGTCGCGGCAATTGAAGGACGTGGCCGGTGAACTTGGCCGCAACCCGCGCAGTCTGTTGTTCGGCTCGCCCGGCGCGGCGCCGGGGCCCGGCGAAGCGGGCTTCGTCTGGCCGGGCGCGACGGCCGGGCAGTGACACCCATCGAAACCGGAAACATCATGCAGGAACACGCCATGCCACGAATCCTTGACCGCGCGCTGCGTCCGGCCGCGGCCGCGCTTGCCGTGCTGACGCTGTCGCTCGCGGCCGGCTGCGCCGGCAACAGCGCGGCGCTGTCGAATGTCCGCTACGACCTCGGGCCGGCCACGTCGGTCGTGACCGCGGGCACGGGGCCCGCGCTGAAGGTGCTCGACGTCGCCGCGCCCGACGCGCTCGACTCCGACAAATTCGCGTACCGCCTCGCGTACGTGGACGCGCAGCACGTGGCCGTCTATCGCGACAGCCGCTGGACGGCGCCGCCCGCACAACTGCTCACGCAGCGGCTGCGCGGCGCGCTGTCGTCGCGCGGCACGGTGCTCGAAGGGGCCGACGGCGTGCGCGCGCCGACCCTCAAGGTCGACCTGAACGAATTCGAGCAGGTGTTCGACGGCCAGTCGCAGAGCCACGGCGCCGTCACCGCGCGCGCGACGCTGACGCTCGACGGCAAGGTGCTCGGCCAGCGCACGTTCGTCGCGCGAGCGCCGTCGAGCACGCCCGACGCGGCCGGCGGCGCCCGCGCGCTCGCGGCGGCGAGCGACGAGCTCGTGTCGCAGATCGCCGCATGGGTCGGCATGCAGGCGTACGCGGGCACGCCGTGACGCGTGCCGCGCAGCCGCGATGAGCGCGACCGGCACGCCTCGCGCATCGCCGCTCGCGCGGCAGGCCTTTGCCGCTTACGCGGCACTCGTCGTCTATGCGTCGCTGTATCCGTTCGCAGGCTGGATGTCGCTCGGCATCGGGCCGTTCGACTACCTGTTCGCACCGATGCAGCGCTACGTGACCGCATTCGACGTCGTCACGAACGTGCTCGGCTACCTGCCGTTCGGCGCGCTCGGCGTGCTCGCGCTGCACCCGCGCTGGCGCGGCGTGGCCGCGACGCTGATCGCGGCCGGGCTCGGCGTGCTGCTGTCGGGCGCGATGGAAGCGCTGCAAACCTACCTGCCGACGCGCGTCGCGTCGAATCTCGATCTCGCGGCCAACGCGCTCGGCGCGCTGCTGGGGGCCGCGCTCGTCGCGCCCGCCACCGGTGCGCTGCTCGATCGCGGCGCGCTGCGCCGGCTGCGCTTCGCGTGGTTCGAGGACGACGGTGCGACGCCGCTGCTGCTCGCCGGGCTGTGGCCGTTCGCGATCCTGTTCCCTTCGCCGTTCCTGTTCGGCATCGGCGACTGGCCGGCCGCGCTGTGGGAGCGTGCCGACGCGTCGATGCAGGACGCGCTGCTCGCGTGGCTGCCGGCCGCGTGGCGCGTGTCGGCATGGCCCGAGCGCGTCGACGGCTGGCTGTCCGACTCCGCGTGGGAGGCCGCGCTCGGCGGGCTGATGCTGTTCGCCGCGCTGGCGATCGCGTCGCTCGCGATGCGGCCGCGCGCACCGCGCATCCGGCTGCTGGTCGCGCTCGTCGCCGCGACGCTCGTGCTGAAGGCGGCCGCGACCTTCATGCAGTCGGCCACCGGCCTCGTCGTCGTATGGGCGACGCCCGGCGCGCGGCTCGGGATCGAGCTCGGCTTCGCGGCCGCGCTCGTCGCGCTGCACGTGCCCGACGCGTGGCGGGCCGCGCTCGCCGCCGCCGCGCTCGTCGCGGGCGTCGCGCTCGTGAACCTGCTGCCCGTCAACCCGTTCTTCGACTTCACGCTGTCGGGCTGGCGGCAGGGCCGCTACGTGCACTTCAACAGCCTCGCACGCTGGCTCGCGTGGATCTGGCCTTACGCGGCGCTGATCTGGCTCGGCCAGCGCGTCGAGCACGCATGGCTGCCGGCCGCCCAGCCCGGACGGCCGCGCCGGTGACGGGCAGCGGGGCGGGCAGCCGCGCGCGCCGCTCGCTATAATCGTCCGCACCATTCACCCGCCACTTCCGACCCGGCCTCGCGCCGGGCCGCTCGCCACCATCATGGATTCCTACTACCAGCACCACGTCTTCTTCTGCCTGAACCAGCGCGAACCGGGCGCCGAACGCCCGAGCTGCGCGCAATGCGACGCGCAGACCATGCAGGAATACGCGAAAAAGCGCGTGAAGGAACTCGGCCTCGCCGGGCCCGGCAAGGTTCGCATCAACAAGGCCGGTTGCCTCGACCGCTGCGAGGAAGGGCCGGTGATGGTCGTGTATCCGGAAGGCACGTGGTACACGTACGTCGACCAGGCCGACATCGACGAGATCGTCGAATCGCACCTGCGCGACGGCAAGGTCGTCGACCGCCTGAAGATCTGAGCGGGCCGGCCGAATGAACGTTCATACGCAGAAATCGCTGATCGCGGGCCCGGTCGGGCAGATCGAAATCGCGGTCGACCTCCCCGATGCCGTGCGCGAAGGCGGCGCCGCGCCGCGCGGCATCGCGCTCGTCGCGCATCCGCATCCGCTGTTCGGCGGCACGATGGACAACAAGGTCGCGCAAACGCTCGCGCGTACGCTGGTGCAGTTGAACTACGTCGTGTTCCGGTCGAACTTCCGCGGCGTCGGCGCGACCGAGGGCGTGCACGACAACGGCATCGGCGAGGCCGACGACCTGCTCGCGGTGCTCGCGCACATGCGCGCGCAGCCCGCGTATGCGGACCTGCCGCTCGTGCTCGCGGGCTTCTCGTTCGGCACCTTCGTGCTGTCGCACGTCGCGAAGCGGCTGCGCGACGCGGGCGAGACGATCGAGCGGATGGTGTTCGTCGGCACGGCAGCGAGCCGCTGGCAGGTGGCCGACGTGCCCGAGAACACGCTCGTGATCCACGGTGAAACCGACGACACGGTGCCGATCGCGTCGGTGTACGACTGGGCACGGCCGCAGGAACTGCCGGTCGTCGTGATCCCCGGCGCCGAGCATTTCCTGCATCGCAAGCTGCACGTGCTCAAGCGCGTCGTGATCGACGCGTGGCGCTAGAGCGGCGCCAGAGCGCGCTCCGCCGCCGGGCGGCGCGGCGCGTTTCGCCCCTTTTTTTCGGCGCGCTTGCATGCCGCCTGCGCGCATCTTTCGTCTTCCTTCGATAGTGGTCCTGCACATTCGCGTCGCGCCAACCTCGCGTCGCCGATCTGTGCCTGCGCGGCGCCGTATTCACGAAAATGCCCATCGCGGCCACGTATAATGGCCGGATTCCGCGTCGCCCGCGGCCCGGCTGGGCCCATGCGGCGCTCGTTTCGCCGCCTGTCCGCCCGCTCGCGACGGCCGCGAACCGAACGCGTCCGCACGAGTCCAACCGGCGCGTTTCGCGTCGCCCGACGATCTCGGGCGAGTGCCCGAAACGCCCGCCGCCTTGCCGTTCAACCCTGCGCGTTTCGCACCGCACTTTCTGCCATCAGCCTGAATCGATCATGCGTCTGTCTTCCCAAGGCCTCAAGTCCCTCGCTTCCTCCATCGCCTTCGGCACCGCCGCGCGCAACGTCGCGCTCGGCGTGATGCTGCCTGTCGCGCTCGCGTCGACGATCGTCGTCGCCGAGGCGAAGCCGGCCGCCAAGGCCAAGGCCGCGCATGCGGCGCCGGCCGCCGAGCAGTTCACCGGCGCGCCCGCGACCTACATGCCGGGCGCGGTGCCGCCGCCGGGCGTGAATGCGCGGTCGTGGGTGCTCGTCGATGCGACCAGCAACACGGTGCTCGCGTCGGGCAATGCCGATGAACGCGTCGAGCCCGCATCGCTGACGAAGCTGATGACGGCGTACCTCGTGTTCGAGGCGCTCGACAAGAAGAAGATCTCGATGGAGCAGATCGTCACGCCGAGCGAGGCCGTGCGCCGCGTCGGCCGCGACGAGTCGCGCATGTTCATCGAGGCGAACAAGCCGGTGTCGGTGCACGACCTCGTGTACGGGATGATCATCCAGTCGGGCAACGACGCCGCGATCGCGCTGGCCGAACTGGTCGGCGGCAGCGAAGGGCAGTTCGTCACGATGATGAACGACGAGGCGGCGCGCCTCGGCATGAAGGGCACGCACTTCGCCGACGTGAACGGCATGCCCGACCCGAACCACTACACGACGGCCGGCGACCTCGCGAAGCTGTCCGCCCACCTGATCCGCGATTTTCCGCAGTACTACAGCATCTTCTCGGAGAAGGAATTCAAGTACAACAACATCCGCCAGGGCAACCGCAACCGTCTGCTGTGGCTCGACCCGACGGTCGACGGCCTGAAGACGGGCCATACGCAGGCGGCCGGCTACTGCCTGATCGCGTCGGCGAAGCGCGCGATCCCGGGTGTGGACGGCCAGCGCCGCCTGGTGTCGGTGATGATGGGCGAGCAGAAGGAAAGCGAGCGCACGCAGGACAGCATGAAGATGCTGAACTACGGCTACAGCGCGTTCGATTCGGTGCGCCTGTTCAAGGGCGGCCAGGCGATGTCGACGCCGCGCATCTACAAGGGCAAGGAAAATACCGTGCAGGTGGGCGTGAAGGGCGACCAGTGGGCGACCGTGCCGCGCGGCCTCGGCGACAAGGTCAAGACGGAAGTCGACGTCAACGCGCCGCTGATCGCGCCGCTCGCGGAAGGCCAGCAGGTCGGCACCGTGAAGATCGTCGCCGACGGCAAGACGCTGTCCGAATTCCCGGTCGTCGCACTGCAGGCCGTGCCGGAAGCGGGTATCTTCGGGCGTATCTGGGACTCGATCCTGCTGATGTTCAGCAAGAAGAAGTAAGCACGACGGGCCTTTGTTTTCACGACTTCATCCCCATCTGTCATTGCCATGAGCCAAGCCGAATTCGAACCGATCGTCTACCTCAGCGTGTCGTCGCAGGAGGAAATGGTGCCGCTGTCGGAAGCCCGCGTACCGGTGCTCGACCGCGGGTTCATCTTCGGCGACGGCGTGTATGAAGTTGTCCCCGTTTATGCGCACGGCGGCGCGCACGTGCCGTTCCGGATCGAGCAGCATCTGGCGCGGCTCGAGCGCAGCCTGAAGAAGATCGGCATCGCGAGCCCGCACGACGACGCGGGCTGGCGCGCGCTGATCGAGCGCGTCGTCGCGGCGAATGCCGAAGGGCTCGGCGACGGCAA
The DNA here is from genome assembly GCF_001718835.1 of Burkholderia cepacia. Classification (NCBI taxonomy): domain Bacteria; kingdom Pseudomonadati; phylum Pseudomonadota; class Betaproteobacteria; order Burkholderiales; family Burkholderiaceae; genus Burkholderia; species Burkholderia cepacia. The sequence continues at coordinate 3,412,925 of NZ_CP013443.1, read as the reverse complement.
CGCGCTCGTCTACCTGCAGGTGACGCGCGGCGTCGCGAAACGCGGCCACGCGTTCCCGGCGAACGCGGTGCCGACGGTGTTCGCGATGACGAGCCCGCTGCGCCTGCCGTCCGCCGACGAACGCGCGCAGGGCGTGCGCTGCGTGACGGCCGAGGACCGCCGCTGGCTGCATTGCGACATCAAGTCGATCTCGCTGCTCGGCAACGTGCTGATGGCACAGCATGCGGCCGAACGCGATGCGTTCGAGACGCTGCAGCTGCGCGACGGCAACCTGACGGAAGGTTCGTCGTCGAACGTGTGGATCGTGAAGAACGGCGAGCTGCTCGCGCCGCCGCGCAGCAACAAGATCCTCGAGGGGATCCGCTACGCGCTGATCGAGGAGTTGGCCGACGAATGCAAGATCCCGTTCGTCGCGCGCGAGATCAGCGAAGTGGAAATGCGCGCGGCCGACGAGATCATGATCACGTCGGCCACGAAGGAAATCCTGCCCGTCACGTCGCTCGACGATCTGCCCGTCCATGGCGGCAAGCCGGGCCCCGTATTCGCGGCGTTGTACGACGCGTACCAGCGTGCGAAGGCACGCGAGTTTGAACAGTTTGACCTAACCCGGAGAAAATGATGAGCGAACCGACCAAAACCATCGAGGTGACCGGCGCGATCGATACCCGGAAGGAGTCGCTGCTGGAGTTTCCGTGCGATTTCCCGATCAAGATCATGGGCAAGGCGCACCCCGAGTTCAAGGACACGATCTTCAAGGTCGTGGCTGTTCACGACAACGAGATCGACGTCGAGAAGATCGAGGAGCGTGCGTCGAGCGGCGGCAATTACACGGGCCTCACGATCACCGTGCGGGCGACGAGCCAGGAACAGCTCGACAACATCTACCGCGCACTGACCGGCCATCCAATGGTCAAGGTCGTACTTTAAGCGCCTTCCATCCTCCTTCCTGCGCGCACTCGGCGGGGGGCTTCCCCGCCGCGCGCCGCGCGTCCAGCTCGTCGCACAGCCGCTTGTATTCGGCGACTTCCTCGAACAGCCAGGTCCTGAACGCCTGCACGCGCGGCGTGTTCAGCAGCGGCGGCGGACACACGAAAAAATAGTGCCACGGGCTCGGCCCGTCGATGTCGAACAGGCGCACGATGCGCCCGTCGAGCAGGTCGTGCACCGCCAGCGAGCGGCGCACGAGCGCGATGCCCTGGCCGTCGATCGCGGCCAGCAGCAGGTTCGACGAATCCTGGTACAGAATCCCCCGCTTCGGCTCGGTCAAAGTCTTGAGTCCGGCCGCGTCGAACCACGGCCGCCACAGCTCGTCGTCCGAGCGCAGCAGGTTGTAGTGCACGAGATCGGCGGGCGTTTGCGGCAGCTGGCCGCCGTTCAGCGTCGGCGCGCACGCCGGAAAGAACACTTCGTCGAACAGCGGCTCGACATGCAGCCCCGGATAGCTGCCGTGACCGAAACGGATCGCGAGATCGACGTCGTCGCGCGCGAAATCGGTGAGCGAGTTGGTCGACTGCAGCTCGACGTCGATTTCCGGGTGCCGTTCGATGAACGAGCCGATGCGCGGCGTGATGAAGCGCGCGGCAAACGACGACAGCATCGACACCACGAGCCGCCGGTCGCGGTCGCTCGCGCGCACGTCGCGCGTCGCGTCGGCGATGACCATCAGCGCGGTGCGGATCTGCTGCGCGTAGCGCATGCCGGCGTCGGTCAGGCACAGCCGCTTGCCGTTGCGCGTGAACAGCTGCACGCCGAGCTCCTCCTCGAGCGCGCGCACCTGGTGGCTGACCGCGCCGTGCGTGACGTACAGCTCGTCGGCGGCGCGCGAGAAATTCTCGTGACGGGCGGCGGCTTCGAACGCGCGAATCGCGTTCAGCGCAGGCAGCTGGCGGAGGTCCATTTGCTAATTTTCCTCACATCGACGTGAAAATTGGTCGCTTTGTCGGACGCCTTGAAGTGACTACGATTGTAGCCATCGAAGCACTTATGGCGGAGTCGATCATGCAAGAAATTTCTTCAAGCATCACGTTCGAAATCCCGGTGGGCGAAACCGTGCCGTTGAAGGTGCAACGCAGCACGCGGCTGGTGGTGCAGTGCGGGCCGGTGTGGGCGACGCGCAGCAACGACGTCGACGATTACTTCCTGGTCGACGGCGAGACGCTGAAGCTGCGCCGCGGCGAGCGGCTGTGGCTCAGCGCGGAAGGCCGGGAGGGCGCGCGCGTGGCGTTCTCGGTGTCGCGGCCGCCGAAGGAGGTCGCGCTGACGGGGCTCGCCCGGCTGCGCGAGCGCGTCGCGGCGCTGTTGCAGAGCGGGTGGCGCACCGTCTGACGCCGTTCTGACCAGACGGATGCCGTCGATCCGTCCCTTTCGATAGCCGGCGAGACCCTTGGGTTTTCGGTAAACTACCGCCCATGTCCGTTTCGCCGGTTTCCATCGTGTCCACGCCTGTCGCCGCACCTGATTCGCCCGCAGCCCAACCGGCCCCACCGGTCACCGTGCGGTGGCGGGGCGTCGAGACCTACGAGACGAGCTTCGACGCGATGCGCGCGTTCACCGACACGCGCACGGCCGACACCGGCGACGAGATCTGGCTGGTCGAGCATCCGCCCGTCTACACGCTCGGCCAGGCCGGCGACCCGGCCCACCTGCTGGTGGCCGACAGCGGCGTGCCGCTCGTGAAGGTCGACCGCGGCGGGCAAATCACTTATCACGGCCCCGGCCAGATCGTCGCCTACCTGCTGCTGGACCTGCGCCGGCGCAAGCTGATGGTGCGCACGCTCGTGACGAAGATCGAGGAGGCCGTGATCGAAACCCTCGCGGCGTATAATCTCGCTTCGGTCCGCAAGGCGGGCGCGCCCGGGATCTACGTGGCGTCCGGCGTGCACGAGGGCGCGAAAATCGCGGCCCTCGGCCTGAAGATCCGCAACGGCTGCAGCTATCACGGGCTGAGCCTGAACGTGAAGATGGATCTGCGCCCGTTTCTTGCGATCAACCCGTGCGGCTATGCCGGACTGGAAACTGTCGACATGGCGAGCCTCGAGGTTGCCGCCGACTGGAACGACGTCGCCCACACGCTGGTGGGCCGTCTGATCGCCAACCTCGACGGCGCATCCGCGGCCGCCGACAAGCCGCAGGCACTGGAACAACATTCGAATGACTGACGTTACCGCTTCCCCCGCACCGGCCGATCCGGCCGCGACCCCTGCCTACGATCCGACCGCCAAGCAGAAGGCGCAGGCGAAGACGGCGCGCATCCCGATCAAGGTCATTCCGATCGAAAAGCTGAAGAAGCCCGAGTGGATCCGCGTGAAGGCGGCTACCGGCAGCTCGCGCTTCAACGAGATCAAGACGATCCTGCGCGAGCACAACCTGCATACGGTGTGCGAGGAAGCGAGCTGCCCGAACATCGGCGAATGCTTCGGCAAGGGCACCGCGACGTTCATGATCATGGGCGACAAGTGCACGCGCCGCTGCCCGTTCTGCGACGTCGGCCACGGCCGTCCCGATCCGCTCGACGCGGATGAACCGAAGAACCTCGCGCGCACGATCGCCGCGCTGAAGCTCAAGTACGTGGTGATCACGAGCGTCGACCGCGACGACCTGCGCGACGGCGGCGCTGCCCACTTCGTCGAGTGCATCCGCGAAACGCGCGCGCAGTCGCCGGACACGCGCATCGAGATCCTGACGCCGGATTTCCGCGGCCGTCTCGACCGCGCGATCTCGATCCTGAACGCTGCGCCGCCGGACGTGATGAACCACAACCTCGAAACGGTGCCGCGCCTGTACAAGGAAGCGCGCCCGGGTTCGGACTACGCGCACTCGCTGAAGCTCCTGAAGGACTTCAAGGCGCTGCATCCGGGCGTCGCGACGAAGTCGGGCCTGATGGTCGGCCTCGGCGAGACCGAAGAGGAAATCCTGCAGGTGATGCGCGACCTGCGCGCGCACGACGTCGACATGCTGACGATCGGCCAGTACCTGCAGCCGTCGGAACACCACCTGCCGGTGCGTGCGTACGTGCATCCCGATACGTTCAAGATGTACGAGGAAGAGGCGTACAAGATGGGCTTCACGCACGCGGCCGTCGGCGCGATGGTGCGCTCGAGCTATCACGCCGACCTGCAGGCGCATGGGGCAGGGGTGGTCTGAGCGTTCCCGACGCCTGATCCCGCAAAAGAACCCGCTCTGCGGGTTTTTTTGCGCTCTCTTTTCGTTGCTTCGATCGGATCGCGATTACCGATCCGGTCGGCTTGCCACGACTCCGCCGTCGTTTTCGCGTTCGTCGTAGCAAAGTGCCGCGATCTGCCATCGCTCGTCTTGCACGAGCCATAGCTCCACAAAATTAATAGCGCTCACGATTGTCCCGTCACACCGCATCGAACCGGATCCGCGGATCGATGCCCATTGCCGGCTTTCGGCGAATTCCGTCATTTCGCCGTGCGCTTGCCAACTGAAATGGCGTCCGGTTCGTTCCGGCGAGTGCCGTTGCAGATGCGCTAATTGCTGGGATTTAGTGAGTATCCGGGTTCCCCGCTTCACGAAAAAGTGGGGCGACTCGACGAAGGCCAATTGATCGACGTCGCCGTTGAGATAGGCGTCGATCCATACCGCTCGCATCTGGCAAAGACTGTATCGAGGTTCCATAGGCTCGCCATCCGGTTTCCGACTGGTTTTCATGGTGCGAATGCACCGCGACTCGGTGCTCGATCCGAGACACTAGCGCTTACATCCGCGGTTCGATATGGGACCGGTATGAAAATTGTCGGGCCGAACACCGGCGAACTGCGATCGCGCATCCCGCGCACCGATCGCTGCTCGATCGTCGATCGCATTCAATAAAGCGTGAAAAGCAAAGCTGAAACAGCATCGATAGCTTCGCAGGATAAGTTCGCTCCCCCCGCGCGCAAAGCTCCTATAGTCGGCTCTCCGCATGCAACACCTGCATTCCCAAGGAGAGCCGCATGTCCCGTTTCAGCTTCATCCGCCGCGCCGTCGTCGCGCTGACCGCGCTGACCGCGCTCGCCGCCTTTGCCGCGCTGGGCGCGGCGCACGCCGAATCGCGCGAAGTCGTGATCGCGTACCAGGACATGGTCGTGCCGTGGCGCTATGCGCAGGCGAGCGGTGAAGTCGAAAAGGCGACCGGTTACAAGGTCACGTTCCGCAAGCTCGACAGCGGCGCCGACGTGATCCGCGCGCTCGCGTCGGGTTCCGTGCAGCTCGGCGAAGCCGGCTCGAGCCCGATCGCGGCCGGGCTGTCGCAGGGGCTCGACATCTCGCTGTTCTGGGTGCTCGACAACATCAACGACGCCGAGGCGCTCGTCGCGCGCAACGGTTCGGGCGTCACGAGCGTCGCCGCGCTGAAGGGTAAGAAGATCGGCGTGCCGTTCGTGTCGACGTCGCATTTCCATACGCTCGTCGCGCTGCAGGCCGCGGGCGTCAATCCGAACGACGTGAAGATCGTCAACCTCCGCCCGCCCGAAGTCGCGGCGGCGTGGGCGCGCGGCGACATCGACGCGACCTACATCTGGGATCCGGTGCTCGCGAAGGTCAAGCAGTCGGGCACCGTGCTCACGACGTCGGGCCGGGTTGCGAAGGAAAGCGGCAAGGCGACCTTCGACGGCTTCGTCGTGAGCCGCAAGTTCGCGCGCGAGAACCCCGAGTTCGTCACGCGCTTCGTGAAGGTGCTCGCGGCCGCCGATGCCGACTATCGCGCGCACGCTGCCGCGTGGAAGGTCGGCTCGCCGCAGGTCGCGGCGGTCGCGAAGGTGTCGGGCGCGAACGCGCAGGACGTGCCGGCCAGCCTCGCGCTCTACGCGTTCCCGACGCCGGCCGAGCAGGCGTCGCCGACGTGGCTCGGCGGCGGTGCGCAGTCGGGCGCCGCGAAATCGCTCGCGGCCACGGCCACGTTCCTCAAATCGCAGGGCACGATCCAGACGGTGCTCGCCGACTACTCGGCCGGCGTCGATCCGCAGTTCGTGCAGAAGGCCGCGCGCTGAGCGCGGCCACTCAGCCCACCCGTCGCGGAGTCCCGAACATGAGCACGCTGGAAGTCCGTCAGGTATCGGTCGCCTATCCGGGCGAGCGCGGGCGTCCGACGACGCAGGCGCTCGCGCAGGTCGACCTGCGCATCGACGCCGGCGAATTCGTCGTCGCGCTCGGCGCGTCCGGCTGCGGGAAGACGACGCTGCTGAACTGCATGGCCGGCTTCGTCGCGCCGACGACGGGTGACGTGCGCGTCGACGGCGTCCCGGTCACGGGCCCCGGCGCCGATCGCGGTGTCGTGTTCCAGAAATACGCGCTGCTGCCGTGGCTCGACGTGCTCGACAACGTCGCGCTCGGGCTGCGCTTCGCACGCGTGTCGAAGGCCGAACGCGAAGCGCGGGCGCGGGAGATGCTCGCGCTCGTCGGGCTCGACAAGCACGCGCATGCGCGCGTGTACGAGCTGTCGGGCGGGATGCAGCAGCGCGTCGGCATCGCACGCGCGCTCGCGAGCGACCCGCGCGTGCTGCTGATGGACGAGCCGATGGGCGCGCTCGACGCGATGACGCGCGGCACGATGCAGGCGCTCGTGCTCGACGTGTGGGCACGCACCGGCAAGACGGTGTTCTTCATTACGCACGATGTCGAGGAGGCGCTGTTTCTCGCGACGCGTCTCGTCGTGATGACGCCCGGCCCCGGCCGGATCGCGGAAACCTTCGAACTGCCGTTCGCGCGCCGCTACGTCGAATCGCGCGATGCGCGCGCGGTGAAGTCGTCACCGGATTTCATCGCATGGCGCGAACGGCTGATCGCGTACCTGCATCGCGACGAGGCCGCCGAGGCGGCGGCGTGATGCACGAGCTCGCGCGACAGGGCGCGTCGGTCGGACGCGGTCGGATCAGCACTTTGCACAGGCAGGACAGCATGAGCACGCAGGATTCTTGGGCGGCCGATCGCACGGCCGCGGGTTTCGAGCAGGGCGAGCGCACGCGGGCTCGCGCGGCGGCGCGTCGTGCGCCTTCGTCGCGCCGTTACCGGTTGCCGGGGCAGGGGAAGACGGCCGGGCTGAGCGCGGCGACGGTCGCGGCGCTGGCGCTGCTGTGGTGGGTCGCCACCCATCGTCAGTGGCTGCCGCCGCTGTTCCTGCCCGCACCGGAAGCCGTGTGGACGGCATTCGTCGATGCGTGGCACGGCCGCATCCAGGGCGGCCTGCCGTTGTCCGAGCACCTGCTGTGGAGTGCCGCGCGCGTGTTCGGCGCGTTCCTGCTCGCGACCGCGATCGGCGTGCCGGCCGGCATCCTGATGGGCGTGAGCCGCGTCGCGCGCGGCGTGCTCGATCCGCTGCTGGAGTTCTACCGGCCGCTGCCGCCGCTCGCGTACCTGCCGCTCGTCGTGATCTGGTTCGGCATCGACGAAACGGCGAAGCTCGTCGTGATCTTCCTCGCGTGCTTCGCGCCGATCGCGATGGCGGCGCGCGCCGGCGTGCGCGCGGCGACGGTCGAGCAGATCAACGCCGCGTATTCGCTCGGCGGCAGCTTCGCGCAGATCGTGCGCCACGTGGTGCTGCCGGCCGCGCTGCCGGAGATCCTCACGGGGCTGCGGATCGCGATCGGCTTCGGCTGGACGACGCTCGTCGCGGCCGAGATGGTCGCCGCGACGGCCGGGCTCGGGCAGATGGTGCTCAACGCATCGAGCTTCCTGCGCACCGACATCGTCGTGATGGGCATCCTGATCATCGGCGCGATCGCGTGGCTGTTCGATCTCGCGATGCGGTGGGTCGAGCGGCGGATCGTGCCGTGGAAGGGGCGGGGCTGACGTCACGCAGGCAGCACGGGCGACGCGCACTCGCGCCGCCTCTGACTGCCGCGCTCATTCGCCCATCGCCATCCCTTCCCGCCGCGGATCCGCCCCGCCGAACCACACCGTCTGCCCCTGCACGTTCAGCCGCTGGATCCCCTGCAGCCCCGAGTTCATCTCGACCACCCGCACGTCGTGCCCGCGGCCCTTCAGCCCGTCGGCGAGCGCGTCCGACACGCGGCCGCGTTCGAGCTGCGTCGGCCCGTTCATCGACCCGAAGTTCGGCAGCGCGATCGCCTGCTGCATCGTCATCCCCCAGTCGAGCACGCCGACCAGCGTCTTCGCGACGTGGTTGATGATCGCGGGGCCGCCGGCCGAGCCGACGACCATCGTCACCTGCTTCGTCTTCCTGTCGAACACGAGCTCCGGCGACATCGCCGAGCGCGGCCGCTTGCCGGGCTGCACGCGGTTCGCGACCGGCCGGCCGTTGTCGTTCGACACGAACGAGAAATCGGTGAGCTGGTTGTTCAGCATGAAGCCGCGCACCATCAGCCGCGAACCGAACGCATCCTCGATGCTCGTCGTCATCGACAGCGCCTGGCCGTAGCGGTCGACGATCGCGATGTCGGACGTCGACGGCAACTCGGGGCTGCGGTCGTCGGCCATCGCGAGCGTCGCGCCCTGCGGCGTGCCGGCCTGCGCGACGCCCATGCTGCTGTCGCCGATCAGGTGCGCGCGCTGCGCGAGATAGGTCTTGTCGGTGAGGCTCGCCCAGCTGCCGCCCGGCAGCGGCACGAAATCGGGATCGGCGACATAGCGCGCGCGGTCCGCATACGCGAGCCGCCCGGCTTCGCTGAACAGGTGCGCGGCGAACGGCGTCGGCTCGTAGCCGACGTCGTTGCGCACCGGCTTCTGCGCGCCGATCTGCTGCCAGTCGGGCATCGCTTCGAGGATGCCGAGCATCTGCGCGATCGCGAGGCCGCCCGACGACGGCGGCGGCATCCCACAGACCACCGAGCGCCGGTAATCCGCGCACAGCGGCGCGCGCACCTTCGCCTTGTAGCGCGCGAGATCCTGGAGCGACAGCAGGCCCGGGTTGGTCGGGTGCCTGCGCACCTTCGTGACGATGTCGCGCGCGATCGCACCGGTGTAGAACGCATTCGCGCCGCGATCGGCGACTTGCCGCAGCACGGTCGCGAGCGCGGGGTTCTTCAGCACCGTGCCGGCCGCCTTCGGCGTACCGTCCTGGTTGTAGAAGTAGGCGCGCGCGGCCGGATCGTTCTTCAGGTACCTGTCGTTGGCGATCAGCGTCGCGAGCCGCGGGCTGATCGTGAAGCCACGCTCCGCGAGCCGGATCGCCGGCTGGAACAGCCGGCGCCACGGCAGCCTGCCGTGCGCGCGATGCGCGGCGTCGAGCATGCGCAGCACGCCCGGCGTGCCGACCGAGCGCCCGCCGACGACGCCTTCGTAGAAGTTCATCGGCTGGCCGGTCGGCCCGTAGAACAGCCGGTCGGTCGCGGCGGCCGGCGCGGTCTCGCGGCCGTCGTAGGCCTGCGTCGCCTTGCCGTCGAAGTACAGCAGGAACGCGCCGCCGCCGATCCCCGACGATTGCGGCTCGACGAGCGCAAGCACCATCTGCGTGGCGATCGCCGCGTCGATCGCGGTGCCGCCCGCCTTCAGCATGTCGTAGCCGGCCTGCGTCGCGAGCGGGTTCGCGGCCGCGATCATGAAGTGCTGCGAGGTCCAGCCCGGCTTGTCGGTCCAGCCGGACGACAGCTCGGGCGCGTGCGCGGCGCTCGTGACGGCGCCGGACGCGGCAACGGGTGCGGTTGTGCTGTCGCCGGCGGCGGTGGCGGGCGGCGCGGGGGACGTGCAGCCGGCGTTGAACGCGACGAGCGCGACGGCGGCGAGCAGCGTCCAGGAGCGCGAATGCGGACGAATCCGGTCGAACATTGAACCCTCGGCAGCAGTGAATGCTGAAACGGCGCAACAGGGAACGACAGGGAGCGACAGGCGCCGGCGCGCTATTGTCGCCGCGCGGCCGGCGGGTTGTCACCCGACAGGAAACCCTGACGCATCGCGCCGGGCCCGCCCCGGCCGGTCTTTCCGGCTTGTTCGAGGATGAACTCTATGAACGTCGACGTCGCGCGCGTGTGGTGCCGGTTCGGCATGTAGAGCATGTACATGTGCGTGCCGAAGATGCTGAGCCGGTACGCGTCGAGCGACGTGACGACCGTGCCGCGCCGGACGTCGTCCTGCACCACGTAGTCGGGCACGATGCCGACGCCGATCCCGCCGAGGATCGCCTGCCGCAGGAACAGGAAGTTCTCCGAAATCAGCGTGGGCTCGAGCAGCACCTCGTGGCGCTCGTCGCCGAGATACGCGGCGATCCTGAGCTGCCGGCCCATCACCGTCGCGGTGATCACGGGCGCACCGGCCAGCGCGTCGAGGCTCGCCGGCATCCCGTGCTCGGCCGCGAACGCGGCCGATGCGCATGCGACGTAGCGCACCGCGCCCATGTCGCGCGCGACGAGGTTCTGCGGCGGCTCTGGCATCACGCGCACCGCGATGTCGATTTCGTCGCGCATCAGGTCTTCCACGCGGTTCTCGAACACGACGTCGAGCACGATCCCCGGATGCAGCCGCTTGAATGCGAGCAGCCAGTCGGACATCACCATCTGCCCGTAGCCGCTCGGCACCGACAGCCGCACGCGGCCCTGCAGGTCCTGGCCGAGCGTCGTCACCGATTCCTGCGCGGCGAGCAGTTCGTTGCGGATGCGCCGGCCGTGCTCGTACAGCTTCAGCCCGATTTCGGTCGGCTCGATGCGCCGCGTCGTGCGCCGCACGAGCTGCTGGCCGATCGAGCGCTCGAGCTGGTTCAGCCGGTAGCTGACGTTCGCGCGGCTCATCTTGAGCCGCTGCGCGGCCTTGCTGAGATTGCCGGCGTCGAGGATCTCGACGAGCAGCGTCAGCGCGTTCAGATCCATGCCGAAAGTCTCCTCATCGATCCCTTTTAATGATTCGCAAGCATTCAATGTCAAGTCGGACTTGACAGCTTGTAAAAGCCGGAGGGAATTGTCAATGAATCTCGATCAATCGAGAATCATGTCATACCCGGCGGCACGCCGGAGACTTCTACCGTTTTGCATGGGGCCCGAGACACGATGAACGCATCCACCTCTCCCGATACCGGCACCGTCACGCGCGAGCGGCGCGACAAGGTGCTCGTCGTCACGATCGACCACGCGCCCGTCAACGCGCTGTCCGCCGACGTGCGGCGCGGCCTCGCCGACGCGCTCGACGCCGCGCAGGCCGACGACGCGATCCGTGCGGTGCTGATCGTCGGTGCCGGCCGCAACTTCATCGCGGGCGCCGATATCCGCGAATTCGGCAAGCCGCCCGTGCTGCCGTCGCTGCCCGACGTGTGCGAGCGGATCGAATCGGGCGCGAAGCCGGTCGTGGTCGCGCTGCACGGCGCGACGCTCGGCGGCGGCCTCGAGGTCGCGCTCGCCGCGCATTACCGGCTCGCGGTGCCCGGCGCGAAGCTCGGGCTGCCCGAGGTCACGCTCGGCCTGCTGCCGGGCGCGGGCGGCACGCAGCGCGCGCCGCGCCTGATCGGCGCGAAGGCCGCGCTCGACCTGATGCTGACGGGCCGCCACGCGAGCGCGGACGAAGCGCTCGCGCTCGGCCTCGTCGATCGGGTCGCGCACAGCGACGACACGCTCGCCGAAGGTCTCGCCTACGCGCAGGAACTCGTGTCGCTCGGCGCACCGGTGCGCCGCACGCGCGATGCGCAGGGGCTGGCTGATCGCGCGGCCGCGCAGGCCGCGATCGACGCGGCGCGCGCCGAGTTGCCGAAGAAGTCGCGCGGCCTTTTCTCGCCCGCGAAGATCGTCGACGCGGTCGAAGCCGCGCTCACGCAGTCGTTCGACGCGGGGATGAGGCTCGAACGCAGCCTGTTCCTGCAGTGCATCGACAGCCCGCAGCGCGCGGGCCTCGTGCATGCGTTCTTCGCGGAGCGTGAAGCGGCGAAGGTGCCCGAGGCACGTCGCGCGCGCACGCGGCCGGTCGAGCGGATCGGTGTGGTCGGCGGCGGCACGATGGGCGCGGGCATCGCGGTCGCGGCGCTCGATGCCGGGTTGCCGGTGACGATGATCGAACGCGACGAAGCATCGCTCGCGCGCGGCCGCGCGCACGTCGAGAAGGTGTACGACGGCCTCGTCGCGAAAGGGCGGATGACGCCGGCCGCGCACGCCGCGCGGCTCGCGCGCTTCAAGGGCAGCACGTCGTACGACGCGCTCGCGCAGGTCGACGTCGTGATCGAGGCCGTGTTCGAGGACATGGCCGTGAAAAAGGCCGTATTCGCCGAACTCGCGCGCGTGTGCAAGCCGGGCGCGGTGCTCGCGACCAACACGTCGTATCTCGACATCGACGAGATCGCCGCGAGCATCGACCGGCCGGCCGACGTGATCGGCCTGCATTTCTTCTCGCCGGCCAACGTGATGAAGCTGCTCGAGATCGTCGTGCCGGCGCGCGTGAGCGCCGAAGTGGTCGCGACCGCGTTCGCGCTCGCGAAGCAGCTGAAGAAGACGCCGGTGCGCGCCGGCGTGTGCGACGGCTTCATCGGCAACCGGATCCTCGCCGTCTACCGCACGGCGGCCGACTACCTGATGGAAGACGGTGCGTCGCCGTACCAGATCGACCGCGCGGTGCGCGAATTCGGCTTCCCGATGGGGCCGTTCCAGGTCGTCGACCTCGCGGGCGGCGACATCGGCTGGGCGACCCGCAAGCGCCGCGCGGCGACGCGCGACCCGCGTGCGCGCTACGTGGAGATTTCCGACCGGCTGTGCGAACGCGGCTGGTTCGGCCAGAAGACGGCGCGCGGTTACTACCTGTATCCGGAGGGCGCGCGCGTCGGCACGCCGGATCCGGAAGTCGAGGCGATCGTCGCGGAAGAACGGGCGAAGAAGGGCGTCGCGCCGCGCACGTTCACCGACGACGAGATCCTGCGCCGCTACCTCGCCGCGATGATCAACGAAGGCGCGAACGTCGTGCACGAGAAGATCGCGCTGCGCCCGCTCGACGTCGACGCGGTGTTCCTGTACGGCTACGGTTTCCCGCGCTATCGCGGCGGCCCGATGCATTACGCGGACACGCTCGGCCTCGCGAACGTGCTCGCCGATATCCGCGCGTTCGCGAAGGAGGATCCGCTGTTCTGGAAGCCGTCGCCGCTGCTCGTCGATCTCGTCGCGCGCGGCGCGGATTTCGCGAGCCTGAACCGCCTCGACTGAACGCCAACCGCATTCGCCACGGACCGAAGATGGACCTCAATTTCACTCCCGAAGAGGAAGCCTTCCGCACGGAAGTGCAGCGCTTCCTGCAAGCCGAACTGCCCGCGCGCATCGCGCGCAAGGTGAAGGGCGGCCTGCATGTCACGCGCGACGACATGCGCGAATGGCACGCGATCCTCAACGCGCGCGGCTGGCTCGCGAGCCACTGGCCGCGCGAATACGGCGGCCCCGGCTGGAGCGTCGCGCAGAAGTTCCTGTTCGACAACGAGTGCGCGCTCGCGGGTGCGCCGCGCATCGTGCCGTTCGGCGTGAACATGCTCGGCCCCGTGCTGATCAAGTACGGCAACGACGCGCAGCAGCGCCACTGGCTGCCGCGCATCCTCGACGGCACCGACTGGTGGTGCCAGGGCTACTCGGAGCCGGGCGCCGGTTCCGATCTCGCGGCGGTGAAGACGAGCGCGGTGCGCGGGCGCGACGCGCAGGGCGAGCACTACGTCGTGAACGGCCAGAAGACGTGGACCACGCTCGGCCACTACGCGAACATGATCTTCTGCCTCGTGCGCACCGCGACCGACGTGCGCAAGCAGGAAGGCATCAGTTTCCTGCTGATCGACATGAACACGCCGGGCGTCGAGGTGCGCCCGATCATCACGCTCGACGGCGAGCACGAAGTGAACGAGGTGTTCTTCACCGACGTGCGCGTGCCGGCGGAGAACCTCGTCGGCGAAGAGAACCGCGGCTGGACCTACGCGAAGTACCTGCTCACGTACGAGCGCACCAACATCGCCGGAATCGGCTTCTCGACGGCCGCGCTCGACCGGCTGCGCGCGGTGGCCGCGAAGGTCACGAAGAACGGCCGGCCGCTCGCGGACGATCCGTTCTTCGCGGCGCGCATCGCGCGTGTCGAGATCGAACTCGAGAACATGCGCACGACGAACCTGCGCGTGCTGGCCGCGGTCGCGGGCGGCGGCGCACCGGGCGCGGAAAGCTCGATGCTGAAGATCCGCGGCACGCAGATCCGCCAGGAGATCACGGCGCTGATGCGGCGTGCGATGGGGCCGTATGCGCAGCCGTTCGTCGACGAGGCGCTCGATGCCGACTACGACGGCGAGCCGGTCGGCCCCGACGAAGCCGCGAGCGCCGCGCAGCAGTATTTCAACAACCGGAAGCTGTCGATCTTCGGCGGCTCGAACGAGATCCAGAAGAACATCATCGCGAAGATGATGCTCGGCTTGTAAGGAACGCTCATGGACTTTCGACATACCGAAGACCGCCGGATGCTGGCGGACACGTTGAACCGCTTCATTGCCGAACAGTACGCGTTCCCGGTGCGCGATCGCATCGCGCAGTCGGCGGCAGGCTTCGACCGGACGATGTGGGAACGCTTCGCCGAACTCGGCACGGTCGGCGCGCTGTTCGCGGAAGCCGACGGCGGGTTCGGCGGCGCGGGCTTCGACATCGCCGTGGTGTTCGAATGCCTCGGGCGCGGGCTCGTCGTCGAGCCGTTCCTCGGCGCGCTGCTCGCGGGCCGCGCGCTGGCGCTGGCCGGTGCCGACGCGCATCGCGACAGGCTCGCCGCGCTGATCGACGGCAGCGCGAGCGCCGCGTTCGCGCACGACGAACCGGGCTCGCATTACGAACTGACGACCGTGCGCACGCGCGCCGAGCGCTCGGGCGACGGCTGGGTGCTCACGGGCGCGAAGGGCGTCGTCGACCAGGCCGCGCAGGCGGCGTTCTTCGTCGTCAGCGCGCGCACGGCCGGCAACGACGACGATGAAGACGGCATCGGCCTGTTCGTCGTGCCGGCCGACGCGCCGGGCGTGTCGCTGCGCGACTACCGGAAGATCGACGGCGGCCGCGCGGCCGAAGTGCGCTTCGAGCGTGTCGCGCTGGCGGCCGATGCGGCGCTCGGCGATCCGCAAGCGGATTCCGGAGCGGGCGCCGAGCTGCTCGAACGCGTGCTCGGCTACGGGCTGCTCGCGCTGTCGGCGGAAGCGCTCGGCGCGATGGACGTCGCGAAGGAGCACACGCTCGAGTACCTGCGCACGCGCAAGCAGTTCGGTTTGCCGATCGGCAGCTTCCAGGCGCTGCAGCACCGGATGGCCGACCTGCTGCTCGAAGTCGAGCAGGCGCGCTCGGCCGTGATCAACGCGGCCGCGCAGCTCGATGCGCCGCGCGTGGTGCGCGAACGCGCGCTGGCCGCGGCGAAATACAGCATCGGCCGTATCGGCACGCTCGTCGCCGAGGAGAGCATCCAGCTGCACGGCGGGATCGGGATGACGTGGGAGCTGCCGCTGTCGCACTACGCGAAGCGCCTCGTGATGATCGATCACCAGCTCGGTGACGAGGATCACCATCTCGCGCGCTACATCGCGCTGTCGAAACCGCTGTTGAAACCGCTGTTTAAACAATAAGCCGACGATGGAGGAGACGACGATGGACCACGCCACGCCACGCGCGTTGCCGCTGGCCGGCGTGAAGGTGCTCGACTTCTCCCGCGTGCTCGCGGGCCCGTGGTGCGCGATGGTGCTCGCCGATTTCGGCGCGGAAGTGATCAAGGTCGAGCATCCGGCGCGCGGCGACGACACGCGCGACTGGGGCTTGAGGATCGGCGACACCGAAACGACCTACTTCAACAGCGTGAACCGCAGCAAGCGCTCGATCTGTCTCGACCTGCAGACCGGCGAAGGGCGGCGGCTCGCGCGCGAGCTGGCCGCGCAGGCCGACGTGGTGCTTCACAACTTCAAGTTCGGCGGCGCGGAAAAGCTCGGGCTCGGCTACGACGCGCTGGCCGAACTGAACCCGCGCCTCGTGCACTGCGCGATCTCCGGCTACGACCGCTCGGGCGCCGAGGCCGCGCGGCCGGGCTACGACCTGGTCGTGCAGGGCGAGGCCGGGCTGATGGCGCTGAACGGCGAAGCCGGCCAGCCGCCGCTGAAGTTCGGCGTCGCGGCGGTCGACATGTTCACCGGCATGTATTCGGCGCAGGCGATCCTCGCGGCGCTGTACGAACGTCATGCGACGGGGCGCGGGCGGCGCATCGAGATGGCGCTGTTCGACTGCGGGCTGATGATCACCGCGTACTACGGGCTCGACGCGCTGCTGATGGGCGAGGACCCGCCGCGCTACGGCAACGCGCATCCGTCGATCGTGCCGTACGGCGTATTCGACGCGGCCGACGGCCCGCTCGTGATCACGGTCGGCAACAACACGCAGTTCGCGCGTTTTTGCGACGCGATCGAGCGGCCCGATCTCGCGGCGGACGAACGCTACAAGACCAACCTCGGCCGCTCGGAGAACCGCGCCGACCTGCTGCCCGAGATTCGTCGCGAACTCGCGCGCCGCTCGCGCGCGACGTTGCTCGCGGCGCTGGCCGACGCGGGCATTCCATGCGGCGAAGTGCTCGGGCTGCACGAAGCGCTGAAGTCGGAACGCGCGACGCGCGCGGGGCTCGTGACGCGGCAGCCGCACCCGGTCGCGGGCGGCGTCGACGTACTGGCGCCGCCGTACCGGTTCGACGGCGCGCGGCTGCCGGTGCGCGGCGCGCCGCCGGTGCTCGGCGCGGACACGGACGCGGTACTCGGCGGCTGGCTCGGGATGTCCGCAGACGAGGTCGCGAAGCTGCGCGCGCAGCGCGTGGTCTGAATCGATTTGTGCCGCCGCGGCGCGGGCGGGCTGGAACGCGCGCCGATCGACTACACGACAACCTCGCCAGACGAGCGAGCAGGAGACACCATGGAGCTTTCCTTCATCGAATCGGTCACGGCGCGCCGCGACTACCAGCAGCTCGTGCGTGCGCGGCGCCGTTTCAGCTTCACGCTGACGGCACTGATGATCGCCACGTACTACGGCTTCATCCTGCTCGTCGCGCTCGCGCCGCACGTGCTCGCGGCGCCGCTGTACCGCGGCGCGACGACGACGGTCGGGATCGCCGCGGGCGTCGCGATCATCCTGGTCGCGATCGGGCTGACCGCGTGTTACGTGCTGCGCGCGAACCGTGCGTTCGACCGCGCGGTCGCAGCGATTCTCCAGCGTTCGTGACGGAGGCCATGATGCGTCGTTCCTCGTTCGCGCTTGGCGCGCTTGCCGCTTTCGTTCCCGCTGCCGCGCATGCGGTATCGGTCGCGGGCCCGATGCCCGACAAGGTCGAACTGAACCCGGTCGCGATCGGGATGTTCTTCGCGTTCGTGTTCGCGACGCTCGCGCTCACGCGCTGGGCCGCGCGCCGCACGCGCTCGACGCGCGACTTCTACACGGCCGGCGGCGGCATCACCGGGCTGCAGAACGGGCTCGCGATCGCGGGCGACTACATGTCGGCCGCGTCGTTCCTCGGGCTGTCGGGGATGGTGTTCATGTTCGGCTTCGACGGGCTCATCTACTCGATCGGCTTTCTCGTCGGCTGGCCGTTCGTGATGTTCCTGATCGCCGAACCGCTGCGCAATCTCGGCAAGTTCACGTTCGTCGACGTCGTTGCGTACCGTTTCGCACAGCGGCCGATCCGGCTGCTGACGTCCGCCAATTCGCTGACCATCGTCGTGCTGTACCTCGTCGTGCAGATGGTCGGCGCGGGCAAGCTGATCCAGCTGCTGTTCGGGCTGTCGTACGGTACGGCCGAGCTGATCGTCGGCGTGCTGATGGTCGTCTACGTGTTCTTCGGCGGGATGACCGCGACCACCTGGGTGCAGGTGATCAAGGCCGTGCTGCTGCTGTGCGGCGCGACGCTGCTCGTCCTGCTCGCGCTCGCCGAATTCGGCTTCAGCGTCGACGAGATGTTCCGCCGCGCGGTGGCCGTGCATCCGGGCGCGCTGTCGATCATGGGGCCCGGCAAGCTGATCCGCGATCCGGCCAACGCGCTGTCGCTCGGCATCGCGCTGATGTTCGGCACGGCCGGCTTCCCGCACATCCTGATGCGCTTCTTCACGGTGCCGAACGCGAAGGAGGCGCGCAAGTCGGTGCTTTACGCGACCGGCTTCATCGGCTACTTCTACCTGCTGACCTTCGTGATCGGCTTCTCGGCGATCGTGCTGCTCGCGCAGCATCCGGAGTTCTTCAAGCTGGGCACCGACGGTTCGTTCAACCTGACGCACGACCTGCTCGGCGGCTCGAACATGGTCGCGGTGAAGCTCGCGCAGGCGGTCGGCGGGAACTGGTTCTACGGCTTCATCGCGGCGGTCACGTTCGCGACGATCCTCGCGGTGGTCGCGGGCCTCACGCTTGCCGGCGCGACGACGATCTCGCATGACCTGTACGCGCAGATGTGGGCGCGCGGCAAGCCCGACGAGCGCTTCGAGATGCGCATCTCGCGCGCGGCGACGATCGTGCTGTCGGCGGTCGCGATCGGGTTGTCGATCCTGTTCGAGCACGTGAATGTCGCGTTCATGGTCGGCCTCGTCGCGGCGGTGGCCGCGAGCGCGAATTTCCCGGTGCTCGCGATGTCGATTTTCTGGCGCGGGATGACGACGCGCGGCGCAGTGCTCGGCGGCGGCCTCGGCCTCGTGTCGGCGGTCACGCTCACGGTGCTGTCGAAGTCGGTGTGGGTCGATGTGCTGCACCATGCGCACGCGCCGGTGTTCCTCGACAACCCGGCGCTCGTGTCGGTGCCGCTCGCGTTCGTCGGGATCGTCGTCGGCTCGCTCGCGGATCGCGGCGAGCGTGCAAGGCGCGAGCGTGGTGCGTTCGCGCAGCAGGAGTTTTATGCGCAGACGGGGGTGCTGGCGGGCGAGGCGGTGCGGCATTGATTCATCTGAAGAAATCACCCATCCGTCCGAATCCCCGGACGGATATTTTCCGGAAATCCGGAAACCCGGATTTCCTTGCCTGCCGCATGGTGAGAAATACAATGAAAACAATGGCTTGAGAGGTTACGGGAACCTGGCATCGACCTT
The DNA here is from genome assembly GCF_001718835.1 of Burkholderia cepacia. Classification (NCBI taxonomy): domain Bacteria; kingdom Pseudomonadati; phylum Pseudomonadota; class Betaproteobacteria; order Burkholderiales; family Burkholderiaceae; genus Burkholderia; species Burkholderia cepacia. The sequence continues at coordinate 3,393,979 of NZ_CP013443.1, read as the reverse complement.
GCGATATAAAACGCACGGCCATCCCCCGGCCGAACTACTACAGCAAGCAGCTATGCATGGGACTGGAGTAAGCGCTGAAGCGCTAACTCCAATCGACAGGAGACAACCGATGACCACTGCCTTCCTCCCCCTCCGGATGTCCTGAGGCATCGCTTGTTGCGGCACGGCAGCCGCGCGGGCGATTTGTCTCCCCTGACATTCGTCCGCGCGCGTGACGCCGTTTCCACCGGCTCATCTACTTCAGCAGGAACCATCGTGAAGAAGAAACCCTTCTACAAAGTGCTCTATGTGCAGGTGATCTTCGCCATCATCGTCGGCGTGATCCTCGGCCACTACTACCCGGCGCTCGCCACCGACATGAAGCCGCTCGGCGACGGCTTCATCAAGCTGATCAAGATGGTCATCGGCCCGATCATCTTCTGTACGGTCGTCACCGGCATCGCCGGCATGGAGGACATGAAGAAGGTGGGCCGCGTCGGCGGCAAGGCACTCCTGTACTTCGAGATCGTGTCGACCTTCGCGCTGGTGCTCGGCCTCGCGGCCACGCACATCCTGCGTCCGGGCGTCGGCTTCAACATCGATCCGGCGACGCTCGACGGCAAGGCCGTCGCGTCATACGCGGCGAAGGCGCACGGGCAGTCGACGGTCGACTTCCTGATGCACATCATCCCGAACACGATGGTCGATGCGTTCGCGCAGGGCGAGATCCTGCAGATCCTGCTGATCGCACTGCTGTTCGGCAGCGTGCTCGCGCACCTCGGCGAGCGCGGCAAGGTCGTCACCGACTTCATCGACGGGCTCACGCGCGTGCTGTTCGGCATCGTGCACATCGTCACGAAGCTGGCACCGATCGGCGCGTTCGGCGCGATGGCGTTCACGATCGGCAAGTACGGCGTCGGCTCGCTGGTGCCGTTGCTCAAGCTGATCGGCACGTTCTACCTGACGTCGGTCGTGTTCGTGCTCGTCGTGCTCGGCACGATCGCCCGCGTCACGGGCTTCTCGATCATCCGCTTCGTGTCGTACATCAAGGAAGAGCTGCTGATCGTGCTCGGCACGAGCTCGTCGGAAGCCGCGCTGCCGCAGCTGATGGAAAAGCTCGAGAAGGCCGGCTGCTCGCGTTCGGTCGTCGGCCTCGTCGTGCCGACCGGCTATTCGTTCAACCTCGACGGCACCAACATCTACATGACGATGGCCGTGCTGTTCATCGCGCAGGCGACCAACATCGAACTGACGTGGATGCAGCAGCTCACGCTGCTGGCCGTCGCGATGCTGACGTCGAAGGGCGCGAGCGGCGTCACGGGCGCGGGCTTCATCACGCTCGCCGCGACGCTCGCCGTCGTGCCGACGATCCCGCTGTCGGGCATGGTGCTGATCCTCGGCATCGACCGCTTCATGAGCGAATGCCGCGCGCTGACCAACATCGTCGGCAACGGCGTCGCGACGGTCGTCGTGTCGGCGTGGGAAAAGGAACTCGACCGCAACAAGCTGCGCCAGGCGCTGAAGGGCGGCGGCGAAGTCACACGCCGACCGAGACGGCCGGCGTCTGACGTCATGAAGGAGCAGGCGGCAGCATCGCCCGCGGGCGGTGCGGCCCGCGGCGGCCAGGGCGGGCAGGTGGAGGCCTATGACACAATAGGCGATCCGCATCGCCAGGAAGCCTCGACCGTGACGCGCCGCCTGCTCATTCTCGTCGTGCTTGCCGCCGCGCTCGCCGCGGCGTGCACGCTGACGTGGACGATCACCTGGCGGCGCGGCGTCGCAGAGTTGCAGCGCAACGCCGCGGTGCGCGTCGACCGCACCACCAACGCGCTCAAGAGCACGCTCGACCGCTATGAATCGCTGCCTTATCTGCTCGGCAGCCATCCGTACGTGCAGGACCTGCTCGCCGAGCCGAAGCGCGCCGACTACACCGCACGCGTCAACCGCTATCTCGAAGACCTCAACGAACACGCGCACGCGACCGTCACCTACGTGATCGGCGCGGACGGGCTGTGTGTCGCCGCCAGCAACTGGCGCGCACCCGACAGCTTCGTCGGGATCGAATACCGCTTCCGCCCGTATTTCCTCGATGCGATGAACGGTCAGGTCGGCCGCTTCTTCGGGATCGGCACGATCTCGCGCGATCCCGGCTACTACATCTCGCAGCCCGTGTGGCGCGACGGCAGGATCGCGGGCGTCGTCGTCGTGAAGCTCAATCTCGAATGGTTCCAGGGCGCCGATGCGTCCGAGCCGCTCGTCGTCGCGGACGACCACGGCGTCGTGTTCCTGTCGTCGGTGCCCGCGTGGAAGTACCACACGCTGCGGCCGCTGACGGGGCCCGTTGCCGCGTCGATCTACGAGACGCGCCAGTACGCGCAGCAGCCTGTCACGCCGTTGCCGCTGCGCATCGAGCAGGTGCTGGGCCCCGATGCGGAGATCGTGCGTCTCGGCGCGGGCCTGCGCGCGCCGCGCTACCTCGCGACCAAGCGCCGGATCGGCGAGCCAGACTGGCTGCTCGTCACGCTGGCGCCGATCGCGCCCGTCGACGCCGACGCGCGCAACGCGACGATCGTCACGGGCTTCGGCTTCGTGTCGGTCGCGCTGCTCGCGTTCTACTGGCGGATGCGCCGTGCGCGCGTGCGCGAAATGATTCGAGGCCGCGCGCTATTACAGCAGGCGTACGCGGAGTTGAACCGGCGCGTCGAGGAGCGCACGGCCGACCTGTCGGAAGCGAACGAGCAACTGCAGAAGGAGGTCGGCGACCGGATCCGCGCGGAACAGGAACTGCGCGCCGCGCACGACGAACTGATCCAGGCGAGCAAGCTCGCCGCGCTTGGCCAGATGGCGGCAGGCATCACGCACGAACTGAACCAGCCGCTCGCGGCGCTGCGCAGTTTTTCGGACAACACGCGTGTGCTGCTCGATCGCGGCGAGCAGGCGGCCGCGCGCGAGAACCTCGAGGCGATCGCCGCGCTCACGGAGCGGATGGGCAAGATCACGAACCAGCTGAAGCTGTTCGTCGGCCGCGCGAAGCCGCGCAACGAGCAGGCGCTCGTCGTGCGCGCGCTGCGCAGCGTGCTGTCGTTGCTCGACGAGCGCCTGCGCGGCGTCGAGCTGGTGCTGACGCTGCGGGATGACGCGGTGTCGCCCGTGCGGGACGCGCCGCTCGATCTCGCGAACGACCATCCGGAGCTCGTCGCGCGCTGCGAGGACCTGCGCCTCGAACAGGTGCTGATCAACCTGCTCGGCAACGCGCTCGACGCGGTCGCGGCGGGGGGCGCCCCTCGGACGGCCGCTCCACGGATCGAGGTGACGATCGCGGTGTCGGCGGCGACGCTCGCGGTCGAGGTGCGCGACAACGGCAGCGGCATCGCGCCCGACCTGCTGCCGCGCCTGTTCGAGCCGTTTTTCACGACCAAGGAAATGGGGCGCGGGCTCGGGCTCGGGCTCGCGATCTCGTCGTCGATCGCGAGCGACGCGGGCGGTGCGCTGACCGCACGCAACGCGCCGTCGGGCGGTGCGCTGTTCGTCTTGACGCTGCGGCGCGCCCGCACGCATCATCCGGACTCCGTGTCCGAGCCGGCGGGCTCGCGCTAGCCGCCTCCCGCGCGCCGAATCGACCGGCAATCGGCGTGAAGCGACCCGCGCCCGCCCATCAGGAGCAAGTGAGTACGATGGCCAACCGCCTGCAAGTGATCTATATCGAAGACGATGCGCTCGTTCGCCGGGCAAGCGTGCAGAGCCTTCAGCTGGCGGGGTTCGACGTCGCCGGCTTCGAGTCGGCCGAGGCAGCCGAGAAGGCGATCGTCGCGGATACCGCCGGCGCGATCGTCAGCGACATCCGGCTGCCGGGCGCGAGCGGGCTCGACGTGCTCGCGCAGTGCCGCGAGCGCGTGCCCGACGTGCCCGTGATCCTCGTCACCGGGCACGGCGACATCTCGATGGCCGTGCAGGCGATGCGCGACGGCGCGTACGACTTCATCGAAAAACCGTTCGCGGCCGAGCGCCTGATCGAGACGGTGCGCCGTGCGCTCGAGCGGCGCGAGCTCGTGCTCGAGAACCACGCGCTGCGGCGCGAGCTCGCCGGGCAGAACGTCGTCGCGCCGCGCATCATCGGTCGCAGCCCCGCGATCGAGCAGGTGCGCAAGCTGATCGCGAACGTCGCGCCGACCGACGCGTCGGTGCTGATCAACGGCGACACGGGTGCCGGCAAGGAACTGATCGCGCGCAGCCTGCACGAGCTGTCGCCGCGCCGCGACAAGCCGTTCATCGCGGTGAACTGCGGCGCGCTGCCCGAGCCGATGTTCGAATCGGAGATGTTCGGCTACGAGCCCGGCGCGTTCACCGGCGCCGCGAAGCGCCGGGTCGGCAAGCTCGAGTACGCATCCGGCGGCACCTTGTTCCTCGATGAAATCGAAAGCATGCCGCTCGCGCTGCAGGTGAAGCTGCTGCGCGTGCTGCAGGACGGCGTGCTGGAGCGGCTCGGCTCGAACCAGCCGATCCGCGTGAACTGCCGCGTCGTCGCGGCCGCGAAGGGCGACATGAGCGAGCTCGTCGCGGCCGGCACGTTCCGGCGCGACCTGCTGTACCGGCTCAACGTCGTGACGATCGCGCTGCCGCCGCTTGCCGAGCGCCGCGAGGACATCGTGCCGCTGTTCGAGCACTTCATGCTCGATGCGGCCGTGCGTTACGCGCGGCCCGCGCCGGTGCTGACCGACCGGCAGCGCGCGAGCCTGATGCAGCGCGACTGGCCCGGCAACGTGCGCGAGCTGCGCAACGCGGCCGACCGCTTCGTGCTCGGCGTGGCCGACATGTCGCAGGAGACCGGCGCGAACGGCAGCGACGTCGACAACGAGCAGACGCTGAAGGAGCGCATCGAGCAATTCGAGCGCGCGGTGATCGCCGAGGCGCTGAACCAGACGGGCGGTGCGGTCGCCGCGACGGCCGACCGGCTGCATGTCGGCAAGGCGACGCTGTACGAGAAGATGAAACGCTACGGGCTGTCGGCGAAAGGCGAAACAGACCGCTGAAAGGACCGCTGAAACGAAAACGGACCGCGGAACCCGGTGCTGTCCGGTCATGCGGTCCGTGTTGGGGCCCTGCTTGCGGCGACGCGCGCATTGCGCGCCTGTCGGCCGGTATCGGGCGGGCGCTCAGGCCGCGTTGCTGTCGAGTGCCTTCTTGAGCAGCGCGTCGAGCTCCGCGAACTGCGGTGCGCCGACATAGCGCTTCAGGATCTTGCCGTCCTTGTCGACGACGAAGGTCGTCGGCGTGAGCTGCACGTTGCCGAACTGCTTTGCGACGCTGCCGTCGTCGAGCGCGACCTTGAACGGCAGCTGGCGCGTCTGCGCATAGTTCGCGACGTACATCGGCGGATCGTAGTTCATCGCGACCGCGACGAATTCCAGCCCCTGACCCTTGAAGCGATTATAGGTATCGACCATCTGCGGCATTTCCTGCATGCAGGTCGCGCAGCTCGTCGCCCAGAAGTTCACGAGATAGACCTTGCCTTTCAGGTCGCCTGCGGTCGAGACCTTCTGGCCCGACAGCAGCGTGAACGTGGCGTCCGGCACGGTGGACTTGCCGTTGAACGCGAAGAAGCCGGCAACGGCGATCGCCGCCACGACGACGACGGCCGCGACATAGCGCATCGGGCTGGCGCGGCGGCCCTGGGTGGGAGGCGTGGAGTTCATCTGCGGGGCTCTCGGAGTCGGTCGACGGCGCAGGACATCGCGGTCGAAATTCGGCGCTCATTTTAGCGCGAATGCGGCGCGCGCACCGGAGGCCGCCGCGCATTCGCGGATGGCCGTTCGACGGATAATGCACGCTTTGCCTGCTTCGATCCGCGTCATGCCGAAGGAAGTCACCGATTCGTTGCGCCCCCTTTTTCGTCGTTTCCGTCCGCTGCGGCACTTCGCCGCGCTCGCGTGCATGAGCGTCGCGCTGGCCGCGTGCTCGCCGTCGTACGACTGGCGCACGCTGCACAACGACGCCGGCTACACGGTCGACCTGCCGGCGAAGCCGACCGTCGAGCAGCAGCCGGTGGCGATCGGCGGCGCGTCGATGCCGATGCGGATGCAGGCCGCGCACGTGGACGGTGCGGTGTTCGCGGTCGGCACGCTGACGCTGCCGGACGACAGCGACGACACGCGCCGCGCGGCGCTCGAGTTCCTGCGCACCGGGCTGTCGCGCAACCTCGACGGCGCGCCGCAGACGGCTGCGGTGCCGGTGCCGCTTGCGTCCGGCGGCGCGGTGAACGGGCTCGAGCTGCGCATCGCGGGCGCGGCCGCCGGCGGCGATCGCGCGCGCAAGACGATCGTCGCACGGCTGGCCGCGCGCGGCCGGCATGCGTACCAGGCCGTCGTGATCGCCGACGGGCCGCTTGCCCAGGAGCAGCTCGACCAGTTTTTCGGGTCGTTCAAGCTCGACTGAACACGGCGGGCGAGGGCGCCTCGGAGCGTCTTCGCCGACTGAAAGTTCGTTCGCAACTTTCGGCGCTAGTCGCCGGATTTTGCGAGGTTTTTTCGACTATCCACAGCGCATGTGGATAACTTTGTTGAAAAGTTGCCCGAATCTGCCGCCCGCCCGCGCCGGGCGGCCTTCCGGCCTGCTTGAGCAGCGGCTTGCCGTTCAAGAAAAGTCAATCAAAACAATGGCATGCGAACCGCGTATCAAGTATTGCCCGTCACGACGCAATCCGGGGCCGGATTTGTGGAATTGTGCATAAGTCAAGTCTTGACAGCCAGATTTTGTCCTCCGAGGGCACTCACAGCGCCGTCAGCGCGCGCCGGTAGCGGATCGCCTCGGCGATCTGCGCGGCCGTCGGCAGCGGGTCGCCGGCCAGGTCGGCGATCGTCCGCGCGACCTTCAGCACACGGTAATACGCGCGCGCCGACCAGCCGAAACGCTCGCCGGCCTCGCGCAGCAGCCGCTCGCCTTCGTCGGTCGGCCGGCAGAGATCGTCGGTCTCGCGGCCGCTCAGCATGTGGTTCGTCTTGCCTTGCCGGTCGAGCTGCAGCGCACGCGCGTGTGCGACCCGTGCGGCCACCGCGGCACTCGGCTCGCCGGGCGCCGTCGCGCGCGACGCGAGTTCGGCCGGCGACAGCGCGGGCAGGTCGATCTGGATGTCGATGCGATCGACGAGCGGCCCCGACAGCTTGCGCAGGTAGCGCGCGGCGACGTCCGGCGTGCAGCGGCAGCGGCCGGACGGATCGCCGTGCCAGCCGCACGGGCAGGGATTCATCGCGGCGATCAGCTGGCATGCGGCCGGGAAGTCGGCCTGCTGCGCCGCGCGCGAGATCGTGATGCGGCCGGCTTCCAGCGGCTCGCGCAGCATTTCGAGTACGTGCCGGTCGAATTCCGGGAGTTCGTCGAGAAACAGCACGCCGAGATGGGCGAGCGTGATTTCGCCCGGTTGCGGCGGGTTGCGGCCGCCCACCAGCGCGGCGGCGCTCGACGAATGATGCGGCGTGCGAAACGGCCGCTGCCGCCATTGCGCGGGCGAGAAGCCGAGGCGGCTCGCGGAGAGGAGCGCCGCCGACGTCAGCGCCTCGTCGTCGGTCAGCGGCGGCAGGAGGCCCGGCAGCCGTGCGGCCAGCATCGACTTGCCGGCACCCGGCGGCCCGACCATCAGCATGTGATGGCCGCCCGCGGCCGCGACTTCCAGCGCGCGGCGGGCACCGCGCTGGCCGACCACGTCGGCGAGATCGGGGGCGGCCGACGCCGGCCGGGCGTCGAGTTGCGGCGCGCAGACAGGCGCGAGCCGTCCGTCGGGCGCCCCGGCGAGGTGGGCGCACAGCGCGGGCAGGTCCGGCGCACCGAACACGGTGACGCCCGGCACGAGCGCCGCCTCGGCGGCGCTGGCGAGCGGCAGGTACAGCTCCGGGTCGCGGGACGGCTCGGCCAACGCGCCGCCTTCGACATGCCGGTCCCGCGCTACGCCGCACGCCATCGCGAACGCACCGCGCATCGGCCGCAGCGCGCCCGTCAGCGACAGTTCACCCGCGAATTCGCGGCCGGCCAGCGCGTCGGCGGGGATCTGGCCGTTCGCGGCGAGGATGCCGAGCGCGATCGGCAGGTCGAACCGCCCCGACTCCTTCGGCAGGTCGGCCGGCGCGAGGTTGACGGTGATGCGGCGCACGGGGAATTCGAAGCCGCAGTTCTGCAGCGCGGCACGCACGCGCTCGCGGCTTTCGCGGACCTCGAGATCGGGCAGGCCGACGATCGAGAACGACGGCAGCCCGTTGGCGAGATGGACTTCGACGGTGACGTCCGGCGCACGGCCGGAGGCGGGCGCGCGACTGCGCACCACGGCGAGCGACATGGCGAGGCTCCTGTTGAGCGGTCGGGCAGCGGGTCGGGCCGCCTGCCGCGGGAAAGGGAGGAATCGGTGCGCGCGTGCCGGCGAGGCGCGGAACAAAGAACGACGTGAGTACTACATGTCAGGGCGACGCTGGCGAGCGGGCCGCGGCACGCGGCCTGTTCGCCATGCCCCTTGATCAGGCCCGCGAAATCGGGCCTGCGAAATTACGCCTGAGAAATTACGCCTGAGAAGCGGCGAGCTTCTGCTCGAGTTCGGCGACGCGCTTTTCGAGTTCCTCGAGGCGCACACGGGTGCGGGCCAGCACTTGCGCCTGCGTGTCGAATTCCTCGCGCGTGACGAGGTCGAGTTTCGAAAAGCCTTGCGACAGCATGGCCTTCACGTTGCGCTCGACGTCCTTGGCCGGCGAGTTTTTCAGCAGATCGCTGACGCGCGACTGCAGATCGTTGAAAACGTCGCTGGGTTGCTTCATGTGATTCCCCTTCCTTGCACAAAAAATGTGCATCTTCAGTTGCGTACGTGCCCATGATGCACGCGTGACCGGAAATGGTGCGCCGGGGGCGCGAATTCCGGGCATGGCGCCGGCATGGGTGAAAGTCCCTGCATCCCGGGACGTGCGTGCACTCTAGCAACGTTCCTTTCGCCGCGCCAGCAAACCGGCCCGCGTTGGCCATTCGGCCGGGCTTCGACGTCTTTTCGCGCAGGAAACGGCCGTCGCCGCGCGGCGCAATGCGTCACCCGGACGCACATGGCATGCGAGTTGCTGAGAAGAGTCCGTTACAACATTCCAACCAATTCGACGGGACAACTCAGCGAGAGGACTTCATGAAACTCATTACCGCAATCATCAAGCCGTTCAAGCTCGATGAGACGCGCGAGGCGCTGTCGGCGCTTGGCGTCTCGGGCATCACGGTGACCGAGGTAAAAGGGTTCGGCCGCCAGAAGGGGCACACCGAGCTGTATCGCGGCGCCGAATACGTGGTCGATTTCCTGCCGAAGATGAAGATCGAGGCAGCGGTGTCCGACGATCTCGTCGACCAGGCGGTCGAGGCGATCGAGCGGGCCGCGCGCACCGGCAAGATCGGCGACGGGAAGATCTTCGTCACGGCGATCGAACAGGTGATCCGGATTCGCACCGGGGAGACGGGCGCAGACGCGCTGTAACAGAACAGACAAGACAAGCGACAAGAGGAAACCCAAGATGCGCAAACTTCTGATGTCCCTGCTGATGGCCGGCTCGCTGATCGCGGCAGGCGTCGGCTCCGCGCTCGCCGACGACGCGGCGTCGGCCGCTTCCGCGCCGGCTGCGTCGGCTCCGGCCGACGCTTCGGCCGCCGCCGCCGCCCCGGCCGCCCCGGCCGCTTCGGCGCCGGCTGCGTCGGAGGCCGCCGCTTCGGCGGCAGCGACCGCGCCGGCTTCGGGCGCCGCCGACGCATCGGCCGCCGCCGCCGCGTCCGCACCGGCCGCGCCGGCTGCGCCGACCGCACCGTTCTCGGTCGATTCGTCGAAGATCAGCGCGGGCGACACCGCATGGATGCTGACGTCGACCGCGCTCGTGCTGTTCATGACGATCCCCGGCCTCGCGCTGTTCTACGCGGGCATGGTCCGCAAGAAGAACGTGCTCGCGACCGTGATGCAGAGCTTCGCGATCACCGCGGTGATCACGGTGCTGTGGACGGTGGTCGGCTACAGCCTCGCGTTCACGCCGGGCAACGGCTTCATCGGCGGCCTGTCGCGCGCGTTCCTGCACGGCATGAACTACATCAAGGGCGACAAGGCGACGACGCTGACCGTCAGCCATCTCGCGACGACGATTCCGGAATCGGTCTACTTCGTCTACCAGATGACGTTCGCGATCATCACGCCGGCGCTGATCTGCGGCGCGTTCGCCGATCGCATGAAGTTCTCGGCGATGCTCGTGTTCATGACGCTCTGGTCGCTGATCGTCTACGTGCCGGTCGCGCACATGGTGTGGGAGCCGACCGGCTGGCTGTCGGCCGACGGCGTGCTCGACTTCGCGGGCGGCACGGTGGTGCACATCAACGCCGGTATCGCGGGCCTCGTGTCGTGCCTCGTGCTCGGCAAGCGCGTCGGCTACGGCCGCGAATCGATGGCGCCGCACAACCTCGTGCTGACGATGATCGGCGGCTCGATGCTGTGGGTCGGCTGGTTCGGCTTCAACGCGGGCTCCGCGGTCGCCGCTGACGGCCGTGCCGGCTTCGCGATGCTGACCACGCAAGTGGCGACCGCCTGCGCGGCGCTCGGCTGGATGTTCGCCGAGTGGATCGCGAAGGGCAAGCCGTCGGTGCTCGGCATCGTGTCGGGCGCGGTCGCGGGTCTCGTGGCGATCACGCCGGCCGCCGGTTTCGTCGGCGTGGCGGGCGCACTGGTGATCGGCATCGCCGCCGGCGTCGTCTGCTTCTGGTCGGCGACCTGGCTCAAGTCGAAGCTCGGCTACGACGATTCGCTCGACGCGTTCGGCGTGCATGGCATCGGCGGGATTCTCGGCGCGCTGCTGACGGGGGTGTTCGCGGTCAAGGACATCGGCGGCGCCGACGGCAGCCTGCTGCTGCAGGCGAAGGGCGTGCTGATCACGCTGGTCTACAGCGGCGTGCTGAGCTTCGTGCTGCTGAAGCTGATCGACCTGACGATCGGCCTGCGCGTGACCGAAGAGGAAGAGCGCGAAGGTCTCGACGTGATCCTGCACGGCGAGCACGTGGAATAAGTCACACGAATCAACGGCGGGCCGCCGCGACGACGGCGCCCGCTCCGAATGAGCGCAGCGACTTCGGCCCGCCTACCCGGCGGGCTTTTTTTCTCCTGTCACGCACTGCCGTAGCGGATAACCCTTCACTCTATCGGGTCAATAGCCGAAAACTTCCTGCATATCCTTGTGAAGCCGGGAACAATCCCCAAATGGGCAAGGCAATTGCTCTACAATCTTCATTCTCCCGCTCGCGAGTGATTCATGGTTCCCCACCTCGTTACGGCGTTGAACGGTCCGCTGCTCGAGCTCGAGCAGAAGATCCTCGACGCGACACCTGCGATCGAACGCTGGTTCAGGCTCGAATGGCAGGAACACACCCCGCCGTTCTATTGTTCGGTGGACCTGCGCAATGCCGGCTTCAAGCTGGCGCCCGTCGACGCGAACCTGTTTCCCGGCGCGTTCAACAACCTGCCGTCCGAAGTGCTGCCGCTTGCCGTGCAGGCTGCGATGGCCGCGATCGAGAAGATCTGCCCGGACGCGAAGAACCTGCTCGTGATTCCCGAGCTGCCGACCCGCAACGCGTTCTACCTCGAAAACGTCGCGCGCCTCGCGACGATCATGCGTCAGGCCGGCCTGAACGTGCGCTTCGGCTCGCTCGACCCGAGCATCACCGACATGACGCCGATCACGCTGGCCGACGGCCAGAAGATCGTGCTCGAGCCGCTCGAGCGTTCGCAGCGCCGTCTCGGCCTGAAGAACTTCGATCCGTGTTCGATCCTGCTGAACAACGACCTGTCGGCCGGCATTCCGGCCGTGCTGGAAAACCTGCACGAGCAGTACCTGCTGCCGCCGCTGCACGCGGGCTGGGCCGTGCGCCGCAAGTCGACGCACTTCTCGTGCTACGACGACGTCGCGAAGAAGTTCGCGAAGATGGTCGGCGTCGATCCGTGGATGGTGAATCCGTATTTCGCGCACGTGGAAGGCGTCGACTGGCAGGCGCATGAAGGCGAGCAGGCGCTTGCCGACGCGATCGACGGCGTGCTGAAGAAGATCGCGCGCAAGTACCGCGAATACGGGATCAGCGAGAAGCCGTACGTCGTCGTGAAGGCCGACGCGGGCACGGCGGGGCGCGGCGTGATGACCGTGCACGACGCGGCCGAGATCGGCCGGATGTCGAAGGCCGAGCGCGCGCAGATGGCCGAGTCGAAGGCCGGCCTCGCGGTGCGCGACGTGATCGTGCAGGAAGGCGTGTATACGTTCGAGCGCGTCGGCGACGAAGTAGCCGAGCCCGTCGTGTACATGATCGACCGCTATGTGGTCGGCGGCTTCTACCGCACGCACGCCGGCCGCGAACGCGACCAGAACCTGAACGCGCCCGGCATGCACTACGTGCCGCTCGGCTTCGAGCACACGGCGCTGCCGGATGCCGGCGCGAAGCCGGGTGCCGCGCCGCCGAACCGTTTCTACATGTACGGCGTCGTCGCGCGGCTGTCGCTGATCGCGTCGTCGATCGAACTGGAAAAGACCGATCCCGAAGCCATCCAGGTGTAACGGACCTTCGCCAAGTACAGGACCTCATGGACATTCTCTTTATCGCCGACCCGCTCGAGCGCTTCAAGATCTACAAGGATTCGACCTACGCGATGATGGCCGAGGCGGCGCGGCGCGGGCATGCGGTGTACGCGTGCGAGCCGAACCACCTCGCGTGGACGGGGTCGGCCGTCGAGGCCGACGTGCGGCGCATCACGTTCGTCGGCGACCCGGGCGACCTGCACCGTCATCCGTGGCACGAGGCGGCCGCGCACGCGTCGCGCCTGCTGACGTCGTTCGGCGCGGTGCTGATGCGCAAGGATCCGCCGTTCGACATGGAATACGTGACGTCGACGTGGCTGCTCGAGCTGGCCGAGCGCGCCGGCGCGCGCGTGTTCAACAAGGCGCAGTCGATCCGCGACCATTCGGAGAAGCTCGCGATCGGCGAGTTTCCGCAATTCGTCGCGCCGACGCTCGTCACGCGCGACGCGAAACGGCTGCGCGCGTTCCACGCCGAGCACGGCGACGTGATCCTGAAGCCGCTCGACGGAATGGGCGGGATGGGCGTGTTTCGCGTGAAGCCGGACGGCATGAACCTCGGTTCGATCATCGAGATGCTGAGCCACGACGGCACGCGCTCGGTGATGGCGCAGAAATTCATCCCCGAGATCAAGGCCGGCGACAAGCGCATCCTGCTGATCGGCGGCGAGCCGGTGCCGTATTCGCTCGCGCGGATTCCGCAGGGCAGCGAGGTGCGCGGCAATCTCGCGGCGGGCGGGCTCGGGGTCGCGCAGCCGCTGACCGCGCGCGATCGCGAGATCGCCGAAACGCTCGGGCCCGTGCTCGCGGCGCGCGGGCTGTTGCTGGTCGGCCTCGATGCGATCGGCGACTGGCTGACCGAGGTGAACGTCACGAGCCCGACGTGCTTCCGCGAGATCATGGAGCAGACGGGCTTCGACGTCGCCGCGATGTTCATCGACGCGCTGGAGCGTGCGGTCGCGTAGGCCGTCTCCCGCGCAACCCCGGCGGCGGCCGCGCAGGTCCCCCGTCGCCGGAGCAGCTCGGCCGGACAGGCCGACCGGCCTGCTACAATGCCCGCTTGCCCGGTGCCGCGATCGCGCACCGAAGGCCCGGCGGTCGGGCCGACACTGTTGCAAGGCTTGAACATGAAACGACCCTCTCGATCGCGTTGCTCGTTGCCCGGCTCGGGGCGGACAGGCGGGTGCTGACATGGCCGGGATCCTGATCATCGCGCACGCCCCGCTCGCCACCGCGCTGCGGGACTGCATCGCGCACATCTATGGCGGCGTGCCCGCCCGCATCGGCTGTATCGACGTGATGGCGGACAGCGATCCGACCCAGGTGATGGCGTTCGCGCATGCGGAGCTCGCGCGGCTCATGGAAGAGAACGGCGTGGTCGTGCTGACCGACATGTACGGCGCGACGCCCGCGAACATCGCGGGCCAGCTCGCGAAGGTCGCGGACGTGCGGGTGCTGGCGGGCGCCAACCTGCCGATGCTCGTGCGGGCCGTCTGCTACCGCACCGTGCCGCTCGACAAGCTGGTCGACAAGGCGTTGTCCGGCGGCGCGAAGGGTGTCCACGAAGTCGCGGCGGGCACGCCGCCGCCGCCGAGCGAAACCGGCTGCGGCCAGTGCGCGCCGATTCCGCCGGAGCCGTGCCCGCGCACCCGGCCGACGTGACCGGATTGCGTTCCCCGTTTTAGACCCGTTCGCCGGCGCTGGCCGCCGGCGGCCCCGACCGACCTGACCGAGAATCATGCTTCAACAAGAAACCACCATCGTCAACAAATTGGGGCTCCATGCGCGCGCATCGGCCAAGCTTACGCAACTGGCCGGCAACTTCCAGTCGGAAGTCTGGATGACGCGCAACGGGCGCAAGATCAACGCGAAGAGCATCATGGGCGTGATGATGCTGGCGGCGGGCATCGGCAGCACCGTGACGATCGAGACCGAAGGGCCCGACGAGCGGGAAGCGATGGACGCACTGCTGAAACTGATCGCGGACAAGTTCGGCGAAGGCCAGTGATCCGCACGCGCCACGCACGGGATCGTTGCCGTTTCCAGTCAGAATGCCGCGGATTCCGCGGCATTTTTTTCGCAGGCACGATTGATGCGATCCGCGCAATGCTGCGGTGCATGCAGTCAGCGGCCACGTGTGGAATTTATAATCGCTAACCGGGGTCATAAGCGCATCGCAGCAGTGTGCCGCGGCTTTACTTGTACAGAGGAGGTGCGCGTGTCCTTCACGCTGCATGGCATTCCCGTCTCACGAGGTATCGCGATCGGGCGAGCGTACCTGATCGCGCCGGCGGCGCTCGACGTCGCCCATTACCTGATCGACGCCAACCAGATCGACGCCGAGGTCGAGCGCTTCCGCACGGCGCTCGATGTCGTGCATCACGAACTCGAGGCGCTGCGCGCCGACCTGACCGACGACACCCCGAGCGAGGTCGGTGCATTCATCGACGTCCACGCGATGATCCTGAGCGACGAGATGCTCGTGCAGGAAACCATCGACCTGATCCGCACGCGCCGCTACAACGTCGAATGGGCGCTGACCGAGCAGCTCGAGCTGCTCACGCGTCACTTCGACGACATCGAGGACGAATACCTGCGCGAGCGCAAGGCCGACATCGAGCAGGTGGTCGAGCGTGTGCTGAAGGCGCTCGCCGGTGCACCGTCCGCGTCGCAGGCGCTCGACCGCGCGGCCGCGAACGGCACGAACGAGATGATCGTCGTCGCGCACGACATCGCGCCGGCCGACATGATGCAGTTCAAGTCGCAGTCGTTCCAGGCGTTCGTCACCGACCTCGGCGGGCGCACGTCGCACACGGCGATCGTCGCGCGCAGCCTCGGCATTCCGGCCGCGGTCGGCGTGCAGCATGCGAGCGCGCTGATCCGCCAGGACGACCTGATCATCGTCGACGGCGACCAGGGCATCGTGATCGTCGATCCGGCACCGATCGTCCTCGAGGAGTATTCGTACCGGCAGTCCGAGAAGCTGCTCGAGCAACGCAAGCTGCAGCGTCTGAAGTTCTCGCCGACGCAAACGTTGTGCGGCACCAAGATCGAGCTGTACGCGAACATCGAGCTGCCCGACGACGCGAAGGCGGCGGTCGAGGCCGGCGCGGTCGGCGTCGGGTTGTTCCGTTCCGAGTTCCTGTTCATGCATCAGAAGGAGATGCCGGAAGAGGAGGAGCAGTTCGCCGCATACAAGCGGGCCGTCGAGTGGATGAAGGGCATGCCGGTGACGATCCGCACGATCGACGTCGGCGCGGACAAGCCGCTCGAGGCGCTCGACGAGGGCTACGAGACGGCGCCGAACCCCGCGCTCGGCCTGCGCGCGATCCGCTGGAGCCTGTCCGAGCCGCAGATGTTCCTCACGCAGCTGCGTGCGATTTTGCGTGCGTCCGCGTTCGGCCAGGTGAAGATCCTCATCCCGATGCTCGCGCACGCGCAGGAGATCGACCAGACGCTCGACCTGATCCGCGAGGCGAAGCGCCAGCTCGACGACGCGGGGCTCGCGTACGATCCGAACGTGCGCATCGGCGCGATGATCGAGATCCCGGCCGCGGCGATCGCGCTGCCGCTGTTCCTGAAGCGGTTCGATTTCCTGTCGATCGGCACGAACGACCTGATCCAGTACACGCTCGCGATCGACCGTGCCGACAATGCGGTCGCGCACCTGTACGACCCGCTGCATCCGGCCGTGCTGCACCTGATCGCCTATACGTTGCGCGAAGCGAAGCGCGCGGGCGTATCCGTGTCGGTGTGCGGGGAGATGGCGGGCGATCCGGCGCTCACGCGCCTGTTGCTGGGGATGGGGCTCACCGAGTTCTCGATGCACCCGAGCCAGCTGCTCGTCGTGAAGCAGGAGATCCTGCGCGCGCACCTGAAGGCGCTCGAGAAGCCGACGGCCGACGTGCTCGCCGCGTTCGAGCCGGAGGAAGTGCAGGCCGCGCTGCAGCGCCTGTCGGTCGCCGAGCCGCGCGCGGATGCGGCCTAGCCGGTCGCACGCCCACGTTCCCGCACGCGGGGCGTGGGCCGCGCGTCAGTGCCGGCCCCCGCACACGGGGCAGTCGGCCTGGCGCGCGATCTTCATCGTCGTCCATTCCATCCGCAGCGAATCGAGCATCATCAGCCGCCCGTTGAGCGTCTTGCCGATGCCGCCGATCACGCGCAGCGCCTCGGCGGCCTGCATCGCACCGATGATCCCGACCGTCGGCGCGAACACGCCCATCGTCGCGCACGCGACTTCCTCGAACGGCTGGTCTTCCGGAAACACGCACGCATAGCAGGGCGCGGCCGGGTCGCGGAAATCGAACGTGCTGATCTGGCCGTCGAAGCGCAGCGCGGCGCCCGACACGAGCGGCACGCCATGCGCGACGCACGCGCGGTTGATCGCGTGCCGCGTCGCGAAGTTGTCGGTGCAGTCGAGCACGACGGTCGCGTTCGGCACGTGCGCGTCGAGCCATGCGTCGTCGGCACGCGCGACGACCGCGTGCACCTTCACCTCGGGGTTCAGTTGCGCGAGCGCGTCGCGTCCCGATTCGACCTTGCTGCGGCCGACCGACGCCGTCACGTGCAGGATCTGCCGCTGCAGGTTCGTGAGATCGACCGTATCGGCGTCGACGAGCGTGATCGTGCCGACGCCCGATGCCGCGAGGTACATTGCGGCGGGCGAGCCGAGGCCGCCCGCGCCGACGACGATCGCATGCGCATCGAGAAAGCGCTGCTGCGCCTCGATGCCGATTTCGTCGACGAGGATGTGGCGGGAGTAGCGAAGGAGTTGATCGTCGTTCATGGGGAGTCGTGGGCGAAGCGGCGGACGTGTCGTTATTTTAGGCGCGCATGAAAAACGGGCCATCGCGGTCTTCCCGCGATGGCCCGTCGGATGCCGGCCGGCGCTTACTTCGGCGCCGACGCGGGCTTCGGTGCGGAGGCCGGCTTCGCGCTGGCGCCCGATGCCTTCGGGGCCGTCGCGGCCTTGCCGGCCGCGCCCTTCGTGCTTTCGGCGAGCAGCGACTTCGATTCCTGCACCGGCTTGCCTTCGAGCTTGTTGAGCGCCTGCTGCATCATGAAGTCGTCGGCGCTGCCGAACTCGATCGGCTTGCGATCGCGATCCTTCTGGCGCTGCTCCGGCGTCTTCTTGTCGTTCTGCTCTTCGAGGACGCGCAGTTGATCCATCCGGCGCTGCTCGCGCTCTTCCTGTTCCTTCTTCTCGTTCGGATCCTGCGTGTTCGCGAGGTGGTTCGTGTAGTCGACCTCGCGCGTCACGAGCACGTCGTCCGGATCGCCGTCCGCGTACTGATCGACCGGCACGTCCGGCGTGATGCCCTTGTTCTGGATCGAACGGCCGCTCGGCGTGTAGTAATACGCGGTGGTCAGGCGCAGCGCGGTGTCGGCCGTCATCGGGCGGACCGTCTGCACCGAACCCTTGCCGAACGTCGTCTTGCCCATGATCTGCGCGCGCTTCGAATCCTGCAGCGCACCGGCGACGATTTCCGACGCGGACGCCGAATAGGCGTTCGTCAGCACGATCATCGGTACCGTCTTGAAGACCGGCGGCAGGTTCTTCAGCGGATCGCCGTCGAAGGACGGCAGGCGATAGTTGTCGTACGTATCGCGGTAGACCTGCTTCGAATCGGGGATCTGGCCGTTGGTCGACACGACGACGGAGTCGGGCGGCAGGAACGCGCCGGCCACGCCGACCGCGCTCTGGAGCAGGCCGCCGCCGTTGTTGCGCAGGTCGAGGACGAGGCCCTTCAGGTTCGGCTGCTGGCGTGCGATGTCCTGCAGCTTCTGCGCGAGATCGGGCGTCGTGCGTTCCTGGAAGCTCGTGATGCGGACATAGGCATAGCCCGGATCGAGGATCTTCATCTTCACGCTCTGGACCTTGATGATCGCGCGCGTGACGGTGACCGGGAACGTGCGGTCGTCGCTCTTGCGGAAGATCGTCAGCGTGACCTTGGTGCCCGGCTCGCCGCGCATCTGCTTCACGGCCTTGTCGAGCGTCATGCCGCGCACCGGCTTGTCGTTGATGCGCGTGATCAGGTCGCCCGGACGGATGCCGGCGCGGAACGCGGGCGTATCTTCGATCGGCGAGATCACCTTGACGAGGCCGTCTTCCTGCGAGATCTCGATGCCGAGACCCGCGAAGCGGCCCTTCGTCTGCTCCTGCAGCTCGTCATAGTCGGTCTTGTCGAGGAACGACGAGTGCGGGTCGAGGCTCGACACCATGCCCTTGATCGCGGCCGTCAGCAGCTTCTTGTCGTCGACCGGTTCGACATACTCGCGCTTGATCTGTCCAAAGACTTCCGCGAACAGGCGGAGCTGGTCGAGGGGAAGCGGCGCCGTGGCGGTCTGCTCGGCCGATGCGGAAACCTGCAGCGTGGCGAACACGCCCGTGGCGAGGCCCGCGGCAATCAGGCCGATGTTCTTCAATTTCATTCGCATAGAGATCTGGTGCGGTCGGGAAGCGCGTGGCGGTAGCGGGGATGTAGCGGACAAGTATAACTGTTCGTCCGGCGGGGCAGTGGAAAGGACCGAAACCGGTTCGACCGTGCCCGGGCGAAGAGGTTCGCGCAAACGCTCGGGGTTCGCGCAAGCGCCCGCCGCGCCGGCGCGGGGCCGGCGCGGCGGGGCGGGATCAGCCCGCCTTGCCCTGCTTCGCGACGGCGGCCTGCGCCTGCGCGATCGCGTCCTGGTCGCCGAGGTAATAGTGCTTGATCGGCTTCAGGTTCTCGTCGAGTTCATACACGAGCGGCACGCCGTTCGGGATGTTCAGGCCGACGATGTCGCTGTCCGAGATGCCGTCGAGGTACTTGATCAGCGCGCGCAGCGAGTTGCCGTGCGCGGCGATCAGCACCTGCTTGCCGGCGCGGACCGCCGGGGCGATCGACTCGTTCCACAGCGGCAGCACGCGCGCGACCGTGTCCTTCAGGCACTCGGTGAGCGGCAGCTGTTCGCGCGGCACCTTCGCGTAGCGCGGGTCGTTGAACGGCGCGCGTTCGTCGGTCGGCTCGAGCGCGGGCGGCGGCGTGTCGTAGCTGCGACGCCACACGAGCACCTGGTCGTCGCCGAACTTCGCGGCCGTTTCGGCCTTGTTCAGGCCCGACAGCGCACCGTAGTGGCGCTCGTTCAGGCGCCACGAGTGGACGACCGGCAGGTACATCAGGTCCATCCGGTCCTGCACGTGCCACAGCGTGCGGATTGCGCGCTTGAGTACCGACGTGTACGCGATGTCGAACGTGTAGCCGGCCTCCTTGAGCAATTCGCCGGCCTGGTAGGCCTCGTTGCGACCCTGTTCGGTCAGGTCGACGTCGACCCAGCCGGTGAAGCGGTTTTCCTTGTTCCACGTCGATTCGCCGTGGCGGATGAGAACGAGTTTGTACATGGATCTTGCGGTCGGTAGTGATAGGGAAGCGGGGCGCGTCGCACGGGACCCGACCGGGGCCCGCCATCGCGCAAGACGGTTATTTTATAATGGCGGGATTGTCCTCATCCGATTTCTCTTTTTCCGGCGGATTTCCGTGACGTTCTTTACCGATTACACCAACCTGGCCCTTGTCGCGATCCTGGTGGTATCCGGCGGCCTGCTGGCCTGGCCCGCGCTGCGCCGCGGTCGCGGCGGCCTGTCGGCCGCAGAGGCGACGCAACTCATCAACCGCCGCAACGCGGTCGTGATCGACGTGCGCGCCGCGTCCGATTTCGCGGCCGGCCACCTGCCGTCGGCCCGTCAGGTCGCGGCGGGCGAGATCGGCGCGAAAATTGCGCAGGTCGCGAAGAACAAGAGCACGCCGGTGCTGCTCGTCTGCCAGAACGGCCAGCAGTCGCAGAAGGCGGCGCGCGAGGTCGAGGCGGCGGGCTACGCCGAGGTGCACGTGCTCGAGGGCGGCGTGGCCGCCTGGCAGCAGGCCGGGATGCCGGTCGTCAAACAAGGAGTGGCGAAGTGAACAAGGTTTTGATGTACAGCACGCAGGTGTGTCCGTATTGCATCCAGGCCGAGCGCCTGCTGAAGCTGCGCGGTGTCGAGCAGATCGAGAAGGTGCTGATCGACCGCGATCCGGCCCGCCGCGACGAAATGATGTCGCGCACGGGGCGCCGCACGGTGCCGCAGATCTATATCGGCGACACGCACGTCGGCGGCTACGACGATCTGTCGAAGCTCGACCGCGAAGGCGGGCTCGTTCCGCTTCTGCAAGCGGCCTGATTAGGGCAGAATGGCCGCCGGCCGCGCCGCGGCTTGGGCGCGCAGGATTCATCCGTGGCGGCCGGCGAGAAGCCGGGCCGCCCCGTCACCACTTTTAGGGAAACACCATGTCCGACGTCGAAAACCAACCGTTCTTCAACATCCAGCGCGTCTACCTGAAGGATATGTCGCTCGAGCAGCCGAATTCGCCGGCGATCTTCCTCGAGCAGGACATGCCGTCGGTTGAAGTCGAAGTCGACGTCAAGGCCGACCGCCTCGCGGAAAGCGTATTCGAAGTCGTCGTGTCGGGCACCGTCACCGCGAAGGTGAAGGACAAGGTCGCGTTCCTGATCGAAGCGAAGCAGGCCGGCATTTTCGACATCCGCAACATTCCGGACGAACAGCTCGATCCGCTCGTCGGCATCGCGTGCCCGACGATCCTGTTCCCGTACCTGCGTTCGAACATCGCCGACGCGATCACGCGCGCGGGCTTCCCGCCGATCCACCTGGCGGAAATCAACTTCCAGGCGCTGTACGAACAGCGTCTCGCGCAGCTTCAGCAGCAGGCCGGTGCCGCAGCAGGCGCGCCGAACGGCACGACGCTGAACTGACGTTCTGTTCGGAGGACCGGTGCTGGGTATGAAAGTAGCCGTTCTCGGCGCCGGTGCCTGGGGCACCGCGCTCGCGGGCCATCTGGCCGCGCGGCACGATACGCTTCTGTGGGCGCGCGATGCCGCGCTCATCGCCGGGCTGCAGGCCCGGCACGAAAATTCCCGCTATCTGGACGGCATCGCGCTGCCTGACGCGTTGCGCTACGACGCCGATCTCGGCGCCGCGCTCGCGCATGGCGCCGCGGACGACGCGCTGTGCGTGATCGCCGCGCCGGTGGCCGGGCTGCGCACGCTGTGCCACGCGATGCGCGACGCAGGCTGCGTGCCTGCGCACATCGTCTGGGTCTGCAAGGGCTTCGAGGCCGACACGCACCTGCTGCCGCACCAGGTGATCGCGGCCGAGCTGCCCGGGCAGCACAGCAACGGCGTGCTGTCGGGGCCGAGCTTCGCGCGCGAGGTCGGGCAGTCGCTGCCCGTCGCGCTGACGGTGGCGAGCACGTCCGCCGAATGCCGCGAGCGCACGCTCGCCGCGTTCCATCACGGCGCGATGCGGATCTACACGGGCGACGATGTGGTCGGTGTCGAGGTCGGCGGCGCGGTGAAGAACGTGCTCGCGATCGCGACCGGTATCGCCGACGGCCTCGGCCTCGGGCTGAACGCGCGTGCCGCGCTGATCACGCGCGGCCTCGCCGAAATGTCGCGGCTGGGCGTCGCGCTCGGTGGCCGTGCGGAAACCTTCACGGGCCTGACCGGCCTCGGCGACCTGATCCTCACCGCAACGGGCGACCTGTCGCGCAACCGCACGGTCGGCCTGCAACTGGCGGCCGGCCGCACGCTGAACGATATCCTCGGCGCGCTCGGCCACGTGGCCGAAGGCGTGCGCTGTGCGCAGGCCGTGCTGGCCATCGCGCGCGCGCAGTCGATCGAGATGCCGATCACCGAAGCCGTGTGCGGCGTGCTGTTCGACGGCATCGCGCCGCGCGACGCCGTCAGCGGCCTGCTGCGGCGCGACGCGCGCGCCGAGTAGCGCGGCGGTCGCATCGCCGCGCAAAGCGGATTACGCTTGAACCATCTCCGGCATTCGAGGAGGCCGTCATGCTGCAGATCCGTTCCACCACGCTCGATGCGCAGGTCGTCGACATCACGACGCTCGATGTCGACGCGATCGTCAACGCCGCGAACGGCTCGCTGCTCGGCGGGGGCGGCGTCGACGGCGCGATCCACCGCGCGGCCGGCCCCGGCCTGCTCGCAGAGTGCCGCACGCTCGGCGGCTGCGACACGGGTGACGCCAAGCTCACGCGCGGCCACGGGCTGCCGGCGCGCTACGTGATCCATGCGGTCGGGCCCGTGTGGCACGGCGGCAGGCGCGGCGAGGCCGACCTGCTCGCGTCGTGCTACCGCCGCGCGATCGAGCTGGCCGAGGAGGTCGCGGCGACGTCGATCGCGTTCCCGGCGATCAGCTGCGGAATCTATCGCTATCCGGCCGAAGAAGCCGTCGACATCGCCGTGGGCACCGTCGCCGAAATGCTGCCGCAGGCGCCGAATCTCGCACGCGTGGTGTTCGCGTGCTTTTCCCCCGACATCTACGACCTGTACCGCGCGCGGCTCGCGCGTCGCTGACGCACGTTCGCGCGAACGACGGTCGATGGTCGATGGTCGACGCTCAGGCGCCGCCTTCGAAACCGGCCTGGCGCCACGCCTCGAACACGACCACCGCAACCGTGTTCGACAGGTTCAGGCTGCGGTTGTCCGGCCGCATCGGCAGGCGCACGCGCTGTTCGTTCGGGAAGCGCCCGAGCAGTTCGGCGGGCAGGCCGCGCGTTTCCGAGCCGAACACGAACCAGTCGCCGGGCAGGAATGCATGATCGTGGAAGCGGCCCGAGCCGCGCGTCGTGAACGCGAACATTCGCGCCGGATCGGGCGTTTCCGCCGCGATGAACGCGTCCCAGTCGCGGTGGACGCGCATCTGCGCATACTCGTGATAGTCGAGGCCCGCACGGCGCATCCGTGCGTCGTCGAGCGGGAAGCCGAGCGGCTCGATCAAGTGCAGGCGCGCGCCCGTGTTGGCGCACAGGCGGATCACGTTGCCGGTGTTCGGCGGGATTTCGGGGGCGACGAGGACGACGTTGAACATGTTTCGGTTTCGGATGGCGGTTTCCGGCGCGGCCCCCGCTGCTGGGCGGCGGCCGGACCGGCCGGTTTGTCACGATCGCGGCCGCGGGCGGGCGGCCGGCTTCTCACTAATTAATCCCTGGCGGTGCGCAGCGCAACCAGATTCGTCACGCGTGCGGCACCCGCCGCCTTCAGTGCGTGCGCGGCGGCCGCGAGCGTCGCGCCGGACGTCATCACGTCGTCGACGAGCGCAACGTGGCGGCCGGCGACGCCGCCCGCCACCGCGAATGCCGCGACGTTGTCGCGCCGTGCGTGCCGGTCGAGCCGCGACTGCGGCGCCGTTTCCACCACGCGCGCGAGCAGCGTCGCGTCGGCCGGCACGCCGAGCCGCCGCGCGAGCGGGCGCGCGATCGCCCACGCCTGGTTGTAGCCGCGCGCGACGAGCCGGGCATGCGCAAGGGGTACCGGCGCGAGCACGTCGAAGCCGCCGTCCGCGCCGTGCGTGTCGGCGAGCAGCCGGGCGAGCCGGCCGGCGAATTCCGCGCCGAGCGCGAGCCGCGCGTGGAATTTCAGGCCGCGCGCGAGCCCGTCGAGCGGTGCGCGGTAGTCCGCCAGCGCGAGCGTCGCATCGAACGGCGGCGGTGCCGCACGGCATGCGTCGCAACGGTACGCGGCCGCGCGCCGCGCGTGCCCCGGGGCGAGCGGCACCGCGCAGACGCCGCAGCGCAGCCGCGCTTCGTTCCAGTACGCGGCGTCGCAGGCGCCGCAAATCATCGTATGTGACAAATTGCCGCACAGTGCGCAGCGATTCGGCAGCGCGATTGCCGCGATCTGCGCGAAAGCCTGCGACATAACGACGCGGATCGACTCCGGAAACGGACGGCGAATCATCGGCAGGCTCCTCAATATGGCCTCAATGAAGCCTGCGGGGCGAGCGAGTATACTTCGGGCTCTTCGCCAGTGTGCCCGACATGTCCCCAGCTTCGACTTCAACCGGCCGTCCGGCCAATGACGCAAGGCGCCTGCGGCGGATCTTCGACCGCCGCGCCGCCACGTTCGACGCGGTCGCGTTCCTGCCGCGCGAGATCGCGCAGCGGATGAACGAGCGCCTCGAATACATCAAGGTAAGCCCAGCGGCCGTGCTGGACGCGGGCTGCGGCCCCGGGGACGACCTGCCGGCGCTGCGCGCGCGCTTTCCGGAGGCGCCCGTATTCGGCGTCGACCTGTCCGGCGCGATGCTTGCGCGAGCCGGTCAGCGCGAGGTCGAGCAGACGAGCTGGCGCCGCTGGCTGCCGGCCTCGCTCGGCCGCGCGCTGGGCCAGCGCGGCCCCCGCGTCGCCCAGGCCGATTTTTCCGCGCTGCCGTTCCCGGGCGGCGCGTTCGACCTGATCTGGTCGAATCTCGCGCTCCACTGGCATTCGCGTCCGGACACGGTGCTGCCCGAATGGCAGCGCGTGCTGCGCGTGAACGGCCTGCTGATGTTCAGCACGCTCGGCCCCGACACGCTGCGCGAACTGCGCGCGGCCTGCGCGGACGCCGAGGCGGCGCTCGGCATCGCGCCGCCCGCCGCGTGATCGAATTCGTCGACATGCACGACCTCGGCGACATGCTCGTCGAGAGCGGCTTCGAGATTCCCGTGATGGATCAGGAAGTGCTGACCGTCACCTACAAGACCCCCGACTCCCTGCTGGCCGACGTGCGCCGCTGGGGTGCCTATCCGTTCGAGCGCGAGGCGCCGCAGCGCGCGACGCGGCGCTTTCGCGCGGCGCTCGGCGACGCGCTGGAGGCGCGCCGGCGCGCGGACGGCACGATCGCCCTGACGTTCGAAGTGATCTACGGCCACGCGTGGAAGGCCGTGCCGCGCACGACCGCCGAGGGGCACGGGATCGTGCGCATCGAGGACATCGGAAAGGGCCGTCCGAAGAATCGGTAGAGCGGTAAAGAGGGGTTTTGTTATGTCTGAAATTAGCGGCGCAAAGCGGGGTCGAATTGGCGCCTGAAATGGCCGGAAAGCTTGTCGCGCTTGGCTTGCGGGGCGATAGCCGCTTGCTTGTGGATGCCATTGAACCCGCCTATAATGCGTCAGCTTGTCGTCCCGGGGTCCCCGCAATACGGGGCGACGAGTCCGATGCAGGCATGCATCGCATGCCATTCGCGTGAGGCGGCGATGGAAGCAGCGTGTGTTTCGACTGATGCGGCGGATGCGGAACCCGTCCTCGAAGACTGGCTGATGAAACGCAACTGTTCGGCGTCGCCGCGCCAGTTCGTGCTGTTTTACGCGTCGCTCGCGGGCTTCTCGCTGGTGATCGCGACATTGCTGATGTGGCGGGGGGCCTGGCTCGTCATGCCCTTCACCGGAATCGAGTTGCTGGCGGTGGGTGTCGCATTTGCGATCTATGCTCGCCATGCGGTCGATTACGAACGCATCAGGCTGTATCCGCACCGGCTCGTGATCGAGCGGATGGATGCGGAGCGGCTCACGCAGATCGAATTCAACCCGCGCTGGGTGCGGGTCGAGCCGGGTGCGACGCCACGCGATCCGATTCGGCTGGTATCGCGCGGGCAGACCGTCGTAATCGGGCAGCATCTCGCGCAGTACAAGCGTGCGCAGTTCGCCGACGAACTGCGCGCATCGCTCAGGCGCTGCGGCTGACGAGGCGCGGGCACTGGCCGGAAACGGGCCGGAGGCTTGCGACGGGGGAGGGTTTGAATGGAAATTTTGGGTAAGGATGCTATGAAAACAATCAAGCGAGCCCTCACGGGCGTGCTGGCATGCAGCGGATTGCTCTTTGCCGGTGCCGCCCTGGCGGTCGGTGATAGCCCGGGCGGCCCCCGCGTCAACGAGATCAACTTTCAGCCGCCGGTCACGAAAATCGCCGAGGAGCTCTACGATCTCCACACGATGATGCTGATCCTGTGTACGGTGATCTTCGTCGGCGTGTTCGGCGTGATGTTCTATTCGATCTTCGCGCACCGCAAATCCAAGGGCCACAAGGCCGCCAATTTCCATGAAAGCACGACCGTCGAGATCATCTGGACGATCGTGCCGTTCGTCATCGTCGTGCTGATGGCGCTGCCGGCGACGAAGGCCGTCGTCGCGATGAAGGACACGACCAACGCCGATCTCACGATCAAGGTCACCGGCTACCAGTGGAAGTGGGGCTACGACTACGTGAAGGGCCCGGGCGAGGGCATCGGCTTCCTGTCGACGCTCAGCACCCCGCGTGACGAAGTGATGGGCAAGAAGCCGATCACCGACACCTACCTGCAGGAAGTCGACAACCCGCTCGTCGTGCCGGTCAACAAGAAGATCCGCATCATCACGACCGCGAACGACGTCGTCCACTCGTGGTACGTGCCCGCGTTCGGCGTGAAGCAGGATGCGATCCCCGGCTTCGTGCGCGACACGTGGTTCAAGGCCGACAAGGTCGGTACGTTCCGCGGTTTCTGTACCGAGCTGTGCGGCAAGGAACACGCATACATGCCGGTCGTCGTCGAAGTCCTGTCGGACGAAGACTACGCGAAGTGGGTCACCGCGCAGAAGGCCAAGCTGGCCAGCGCCGCCGTCGATCCGAACAAGGTCTACACGATGGCCGAACTCGTCGCGCACGGCGAGGAAGTCTACAAGGCGAACTGCGCGGCCTGCCACCAGGTGAGCGGCAAGGGCCTCGGCGCATTCCCGGCCATGGACGGCAGCCCGATCGTGAACGGCCCGATCGCCGGCCACGTCGAGCGCGTGCTGCACGGCAAGGGCGCGATGCCGTCGTGGGCATCGCTGTCGGATCTCGACATCGCTTCGGTCATCACGTACGAGCGCAATTCGTGGGGCAACCACAAGAACGACCTGCTGCAGCCGAAGCAAGTGGCCGACGCGCGTAACGGCAAGATGCCGGAAGACGCGGCGGGCGCGGCAGCGGCACCGGCAGAAGCGGCTTCGGCACCGGCGCAAGCCGCGTCGGGCGCCGCTGAACAGCCGGCGGCGGCAGCGGCATCGGCCGCGCTGTCGACGATCTACTTCGAGACGGGCAAGAGCGTGCTGCCGGCCGACGCGAAAGCGGCGATCGCCGCCGCGGCCGACTATGCGAAGGCACATCCGGACGCGAAGCTCGCGCTGTCGGGCTTCACCGACAAGACGGGCTCGGCCGACGCGAACGCCGAACTGGCGAAGCATCGCGCGCAAGCCGTGCGCGACGCGCTGAAGGCAGCAGGCGTGGCGGAAGACCACATTATTCTCAAAAAGCCGGAAACGATCACGGGCGGGGCGGACGCGAAGGAAGCCCGGCGTGTCGAGATCGGCCCGGCGGCTTGACGTGTCGCTGAGTTAGTCGACGTATTCGCATTAGGAGATTCTCATGTCTAGCATCGGGCACGACGTAGCCGCGGACCACGCGCACGACGACCACGCGCACGAAATGCCGCACGGCTGGCGGCGCTGGCTGTTCGCCACCAACCACAAGGACATCGGTACGCTGTACCTGCTGTTCTCGTTCATCATGTTCCTGTCGGGCGGCGTGATGGCCCTCGGCATCCGGGCCGAGCTGTTCGAGCCGGGCCTGCAGATCATGCGTCCGGAGTTCTTCAACGAACTCACGACGATGCACGGCCTGATCATGGTGTTCGGCGCGATCATGCCGGCGTTCGTCGGCTTCGCGAACTGGATGATTCCGCTGCAGATCGGCGCGTCCGACATGGCGTTCGCGCGGATGAACAACTTCAGCTTCTGGCTGCTGCCGGTCGCGGCGGTGCTGCTGGTCGGTTCGTTCTTCGCGCCGGGCGGCGCGACGGCCGCCGGCTGGACGCTCTACGCGCCGCTGTCGACGCAGATGGGCCCGGGCATGGACTTCGCGATCTTCGCGGTGCACATCATGGGTGCGTCGTCGATCATGGGCGGGATCAACATCGTCGTGACGATCCTGAACATGCGCGCACCGGGCATGACGCTGATGAAGATGCCGATGTTCGCATGGACGTGGCTGATCACGGCGTACCTGCTGATCGCGGTGATGCCGGTTCTGGCAGGCGCGATCACGATGGTGCTGTTCGACCGTCACTTCGGCACGTCGTTCTTCAACGCAGCAGGCGGCGGCGACCCGGTGATGTACCAGCACATCTTCTGGTTCTTCGGCCACCCCGAGGTGTACATCATGATTCTGCCGGCGTTCGGGATCGTGTCGCAGGTGATCCCGGCGTTCGCACGCAAGACGCTGTTCGGCTATAGCTCGATGGTGTACGCGACGGCTTCGATCGCGATCCTGTCGTTCATGGTCTGGGCGCACCACATGTTCGCCACGGGCATGCCGGTCACCGGCCAGCTGTTCTTCATGTACGCGACGATGCTGATCGCGGTGCCGACGGGCGTGAAGGTGTTCAACTGGCTCGCGACGATGTGGCGCGGCTCGATGACCTTCGAAACCCCGATGCTGTTCGCGATCGGCTTCCTGTTCGTGTTCACGTTCGGCGGCCTCACGGGCCTGATGCTCGCGATGGCGCCGCTCGACATCCAGTATCACGGCACCTACTTCGTGGTGGCGCACTTCCACTACGTGCTGGTGGCCGGCTCGCTGTTCGCGCTGTTCTCGGGCTGGTACTACTGGGCGCCGAAGTGGACGGGCTGGATGTACAACGAGACGCGCGGCAAGATCCACTTCTGGGCGTCGATGATCTTCTTCAACCTGACGTTCTTCCCGATGCACTTCGTCGGTCTCGCCGGCATGCCGCGTCGTTATGCGGACTACCCGGCGCAGTTCACGGACTTCAACCAGGTCGCGACGATCGGCGCATTCGGCTTCGGCCTCGCGCAGGTGTACTTCCTGTTCGCGGTCGCGCTGCCGGCCTATCGTGGCGGCGGCGAGCTGGAAAAGGCGTCGGACAAGCCGTGGGACGGCGCGACGGGCCTCGAGTGGACGGTGCCGAGCCCGGCCCCCTTCCATACGTTCGAGCAACCGCCGACCGTCGAGTAATTCGTTTCACCGGATGTTCCGCCAATGCCCGCCGCCGCAGGCGGGCGAGGCGGAACGTTCTACAGCAGGTTTCAGATGAACCGGAATCCACAACAAAGACGAACGCCCGAGCAGATCCGCGCGGGCAACAAGCGGCTCGGCCTCATCCTGCTCGTCATCGCCGCCGTTTTTTTTGTGGGTGTCGTGATCAAGCAGTGGTGGCTGTCCACTCACTGATGCAGCAACAGACGCAGTAGCGAGGAAGTTGTCGTATGTCGAAGCCGGAAGAGGGCGCCGTCGATCGCGCGTTCAATCGTTCGATGCTGGTGAAGCTCTTCGTCGTGGCCGGGCTGATGTTCGGTTTCGGCTTCGCGCTGATCCCGATGTACCGGGCGATCTGCCAGATCACCGGCATCAACAACCTGGTGCAGCGCGATGTGAGCGAGCGCGAGGTGAAGAATTCGCAGGTCGACACCAGCCGCACGGTGTCGGTCGAGTTCGATGCGAATGCTCGGGGCCCGCTCGGTTTCAAGCCGGAGCACAACAGCCTCGACGTGCATCCGGGTGAGCTGACGACGATCGTGTACGACGTGACGAACGGGCAGGGCAGGCCGGTCGTTGCACAGGCGATTCCGAGCTACGCGCCGAAGCAGGCGACGGAGTTCTTCAAGAAGATCGAGTGCTTTTGCTTTACGCAGCAGACGCTGGCCGCGAACGAGTCGCGCAAGATGCCGGTGGTGTTCGTGATCGATCCGAAACTGCCGAAGGACGTGAAGACGATCACGCTGTCGTACACGTTCTTCGAGCTGAATACGCCGGCCACGCCGGCGCCGGGCAAGACCGCGGCGCAGGGCGCGGCGAAGCCGGATGCATGACGACGGAGGCGGGGCGATGACGGAGGTCAAGCGGGGCGGGTCGTTCGGTCAGGCGCTGAAGGCCGTGCTGTGGTCGTTCTTCGGGGTGCGCAAGCGGCGCGACCTGGAGGCCGACGCGACGCAGCTGAATCCGCTGCACGTGCTGATCGTCGCGTTGCTGGCGGCCGGCATGTTCATCGGCGTACTGATCCTGATCGTGCGTGCCGTGGTGGGCTGAGGCGCGCG
Organism: Burkholderia cepacia; assembly: GCF_001718835.1. Lineage (NCBI taxonomy): Bacteria > Pseudomonadati > Pseudomonadota > Betaproteobacteria > Burkholderiales > Burkholderiaceae > Burkholderia > Burkholderia cepacia. The sequence continues at coordinate 3,363,469 of NZ_CP013443.1, read as the reverse complement.
GCCACGAAAGAATGCAGTGCGCGGCGCCACGGCGCCGCGTGCGGGAAAGAGCGGTGGCGGTCACGCCGCGCAAGAAATAAAGCCGGAGCGGTTTCCGGTACACAAATTGGACTGAAGTGGAGAATCAAGCATGAGCGGTCAAAACCAGACCCCGTACTATTTCGTGCCGCATCCGTCGCAGCATCCGATCAGCGCGGCCATCGGCCTGCTGGTCATGCTCGGATCGACAGCGCTGTGGATCAACGGTCACGAATGGGCGCCGTTTACGGCGCTGCTCGGCCTGCTTTGGTTGCTCTTCACGCTGTATCACTGGTTCGGCGATGCGATCGCCGAGTCGGAAGGCGGTCATTACGGCAAGAACGTCGACAAGTCGTACCGCTGGAGCATGAGCTGGTTCATCTTCTCGGAAGTCATGTTCTTCGGCGCGTTCTTCGGCGCACTGTTCTATGCCCGTGAAATCGCGCTGCACCAGCTCGGCAGCCTCGACTACAAGCTGATCTGGCCGGATTTCTCGGCGGTGTGGCCGAACGAAGGCCCGGCAGCACTCGCCGGCCACTTCAAGACGATGGGCCCGTGGCCGATCCCGACGCTGAACACCGCGTTCCTGCTGTCGTCGGGCGTGACGCTGACGATCTCGCACCACGCGCTGCGTGACGACCATCGCAAGAAGGCGATCGCATGGCTGGCCGCGACGCTCGTGTTCGGTATCTGCTTCCTGTTCCTGCAGGGCTTCGAGTACTACCACGCGTACAACGAACTGAACCTGACGCTGAACTCGGGCGTGTACGGCTCGACGTTCTTCCTGCTGACGGGCTTCCACGGCTTCCACGTGTTCCTCGGCGGCACGATGCTCGCGGTGGTGCTGGTGCGGATGATCCGCGGCCACTTCAAGCCCGATCACCACTTCGCATTCGAAGGCGCCGCGTGGTACTGGCACTTCGTCGACGTCGTCTGGCTCGGCCTGTACGTCGTCGTCTACTGGCTGTAAATGGAACAAACGGCCCGCGCAGCAACGCGCGGGCCGTTTTCATTGGTGTCGTGGGCGCGGCAGCGACGCTGCGAGCGACACCACCCTGGCGCCGCCGCGACTCAGTCTGGCGGCGCTTTTGCTTGGTGGCGCGGCCATGCGGCGAAATGTCACAGCGGCCGCGACGGCAGATCGATCAACGCCCGATCGGCAGCCCGGTCGAATGGATCCAGCCCATCCCGTTCGCGATCAGGATGAGCAGGAACAGCGAGACCGACAGCCCGACGCGGGTGGCGAGCGACCAGACCATGCGTTTCGTGTGGCCGCGGTCGTGCATCATGAAGTAGAGCGCCGAGCCCATGCTGGCAATGATGAGGACGAAGGCGATGGGAACGAGTATGTGCATGACACGAACCGGACGACGGCAATTCGAAAGGAAGAGGATAATTATCGCACCTCGCGTTCCGGCACGTGCCGGGCGGGCCGCATGATGAAGATTCGCTGGCTGCCTGCGCTGCTGATTCTCGCCGTCGTCGCGGTCACGATCCGTCTCGGTTTCTGGCAGCGCGACCGCGCGCACCAGAAGGAAGCGCTGCAGGCGAGCATCGAGCGCTACGAGCAGGCGGCGCCCGTCGACGTCGGCGCGCAGCCGATGCCGCTCGCGTCGATCGAGTTTCACCGCGTGCGGGCGAAGGGCCGATTCCTGCCTGAACAGGCGGTGTTCCTCGACAATCGGCCGTATAACGACCAGCCGGGTTTTTACGTCGTGATGCCGTTTAAACTCACGGGCGGCGGCGTCGTGCTCGTGAACCGCGGCTGGCTGCCGCGCAATATCGCCGATCGCACGGCGATCGAACCGTTCGCGACGCCCGCGGGCGATGTCGAGATCGTGGGTATCGCACGTGCCGACGCGTCGCGAGCGTTCGAGCTCGGCGAAGGCGGGTCGGCGGCGCACCAGAGAATCCGGCAGAACCTGGACGTCGCCGCGTATGCGAAGGAAACGGGGCTGCCGCTGCAGCCGTTCGTGATCCAGCAGACGAGCGACGACGGCGACAAGCTCGTGCGGGACTGGCCGGCGGCGACGACCGGCGTCGAGCGCAATTACGGTTACATGTTTCAGTGGTGGGCGATGGCGGCGGCCGCGCTCGGCTTCGGCCTGTACGCCGCGCGGCGTGCGGCGAAGAAGTCGGCCGGTGCGTGAGCGCCATGCCAGGACGCGGCGGCTGCGCCGCGGGTTCGTTTCGAGAGGTCTGATTTGTCCATGCAATCTTCCCGTCAGGGTCCGGCCGCTGCGCCGATGTCGCCGGCGGCCCGCAAGCGCGGCCGCTGGATGCTCGTGCTGCTGGGTCTCGTGTGCGCGGCGCCGATGATCGCGTCGTACTTCACCTATTACGTGATCAAGCCGAAGGGCGGCTCGACGAACTACGGCACGCTGATCGAGCCGCAGCGTCCGATCCCCGCGGATCTGCAGGTGACCGACGAAACCGGCAAGACCGTGCCGCTGTCGTCGTTGCGCGGCGTGTGGCTGTTCGTGATGACCGACCGCAGCGCGTGTGACGACGCATGCGCGCAGAAGCTCTATTTCATGCGCCAGATCCGCGTCACGCAGGCAGGCGAGCGGCACCGGATCACGATGGTGTGGCTGCGCAGCGATGCGGGCGCGATGCCGCAGAAGGTGCTGGATGCCTATCCCGACACGCGCCGGCTCGTCGCCGATCCGGCCGCGGTGGCCGCATGGCTGCCGGCCGATGCCGGCACGAAGGACAGCGACCACCTCTACATGGTCGACCCGAACGGCAACCTGATGATGCGCTTCCCGAAGGATCCGAACCCCAGCAAGATCAAGTCGGACGTGACGAAGCTGCTGAAGTGGTCGAGCATCGGCTAAGGCAACACGAGAGGCAAGGAACCGATGTCGTATCTACTGCAACTCGGCCTGATCGGCCTGTGCATCGCGCTGCTGCCGCTGTCGTACGTGTGGGTGAAGGCCGACGACAACAAGTTTCGCAAGCTGGTGTGGATCACCACCTTCCTGACGCTCGACCTCGTGATGTTCGGCGGCTTCACGCGGCTGACCGACTCGGGGCTCGGCTGCCCTGACTGGCCGGGCTGCTACGGCACGTCGTCGCCGTTCATCGCGCATGCCGCGATCACGGCCGCGCACCAGGCGATGCCGACGGGCCCGGTCAGCATGACCAAGGCGTGGATCGAGATGATCCACCGCTATTTCGCGATGGCGATCGGCGTGCTGATCATCGCGCAGGTCGTGATCGCGTGGTCCGCGAGGCTGCGCCGCCGCCCGCTGCACGTGTCGCCGTGGTGGCCGACGAGCCTGCTGCTGCTGATCCTCGTGCAGGGTGCATTCGGCGCGTGGACGGTCACGATGAAGCTGCAGCCGGTGATCGTCACGATCCACCTGCTGCTCGGCCTCACGCTGCTCGGCACGCTCGGCTGGCTCGCGGCGCGGCAGACGCCGCTGCCGTCGTACGAGCCGGAAGCCGGCCGTTATCGCGCGGCCGCGCTCGCGGCGCTCGTGCTGCTGGTCGTGCAGATCGCGCTCGGCGGCTGGGTGAGCACCAACTACGCGGTGCTCGCCTGCACCGATTTCCCGACCTGCAACGGCCAGTGGATCCCGCCGATGGACTTCCAGCACGGCTTCCACCTGTGGCGTGCGCTCGGGATGACGAAGGACGGCGACGCGATCACGCAGGACGCGCTGGTCGCGATCCACTGGACGCACCGCACGTTCGCATTCGTCGTGGTCGCGTATCTGGTCGCGTTCGCGCTGAAGATGCGCCGCTTCGAATCGCTGCGGCGGCCCGCGAACGGCGTGCTACTGGTCGTCCTGCTGCAGTTCGCGACGGGCCTGACCAACATCGTGCTGCAGTGGCCGCTGCCGGTCGCCGTTGCGCACAACGGCGGGGCCGCGATCCTGCTGCTGCTCGTCGTCATGTTAAACTTTCGCATCCTTTCAAGCCGCCCCGGCCGTGTCGCGCAGCCTGCGCGCGACGCCGCCCCGGCGTGACCGCCCCCATGCAAAGCACCCTCTCCCAATCGCCCGGTAGCCGCTTCTCCCAGTACATGGCGCTGACGAAGCCGCGTGTCACGCAGCTCGCGGTGTTCTGCGCGGTGATCGGCATGTTCCTCGCGACGCCGGGCATGGTGCCGTGGCACGTGCTGATCGGCGGTACGGTCGGCATCTGGCTGCTGGCCGGCGCGGCGTTCGCGATCAACTGCCTCGTCGAACAGAAGATCGACGCGATGATGCGTCGTACCGCGTGGCGCCCGTCCGCGCGCGGCGAGATCACGACGCCGCAGATCCTGCTGTTCTCGGCCGTGCTCGGCAGCGTCGGCGCATGGACGCTCTATACGTTCACGAACCCGCTGACGATGTGGCTGACGATCGCGACCTTCGTCGGCTATGCGGTGATCTACACGCTGCTGCTCAAGCCGATGACGCCGCAGAACATCGTGATCGGCGGCGCGTCGGGCGCGATGCCGCCGGCGCTCGGCTGGGCCGCGGTCACCGGCGCGGTGCCGGGCGACGCGTGGATCCTCGTGCTGATCATCTTCGTGTGGACGCCGCCGCATTTCTGGGTGCTCGCGCTGTATCGCCGCAAGGATTACGAAAACGCGGGGCTGCCGATGCTGCCCGTCACGCACGGCGAGAAGTTCACGCGGCTGCACATCCTGCTGTACACGGTGATCCTGTTCGCGGTCACGCTGATGCCGTTCATCTCCGGGATGAGCGGGGCCGTCTACCTGACGAGCGCGGTGCTGCTCGGCGCGGTGTTCCTCGCGTATGCGTGGAAGATCCATCGTGACTATTCGGACGAACTCGCCCGCAAGGCCTTCCGCTACTCGATCGTCTACCTGTCGCTGCTGTTTGCCGCGCTGCTCGTCGATCACTATGCACGCCCGCTGCTCGGCGTGTAACCGCACGGTTTGAACGCAATGCTCCAATCACGGTTCGGGCGCCGCGCGCGCCAAGGCTGGATGCTCGCATGCGCACTCACGGCAGCGCTGCTGCTCGCCGGATGCGACAACGCGCCGAAATTCCAGAATCTCGACATCACCGGCAACACGCAGTTCGGCAGCGACTTCTCGCTGCCCGATACGGCCGGCAAGGTGCGCACGCTCGGCGATTTCAAGGGCAAGGCCGTCGTGATGTTCTTCGGCTATACGCACTGCCCGGACGTGTGCCCGACGACGATGGCCGAGCTGTCCGAAGCGTTGAAGCAGCTCGGGCCCGATGCCGCGAAGCGCGTGCAGGTGCTGTTCGTCACCGTCGACCCGGAGCGTGACACGCCGGCGCTGCTCGGCCAGTACGTGCCCGCGTTCGATCCGTCGTTCATCGGCCTGCGGCCGGCCGACGAAGCCGCGCTGAAGAAGGTCACGAAGGATTTCCGCGTGTACTACGCGAAGGTGCCCGGCAAGACGCCCGGCAGCTACACGATGGATCACACCGCCGCGAGCTACGTGTTCGACCGCGACGGCAAGCTGCGCCTGTTCGTGCGCGACGGCCAGGGCCCCGGCCCGTGGGTCCACGACCTGAAGCTGCTGCTCGGCTGAGCCGCAGGGCGGGGCGGCGCGCGCCGTCCCGCGTCTTCTCTTTTCCCGTCTGCTCTCCGTATCGCCTGCGCGGGCCGTGGCCCGGCAGGCGCCGGCGCATCATGTCACGTCAAGTCACGGCAGTGCCGGCAGGACGACGCCCGGCGCCGCGCGCGTGATCCGGAATTCCGTCACGCGATACGTGGCGAGCCCCTCGGTGACGAACGGATCGGTTTCCAGGATCGCGTCCAGCTCGTCGCGATCGATGCGGGCCGCGAGGATCACGCCGCCTTCGCGCGGCACCTTCGGCCCGGCCGCGATGAAGATGCCCTTGTCGAACTGCGGCTGCAGAAATGCGCGATGGCGTTCGAGCGCATCGTCGATCTGCTCGAGCGATGCGGTGTAGTGGATGTCGATGACGTACATGAGTGGCCTCGGAATGTCGCCGGTACGCGGTGCGCCGGCCAGGCGATCTTGTAGCACAGGCCGCCTTGCGTGTCGCGTTGCATTCAAGTTGTAAGCGTCGCTGCCGTCATTACGTGTGCAATCGATTGCGTGCGGCGGGCCGTTCGCGCGCAGCGTGCGCATCGACATCGACAAAGGCACGCAGATGAGCAGAATGAGTTTGAACCGCAAGCTGTGGCTCGCGCTTGCGCTGGTATGGATCGGTTTCCTGGGCGTCGGCGCATGGAGTGCGTTCGAAACGCGCGCGACGATGCTCGCCGAACGCAAGGCGGGCATCGCGAATCTCGTCGACTCGGCGGCCGGCATCGTGAAGGCGTATCACGCACTCGCGCAGGGCGGCACGCTGCCCGAGGCCGACGCAAAGCGCGACGCGCTCGCGAGCCTGGCCGCGATGCGCTACGGCGATTCGGGCTACGTGTTCGTGATGGACTCGAAGCCGGTCGTGCTGATGCATCCGACGCTGCCGAAGCTGGTCGGCACGCAGGTCGGCGACTATCTCGACCCGGACGGCAAGCCGCTGTTCGTCACGATCCTGAACGCCGCGAAGGAAACCGGCAGCGGCTTCGCCGAGTATCGCGGGCGCCTGCCGCACAGCGAAACCGCAGTGCCGAAGATCAGCTACGTCACGCGCTTCACGCCGTGGGACTGGAACATCTCGAGCGGCGTCTTCCTGAAGGACATCGACACCCTCTATTACCGGACGCTGCTCGGCCACCTCGCGGTCGTGTTCGTGATCGGCTTCGTGATCAGCGCGGCGATGCTGGTGATCATCCGCAACGTGCGCGTCAGCCTCGGCGGCGAGCCCGACGAAGCGGCCGCGCTCGCGGCGCGCATCGCGCAGGGCGACCTGACGCAGCCGGTGCCCGTGCGCGCGGGCGACCGTACGAGCATGATGGCCGCGATGCACGACATGCAGGCCCGCCTGCAGGAGACGATCGGCGGGATTCGCCAGTCCGCCGGATCGATCGCGTCGGCGAGCCGCCAGATCTCGGCCGGCAACGACGACCTGTCGCAGCGCACCGAGGAACAGGCCGCGTCGCTGGAGGAAACCGCCGCGAGCATGGAGCAGCTGACCGCGACGGTGAAGCAGAACGCCGACAACGCGCGACAGGCGAGCGGGCTGGCGAACAACGCATCGGAGATCGCGCGCACGGGGAGCGACGTCGTGAACCGCGTGATCGGCACGATGGGCGAGATCGACGACAGCTCGCGCAAGATCGCCGACATCATCGGCGTGATCGAGGGCATCGCGTTCCAGACCAACATCCTCGCGCTGAACGCGGCGGTCGAGGCCGCGCGCGCGGGCGAGCAGGGCCGCGGTTTCGCGGTGGTCGCGGGCGAAGTGCGCTCGCTTGCGCAGCGCAGCGCGACGGCCGCGAAGGAGATCCGCGAGCTGATCGTCGACTCGGTCGAGCGCGTGCGCAACGGCTCGACGCTGGTCGGCCAGGCCGGCACGACGATGGGCGAGATCCTGCAGGCCGTCGCACGCGTGACCGACATCATGGGCGAGATCGCGGCCGCGTCCGAGGAGCAGGCGAGCGGCATCACGCAGGTCGGGCGCGCGGTCACGCAGATGGATCAGGTGACGCAGCAGAACGCGGCGCTTGTCGAGGAGGCGGCGGCCGCCGCCGCGTCGCTGCAGGAACAGGCCGCGCGGCTGCGCGATGCGGTCGGCGCGTTCCGGGTCGGCGACGCCGGCGCGGCGCGCGCCCGGCCGGCGGCCGCGCAGGTGCTCCGCGAGGAGACGGCGGTCGAAGCGACGCCCGCGTGACGCGGGGGCGGCGCAGGACCGGCGGGCAGCGCAGGCCGGTGCAACTAACGGCCCGCCCGGCCGTCCCCCGCATAGCGCATACCCATATGAGCGGGATGTATTTCACTTCCCGCCGATCCTGTGACACCATTTGCCCCTTCCTGCGAGTCGGGGCATACCCGTATCTCGCCCCATTTCCAGTAAGCAAGAAAGCGAGAAACAGATGAAGCGTCGCAGTCTCCTGAAGGTATTTTCCGTGCTGGCCACCGGCGCAGCGCTGACGCTGTCGGCAGGCGCGCACGCCGAAGACAAGGTGATCAAGGTCGGCACGGTGGCCGGCCCGGATTCGGAAGTGTGGCAGCTCGTGCAGAAGGTCGCGAAGGAGAAGGAAGGCCTGAACGTGAAGGTCATCGAGTTCAACGACTACGTGCAGCCGAACGCGGCGCTCGACTCGGGCGACCTCGACGCGAACAGCTTCCAGCACCAGCCCTACCTCGACAGCCAGGTGAAGCAGCGCGGCTACAAGATCGTCAGCGCGGGCCTGACCTACATCTCGCCGATCGGCGTGTACTCGAAGAAGTTCAAGGCGCTGAAGGACCTGCCGCAAGGCGCGAAGCTCGCGGTGCCGAACGATCCGTCGAACGAGAACCGTGCGCTGCTGCTGCTGCAGACGCAAGGCGTGATCAAGCTGAAGGCGGGCGCCGGCACGGGCGGCAACAACGCGACGGTGCTCGACATCGCCGAGAACCCGAAGAAGCTGAAGATCTCCGAACTCGACGCCGCGCAACTGCCGCGCGTGCTGTCGGACGTCGACGCGGCCGTGATCAACACGAACTACGCGCTCGCCGCGAACCTGCAGCCGACCAAGGACGCGATCGCGCTCGAATCGCTGACGAGCCCGTACGCGAACCTGATCGCCGTGCGCGCGAAGGACAAGGATCAGCCGTGGGTGAAGAAGCTGGTCAAGGCGTACCAGTCGCCGGAAGTGCGGGAATTCATCAAGAAGCAGTTCAAGGGCTCGATGGTCGCGTCGTTCTGAACGCGATCGGTCGATCGAATGAAGGCCTGCACGTGCGCAGGCCTTTTTTATGTGCGGTGGATGGTGTTCTGTTGCCGCCGTGCAGGTGTTGCTTGCTTGGGCTGTCACGTGTTCTTATTTGCAAGAGCGCGGCGAAATAACGAACCATAATTGCACTCGTACGTCGTCGATAACGAGGTTTGGTAACGGTCCGTTACATTGGTATCGAGCTTGCGCGCCGTCGCCTGAAAGCAAATCCGGTATGTCCGTTCCCGCTCCGGCACCACGTTGCCGCCCGCGTCAGTGCTTTCCGCTGAGTCACATAACAAAAACTTCAAGCGATTTCTATTATCACCTGCAGGACGGTGAGCCACTACAATAGAGTCGCAAGGGAAGGTGATAGGTTATGGTAGGTCTTGAGAGTAGGGTGATTGAATTTGTGAGGAAAAAATCCGGATTTTCAATTTTATCAAGGGCTGCGGACATAACGGAAAATACCGATCTGGATGCTGACCTGGGTTTCGATGCTGCCGAGGTCGAAGAGATGATGCTGGAATATTCCGCGGAATTTGATGTCGATATGAGTGGGTTCGACATTAAAAGATACTACCCGGAAGACGATTTTTCATTCCTTGACTTGATCAACCCGTTCAAGAAAAAAGTGATCCATCGTGTTCCGGATCTGAACGTTCGAATGCTGATCACATCGGCAAAAGCGGGCCGCTGGCTCTACGGCTGACTGCTCACCGGGTTCGTCCACGACCTGACGGCTGCCTTGCTCGGACCCTTTTCATTGGCGAGCCCGGCTCACATCTCACCGCGCCGCGAACAGATCGTCAGGATCTCCCGGATCGCGACGTTGTCCCGGACGCCGGGCAGCGATTGCAGGATGCATTCGTGATACCGCCTTTCGCGCGGCAGCAGCATCGCGTTATTGAGATAGATCGCGTCGCAGGACTGCCGGATCAGGCGTGCCGCCGTGGGGTTCCAGCTTTCGCGCAGCGACTGCAGCACGCATTCGTCGTATTGCGCGCTGCCGTCGGTCAGCGCGAATGCGGCGGCCGGCATCGCGAGCGCGACGACGCTCGCGATCGAGCGGACAGTCCACGACATGTTGGCTCCCGTCGTCTGGATGGCTGCAACCAGCATAGTGCATCCGCGCCGGCTCATCCGGCGGGTCATGCCGCCCCGGCGCGCGTAAGCGGGCGGTCAGGAAGTGGTCTGCGGAAATGGTATGCTCGCTTTCGGCGCCGCGCACCGTGCAGGTGCGCCGGCCGCACCGGAGACATCACCAACCAGAACCGACAATACGGGGGAGACACACCCATGAAGCGTTTCAAGACTTTCGCGATCCGTTCGATCACGGCCGGCGTGGCCGCACTCGCGCTGGCCGGCGCCGCGCACGCACAGACCGTCAAGGTGCTGTCGATCGTCGACCACCCGGCGCTCGATGCGATCCGCGACGGCGTGCGCGCCGAGCTGAAGGCGGAAGGTTACGGCGACGACAAGCTCAAGTGGGAATACCAGAGCGCGCAGGGCAACACGGGCACGGCCGCGCAGATCGCGCGCAAGTTCGTCGGCGACCAGCCCGACGTGATCGTCGCGATCGCGACGCCGGCCGCGCAGGCGGTGGTTGCGTCGACGAAGAGCGTGCCGGTCGTCTATTCGGGCGTGACCGATCCGGTCGCCGCGCAGCTCGTGAAGGGCTGGGGCCCGTCGGGCACCAACGTGACGGGCGTGTCCGACAAGCTGCCGCTCGATCGCCAGGTCGCGCTGATCAAGCGCGTCGTGCCCAACGCGAAGACGGTCGGCATGGTGTACAACCCGGGCGAGGCGAATTCGGTCGTCGTCGTGAAGGAGCTGAAGGAAATCCTCGCGAAGCAGGGGATGACGCTGAAGGAAGCGGCCGCGCCGCGTACCGTCGACATCGGCCCGGCCGCGAAGAGCCTGATCGGCAAGGTCGACGTGATCTACACGAACACCGACAACAACGTCGTGTCCGCGTACGAAGCGCTCGTGAAGGTCGCGAACGAAGCGAAGATCCCGCTCGTCGCCGGCGACACCGACAGCGTGAAGCGCGGCGGCATCGCGGCGCTCGGCATCAACTACGGCGACCTCGGCCGCCAGACGGGCAAGGTCGTCGCGCGCATCCTGAAGGGCGAGAAGCCGGGCGCGATCGCGTCGGAAACGAGCAGCAACCTCGAGCTGTTCGCGAACACGGGCGCGGCCGCGAAGCAGGGCGTGACGCTCGCGCCGGATCTGCTCAAGGACGCGAAGACGGTCATCAAGTAAGCCGTCGCCGGCCAGGCGCCGGGCTCGAAGGCCCCGACCGGGCCTGAACGAAACCGCTGGACGGACGGCCCTTGCCGGGGCCGTCCATCCGTTTCGCCCGGCCGCATCCGGCCGGCCGGGACGCAACAGGATTTCCCCATCATGTCTCTGTTCTCGTTTCTGGGCGCCCTGGAGATCGGCCTGATCTTCAGCCTCGTCGCCCTCGGGGTGCTGATCTCGTTTCGCATCCTCAACTTCCCCGACCTCACCGTCGACGGCAGCTTTCCGCTTGGCGGCGCTGTTGCCGCGACGCTGATCTCCGCCGGCTACGACCCGTTCAGCTCGACCTGCATCGCGATCGTCGCGGGTGCGGTGGCCGGCTTCATCACCGGCTGGCTCAACGTGCGCCTGAAGATCATGGACCTGCTCGCCAGCATCCTGATGATGATCGCGCTCTATTCGGTGAACCTGCGGATCATGGGCCGGCCGAACGTGCCGCTCATCACCGAGCCGACCGTCTTCACCGTGCTGCAGCCCGACTGGATGCCCGATTACGTGCTGCGCCCCGCGCTGCTCGCGATCGTCGTCGTGGTCGCGAAGCTCGGCCTCGACTGGTTCTTCTCGTCGCAGCTCGGCCTCGCGATGCGCGCGACCGGCGCGAACCCGCGGATGGCGCGCGCGCAAGGCATCGCGACCGGCCGCGCGACGCTCGCCGGGATGGCGCTGTCGAACGCGCTCGTCGCGCTCGCCGGTGCGTTGTTCGCGCAGACGCAGGGCGGCGCGGACATCTCGATGGGGATCGGCACGATCGTGATCGGGCTGGCCGCCGTGATCATCGGCGAAACGCTGCTGCCCGCGCGCCGGCTCGTGCTGACGACGCTCGCCGTCGTGCTCGGCGCGATCGTCTACCGCTTCTTCATCGCGCTCGCGCTGAACAGCGAATTCATCGGGCTGAAGGCGCAGGACCTGAACCTCGTGACGGCCGCGCTCGTCACGATCGCACTGGTGCTGCCGGCCACGCGCAAGAAGCTGTTCGCGCGCAAGAACGGAGGGGCCTGACATGCTGTCCGCACAAGATCTCAAACTCACGTTCAACCCCGGCACGCCGATCGAGACGCGCGCGCTGCGCGGGCTGTCGCTCGAGATTCCCGACGGCCAGTTCGTCGCGGTGATCGGCTCGAACGGCGCCGGCAAATCGACCTTCCTCAATGCGATCAGCGGCGACCAGGCCGTCGATGCGGGACGCATCTCGATCGACGGCACGGACGTCACGCGCAAGGCCGCGTGGGATCGCGCGCACCTCGTCGCGCGCGTGTTCCAGGATCCGATGGCCGGCACCTGCGAGGCGCTGACGATCGAGGAGAACATGGCGCTCGCGATGGCGCGCGGCGCACGGCGCGGCTTTCGCGCGGCGCTCGACCGGCCGTCGCGCGAGCTGTTCCGCGACAAGCTGCGGCTCTTGAACCTCGGGCTGGAAAACCGGCTGACCGACCGGATCGGGCTGCTGTCGGGCGGCCAGCGGCAGGCGGTGAGCCTGTTGATGGCATCGCTGCGGCCGTCGCGGATCCTGCTGCTCGACGAGCACACGGCCGCGCTCGACCCGAAGACGGCCGCGTTCGTGCTGGAGCTGACCGCGCGCATCGTCGCCGAAAGCAAGCTGACGACGATGATGGTCACGCACAGCATGCGGCAGGCGCTCGACTACGGCGACCGCACGGTGATGCTGCACCAGGGGCAGGTCGTGCTCGACGTGTCGGGCGACCAGCGCCGCGGGCTCGACGTGCCGGATCTGCTGCAGATGTTCGAGAAGGTGCGTCACGAGCAGCTCGACGACGACGCGCTGCTGCTCGGCTGACGGGTAGCGCGTGGGCCGGGCGCGCCGCCTCGTGACGCCCGGCCCGGCTTGCTCCGTCTTCCCCGTCTTTCATCTGACGAAAACCGGTTTCGCGCCGGTGCTGTGCGATGCGGGCGCATTGCCATATACTGTATATCCATACAGTTGTGGGTGGCGTCATGCTCGCATCCTCCATTTCTCCCGAATCCCTTCATCCGTCGCTGTGGCGCGGTTCCCAGCTCGCGCGCGGCGGCCCGCGCACGATCGATACCGGCTTCGCACCGCTGTCGGCCGAGTTGCCGGGCGGCGGCTGGCCGGTCGGCGGCCTCGTCGAACTGCTGGCCGCGCAGCCGGGCTGCGGCGAGATGCGGCTGCTCGCGCCCGCGCTCGCACGCGCCGTCAGCGCGCGCCGTCCGCTTGCGCTCGTCGCGCCGCCTCAATTGCCGCATGCCACCGCGCTCGCCAGCCTCGGCGTGCCGGCCGACGCGCTGCTGTGGCTGCGCGCCGGCAGCCGCACCGATGCGCTGTGGGCCGCCGAGCAGGCGCTCAAGACGGGGTGCTGCGGCGCGCTGCTGCTGTGGCAGGACACCCGGCCGGATGCGCTGCGGCGCCTGCATCTCGCGGCCGCGCGCACGGGCGACACGCTGTTCGTGATGCTGCGCCCGCTGTCGGCCGCGCGGCAACCGTCGCCGGCCGTGCTGCGCGTCGCGCTGTATCCGGTGCCGGGCGGCGTGTCGCTCGACATCGTCAAGCGTCGCGGCCCCGCACGCGGCGAGCCGCTCGTGCTCGACCTGCCGTCGCCCATCGTGGAGAGCCGCTATGCGCGTCTTGCTCGGCATCCATCTGCCGCGCCTGCCGCTCGACGTGTGCGCCCCGCCGCCGTCTGACGGCGAGGCCGGCTGCGCAGTGCTCGAGCAGGGTGTCGTGCTGATCGCCGATGCGCCCGCGCGCCGGCAGGGCGTGCGCGCGGGCATGAAGCGCGGCGGCGTGCTCACGCTCGCGCCGCACACGCGGCTCGTCGAACGCGACCCCGCGCGCGAGGCCGATGCGCTGCGCGCGGTCGCGCTCGCGTTGCTGCGCTTTTCGCCGTGCGTCGCGCTCGACGACGAAGCCACGCTGATCGTCGACGTCGGCCCGAGCCTGCGCCTGTTCGGCGGCCTGCCGTCGCTGTGCCGGCAGGTACGCGCGACGCTCGCGGCGCTCGGCTATGCGGCGCGCCTGTCCGCCGCACCGACCGGGCGCGGCGCGTGGCTGCTCGCGCGTACGTCGGCCCGCTCGCGCAGCCGGCGCCGGGTGGCCGGCCATGCGTCGCTCGTCCGCTCGCTCGACAGGCTGCCGTGCGTGCTGCTGCCCGATGCGCGTCCGTATGCGGGCTGGTTCGACGGCCTCGGCTGCCGCACACTCGCCGACCTGCGCGGCCTGCCGCGCGCGGGGCTGCAGCGCCGCTGCGGTCCCGCGTTGCTGGCCGCGCTCGATCGCGCGTACGGCGATGCGGTCGAGCCGCTCGCATGGATGGCGGTGCCGCCCGTGTTCGACGTGCGGCTCGAATTGCCGGAGCGCGTCGAATACGCGGAAGCCGTGCTGTTCGCCGCGCGGCGGCTCGTCGTGCAGCTGTGCGGCTGGCTGGCCGCGCGGCAGCTGTCGCTGGCCGCGATGACGTTCGATCTCGAACACGAGCGCGGCCGCCAGGCCGTGCCGCCGACGCCGCTCGAACTCGCGTTCGCCGCACCCGTGCGCGACGACGCGCATTTCATGCGGCTGCTCGGCGAGCGGCTCGCGCGCGTCGAGTTGCCGGCCGCGGTGATTGCGGTGCGCCTGAAGGCCACGCGCGTCGAATCGGTCGCGCCGCCGGCCGACGATCTTTTTCCCGAGCCGGGCGGCACGAAAGAGACGCGTGCGCGGCTGTTCGAGCTGCTGGTCGCGCGGCTCGGCGCGGAGAACGTATTGCGTGCGGCCCCCGTCGCCGATTACCGGCCCGAGGCCGCGAACCGCTGGCTGCCGCTCGATGCGCAGGCCGGCAAGCCGGCCTGCGGGCCGCCGGCCGTGCCGCCGAGGCCCGCGTGGTTGCTCGCCGAGCCGCTGCCGTTACTGATGCGCGAGAACCGGCCGGTATTTCATACGCCGCTCAGGATGATGTCGTCGGTGGAGCGGATCGAGGCCGGATGGTTCGACGGCCAGTTCGCCGCACGCGATTATCACGTCGCGCAGGACGAAACCGGTGCGTGCTACTGGGTGTTCAAGGAGCGGGCGGGGAGCGAGGCCGAGCCGCGCTGGTTCCTGCACGGCCTGTTCGGGTGAACGGAGATGGTTGCGGAATTCAGCTGGCTGCCCGATTACGCGGAGTTGTTCTGCCGTTCGAACTTTTCGTTCCTGCATGGCGCGTCGCACGCGGAAGAACTGGTCGAGCGTGCGGCGGAACTCGGCTATCGCGGGATCGCGATCACCGACGAATGCTCGCTCGCCGGTGCGCCGCGCATGCACGTCGCGGCGAAGGCGAAAGGGTTGCCGCTCGTCATCGGTTCGTACTTCGAGGTGACGCCGGACGAGGTTCCGCCGGGCCACGATCCGGGGCCCGGCGCGTTCGGGCTCGTGCTGCTCGCGCAGAATCGGGAAGGCTACGGCAACCTGTCCGAGCTGATTTCGTGGCGGCGGATGGAAGCGCCGAAGGGAACTTACACGCTGACGTCGCACATGCTGTCGAGGCCGCCCGAGGCATTCGCCCACCTGCGCGGCATGCCCGACTGCTTCGCGATTCTCGTGCCCGCGTACCCGGTGCGTACGGACGTGCTCGATGCACAGGTCGCATGGTTTCGCGCGACGTTCGGCGAACGTGCACGGCTCGGGCTCGTGCAACTGCAGCGCGCGCTGGACGGTGCGCAGCGCGAGGAGATTCGTGCGGCCGGCGAGCGGCGTGGCGTGCGCATCGTCGCCCTCGGCGACGTGACGATGCACCGGCGCTCGTGCAAGGAACTGCAGGACGTGATGACGGCGATCCGTGTCGGGATGCCGGTTGCCGAGTGCGGGTATGCGCTTGCACCGAATGCGGAACAGCATCTGCGTTCGCGCGGGCGGATCGGGAAGCTGTTTTCGCCGGAGGAGATCGCGCAGACGTGCGCGATGCTCGACGCGTGTCATTTCAAACTCGACTCGCTGCGCTACGAGTATCCCGACGAGATCGTGCCGAAGGGGCACACGCCGACGAGCTATCTGGAGCAGGAAACCAGGGCAGGGGCGGCCGAGCGCTATCCGCAGGGTGTGCCGGAGAAAGTAGCCAGGCAGATCCGGTATGAACTCGCCCTGATCGCGAAACTGAATTACGAGCCGTTCTTCCTGACCGTCTACGACATCGTCAAATTCGCGCGCAGCCAGAACATCCTGTGCCAGGGGCGCGGCTCGGCGGCGAACTCCGTCGTCTGCTTCTGTCTCGGCATCACCGAGGTCGATCCCGACCAGAGCACGATGCTGTTCGAGCGCTTCATCAGCGTGGAACGCGGCGAGCCGCCCGATATCGACGTCGATTTCGAGCATCAGCGCCGCGAAGAAGTGATTCAGCATATCTACGAAAAATACGGCAAGGATCGCGCCGCACTGGCGGCCGCCGTATCGACCTATCGCCCGCGTGGCGTGTTGCGCGAGACCGGCAAGGCGCTCGGCGTCGATCCGATGCTGGTCGATCGCGTTGCGAAAGCGCATCGCTGGTTCGACGGCAGTCGCGACCTGCTGCAGCAATTCTCGACGATCGGCCTCGATCCCGAGACGCCGCTCATCCAGGCGTGGGCCCGGCTCGCCGCGCGGCTGCTGAACTTTCCGCGCCATCTGTCGCAGCACTCGGGCGGCTTCGTGATCAGCCGCGGCAAGCTCACGCGGCTCGTGCCGGTCGAGAACGCGGCGATGGACGGGCGGCGCGTGATCCAGTGGGACAAGGACGATCTCGAAGCGCTCGGGCTGATGAAGGTCGACGTGCTCGCGCTCGGCATGCTGTCGGCGCTGCATCGCGCGTTCGACATGCGCACTGCATGGCGAGGCCCGCCGAAGGCAGACGGCAAGCCGTTCACGTTGAAGCACATTCCGAAGGATGACGACGCAACTTACGACATGATCTGCCGCGCCGACACGGTCGGCGTGTTCCAGATCGAATCGCGCGCGCAGATGTCGATGCTGCCGCGCCTGCGGCCGCGCACTTATTACGACCTGGTGATCGAGGTGGCGATCGTGCGGCCGGGGCCGATCCAGGGCGGGGCAGTGCACCCCTATCTGAAACGGCGCCAGGGCATCGAAAAGGTCAGTTATCCAAAGGAGGACCTGAAGCCCGCGCTCGAACGTACGTACGGCGTGCCGATCTTCCAGGAGCAGGTGATGCAGATCGCGATGATCGCGGCCGGCTTCACGGCGGGCGAGGCCGACGAACTGCGCCGCGCGATGGCCGCATGGAAGCGCAAGGGAAACCTGGAGAAATATCACAGCAAGATCGTCGACGGGATGCGCGAGCGCGATTACCCGCCCGAGTTCGCCGAACAGATCTTCGAGCAGATCAAGGGCTTCGGCGACTACGGTTTCCCCGAGAGCCACGCGGCGAGCTTCGCGAAGCTCGCCTACGCCAGCAGCTGGCTCAAGTGCCACGAACCGGCGATCTTCCTCGCCGCATTGCTGAACAGCCAGCCGATGGGTTTCTATCCGCCGTCGCAACTCGTGCAGGACGCGAAGCGTCACGGCGTGCAGGTCCTGCCGATCGACGTGACGCAAAGCGGCTGGGAAGCATCGCTCGAAGCGCTGCCCGGCCAGCCGCCTCCGCACGGCCAGCCGGCCGTTCGGCTCGGGCTGTCGCTCGTGAGCGGTCTGGGAGAAGCCGCTGTCCGCAGGATCGAAGCCGCACGCGCGGCGGGCCCGTTCGACAACGTCGACACCCTCGCGCGCCGCGCGCAGCTCGAGCGGCGCGATCTCGAGGCGCTCGCCGCCGCGAACGCGCTCGCGACGCTCGCCGGCCATCGCCGCGATGCGCTGTGGCAAGCGGTTGCGGCGGCACCCGGGCGCGACCTGCTCGCGACCGCACCGATCGACGAAGCGGAGAAGCCGGCACTCGGCGCGCCGTCGGAAGCCGACGACATCCTCGCCGACTATCACACCACCGGCCTCACGCTGAACCGCCACCCGGTCGCGCTGCTGCGGCCCGGGCTGCGCGCGCGGCGGCTGTCGTCCGCGGCCGAATTGCACGACCGCCCCGACGGCCGGCTCGCGCGCGCGTGCGGGCTCGTGACCGCACGGCAGATGCCGGGCACCGCGAAAGGCGTGATGTTCATGACGCTCGAGGACGAAACAGGCTGCGTGAACCTGATCGTCCGGCCCGAGCTGCTCGCACGGCAGCGCCGCGAAACCCTCGATTCGCGGCTGCTCGCCGTGTCCGGCGTGTGGCAGGTCGCGAGCGACGTGAGGCACCTCGTCGCGCAGCATTTCGAGGATCTGACGCCGCTGCTCGGCGGCCTGCGCACGTCGAGCCGCGAGTTCCACTAAGCATCCGCCGCTCCCGCCGCGGCCGGCTCGCTGCACGATGCATACCAGTGCGCGAAACTGGTTCTATTCCGGTCTCAATTCAGTCGCAGTTTTCCCGTCCGGAGGCATCGCGAACCAGTCCCCTTGCATACCAATCCGGGTAAATCCCTATCCCGCATCGCGCTGTAAACAAAGGCTTTTCCGCTACTAAAACGCTTGCCGGGCAAGGCTTTCGGCGATTTCCATGCCGCTAATACCAGTTCGTTGACTGGTATTATTGTGGTTATATAATGCCCTCACTTTCGACGGCCTGCGGCCGTCGTCCGACACCCGGAGGCACATGGAAACCGGCTGGTCCGAACTGGCGCCCGATCCCCTCAGCGATACGCCGCTCTATCTGCAGCTCGCCCGTAACCTGGCGAGCGCGATCCACGCCGGCGCATGGCGGGCCGGCGAGGCGCTGCCGTCGGAGCGGCTGCTGTCGGTGTCGGTCGGCGTCTCGCGGATCACGGCCCGTCGCGCACTCGCGCTGCTGGTCGAGCAGGGGCTGATCAAGCGGGCGCGCGGGGCGGGCAGTTTCATCACGCCGCGCGTCGCCGATCCGCTGTCGCGTCTCGTCGGCTTCTCCGCGAAGATGCGGCAGCGCGGCTTCGTGCCCGATTCGGTGTGGCTGTCGCGCACGCTGCGCGCCGCGAGCCGCGACGAGATCACGCATCTCGGCCTTGCCCCCGGCGCGACGGTCGCGCGGCTCGAACGGTTGCGCCGCGCGGACGGCATCGTGATGGCGGTCGAGCACTCGACGCTGCCGGCCGCGGTGGTGCCCGATCCGCAGGCGCTCGGTGCGTCGCTGTACGAGTACCTCGAGGCGCGCGGGATGACCGTCGTGCGCGCGCTGCAGCACTTTCGCGCGGCGAACGCGACCCACGCGATCGCGAAATGGATGGCGGTGAAGCCGGGCTCGGCGCTGCTGGTGATCACGCGGATCGGCTACGGTGCCGACCAGCGTGCGATCGAAGTGAGCGAAACGTATTGCCGCGACGATTACTACGACTTCGTCGCCGAACTGAAACGCTGACGCGCGAGACTGCCCGCGCGCGACAGCCGTGAAGCAACGACACGGAATTGCAAATCACGACGCGGATACCCGCGTCACCAGATCATCAAGAGAACGTCATGCTGACAGGAAACATCCTGACCCCCGACGGCTGGATTCACGGTTCGCTCGATAGCGAGAACGGCCGCATCACGGCGCTCGACGGCAAGCCCGTCGATCCCGCGAAGAACGACGCGCCCTACATCCTGCCCGGCTTCATCGACCTGCACGTGCACGGCGGCGGCGGCGCCGACGTGATGGAAGGCGGCGACGCGATCGAGACGATCGCCCGCACGCACGCGCAATTCGGCACGACGAGCCTGCTCGCGACGACGATGACCGCGCCGCGCGACGAACTGATGAAAGTCGTCGGCAACCTCGGCAGCGTCGCGCGTACCCGCACGCCGGGCGGCGCGCGCGTGCTCGGCGTGCACCTCGAAGGCCCGTACATCAACCCCGGCAAGCTCGGCGCGCAGCCCGACGCGGCCGTCTCGGCCGTGCTCGACGAGGTGCTGAAGTACCTGTCGATCGCGCCGATCCGCGTCGTCACGCTCGCGCCGGAAATCGCCGGCCACATCGAGATCATCGGCGAGATGGCCGCGCGCGGCGTGCGCGTGCAGCTCGGCCATTCGCTCGCGACCTACGACGACGCGGTGGCCGCGCTCAAGCACGGCGCGTGCGGCTTCACGCACCTGTTCAACGCGATGTCGCCGCTGCATCACCGCAACCCCGGCCTGGTGGGCGCGGCGCTTGCTCACGCCGAATACGCGGAAATCATTCCCGACCTGCTGCATGTGCACCCGGGCGCGATTCGCGCGGCGCTGCGCGCGATCCCGCGCCTGTACGTCGTGACCGACAGCACGTCCGCGACGGGCATGCCCGACGGCGAATACCGGCTCGGCAGCCAGCACGTGACGAAGTGCCTCGGCGGCGTGCGGCTGGCCGACGGCACGCTCGCCGGCAGCACGCTGACGATGGACCAGGCGTTGCGCAACCTCGTGTCGCTCGGCCTGCCGATCGCCGATGTATCGAACCGGATGTCGCGTTATGCGGCCGACTACCTCGGCATCGCCGATCGCGGCCGCCTCGAGCGCGGCGCATGGGCCGACCTCGCGGTGTTCGATCGCGACCTGAACCTCACCGCGACCTATGTCGAAGGAGAATCGATTGTCGAATATGCTTAAGGAAGCGCGCGAGTCCGCCCAGGTCGTCGCCGCGCAGATCGCCGACACCGCGCGCGTCGAAGCGCTCGCCGGCCAATTGCTCGATCACCCGCCGGCCGTCGCGCTGACGGTCGCACGCGGCAGCTCGGATCACGCCGCGAGCTATTTCGCGAGCCTGACGATGAGCCGCCTCGGCGTGCCGGTCGCGTCGCTGCCGATGTCGGTCGCCACGCTGCAGCAGGCGCCGTTGAAGGTGCAGGACCAGCTCGCGATCGCCTTCTCCCAGTCGGGCAAGAGTCCCGATCTCGTCAATACGATGGCCGCGCTGCGCGAAGCCGGCGCGCGCACCGTCGCGGCCGTGAACGTGCTGCCGTCGCCGCTCGCCGACGCGTGCGAGCACCAGCTGCCGCTGCTCGCCGGCCCCGAATTGTCGGTCGCCGCGACGAAGAGCTATATCGCGATGCTGTCGCTGTCCGCGCAGATCGTCGCGTACTGGCAGCGCGACGCCGCGCTGATGACCGCGCTGCGCGGCCTGCCCGACGTGCTCGCGCAGGCCGGCCGGCTCGACTGGTCGCAGGCCGTCGCCGCGCTGGCGGGTGTCGAGCGGATGATCGTGATCGGCCGCGGCCTGGGCCTCGCGATCGCGCAGGAAGCCGCGCTGAAGCTGAAGGAAACCTCCGGTATCCAGGCCGAGGCGTTCTCGAGCGCCGAAGTCCGTCACGGCCCGATGGAGCTGATCGACCGCGACTATCCGCTGCTCGTGTTCGCCCCGCCGGGGCCCGAGCAGGCGGGCCTGCTGCAGCTCGCGCAAGACATGCGCGCACGCGGCGCCGCCGTGCTGCTCGCGGCGCCCGCCGGCACGCCCGGCGCGACCTTGCCGCTCGCGCAGTCCGCCCATTCGGCGCTCGACCCGATCGCCGCCATTCTTTCGTTCTACGTGATGGCGGCGGATCTCGCCGTCGCGCGCGGCCGCAACCCCGACACGCCGCGCCACCTGAACAAAGTCACCGAAACGCACTGATAGCCGAGACAGCCGATGAGACGCGCCGAGGAGTCCCAGTTGAAGAGTTCCACCCATGATCAGATCGTCCTGCTCAGCCCCTTGACCGGGCCGATCGTCGCGCTGGCCGACGTGCCCGATCCGGTGTTCTCCGGCGGGATGTTCGGCGACGGCATCGGCATCGACCCGCTCGCGGGCCAGCTCGTCGCGCCGTGCGCGGGTGTCGTGTCGCATCTCGCGCGCACCGGCCATGCGGTGACGATCACGACACCGCAAGGCGCGGAAGTGCTGCTGCACATCGGCATCGACACCGTCGAGCTGAACGGGCAGGGCTTCACCGCGCACGTCGAGGCCGGCGCGCGTGTCGAGGCGGGCGCGCTGCTGATCGAGTTCGACCAGGACGCGGTGGCGCGCAGCGCGCATTCGCTCGTGTCGGTGATCGCGATCGCGAACTCGGACGCGTTCGAGGTCGTCGATCGTGCCAGCGGCTTCGCGACGGCCGGCAAGACGCCGCTGCTCGCGCTGCGCGGCAAGGGCGAAGCGGCTGCGCAGGCGGCACAGACCGGCGCCGCGGCGCATCACGAAGTGCGCCGTGAAATCGTGCTGGCCCAGCCGGGCGGCCTGCACGCACGGCCGGCCGCGCGTGCGCGCGAAGCCGTGCGCGGGTTCGACGCGACCGTCGACGTGCTGTTCGACGGACGCAAGGCGTCGATCGCGAGCGTCGTCGGCCTGCTCGGCCTCGGTGCCGGCGAAGGTGCGACGGTCGAACTGGTCGGCCGTGGCGCGCACGCGCAGCAGGCCGTCGATGCGGTCGAGCACGAGCTGCTGCGCGAAGCGCACGGCGAAGTCGAGGAACAGCCGGCACGGCTGAGGTCGCCCGCGCCGCAGACGGTTGCGCGCAACATCGGCGCGCCCATCGACCCGAACACGCTCGCGGGCGTGTGCGCGGCGCCCGGCATCGCGGTCGGCACGCTGGTGCGTCTCGACGATGCGGAAATCGTGCCGCCCGAGCAGGCTGCCGGCACGCCCGCGTCGGAAAGCCGCCGGCTCGACCAGGCGCTGAAGGCCGTCGACGCCGAACTCGACGAAACGGTGCGCAACGCATCGGCGCGCGGCGCGGTCGGCGAAGCGGGCATCTTCGCGGTGCACCGCGTGCTGCTCGAGGACCCGACGCTGATCGACACGGCGCGCGACCTGATCAGCCTCGGCAAGAGCGCGGGCTTCGCATGGCGCGCGACGATCCGCACGCAGATCGACACGCTGTCGAAGCTCGACGACGCGCTGCTCGCCGAACGCGCGGCCGACCTGCGCGACATCGAGAAGCGCGTGCTGCGCGCGCTCGGCCATACGAACGCTGCCGCGCGCGCGCTGCCCGACGAGGCCGTGCTCGCGGCCGAGGAATTCACGCCGTCCGACCTGTCGTCGCTCGATCGCCAGCGCGTGACCGCGCTCGTGATGGCGCGCGGCGGCGCGACGTCGCACGCGGCGATCATCGCGCGCCAGCTCGGCATTCCGGCGCTGGTCGCGGTCGGCGATGCGCTGTACGCGATTCCGGACGGCACGCAGGTCGTCGTCGATGCGAGCGCGGGCCGGCTCGAACATGCGCCGACCGCGCTCGACGTCGAGCGTGCGCGGCACGAGCGCCAGCGCCTGGACGGCGTGCGCGAGGCGAACCGGCAACTGGCGGGGGCCGCGGCCGCCACCGTCGACGGCCGCGCGATCGAGGTCGCCGCGAACATCGCGACGCTCGACGACGCGAACACCGCGGTCGACAACGGCGCCGACGCGGTCGGCCTGCTGCGCACCGAACTGATGTTCATCCATCGCCAGGCCGCGCCGACGGTCGTCGAGCACCAGCAGAGCTACCAGTCGATCGTCGACGCATTGCAGGGCCGCACGGCGATCATCCGCACGCTCGACGTCGGCGCCGACAAGGAAGTCGATTACCTGACGCTGCCGCCCGAGCCGAACCCGGCGCTCGGCCTGCGCGGCATCCGTCTCGCGCAGGTGCGCCCCGACCTGCTCGACGATCAATTGCAGGGCCTGCTCGCAGTGCAGCCGTTCGGCGCGGTGCGCATCCTGTTGCCGATGGTGACCGACGCGGGCGAGCTCGTGCGCCTGAAAAAGCGCATCGACGAATTCGCGCGTGCCCAGGGCCGCACCGAGCCGGTCGAGGTCGGCGTGATGATCGAGGTGCCGTCGGCCGCGCTGCTGGCCGACCAGCTCGCGCAGCACGCGGATTTCCTGTCGATCGGCACCAACGACCTCGCGCAGTACACGCTCGCGATGGACCGCTGCCAGGCCGACCTGGCCGCGCAATCCGACGGCCTGCATCCGGCCGTGCTGCGCCTGATCGACATCGCGGTGCGCGGTGCCGCGAAGCACGGCAAGTGGGTCGGCGTGTGCGGCGCGCTCGGCGGCGATCCGCTCGCGGTGCCGATCCTGGTGGGCCTCGGCGTGACCGAGCTGTCGGTCGACCCCGTATCGGTGCCGGGCATCAAGGCGCGTGTGCGCCGTCTCGATTACCAGTTGTGCCGTCAGCGCGCGCAGGATCTGCTCGCGCTCGATTCGGCACAGGCGGTAAGGGCAGCAAGTCGCGAGGTCTGGCCGCTCGACTGAGCGTCGACGGCAGGTTCGCGACCCGTATTACGACGAAAGCAATCAGCTCAACGACGATTAATGACGAGACAAGGATTGGAGGACTGAATGAACGGGAATCCGTTTCTGAAAATACAGGGCCTGGGCCGGGCACTGATGCTGCCGATCGCGGTATTGCCGGTCGCCGGCATCCTGCTGCGACTCGGCCAGCCGGACGTGTTCAACATCAAGATGATCGCCGACGCCGGCGGCGCGATCTTCGACAACCTGCCGCTGCTGTTCGCGATCGGCGTGGCGGTCGGTTTCGCGAAGGACAACAACGGCGTGGCGGCACTCGCGGGCGCGATCGGCTACCTGATCGAAACCGCGATCATGAAGGACATCGATCCCAAGCTGAACATGGGCGTGCTGTCCGGGATCATCGCGGGTGTGGTCGCGGGCCTGCTGTACAACCGCTACAAGGACATCAAGCTGCCGGACTACCTCGCGTTCTTCGGCGGCAAGCGGTTCGTGCCGATCATCACGGGGCTGGTGTGCGTGGTACTCGGCATCGCGTTCGGGTACGTGTGGCAGCCGGTCCAGCATGCGATCGACGCGGCCGGCCAGTGGCTGACGACGGCGGGCGCGATCGGTGCGTTCGTGTTCGGCTTCCTGAACCGCCTGCTGCTCGTCACGGGCCTGCACCACATCATCAACTCGCTCGCGTGGTTCGTGTTCGGCAACTTCACGCCGCCCGCCGGCGGCGAGATCGTGCACGGCGACCTGCACCGCTTCTTCGCGGGCGACCCGACCGCGGGCACCTTCATGGCCGGCTTCTTTCCGATCATGATGTTCGGCCTGCCGGCCGCGTGTCTCGCGATGCTGCACGAGGCACCGAAGGAGCGCCGCGCGATGGTCGGCGGCCTGCTGTTCTCGATGGCGCTCACGTCGTTCCTGACCGGCGTGACCGAGCCGATCGAATTCAGCTTCATGTTCCTCGCACCGGTGCTGTACGTGATCCACGCGGTGCTGACGGGGTTGTCGCTCGCGATCTGCCAGATCCTCGGCGTGAAGCTCGGTTTCACGTTCTCGGCCGGCGCGATCGACTACGTGCTGAACTACGGGCTGTCGACGAAGGGCTGGATCGCGATCCCGCTCGGCATCGCGTACGGCGCCGCGTACTACGGGCTGTTCCGCTTCTTCATCCGCAAGTTCAACATGGCCACGCCGGGCCGTGAGCCGGCATCGGCCGACGCGGCCGCCGAATCGTACGCATCGGGCGGCTTCGTCGCGCCGGCGGCGGGCGCCGCCGCGGTGGCTGCCGCGCCGCGCGCGCAGCGCTACATCGCCGCGCTCGGCGGGGCCGGCAACCTGTCGGTCGTCGACGCATGCACGACGCGCCTGCGCCTGACCGTCGTCGATCCGGAGAAGATCTCGGAGCCGGAACTGAAGTCGATCGGCGCGCGCGGCGTGCTCAAGCGCGGCGGCAACAGCGTGCAGGTGATCATCGGGCCCGAGGCGGACATCATTGCCGACGAGATGCGTGCCGCGATCGGCAGCGGCGCGACCGGTGCCGCGTCGACGGCGACGGCCGCCGCGGCGCAGCCCGTCACGGGTGCGGCCGCCGGTCCGCTCGATCCGGAGCCGGCGCGCTGGCTCGCGGTGTTCGGCGGCGCGACCAACGTCGTGTCGCTCGATGCGATCGCGACCACGCGCCTGCGTGTGGTCGTGCGCGACCCGTCGGCGGTCGATCGCGATCGTCTCGGTGCGCTCGACGTCGCTTGGGTCGGGGCCGATACGTTCCACATCGTCTGCGGTGCGTCGGCTTCGCGCTACGCGCTGCTGCTGGCGGCGCGTCTGCCTTCGGCGGGCGGGAGCGCGGCTGCCCAGCCCGCGTGATGTGACCGGCGACCGGCGCCGGCGTGAATCCCGGTGACGGGTTCGCGCCGGTCGGGAAACAAAAACGGCTTGCGATGATCGCAAGCCGTTTTTGTTTGGGGTGAACCACCGAGGGCGCGCGCGAAGCGCGCCCCCGGCCGCCGCTCACTCGTTCGTCAGCGTGAAGGTCGGCTTCCGGTAGCCGACACCGGCCCGGTCGAGCTTCGGCAATTCGCGTTGCGTGAGCAGCGTCGCGAAACCGGCCCAGTCGCGCTGCAGCGCGGCCGTGTCGACGTGATGCGTGTCGCCGCGCTTGTAGCGCACGCCGGCCGCATACGGCAGTTCCCAGTCGGCGCGGTGCCACGCGCGCTCGGCGAGCGCGAGCAGCCGCGGATAGGCCATGTATTCGAGGAAGGTGTCGTTGCGCATCACCTCGCCCCACGCCTGCCCCTGCATGCCCTCGATGCGCGGTGCGGGGCCCGTGCCGGTGACCTCGAACGGGTTGCCGTCACGGTCGCCCATCACTTCGGCATTCTGCGGCAGGTTCTCCGGCGCGAGCGAGAACACCTTGTACTCGTCCGTCGCATGCGAGCCCCAGTAGTAACCGCGCTCGCGCGGGTTGAGCGTGTACGGGAAGTCGAAGTACAGGTAGTCGGGCAGCGCGAGCACCGTCAGATAGCCCTTGCCGCTCAGGTCGCGCGCGCTGTCCGACGCCCCCCAGAAGATCGTGTCCCACAGCGACACCATCACGTGGCGCGTGCCGAAGTCCTGCGGCCCGTTCGCATGCTTGATGCCGTCCTGCCACGCGGCCATCGTGTCGATCCCGTTCGCGCTGACCGCCGCGCTCACCTGCTGCGCGAAACGCGTCGGCAGCTCGTCGATCGACTTGATCTCGCCGCGCTGGAGCAGCGCCGTGCATGCGGGCGAACGCGCCCACGGCTTGTCCTGCGCGGCGAGATCGATGCGCCCCTTGTTCGGATCGGTGCCGTTCAGCGGCTGGAAGCCTCCGCCGAGGAAGATGTTCTTGGCCTCGTCGCCGCCGTAATGCCAGATGTGCAGCGGCGCCTGCGCATCCGCATGCATCGCCGCGATCTCGCGGATCACCTTCGACGCGAAATTGAGCGCGCCCGGCACGCACGGGTTCAGGTCGCTGCGGCGGTCGTAGAACTGCACCGTCGTCAGGTTCGACGTGTCCTGCGGATCGAGCAGCCGGTAGGCGTTCGCTTCCTGCTCGCGCCCGGCCGCATGCAGCCGCCGGTATCGTGCCTCCATCGTCACGACGGCTGCCCGCGCATGCGCGGGCATGTCGATCTCGGGGATGATCTCGACGAAATGCGCGGCCGCGTAGCGCACGAGCGCCACGTAGTCGTCGCGGCTCAGGTAGCCGCCGCCCGAGCGGTTGTCCGGGCCGGAGCCGAGCTGCGGCAGCAGGCAGCGCGTCTCGCTCGGGTCGTGGCAGCGGCGCGAACCGATCGCGGTCAGTTCGGGCAGGCCGGGAATCTCGATGCGCCAGCCCTCGTCGTCCGACAGATGCAGGTGCAGGCGATTGAGCTTGTACGCGCTCATCTGGTCGATCAGGCGGCGCAGCGTCGCCGGATGCTTGAAGTTGCGGGCGAGGTCGACGTGCATTCCGCGATGCGTGAAGCGCGGCGCGTCCTCGACGAGCATCGCCGGGATCGGGCCGCCGCCGGCCGGTGCGAGCGAGTAGAGCGTCTGCACGCCGTAGTAGAGGCCGGCGCGATCGTAGCCCTCGATCAGCACGCCGCGCGGCCCGATCGCGAGCCGGTAGCCGCCCGGCGTCGCGATGTCGGCCGGCAGCCGGCGCGGCGCGACGGCACCCCGCACCGGCACGCGCGCGCCGTCGAGCCCGAGCGTCGTCGCGCGCTCGCGCAACGCCGCCACTTGTGCGGACGGGAGCTCCGGCAGCGCGAGCTCGACACCGCGCAGCTCGAGCGTGCCGCCCAGCATGCGCTGCCGCTTCACGCTCGGCAGCGCGCGGCTCGGGTCGGGCCGCGCGGCCACGGGCGGCGCGTTGCCCGTCGAGTTGTTCTGCGCGTCGGCCGGCAGCGATTCGACGTAGCGCAGCTCGTCGTCGGTGTCGTCGTAGCGGAGCACGGCGGGCGGTGCGCCATCGACGACCACGTACGGGCGCGGGATCACGTCGCTGTAGCGCAGCAGCCAGTATTCGGCGACGAACGGCAGTTCGATGCGTTCGCCCGGTGCAAGCCGCACCGAGCCGGGTTGCGGTGTCAGTTCGTACAGGTCGCCGGTGAGCCGCCGCAGCGCGAAGCCGGGGCGATCGATTCGCAGCAGGCGGCGGATGCTGTGCAGGTAGAGCTTCCAGCCGCCGTCGGCGATCGCCTGGTGGCCGCGGTTCTGCAGGATCAGGCGGCCGGTCGCGCAGGCCGCGCCGTCGGCGCCGAGGTCGGCGCACGGCACGCCCGCCGAGGCCGCGTGATTGTTGTCGACGGCGACGCGCAGCGCGAGGCCGTTCGACAGCCGCGCCGCGAGCCCGGCGGGCGTCGGCGGGGCGGCGTTCGCGCTCGCGCCGGGCGTCGCGCGCACGGGCGTCTGCGCGGGCGACGCGGCCGGCGACAGCGCCGCCGCGATCAGCGCGCCGGCGCACAGGGAATGCAGGATTCGATTCATGGGGATTCCTCAAAAAAAGTTCGGCGATACGACGCCGTGGGATTACGTCGCTGCGATCGGGTCTTTCAAGGAGGCTGCGGGGAAAGGCTGGGGGCCGCGCGCGGGCGAGGGGGCACGAAGAAGTGCGCAAGGCGTGCATAAGGCGCGCGGTGCCGAGCGCTACGGATCAGGTTCGCGGCACGCGCGCCGGCCGTGCGCGTTCATGAGCGGCGCATGTCGATGGGCGCGGCGGCGCGGCCGGTCCCCGGACGCTCACGGTTCGGCGTGGCGCCGCGGGGGCCCAAGCGGTGATCTTTCATGTCTCCTCCACCCAAGTGGACGCGGCCCGTGGACGGCCGCGTGAAAGATCTTATGAAACCTTTTATTGGTATTCAAGTGGTATTAATTTGGTTCCAGAGTGGCATTGAATTTTGACGTGGGGGCGACGCGAGGCGGCTGGCGCAGGCGAAAAAAAACCTCGCGCGAGGCGAGGTTGGCTGCTGCGGGACGGACGATCCGTCCGGCGCGCCCGGCGCATGTCGTCCGGGCGTGCGCGGCGGCGGCCGCCGCCGCATCAGGCCCGGTCGGCTTTCGCGCCGGCCGGCGCGACGCGCTTCGGCTGCGCTTCGAGCCACATCGCATTGACGATGCCGAACGACAGCGCGACGCCGATACCGAGAATCCAGCTGAAATACCACATGATCCGACTCCTTGCGAAACGGGGGCGGCGGGGCGCCTGCGCACCCCGGCCGGGTTCAATACATCGAATGCTTGTTCTCTTCGAGCACCTCGCGCGTGACCTTGCCGCGCATCACGCGATACACCCAGCTCGTGTAGAGCAGGATGAGCGGCAGGAACACGATCACCGCGAACAGCATCACCTGCAGCGTCATGTGGCTCGACGTCGAATCCCACACGGTCAGGCTGCTCTTCGGGTCGAGCGACGACGGCATGATGAACGGGAACATCGAGAAGCCGGCGGTCAGGATCACGCCGACGATCATCAGGCCGGTGCAGAAGAACGCCGTCTTCTCGAGGCGCGAGCCGGCGAGCAGCATCGCCAGCAGGCCGCCCGCGATCCCGACGACGGGCGCCGCGATCATCCACGGGAATTCGCCGTAGTTCGCGAGCCACAGGCCCGAGCCCGCGGCGACGTCCTTGAGCAGCGGGTTCGCGACCGTATCGGTCGGCGCGGCGTGCGTGATGTGGAAGCCGCCGATGGTCGACGCGATCAGCACGCCGGCCAGCACGAACAGCACGACCGCGAGGAGCGACGCCACGCGCAGCGCGACCGACGCGCGGCGCGCGATCACGCCTTCGGTCTTCATCTTGATGAAGGCCGCACCGTGCGCAACGAGCATCGTGAGGCTGACGAGCCCGCACAGCAGCGCGAACGGGTTCAGCAGCGCCCAGAAGCCGCCGTAATAGGTCACGCGCAGGTCGCTGTCGAACTTGAACGGCACGCCTTGCAGCAGGTTGCCGAACGCGACGCCGAACACGAGCGCCGGCACGAAACCGCCGACGAACAGGCCCCAGTCCCAGCCCGCGCGCCAGCGCGGGTCGGGGCGCTTGCTGCGGTAGTCGAAGCCCACCGGCCGGAAGAACAACGCGAACAGCACGAGCAGCATCGCGAAGTAGAAGCCGGAGAACGACGCCGCGTAGACGAGCGGCCAGGCCGCGAACATCGCGCCGCCGGCCGTGATCAGCCACACCTGGTTGCCTTCCCACGTCGCACCGACGGTGTTGACGATGATGCGGCGTTCGTCGTCGGTCTTGCCGAGGAACGGCAGCAGCGCGGTCGCGCCCATGTCGAAGCCGTCGGTGACGGCGAAGCCGATCAGCAGCACGCCGACGAGCAGCCACCAGATCAGCTTGAGAGTTGCATAGTCCATAGCGATTCCTTGTTCCGTTTCAGGTGCGTGCTCAGGCCGGGGCGCGCTCGCTGGCGGCCGCGAGTTCGTGGTGATAGCGGCCGGTGTGCAGCGACGACGGGCCGAGGCGCGCGTACTTGAACATCAGCTTGATCTCGATGACGAACAGCGCGGTGTAGAACGCGATGAAACCGGCGAGGCTCAGGTACAGGTCCGTCGACGTCAGGCTGGACGCGGACAGATGCGTCGGCAGGATGCCCGCGATCGTCCACGGCTGGCGGCCGAGCTCGGCGACGACCCAGCCGAATTCCGCGGCGAGCCACGGCAGCGGGATCGCCCACACCGCATAGCGCAGGAACCAGCGGCGGTTGTCCTGCAGCAGCTGCCGGCGCGCACAGAGCCAGAACGCGGCGACGAAGGTCGCGAGGAACAGGAAGCCGAGGAACACCATGATCCGGAACGAGAAGAACACGGGCGCGACCGGCGGGATCGTCTTCTTCGCGGCGGCCTTGATCTGCTCCGGCGTCGCATCGACCACGTTCGGCGTGAACTGCTTGAGCATCAACCCGTAGCCGAGATACTGCTTGTGCTGGTCGAACAGTGCGCGGGTCGCATCGCTCGTGTCGCCTTCCTTGATCTTCTGCAATGCGCCGTACGCGACCATCCCGCTCTGGATGTGCTCCTCGCTGCGCTTCGCGAGTTCGCGCAGGCCGATCACCGGCTCGTCGATCGAGCGCGTCGCGATCAGGCCGAGCGCGTACGGGATCTTGATCGCGTAGTCGGTGCGCTCTTCCTTCTGGTTCGGGATGCCGATCAGCGTGAACGAGGCCGGCGCCGGCTGGGTTTCCCATTCCGATTCGATCGCGGCGAGCTTCATCTTCTGCACTTCGCCGGTCGTGTAGCCCGATTCGTCGCCGAGCACGATCACGCAGAGCGTCGACGCCAGACCGAAGCCGGCCGCGACCGCGAACGAGCGCAGTGCGAAGTCGGTGTCGCGCTTCTTCAGCAGGTACCACGACGAGATGCCGAGCACGAACATCGCGGCCGTCACGTAGCCGGCCGACACGGTGTGCACGAACTTCACCTGCGCGACCGGGTTGAACAGCACGTCGAACAGGTTCGTCAGTTCCATGCGCATCGTCTGGTAGTTGAACTCGGCGCCGACCGGGTTGTTCATCCAGCCGTTCGCGACGAGGATCCACAGCGCGGACAGGTTCGAGCCCAGCGCGACGAGGAACGTGACCATCAGGTGCTTGACCTTCGACAGGCGGTTCCAGCCGAAGAAGAACAGGCCGACGAACGTCGATTCGAGGAAGAACGCCATCAGGCCTTCGACCGCGAGCGGCACGCCGAAGATGTCGCCGACATAGTGCGAGTAGTACGACCAGTTCGTGCCGAACTGGAATTCGAGCGTGATGCCGGTCGTCACGCCCATCGCGAAGTTGATCCCGAACAGCTTGCCCCAGAACTGGGTCATGTCCTTGTAGACCTGTTTGCCGGTCATCACGTAGACGGCTTCCATGATGACGAGCAGCCAGGACAGGCCGAGCGTCAGCGGCACGAACAGGAAGTGGTAGAGCGCCGTGATGCCGAACTGCAGACGCGACAGATCGACGACTTCGCTACTTATCATGGTGGTCTCCCTCGGTGGGTGCAGGCGCCGGCACCGAGAGCAGCTTCTCGGCGACGGCGGCAGGCGGAAGCGACATGTGCTCGGCCTGCGGATGATTGAAGAATGCGTATTTGAGCGACATCAGGAGGATCAGCTTGACGATCAGCACCAGGGTGATGTCGCGGGCGAGGGTCGGTCCGCGTGCCCACGCGGCGATGCGAGCGCGCCAGCCGGTCGCGCCGCCCGTGGGCGCGGGCTTTTTATTGATCGAGATCAAGGCGATTATCCTGAATCGATTTAGGTCGGAATTGGGGCGACTTTACGTCGGATTTATGACGGCCGTGAAGCTGTTTTAATCCTTTTGCGCCTGACGAATCAATTTTAAGAGGACGTCAGTGACGTGCGGAGTGCTGCGCTGCGGCAGACCGTCGCGAAGTGATCGTCGAAACTTGAGCTAGATCAAGCATCGGCGGAACAGCCGGCGTTTGGGTGAATACCCGATTGAATTGGTCAATTTATGGGCGAAAAAAAACCGCTGCCGGTCGGGCAGCGGTTTTCGATGAAGCGTTTTAATTCAGCGGGCGTTACGCGTATTCGGCGAGGGCGGTGCGCATCTTTTTCATCGCGCTCGCCTCGATCTGGCGGATACGTTCCGCCGACACGCCGAACTCGGCGGCGAGATCGTGCAGCGTCGAGCCGCCCGAGCCGTCGTCGTCGACGTGCAGCCAGCGGGCCTCGATGATGCGGCGGCTGCGTGCGTCGAGCGCGTCGAGTGCCTGCGCGATGCCGTCCGTCTGCAGCGAGTCGCGCTGACGCGCGGCGAGCACGGCGGTCGGTTCGTTGTGCGAGTCGGCCAGGTAGGCGATCGGTGCGTACGACTCCTCGCCGTCTTCGACCTGCCCTTCGAGCGCGATATCGCCGCCCGACAGGCGCGTTTCCATTTCGGTCACGTCTTCACGCTTGACGTTGAGCTCTTGCGCGAGGCCGTCGATTTCCTCGGGCGTCATCGCCTGCATGCTCTTCTTGTGGCTGCGCAGGTTGAAGAACAGCTTGCGCTGCGCCTTCGTCGTCGCGACCTTCACCATGCGCCAATTGCGCAGGATGTACTCGTGGATCTCGGCCTTGATCCAGTGGATCGCGTACGACACGAGACGCACGTTCTGGGCCGGATCGAAGCGCTTCACGGCCTTCATCAGGCCGATGTTGCCTTCCTGGATCAGGTCGCCGTGCGGCAGGCCGTAGCCGAGATAGTTGCGCGCGATCGACACGACGAGCCGCAGGTGCGACAGCACGAGGCGGCGTGCCGAGTCGAGATTGTTGTCTTCGCGGAATTCGGTTGCGTACTGGCGTTCCTCTTCGGCCGTCAGCAGCGGAATGCGATTGACGGCCTGGATATACGCGTCGATGTTGCCAAGCTGGCCCGGCAACATCGATTGAGCTGCGAGCGCCAGCGAGCCTGCCGATTCGGCCTTGGCCGGCGCCGGGCTCAGGGTGTTCGGGAGGGTCAGGGCGTTGCTCACTAAAAACTCCTTTGGAATCAGGGACAAACCCCCGGTCTCGAATGAGATTCCGTGGGGCATCTTAGCACTCCCGCAAGATGAGTGCTAATTCCTTAGAGGGGATGCGGGCTTTGGAGTTCCCGTTTTTCTATCGATCTGGCGATATTGATAGTATTAGGCATGACCGCTCGAATGCCCGCAAGTTCCGTAACCTGTTGTTTTTCATGAGAATCAGTAGACGATTTCAATTTTTGTGGTTTTGGAAGGAAGCCATTTCGCTTTGTGATGCCGATCCGAAAAGTCCTTTACCATACCATTCAGTTCGCTCGAGCCGGCCGAAGCGGCAGGTTCCATTCAACCCACAAAGTTGGAGTGTCAGATGAACAATAAGAACGGTCGGCGGCGGAGCCGGCTTGCGTTGCATGCGGTCCTGGCGGCGTCGCTGCTGGGCGGTTCGGGGGCAGCGCTGGCGGATCGATGGGGGATTCAGGCGGGCGGCGGTTTTTCGGATCGTCACGGGGTCGACAAGGGCGATCTCGGCGTGGTGTGGGATCCGGGCTGGAACTGGTGGGAATTGGGCGGCTGGCACTTCGCGTTCGTGATGGAGGGCAACGTCAGCTACTGGCATACGAACGGCAACGTCCACACGAGCATCTGGGAGTTCGGCGTGACGCCGTTGTTCCGCTTCATCAAGAGCGCGGGCGCGGTCCGCCCGTACGTCGAAGCCGGCGCCGGCATCCGCCTGCTGTCTCATCCGACGATTTCGAACGATCTGTCGATGTCGACCGCGTTCCAGTTCGCCGACGTGGCGGGCGTCGGCGTGCAGTTCGGCCAACGGCAACAGTATCAGGTCGGCTACCGTTTTGAACATGTGTCTAACGCGGGTATCAAAGAGCCGAATCCTGGTATAAATTTCCACCAGTTCTACGTGCAGTACAACTTCTGATCCGCATGCCCGCGCACGGCGTGCGCGTTGCCGAGGAGTCAGGCGATGGCGAAGGTGATCGATGCGATCCGCGCGCTCGAGCGCGATCGGTTCCGGGCGATGGTGGACGGCGACGGCGAGGCGCTCGGCGCGCTTTTGTCGGACAAGGTGTTCTTCGTGCACACCAACGGCAAACGCGAAACCAAGCAGCAGTTCATCGACGCCATCGTCGCCGGCCGCCGCCGCTATCGCCAGATCGAAATCCAGTCGCAGGATGTGTTGCCCGTCGGCGACGAAACCTGCGTCGTCACCGGGCGTGCGTTGATCGAGATGGAAACGAACAACGGCGGCCTGGTCTTCCCGATTGCGTATACCTCCGTCCACACCCACGAACAGGGCCGCTGGAGCCTGTTCGCGTGGCAGGCGACGCGGTGCGCGACCGAGGCATGAGCGCGCGTCGCGTTCCTTTTCGTGTCCCATCCGAAGCGCCCTTCTGGGCCGCTTCCTGCTGGCCCGCGCAGCGCGGATCGCACGCTGCGCGGGCGGTTTCGCACCGCTCGCTGGCCTACTTCAAACCCTGATTCAAACCCTGATTCAAGCCGTCAGGCCGCCGCGCGGCGATCCGCGCAGTGCCAGGCCGAGCGGTTGATCGCGCTGACAAGCGCGTCGAGCGCGGCGCTCGCCGTATCGGCGTGCAGGCCGACGCCGTGCCGCAGCGGCGCATCGCCGACCCGGCAGCCCACCGATACCGCGATCCGCCCGTCCGTCGTGCGCGCGTGTTCGCACGAAGCGATGTCGATCGCGACGCCGGCGGCGTCCGCGAATGCCGCCGCCGCGCGCCGCGCCGCCTCGTCGGGCGTCGCGCCGGCCGCGCTGGCGCCCGCGACGTCTCGGTTCCGCCAGCGTGCGCTGCCGCCGCTGCGCGCGGCCGGCCCGTCGGTCTCGAAGAATTCGCGCGCGAACAGCGCGCAGATCGCGTCGCCCGTCACTTCCTCTCCCGACGCGTCGGCAAGCGTCTGCACCGCGTGGCTGAATTCGATCTGCACGCGCCGCGTCGGCGTGAAGCCCATCCCGCGTTCGAGCAGGAACGTCGCGCCGCCCTTGCCGGACTGGCTGTTGACGCGGATCACCGCGTCGTAGCTGCGGCCGAGGTCGGCCGGATCGATCGGCAGGTACGGGACTTCCCACGGCGCATCGGGGCGCTGTTGCGCGAAGCCCTTGCGGATCGCGTCCTGGTGCGAACCGGAGAACGCGGTGAACACGAGGTCGCCCGCGTACGGGTGGCGCGGATGCACCGGAATCTGGTTGCAGCGCTCGACGACGCGGCGCACCGCGTCGATGTCGGAGAAATCGAGGCCCGGATCGATGCCCTGCGTGTAGAGATTCAGCGCGAGCGTGACGAGATCGACGTTGCCGGTGCGCTCGCCGTTGCCGAACAGGCAGCCCTCGATGCGGTCGGCGCCCGCGAGCAGCGCGAGCTCGGCCGCCGCGACCGCGGTGCCGCGGTCGTTGTGCGGATGCACGGACAGCACGATGCTGTCGCGATACGCGAGGTTGCGGTCCATCCACTCGATCTGGTCGGCGAACACGTTCGGGCCCGCGGCTTCGACGGTGGCCGGCAGGTTGACGATCATCTTGTGGTCGCGGGTCGGGCGCCAGGTTTGCGCGACCGCGTCGCAGATCTCGCGGGCGAACGTCAGCTCGGTCATGCTGAAGGTTTCCGGCGAGTACTGGAAGGTCCACTGCGTGTCGGGGCGCGCGGCGGCGTGCTCCTTGATGATGCGCGTGCCGTCGATCGCGAGCGCCTTCACGTCGGCCTTCGACATCCCGAACACGATGCGGCGGAACGACGGGCAGACCGCGTTGTACAGGTGCACGATCGCGCGCGGCACGCCTTCGAGCGCGTCGAACGTGCGTGCGATCAGGTCTTCGCGCGCCTGCACGAGCACTTCGATCGTCACGTCGTCGGGAATGCGCTTGTCGTCGATCAGCTTGCGGACGAAATCGAAGTCGGTTTGCGACGCCGACGGAAAACCGACTTCGATCTCCTTGAACCCGATCGCGACCAGCATCTCGAAGAATTCGAGCTTCTGCCCGATGCTCATCGGCTCGATCAGCGACTGGTTGCCGTCGCGCAGGTCGGTGCTCATCCACACGGGCGCGCGCTCGATGGTGCGCGACGGCCATTTGCGGCCATTGAGGCGGACGGGCTCGAACGGACGGTACTTGTCTTGCGGATTGCGCTGCATCTTCTGGACCTCGGGTCTCAAGTCGCGAGCGAAGACGGGCGGCATGGGCGACGGTTGGCGCTGCCTCGCTCCGCGGCACGTAAGCGTGCTGCGGATGCGGATGATCTTCGCGAATCGGCCGACGGATAGACGGACGAATGCTGACGACTTCGGGTTGTAAAAACTGCGAGAGGGGTACTGCGAGGAACTGCTGGGAGGGACCGTGCGGACAGCACACGGCGCTACGACAGCCTTAGGCTAGTCGTAGCGATAGCGGCCGCGCTAGGCGGCCGGAGGTAATTCGGAGGGTGTTCGGAAAGGAACGCATGACGGCAACTCTATGCCAGGATGCGCCCGCGTGTCAAATGGGGCGCGTCGGATGGCGTGCGTCGCGTGCGGCGGCGCCGGAACGGGTCCGGCGCGCCATTGCGCGCTCAGGCGCCGCGGCGGACGATGCGCACGATGGTCGCGACCTGGCGGGCGACGGTGTCGGGCACCGGCACCTCGCCGCGCAATACGGCGTCCGTCCACGCGGCCGTCGTGGCCGCATCGCGCGATTCGGGCAGGGCGACGGGGGGCGCATCGGTCGACGAGCGCTCGGCCTCGATCAGCGTGTCGCACACGCCGTCGTGCAGCCAGTCGACCTGCACCTGGCGCCGCGTGTCGGCAACGGCTTCGCCCTCGGTTCCGCGCGCGAGCAGCGCGCCGCCGAGCGCGGCGTCCGGATGGTCGCGGAACAGCTGCGCGAGGCTGTCGCGGTACGGCGGGTGCGTGTAGTTGACGAGCCGCAGGCCGGCCGGTGCGAACGGCTGCAGGATCTTCACGAGCGTGTGCGTCGAATTGCGCACGCCGAGCACGCGGCGCATCGACAGCAGGCGGGCGATGCGCGGCGCCAGCACCTCGATCGACGCGAACGCGACGCGGCGCTCGGCAAGCGTGTCCTCGATCGCATCGTGCGATGCCGACGGCGCGAGCGACAGCGCCGAGAAGATCTCGGCGCTCGTCACGCGGCCCGGATCGCGCTCGACACCATGCACGAGCACCGGCACGCCTTCGCGCGCGAGCAGCAGCGCGAGCAGCGGCACGAGGTTCGGCTGCTTGCGCGCGCCGTTGTAGCTCGGGATCGCGACGGGGCGGAACGCCGCGTCCTGTACGTGCACGGGCTCGAACGACGCCTGCGCGGCGGCGAGCATCGCGGCCAGCTCGTCGGCGGATTCGCCCTTCAGCCGATAGGCGATCAGGATCGCACCGAGTTCGACATCCGACACGCGCGCGTCGAGCATCGCGCGATAGAGCTCGAACGTGTCCTCGGCGGACAGCGCGCGTGCGCCTTGCGGGCCGCGGCCGATTTCCTTGATGAAGCGGGCGCACGGGAACGGAACGGCCGG
This sequence comes from Burkholderia cepacia, assembly GCF_001718835.1. Lineage (NCBI taxonomy): Bacteria > Pseudomonadati > Pseudomonadota > Betaproteobacteria > Burkholderiales > Burkholderiaceae > Burkholderia > Burkholderia cepacia. Next base: position 3,325,264 of record NZ_CP013443.1, on the reverse strand, counting down.
GCGGGCGGCGGGATCGTGGGAAGCGGTCATCGAAGCGGGGTGGGGCGGCCGCCGTCGGGGCCGCGCATCTGATGTGAGGAACCTTCCCAGTATCGCATGTGCGCGGATCCGGCAAGCGCGCGGAGGCGCGGCGCCGCGCGCTACACTGATGCATCCGGCGACGCGTGCGTCGGCCTCGGCCTCGGCGGCCGGCCCGCCGCGCGCTGCCCGTGCCGCGCACGCCGGTTTCCGGCCTGCGCGTTCGCCGGCCGATCATGACAACGAGAGACATCCCATGAAGCTTTACAGCTATTTCCGCAGTTCCGCGTCGTACCGCGTGCGGATCGCCCTGAACCTGAAGCAGTTGCCGTTCGACTATGTTCCCGTGCACATGCTGCGTGACGGCGGCGAGCAACTGAAGGACGCATACCGCGCGCTGAATCCGGACGCGGTCGTGCCGACGCTGATCGACGGCGACGCGACGCTGCAGCAGTCGCTCGCGATCATCGAATATCTCGAGGAGACCCATCCGGAACCGGCGCTGCTGCCGAAGCAGCCGGTCGACCGCGCCTATGTGCGTGCGGTGGCGCTGCAGATCGCGTGCGAAATTCACCCGCTCAACAACCTGCGCGTGCTGAAGTACCTGAAGCACACGCTGAAGGTGCCCGAAGAGGCGAAGAATGCGTGGTACCGGCACTGGATCGAGGCGGGCTTCGAAACGCTCGAGACCCGTCTCGCGAGCGATCCGCGCACCGGCAAGCTGTGTTTCGGCGACACGCCGACACTCGCCGACGTGTGCCTCGTCCCGCAGGTGTTCAACGCGAACCGCTTCTCGATCGACACGACGCGCTATCCGACGATCCAGCGGATCGTCGACCATGCGTCGACGTTCGATGCGTTCAAGGCCGCCGAGCCCGGCGCGCAGCCCGACGCCGAGTGAGGCAGGCCAAGGACGGGTCAGCCGCATGAAAAAGGGCGCCCGCGGGCGCCCTGTGTGCGGCAGGATGCGCGGCGCTCAGCCGAGCAGCGCGTCCGCGAATTCGACCGCGCTGAACGGCTGCAGATCCTCGACCTTTTCGCCGACGCCGATGAAGTAGACCGGCACCGGGCGCTGCCGCGCGATCGCGGCGAGAATCCCGCCCTTCGCGGTGCCGTCGAGCTTCGTGACGATGAGGCCGGTGAGGCCGAGCGCATCGTCGAACGCCTTGACCTGCGTGAGCGCGTTCTGGCCGGTGTTCGCGTCGATCACCAGCAGCACTTCGTGCGGCGCGCCGTCGTGTGCCTTCGAAATCACGCGCTTCACCTTCTTCAGCTCTTCCATCAGGTGGAGCTGCGTCGGCAGGCGGCCGGCCGTGTCGGCCATCATCACGTCGATCTTGCGCGCGCGCGCGGCGCTGACCGCGTCGAAAATCACCGCGGCCGGATCGCCGCTTTCCTGCTGCACGACCGTCACGTTGTTGCGCTCGCCCCAGACCGCCAGCTGTTCGCGCGCGGCCGCGCGGAACGTGTCGCCCGCGGCCAGCAGTACCGACTGGTCGAAGCTCTGCAGATGCTTTGCGAGCTTGCCGATGCTGGTCGTCTTGCCCGCACCGTTCACGCCGGTGATCATCATCACGAGCGGCTGTGCGCGGCCGAGCATCAGCGATTTCTCGAGCGGCGTCAGCAACTCGACGAGCAGGTCGTGCAGCGCGGCCTTCACCTGCTGCGGGTCGGTCAGGCGGCCCGCGCGTACCTTTTCGCGCAGCGCGCCGAGCAGGTACTCGGTCGCGTCGACACCCGCGTCGGACATCAGCAGCGCGGTTTCGAGCTCCTCGTACAGATCCTCGTCGATCTTCGTGTTGACGAAGACGCCGGTGATGCTCGAGCCCGTCTTGGCGAGCCCCGTTTTCAGGCGGGCGAGCCACGACTTCTTCGCGTTGGGCTCCACGGCGGGCGGCGGAACGATTTCGACCGTCTCGACGACTTCGTCGCGGCCGTCGTTGGTCGGCGTGACCGTCATCACGACGGCCGGCGCGGCCGGTTGCGGCGCCGCGCCGCCGGTCGGAGGCGCGGATTCGCGCGGGGCCGGCGCCGGCTGCGGCGCGGGCGCGTCGACGGACTGCGCGTCCGCCTGCGGCTCGGCGGCCGACGGCGCTTCCGCGGGCGTCGGCTCCTGCGTTTTCTTGAATCGTTTGAAGAAGCTGAACATGGTCTGACGTCGGGAAGAGGGCGGTCCGTCGCCGTGGAAGGCGCGGACTGCGTGCGGGCTGCCGCGCGCGACAGCCGAAACCTCGCATTTTATCAGTGCGGCGTGGCGCTCGCGTCAGTGCGCGCCGCCGCTGTGGTAACGTGCGCCTGTTTGGCGGCGCGCCCCGTTCGCGCCCGGTCCTCCGTTCGATATTCCTCCCGCATGTCCCGTTCATCCCGTTCATCCTCCGGCCGCCCGGCGGCCCCTTCCAGCCGCGGCAAACCGCATACCATCCGCATCATCGGCGGTGACTGGAAACGCACGCCGCTCGCGGTGCTCGATCTCGACGGCCTGCGGCCGACGCCCGATCGCGTGCGCGAGACGCTGTTCAACTGGCTCGGCCAGGATCTCGAAGGCCGCCGCTGCCTCGACCTGTTCGCGGGCACGGGCGCGCTCGGTTTCGAGGCCGCATCGCGCGGCGCGGCGAGCGTCGTGATGGTCGAGCGCCATCCACGCGCCGCGCAGCAGTTGCGTGCGATCAAGGACAAGCTCGGCGCGCGTGCGGTCGAAGTCGCGGAGGCGGATGCGTTGCGGCTCGCGGCGGGGCTCACGCCGGGCGCGTTCGACGTCGTGTTTCTCGATCCGCCGTTCGGCGAACCGGCCGTGCTCGATCGCGCGATCGCGCTGGCGGCGCCGCTCGTCGCGGCGGGCGGCGCGCTGTACGTCGAAACGGGGGCGGAACTCGACCCGGCCGCGCACGATGCGCTCGCGGGCTGGGAGGTGGTGAAGCACGGCAAGGCCGGTGCGGTTCACTATCATTTGCTGCGGCGCGAAAATGATGAATAATGCGCGTTCCAAAACGAGGCGACGTGCGACAGGCGACGTATGCCCATCTCGGCAGCGGCGTGCGCATCGCGCGGCTGCCATCCCGTTTGCGTGATGACAGGAGGAGCGACATGGTAGTCGCCGTGTATCCCGGTACGTTCGATCCGCTGACGCGCGGGCACGAAGACCTCGTGCGGCGTGCGTCGAGCATTTTTGATACGCTGGTGGTCGGTGTGGCCGACAGCCGCGCGAAAAAGCCGTTCTTCTCGCTGGAAGAACGTCTGACGATTGCGAACGAGGTGCTCGGCCATTACCCGAACGTGAAGGTGATGAGTTTCACCGGCCTCCTGAAGGACTTCGTCCGCACCAACAACGCACGGGTGATCGTGCGCGGCCTGCGTGCCGTGTCCGATTTCGAATATGAGTTCCAGATGGCGGGGATGAACCGCTATCTGTTGCCCGACGTCGAGACGATGTTCATGACGCCGTCCGATCAGTACCAGTTCATCTCGGGCACGATCGTGCGCGAAATCGCGCAGTTGGGCGGCGATGTCAGCAAGTTCGTGTTCCCGTCCGTCGAGAAGTGGCTGACCGAGAAAGTGACGGCGATGGGAGGCCCTGCCGCGTGACGCGGCGCCGGCCGGTTTCGTCGCGAAGCCGGCCGCCGGCCTGAAGAAGTGAGATCAGTATGGCTTTGATGATTACCGACGAGTGCATCAATTGCGACGTGTGCGAGCCCGAGTGCCCGAACGGCGCGATTTCGATGGGCCCGGACATCTACGTGATCGACCCGAACAAGTGCACCGAGTGCGTCGGCCATTTCGACGAACCGCAGTGCCAGCAGGTGTGTCCGGTCGAATGCATTCCGCGCGATCCTCAGCATGACGAGTCGCACGCGCAATTGATGGAGAAGTATCACGCGTTGATCGCCGTGAAGGGCGACGACGCGCAGCAGTGACGCAATGAAGGGCCGGGCGGCGCGTGCCGCCCGCGCCGTTTTCAGCCCAGCAGCTCGCGCAACGCCGCGACGAGCGCATCGCATTCGGCATCGGTGCCGACGGTGATGCGCAGGTGCTGGTCGATTCGCGGCAGCCCGAAGTGCCGCACGAAAATTTCCCGCTTCTTGAGCCGTGTCGCCAGCGTGGCCGCGTCGTGCGCGGGATGGCGCGCGAACACGAAATTCGCGGCCGACGGCACGACGTCGAAGCCGAGCGCGGCGAGCGCGTGCGTGAGCCGCGTCCGGCTGTCGATCACGCGCCGGCACGTCGCGTCGAAGTACGCGTCGTCCTCGTAGGCGGCGCGCGCCGCGACCTGCGCAAGGCGGTCGAGCGGGTACGAGTTGAAGCTGTCCTTCACGCGGTTCAGCGCGTCGATCAGCGCGGCATCGCCGAAGGCGAAACCGACGCGCATGCCCGCGAGCGAGCGCGCCTTCGACGTCGTGTGAACGACGAGCAGGTTCGGGTAGCGGTCGATCAGCGAGATTGCCGACTGCGCGCCGAAGTCGACATAGGCTTCGTCGATCACGACGACCGACGACGGATTCGCGGCCGCGATCCGCTCGACATCCGCGAGCGGCAGCGCGCGCCCGGTCGGCGCGTTCGGGTTCGGAAACAGCACGCCGCCCGCATCGTCGAGATAGTCGTCGACACGGATCGAGAAATCCTCCGCGAGCGGCACGACCGTCGTCTCGACGCCGTACAGGCGTGCATAGGTCGGATAGAAGCTGTACGTGATGTCGGGAAAGCGCAGCGGCCGGTCGTGCTTGAGCAGCGCCTGGAATGCGTGCGCGAGCACCTCGTCGGAGCCGTTGCCGACGAACACCTGCTCGGGCTGGATGCGGTGATGGGCCGCGACCGTCTCGCGCAGCGCGCGTGCGACCGGGTCCGGATAGCGGCGCAGCGCGTCGCCGGTCGCGCCGAGTTCGCGCGCGATCGCCGCGACGACACGCGGCGACGGCGGATAGGGATTCTCGTTGGTGTTCAGCTTGACCGGGTGTGCGAGCGCGGGCTGCTCGCCCGGCACGTAAGGCACGAGTTGCTGAACGACGTCGCTCCAGTAACGGCTCACCGCACGACTCCTGACGGGTAAAACGACGAGATTACCTCATGCGCGGCATGCGGTGCGCGCGGCGGCTGCGCTCAGTTGCGATGCAGCTGCATCGTCGCGCGGTCGAGTTCGCCCTTGACGACCATCGGCATCACGGCGAGCGCGCGTTCGATCGACGCGTCGATCACGTCCTGTTCCTCGCGGCGTGGCGGCTTCAGCACGAAGTTCGCGACATCGGGCTTCGCGCCGGCGCGGGCGCTCTCCGGAATCAGGTCGCGCGGATGGCCGATGCCGATCCGCAGTCGCCAGTACTGTTGCGACGACAGGTGTGCGGTGATGTCCTTCAGGCCGTTGTGGCCGCCGCTGCCGCCGCCGAGCTTCAGCTTCACGGTGCCGGGCGGCAGGTCGAGCTCGTCGTGTGCGACGAGGATCTGGTCGGGCAGGATCTTGAAGAACTGCGCGAGCGCGACGACCGACTGGCCGGAGCGGTTCATGTAGGTTTGCGGCTCGAGCAGGTGGACTTCCTCGCCGTGCAGGCGTGCTTTCGCGTAGAAGCCATGGAAGCGGCGTTCGTCGCGCAGCGTCGCGCCTGCTTCGCGGGCGAGCTGGTCGATCAGCCAGAAGCCGGCGTTGTGGCGCGTCGCGGTGTATTCCGCCCCGGGATTGCCGAGGCCGACGATCAGTTTGATCATGACGTTTCGAAGGCGGCAGCGGCCGCCTGGGCGCAGAAAAAGAAAAACCCGCCGGGCAAGCCGCGGCGGGTTGCGTCGACCGTTTCGTAAAACGGATCGATGGGGCGCGTAGGCAGCCGCTTATGCAGCCGGCGTTTCGCCTTCGGCTGCGTCCGACACGGCACCAGCCGGCACCGTCGCCGATGCGACAACCGGGTTTTCCGCGTCGACGTGCGCGACCAGCGCGACGCCCTTCGGCAGCGCGATGTCCTTCGCGTGCAGCGATTGGCCGGCTTCGATCTTCGACAGGTCGACTTCGAGGAACTCCGGCAGGTCGGCCGGCAGGCACTCGATTTCGATTTCCGTCGCGACGTGCGAAACGATCGCGCTCGACAGCTTCACGGCCGGGCTGATTTCAGCGTTCAGGAAGTGCAGCGGAGCCTTCGTGTGCAGCTTCTTCTTCGCGTCAACACGCTGGAAGTCCACGTGCAGCACCAGTTGCTTGAACGGGTGGTATTGCACGTCGCGCAGCAGAACCTGTTGCGACTGGCCGGCCACTTCGAGGTCGAGGATCGACGAGTGGAAAGCTTCCTTCTTCAGGGCGTGCCACAGGGCGTTGTGATCGAGTTCGATCTTTTGCGGGGCTGCTTCGCCACCGTAAACGATACCCGTGGTCTTACCGGCGTTGCGCAGGCGGCGGCTCGCACCCGTACCTTGCTGTTGGCGCTCGAAAGCGACGACTTTCATATGATTCTCCAATGGCTGCCCGCGACCAGGCAGTAAAACGGGGGCCGTCAAATGTCGGCCCCCGATAAAGCGGACGGGGTTTCGTCTATCCCGTCCGATTGTGCAAAAAGCGAAGCGTTGCCGCTTCGCTTTCTGCGCATGCTTTCTTCAGTCGATTCGCGATCAGGATTCCGCGAACAGCGACATCACCGAATCGCCGCGGCGGATCCGCGAGAACGTTTCGGCCAGCAGGCTCGCGCTCGTCAGGGCACGGATCTTCGAGCAGCCGAGCGATTCGGCGGACAGCGGGATCGTGTCGGTGACCACCAGCTCGTCGAGTGCCGACGCGGCGATGCGATCACCCGCGCCACCCGACAGCACCGGGTGCGTCGCGTATGCGAAAACCTGCTTCGCGCCGCGCTCCTTCAGCACTTGCGCGGCCTTGCAGAGCGTGCCTGCCGTATCGACCATGTCGTCCATGATCACGCAGGTGCGGCCTTCGACTTCACCGATGATGTTCATCACTTCGGAGACGTTCGCCTTCGGGCGACGCTTGTCGATGATCGCGAGATCGCAGTTGAGCTGCTTCGCGAGTGCCCGGGCACGCACCACGCCGCCGACGTCCGGCGACACGACGAGCAGATCCGAGTAGTTCTGCTTGCGCAGGTCACCCAGCAGGATCGGCGTTGCGTAGATGTTGTCGACCGGGATGTCGAAGAAACCTTGAATCTGGTCGGCGTGCAGATCCATCGTGATGATCCGCTCGACGCCGGCGATTTCCAGCATGTTCGCGACGACCTTCGCCGAGATCGCGACGCGCGCCGAACGCGGGCGGCGATCCTGACGGGCGTAGCCGAAGTAGGGGATGGCTGCAGTGATCCGGCCGGCGGATGCGCGCTTGAGCGCATCGACCATGATCATCAGTTCCATCAGGTTGTCGTTCGTCGGTGCGCACGTGGATTGCAGGACGAAGACGTCCTTGCCACGCACGTTTTCCTGGATCTCGACCTGGATCTCGCCGTCGGAGAAACGGCTGACCATTGCTTTGCCGAGGGGAATTCCAAGGATTTTGACGACTTCCTGGGCGAGCGCGGGATTCGCGTTGCCAGTAAAGACCATCAGGCCATCATGGCTGTGGCTGCTCATCGTGCACCTGCTTCAGGCTTGGGCGGGAAATGCGGGAAAATTTTTGGCAGGGGAGGAAGGACTCGAACCCTCGCATGCCGGAATCAAAATCCGGTGCCTTGACCAACTTGGCGACTCCCCTACACTTAACTGACTGCTTCACCGAACTCGTCGTGTAGGCCGTTCGGCAAAGTAAAACTTCATGACGCGAAAGCGAAGAGCGGATGCTCGTTCAGACTCTCGGCAACTGCACCATTCCAACTGGCGGGCAGTTTGGCTTTCGCCGCTTCTGCCTCGTGCTTGCTGTGAAACGCTGCAAACACGCTTGCTCCGGAGCCGGTCATCCTCGCGGGGGTCAGATTATACAACCATTTGACCGCCTGCGCAACTTCCGCGTACTTCCTTGTTACAACTTCCTGCATATCGTTCCGGCCGAAGCTGTCTGGCCATCCCGCATCGCTGGTTTGCTGTGCAAGAAAGTCAGCAATTGTGACGGGCTTCGTATCTCTTGTCAACAACTCATCTGAAAATATTTCAGCGGTCGGGACATGAACGCTTGGCGTCACAACCAGGAACCAGCGAGTCGGCAATTGTACCTCAGCTAATTCTTCTCCGATACCCTCTGCGAACGCATTTTTTCCAAAAATAAAAAACGGGACGTCTGCACCGAGTTTGACCGCGAGCGACTGAAGCTCGGCGCGCGGCACGTCGAGTTGCCACAGGCGGTTCAGCGCGAGCAGCGTCGTAGCCGCGTCGGAGCTGCCGCCGCCGAGGCCGGCCCCCATCGGCAGGCGCTTGTCGATCTCGATGTCGACGCCGTGTGCGGTGCCCGTATGCGCTTTCAGCAGGTTGGCTGCGCGCACGACGAGGTCGCTTTCCTCGGGCACGCCGGGCACGTCGGTGACGCGCGCGACGCGACCGTCGTCGCGCAGCGTGAAGTGCAGCGTGTCGCCCCAGTTCAGCAACTGGAACACGCTCTGCAGATCGTGATAGCCGTTCGGACGGCGGCCGGTGATGTGCAGGAACAGGTTGAGTTTCGCGGGCGCAAGGCAATTGCGCAGCGAGCGGGTCGAATCGGTCATGCGTATGTCTGGGCTGGGCCGGTGCTCACTGGTCGAGCACGAGCTTGATGTCGAGCGGCGGGGTCGCGCGCACGAGGTTGACGCGTTTGACGCCCGTGGCCGGGGCATCCGCGTAGGCGAGGTAGTCGATCGTCCAGCCGTCCTGGCGGATCTGCTTGACGCGCGTGCCGTCTTCGGCGTCGCGCACGGTCGCGGCCGGCGAAGCGGGCGCGGCCGTGGGCAGCAGCCAGTAGCGCAGGCCCGCGAGCGGCAGTTCGAAGCCGAGCGTTTTCTGCATCAACTGGTCGACGTCCGTCGCGAACTGCGGCTGGCGGTTCGGCAATTCGAGCGACGCCGCCTGCGGCGTCGACTTCACGACCGCCAGCGTCTGGCCGAGCGGGCTGCGCAGCTCGAGCGACACGTCGTCGCCGTGCTCCTGCCAGTCGAAGTTGCCGTACACGTTCTGCTGCTTGCCGAGACGGTCGTCGTACTGCACCGCGAAGCGGCCATGGTAAGCGTGCGTTGCGGCGGTCTGCAGCAGCGCGCCCGTCGGCGCGCTGGCCGACGGCGGCGTGCTCGCGCAGCCGGCGAGCGCGAGCGCCGCGCCGGCTGCGGCGATGCCGCGCACCGCACGTGAGGACAGGGAAAACGTCGGGAACATCTGCATCAGAGGCCGTTGATCTGGAGGCGTTTCAGCGTCTGCACGAGCGTTTCGTTGTCCGGCTCGAGCTTCTGCGCGTCACGCCACGCGGAACGCGCGTCGTCCTGCGCGCCGCTCTTCCACAGCACTTCGCCGAGATGCGCGCCGATTTCGGCGTTCGGCTGCAGTTCGTACGCGCGCCGCAGCACCTTCGCCGCGCCGGCCGTATCGCCCATCCGGTACTTCACCCAGCCGAGGCTGTCCATGATGTAGGCGTCGTTCGGCGCGAGCGTCATCGCCTTGTCGATCAGCTTGCTGGCTTCGGGCAGCCGCTGGTTGCGGTCGGCGAGCGAATAGCCGAGCGCGTTGTACGCCTGCGGATTGTCCGGCTGCGTGCGGATCAGCTCGCGCAGCTGCTTTTCCATCGTCGTGTAATGGCCGGTTTTTTCGGCCGCCATCGCGTAGTCGTAGCGCAGGTCGGGATCGTCCGGGAAGTCCTGAACCGCCTGCCCGAGCCGGGCCTCGGCTTCCGGGTAGCGCTTCGCGGTGAACAGGATCGACGCGTCGGTGCGAGCGACCACGGCGGCATCGCGCGGATCCGTGATCGGCAGGTCGTCGAGCACCTTGCGCGCCTCGTCGGTCTTGCCCTGTTTCTGCAGCAGTTGCGCGCGCGTGATCTGCGCGGGGAGATAGTGCTGGCTCGTCTGGTCGACCTTGTCGAGCCATTGCGACGCCTGCGCGTCGTTGTTCTGGTCGATCGCGATCTGCGCGAGGTAGATGTAGCCCTGGCCGACGTCGAGGTTCGGCTGCTTGTCGCCGAGCTGTACGTACTGCTTCAGGTAGGCGGTGGCTTCGTCGAGCTTCTTCTGCTGGATCTTGATCAGCGCGAGCGCCATCAGCGGCGTCGGATCCTTCGAGTCGAGCTTGCGCATCGTCTCGAACTGCTTCTGCGCGTCGTCGAGGCGATCGTCGGCGAGATAGAGCTGCGACAGCGCGAGCCGCGCATCGCGCGACTTCGGATTCTGCTGAACATACTTCTCGAACGACGCGATGCCCGCCGCGCGTTCCGCAGGCCCCATCTGCGACAGCATCAGGGCCGCCGGCAGGTAGTCGGGGCGGATCTGCAGCGCCTGCTTCAGCGACTGCGCGGCACCGTCCTTGTCGTCGACCGCAAGCTGCTGGCGCGCGATCGCGAGCTGAGCCTCGGGCCGGTTCAGGTCGTTCTTCAGCATGTCCTTCAGCACCGCGAGGCCGCCGACGCGGTCGGGGCCGCGCACGAGCAGCGCCTGCAGCGCGAGGATCGCCGGGCCGCGCGTCTCGCCGGTCGCCCGGGCGAGCTCGCGCGCGAGCATCGGCTGCGCGTCGGCCGGCTTGCCGGCGAGCACCAGCAGCGCGGCATCGACTTGCGACGCCCGGTTCGATTCCGGTGCGTACTGGCGCCACAGGTTCGCGGCGGACAGCGCGTCGGCCGGGCTCTGCGCACCGAGCGCGATCTCGGTCGCGCGCTGGGCCATGCGCGGATCGCGCGTGTCGCGGGCAAGCGCGAGGTAGGTCTGGTAGGCCGGTGCGGGCTGGTTGCGCTGGAGCGCGACCTCGGCGGCGAGCACCTGGTAGACGATCTGGCTCGTCAACGGAACGCCGGGGAGATTCTTCTGCTCGTCCGGCATCACGTGCTCGAACGCGCCCTGCGGTTCCGCGTCGTCCGATGCCGGATCCTGCGCGTGAGCCGGGAAGGCGGTGAGGGTCCAGGCGGCGAACAGCGCGGCGCCGAGCGCACGGCGGACCGGGAAGGCGCGCGCGCCGCGCACGGCGGCGGGGCGCTTCAGAAGCAGCTTCGAGGGCAGGGTCATGGAAATCCGTTCGATGTTTCAACCGATTGTAACGCGCTCGCTACAATACACGCACGATCGTGAATCCAGCCTCAGACCCGTAAAACATGCCAGAGTTGCCAGAAGTCGAAGTCACGCGCCGGGGCATCGAGCCCTTTGTCGCGGGCCGCCGCGTCGAGCGTGTCGACGTCCGTACCGCGATGTTGCGCTGGCCCGTGCCGGCAGGGCTCGCCGAGCAGTTGCGCGCGCGCGAGGTGCTCGCCGTCGAGCGTCGCGGCAAGTACCTGCTGTTCGAGGTCGACGCAGGCTGGTTCATCGTCCATCTCGGCATGACGGGCACGCTGCGCGTGCTGCCCGCCGACGGCGTGCCGGTCGCCGCCAAGCACGACCACATCGACTGGATCTTCGACGAATTCGTGCTGCGCTTCCGCGATCCGCGCCGCTTCGGCGCGGTGCTGTGGCACCCGCGCGCAGCAGGCGACGTGCATGCGCATCCGCTTCTCGCGAGCCTCGGCGTCGAGCCGTTCTCGCCGGCATTTACCGGCGCGCTGCTGCACGCGCGCACGCGCGGCCGCACCGTGTCGGTCAAGCAGGCGCTCCTCGCGGGCGACATGGTCGTCGGCGTCGGCAACATCTATGCGTCGGAGAGCCTGTTTCGCGCGGGCATCCGGCCGACGACGGCCGCCGGCAAGGTCTCGCTGCCGCGCTACGAGCGGCTGGCCGACGCGGTGCGCGCGACGCTCGCCGACGCGATCGAGCGTGGCGGCAGCACGTTGCGCGATTTTGTCGGCAGCAACGGCGAAAGCGGCTATTTCCAGCTCGACTGCTTCGTCTACGACCGTGCCGGCCAACCCTGCCGCGTATGCGGCACGGCGATTCGCCAGATCGTGCAGGGCCAACGGTCGACTTATTTTTGCCCGACCTGCCAGCGTTGAAACCTCTTTCCCCGATCAGATAACTTGAAGCCGCCCCGCATCGCCCCCGCTCCGTTCCCCGTCACGCCGCTGCATCGCACGTTCGCCACGCGCCTGGTCGCATGGCAGCGCGAGCATGGCCGCCACGACCTGCCGTGGCAGAACACGCGCGATCCGTACCGGATCTGGCTGTCGGAAATCATGCTGCAGCAGACGCAGGTGTCGACCGTCATCCCGTATTACACGCGCTTTCTCGAACGCTACCCTGACGTCGCCGTGCTCGCGGCCGCGCCGACCGACGACGTGATGGCGCTGTGGGCGGGGCTCGGTTACTACTCGCGCGCGCGCAACCTGCACCGCTGCGCGCAGGCCGTCGTCGCCGAGCACGGCGGCGCGTTTCCGGCGACGCCCGACGCGTTGGCCGAGCTGCCGGGCATCGGCCGCTCGACGGCCGCGGCGATCGCGTCGTTCGCGTATGGCGCGCGCGCGACGATCCTCGACGGCAACGTGAAGCGCGTGCTTGCGCGGGTTTTCGGCGTCGAGGGCTTTCCGGGCGAGAAGCGCGTCGAGAACGACATGTGGGCGCTCGCCGAATCGCTGTTGCCCGACGCCACGAATGCGGCCGACGTGAGCGCGTATACGCAGGGGCTGATGGATCTCGGCGCGACGCTGTGCGTGCGCGGCAAGCCCGATTGCGCGCGCTGCCCGTTCGCGGGCGATTGCGTTGCGCAATCGACGGGCCGCCAGCGGGAGCTGCCGGCCGCGCGGCCGAAGAAGGCGGTGCCGACACGCAAGACCTGGATGCTGGTGCTGCGCGACGGTGACGCGGTGCTGCTCGAGCGCCGGCCACCGACCGGCATCTGGGGCGGGCTGTGGAGCCTGCCGCAAGCGGACGGCGATGCCGCGCTTGCCGAACTCGCGCGCGGCTTCGGCGGTGGCGGCACGGTGCCGCTCGCGCCGCTCACGCACACGTTTACGCACTTCCGGCTCGAGATCGAGCCTCGGCTGAGCGACATGGCCGACGGTGGCGGCCTGCCTTCGGCGGCGCGGGATGCGGATACCGCGTGGGTGCCGCTGAGCCGGCTCGACGCGTACGGCGTGCCGGCGCCCGTGCGCAAGCTGCTCGATGCGCTGAGCGGGCCGCTGCTTTAACGAAAGGGGAGGGGCGCGCTACAACCAGCCGTGCCGGTCGAGCACGTGGTGCACGGCATCGATGCGCGCGCCGACGTCCGGAAATTCCATCAGCTTCTGCCGCGCGCGCAGGTCGAGCGGCAGCAGTTCCGCGAGGCGGTTCGACACCCAGCTCGGATCGTCGAGGCGGAACGGTTCGCCGAACGGCATTTTCTCCGGATCGGACTTCTTCAGCGCGTCGATGATGCGCTCGAGCACCTCGGCGCACGAGCCGAATTGAGCGAGCGCCTGCTCGCCTTCGAGCGGGATGTCGTCGGGCAGCGGCTCCGCGATGCCGACCAGCAGCCCGTTGCCTTCGACGCGATACGACAGCAGTTCGAAACGCTGCGTGCCGACCGCCTGCAGATAAAGCATGCCGAATTCGCCGGTATCGCACTCGGTGATGCGCGCCATGCAGCCGATGGTTTCGGGCACCGACACGGCGCCGTCCTGTGCGACTTCTGGCCCGCTCTTGAGCAGGCACACGCCGAACGGCGCGTTGTCGCGCAGGCACGCGCGGGACATGTCGAGATAACGCGCCTCGAACACCTTGAGCGGGAGCAGCCCCCCCGGAAACAGCACCGTGTGCAGCGGAAACAGCGGCAGGTCGATCAGGGTGGTCGATAGGGAGGACATGGCGCGCGGGCGTTGGGGCGTGCGTCGCTAGGGTCGGTCGACCTCGGAGACGAGCCGCGACGACGCGTCGACATCCACTGGCGCGTCACGATGCCGCACGATCACGTTCGCCTCGCGCGCAAGGCGCGCGGCGAGCGTTTCCGCGATGAACACCGAACGATGCTGCCCGCCCGTGCAGCCGATGGCGACGGTCAGGTAGCTGCGGTTGTCATCGCGGAAGTGCGGCAGCCATTTCATCAGGAACGCATGGATGTCGTCGATCATCTGGTGGACGATCGGCAGTGCGTCGAGAAAGGCGATGACCGGTTGGTCGAGCCCGGTGAGCGGGCGCAACTCGTGGTCGTAGTACGGGTTCGGCAGCGCGCGCACGTCGAACATCAGGTCGGCGTCGAGCGGCACGCCGCGCTTGAAACCGAACGATTCGAACATCACCATCAGGTCGTTGTTCTTCTGCTCGATGAAGCGCTTGACCCACGTACGCAGCGCGTTCGCGCGCAGCGTGCTCGTGTCGATCTGGTGGCCGAATTCGGCGAGCGGCGCGACGAGGTGGCGTTCGCGCTCGATCGCTTCCTCGAGCGACGACAGCAGGCCGACGTCCGCATCGTGCGACAGCGAGCCGGACAGCGGATGACGGCGGCGCGTTTCGGAGAAGCGCTGGATCAGCGACTGGGTGCTCGCGTTGAGGAACAGCACGCGGACGTCGTGCTCGCGCGACAGCGCGCGGATCAGGCCGGGCATTTCATCGAGCGACGCGCTTGAGCGCGCGTCGATCGCGACCGCGAGCCGGTGCTGGCCATCCTCCGCGAGGTAGCGGGCAAGTTCGGGGAGCACGTGCGGCGGCAGGTTGTCGACGCAGTAATAGCCTGCGTCTTCGAGCGCGTTCAGCGCGACGGACTTGCCTGAGCCGGAGATGCCGGTGATGAGGACGATGCGCATGGGAAGCAGAGAATCCTGACGTTTCATCATAGCACCGGCTCGACGCGTCGGCGTTGCGTGGCCGGCGCGTGCGGGTTACACCAGTTTGCCGGGGAATTGACTGTCGGGATCTTGCATCGCGAGTCGTTGCCGATCCATGAAATCGCGCAACGTGTCGATTCCGCGCAACTGCAGGATCGTGTTCCGGACGGCTGCCTCGACGAGCACCGCGAGGTTGCGGCCGGCCGCGACCTGGATCGTGACCTTGCTGATCGGCAAGCCGAGCACGTCGACAGTCTGGCTTTCGAGCGGCAGGCGCTGGAATTCGCCGTCGGGGCGCCGCACGAGCTGGACGATCAGCTTCAGCTTCATTTTGCGCCGCACGGCGGTTTCGCCGAAGATCGTCTTGATGTCGAGCAGGCCGAGGCCGCGCACTTCGAGCAGGTTCTGCAGCAGCGGCGGGCAGCGCCCTTCGACGAAATCGGGGCCAAGACGCACGAAATCGACCGCGTCGTCGGCGACGAGGCCGTGGCCGCGGCTGATCAGCTCGAGGCCGAGTTCGCTCTTGCCGAGGCCCGAATCGCCGGTCAGCAGCACGCCCATCCCGAGGATGTCGATGAACACGCCGTGCAGCGTCGCGCGCGGCGCGAGGATCCGCGACATGTAGAGCCGCAGGCTGTCGATCACCGCGGCGGCCGACATCGGCGTCGTGAACAGCGGGGTCGACGAGCGCGTGCAGCGCAGCACCAGTTCGGGCGGGGCGGCGGCGCCGCCGGCGACGACGAGGAACGGCGGTTCGAGGGCGATCAGCTCGGCCATGTGGCGCGAGCGGTCTTCGTCGGTCTGCCGCTGGTAGTAGTCGATTTCGGCTTCGCCGAGCACCTGGATCCGGTTCGGGTGGATCAGGTTCAGGTGGCCGACGAGGTCGGCGCTCGAGGTTGCATTGCCGACGGTGTCGGCCGAAAAGCCGCGCTCCCAGCCTTCATGCCCCGTCAGCCAGCTGAGTTTCAGCGTGGCCGCGTTGTCGTCGAAGATGCTCTGGGCGTTGATGCTGGACGTATCCATGACTGCTCCGTCACTCCAATGGGCCGGTGCATGCGCGCGGCGACGGACGTCGCCATGCCGGGCCGGCGCCGGGCGGCCCTGGACGGCGGCGTGCGCCGCCTCGTACGGGAAAATAATCCGCCCGGATCAACTCAAGGTTGCCACTGAGTGAGCAGGCGATGCAACTCGGCGATATCCGTTTCGTTGTGCAGACGCTCGCGCGCGTCGCGATCGGACAGCAGTTGCGCGATTTCCGACAGGATCTCGAGGTGTTGCTGGGTGGCTTGCTCGGGCACGAGCAGGAAAATCAGGAGGCCGACCGGCTGGCCGTCGGGGGCTTCGAACGGGATCGCATCGGCAAGCCGGACGAACGCGGCGAGCGGGTGCTTGAGACCCTTGATGCGCCCGTGCGGAATCGCGACGCCTTCGCCGAGCCCGGTCGAGCCGAGGCGCTCGCGCGCGAACAGGTTGTCCGTGACGGTGCTGCGGGCGATGCCGTTCTGATTCTCGAACATCAGCCCGGCTTGTTCGAACACGCGTTTCTTGCTGGTGACTGAGAGGTCGATGACGACGTTCTCTATGGGCAGGATTTTGGCTAGGCGATTCATGTTGGCAGGCGATTGGGCGGCCTGGGGTCTCCTTGCGGCGGCAGACTGATCATCCATGTTCGGCGATATCAAGGCGTTAGGCGATGGAGACCTGCAAGGCACGGTGACCGTACCCAACGCCCCCCGGCAATAACCGAAGCATTATAGAACACGGGCGCGAGCGTGGCGCGGATGCGGACGGCGCTGCGCCGGATACAAAAAAAAACGCCCGGCGAACCGGGCGGCGTGGCGATGCGGCTATGGCAGGTCATTGCGGCGGCACTTCGATCTGTTCGAACTGCTCGACCGCCGGCTGCAGCTTGATCGGGTCGTGCGTATGCGTCTGCAGACGCTCCATGTGCTTGACGACCTGGCGATCCAGCTTGTCGATCAGCAGATCGATCGCAGCATACAGGTTACCGTTCGCACTTTCGACGAAGATGTCCTTGCCCTTCAGGTGCAGGTTGATTTCCGCGCGCTGCTGCTTGTCCTTTTCCTTGTGGTTGTCGACCGAGAGGATCACAGTGCCATCGATCACCTGATCGCTATGGCGTAGCACCCGGTCCAGCTTGGTGATCACGTATTCGCGAATTGCAGGCGTGACTTCGAGATGATGTCCACTGATCTTCAGGTTCATAGTGCTTCTCCAAGCGAGTGACCACCCGGCCGCATCGAGGCGGCGCTCCGGTCGACTTGCCCATGCCGCGCGTGGCGGCAGATTCGCGGACAGGTCGCCCGGCCTGTTCCCCGTATGCGCGGTGGCCGGAACACGCCTGCCGCCGGGCAGGCAGCAGGCTTAAAGAGACTTGCGCAGATTCACTGCCGGGATCTTGAGGGCTTCGCGATACTTCGCAACCGTGCGGCGCGCGACCACGAACCCCTGTTCTGCCAGCAGCTCGGCAATGCGGCTGTCCGAAAGTGGCGATTTTGGGTCTTCAGCTCCTATCAGTTGCTTGATGAGGGCTCGGATGGCGGTCGACGAGGCGGCGCCACCGGTGTCGGTCGAGACGTGAGATCCGAAGAAGTACTTAAATTCAAGCGTCCCGAACGGGGTCAGCATGTACTTCCCGGTTGTCACACGGCTGACAGTCGACTCGTGTAGGCCCAGCGTATCAGCTATTTCCCGCAAAACCAAGGGGCGCATGGCAATTTCACCGTGCGCAAAGAAGTTCTTTTGACGCTCGACAATCGCCTGCGCGACACGCAGGATCGTGTCGAATCGCTGCTGGATGTTCTTGATCAGCCAGCGTGCTTCCTGGAGCTGTTGCTTGAGCGAACCGGCAGACGGATCGCCGCGGCTGTTGCGCAGGATGTTCGCGTAGAGGTTGTTGATCCGCAGGCGCGGCACGACCTCCGGATTGAGCTCCGCGAGCCATCCCTGGCCGGCCTTCTTCACGATGATGTCGGGCACGACGTAGTCGGCCTCGGCCTTGCCGTATGCGGCGCCGGGAAACGGCTCCAGCGAGCGGATCAGCGTGTGCGCGTCGCGCAGCGCGTCGTCGCTCGCCTTCAGGTGCTTGCGCAGCCGCGTGAAGTCGCGGGCGGCGAGCAGTTCGAGATGCTGCGACACGATCTCGAGTGCGAGCGTGCGTGTCGGGGACGGATCGAGGCGCAGCAACTGCAGCTTCAGGCATTCGGATGCCGAGCGGGCGCCGACCCCGGCCGGATCGAAGCTGTGCAGCAGCGCGAGCGCCGCGTTCAGTTCGTCGCAGTCGATTTCCAGCTCGGGCGGCAGGTCGGCGAGCACTTCGTCGAGCGTGGCGGTCAGGTAGCCGTCGTCGTCGAGCGATTCGATCAGGAACATCACGAGCGCGCGATCGCGCGGGCCGGCCTGCGTGACGCGCAATTGCGCGGACAGGTGGTCGCGCAGCGACGTCGCCGCTTCCTGCACCTGCAGCGGCGGGAGGTCGTCGTCGTCGGACGCGCCGCTCGCGCGGCCGAATTCGTCGAGGTTCCACTGCGGGCCGTCGTTGCCTTCGCCGGACGCGTAACCGTCGTATTCGTCGGCCGCGGCAGGCTCGTCGCGTTCGGTGCGCTCGCCGGTCTGGCCGGCGCCGTTCGTGGCCGCCATCGGCTCGGCGTTCGACGCGGGAGGCGTCTGCGCGATCAACGATCCGTCCGCTGCGACACGCAGCGGACTCGCGATCCATTCGTCGTCGTTCTCGAGCAGCGGGTTCTGCGCGACGGCCATCGCGACTTCCTGCTGCAATTCGAGCGTCGACAACTGCAGGAGCCGGATCGACTGCTGTAGCTGGGGCGTCAGCGCCAGATGTTGCGACAGGCGGAGTTGAAGGCTGGCTTTCATGGCAAGGAGGGAGTCATACCGGCAGTTTGCCACGACCCAGGCGCGTTGAGCCATCCGCGATTACGCGCGGCGCCCGTTCGGCCTCGAACGGGCCGCAAACGGGACGGTGAAACAGCGCGCAGCCCCGCGCGGCGTGACCGGGCGGGGCGCGTCCTCGACGACGGGTTACATCCGGAAGTGTTCGCCGAGGTACACGCGGCGCACGCTTTCGTTTTCGATGATTTCGCTCGGCGCACCGGCGGCGAGCACCGAACCGTCGCTGATGATGTATGCGTGGTCGCAGATGCCGAGCGTTTCGCGGACGTTGTGATCGGTAATCAGCACGCCGATGTTGCGCTGCTTCAGGAACTTGACGATCTTCTGGATCTCGAGCACCGCGATCGGGTCGACGCCGGCGAACGGTTCGTCGAGCAGGATGAAGTTCGGGTTGGTCGCGAGTGCGCGCGCGATTTCGACCCGGCGCCGCTCGCCGCCCGACAGCGACAGCGCGGGGTTCTCGCGCAGGTGGCCGATCTGCAGCTCGTCGAGCAGCGCTTCCGTGCGCGACGCGATCGCGTCCTTCGACAGCCGCTTGCCGTCTTCGCCGTGCTGCAGTTCGAGCACCGCGCGGATGTTTTCCTCGACGGTCAGCTTGCGGAACACCGACGCTTCCTGCGGCAGGTACGACAGGCCGAGCGATGCGCGCTTGTGGATCGGCAGCAGGCTGATCGAGCTGCCGTTCAGCGAGATCTCGCCCGCGTCGAGCGGCACGAGGCCGACGATCATGTAGAACGACGTGGTCTTGCCGGCGCCGTTCGGGCCGAGCAGGCCGACGACTTCGCCGCTCTTCACGTCGAGCGACACGTCCTTGACGACCGTGCGCGAGCCGTAGCGCTTCTTCAGGTTGCGGACCACGAGCGAACTCGTGGTGCCGGCCGGCTGTCGGTTCGGTAGCGCGTTCATTGGCCCGGCGCCCCCTGGATCGTGGTCGACGGCGACAGCTTCGCCGGCGCGCCGTTTAGCGGCGCGGGGCCGCCGTTCTTCGGCGACAGCATCGCGCGCACGCGGCCGTTCGGGTTGCCCGGTGCGGCGACGTCCTTGCCGCCCTTCGCGGTGTAGAAGTCGCGCTGGCCGTCGTACGTGATCACGCTGCCGTGCACGGTATCGGCGACGGTTGACGTGCCCTGCAGGCGCCGCACGGTCGCGGCCGTGGTCAGCGTGGTCAGGTCCTGCTTGCCGTCGTAGTCGATGCGCTCGGCGTCGCCGTCGATGTACTCGTCGAGCCCTTCGCGCTTCTGGCGGAACGTCGCGTGCTTCTTGCCGCTGCCGAACGAGGTGGCGTACTGATAGCCTTCCGGGTCCTGGCGCACTTCGACGCGATCGCCCTTGATGATGATCGTGCCCTTCGTGATCACGACGTTGCCGGTCGCGACCGTCACCTGCTTCAGGTCGTCATAGGTGAGGTTGTCGGCCTCGACGTTGATCGGCTTGTTCTGGTCGGCCTTCTCGGCATGGGCGAGCGGCGCCAGCCCGACGAGCGGGAGCGCCACGAGCGTCGCGGCGAGCGCGGCGCGGACGGCGCGCGCAGCGCCGCCGGAATTCTGTCGAGGGAACGGTTCGTTCATGCAGTCACGTGAGGGATGCGTCACCTGGATTGACCTTTCGAGCCGCCGGACGTGTCCGCCGCGGCGATCGTGCCGCGCACGTTGCCGTAAAGCTCGATGACCCGGGTGACGTTGTTGTACTTCATGCCGTCGGTCGCGTTGACGAGCGACAGGCCGCGCTGAAGTTTAACCGGCTTTTCGGTCTGGATCACATCGTCATTGACGAAGATCCGGAAATGCTGGGAATCGGCCTGCATCTGCGGATCGCCGCCGCCGGCCGCGCGCAGGATGCGCGCGTCGTCGTACAAGTCGACGATCGACACGTCGCCATTGACGATGCCGCGCTTCGCGGTGGTCGTCACGACCGGCTTGCCGGGCTGGAACGCGCGCATGGCCGGATCGGTCAGGTCGCTGTTTTCGGTGTCTTCGTAATGGATCAGCTTCGCGGCCGTCAGCCGGTACTGGGTCGAGCCGGACTGGTCGAGCTCGGTGACCGAGAAGTTGTCCGCGAAATAGTCGGGCGTATGGCGCTTCGGCTGCGCGGCGCCCTCGCCGGGCGGCGGCAGCGTGGCCTGCAGCAGCCACCAGGTGATGCCCGCGAGCGCGGCGACCGCGACGAGCGGCAGCAGCTGGGTCCAGCGGAAATGCGTGTTCATCCGTCAGGCTCCGCAGGCGGCCGCGAGCAGCGCGTCGTAGCGGCGCTGCGCGCGCAGGATCGCGTCGCAGGCTTCGCGCACCGCGCCGTGGCCGCCGCGGGCCTCGGCCACCCAGTGCGCGCGGGCGATCACCTCGGGGTGCGCATTCGCGGGGGCAGTCGCGAAGCCGCAGCGCAGCATCACGGGCAGGTCGGGCCAGTCGTCGCCCATGTAGCCGCACTGGTCGGCGGTGAGGCCGAGCGATGCAATGAGGTCGGCGAACACGGCGAGCTTGTTCTCGACGCCCTGGAACAGGTGCGCGATCTTCATTTCCTTTGCGCGTGCCGCGACGATTTCCGAGCGGCGGCCGGTGATGATCGCGGTTGCGATGCCGGCTTCGCCGAGCAGCTTCACGCCGTGGCCGTCCAGGGAATTGAACGACTTCATCGTGTCGCCGGCCGCCGTAAACAGCAGGCCGCCGTCGGTCAGCACGCCGTCGACGTCGAAAATCATCAGCTTCACGCGGCTCGCGCGTTCGGCCGCAGTCAGCGCTGCGCTCATCAGATCACCTTCTTCGAAAACAGGTCGTGCATGTTCAGCGCGCCGATCAGCGCGCCGTCGGCATCGACCACCAGCATCTGGTTGATCCGGTGGCGCTCCATCAGTTCCACGGCCTCGACCGCCAGGTGATCCGGTGCGATCGTGCGCGGGTCGCGCGTCATCACGTCGGTGATCGACAACGTGCGGAAGTCGCCGTCGCGCGCGAGCACGCGGCGCAGGTCGCCGTCGGTGAAGATGCCGGCGACCTTGCCGTCGGCGTCGACCACGGCGGTCATGCCGAGGCGCTTCGCGGTGATCTGGAACAGCGCGTCCGACAGCGTCGCGTCGAGCCCGACGGACGGGACGTCGTCGCCCGAGCGCATCACGTCGCGCACGTAGGTGAGCAGGCGCCGGCCGAGCGCGCCGCCCGGGTGCGAGCGCGCGAAATCTTCCGAACCGAAGCCGCGCGCGTCGAGCACCGCAACGGCGAGCGCGTCGCCGAGCGCGAGCGCGGCGGTCGTGCTCGCGGTGGGCGCGAGGTTCAGCGGGCAGGCCTCTTTCGAGACCGCGGCGTTCAGGTTCACGTCGGCGAGCGTGCCGAGGCTCGACTCCGCGCGGCCCGTGATCGCGATCAGCTTCGCGCCGATCCGCTTCACGAGCGGCAGGATCGCGACGAGTTCTTCCGATTCGCCGGAATAGGAGATGCCGATGAAGACGTCGTCGGAGGTGACCATCCCGAGGTCGCCGTGGCTGGCCTCCGCAGGGTGGACGAAGAAGGCCGGTGTGCCGGTGCTGGCCAGCGTGGCCGCGATCTTGCGGGCGATATGCCCCGATTTGCCGATACCGGACACCACCACGCGGCCGCGGCAGCCGAGCAGCAGCGCGACGGCCTGGACGAAGCCGCCGTCGAGCTGGTCGCGCAGCGCGCGCACGGCGTCCGCCTCGATGTCGAGCACGTCGCGGGCGAGCGCGAGCGCCCGATCATCATTGATTTTCGCTATCATGCGCGGAGTATAGCAAAGGCGTTTGTTCGCCGCGCCGGGCTTTCGGACTCGTCCGATGTCGCCTGTCCACCGCCACCCTGCCGCGCCCGCTTACCCGTGGCCCCGACGAACGAGGACGCTTTGCCCGTGATTTCCCCGCTCGAAATGACGCTCCTGCTGCTGCTGGCATCGGTGGTGGGCGTCGTCGTATTCCGCTCGCTGAACCTGCCGCCGATGCTCGGTTACCTGACCGTCGGCATCCTGGTCGGCCCGCACGCCTTCGGCATCGCGGCCGACCTCGAGCGCGCGGAGCATCTTGCGGAATTCGGCGTGGTGTTCCTGATGTTTTCGATCGGCCTCGAATTCTCGCTGGCGAAGCTGAGGGCGATGCAGCGGCTCGTGTTCGGGCTCGGGCTGCTGCAGGTCGTCGCGACACTCGTGCTCGCGCTCGTGCTCGGCATGCTGTTCGAGCACTGGGTACACATCACGTGGCAAGGCAGCATCGCGCTCGGCGGTGCGCTCGCGATGTCGTCGACGGCGATCGTGTCGAAGATGCTCGCCGAGCGGCTCGAGATCGAGACCGAACACGGCCGCAACATCTTCGGCGTGCTGCTGTTCCAGGATCTCGCGGTGGTGCCGCTGCTGATCGTGATCGCCGCGTTCGGCGCCGAATCGTCGAAGGATCTCGCGCTCACGCTCGGCTTCGCGGCCGTCAAGATCGTGATCGCGCTCACGCTGCTGCTGGTCATCGGCCAGCGCTTCATGACGCGCTGGCTCAACGTCGTCGCACGGCGCCGCTCGCAGGAGCTGTTCGTGCTGAACCTGCTGCTCGTCACGCTCGGCGCCGCGTTCATCACCGACCGCTTCGGCCTGTCGCTTGCGCTCGGCGCGTTCATCGCGGGGATGCTCATTTCCGAGACGCCGTTCCGCCATCAGGTGGAAGAGGACATCAAGCCGTTTCGCGACGTGCTGCTCGGCCTGTTCTTCGTGACGACCGGGATGCTGCTCGATCCGCGCGTGATCTGGGAGCACCCGTTCCTCGTGCTCGGTTTCTTCGTCGGGCAGATCCTGTTCAAGGGGACGATGATCGCCGGGCTCGCACGGCTGTTCGGCGCGACACCGGGTGTCGCGATGCGCACCGGCATCGGGCTCGCGCAGGCCGGCGAATTCGGCTTCGTGCTGCTGAACCTGATCCTCGACCGGCATCTCGTCGATTCGACGCTGCTGCAGGCGATCCTCGCGTCGATGCTGCTGTCGATGCTCGCCGCGCCGTTCCTGATCCAGAACGCCGACCGGATCGTGATGCGGCTTTCGTCTACGGAATGGATGCAGCAGTCGCTGCAGATGACGCGGATCGCGACGCAAAGCCTCAAGCAGCGCGGCCACGTGATCATCTGCGGCTACGGCCGCGCGGGGCAGAACCTGGCACGGATGCTCGAACAGGAAGGCATTTCGTATGTCGCGCTCGACCTCGACCCCGATCGCGTGAGCGCGGCCGCGGCGGCCGGCGAATCGGTCGTGTTCGGCGACGCGGCGCGCCGCGAGTCGCTGCTCGCGGCCGGTATCCACCGCGCGGCGGCGGTGGCGATCACCTATGCGAACACGCCGTCCGCGCTGCGCGTGCTGCATCACGTACACGAACTCGAGCCGACGCTGCCCGCGATCGTGCGCACCGTCGACGATGCCGATCTCGAGAAGCTGCTCGCGGCCGGCGCGACCGAGGTGATTCCGGAGATCGTCGAGGGCAGCCTGATGCTCGCGTCGCACACGCTGGTG
The DNA here is from genome assembly GCF_001718835.1 of Burkholderia cepacia. Lineage (NCBI taxonomy): Bacteria > Pseudomonadati > Pseudomonadota > Betaproteobacteria > Burkholderiales > Burkholderiaceae > Burkholderia > Burkholderia cepacia. Next base: position 3,301,107 of record NZ_CP013443.1, on the reverse strand, counting down.
CTGGTGGGCGTGCCGATGCGCAAGGTCGTGCGGCGCGTCGAGGAAATGCGCGACGAGCGCTACAGCCTGCTGCGTGGCTATTTCCGCGGCGCGGACGATGCGGACGACGACGACCACGAGCAGGTGCGGCTACAATCGGTGCCGGTCGATGCGCGCGCGGACGCGGTCGGGCGTTCGCTGGAGGAACTCGGTCTGTATGCACTCGGGCTCGAAGTCACGGCGATCCGCCGGCACGGCATCCGCGGCGTCGAACCCGATCCGCAGACCAAGCTGCGCGCGAGCGATATCGTCGTGCTGCGCGGGCTGCCCGAGGCGCTCGCGCTCGCGGAGGAACGGCTGTCGCGCCATCGGCGCGATCCGCCGGCCACGGCCGCGTGAGCGGCGATCCAGATCCATAACCTGACCCGTATTTACTGGAAACGGTGCCCGATCTTCGCGCACCGTTTTTTTCGGAGAGTTTCATGCCGCATTCGTCGTCGGGCGCACCGCTCGATCCGGTCGCCTTCATCCACAGCCAGATCCGCACGGTGCCCGACTGGCCGCAGCCGGGCGTGATGTTCCGCGACATCACGACGCTGCTGCAGAGCCCGAAGGCGCTGCGCATCCTCGTCGACCTGTTCGTCGAGCGCTATGTCGATGCGAAGCTCGACTACGTCGCGGGCCTCGACGCGCGCGGTTTCATCATCGCGCCGATCGTCGCGTACGAACTGAGCGTCGGCTTCGTGCCGATCCGCAAGGTCGGCAAGCTGCCGTACAAGACGCGCTCGGAATCGTACGACCTCGAATACGGCAGCGCGACGGTCGAGATCCATGAAGACGCGTGCCGCCCCGGCGACCGCGTGATCATCATGGACGACCTGATCGCGACCGGCGGCACGATGATGGCGGGGCGCAACCTGCTGCAGCGGCTCGGCGCGGAGGTCGTCGAAGGCGCGGCGATCATCGACCTGCCCGATCTCGGCGGCTCGGCGCTGCTGCGCAACGCGGGATTGCAGGTTTATACCGTCACCGAATTCGCCGGCCACTGAACGCCGGCCCGCCTGATTCCACACCGGGTTCCACACCTGGTTCCCCGTTACGCAGCGAGGTCACGATGCCCAACTTCATGCTGTTTCTCGCCACGTCGATCGCGATCACGTTCGCGCCGGGTCCCGACAACCTGCAGGTGCTCGCACGCGGCATCTCGCAAGGCCGCGCGGCCGGTTTCGTCGCCGCGCTCGGTTTCACCGCCGGGATCCTGTTCCACACGACGCTCGCGGCGCTCGGCGTCGCGGCCGTGCTGCGTTCGTCGCCGGTCGCGTTCGAGATCCTGAAGCTCGCGGGCGCCGCGTACCTCGTGTGGATCGGCATCAAGGCGCTGCGCAGCCAGGGCCTCGCGAATGCGCACGAGCGCCCGCCGCAGCCGCTCGGCACGATCTTCCGGCAGAGCGTGATCGGCAACCTGATGAACCCGAAAGTCACGCTGTTCTTCGTCGTGTTCCTGCCGCAGTTCGTCGATCCGCACGGCGGGCAGGGCGTGACGCTGCAGATGTTCGAACTCGGCGCGCTGTTCATGCTGCAGACGGCCGTGGTTTTCTCGCTGTTCGGCGTCGGCGCGGGCATGATCGGCGCGTGGCTGAAGCGGCGCCCGAAGGCCGGCATGTGGCTCGACCGGATCGCCGGCGCGACGTTCATCGCGATCGGCATTCGCGTCGCGCTGAAGGACTGACGGCGATGACGTTTCCGTGTATTGCGGCTGCGCGCCGTTTCGATCCGGCCGCGCACCTGCGTTTCGAGATGGCCGGCCAGGCGGTCGGCTGGGTGCGCCGCCAGGACGTCGCGATGCTCGCCCGCTGGCCCGACGTGTTCGAGCTGACCGGCGAGCGCGTCGTGCTGTCGGCGCGCTACGACTCGGTCGACGCGCGCAGCATGGCGCTGGCGAGCGCCATCGGCGCGCTCGCGGCCGAAGGCGCGATTCCCGGCTGGCGCGACGAGATCTACGCGATCCGCAACCGCTTCGACGATCCGCCGCTCGCGTACATCGAGCGCGCCGCGTCGCGCTTCTTCGGCACGCAGACTTACGCGGTGCATCTGAACGGCATCGTAGAATATGCGGTTGCGCCGGGCGAGCCGCCCGCCGCGGCCGTCCCGCAGATGTGGCTCGGCCGCCGCAGCGAGACCAAGGCAACCGACCCCGGCATGCTCGACAACGTCGTCGCGGGCGGGATCGGCTGGGGTCTGGGCGTTCACGAGACGCTCGCGAAGGAATGCTGGGAAGAAGCCGGCATTCCCGCCGAACTGGCCGCGCGCGCGATCGCGGGCCGCGCGGTGCAGGTGCTGTGCTCGCTGCCGGAAGGCACGCAGTCCGAACTGATCTTCGTGTACGACCTGCCGCTGCCGCGCGACTTCGCGCCGCGCAACCAGGACGGCGAAGTGGCCGAGCACCTGCTGGCCGGCGTGGCCGAGGTGATCGGCTGGCTGCGCGCCGGCCGCGCGACGATGGATGCAAGCCTCGCGACGCTCGACACGTTGCTGCGCCACCGCTGGATTCCGGCGGCCGACGCGGCGGGCATCGACGCCCTGTTCGCGCCGGCCGCGTGACGCGCGACGCCGGTTGCGCGCGCCCGCTGCGCGCGCCTGCTGCGCGCGCCAACATTTTCACGAATACCGAAACGAAGGGAGTAGCGGTCATGTCGACCGATCACAGCTTTATCTTGAAACTGTCGTGCCCCGACCGGCACGGCATCGTCCACGCGGTCTCGGGCTTCCTGTTCGAGCGTGCCAACAACATCCTCGATTCGGCGCAGTTCGGCGACAGCCGCACCGGCGAGTTCTTCATGCGCGTGCACTTCGTGCAGGACGGCGGCGGCGCGGATGCCGCGTCGGCGCTCGACACGCTTCGCAACGAATTCGCACCGCTCGCCGAGCAGTTCGGGATGCGCTGGGAGATGCATGACGCGGCCGTGAAGCCGCGCGTCGTGATCATGGTGTCGAAGATCGGCCACTGCCTGAACGACCTGCTGTTCCGCTATCGCACCGGCCAGCTGCCGATCGAGATCCCGGCGATCGTGTCGAACCACAAGGAGTTCTACCAGCTCGCCGCGAGCTACAACATCCCGTTCCATCACTTTCCGCTGATCGGCGGCTCGTCCGATGCCGCGAAGGCCGCGCAGGAAGCGCGCGTGCTGGAGGTGATCGACGAGCACCAGGCCGATCTCGTCGTGCTCGCGCGCTACATGCAGATCCTGTCGCCGAACATGTGCGAGCAGCTCGCCGGGCGTGCGATCAACATCCACCATTCGTTCCTGCCGAGCTTCAAGGGGGCGAAGCCTTATTACCAGGCGTTCGATCGCGGCGTGAAGCTGATCGGTGCGACCGCGCACTACGTGACGACCGATCTCGACGAAGGCCCGATCATCGAGCAGGAAGTCGAGCGGGTCGACCATAGCATGACGCCCGACCAGCTGACCGCGATCGGCCGCGACGTCGAATGCGTGACGCTCGCGCGCGCGGTGAAGTGGCACGTCGAGCACCGGATCGTGCTGAACGGGACGAAGACGGTCGTGTTCCGCTGAGCCGCGGTTCACCCGAGCAGAAAGCAAAAACGCCGCGCCCTGCTAAGGGCGCGGCGTTTTTGCTTGCGGACGATTCCGGGCCGTGTGAATCAGATCAGCCGAAGCGTGTGCAATTCGCGCTTCAGGTACGCGTAGAAGATCGGCGCGGCGATCACGCCCGGCAGCCCGAACGCGGCTTCCATGATCAGCATCGCGAGCAGCAGCTCCCACGCGCGCGACTCGATCTGGCCACCGATGATCTTCGCATTCAGGAAGTATTCGAGCTTGTGGATGACCACGAGGAACGCAAGCGATGCGATCGCGGTGCCCATGCTGACCGACAGCGACACGGCGACGATCAGCGTGTTCGAGATCAGGTTGCCGATCACGGGCAGCAGGCCGACGATGAACGTGACGAGCACGAGCGTTTTCGACAGCGGCAGCCGCTGGTGGAAGATCGGCAGCGCGACGAGCAGGTAGATGCCGGTGAACACCGCGTTGATCGCCGAGATCTTGATCTGCGCGAACACGATCCGGCGGAATGCGTCGGCGAAGCGCGACACGCGCGTGACGAGCGCGGTCGACAGCGGCCGGCGCACCTTGCCGTGCTCGACGCCGATCGCGATCATCGCGCCGATGATCATCCCGAACAGCACGTGTCCGAAGCCGCGCGCGACGCTCTTGCCGCTTTGCTGGAGCTGGTCCATGTGCGAGTGCATCAGCACGGCGGCCTTCGTCTTCATCTGCTCGACGTCGACGGGCAGCAGGTTCGCGATCCAGGCCGGCGTGCGCGCGCGGGTCTGCTCGACGATCTGCATCAGCTGGTCGAGCAGGCTTTGCAGGTTCGGCACCGTGCGCTCGAAGTGCTCGATGATGCCGATCGTCAGGCCCGTCAGCGCGCCGACGATCGCGATGGCCAGCAGCACGACGGCGACCCAGCGCGCGCGCATGCTCGTGGTGTGACGTTCGATCACGGGGGCGATCGTGTGGATCAGCTGGTAGACGAGCAGGCCGGCCAGCAGCCCGCCGAGCAGCTTGAGCTCGATCACGAGCCACATCGCGAGGATCGCAAACACATAGCTGCCGATCTCGAGTGCCGACAGCTTCGGCAGGCTGAAGTCGCTCGTCAGCCGCACGCTGCGCAGGTGCGGCTCCTTGTTCTGCGCGTCGCGCGGCGACTCGTGTTGCTTCTCCGTCATGATTTCCTGGTGTCGTTCGTGCGCCCGGCCATGCGAGGTCCGGCCGGCGGCGTTCGCCCTTCGCTGCACCGGATTGGTGCGTGCGGCGAACCTTACGACCGTAAAGTATAGCCGCCATTATGGTCCGCAACGGGGCCGTTTGGTGCGTGGTGCGAACGCAAAAAGGGAAAACGCCGACGGGCCGCCGAACGGCGGCCGGGGAGGGGGCGCGCGCAACCGTTCGGCCGCGCGCGGCGCGGCGGGATCAGCCCGCCGCGACCTTGCGGGTCGGGCGCTTGAGCAGCGGCGCGAGATACTTGCCGGTAAAGCTCGCTTTCGTCTTCGCGACCTGCTCGGGCGTGCCCTGCGCGATGATCTGGCCGCCGCCGGCACCGCCTTCGGGGCCGAGGTCGATCACCCAGTCGGCCGTCTTGATCACGTCGAGGTTGTGCTCGATGATCACGACCGTGTTGCCCTGGTCGCGCAGCCGGTGGATCACTTCCAGCAGCAGCGCGATGTCGTGGAAGTGCAGGCCGGTGGTCGGCTCGTCGAGGATGTACAGCGTGCGGCCGGTGTCGCGCTTGGAGAGTTCGAGCGACAGCTTCACGCGCTGCGCCTCGCCGCCCGACAGCGTCGTGGCCGACTGGCCGAGGCGGATGTAGCCGAGGCCGACGTCGAGCAGCGTCTTCAGCTTGCGCGCGATGACCGGCACCGCGCTGAAGAACGCGTACGCGTGCTCGACGGTCATGTCGAGCACTTCGCTGATGTTCTTGCCCTTGTACTGCACTTCGAGCGTTTCGCGGTTGTAGCGCTTGCCGTGGCACACGTCGCACGGCACGTAGACGTCCGGCAGGAAGTGCATCTCGACCTTCAGCACGCCGTCGCCCTGGCACGATTCGCAGCGGCCGCCCTTCACGTTGAACGAGAAGCGGCCTGGATCGTAGCCGCGTTCCTTCGAGGTCGGCACGCCCGAGAACAGCTCGCGGATCGGCGTGAACAGGCCCGTGTAGGTGGCCGGGTTCGAACGCGGCGTGCGGCCGATCGGCGACTGGTCGACGTTGATCACCTTGTCGAAGTGCTCGAGGCCCTCGATCGCCTCGTGCGGCGCCGGCTCGGCCGACGAGCCGTACAGGTGGCGCGCGACCGCGTGATACAGCGTGTCGTTGATCAGCGTCGACTTGCCGGAGCCCGACACGCCGGTGATGCAGGTCAGCAGGCCGACCGGCAGCTCGAGATCGACGTGCTTCAGGTTGTTGCCGTGCGCGTCGACGATGCGCAGCATCCGCTCGGGATCGGGCGCGATCCGCTCGTCCGGATACTCGATCGTACGCTTGCCGACCAGGTACTGGCCGGTGAGCGACTGCGGGTTCGACTGCACCTGCTTCGGCGTGCCTTCGGCCACGATCACGCCGCCGTGCTCGCCGGCGCCCGGGCCCATGTCGACGACGTAGTCGGCCGTGCGGATCATGTCCTCGTCGTGCTCGACGACGATCACCGAGTTGCCGAGGTCGCGCAGGTGCTTGAGCGTCGCGATCAGGCGGTCGTTGTCGCGCTGGTGCAGGCCGATCGACGGCTCGTCGAGCACGTACATCACGCCCGTGAGGCCCGAGCCGATCTGCGACGCGAGCCGGATGCGCTGCGCCTCGCCGCCCGACAGGGTCTCGGCGCTGCGCTCGAGCGACAGGTAGTCGAGGCCGACGTTGTTCAGGAACGTCAGGCGCGCGACGATTTCCTTGATCACCTTGTCGGCGATCTCGCGCTTCGCGCCTTCGAGCGTCAGGCCGTCGAAATAACCGAGCGCGTCGCGCAGCGGCCAGCCGCTGATTTCATAGATGCCGCGCGCGTAGTCGCCGGTGCCGATGCGCACGTGGCGCGCCTCGCGGCGCAGGCGCGTGCCTTCGCACGACGGGCACGGCTGGTTGTTCTGGTACTTCGACAGCTCTTCGCGCACCGCGACCGAATCGGTCTCGCGGTAGCGGCGCTCGAGGTTCGGGATGATCCCTTCGAACACGTGCTCGCGGATCGTCGTGCGGCCTCGCTCGTTGATGTACGAGAACGGGATCGTCTGCTTGCCCGAGCCGAACAGCAGCACCTTCCGGATTTTTTCCGGCAGATCCTCGAACGCGGCATCGATGTCGAATTCGTAGAAGGCCGCGAGACTCTGCAGCATCTGGAAGTAGAACTGGTTGCGGCGGTCCCAGCCTTTCACGGCACCGGCCGCGAGCGACAGCGACGGGTGCGCGACGACCCGCTTCGGGTCGAAGAACGTGATCTGGCCGAGGCCGTCGCATTCCGGGCACGCGCCCATCGGGTTGTTGAACGAGAACAGGCGCGGCTCGAGCTCCTGCAGCGAGTACGAGCAGATCGGGCACGCGAACTTCGAGCTGAACAGGTGCTCGCGATCGGTATCCATTTCCAGCGCGATTGCGCGGCCGTCGGCGAGGCGCAGCGCCGTCTCGAACGATTCGGCGAGGCGCTGCTTCATGTCCGGGCGCACCTTGAGGCGATCGACGACGACGTCGATCGTGTGCTTGTCGTTCTTCTTCAGCTTTGGCAGCGACTCGACCTCGTAGATCTTCGCGACGCCTTCGTTCGCGGCGCCGCCGCCCGAGCGTACGCGAAAGCGCACGAAACCCTGCGCCTGCATGTCCTCGAACAACTCCGCGTGCTCGCCCTTGCGGTTCGCGATGACGGGCGCGAGGATCATCAGCTTGGTGTCCTCGGGCAGCGCGAGCGCCGCGTCGACCATCTGCGACACGCTCTGCGCTTCCAGCGGGATGTCGTGGTCGGGACAGTAGGGCGTGCCGACACGTGCGTACAAAAGTCGCAGGTAGTCGTGGATTTCCGTGACCGTGCCGACGGTCGAACGCGGGTTGTGGGACGTCGCCTTCTGCTCGATCGAGATCGCGGGCGACAGACCCTCGATCAGGTCGACGTCGGGTTTCTCCATCAGCTGCAGGAACTGGCGGGCATACGCGGACAGGCTTTCGACGTAGCGGCGCTGGCCCTCGGCATAAAGGGTGTCGAACGCGAGCGACGACTTGCCCGACCCGGACAACCCGGTAATCACGATCAGCTTGTGGCGCGGCAGGTCGAGATTGACGTTTTTCAGGTTGTGGGTGCGTGCCCCACGGATACGGATCTGTTCCATGAACCTGGCGAAAATGGAGGGAACCAAACCTGCTACTATAACGGCTTTTCGAGGCCGTCGTTTGGGGCCCCCGGCCTTGGCCGCAGGTGGCAGCAAGGCCGCCGCCCGCGCCCGGCCGCCCGCCCGGGCCGACGGCCGTGATCTTCCGCCGCCCGGTGTCGGGCGGTCATCCCGATCATTCGAAATTCATTCCCGATGTCCAATCCGTCTGCCACGTCTTCCCGCATGACTGCGCCCGAATTGCGCGCGACCACGTCGCTCGCGGCGATCTTCGCGCTGCGCATGCTCGGCCTGTTCATGATCATGCCGGTGTTCTCGGTCTACGCGAAAACCATTCCGGGCGGCGACAACGTGCTGCTCGTCGGGATCGCGCTCGGGGCCTACGGCGTCACGCAGTCGCTGTTCTACATCTTCTACGGCTGGGCGTCGGACAAGTTCGGCCGCAAGCCGGTGATCGCCACGGGCCTCGTGATCTTCGCGATCGGCAGCTTCGTCGCCGCATTCGCGCATGACATCACGTGGATCATCGTCGGCCGCGTGATCCAGGGGATGGGCGCGGTTTCGTCCGCGGTGCTCGCGTTCATCGCCGACCTGACCTCCGAGCAGAACCGCACGAAGGCGATGGCGATGGTCGGCGGCTCGATCGGCGTGTCGTTCGCGGTCGCGATCGTCGGCGCGCCGATCGTGTTCCACTGGGTCGGGATGAGCGGGCTGTTCGCGATCGTCGGCGTGCTGTCGATCCTCGCGATCGGCGTCGTGCTGTGGATCGTGCCCGACGCGGCGAAGCCCGTGCACGTGCCCGCGCCGTTCGCCGAGGTGCTGCACAACGTCGAGCTGCTGCGCCTGAACTTCGGCGTGCTGGTGCTGCACGCGACGCAGACGGCGCTGTTCCTCGTCGTGCCGCGCCTGCTCGTCGACGGCGGCCTGCCGGTCGCCGCGCACTGGAAGGTCTACCTGCCGGTGATGGGGCTCGCGTTCGTGATGATGGTCCCGGCGATCATCGTCGCGGAAAAACGGGGCAAGATGAAGCCGGTGCTGCTCGGCGGCATTCTGGCTATCCTGATCGGTCAATTGCTGCTGGGCAGCGCGCCGCATACCATCCTGATTGTGGCGGCGATCCTGTTCGTCTACTTCCTCGGTTTCAACATCCTGGAAGCGTCGCAGCCGTCGCTCGTGTCGAAGCTCGCGCCCGGTTCGCGCAAGGGCGCGGCCACGGGTGTCTACAACACCACGCAGTCGATCGGGCTCGCGCTCGGCGGCATCGTGGGCGGCTGGCTGCTGAAGCACGGCGGCGCGAACACGGTGTTCTACACGTGCTCGGGGCTCGTGGCCGCGTGGCTTATAATCGCGGCCAGCATGAAAGCGCCGCCGCGCAAGGCCTGACCCCTTATCCGGGCTCGCATCGGCGGGGCTTGCCGGGCAGCCCGGCGGGCCGGCTCGACGTGATCCGCGAGCGGCCCGGCATCGAATTTACTGGAGAAACACATGGCATCCGTCAACAAGGTCATCCTCGTCGGCAATCTCGGCGCCGATCCTGAAGTCCGTTACCTGCCGAGCGGCGACGCGGTTGCGAACATCCGTCTCGCGACGACCGACCGCTACAAGGACAAGGCAAGCGGCGATTTCAAGGAAATGACCGAGTGGCATCGCGTCGCGTTCTTCGGCCGTCTGGCGGAAATCGTCAGCGAATACCTGAAGAAGGGTTCGTCGGTCTATATCGAGGGCCGCATCCGCACGCGCAAGTGGCAGGGCCAGGACGGCCAGGATCGTTACTCGACCGAAATCGTCGCCGACCAAATGCAGATGCTCGGCGGCCGCGGCGGTGCGGGCGGCGGCGGTGGCGGCGGTGACGAAGGCGGTTACGGCGGCGGCTACGGTGGCGGCGGCGGTGGTGGTCGCGGCGAGCAGATGGAACGCGGCGGTGGTGGCGGCGGTCGTGCCGGCGGCGCGGCGCGTGGCGGTGCCGGCGGCGGCGCGCAAAGCCGTCCGAGCGCACCGGCAGGTGGCGGCTTCGACGAGATGGACGACGATATCCCGTTCTGACGATCAGCTTCTGCATCACATAAACAAAAAGCCTGTAACCCTCGCGGTTACGGGCTTTTTGTTGTGCGCCCAGCATGGGCGCACTCCTGCGGGTGTAAGTCCCGCCATGAGCTGGTCACGGCGAATGAAGTGAAGCGCAACTGCACGAGGGCGACCGAATGTGGGGAGGAAGCGTGGAGCGTAAATCGCGAGCCGATGGACAAGAACTGCATAGAAGGCGCTGCCGAGCAGGGCGAGCGGGCAACAAACCGCGAAGCTCTTGTGACCAAGGCGCGGCGGCGTAAATGCAGCGGTTGTGCGATGAAGGAGTGCGTTCTTACCTGGGGAGGCCTCGCCTCATGCCTGAAAGGGCAACGACGTCGAGTCGGAGCGAGGAGTCAGCAGAGGCCATAGTAGTTGGGCGGTGTGGCTGGGAAAGCTAAAGCTGCCGGCGAAGGGCCGAAGGGATGGGAGGGGGAGCCCTCTGGTTATCGGAAGTGAAGCGCCTCAGATGTTCGCGAGAGCGAAGCTCGCCGGTCAGGTGGATAGGGTGAAGCCCGACAGGCCCCGGCAGCGAGGAATCAGTTCCGCCGAACCGGACCACGGCAAGCCTGGGCGTCGGGTCGGGAGCAACACAAGCCTGACGACCTCAACCATTCCAACCGCCTGGTGCGGACCCGCATGCCAGGTGGTAATGGAATGGACGCCCCCGTCCGAAGCGGCATTGCCGTGTCAAAGTGGTGAGGCTGTCGAAACACCACCTTCACCGGAGGAGGGCGTCACCATGAACGTTACTACGATCGGCATTGACCTCGCCAAGGACATCTTCCAGGTCCACGGTGTGAACGAGCACGGCAAGCCGATATTGAGGAAGCAACTGAAACGGCACCAGATAGTCGCGTTCTTTGCGAACCTTCCAGGGTGCCTCATCGGCATGGAAGCCTGCGCCAGCGCCCACTTCTGGGCACGCAAGCTGCAGACGCTCGGCCATACGGTGAGGCTCATGGCTCCCCAGTTCGTTAAACCCTATGTGAAGACGAACAAGAACGACGTTGCCGATGCCGAAGCGATCTGCGAAGCGGTGGCGCGACCCAACATGCGGTTTGTGCCCATCAAGAACGTCGATCAACAGGCGGTTCTTGCATTGCACCGAGCCCGCCAAGGGTTCGTTCGGGCGCGTACCGCGCAGGCCAATCAGATCCGCGGGCTGCTGGGGGAATTCGGTTTGGTGATGCCGCGGGGGATCACCAGCATTGCCCAGCACGTACCTCAGCTCATCGAAGACGCCAGCAATGAACTGCCGGGGTCATTCCGTCTGTTGATACAGCGCTTGACGGACCACTTGAAGGAGCTTGACCGGCAGGTCGCAGAGATCGAGACGCAGATCAAGGCGTGGCATCACGCGAGCGACGCCAGTCGCCGACTGGCAGAGATTCCCGGCATCGGCCCGATTACGGCCAGCGCTCTGGTTGCCTCGATCGGCGACGGCAAGTGCTTCAGCAATGCCCGGCAACTGGCGGCGTGGTTAGGTCTGGTACCCAGACAGCATTCGAGCGGAGGCAGGCCGACGCTGCTGGGTATCAGCAAGCACGGCGATACCTACCTGCGGACACTGATGGTGCACGGCGCGCGGGCTGTCGTTCGCTATTGCGCCAACAAGGACGATGCGTTCTCGGGCTGGCTTCATCGCTTGCTCACGCGCCGGCACAAGAACGTCGCCGTGGTGGCAGTGGCGAATAGGAACGCCCGGATTGCCTGGGCGCTGCTCACGCAAGGCACTGCGTTCCGATCGGATTACGCGCCGTCCGTGGCCGCTGCGTAATCCGATCGGGTTCGGTTAAGGCTCTCCCAGGAGGTTGCTTGGGCAATCGTGACGTGATGGCAAGACAGGTTGGACCGGGATCGGAATACTCTGCCCTCCCACAGGCGCTTCGAGCGCGAGGTGGTGATTAGAGTCCGATCAGCTGATTCCATCAGGGACAGAGGCGTCTCGCTAGCCTCCTGAACAGTCCGGATGTATGGCCGCAATCTCAATCTATCTGCCGATCGTGTACGGCTGCCTTGCAAAACGGAGGCGTCCATGTATGTGGGAGGGGACCGGTCAGATTACCTGACCGCCCCTATCCCGATTGGTCTCGACCGTCTGGCAGATCCAGACTCATGCGCCGCTTTCTTCGAACTGGACCCCGCCCGGCTCGTCGATTTGCTTTCTTGTCCGGGATCCAGGATCCCACCCGGCTTCACATCCCCTTCGCCACGTTCGTCCCTGCAACAGTCCTGCCGAAATTTCCGACAAGACTTGTCGCGCATCCATACCGGGAGAACACCATGCGAGATGCACCGAATCGCGTCTGCGAAGCGGCTTCGGCGTTACGTCACGTCAAACTCCGCAACCTGTCCGCATCGCTGCCGGCCGTCGCCGCCGGCGCACATCGAGGAGGAGCGAGCCATGAGTAACGACGCGCTCGATCCTCTGCTGCGGCAGTTCGCCGAGAAACAATTGGGACGGGCTTTGGCGCCGGGGGAGGAGAAGGCGCTGCTGGAGCGGCTGTCGCGCCGGGCGGCCGACCAGCAGGCGCCGGCAGCCGCTCCGGGCTCGCAGCCTTCTCGGCAGTCGCCCGCCACGAACCCGCCGCCTGCGCCGCTGAAGACCCGCCAGGAAGTGCGGGAGCAGATCAAGCACTTCCTGCAGCTCAATCAGCAGAAAGCCTACGAGAAGATGCGCGGCATCCTGCAGTCGATCGACGCGCAGAACGAGGCGACGCTCGGCGTGCTGGCAACGGAGCAGAGAAAGCTCTCCGGCATGCTCGACACACGCGAGCCGTCGGACGGGCAACCCGCCGCGAATCCGCAGTCGGGCGCGGCCGACATCCAGGACAGTACGCGGCAGGCGCTGATGCTGATCGGCGAGCAGCTGACCGGCCTCATCAAGCAGGAAATGCAAGCGTGCTTCCGGCAATACGTCGATCCGCTCGCCGAACGCGTGCAGGCCATCTACGAATGGCTGCAGAACCTCGACGCATGCCTGAAGGAGCCGGACATGCCCGTACCCGCCGCGGCCCCGGCAGTGTTGCCGGATATCGCGTCGCCGCCCGTTCACGATACCTCCGACCAAGCGTCCTTGAAGTAGCACGCGGGCCAAGCGGAAAAGCGGACCAACGCCGAGTCAGCCAGCCTTCGACGTGCGATCTCGCAACCGTCACGTGAACCAAGGAGCAAGAGATGACCGAACACTGCCATGTCTGCCACGTCAATCCCGCGATTACCGATGCCGTCACGCAGGCCAACGTCAAGGTGGTCGCCGAAGCGCCGGCGATGGCGATGGGCTCGCTTTATCAAGCCCAGAGCCATTCGCTGAGCATCCTGTTCGAGAACGCAGTGCAGCAGCAGTCGCAGGCGGCGATCCAGTCGCAGACCTCGACGAACGTGGGCACGATGCAGCTGTACACCATCGGGCCGGAAAGCGCGGGCGCCGCCGCCACGGAAATCGGGGCGAACGGGATTCTTTCCGTGCTGGCCGACGTGATCGCGATCGGTAAGGCGATTTAAGGCGTTACCGCGACGCCCGGGGGGAGCGGCGGCTCAGCGGCACGAGCTGCTGTAACCGCCGATGTCATGCCGTTCATCGTTCCGGATAACTGATCAACTGCGCTGCGCCGAGACTCCGTTGCGGCTGTCAGCCAACCAGGAGAAGCAACCATGGCAGGACCAGGACCCGAAATCCCCGAATCAGGCCGCATCCAACCAGGCCGCGACGACCGTCGGCATCATGCAGCTCTACAGCACCTCGCCGGCCGCGATCGCCGCCGCGGCGCAGGCGGCGAACTCCTCCTTTACGTCGCAGCTGGCCGCAGTTGCGCAACTCATGAATGCGCTCAGGCACTGGCGAGGATGACCTTCGCTGCGCGCCGGGTGTGAGGCAGGGGGATTGAAGGGGGCTTCACCCGGTGCGCATATCCGGCCGAGGAGTACGGGTTCGACGCGTTCCGCCGCGCCGAAGCGGCGCCGCCGGGCGATGCGCCCTCGCGCCGACGCCATCGTTCGCGCCGGCACGTCAGTTCGCGTCGACGATGCCTCGCAGCAACTCCGGCTTTTCGATCGTCACGCGTTGCCCGTGCAGCCGGATCACGCCTTCGCGCTGCAATTTCTGCAGGCTGCTGTTCAGCCGCGGGCGGCTGACATTGAGCATGGCCGCGAGGATGCTCTGATTCTCAGGCAGCGGCACCTCCTGATCGCCGCCCTGCATGCGGTTCAGCAGATGGCGCGCGAGCCTTGCCTCCAGCCGGTACAGGCACGCCGACTCCACGAAATCGCTCAGCTGATGGATGTGCCGGCACAACTGCTCGTAGATGCGGTCCATGAAAAGCGCGACGTCGCGCAACACGGAGCCGAATCGGCGGCGCCGGCAGCGGCCGATCCGCGCGCGGGCGCGTCGAAGGCGGGCGCACGATCGTGGCCGGTCAGTCGTCTGCGACGGCTCACCGATTCGCTGAAGGCGCCGAACCAGGTCCGCGAGCCGGAATGGCCCGGCCATGCGTCGATGCAGTCGGTGCAGGCGATCAATGCGGAGGCAGCGTCCTACGCGACGACCCAGATCGCCGTCGGCCCGAACATGATGATCACGCAGGCCGGCGGCCTGGTGGCGCAGGCGGCGGCGAACTACTTCGAGGCGTCCACGTCGCTGGCGATCGCCGGCAAGAGCGTGCTGATGAAGGACCTTGCGCAGAAGACCGTCGATGAAGACGTCAAGGGGATGGCGATGGACGCGATGGGGCTGCTGCTGACGGACCTGTTCGTCGCGACCGCGGCGATGGTGGCGGGCGCGGCGGAAGCGATCGAAGGCGAGGCGGCGAGCATCGCGCTCGACAAGATCGACGAAAGCCTGCAGAAGTATCAGGCGCTGCTGGACAAGAAGGGCGGCTAGGCTCGTTTGGCGATGGTTCGGCGGTGACGTGCCGGTTGCGGCTGCTTTCCGGTTTCAACACCCTGCACGAGCGCGAGGAGGCGTCGATGAATTGCCTGATTCGTATTGGCGCAAGCTGTGGCGGTACGCCCGCCCGGAGGGCGAGCGATCTGCAGCGATCGAAGGCCCGGCGTCGGGCGGCGCTGGGCGCGCGTCCGGCCTTCGAGCCCTGGCGCCGCGTGCCGCCGGCGATGCGGACCGGTTCGCCGACGCAGGCGCGCTGCCGGTTGACCCGGCGCGTCGCGTGCCGCAGCGGAGGCAGGCCTCGCACCGCCGTCCGATGAGACGCGTGCGGCGCGCGAGATGCCGACGTCCGTACTGCCTCGCACGAGCGAATGGATATTCCGGATGACGAACGTTCCGGGAAATGACGCCCGTGAAAATGAGTCGATTGACGCTGACTCGGCCGGCGACAACACTCAATCGACGGCGCCGTCGATTCGTTCAATTCCGAAGTCCATTCAACTTACGCGAGGAAAACATGCCCTACATCCTTCAGCACGTACAAGGTCCCGCGCCGCTGCCGGTAGGCGAGCGCGTCTGGGGAGACGCGCCCGAGATCGATTTCGGCGCGATGACGAGCTGCATTGCGCTGGTCGAGGAAACGCCGGGCCAGGCGCTTTCGGTGCGCGCGATCCACCTGTCGATCGTCAGCGCCGACGGCACGCCCGTCTACGATCCGGCGTCGAACGTCGCCGGACAGGTCGGCGCGATCATGCAGGCGAACGGCAACCTGCGCGCGTGTCTCGGGCGGATCGACATCTGGCAGAACAACGCGTCGGCCCAGGTGCGAAACTTCTTCGTCGCGCTGATGCAGCAGCTGAATATCCTGGACTGGGTGCAGTTGCCCGACGGCAATCTGCAGGCGAGGATGCACAACGGGGGCATCCAGTATCGGCAGGTCGGCGCGTGGGTCGACGTGTAAGCCCGACGTGCACGACGATCGCGCACCGTTTTTCCCGCATCGGCCGCGCTTCGTCGTGGCCGATGCATTTATGGCGCGTCACGACGCGGCCACGAATGTTCGGCTATGCTGCACCCTTTGGCGCTTCGATCGAGAGGGGACCATGCGGCGGGTCGTATTCAACCAGAAGGGCGGCGTGGGCAAATCGACGATCGTCTGCAACCTGGCGGCGATCAGTGCGAGCGAAGGGCTGCGCACGCTCGTCATCGACCTCGATGCGCAGGCGAACTCCACGCGCTACCTGCTCGGCGAGCGCGCCGCCGGCACTGCACCGACCGTCGCCGATTTCTTCGAAACCGCGCTGACCTTCAACTTCCGTCCGGTCGACGTCGCGTCGTTCATCCATCCGACGCCGTTCGAAGGGCTCGACGTGATGCCCGCGCATCCGGATCTCGACGCGCTGCACGGCAAGCTCGAATCGCGTTACAAGATCTACAAGCTGCGCGATGCGCTGAACGAACTCGACGCCTACGACGCCGTGTACATCGACACGCCGCCCGCGCTGAATTTCTATACGCGTTCGGCGCTGATCGCGGTCGAGCGCTGCCTGATCCCGTTCGACTGCGACGATTTCTCGCGCCGCGCGCTGTACACGCTGCTCGAGAACGTGAAGGAGATCCAGCAGGATCACAACGCGGCGCTCGAGGTGGAAGGGATCGTGATCAACCAGTTCCAGCCGCGAGCGAGCCTGCCGCAGCGGCTCGTCGACGAACTCGTCGAGGAAGGGCTGCCGGTGCTCGCGTCGAGGCTGTCGGCATCGGTGAAGATCCGCGAGTCGCATCAGCGTGCGACCCCCGTCATTCATCTCGAACCCGGGCACAAGCTCGCGCAGGAGTTCCTCGCGCTGCATCGCGAACTGGCCGGCTGACGCCGCCGCCGCGCTGCCCGAATCACCGCCATCCGACGCCCGCGCACGCATGCGCGGCGCCCGCTCTCGCCATGTCTCGTTGCCGGGCTGCGCCCGGCCTTATTCCCGTTTTTGGAAAATAATCGTGAAAACGATTTTGATGAAAATCAGCAAAAACGTTTTCAGTGGGTGCGATTCATCCATAAATGATTTGTCTATAAGCGCGCACCAATTTTTCATTAATCATAATAATCGGTGTGTAAAACTTGCCTGCTGATTCGGTCAGAAAGTAGTCAAAATGTGAAAATCGTTTCCAGGCGGGTGTTTGCGACATGGCCCTGAAATAAATTGCCGCCAGACCCGATTGGCGTGGGTGTTGACGAATTAGGGTTTATACCGAGTATTGATGCCAATCGATTGACAATTAATGCAACTAGAATGGACACTCTAAACGTCGCGCAAACAATGTATGATGTGCGATAAATAAGAAACCGAACGAAATGTTCGGCATCCGTATTTCCTATACAAACTGTCGAATTGTAAACAGGAGCGTTCCGATGTCCTTTTTCGCCCCCGAAAAACTTGTCGCCGATTACCAATCCGGCGTCGCTGCCTGGTTCGCTGTCGCCCATCCGGCGCTGCGCGGTTTCGAGGCCGTGGTCGACCTCAACCTGCAGGCAACCAAGACGGCGCTGACGGAATACGAAGACAGCCTGAAGGGCGCCTTCAGCGGCAACAGCCCGGCCGAATTCATCACGCACCAACTGGGCACGTCGCAGCAGACGGTCACCAAGGCGGCGTCGTATGGCCGCCATCTGCTCGACATCGCGACGGCGACCCAGGCCGAGTGGGCGAAAGTCGCGCAAGCGCAGTACGAGCAGAACGACAAGCGCCTGAAGGACGTGATCGGCGAGCTGACGAAGCACGCGCCGGCCGGCACGGCTCCGGTGGTCGCCGCCTTAAACACGGCGCTGTCCGCGGCCAGCGCGGCGGCGGAATCGGTGCGTGCGGCAACGGGCCAGGTGATCGAGGCGGCGCAAAGCGGCCTCGACGCGGTCGGCGCGTCCGCACGCAACGGCAAGCAGGCGGCGGGCGCCGCACGCAAGGACGCGGGCGCGCGCGAAACGGCGGCCTGAATTCGCGTCGCGCGTTCGCGCGACGCCTCGATCGACGCGACCCGCCGCCGGACGCCGCGTGTGCCACGCGAAGTTTGGCTGCGATGTTCTCGCGAGCCGCCGTGCCGCGTAGCGGCCGTGCGGCAACCGATGCCGGACCGGCGCTGGCCGGCGGCACAACAGCAATGCGACTCTGATGCAGGAATCGAACATGACGGACGTAGTGATCGTATCGGCCGCGCGGACCGCGGTCGGCAAATTCGGCGGTTCGCTTGCGAAGATTGCGGCGCCCGAACTGGGCGCGACGGTGATCCGCGCGGTGCTGGAGCGCGCGGGCGTGAAGCCCGAGCAGGTGAGCGAAGTGATCATGGGCCAGGTGCTGACGGCCGGTTCCGGGCAGAACCCGGCGCGGCAGTCGCTGATCAAGGCCGGGCTGCCGACGGCAGTGCCGGGGATGACGATCAACAAGGTGTGCGGCTCGGGCCTGAAGGCCGTGATGCTGGCGGCGAACGCGATCGTCGCGGGCGACGCGGAGATCGTGGTCGCGGGCGGGCAGGAGAACATGAGCGCATCGCCGCACGTGCTGCCGGGCTCGCGCGACGGCTTCCGGATGGGCGATGCGAAGCTGGTCGACACGATGATCGTCGACGGCCTGTGGGACGTGTACAACCAGTACCACATGGGCATCACGGCGGAGAACGTCGCGAAGGAATACGGGATCACGCGCGAAGAGCAGGATGCGTTCGCGGCGCTGTCGCAGAACAAGGCGGAAGCCGCGCAGAAGGCGGGCCGTTTCGACGACGAGATCGTGCCGGTGTCGATCCCGCAACGCAAGGGCGAGCCGCTGCAGTTCGCGACCGACGAATTCGTGCGTCACGGCGTGACGGCGGAATCGCTGGCCGGGCTGAAGCCGGCGTTCTCGAAGGACGGCTCGGTGACGGCGGCGAACGCGTCGGGGCTGAACGACGGCGCGGCGGCGGTGCTGGTGATGTCGGCGCAGAAGGCGGCGGCGCTGGGTCTGACGCCGCTGGCGAAGATCAAGGCATACGCGAACGCGGGTGTGGACCCGAGCGTGATGGGGATGGGCCCGGTGCCGGCATCGCGCCGGTGCCTGGAGCGCGCGGGCTGGACGCCGGGCGACCTGGACCTGATGGAGATCAACGAGGCGTTCGCGGCGCAGGCGCTGGCGGTGCACAAGCAGATGGGCTGGGACACGTCGAAGGTGAACGTGAACGGCGGGGCGATCGCGATCGGCCACCCGATCGGCGCGTCGGGCTGCCGGATCCTGGTGACGCTGCTGCACGAGATGCAGAAACGCGACGCGAAGCGCGGGCTGGCGTCGCTGTGCATCGGCGGCGGGATGGGTGTCGCGCTCGCGGTCGAGCGCGGTTGAGCGGTTTCTGACAGCGGTTTGTGAGATTGGGCGCCGTCACGGTGCAGGCATGCACCACGACGGCGGCCCGTGACGGCTTGCGCGCCGGACAAGCAGTTCACAACAAAAACGCGCGATTCGACGATGCGCCCGGCGCATCGAAGCGGTGGGGCGGCAAGCGGTGCCCAGGCAGCGCTAATGGATTGCCACATCATCGATTACTTTTTTGTCGGTAATTTATAGGATGACTAAGCGAATTGCAGTTGTGACTGGTGGAATGGGCGGCCTCGGCGAAGCGGTGAGCATCAGGTTGAACGACGCGGGCCACCGGGTAGTCGTCACGTATTCGCCGAGCAACACCGGCGCGGACCGCTGGCTGACCGAGATGCATGCGGCCGGCCGCGAGTTCCTCGCGTACCCGGTGGACGTGGCCGACCACGATTCGTGCCAGCAATGCGTGGCGAAGATTGTGCAGGACGTCGGCCCGGTCGACATTCTCGTGAACAACGCGGGCATCACGCGCGACATGACGCTGCGCAAGCTCGACAAGGTCAACTGGGATGCGGTGATCCGCACGAACCTCGATTCCGTGTTCAACATGACGAAGCCGGTCTGCGAAAGCATGGTCGAGCGCGGCTGGGGCCGCATCGTCAACATCTCGTCGGTGAACGGTTCGAAGGGTTCGGTCGGCCAGACCAACTACGCGGCCGCGAAGGCCGGCATGCACGGCTTCACGAAATCGCTCGCGCTCGAGATCGCGCGCAAGGGCGTGACGGTGAACACCGTGTCGCCGGGCTACCTCGCGACGAAGATGGTCACGGCGATCCCGCAGGACATCCTCGACTCGAAGATCCTCCCGCAGATTCCAGCGGGCCGGCTCGGCAAGCCCGAGGAAGTCGCGGCGCTCGTCGCTTACCTGTGCTCGGAGGAGGCCGGCTTCGTGACGGGCTCCAACATCGCGATCAACGGCGGCCAGCACATGCACTGACGCACGACGGCCCGGGCTGCGCGCCTCGCGCGCCCGGGACGTGCTCCAGCGCCATTCAGCGCCGGGGCAGCGCGCGTGCGCGATGACGATGACGGACGCGGGCCTCTTCTCGTTCTGCCCGCCCCGCTCGCCGTCGCCCGCCGTGCCGCCGCGGCTTCACATTCCGGAGCAGGCATGGGTGACACTTCGATGGGGCTCGCGATCGGCGGGGCAGCGCTCGCCGTCGCGCTGACGGCGGCGATCGTTCACTACTGGCTCGAGCGGCGCCGTGCGCGGCTGCTGCGGAACTTCGATCATCGCGATTGCTGGCGTGCGGCATACGGCAAGGCAGCCTTGCACGGCGTCAGGGCGAAGCGCCGGGCGGGCTGAGTGGTCGGGCGGCGACGCAGCGTCCCGCGGCGCCGCCGCGGACTGCGCTTAGTCGCTGCCGTTCTTGTGGAAGATCCGCTTCGTCGTGCGCTTGGTGGCATCCCAGCCTTCGCGCGACGCGTGCTTGGTCGCGTCCCAACCCTCGCGCGACGCGTGTGCGACGCCGTGCCCGACCGCCTTCGCCGCACTCGCGGTCGCGTGGCCGAAGCTGCGGGCCGCCTCGCCGGTCTTGTGCGCGGCTTCCTTCGAATCGCGCTTGATGTCCTGCTTCACTTCCGACATGTCCGCGTGCGCGGCCGGGCAAACCGTCGCGAACACGAGTGCGGCAAAAATGAACTGACGACCTTTCACAAGCAGATTCCTCCCAACGTTGTCATCGAATCTCCGCGCCGCCGCCAGGCGGGCGAAACACGCCGGCCGCCGATGCGTCGAGCATCACCGCGGCGCGGCCGGACAGCAGCACGCGCTCGCCGCAGCGCAGCGCGAAGCCGTACAGCACCGTGACGTCGTCGCCGCCGACACGTTCGGCTTCGACGGTCAGCGGCGCGTCGCACGTGTCGAGCCGGTCGACGAACGTGTCGACGTTGCGCACGCTCGCCAGAAAGCCGGCGCGCGGCCGCTCGCGCGGCGCGCCGACGAGCGCGCCGTGCACGGCCATCGCCTGTGCCGCGTATTCGATGCCGCAGACGGATGCGAGCCGGCCGTGCGCGCGCAGCGGGTTGTGCGGATCGCGGTGGCTCGTCGCGGTGCAGCGGATTCGCGCGTCGTCCCAGAAGTCCACCGAGTCGAGCAGGCACATCGCACCGTCGTGCGGAATGTGCGCGGCAATCCACGCGTGGTCGCGCATCGTGCCGGCGGTCGTCATCGCGCACGCTCCGCGAACGTATCCGGCATCGCGACATCGACCTGCACGCGCCGGTCCGCCAGATAGTCGAGCACGACGCGCGCGGCGCGCGGCGCGGCGAGCGCCTCGAGCAGCGGCAGCACGCGCGCGGCCGGATTGCCGATGCGCAACGCTTCGAGCGCGGGCGACGCGAGCGTCGTGGCGGGCGCGTCGGTGAGTTGCACGTCGATGCGGGCCAGCGCGTGTTCGCCTGCTTCGGGCGCGAGCACGAGCGCGACGCCGAACGCGTCGTCGATCGGCCGCACCGCGCGCAGCGGTTCCGGATAGTCGGTGTCGTACGCGATCAGCAGCGTCGGCACGCGATCGACGACGACCTGGCACAGGCTCTCGAGCAGCCCGGCGGCAAAGCTGCCGTCGTGCGCGCACAGCACGTTCGACGTCGCCATCGCACGGGTAGCGATGCTCCAGTAGCCGGCCGGCGCGTTGTGCACGGAGTTGTGGAAGCGTGTCGGCGACAGCTGGCGATCGTCGCCGGCGAGGGTTTCGCAGATCGCGTGGCAGTTCTGGCCGTCGCCGCCCGACGCGCTGAACACGGTCGCGAGCGTCGTGACGTCGCGTGCGCTCGCGGCCACCGCTTCGTGGCCGGCGGCGAGCGCCGTGCGCACGACGGGGCCCGTGCGGCGCCGCTCGGCCGACGGCAGGCCGGCCGGCGGCGGCAGCTCGGTGCGGGCGGGCGCATACGGCGCGCGGCCCGCGAGCACATCGGCCGCGTGCGGCCAGCCGGTCAATCCGGGGCCGACGAGGCCGATGCTTTCGATGAAGGCGGTCAGTGTCATGGCGGGCCTCAACGGCGTGCGTGGTCGGCGCGGCCGAGGATCAGGCTGCAATTCGTGCCGCCGAAGCCGAACGAATTGGAGAGGACGGCGCGCACACGCGTATCGCGGCTCGCGAGCACGTAGTCGGCAACGAGTGCCGGGTCGGGTTGCGCGGTGTTGACGCCGGCCGGCACGAACTGCTCGCGCAGCGCGAGCGCGGCGACGACCGCCTCGAGCGCGCCCGCCGCGCCGAGCGTATGGCCGGTCGCGCCCTTCGTCGAGCTGCACGGCGTGCCGGCGAACAGCGCGCCGACCGCGCGGCTCTCGGCCGCGTCGTTGCTCGGCGTCGCGGTGCCGTGCAGGTTCACGTAGTCGATGTCGTTCGCGCCGAGGCCGGCGGATGCAAGCGCCTGCTCGATGGCGACGCGCGCGCCGAGCCCGTCCGGATGCGGCGACGACATGTGATGCGCGTCGCTCGATTCGCCGATGCCGAGCAGCAGGATCGCATCGGCGTCGAGCGGGGCGGGCGGGTCGGGCACGCGTTCGACGAGCGCGAACGCGGCGGCCTCGCCGATCGAGATGCCGTCGCGCGCGACGTCGAACGGACGGCACGGCCGGCGCGACAGCAGTTCGAGCGAATTGAAGCCGTACAGCGTCGTCAGGCACAGCGAATCGACGCCGCCGACGACGGCCGCATCGATCAATCCCGCCTCGATCATGCGGCGCGCGGAGCCGAACACTTTCGCGCCGGACGAGCATGCGGACGAGATCGCCATCGCCGGCCCGCGCAGCGCGAAAAACGCGCGCACGAACGCGGCCGGCGAATACGGGTTGTGCGTGTGGGCGTAGCGGAAGTCGGCGGGCAGTGCGCCGCTCGCCGGATCGCGGCGCTGGTATGCGTGCTCGGTCTCGAGGATGCCGGCCGTGCTCGTGCCGACGAACACGCCGACACGTTCGGCGCCGTAGCGCGACACGGCCGCCGCGACGCGTGCGTCGAAGCCGTCCTGCGTGAGGCCGAGCTGCGCGAGGCGGTTGTTGCGGCACGCGAAGTCGGCGAGGTCGGCGCGCACGGGCTGCGCGTCGACGCCGTCCACCGCGCCGATCCACGTGTCGAGATCCGCACGCTCGAAGTCGCAGGGCGTGAGCCCGCCGCGCGCGTGGCGCAGCGCATCGAGGGTCGCGTCGAGGCCGCGGCCGATGCAGCTGGTGGCGGTGAAGTGCGAGAGCAGGAGAGGTTTCACGAGGGTCGCATCCGGTGGCCGGTTCGGGCGCCGCGGTGCGTGGTGAGGCCGCGCGGCGCGCCGATAGCCATTGAATTTTATCAAACGGGCGCCGTCGGGCCGGCCGCCGCCGGCGGTTCGGGCGCGAGCGCGGCGCGCAGCGTGACCCACTGCAGCTGCGCGTCGGCGGCCGCGCGCAGCACCGCGTGCAGCACGTCGAGCACGACCGGCTCGCCGCGCGCGTCGCGTGCCGCGTGGCCGTCGTGCACGAGCAGGATGTCGCGCGGCGCGAGACCGTGCAGCAGGCGGCGCGTGACGGTCGCGGCATCGCTCTCGCGCGTGTCGAAGCCGCGCCGCGTCCAGCTCGCCAGCTGCAGGCCGAGCTCGCACAGCACCGGTTCGAGAAACGGATTGCGCAGGCCCGCCGGCGCGCGGAAGAACAGCGGGCGCGTGCCGGCGATGTCGGTCAGCGTCCGTTGCGCGGCCGCGATCTCGCGCCGCAGCGCGGCGGGCCCCGACAGCGAGAACGTATGCCGGTGCCGCTGGCTGTGGTTCTCGATCGCGTGACCGCGCGCGACGATCGCCTCGATCCAGCGCGGATGGCGGCACGCGAGATCGCCGATGCAGAAGAACGTCGCGCGCGCGTCGTAACGGTCGAGCAGGTCGAGCACGCGCGGCGTGACGTCGGGATCCGGGCCGTCGTCGATCGTCAATGCGATGCGGCGGCCGGCGCCGGGCGGCAGGTGCGTCCAGTTCGGCCCGAGCAGTGCGCTGCGCGGCCACAGGCCGGCGGCGGTCAGCGCGAGATGCGACGCGACCACGCCGCCGACCGCCCACGGCCACACGGCCGGCTGCGCGACGACGGCGGCTGCCGCGCCCGCGTGCAGCGCGGCGGTGCCCGCGATCAGCGGCGTGGGCCGCCAGCGGCGCACATCGCCGGGACGCGGTGCGGATGACGGCGTGGATGTCGGCGCGTTCATGTGCGTCCTCCCTGCAGCGGTGCGGCGGCCGGCGGCGCGAGAATCGCCGCGAACGCGAGCGCGAGCATCGCGCCCGGGCCGATGGTCAGCCCGAAGGTCTCGAGCAGCGGCACGCGCGACAGCGCCAGCAGCCCGAAGCCGGCGACCGTCGCGAGGTTCGCGATCAGCAGCGACACGAGCGTGTGGGGCGTGACGGGCTGCGCGTCGTCGCGCCTGCAGAAGAACAGCGCGTAGTTCGAGCCGACCGCGACGATCAGCAGCATCCCGACGAGGTGCAGGATCGTCAGCGGCACGCCGGCGAGCGCGAAGCCGGCCGTCACGACCAGCACGGCCGCGACGAGCGGCGCGAGTGCGCGCACGACGCGGCGCGGCGAGCGCAGTGCGATCAGCAGCAGCACGGCGATCGCGGCCAAACCCGCGAGCGACAGGCGGATGTCCTCATGCACGTAGCTCACGTACAGGCGATCGGCTTCGGCCTTCATGTCGACGAACAGCGCATCGGGCACGCCCGCGCGTGCGACGGCCGCGCGGATCGGCGCTGCATCGAGACTCGATGCCGGTTGCGCGGTGCGGGCGGTGTCCGGCGCGCGCAGCGGCAGCATCGCGCTCCAGCGGCCGTCGCGTTCGGTCAGCAGCGCATCGACGGCAAGCGACATCGACGTGCCGTGCAGGTCCGCGCGCGTCAGCAGCGGCGCGTGGCGCGCGGCTTCGACGTCGGCGATGAACGGCGCGAACAGGTCGGGCCTGACCGCGATCGGCTGGTTCGCGACGGCTTCGCGCATCCGCGCGGCGAGCACATCGGCATCCGGCAGGCTCGCGAGGCGCGCGCGCTGTGCGGCGTCGCTCGGCAGGTAGCGCGCGGGGGATTCGAAACCCGCGAGCGCGCCCCGGTCGACGAGCGGCTGCAACTGCGCGGCGACCCGTTCCGCGCGTTCGAGCGCGGCCTGTTCGGTCGGCGCGGCAATCACGACGAGGTAGCGCACGTCGGGCGCGCCGACATCGGCGCGCAGCCGTGCGTCGAGCGCCTGCGCTTGCGCGGGCACGGGGCTCAGCGCGGCGAGTTCGCGGCTCCACAGGCCGTCGCGATGCAGCACGAGCGTCACGCCCGCGGCGATCACCAGCGCGGCGAGCGGCCAGCGCAGCCGCGGCGCGGCGTCGGCCGCGCGCGCGAGCACGGCGCCGATGCGCGACACGTCGCGGATCGCGACATGCTCGCCGCGCAGGTGGGGCAGCACGAAGCGCGTGACGAGCGCGGCGGCCGTCAGCCCGACGATCGAATACAGCCCGAGCTGCACGAGGCCCGGGAACCCGGAGAACAGCATCGACGCGAAACCGCACACGGACGTCAGCACGCCGAGCCGGATCGTCGGCCAGTACGCGGCGATCCAGGCGCGCGTCGCGTCGGCCGGGCGCGCCGCGCCGCGCGTGCCGGCCTGCGCCGATTGCACGAACAGGTAGATCGAATAGTCGACGGCTTCGCCGATCAGCGTCGTACCGAAACCGAGCGTCAGCCCGTGGACCGTGCCGAACGCGACGCTGACCGCCGCGATTCCCGCCGCGACGCCGGTCAGCACCGGCAGCAAGCCGAGCGCGAGCGTGCGCGGCGAACGGTACAGCGTCAGCAGCAACGCGACGATCAGCACGACGCTCGCCGTCGACAGCCGTTCGACGTCGTGCCGGATCGTGTCGCGCGTGTCGACCGAGAACACGCCGGGGCCCGTCATCGCGAGCGTGGCGGCGGCGGCGTTCGGCACGGCCTGCTTTGAGGCCTGCTCCGAGGCTTGCTTCGCGGCGGCGAACGCGCGGCGCACCGCGTCGATCGCGCGGGCCTGGGCATCGGTGTCGGAACCGGCGGCGGCCGTCTGCACGACGAGCACCGCGCGGGTGCCGTCGCGCGACGCCCACACGCCGTCGCGGCTCGCCGGTTCCGCCGCGCCGTCGAGCTGGTCGACGAGCGTGGCGACTTCGCCGGTCGGGTCGCGCGGCAGCATCGCCTTGGCCACGAGGCCGGCCGACGAGCTCAGCAGGTCGAGGCTGTCGCCGAGCGCCTGGTGCAGGCCGGCGGTGCTGAAGTGCTGTGGCGTGACGGCAGGACTCAGCAGGTAGCGGTGATCGAAGATGAACTGCCGGTCGCGCGCGTCGTTCGCGGCTTCGCCGTTGTGCACGGCCGCGAACTGCGGATCGGTGCGCAGTATGGCCGCCATGCGCCGCGACAGGGCGGCGCGCGTGGCCGCATCGCCGCCGTCGATCGCGACGAGGATCAGCCGCGACACGATGCCGTCGCGCAACTGGTCGACGAGCACGCGCTGCCCGGCGCTCGGCGAATCCGGCAGGAACGCGGACAGGTCGGCCGTGAAGTGCGCGCGCCCGATCGCGATGCCGCACGCGACGAGCGCGAGCAGCCACACGAGCACCGCGCGCTGCCGCAGCGCGTGCAGGCGGCGGGCGATCGCCGAAGACGCGGGCCGGGTGCGTTCGTCCATCAGTTCGGGTTCGGGTTCGCCGGAACGGGTTGCAGGCGCATCACCGAACGGTCGCCGTCGGCCTGCCGGATCGCGACGCTGCGCAACAGGTCGCGCGTGCCGTCGAGCGTGATCGTGCTGACGACCTGCAGCATCCGCGAGTCGAGCGGCGTGAGCGTCAGCGTCCAGTCGTCGCCGCGCCCGGCGAGCGCGACCTTGTAGACCTGTTCGAGCGCGAAGCGGTTGCCGGCGAGCGTCGCGCGGATGCTGTCGATGAACGCGCCGAGTTCCGGATAGCGCGCGAGCGCGAGCGTGTACCTGCGGTTGTTGCGTTCGACGGTGAGCATGTCGCCGTCGACGACGAGGTGTTCGGGCTTCGGGCTCAGCGTGTGCTTCTCGAGATGATCGGGCGCGACGAACACGAGTTCGCCGGACGATTCGACCGGCTGCGTCGCGATCGACAGGTACTTCGTCTCGGTGAACGTCGCACGCCCCGACTTGTGCTGTGCGAGCGTCGACATCAGCCGGTCGAGGCTCCACGGCGCGCCGGCGTCCGCCGCGCGCGCGGGCGCGGTCAGCGCGACGGCGGCGGCGAGCGCGGCTGCGGCGACGGTGAACGGGAAACGGCGGAAGGCGGTCATGCGTCGGAATCCCTCGGGGCGGACAGGCCGGCGGCGTGCACCGGCGCGTCGTCGCGACGCGCGGCGGGGGCGTTGCCGTCCTGCCAGAAGTCGAAATAGTTGAACCAGTTGTACGGTGCCGCGCGACAGTACCTGTCGAGCAGCGCGACGTAGCGCACGAGTGCCGCGTCGACGGCCGCCGCGCGCGCGTCGCGCCGCACGTCGGTGAAATCGGCGAGCGTCTCGAAGTGCACATCGTAGCGGTTGCCGTCGCGATAGAGGCCCGTCATGAAGATCACCGGGCGCCGCAGCATCGCGGCCATGTAGAGCGGCCCGAGCGGGAAGGCGGCCGGCGTGCCGAGCAGCGGCAGCCGCCGCAGCGACGCGGCTGCATCGTCGAGCAGCGTGCGGTCGGCGAGCATGCCGACCATGCAGTTCGCGTCGAGGCGCTCGCGCACCTTCAGCATCGAGTCGACTTGCCCGAGCGGAATCACTTCCGGCTGCGCGGCGGGATTCACCGCGGCGAGCGTCGCATTGATCTTGCGCGCGTTCTTCTCGTACATCGTCACGACGACGCGCAGGTCCGGGTGCGTGCGGCCGATCGCGCGCACGACCTCGAAGCTGCCGAGATGCGCGCCCATCAGGAACGCGCCGCGTCCGCCCGCGAGCGCGGCGCGCACGTGCGCCTCGCCGTGCAGACGGATGTCGAACAGGTCGAAGCGCCCGTTCATCAGGTAGACGCGGTCGTGGATCGTCGCCGCGAACGTGAACACGTGCCGGTACACGTCGCGCCAGCGCGCGGGGCGGCCGAGCACGCGGCGCAGGTAATCGCGCGACGCCGCGCACGCGACCGGCGAAAACAGCACGAACCAGGCCGCGACGAGATGCAGCACGGCGCGCGCTCGCTGCCGGCCGAAGCGCAGCGAGATCCACGTCATCGCGCGCAGCAGCGGCGTGTTGCTGCGCTCCCGGCGCCGGGCCCATGCGGTGCGCTTCATGCGGGCGTCGCCTCCCGCGCGGCCGGCGGCGCGGACAGCACGCCGCTCGCGACGTCGCGCGTCCCGGCGCGCAGCGTGAAGCGGATCGCACCGCTCGTCGCGGCGTCGTACGCGAGATCGAGCGGCTCGCCGGGCGCAACCGGGCTCAGGAATTTCGCGGACCCGAGCCGCCACGTGTGCAGCGGGCGATTCAGCGCGGTGCCGAGCGCATGGATCGCGCGATCGAGCAGCACGACGCCCGGCACGACCGGATGGCCGGGGAAGTGGCCGGGCAGTGCCGGGTGATCGGCGGGGATCGTGAAGGCGAGCGCGTTCGCCGCGCCGGCGTCGCGGCCGGGCGTGGACGACACGGCCTCGCGCGTATGCCGGGCGACCAGCGCCGCGAGCACGTCGCGCGGCAGCTTGCCCGTTTCGTTGCGCGGCAGCGCGTCGACGAACACGAGCGGGCGCGGCATGAACGCGGGATCGATCCGCTCGCGCAGCGCGCGCTGCAGGCCGGCTGCCGCGAGCGTCGGCGCGACGACGAGCGCGACGAGGCGCGTGACGGGTTCGACGCCCGCAGTGCGGCCGGCGCGGGTCGCATCGTCGGGCATGAAGAATACGCCGTCGACCACCTGCGGAATCGCGTTGAGCTGATGGTTCAGGTACGCGAGCGACGTGCGCTTGCCGGCGATGTTGACGAGGTCGGCCTTGCGGCCGTGCAGCAGGAACCGGCCGTCGCCGAGCAGTTCGAGTGCATCGCCCATCGGCACGGGTGCGTCGACATGCGCGCCGGAAACCCACATGGTCGGCTCGCCGTCGTCGTCCGCGCTTTCGCGCGCATCGATGCGAATGCCCGGAAACAGTTGCCATGCCGCGCCCTGCGACGTGCGGCGGGTGGCGATCTGGCCGGTCTCGGTGCTGCCGTAGATCTCGACGAGCGGCGCGTCGAGCGCGGCCTCGGCTTCGCACGCGAGCTTTTCCGACAGCGGCGCGGTGGCCGACAGCACGAGCGCCGCCGGCGGCAGCGCGTGGCCGGCCGCCAGCAGCGCACGCAGGTGGATCGGCGACGTGACGAGCACGCGCGGCTGCGGGATCGCGTCGAGTTCGTCGCGAATGTCGACCGGGTAGAACGGCTGGCGGTTGCTGAACGCGAGGCCGCCGATCAGCGCGAGCAGCACCGTCGACTCGAAGCCGTACATGTGCTGCGCGGGCACCGTGCCGATCAGCGTGGCCGCGCGGCCGTCGAGCAGCCCGAGGCGGCCGGCCGCCGCGCGTACGCAGCCGACCAGGAAGCCCCAGGTCTTGCGGTGCGGCACCGGCGCGCCGGTCGAGCCGGACGTGAACACGTAGGCCATGATCCGCGCCGCGTCGATCTGCGGCACGGCGAACGGCGCATCGCCCGGGTCGACCACACCGTCCGCCGGCGCGGCATCGGGGTACGCGAAGCGCGGCAGGTCGATCGTGCAGTCGGGCGCGTCGTGCAGGCAGAACGCATCGGGCGCGAACGACGCGAGCTGGCGGACCATTTCCGGCGTATGCGTCGACGGCAGCAGGCTGACCTTGCCGGCCACGAGCGCGGCGCACAGGCTGACCGCGAAGCGGTAGCGGTCGCGGCACACGTTGAACACGTGCGCGCCGGCGGGCAGCGCGGCGGCCACGCGCGCGACGTCGGCGACGAACGTGCGCACGGTGACGTGCGCGCCGTCGCGCCAGGCGATCGTCTGGTCGGGCGACGAATGGAAAACCAGCGGGTGAGTCGGCATAAATCAGCGGAAACGAAAGCGGGGCCGGCGCGGCCGCCACGCGGCGCCGGCCGTGAATTCAGCGCGCATGGCTGGCGCGGGCCCCGGTCGCCTGCCGGTACGCGCGCACCGCGTCGACCATGCGCGGCCGCGCTTCGTGCGGCAGCGCGAAGCGTCGGCACGCATGCTCGGCCGCGAACATCGCGGCGACGAGCGGCAGCGACAGGTAGTTCGCGAACGTCGACCACGTGACGATCGGCGCGGTCGCGAACAGCAGCGTCGACACGGCGGCGATCGCGACGAAGAACAGCGTCCACGCGAGCGTGATCTGCCGCGTGTAGTGCGCGACGGCCGGCGTGATCGCGCCGTGGATCATCGTCGCGAAATGCGTGCACAGCGGCACCTTGCCGGCCGCGAGCGTGCGGCCGAACAGCAGCGCCATCGCGAGGTTGAAACTCGCGTGCTCCAGGTACAGGCCCCATTCGAAGTGCCGGGCGAGCGGCACGCGCGCGGCCCACAGCGCGGCGGCGGCGAGCAGCCATGCGGACACGAACCCGACGCGATGCGGCGAGCGCAACGCGGCGCCGAGCGCGAGCAGCAGCGGCGGCACGAGCGCCATCGCGAGGCCGAGGCCGTGTGCGCCGGGCGTCGCGGCCGCGTAGTGCGCGCCGGCCTGGTAGGCGACCACCGCGCCGACGGCGAGGGCGCCGCGCGCGATGTGCTCCGGCGTGCTCATTGTGCGGCTCCGCGCGCATGGCGTGCGCCGCCGGTGCGCGTGACACGAGCGGCACGCGCGGCGGCAGTGCGGCAGCGGACGGCGGGAGGCGCGAAAGCGCGGCGAACGGACGGACGCGGCATGGCTGGATGCATCGATGGGGGTTCGGGGGCGCGACGCGGTCGTCGGGCCGTCAAACATCATATGAATGGCGGCCGGAGCCGAAGCCCGGCCACCTCTCGTGGCACGCACATTTTAGGGTGCCTGCCGCGCGTCTTTCGGGCATGCGCGTGGGGCTTTTGTAACCGATTGTATGGCGCCGCGCGCAGCCCGTCGCGCGGCCGATCCATTTCCGTCCAAAGCGGCTCAAGCATCCCGTGGGTTCGCGTCCCGAAATGCGGGCGGCGCGCGCCCGCACGTCTGTAACCCTTTCACCGTATACGGCCCGATACCCGTTCGTCTAGAATCCGCGTAACTTTTACAAACGATCCCCAAAAACACGGGCGGGGTGGACGGCGGACGCCGGAGGAATGGACAGACGCACGCGGCGACGCGTGCGCGAGACGGCCGTTTCGGTGCGCTCCCGCTGCCGTGTGCCGCCTGTTTGCAAGCATGATGAACGCACTGGAACAAGAGCTCGCCTCGCTGATCATCGGCGAACTGAATCTCGAAGACGTCACGCTCGACACAGTGACGGCCGACACCCCGCTGTACGGCGAGGGTTTCGGGCTCGACTCCATCGACATCCTGGAAATCGCGCTGCTGATCTCGAAGAAATACGGCTTCGAGCTGCGTTCGGACAATCCGGACAACCAGAAGATCTTCGCGACGCTCGGTGCACTGGCTGCGTACGTCGCCGCGCACCGCACGAAGTGACGGCGCGCGCCGCCACGGCGCGAAATCGGTGACAACGGCACGCGGCCGGGTGCGGAGCATGCGCTTCGCGGCCGCCGCTTCGATCGGAGTGGAACGCACATGGAAGGAGACGGTCGATGCGGGCGCTCGTGACGGGCGGCAGCGGCGCACTCGGGCAGGCGATCTGCACGGCGCTCGCGCAGGCCGGCCATGAAGTGTGGGTGCATGCGAACCGCCATCTCGCGCAGGCGGAGGCGGTCGCGCAGCAGATCGTCGCGGCCGGCGGCGCCGCGCGCGCGATCGCGTTCGACGTGACCGACGCCGATGCGACGCTCGCCGCGCTGGCGCCGCTTGCCGACGACGTGCCGGTGCAGATCCTCGTCAACAACGCGGGGATTCACGACGATGCGCCGATGGCCGGCATGTCGCGCCGGCAGTGGCACGGCGTGATCGACGTGACGCTCAACGGCTTCTTCAACGTTACGCAGCCGCTGTTGCTGCCGATGATCCGCACGCGGCGCGGACGGATCGTCAACATCGCGTCGGTGGCCGGCGTGACCGGCAATCGCGGGCAGGTCAACTACGCGGCCGCGAAGGCGGGGCTGATCGGCGCGACGAAGTCGCTGTCGCTGGAGCTCGCGTCGCGCGGCATCACCGTGAACGCGGTCGCGCCCGGCATCATCGAATCGCCGATGGCCGAACAGGCGTTTCCCGCCGAACGCATCAGGCAGCTCGTGCCCGCGCAGCGCGCGGGCCGGCCCGACGAAGTCGCGGCGATGGTCGCGTACCTGGTGTCCGACGCCGCGGCCTACGTGACGGGGCAGGTGCTGTCCGTCAACGGCGGGCTCGCATGACGATGCACGACGTGGAAACCCGATGCCGCGGGTCGTCGGCAGGTCATAAAATTCCGTCAGGATTCCCGTCTTCGACCTTGGCCGTGCCCATGTCCTCGCCGCGCGCTTCGTCCACCCATCTCGTCCTGATTCCGAGCTACAACCCGGGCACCAAGGTCGACACGACCGTGCGCCAAGCGCGAGCGCAGTGGAATCCGGTGTGGGTCGTCGTCGACGGCAGCACCGACGGCAGCGCCGAACGGCTGCAGGCGATGGCCGAACGCGATCCTGGCTTGCGCGTGATCGTGCTGCCGGAGAACCGCGGCAAGGGCGCCGCGGTGCTCGCCGGGCTCGACGCGGCAGCCGCGAGCGGCTTCACGCACGTATTGACGATGGATTCCGACGGCCAGCATCCGGCCGACCTGATTCCCGCGTTCATGGCCGCGTCGCAGGCCGCACCCGACGCGATGGTGCTGGGCGTGCCGAAGTTCGACGCGAGCGCGCCGCAGTTGCGCGTGCAGGGCCGCCGGCTGTCGAATGCGTGGGCCGACCTCGAGACGCTGTGGGCCGGCATCGGCGATTCACTGTACGGGTTTCGCGTGTATCCGGTCGCGCCGCTGGCCGCGATCATGCGCCGCCAGCCGTGGATGCGCGGCTTCGACTTCGATCCCGAGGCGGCCGTGCGGCTGTGCTGGGCCGGCGTGCGCCCGATCCGCATCGACGCGCCGGTGCGCTATTTCGGCCGGCACGAGGGCGGCGTCTCGCACTTCCACTACGGCCGCGACAACGCGCTGCTCGCGTGGATGCACCTGCGCCTGTTCACCGGCTTCGTGGTGCGGCTGCCGATGCTGGTCGCGCGCCGGCTCATGCGGCGTCTGCCTCCGCGCCGCGGTTGATCCAGATCGTCTTTCATCCTCGATCCCGCTGCCTAGAATCCAGTTACGCGCGACGCGGCGCCGCCGGCGCAGTCGCACCATCGTGGGCGAAACCGCTCGCGCGCAGGCAATCCCGACACGGTTCAATCGTAAGGGGAATCGTCATGGCGACTTACGTGGTTCTCGCAAACTTCACCGATCAGGGCATCCGCACGATCAAGAGCACGCGGCAGCGCGCGGGGCAGGTCGCGGAAATGGCCCGCACGTTCGGCTGCAACATGAAGGAGGTGTACTGGACGCTCGGCGCATTCGACATCGTCACCATCATCGAAGCGCCGGACGAGCAGAGCCTCACCGCCTTCGGCTTCGCGCTCGGCTCGGCGGGCAACGTCCGCACGCAGACGCTGCGCGCATTCGACAGCACCGAGGTCGGTGAAATCATCGCGAAGATGTAGTGCCGGCGCGGCCATCATGCGCGCATGCCGGTTCCACCGATCGGGGCACGCGGCAGTCGGCTTCACGTCGTGCGCGCGTTCTTTTTGCTTCCTCCGTCACGCAGCGTGACGCCTGCGATGCCGCACCGCGTCACGCTTTGCGTGCGTACAGTTCCGACTTGCTTTCACCCGATAACTGACTAAGGTTGAAGGACGGTCAAAGGGCCGGAAGGGGCGCAGCCCGCATGCGAGCGTTGTGCGCGTCCCCGCAACGGCGGCGCGTTTTCCGCCGGCGGCGCGATCCGTCGCCGAGCCGGACGCGCGCGCCTCGGCGGCATCACTTCACCGAGCCGCGCCGCATCGACGCACGCCTGGCTTCGCACCCGCACGGAGGCGAGTCATGAGCACGGTCGCGCGCTTTCATGTCGACTACACGCAGTATCTGGGGCCCGACGGCGAGCCGGTGCAGCCGTTGCCCGAGTTCGCGCAGGACCCCGCGGCGCTGCTGCCGCTCTATCGCGCGATGGTGCTGACGCGCGCGTTCGATGCGAAGGCCATCGCGCTGCAGCGCACCGGCAAGCTCGGCACGTTCGCGTCGTCGGTCGGGCAGGAGGCGATCGGCGTCGGCGTCGCGAGCGCAATGCAGACCGACGACGTGCTGTTCCCGTCGTATCGCGACCATGCGGCGCAATTGCTGCGCGGCGTCACGATGGCGGAAAGCCTGCTGTACTGGGGCGGCGACGAGCGCGGCAGCGATTTCAGCGCGGCGCGCCACGACTTCCCGAACTGCGTGCCGATCGGCACCCAGGTGTGCCATGCGGCGGGCGCGGCCTATGCGTTCATGCTGCGCCGCGAGCCGCGCGTCGCGGTGACGATCTTCGGCGACGGCGGCACGTCGAAGGGCGACTTCTACGAAGCGATGAACATGGCCGGCGCATGGCAGGCGCCGCTCGTGCTCGTCATCAACGACAACCAGTGGGCGATCTCGGTGCCGCGCACCCGGCAGACCGCCGCGCAGACGCTCGCGCAGAAGGCGATCGCGGCCGGCATCGAGGGCCGGCAGGTCGACGGCAACGACGTGATCGCGGTGCGGCAGGTCGTGTCGGAGGCGCTCGACAAGGCGCGCCGCGGCGGCGGCCCGACGCTCGTCGAAGCGCTCAGCTACCGGCTCGGCGATCACACGACCGCCGACGACGCGACGCGCTATCGCGACGCCGACACCGTCGCGAAGCAATGGGAGCACGAGCCGCTGATCCGGCTGCGTACGTACCTGATGCGAATGAACGCATGGGACAAGGCGCGGGACACCGAGTTCGGCAAGGCCTGCTACGCGCAGGTCGACGCGGCCGTGCAGGAATACCTGGCGGTCGCGCCGCCCGGCGCGTCCGCGATGTTCGACCATCTGTACGCGACGCTGCCGCGCGCGCTGCGCGAACAGCTCGACACGGCGCTCGCGTTCGCGCCGGCCGCGGGGAACCATCATGGCTGACCTGAACCTGGTGGAAGCGGTCAATCGTGCGCTTGCCTACGAACTCGCGAACGATCCGGCGGTAGTGCTGCTCGGCGAGGACATCGGCGTCAACGGCGGCGTGTTCCGCGCGACCGTCGACCTGCAGTCGCGCTTCGGCGCCGAGCGCGTGATCGACACGCCGCTCGCGGAATCGGGAATCGCGGGCGCCGCGATCGGCATGGCGGCGATGGGGCTGCGGCCGGTCGCCGAGATCCAGTTCACCGGGTTCATCTACCCGGCCATCGATCACATCCTCAATCACGCGGCGCGGCTGCGGCACCGCACGCGCGGCCGGCTGTCTTGCCCGCTCGTGCTCCGCTCGCCGTGCGGCGGCGGCATCCACGCGCCCGAGCATCACTCCGAAAGCCCCGAGGCGCTGTTCGCGCATATCCCCGGGCTGCGCGTCGTGATGCCGTCGTCGCCGGCGCGCGCATACGGGCTGCTGCTGGCCGCGATCCGCGATCCGGACCCGGTGATCTTCCTCGAGCCGACGCGCCTGTACCGGCTGTTCCGGCAGCCGGTCGAGGACGACGGCGAGGCGCTGCCGCTCGACACCTGCTTCACGCTGCGCGACGGCGCCGACGTCACGCTGGTGAGCTGGGGCGCGGCACTGCAGGAAGTGCAGGCGGCCGCCGACCAACTCGCGCAGGACGGCGTGATGGCCGAGGTGATCGACGTCGCGACGCTCAAGCCGCTCGACGTCGACACGATCCTCGCGTCGGTCGCGAAGACGGGCCGCTGCGTGATCGTCCACGAGGCGCCGCGCACCGCGGGGCTCGGCGCGGAGATCGCCGCGGTCATCGCCGAGCGCGGGCTGTATTCGCTGCTCGCGCCGGTGCAGCGCGTGACGGGCTACGACGTGGTCGTGCCGCTGTTCCGGCTTGAAAGCCAATATCTGCCGAGCGTCGAGCGGATCGTCGACGCGGTCCGCAAGACGCTGGAGGCGTCATAACCATGAAGATCTTCAAACTGCCCGATCTCGGCGAAGGGCTGCAGGAAGCGGAAATCGTCGAATGGCACGTGAAGGCGGGCGACACGGTCGCGACCGACCAGCCGCTGCTGTCGGTCGAGACCGCGAAGGCGATCGTCGACATCCCGTCCCCGCAGGCGGGCCGCATCGCGAAGCTGTTCGGGCAGGCGGGCGACCTCGTGCATCTCGGCGCGCCGCTCGTCGCGTTCGAAGGCGCGGGCGACGACGCGGATGCCGGCACCGTGGTCGGCAAGGTCGAGGTGGGCGCGCAGGTCGTGCACGACGCGCCGGCGGCGCTCGGCGGCGGGATCGGTGGCGCGGTCGGCGGCGCGGGCGCGATCAGGGCGATGCCCGCGGTGCGCGCGCTCGCGCGCAAGCTCGACGTCGATCTCGCGATGGTCACGCCGTCGGGCGCGGACGGCGTGATCACCGCGGCGGACGTGCAGCGGGTCGCGAAGGTGCTCGCCGAGGTCGGGCCGGCGGAAGTGCTGCGCGGCGTGCGGCGCGCGATGGCGCAGAACATGGCGCGCGCGCAGAGCGAGGTGGCCGCGGCGACGGTGATCGACGACGCCGACATCCACGCATGGGCGCCGCGCACCGACGTGACGATCCGGCTGATCCGCGCGCTGGTCGCGGGCTGCCGCGCCGAGCCGGGGCTCAACGCGTGGTACGAGGGGCACACCGGGCGGCGGCACGTGCTCGCGAAGATCGACGTCGGCATCGCGGTCGACCTGCCCGACGGCCTGTTCGTGCCGGTGCTGCGCGACGTCGCGCAGCGCGACGCCGCCGGCCTGCGGGCCGGCCTCGACCGGATGCGCGACGACATCCGCGCGCGCCGGATTCCGCCGGAGGAGCTGCGCGGCAATACGATCACGCTGTCGAACTTCGGGATGATCGCCGGCAAGTACGCGGCGCCCGTCGTGGTGCCGCCGACGGTCGCGATCCTCGGCGCGGGCCGCATCCACGACGCCGTGGTGGCGGTCGGCGGCGCGGCCGCCGTGCACCGGCTCCTGCCGCTCAGCCTGACGTTCGACCATCGGGTCGTCACGGGCGGCGAGGCGGCGCGCTTTCTCGCGGCGGCGATCGCCGACCTGCAGGCGGCGGACTAGATTCGCGCGCGCCGCGCAACCTTTTTCAACATTCTTGCAACGCAATTGCGGCCGTCACGCGCCGATTGCTTCGTTTCGTGCAAGTAATTGACCTGTCACGTGATGTAAACATCTGGTAATTTTCTGCCGGATTATGCAAAATCGCCGCTCCCAAATACAACTATCGAGGGTACACACATGCAGTTGAAGAAAGCGGTGGCAGCGTGTGGCGTGGCGTTTCTGTTGAGCGCGTGCGGCGGCGTGCAGGGTCTCGACGCGAACGGCCTCGCGTCGGCCGGCTCGAACATGCTCAAGGCAGCGACGTTGTCGGATGCCGACATCGCCGCGCTGTCGAACGATTCGTGCAAGTCGAGCGACGCCCAGTCGAAGATCGCCGCGCCGGGCAGCGCGTACTCGAAGCGTCTGACGAAAGTGATGAAGGGCTTCGGCGACATGACGCTGAACGGCCAGAAGATCAACTACAAGGTCTACATGACCAAGGACGTCAACGCGTGGGCGATGGGCAACGGCTGCGTGCGCGTGTACAGCGGCCTGATGGACATGATGAACGACGACGAGCTGCGCGGCGTGATCGGCCATGAAATGGGCCACGTCGCGCTGGGTCACTCGAAGAAGGCGATGCAGACGGCCTACGCGGTCAGCGCGGCGCGCACCGCGGCCGGCGCGGCATCGCCGGGCGTGGCGGCGCTGACGAGCTCGCAGCTCGGCGACATCACCGAGAAGTTCATCAACGCGCAGTTCTCGCAGACGCAGGAAAGCGCGGCCGACGACTACTCGTTCGACCTGATGAAGCAGAAGAACATGAGCCAGAAGGGCCTCGTCACCGCGTTCCAGAAACTCGCGCAGCTCGATGGCGGCAAGAGCTCGATGATGAGCTCGCACCCGTCGTCGGCGAGCCGTGCGCAGCACATCCAGGATCGCATCGCGAAGGGCAGCTGATCAAAGGATCAAAGCGCCGGCAAGGCCGGCGCTTCAGCCTGCAGACGAACCCCGCGTTCTCCGGAGCGCGGGGTTTTGTTTTTTTCAGGTCACGGCACCATCCCCGGCAGCACGTACGCCTGCACGAGCGTGATCAACCCGACGATCACGGCGAACAGCAGGCTGTGCCGCACCGTGAAGCGGAACAGCTCCGACTCCTTGCCGACGAGGCCCGTTGCCGCGCAGGCCACCGCGATCGACTGCGGCGAGATCATCTTCGCGGTCACGCCGCCCGTCGTGTTCGCGGCCACCGCGAGCGTCTCGGGTACGCCGAGCTGATGGGCCGTGGCCTGCTGCAGCGAGCAGAACAGCGCATTCGACGACGTGTCCGAGCCCGTCAGGAACACCCCGAGCCAGCCGAGGAACGGCGAGAAGAACGGGAACGCGGCGCCGGTCGCGGCCAGCATCAGCGCGAGCGTCGACGACATCCCCGAATAGTTCGCGACGAACGCGAAGGCGAGCACGAGGCCGATCGACAGGATCGGGCGCGTCAGTTCCTTCAGCGTCTCGCCGAACGTGACGAGCGCGTCGCGCGGCTTCATCCGCAGCAGCACCATCGAGATCAGCGCGGTCACGAGGATCGCGCTGCCTACCGCCGACACGAGATCGATCTTCAGCACGGCGTCGAGCGCCTTCGGCGTCGCGGCGATCGGGGCGGTCTTCACGACGAGCTGGTCGAGCCCCGCCACATGGAATTTCAGCACGGTCGACGCGAGCGCGCCGTGGGCGGCGAACAGCGCCTTGAACGGCGCGATGCTCCATACGGTGACGACACCCGTCAGGATCAGGAACGGCGACCATGCGCGCACGGTCTGCGCGAGCGTGTACGGCGATGCCTGCCGGCGCGTGCCCGTGCTGAAGCCGTTGCGCGAGCCCGCGCCGCCGAAGCCCGCGAGCGCGGCGCCGCCGCCCGACGTGACGACGCTGCCGGCCGTCTGCGTCGCGGTGCGCGGCTGCCAGACCTTCAGGAACGCGGCGAGCGCGACGAGGCTGACGAGCGACGACGTGATGTCCGGCAGTTCGGGCCCGATGTGGTTCGACGTGAAGTATTGCGTCGCCGCGAAGCTGCCGCCCGCGACGAGCGCGGCGGGCCAGGTCTGCCGTACGCCGCGCAGCCCGTCCATCATGAACACGAGCCAGAAAGGCACCGCGAGCGACAGCAGCGGCAGCTGGCGGCCGGCCATCGCGCCGATATGGAACGGGTCGATGCCGGTCACCTGTCCGGCGACGATGATCGGGATCCCCATCGCACCGAACGCGACCGGCGCGGTGTTTGCAATCAGACACAGTCCTGCCGCGTGCAGCGGCTTGAAGCCGAGCCCGACGAGCAGCGCGGCCGTGATCGCGACGGGCGCGCCGAAGCCGGCCGCGCCTTCGAGGAACGCGCCGAACGAGAAGCCGATCAGCAGCATCTGCAGGCGCTGGTCGTCGGTGATCGACAGCACGGACGCGCGGATGATGTCGAACTGGCCGGTCTTCACGACGATCCTGTACAGGAACACGGCCGCGACGATGATCCACGCGATCGGCCACAGGCCGTATGCGAAGCCGAAACCGGCCGCCGCGAGCGCCTGCGGCACGGGCATCCCGTATGCGAGGATCGCGACGCCGAGCGACAGCAGCAGCGTGATCGCCGCGGCGACGTGGCCCTTGAGCCGCAGCGCGGCCAGCGCGACGAAAAAGAAAATGATCGGGATTGCGGCGACGAACGCCGACAGCCCTAGGCTGCCGAGCGGCGTATAGATCTGGTGCCAAACCTGCATGGGTGTCTCCTCCATCTGTGGCTGTCTGTCTATCGGAATGGGTGGGTAAAGCGGGGGCTACTCGGGCTGGCCGCGTGCGCGCAGCAGGTCGGACAGGCTGCGCGGTGCCGGTTCGAGCGGGGTGCGGTGCTGCGTCCAGCCCATCTGTTTCGCGGGCGTCAGCGCACGCAGGCGCGTCGCGGTCCAGCGGAACGCGCGGTACGCGTGCGGATGCGCGAACGCGCCCGACCAGAAGCGCCACACGAGGTCTTCCGCGCGGGTGTAGTTCGCGCCTTGGCCGCGCAGCGGATGCGCGACGGGTTCGCCGGGCTTGCGGTTCGCCTCGGTACGCAGCCGCACGAGCAGCTGCGGGATCGGGATCCGCACCGGGCACACCTCGCCGCATGCGCCGCACAGCGTCGACGCGGTCGGCAGGTCGGCCGTCGCGTCGAGGCCGAGCAGGTGCGGCGAGATGATCTTGCCGATCGGGCCCGGATACGTCGTGCCGTACGCGTGGCCGCCGATGCGCGTGTAGACGGGGCAGTGGTTCATGCACGCGCCGCAGCGGATGCACTGCAGCGTCGCGCGCAGCTGTTCGTCCGCATAGGCCTGCGTGCGGCCGTTGTCGAGCAGCACGAGATGCAGCTCGCGCGGGCCGTCGCGTTCGCCGTCGCGGCGCGGGCCCGAGATCAGGTTGAAGTAGGTCGTGATCGCCTGGCCGGTGGCCGAGCGCGTGAGCAGGTTCGACAGCGGCACGATGTGCTCGAGTTTCTCGACGACCTTCTCGATCCCCATGATCGCGACGTGCGTGTCGGGCACCGTCGTCGACAGGCGGCCGTTGCCTTCGTTCTCGACGAGCCACAGCGTGCCGGTGTCGGCCGCCGCGAAGTTCACGCCGGACAGGCCGATGTCCGCCTCGGCGAACGCGCGCCGCAGGGCGCGCCGGCCGGTCTGGATCAGCTCGTCGACGTCTTCCGTGTAGCGCGTGCCGGGGATGTGTTCCTCGAACAGTTCGGCGATGTCGCCGCGCGTCTTGTGGATTGCCGGCATCACGATATGCGACGGTTTCTCGCCCGCGAGCTGCACGATGAATTCGCCCATGTCGGACTCGATGCAGTCGACGCCGTGCTCCGCGAGGTAATGGTTCAGTTCGATTTCCTCGCTCGCCATCGACTTGCCCTTGATCACGCGGCGCGCCTTCTTCGCCTGCGCGATGCCGAGCACGATCGCGTTCGCGTCGGCGGCCGTCTCGGCCCAGTGCACGTGCACGCCGGCCCCGGTGAGCTTCGTCTCCAGCCGTTCGAGCAGCGCGGGCAACTGCGCGAGTGCGTGCTGCCGCACCGCTTCGCCGAGGTCGCGCAGCTGCTGCAGTTCGGTGTCGTCGGGGAACTGCGTCGCGCGCTTGCCCTGCAGGAAGTCCATCGCGCCGCGAAAGCTCTGGCGCAATGCGGAATCGTCGAGCGCGGCGCGCGCACGGGCCTTGAAGTCGCCCGGGGCGACGAATTGCAGCGTGTGGTCGCTCATCGCGCAGCTCCCTGGCGATCACGCGGGGCCGCGGCGCCGGCCGGCTCGGTGACGATCACGACCCACAGGCGGCGCGGGCCGTGTGCGCCGTAGGCCAGCGTCTGCTGGATGTCGGACGTCTTCGACGGGCCCGACACCAGCACCAGGTTGGTCGGCATGCCGGCGTGCCAGCGCTCGGCGTGCACGGCCGCATGGAGATCCGCGTGCAGCGTGCTCGCGTGGACGAGCGCGACATGCAGCGGCGGCACCAGCGACACCGTGCGCGGTGTGCCGGCATCGGGGGCGAGCACGACGGTGCCGGTGGCGGCGATGCCCGAACGCGCGACGGTGAAGCCCGCGTCGATCGTGTCGAACAGTTCGGCCTTCCACGCGTCGATCGGCCGGTCGAACGGCACGGGCGCGACCGTGTCGGGCAGCGCACGGGCGAGCGCCGCGGATTCGGCGCGGGCCGGGTCGAGCAGCAGCCGGCGCACGCCGGCATCGGCGAGCCGCGCGGCGAGCTGGGCGGGCCATGCGTCGCCGGTCGCGCACCAGACGTCCGCGTGCGATGCGGTGAGCGCGGCCTGCAGCGCCTGCGCGAGCGCATGCGGATCGGCCGGGGCGGCGGCGCGCCGGGCCGCGTAGTGGCGGTCGATGCGGGCGTCGAGGGGGGCGGCGTCGGCGGCGGCGGATGCGGCGGCGGGCGCTGCCGTGCGCAGCCGCTGGAGGATCGCGTCGCGCGCGCTCATTGCCGGTCTCCGCGCAGCGACGCGGCGCTCGCCGTGCGCCGCCACAGAAAGCTGGCGAGGTGCTCGACCGGCAGCGGCGCGCCGGCCTTGGCCGCCGCGTGGCCGATGTTCAGCAGGCAGCCGCAGTCGGCGGACACGAGCCGGTCGCAGCCGGTCGCGCAGGCCGACGCGACCTTGTCGCGCACCATCGCGCCGGAGATGTCGGGATGCTTCAGCGAGAACGTGCCGCCGAAGCCGCAGCATTCGGATTCGCGTTCATGTTCGATGCGCGTCACGCCCGGCAGCGCGTCGACGAGCGCGACGCCGTGCCCGCGCGTGCCCATCTCGCGCCGCGCCGCGCACGACGTGTGCAGGACCACGCGCTCGTCCGGCGGAGCAGCAGGGGCGAGCGCGTCGAGCCGCACGTCGAGCACGTGGACGAGGAATTCGGCGAGTTCGTAGGTCCGGTCGGCGATCGCGCGGGCCTTCGGGCCGTTGACGGGATCGTCGGCGAACAGCGCCGGCCAATGGTGGCGGATCATCCCCGCGCACGAGCCGGACGGCACGATCACGGGCCACGCTTGCGCGAACAGGTCGAGCTGCGCGGCCGCGACCCGGCGCGCGTCGTCGGGATTGCCGCTGCTGTAGGCCGGCTGCCCGCAGCAGCTCTGGCCGCGCGGATAGTGGACGGTCAGGCCTTCGCGCTCCAGCAGGCGGACCGCGTCGAGCCCCGCTTCGGGGACGAACAGGTCGACCAGGCAGGTCGCGAACAGATAGACGTGCGCGGCGGCGGCGGCGGGGTATTGCCTTTCGTTCATGTCTCGCTCCATGGGACGGCGGCCCGGCACGCGGGCCGGCTTTCGCTGCATAATTCCCGCGACGGCGCTGCGGCTCAAATTGGTTGGGCCAGTCACGTCGCCCAGCGTTCTGGAGACGCGACGATGGCAGCGATGGCGGCACGGGGCCGGACCGAAGTGGTGATGCGCAAGATCGAGACGGCACTGCTCGACGGCACGTGGCCGGCCGGCGCACGCCTGCCGGCCGAGCGCGTGCTCGCGCAGCAGTACGGGGTTGCGCGCAATACGGTGCGCGAGGCGACCCAGCGGCTCGTCGCACGCGGGCTGCTGCAGAGCCGGCGCGGCGCGGGCGTCTACGTGACGGACCAGTTGCGCGCCGGCATCGCGTCGCCGTGGGGGCAACTGGTCGCCGATCACCCCGCGCTGCGCGACGACATCCTCGAATTCCGCCGCGTGCTCGAAGGCGCGACCGCGTATTTCGCCGCGCTGCGCGCCGACGCGCACGACCGGCGCCGGATCCGTGCGCTGCTGCGCGAGCTCGAAACCGCGCACGCGAACGGCGCGGCGGCCGTCGAAGCCGCGACCGACGCGAAGCTGCACGAGGCGATCGCGCTCGCGTCGCACAACACGATGTTCCTGCACCTGCATACGAGCGTGATCGGGATGCTGCGCGAGCACATCACGGTCAACGCGACCGGGATGAGCGAGCAGGACGCGGGCGCGGCGGAGCAGCTGCTGCGACAGCACCGCGTCGTGTGCGACGCGATCTGCGCGCAACGGCCCGAAGAGGCGCGCACCGCGATGCAGACCCATATCGACTACGTGCGCAGCCATTTCGAGCGGCGCGGCGACGCACCCTGAGATTGGTTGGACCACGTCGCCCGGCGGCGCGCATGCGCCGACGGCTGCGGCCCCGCTCATTCAAGCGTCCGTGCACCGGGCGCGCGCGATTGACCGTGTCATCCGGCGCCACTTAGAATCGTTCGTCAGCCGCGCGCGGCAGCGTGTGCGGAATGGTTGATCCGCCTGTCGAGAAAGCCCCGTGCTCATGTCCGTCATCCCGCGCGCGCCGGCCGCCCGCGCGTGGCGCGCCGCATGCCGCCCGGCCCGCGCGCTGGCCGCCGGCGTACTGCTGTCGCTCGTCGCCGCGTGCGCGACGCATCCGCCCGCCACCGCGCTCGATCGCCCTGTCTCGCATGCGTTGCCGCCCGATACCGCGACGCCGTTGCGCGATGCGCTGGCCGCGCCCGAGGCCGCGCATCC
Organism: Burkholderia cepacia; assembly: GCF_001718835.1. Lineage (NCBI taxonomy): Bacteria > Pseudomonadati > Pseudomonadota > Betaproteobacteria > Burkholderiales > Burkholderiaceae > Burkholderia > Burkholderia cepacia. The sequence goes on along the minus strand of NZ_CP013443.1, from coordinate 3,256,630 downwards.
GGGCCAGTCGGGTTTCCGGCTGCTGGCCGACGGCGCCGCCGCGCTGCAGATGCGCATCGCGCTCGCGCGCGCCGCGACGAAGACGCTCGACATGCAGTACTACATCGCGACCGAGGACACGACCGGCAAGCTGCTGCTCGCCGCGGCGCTTTACGCGGCCGATCGCGGCGTGCGCGTGCGGATGCTGGTCGACGACCTGAATTTCCGCGACATCGATCGCGTGATGGCCGCGCTGAACACGCACCCGAACGTCGAGATCCGCGTGTTCAACCCGTTCGGCGCATCGCAGCGGGACGTGATGCAGCGCACGGCGAATTTCTTCACGCGCATCGACAGCTTCACGCGCCGGATGCACAACAAGGCGATGATCGCGGACAACCAGATCGCGATCGTCGGCGGCCGCAACCTCGGCGACGAATACTTCAGCGCGAGCCCGACGCTGCAGTTCCGCGATCTCGACGTGCTCGCCGCGGGCCCCGTGACGAACGAGATCTCGGCGAGCTTCGACACCTACTGGTCGAGCGCGAGCAGCTATCCGCTGCGCGTGCTGAATCATCAGTCGTTCGATGCGAAGGAGCTCGACGCGATGCGCGACGAGTTGCGCGACCACTGGCGCAAGAATGCCGATCCGTACAACGCGAAGCCGCTGAACGCGACGCCGCTCGCGCAGCAGATCGCGCGCGACGAGCTCGGGCTCGTGTGGGCGCCGGCCGAGTTCAAGGCCGATGCGCCCGACAAGGTCGCGCAGCCGACCGACGCGTACGTGAGCCCGCCGATGCAGCGGCTCGTCGAACTCGCGCGCGGCGCGCAGCGGGAATTCCTCGCGTTCTCGCCGTATTTCGTGCCGCACGACGCGGGCGTGAAGATCCTCGGCGACACGACCGCGCGCGGCGTGCGTGTCGCGATCCTGACCAATTCGCTCGCGGCGACCGACGCGGTCGCCGTGCAGGCCGGCTACGGGCCGTACCGCGTGCCGCTGCTGCAGCACGGCGTCGAGCTGTACGAATACAAGGCGCGGCCCGGCCGGCCGCGGCTGTTGGGCTCGCGCTCGCGTGCGAGCCTGCATGCGAAGGCGTACGTGATCGACCAGCAGATTCTCGTGATCGGCTCGATGAACCTCGATCCGCGTTCCGCGCACCTGAATACCGAACTGGCGCTCGTGATCCACAGCCCGGCACTCGCGCAGCAGGTCGCGACGATCTTCGCGCGCGTGACGCAGCCGGATGACAGCTACCGCGTGCAGCTCGCGGCGCTGTCGGGGCCCGGCGCGTCCGAGCTGACATGGACCGGCACCGACGAAGGCGTGCTGCGCACCTATCACGTCGATCCGCACGCGGGGCTGCTGCGCAACCTGATGACCGGCGTCTTCATGCTGCTGCCGGTCGACGACCAGCTATAAGGGCCGGTCCGCAGCCGCTGTTCCGATGCGCGCCGAAAGGTGATATGGTTGCATGCGCAACGATCAGGGAGTCGTGCCGTGCAGGTGCTGCCGGAATCGCCGCACATCGCGTGCGGCCCGGCACGCGCCTGCCCAACAGGAGCACTCGCATGCATCACGTGCCGAACCAGCCGTTCACGCGTCCCGCCCGTTTCTCCGAAGCCGAATGGCAGGCGCGCGTGCAGCTCGCGGCGGCTTACCGCATCTTCGACCATCTCGGCTGGACCGAACTGATCTACAACCATATCTCGCTGCGCGTGCCGGGCGAGGACGGGCATTTCCTGATCAACCCGTTCGGGCTCCATTACCGCGAGGTATGTGCGTCGAACCTCGTGAAGATCGACATCGACGGCAACGTGATCGGCCATTCCGACTGGCCGATCAATCCGGCCGGCTTCACGTTCCACAGCGCGATCCATGCGGCGCTGCCCGATGCGCACTGCGTGATGCACGTGCACACGACGCCGACGATGGCCGTGTGCTGTTCGCGCGACGGGCTGTCGTTCTCGAATTTCTATTCGGCGCAGCTGTACGGGAAGATCGCGTATCACGACTTCGAGGGCATCACCGTGCATCTCGAAGAGGGGCGGCGCATCGTCGAGAGCGCGGGTGGGCGCCCCGTGCTGCTGCTGAGGAATCACGGGCCGGTCACGATCGGGCGCACGCTTGCCGAGGCGTTCTCGCTGATGTGGCTGCTCAATCGCGCGTGCGAGGTGCAGGTCGCCACGCATGCGATCGGCGACGCGCTGACGATCGCGCCGCCCGTGCTCGAAGGGTGCGTGCGCGATTCGCTGAATTTCGATCCGAAGCATGGCGCGGGGCAGGATGCGTTCGACGCGCTGCAGCGTATCGTCGATCGCATCGATCCGGGGTATCGCGGCTGACGCGCCGGCCGTGCGACGTCCGGCAGCGAGGCAGGGCGACGCCGTGTCCCCATGTCCGTCGAGCAGGCAAAAAAAAACGCGGCCGGGTGGCCGCGTGAATACTCGCAGACTCCTTCGGACGAAGGAAACAAGCAACTGTGAGATGAAGTGTAGCGAAAGGCCGCGCGCGGATTCAGCCATCAGGCTGAAAAGGTCTGTTCCAGGATGCGTCAGGCTGGCCGATGCACTCACGCAGCGGCGCCGATCGACTAAGATGGGCGGGACGTCATCCGTCCGGATGGCGCACACCGTCGTACAAGGAGAGCCCATGCTCAAGCTGCGTTTGCTCCAGGTCGCGTTACTCGCGGGCGTGCTGGCCGCCGGCAGCGCCGCCGCCGAAACGGTACGCCTGTCCGCCAATCTCCAGCCGTCGAGCGAGGTGCCGCCCACCACCAGCCACGGTTCGGGCAACGTCGACGCGACTTACGACACGGCCACCCGCACGTTGCAATGGACGATCACCTACAAGGACCTGACCGGCCCGGCCACCGCCGCGCATTTCCACGGGCCCGCGCCGGTCGGCCAGAACGCGGGTGTGCAGGTGCCGATTCCGAAGGACGAGCTGGCGAGCCCGATCAAGGGCTCGAAGGCACTCACCGACGCACAGGTCACCGACCTGATGGGCGGCAAGTGGTATTTCAACGTCCATACGAAGGAGCACCCGGCCGGCGAGATCCGCGGCCAGGTGATGCCGGCCGGCTGAGCGGCGGCGCTTGATGCAGAGCCGCTCCTTGAACGACACGCCGCGCTCGATCCCGCGCGCCCGGCGCTTCACGGAATTGCGGATGCGCGGGCGCCGCCGGCAACGCGAAGGCGGCCGGCGTTGCGCTCGAGCGGGCGGTTCAGCGCGCCGGCGAGACGTCGATCGCCTGATAGGCGGCCTTGACGGCCACCGAGCCGTACTTGCGCTCGAGCCGGCGTACGGTGAAGTGGCCGTGCGCCATCTGCTGGAAGTGGTCGATGAACAGCGTGTTGACGGTCGCGCCGAGCACGGCGCCGATCGCCGGAATCGACTTCGCGGCCATCTGCTCGGTCACCTGCACCGAGAAACGCGACGCCACCGTCTGCACGAGCTTGAACACGGCCGCCGAGCTGTGCGCGGCGATGCCCTTCGTCGTGATGTCGGACGATGCCTTCGAGATCGCCTGCGCGAGCGCGCCGCGCAGCACGAAATAACCGAGATCGGCGTCCTCTTCCTGCTTGTCCGGGTTGCCGCCCATGCCGAGCACGGCCAGGCATTGCAGCTGCGTATCGACCGAGCCCAGGTCTTCCCCCTCGCTGCGCGCGATGTCGCACACCGAGCGGAAGATCAGCGTCGTCGTCACCGGCAGTTCGACCGGCAGCGCGAGAAAGCCGAATGCACCGCCCGCCGCGCCGGTCGTCGCGACCGCGAGCTTGTGCAGCAGATTGCTCGGCTTGTCGGGCTCGGCGTCCGGCGCGGGCGGCTTGCCGAGCGTGCGCAGCGCGATGTTCAGGCACTTGCGCAGCGCGAGCTGCGTCGCGTCGTTGATCTTGCCGGTCGCGAAATCCGGCAGCCGGGCGATCATTTTCTCGACCGGCGCGCCGAGCATGCCCGTCAGCTTCATCGTCAGCGACGGGCTTTCCAGCACCTGCTTCGCGCGCCACAGCGCGTCCCGATCGTCCTGCGACAGCGTGGTGGCGGGGGGGATTGAAATCGGTTCCATCTTTCTCCTTGGCGGTCTGGGCCGGTTTGACCGTCGCCAGCCTAGATTACTCTCGCATGCTAGAATTTTAAGATTGTTTGACTCGTCAAAAGTTGCGCCAACAAAAAATGGCCGTCCATACAGCCGCCCACCATTCGAGCGGGCAAGTCCTGCCGTTCCGCGAATCGCTGCTGGCGATGATCGGGATCTCGTTCGTCACCATGCTCGTCGCGCTCGACCAGACGGTCGTCGGCACCGCGTTGCCGACCATCGTCGCCGAGCTTCGGGGGTTCGACCTGTACGCATGGGTCGCAACCTCGTACCTGCTCAGTTCCGTGATCACGGTGCCGATCTTCGGCCGGCTCGGCGACTATTACGGGCGCAAGCCGTTCGTCATCGTGTCGATCATCGTGTTCACCGGCGCGTCCGTGCTGTGCGGGATGGCGAACGACATGCTGATGCTCGTGCTCGCGCGCGGGCTGCAAGGGATCGGCGGCGGGATGCTGGTCGGCACCGCGTTCGCGTGCATTCCCGACCTGTTCCCCGATTCCGTCGTGCGGTTGCGCTGGCAGGTGCTGATGAGCTCCGCGTTCGGCATCGCGAACGCGGTCGGCCCGTCGCTCGGCGGCGTGCTGACCCAGTCGTTCGGCTGGCGTTCGGTGTTCTACGTGAACCTGCCGGTCGGCCTGCTGTCGCTGCTGTTCGTGTGGCGTTACCTGCCGCACCTGCGCCACGTCGAGCACGATCGCAAGATGCGGCTCGACTGGCCGGGCGCGCTGCTGATCGCGCTGTCGCTCGGCGCGCTGCAGCTGTTCGTCGAATGGCTGCCGAAGTACGGCGTCGCGAGCTGGGCGTCGCTGCTGCTCGTGGTCGCCGTCGCGGCCGGTTTCGGCCTGTGGCACTGGGAGAAGCGCTGCGCGCAGCCGATTTTGCCGTTCGACATGTTCGGCAACCGCGCGCTGTCGGCGCTCTTCGTACTGGCGATCCTCGCCGGCTTCTCGATGTTCTCGCTGCTGTTCTACGCGCCGCTGCTGTTCCAGGGCGGCTTCGGGATGTCGCCGAAGGAGGCGGGGCTCGTGATCACGCCGCTCGTCGTGTTCATCACGATCGGCAGCATCATGAACGGCCGTGTCGTCACGCGCATCCGCAATCCCAACGCGATGCTGCACGTCGGCTTCGTGCTGTTCGCGATCACCTGCGCGGGCATCGTCGTGTCGACCCACACGACGCCGAAATGGCTGCTGATGGCGCTGATGGTCGCGGGCGGCATCGGGCTCGGCTTCGTGCTGCCGAACCTCACCGTATTCGCGCAGCAGACGGCCGGCCGCGAGCACCTCGGCATCGCCACGGCGCTGCTGCAGTCGCTGCGGATGGTCGGCGGGATGATCGGCACCGCGCTGACCGGCACGCTCGTCAACCAGATGTACTCGGGCGGCGTGCGCGATGCGCTGTCGGCCGATCACGCGATGCAGTGGCACGCGCAGCTCGCCGATCCGCAGATCCTGATCGATCGCGCCGCGCAGGGCGGTCTCGTCGCGGAGCTGACCCGTGCCGGGCATAATGGCGCGCTGCTGCTGGAAGCGGCCCGCGAATCGCTCGTCGGCGCGATTCACGTGGGCGTCGCGATGGCGGCCGTCGTCGCCGTGGTGTCGGTGTGGCAGTGCCGCCGCGTGCCGCCGATCGCGCTGCGGCGCAAGATCGAACCGCATGTCGCGGCCGATTGAACGATTGAACGAGTAGAACTGAGCGCATGGAAGAACAGGACCGCGTCGCGATCTTGCAGCAATTCGGACGGACGTATCGCGCGTTCATGACCGCGTTCGAGACGCACGTCGGGCAACCGATGCCGCGCTGGCGCATCATGGTCGCGTTGCACACGATGGGCGGGCATTCGTCGCAGAAGAAGCTCGTCGAAGTGCTGCGCATCGATCCGGGCGCGCTCACGCGCCAGCTGAAATCGCTCGACGCACTCGGCTGGATCGAGCGCGAATCCGACGCACGCGACAATCGCGTGACCAACGTGAAGCTGACCGCCGACGGGCGCGTGGCGTTCGAGGCGAGCCTGCCGCGCCGCCGCGCGTTCCTCGACAAGACGGTCGCGCGGCTGCCGGACGACGTGCTGACCGCACTGTCGGGCGCGCTGGCGATGCTGGAGTCGCGGATCGCCGAAGTCGGCACGCCGCCACCGGCGCACTGAGCGGGCAGCGGCGCGCGGCTAGCGGCGTGCGGCCGGCGTGCCGGGTTACAGCTCGATGCGCGTGCCCAGCAGCACGAGGAACTGCGCGAGCCAGGCCGGATGCGCGGGCCACGCGGGCGCGGTGACGAACGGCGCGTCGGTCACGGCCGCGTCGACCGGGATGTCCGCATACTCGCCGCCCGCGAGCTTCACCTCGGGCGCGCAGGCCGGATAGGCCGAGATGCGCTTGCCGCGAATCACGTCGGCGGCCGCGAGCAGTTGCGCCGCGTGGCAGATCGCGGCGATCGGCTTGCCGGCTTCGGCGAACTCGCGCACGAGCGAGATCACCTTCGGATCGAGTCGCAGGTATTCGGGGGCACGGCCGCCCGCGATCGCGAGCGCGTCGTAGCGGGATGCGTCGACGTCGTCGAATGCCGCGTTCAGCGTGAACTGGTGGCCGGGCTTCTCGGTGTAGGTCTGGTCGCCCTCGAAATCGTGGATCGCGGTCTTGATCTTGTCGCCCGCGCGCTTGCCCGGGCAGACTGCATCGACGTGGTGGCCGACGGCCTGCAGCGCCTGGAACGGCACCATCGTTTCGTAGTCTTCGGCGAAATCGCCGGTCAGGAACAGGATCTTCTTCGCGGCCATGGCTTTCTCCCGGGTTCCATGCAAAGTTGAGCGGGGCGCGAGCGCGCCCCGGGACGAAAGCGCAGTGTACTCCGGCGGCCTGAAACCGGTATGACGCAAGGCCGCCCCGTCGCGCGACGGGGCGGCCGGATCACGGTGCGCCCAGCATGGGCGCACTCCTGCGGGTGCAAGTCCCGCCATAAGCTGGTCACGGCGAATGAAGTGAAGCGCAACTGCATGAGGGCGACCGAGTGTGGGGAGGAAGCGTGGAGCGTAAATCGCGAGCCGATGAACAAGAACTGCATAGAAGGCGCTGCCGAGCAGGGCGAGCGGGCCGTGAACCGCGAAGCTCTCGTGACCAAGGCGAAGTGGCGTAAATGCAGCGGTTGTGCGATGAAGGAGTGCGTTCTTACCTGGGGACGCCTCGCCTCATGCCTGAAAGGGCGACGGTGCCGAACCGGAGCGAGGTCTCAGCAGAGGTCATAGTAGCCACAGGACAGGCCGGTGAGGCTGAAGCTGGTGGCGAAGGACCGAACGGGAAGGAGTGTTCAACGACATGCCGACGCAACAGGCAAGGCGTCAGATGCCCGCGCGAGCGGGGCGAGCGGTGGCGGCGCGCGGTGAAGCCGCGCGTGAAGCCGTGCGCGACGAAGCCTGCGGCTCGCGGCATGAGACGAAGAACACAGGGTCAGCGCTGCTGGAAGCGGCGCTGACGAGAGAGAACCTGCGGCAGGCGCTTAAACGGGTGCGGGCCAACAAGGGTGCGCCGGGTGTTGACGGTCTGGACATAGACCAGACCGCGCGCCATCTGGTGACAGCCTGGCCGGCAATACGGGAGCAGCTGCTGCGGGGAACGTACCGGCCGATGCCGGTGCGACGGGTGACGATCCCGAAACCGGATGGTGGCGAGCGCGAGCTTGGCATCCCGACGGTGACGGACCGGCTGATCCAGCAGGCGTTGCTGCAAGTGCTGCAACCGGTACTGGACCCCACCTTCAGCGAGCACAGCTACGGCTTCCGGCCAGGGCGGCGTGCGCACGACGCGGTGCTGGCCGCGCAGTCGTACGTGCAGTCGGGGCGGCGGATCGTGGTGGACGTCGACCTGGAAAAGTTCTTTGACCGGGTCAATCACGACATTCTCATCGACCGGCTGCAGAAGCGTATCGGAGATCCAGGAGTCATCCGGCTGATCCGGGCGTACCTGAACGCAGGTGTGATGGGCGATGGCGTGGTGCAGGAGCGGCATGAGGGGACGCCCCAGGGCGGTCCGCTCTCACCGTTGCTGGCGAACGTGCTGCTCGATGAGGTGGACAAGGAACTGGAGCGACGGGGTCATTGCTTCGTGCGCTACGCCGACGACGCGAACGTGTACGTTCGCTCACGCCGTGCGGGTGAACGGGTGATGGCGCTGTTGCGCCGGCAGTACGGGCGGCTACGCCTGAAGATCAATGAAGCCAAAAGCGCGGTGGCAAGCGTGTTTGGTCGCAAGTTCCTGGGCTACAGCCTCTGGGTAGCTGCGGGCCGTGTGATCAAACGCAAGGTGGCAGTCAAACCATTGGCCACGTTCAAACAACGCGTGCGGGAACTGACGCGCCGGGGCGGATGTAGTCTGGCGCAGGTGGTGGGGAAGCTTCGCCCCTACCTGCTGGGCTGGAAGGGCTACTTCCGTCTGGCGCAGACGCCGGGCGTGATGCGCGAACTGGACGAATGGGTGCGCCATCGTCTGCGCGCGATCCAGTTGAAACACTGGAAGCGCGGCACGACCATGTACCGTGAGCTGCGCGCACTCGGCGCGTCCCATGATGTTGCGCGACAGGTGGCGGCCAACAGTCGTCGCTGGTGGCGCAACAGTGGCAAGCTGCTCAACGGCGTGCTGCCCATTGCATGGTTCGACCGACTCGGCTTACCCCGTCTCTCCTGACCTCAACTTCCCGAACCGCCCGGTGCGGACCCGCATGCCGGGTGGTGTGGCAGGGGTGTAGCCTGTTGGCTACCCCCTATGCCGATTCGGAAGGACGGTCAGAAGAAGGTTTCGACGACTTCCGTCACGCGGAACTGCGGATCGAGCACGAGCACCTGACGCCACTTGTCGAACGTCAGGCACGGGTGCGAGATGTCGAACGCGACCATGTCGCCGACCTTCACGTCCGCGCCCGGCGGGATCTGCAGGTACGCGTGCTGGTCCATCATCCCGGTGACGGCCCAGCCTTCGGCGGCGGCGACGTCGCGCGGGGCGGTGTCGCGGCCCGGGCGGAAGTGGCGCGCCGGCTCGGGCAGGCCCGCGTCGAACGCCGCGTCGCGCTTGCCGAGCGCGACGATCGCACGGTCGGCCTCCGGCACCGACTGCACGTAGGCCCACAGCTGCAGCGCGGGCAGCAGCCCTTCGCCCATCGTGCGTGCGATCGGGTTGCGCGCGAACACGTCGGCCTGCGCCTTCTTGTAGATGCCGACATCGTGCGTCAGGTAGCAGCCCGGACGCAGCACGACTTCCGCGAAGCCCGCGTTGGACGCCTTCGCGAATTCTTCCGCGACCACGTCGTACCACGCCGAACCGGCACCGGACAGGATCGCCGGCGTACGCGCGAAGCGGCCTGCGTCGGCCAGCTCGCGCGTGAGCGCGACCGCTTCCTGCAGGAACGCGCGGATCTCGCCTTCCTCCTTCAGCACGCCTTCGTAGAGTTCGATGCCGGCCAGCTTCAGCGTGTCCGGATAGCGCGCGATCGCGGCGAGCACGGCCTCGCGCTGCGCGGCATCGCGCACACCCGCGCGGCCGCCCGGCACGCCGAGCTCGAGCAGCACGTTCAGCGGCTTCTTCAGGGCGCCGAAGAAGCGGCCGAGCTGGTCGACACTTTCCGCGGAATCGACGAGGCAGAAGAATTCGAAGTCGGGATCGGACAGCAGCCCCGCAATGATCGTCATGTTCTGGCGGCCGACCAGCTGGTTCGCGAGCAGCACGCGCCGCACGCCGCCGTGATACGCGGCCTGCGTCTGGTGCGCGGTCGCGAGCGTGATGCCCCACGCGCCGGCGTCGAGCTGGCGGCGGAACAGTTGCGGCGCCATCGTCGTCTTGCCGTGCGGCGCAAACTTGACGCCGTATTTCCGGACGAATGCCTGCATCCAGTTCAGGTTGTGTTCGATGCGGTCCTCGTAAAGCACGGCGGCCGGCAGGCTGACGTCTTCCGCGAGCAGGTTCCACTCGAGGCGGCCCGCGTCGCCGAGCGGCACGCTCGCGCTCGGCAGATTGCCGAGGCCCTTGCCGAACGGATCGATCGTCGCTTCCTGATAGTTTGTAACTTTCATGTCATCCCGCTCCATCATCACTATGCATTGCACTGAAGTTGACACGCAGATGGTACAGAAAGTAGCATCTGCGCGGTGATGTTATTTAGTAACATGGTGCGCCGCACCCATTCCCGCAGATGAATTCGTCCGCCACTTCGTCTTCCGTCCCGCCGGCTGCCGGCGCTGCCGCCCCGCCGGTCCTCGACATCGTCGCGCGGATCGCCGAATGCGCGCCCGAGCTGCGCGAAGCCGAGCGCAAGGTCGCCGCGTTCATCCTCGCCGATCTCGCCCGCGCCGCGCATGCGAGCATCGGCGCGCTCGCGCGCGACGCGGAAGTCAGCGTCGCGACGGTCACGCGTTTCGCGAAGGCCGTCGGCTGCCGCGACGTGCGCGAACTGAAGGTGCTGGTCGCGCAGGCGGCGGCCGTCGGCCAGCGCTTTCTCGTGCCGTCCGACGGCGCGGGCGAGGATGACGCGAATCCCGCGTCGATGGTCTACGACGAGATCCGCGTGGCGCTCGCCCACAACCACCAGTTGCTGCGCAATACGTCGTTCGAGGAAGCCGCCGACCTGCTCGCCGGCGCGAAGATGACCTACGTGTACGGGCAGGGCGGCGGCTCGACCGCGCTCGCCGACGAGCTGCGCTTCCGGCTCGTGCGCTTCGGCCGGCCGGTCGCGAGCTACCAGGACAGCGTGCTGCAGCGGATGGTGGCCGCGACGCTGTCGCGCGACACCGTCGTCGTCGCGCTGTCGGTGAGCGGGCGCGTGCCCGAGCTGCTCGAGAGCTGCCGGCTCGCGAAGCGCTACGGCGCGAAGCTGATCGCGATCACCGCGCCGGCCTCGCCGCTCGCGAAGCTGGCCGACCATCTGATCCCGGTCGTCGCGTTCGAAACCGATTTCATTTACAAGCCGTCGACATCGCGCTACGCGATGATGATGGCGATCGACGTGCTCGTCACCGGAGTCGCGTTGCGGCTCGGCGATGCGGGCCGAGAATCGCTGCGTCGCATCAAGCACGCGCTCGATGCGCATCGCGGCGGCGGAGACCGTCAACCGGTAGGAGACTGACCATGCATTCGCATCCCGAAGCCGCCGATACGCTGATCGTCGGCGCGCAGCTTTACGACGGTACCGGCGCGCCGCCCGTCACGCGCGACGTCGCGATCCGCAACGGCGTGATCGCGGCGATCGGCAACCTGTCGAACTGGCTCGCCGAAACCGTCGTCGATGCGAACGGCCGCGCGCTCGCGCCGGGCTTCGTCGACGTGCACACGCACGACGACACCCACGTGATCCGTGCGCCGCAGATGGTGCCGAAGATCTCGCAGGGCGTGACGACCGTGATCGTCGGCAACTGCGGGATCAGTGCGTCGCCGGTGACGCTCGCGGGCGATCCGCCCGATCCGATGAACCTGCTCGGCGAGCGCGGCGCGTTCCAGTACCCGACCTTCGCCGACTACGTCGCGGCCGTGAACGACGCGCGTCCGGCCGTGAACGTCGCGGCGCTCGTCGGCCACACGGCGCTGCGCAACAACCAGATGGACCGCCTCGACCGCGCGGCGACCGACGGCGAGATCGCCGGGATGCGCGCGCAGCTCGAGGAGGCGCTCGCGAACGGCGCGCTCGGCCTGTCGTCGGGCCTCGCGTACGGCTCCGCGTTCGCGGCGCCGACCGAAGAGGTGATGGCGCTCGCCGAGCCGCTCGCGAACGCCGGCGGGCTGTACACGACGCACATGCGTACCGAATTCGACGCGATCCTCGATGCGATGGAAGAGGCGTACCAGGTCGGCCGCCATGCGCGCGTGCCGGTCGTGATCTCGCACCTGAAGTGCGCGGGCCCGTCGAACTGGGGGCGCAGCACCGAGGTGCTCGCGTCGCTAGAAGGCGCGCGCCGCTACCAGCCGGTCGGCTGCGACTGCTATCCGTACAGCCGCAGCTCGTCGACGCTCGACCTGAAGCAGGTGACGGGCGACATCGACATCACGATCACGTGGTCGGAGCCGCACCCGGAAGTGGCGGGCAAGCTGCTGAAGGCGATCGCGGCCGACTGGGGCGTGACCGAGCAGGAGGCCGCGCAGCGCATCCGCCCGGCGGGCGCCGTGTACCACAACATGTCCGAGGAGGACGTGCGCCGGATCCTGTCGCACCCGGCGACGATGGTGGGCTCCGACGGCCTGCCGAACGATCCGCTGCCGCACCCGCGGCTGTGGGGCGCGTTCCCGCGCGTGCTCGGCCATTACGTGCGCGACACGAACCTGCTGCCGCTCGAGGAGGCGATCCGCAAGATGACGTCGCTGTCCGCGCGCCGCTACGGGATCGCGCGGCGCGGCGAGGTGCATGTGGGCTACCACGCCGACCTCGTGCTGTTCGACCCGGCGCGCGTGATCGATGCCGCGACGTTCGAGAAGCCGCAGCAGCCCGCGCACGGAATCGACGCCGTGTGGGTGAACGGCGTGCTGACCTACGAGAACGGCCAGCCGACCGGCGAGCGCGCCGGCGGCTTCGTCGCACGCGGCGAGCGCGTGCCGGCGAGCGCCGATGCAGTGTTCTGACAGGGGCAATTTCCGCGCGCGCCGCGTTGGGCGCGCGCATCCGTAACCAGGAACAGGAGTGAAACGATGAAGCGATATGGCGTAGGCGAAGCGAAGGGTACCGGCGGGCAGGTGATGCCGTTTGCACGCGCGGTCGAGGCCGACGGCTGGCTGTACGTGTCGGGCCAGACGCCGATGGTGAACGGCGAGGTCGTCGAAGGCGGGATCGTCACGCAGTCGAAGCAGACGATCGAGAACGTGATCGCGATCCTGAAGGAAGCCGGCTACGGCCTCGAGCACGTCGTGCGCTGCGGCGTGTGGCTCGACGACGCGCGTGATTTCGCGTCGTTCAACAAGGTGTTCGTGTCGTACTTCGGCGAGCATCCGCCGGCACGCGCGTGCGTGCAGTCGAGCATGGTCATCGACTGCAAGGTCGAGGTCGATTGCATCGCTTACAAGGCGCCGGCGAAGTAACGCGGCGACGGCGAATCGTTGTTCAATGGGGCTGGTGCATTGGGATGCGCCGGCCCCGTTGCGTTATGACGGCGTCGATGCCTGGCCGAGCGGCTTTGGAATTTTGCATTTTGTGATGAAGTTTTTTTCGACGGGTGCAGCGTGATGCGTCTGTCTGGCCGGGGGCGGCAGCGATCGGCGCGGGCGCGCGCGTGACGTCGATCGATTCCGATCGGGTTCGTCGCAATGAATTGCGTTGTATGGCCATCACTCGCTCAGTATCGTGGAAGAACCGTACGGAAGTGGCGAGGGTGTCATGGTGATGTGGATCGCAGTGCTGACTTTGGGGCTCTTGTTAAATCGCGATGTGGTTGCGGGTGCGTTGTCCGATGGGGTGTCGCCCATGTCCAGTAAGACAGCGCGGCTTGTTGCGCCGAAGTCAGTCGAAATCACCAAGAACGGCGCGCGGTCTGAATACATGAGTGGGAACGAAACGGCAGATATGTGTCGTTCTTTCGTTCTCCCACCGGCGGATGTCCGTGAGTTTTTTAAACGTGCGAGACGCGTGACAGAACGGGAGTACGGCCATGATTTGGTTGCAGCCAATTGCTATGCCGAAGGCAAAGCGCATTTTCCGGATGGCGGCACGGCAGCTTGGCAAATTGACCAGGCAAGGCGCGGCTTCGTTTCCATGCCCGATGGCAACACACTCTACCTGTATTGCCCGAAGTGCCGAGCCAACGTGTTTGCGCCGAATTAGACATTTCGCATCATTCGATGGAAAACGTGCGTTGGGACCAAATCGAAGCCTTCGTCAGATCAGAGGCGGGGCTTGGAAAATCCGCTCCGCTATCCGCTGCCACGAGGCTTTGGGAGGATCTTGGCCAAACCGGCGACGAAGCCAACGATTTCATGGGTCTTTTTTTCGAACGTTTTGCCGTCGATACGGGCGACTTCGATTTCCACAGGTATTTTCTGATGGAAGGCGAGGGGCTGCTCTATTCGCTGTTCCAGCGTTGGGTTCTTCGAAAGCCGCACGGCCTCAAGCGGGAACCGATCACGCTTGCGATGCTGTACCGCGCCGCCGTCGAAAGGAAATGGGACGCCCGGCGATTGGCCGGGCTGTCGTGAAGGGGCGAGACTGCGGATGTGTGCCACCGATGGCGGCGACATGAACGTAATAAACGATCAGCGGAATGATCACGGCGGCATGGCACTGCCATTGCTGATGGGCGAATGGGCCGTGTTGATAGAGATCATCCGCCTGCGGCTCGATCAGATCGAGCGTATCGATCCTGATTCGCTGGATGAGGATGTGTTTGCCGACCTGTACGAAGACCAAGAGACGCTAACGTGCCTGCTGGCCTATATCGAGAACAACTTCGCGCGTACCTTCGGTGGTTTGCAGCCGGCACTGGCTGCGTGAGCGCCGCGCGTGGCGGTTTGGGCCACCACTGCAGGTGTCAGCCGGCGAAGTCCACCCGGCTTACTACCGCGTCGTCCACGTATCGCACGCCAGTCGAACTCAAACAACTCGGCCGCTTTGACCCATGTGGCGAAAGCCGTCGGGAAATAACAGAGGTTTTTCGCCATCCGACTGTATCGCGGAAGAACTACACAAAGGCGGTGAGGGTGCCATGGTGATTTGACCACAGTTGCGATTTGAGGTTGCCCGAGCCTCGCCTCACGGCGCCCAATAGCCCAGAATCCCATATTTCAAGGGGTTCCGGGAGCTATGCTCAAAAATCGAGCAGAAGATGTGTATAAGCCGATGGCTCTAAGTGCATCTTTGGTTGCTCGAGTTTGCGATTTCTAACAAAGTCGTTAAGAAGTTCAGTGGTGCCCAACGTCGGTTGAACACAGATGTGGCGGGCGTGTGCGAATCGCACGGAGTGCTTCGTAAAGTCTCAAAAATTTGAATCTCAATAAAATTCCCTATGCGCTCTGTATATTGATGTATCCATTTACCAAAAGCGAGGTGTTTGAGATGGCGTCCTGCCGGGGCTTCTATCTGACGTTCAAGGAAAACATGGATGCAATGGGGTTACCCGTTCCCGCGAGCCTGTTTTCGACGCAGCAACAAGCGTTGACGACCATTGGGGCGATTGCAACTGCGGTCAAGACGTTTGGGTCGCGCGTTACGATTGGTGAATTGATCGGCGCAGGGGTATTGAGCGATGTGCTGGTGTACGCGGGATCGCTATACGCATCCTGGTACGTTGGGGCGGCGATTGGCAGTCTTCTAGTGGCGTCGGGCCATTCGCTCTCGTGTTCCAATGGCATCGACGCTTCGCGGTCGGCCGCCAATGTGCTTTCAAAGCACGGGATCAGGATCGATGGTGCGCTGGCGCGGCATCTGGCTTCGCACCCGGAAGTGTTTGCCCTGGGAACAGCTCGGCACCACTACCGCGTGATGAGCCTCGCGCAACAGGCAGCAGCATGAACCGTATCGCAGATCGCGTCGCGCTTCTGATTTGTAGCGCCGTCTTCGCGGCTATTGCGTGGGCGACCTTCCGGTATGCGGGTGAGTGGGTGATGCCCGTTGTGATGGCCGTGATGCTCGTGGCGCTCGGGAGCGAAGTTCGCCGACTCAGACGCATACTGGACGCCCACGGCATCGATTGGCGTCCGCGAAGACGCCTTTTCCGCAAGTAGTCTGCATTGGCGGGCCGCGAAATGCCCGCCGACTTCACTTCATTTACTGCCGCGCCGTCCGCGCGTTGTCCGGCATCGGCTGGTTGTAATTCGTGCGGAACGGATTGATGTCGAGCCCGCCACGCCGCGTGTAGCGCGCATACACCGCGAGCTTCACCGGTTTGCACGCATGCAGGATGTCGAGGAAGATCCGCTCGACGCACTGCTCGTGAAAGCCTGTGTGATTGCGAAACGAGATGATGTAGCGCAGCAGCCCCGCATGATCGATCTGCGGCCCGACGTAGTGAATCTGCACGCTGCCCCAGTCGGGCTGGCCGGTGACCGGGCAGTTCGAGCGCAGCAGGTCGGACACGAGCGTCTCCTCGACCGGCGCTTCGTCGGCGGCCGCGGACAGCAGCGACGGATCGGGTTCGTACACGTCGGTATCGAGGTCGAGCCGGTCGAGCGGCAGCCCGTCGAGCTCCTCCATCTCGAGCTTGCCGAAATCGTGCGGCGACACCAGCTGCACGGCGACGCTCGCGCCGCACGCGGCCGACACGTCGCGCTTCAGCACGTCGCGCACCGTGTCGAGCGAGTCGAACTTCGATTGCGCGAACGAGCCGAGATACAGCTTGAACGATTTCGATTCGACGATGTTCGGCGATTCGGCCGGCACGTAGAAGGTCGCAACCGCGATCTGCGGCTTGCCGCGCGCGTTGAGCCACGACAGTTCGTATGCGTTCCAGATGTCGGTGCCGAAGAACGGCAGCGCCGACGCGATGCCGAGCTGCTCGCGCGCCCCGGCGCGCGGGATCGGGAACAGCAGCGACGCGTCGTACTGCGCTGCGTAGACGGTCGCCTTGCCGAGCGGGGAATGTTCGGGATGCATTGCACGAAGCCTTTACGACAGGAAGAGGCGGTACGCCGGATTGGCGCTCTCTTCGACATACGGATAGCCGAGCGCCGCGAGGAAGCGTTCGAACTCGGCGCGATCGGCCTGCGGCACCTGCAGCCCGACGAGGATCGAGCTGTAGTCCGCGCCCTGGTTGCGGTAGTGGAACAGGCTGATGTTCCAGTCCGGCGCCATCGACGACAGGAACTTCATCAGCGCGCCCGGCCGTTCCGGGAATTCGAAGCGGAACAGGCGCTCTTCGAGCGCGAGCGGCGAGCGGCCGCCCACCATGTAGCGGATATGTTCCTTCGACAGCTCGTCGTGCGTGAGGTCGACGGTCTTGAAGCCGTGCGACTCGAAGTTCGCGGCGATCTCCTCCGACTCGCCGCGCCGCTTGATCTGCACGCCGACGAAGATGTGCGCGGACTGCGCATCGGCGATCCGGTAGTTGAACTCGGTCACGTTGCGATCGCCGACGAGCGAGCAGAAGCGCTTGAAGCTGCCGCGCTCCTCGGGGATCGTGACGGCGAACACGGCTTCGCGCGCCTCGCCGACTTCCGCGCGTTCGGCGACGAAGCGCATCCGGTCGAAGTTCATGTTCGCGCCGGACGTGACCGCGACGAGCGTCTGGTTCTCGATGCCTTCGCGTTCCGCGTAGAGCTTCGCGCCCGCGACCGCGAGCGCGCCGGACGGCTCGAGCACGCTGCGCGTGTCCTGGAAGACGTCCTTGATCGCCGCGCACAGCGCGTCGGTGTTCACCGTCAGGACGCCGTCGAGGTATTCGCTGCAGAGCCGGAAGGTTTCCTCGCCGACCAGCTTCACGGCGGTGCCGTCCGCGAACAGGCCGACCTCGCTCAGCTCGACGCGCTTGCCCGCGTCGAGCGACTGCGCCATCGCGCACGAATCCTCGGCCTGCACGCCGATCACCTTGATCTCCGGTCGCACCGCCTTCACGTAGGCCGCGACGCCGGACGCGAGCCCGCCGCCGCCGATCGGCACGAAGATCGCGTGGATCGGGCCCTGGTGCTGACGCAGGATTTCCATCGCGATCGTGCCCTGGCCGGCGATCACGTACGGATCGTCGAACGGATGGACGAACGTGAGGCCGCGCTCCTCTTGCACCTTGACCGCGTGTGCATACGCGTCGCTGTACGACTCCCCGGCCTGGATCACCTCGACGCTCGGGCCGCCGTGCGCGCGCACCGCATCGACCTTCACCTGCGGCGTCGTGACGGGCACGACGATCACCGCCTTGACGCCCATCCGGGCCGCCGAGAACGCGACACCCTGCGCATGGTTGCCGGCCGATGCCGTAATCACGCCGCGCGCGAGCGCGTCGGCCGGAATGTGCGCCATCTTGTTGTACGCGCCGCGCAGCTTGAACGAGAACACCGGCTGGTTGTCCTCGCGCTTGAGGTAGACGGCGTTGCGCAGCCGCGCGGACAGGTTGCGGGCGGATTCGAGTTCCGTCTCGATCGCGACGTCGTAGACGCGCGCGGTGAGGATTTTCTTCAGGTAATCGTGGGATGCCATGGGCGCTCGCGTGCAGTGCGGTAGCAGACGGTAAAGGATCAATGATAGCGCCTGGGGTCTGTTTCGATACGGTTTGCATGTGCGTCGCGACCGTTTGCGGCGGTGCGACGCCGATCCGGCGGGCTTAACCGGCCGGTTACCGACCGGACGGACGGCGAATGGCGGTCCGAAACCGCTTCGGGCCACGGCCGGCGGGCCTTCCGCCGATATCCCCACGGCCGGTCCGACGTGTCACGCATGGCCCGATCATGGGTTAGAATTCCGTTTTGAATCAAGGATTTCGGAAGATGCAGAGGCACCCTCGGATCGCACCGTTGAAGCCGACGCCGCGCGCAGCCAGCCCCGCGGCGGAACGGCATGCGCGCCGCGCGCGATCGTGCTGATGATCGAGTGCCGCCAGGCCCTGTCGCCGGCCAGGAGGGGTGAACCGCCGCCCGCTCCGGCCCCATGAAGGACAGCCGCGCGCCTGGTAACAGAACAGATTTCCCCAAGATTGCGCCCACGCGCTTGCCGACGCCCGTGCACGGTGTATCGGCCCTCCGAGTCGTCCGAACATGAACGCACCACAAGTTTTCGATCCGCATGGCGCGGCCGCCGCCGTCGCCGCCGACCCCGCGCCCCGGTTGCGCGAGATTCCCTACAACTACACGTCCTTCTCGGATCGCGAGATCGTGATCCGCCTGCTCGGCGAAGAGGCGTGGTCGGTGCTTGACGAACTGCGCGCCGAGCGCCGTACGGGCCGCTCGGCACGGATGCTGTATGAAGTGCTCGGCGACATCTGGGTCGTGCGCCGCAACCCGTACCTGCAGGACGACCTGCTCGACAACCCGAAGCGCCGCGCGCTGCTGATCGAGGCGCTGAACCACCGGCTGACCGAAATCGGCAAGCGCCGCAGCGCCGATCTCACCGAGCACCGCGACGACGCGGGCCGTGAACGCGCATCGCGAGTCGAGATGCTCGAAACCGCCGCGCAGCGCGCGGTCGACGAGTTCGCCGACGAATTCGAGAAGATGGCCGACCTGCGCCGCCGCGCGACCAAGGCGCTCGGCCGCTGCACGCAGAAGGACAACATCCGTTTCGACGGGCTGTCGCGCGTGTCGCATGTGACCGACGCGACCGACTGGCGGGTCGAATACCCGTTCGTCGTGCTCACCCCCGACACCGAAGCCGAGATCGCCGGCCTCATCAAGGCCTGCTTCGAGCTCGGCCTGACCGTGATCCCGCGCGGTGGCGGCACCGGCTACACGGGCGGCGCGGTGCCGCTCACGCCGTTCTCCGCGGTGATCAACACCGAGAAGCTCGAGCAGCTCGGCGCGGTCGAGCTGACCGAACTGCCGGGCGTCGCGCACAAGGTGCCGACGATCTTCTCCGGCGCGGGCGTCGTCACGCGCCGCGTGACGGAAGCGGCGGAAGCGGCCGGCTACGTGTTCGCGGTCGATCCGACCTCGCTCGACGCATCGTGCATCGGCGGCAACGTCGCGATGAACGCGGGCGGCAAGAAGGCCGTGCTGTGGGGCACTGCGCTCGACAACCTGGCCTGGTGGCGGATGGTCGACCCGGACGGCAACTGGCTCGAAGTCACGCGCCACGAGCACAACCAGGGCAAGATCCACGACATCGCGGTCGCGCGTTTCGAGTTGAAGTGGTTCGACGGCGCATACGCGCCGGGCGAGAAGCTGCTGAAGAGCGAGATGCTCGAGATCGAGGGCCGCCGGTTCCGCAAGGAAGGCCTCGGCAAGGACGTGACCGACAAGTTCCTCGCCGGCCTGCCGGGCGTGCAGAAGGAAGGCTGCGACGGGCTCATCACGTCCGCGCGCTGGGTGCTGCACAAGATGCCCGCGCACACGCGCACCGTCTGTCTCGAATTCTTCGGCCAGGCGCGCGAGGCGATCCCGAGCATCGTCGAGATCAAGGACTACCTGTTCGAGACGTCGAAGCAGGGCGGCGCGATCCTCGCGGGCCTCGAGCACCTCGACGAGCGCTACCTGCGCGCGGTCGGCTATGCGACGAAGAGCAAGCGCAACGCATTCCCCAAGATGGTGCTGATCGGCGACATCGTCGGCGACGATGCCGACGCGGTGGCGCACGCGACGTCCGAAGTGATCCGGATGGCGAACGGCAAGAGCGGCGAAGGCTTCGTGGCGATCAGCGCGGAGGCGCGCAAGCGCTTCTGGCTCGACCGCAGCCGCACGGCCGCGATCGCGAAGCACACGAACGCGTTCAAGATCAACGAAGACGTCGTCATCCCGCTGAACCGGATGGGCGAGTACACCGACGGCATCGAGCGGATCAACATCGAGCTGTCGCTGAAGAACAAGCTGCAGCTGGTCGACGCGCTCGAAGCGTTCTTCCGCGCCGGCAACCTGCCGCTCGGCAAGACCGACGACGCGAACGAGATCCCGAGCGCCGAACTGCTCGAGGATCGCGTCCAGCAGGCACTGGAGCTGCTCAAGCGCGTGCGCGCGCGCTGGGAATTCGTGCGCGACCGGCTCGACCAGCCGCTGCGCGAGGCGCAGCACTACCTCGTGCAGCTCGGTTACGAGGCGCTGGCCGAGAAGTTCGCGGATCGCGCGGACGAGCAGCCGGGCGCGACCGTGTTCCACGTCACGCAGGACCGCACGGTGCGCATCTCGTGGAAGCAGGAGATCCGCGCGGAGCTGCGCGCGATCTTCAACGGCGGCGCGTTCAAGCAGATCCTCGACGAGGCGCAGGCGATCCACAAGCAGGTGCTGCGCGGCCGCGTGTTCGTCGCGCTGCACATGCACGCGGGCGACGGCAACGTCCACACCAACCTGCCGGTCAACTCCGACAACTACGAGATGCTGCAGGACGCGCATGCGGCGGTCGCGCGCATCATGACGCTCGCACGTTCGCTCGACGGCGTGATTTCGGGCGAGCACGGGATCGGCATCACGAAGCTCGAGTTCCTGACCGACGACGAGATCGCCGAATTCCGCGCGTACAAGCAGCGCGTCGATCCGAACGGCCGCTTCAACAAGGGCAAGCTGCTCGAAGGCGCCGATCTGCGCAATGCCTATACGCCGAGCTTCGGGCTGATGGGGTACGAGTCGCTGATCATGAAGCAGTCCGACATCGGCGCGATCGCCGATTCGGTGAAGGACTGCCTGCGCTGCGGCAAGTGCAAACCGGTGTGCGCGACGCACGTGCCGCGCGCGAACCTGCTGTACAGCCCGCGCAACAAGATCCTCGCGACGTCGCTGCTGGTCGAGGCGTTCCTGTATGAAGAACAGACGCGCCGCGGCGTGTCGATCAAGCACTGGGACGAGTTCAACGACGTGGCCGACCACTGCACGGTGTGCCACAAGTGCGCGACGCCGTGCCCGGTGAAGATCGATTTCGGCGACGTCACGATGAACATGCGCAACCTGTTGCGCAAGATGGGCAAGAAGAAATTCAACGCCGGCAATGCGGCGGGCATGTTCTTCCTGAACGCGACCAACCCGCAGACGATCAACGCCGCGCGCAGCGTGATGATGGGCGTCGGCTACAAGGTGCAGCGCTTCGCGAACGACATGTTGAAGAACGTCGTGAAGAAGCAGACGCAGCACCCGCCGGCGACGGTGGGCAAGCCGCCCGTCGTCGAGCAGGTGATCCACTTCGTCAACAAGAAGATGCCGGGCAACCTGCCGAAGAAGACGGCGCGCGCACTGCTCGACATCGAGGACAACAAGATCGTGCCGATCATCCGCAACCCGAAGTCGACGACCGTCGATTCGGAAGCGGTGTTCTACTTCCCGGGCTGCGGCTCCGAGCGCTTGTTCTCGCAGGTCGGCCTCGCGACGCAGGCGATGCTGTGGGAGGCCGGCGTACAGACCGTGCTGCCGCCGGGCTACCTGTGCTGCGGCTATCCGCAGCGCGGCTCGGGCCAGTACGACAAGGCCGAGAAGATCGTCACCGACAACCGCGTACTGTTCCACCGGGTCGCGAACACGCTGAACTACCTCGATATCAAGACGGTGGTCGTGTCGTGCGGCACCTGCTACGACCAGCTGGCCGGCTACGAATTCGACAAGATCTTCCCGGGCTGCCGGATCATCGACATCCACGAGTTCCTGCTCGAGAAGGGGATGAAGCTCGACGGCGTGACGGGCACGCGCTACATGTATCACGACCCGTGCCACACGCCGATCAAGACGATCGATCCGGTGAAGCTCGTCAACGAGCTGATGGGTGCGGAGAAGGACGGCTACAGGATCGAGAAGAACGACCGCTGCTGCGGCGAATCGGGCACGCTCGCGGTCACGCGCCCGGACGTGTCGACGCAGGTCCGCTTCCGCAAGGAAGAGGAGATCCGCAAGGGTGCGGCGAAGCTGCGCAGCATCCCGGTCGTGGCCGGCAACGCGCCGGCGCCGGCCGCCGCCGCCGCCGCGAACGGCCCCGACGTGAAGATCCTGACGAGCTGCCCGTCGTGCCTGCAGGGCCTGTCGCGCTACAGCGAGGATGCGAACCTCGAAGCCGACTACATCGTGGTCGAAATCGCGCGTCAGGTGCTCGGCGAGAACTGGATGGCCGATTATGTCGCACGCGCGAACAATGGCGGGATCGAGCGCGTGCTGGTCTAATGCGGGCATGACGACCGCCCGACCGGGCTGGGGATGAGCGGGCGCCGGCGCGGCAATGCCGGCGCCCGTCCACATGGGAGCGACGATGGAATGCGTGTTTTGCCGTGAAGACGGCGGCGAGGTGCTCTGGCAGGACGATGCGCTGCGCGTCGTCCTCGCGACGGGCGAGCACGAGTATCCGGGCTTCTGCCGGGTGATCTGGGGCGCGCACGTAGCGGAATTCTCCGATCTCGGCGAGCCCGAGCGGGCCCACCTGATGCGCGTGGTCTACGCGGTCGAGCGGGCTGTGCGCCGCGTGATGCAGCCGAACAAGGTGAATCTCGCGAGCCTCGGCAACATGGTGCCGCACGTGCACTGGCACGTGATCCCGCGCTTTTCCAACGACGCCCATTTCCCGCAGCCCGTCTGGGCGCCGCGCCAGCGCAGCGTGTCCGAGGCGCTGCTGCGCACGCGCGCCGCGCAGGCCTCGCTGCTGCACAATGCGGTGCGCGAGGAAATTCAACGCATGACCGATTCGAGGCAGCCATGAGCGGTTTGACTTCCACGACGCCGATTCCGTCCGGCGTCGTCGTGCACGCGGTGTCGCGCGTGCTCGAATTGCAGTACCCGAACGGTGAAAGCTACCGGATTCCGTTCGAGCTGATGCGCGTGTATTCGCCGTCGGCCGAGGTGCGCGGCCACGGGCCCGGCCAGGAGACGCTGCAGACCGGCAAGCGCGAGGTGACGATCACCGCGCTCGAGGGCGTCGGCAACTACGCGCTGCAGCCGACGTTTTCCGACGGCCATTCGACCGGCATCTACTCGTGGGACCTGCTGTACGAGCTGGCGACGCAGCAGGACGCGCTGTGGCGCGACTATTTCGACAAACTGAAGGCGGCGGGCGTCGAGCGCGACGCCCCGATGCAGGCGGCCTCCGCGTCGCACGGCCACTGCCACTGAAATTCGACGGCGCCCGCTCGGCGCCGTCTTGCCATTTACTGAGGATCAACGCGATGAGCAAAACCCACTTCGGCTTCGAAAGCGTCGAGGAAAACGAAAAAGCGAAGAAAGTGGCGGGTGTGTTCCATTCGGTCGCGAGCAACTACGATCTGATGAACGACCTGATGTCGGCGGGCATGCACCGCGCGTGGAAGGCGTTCACGATCGCGCAGGCGAACGTGCGTCCCGGCTTCAAGGTGCTCGACATCGCGGCCGGCACCGGCGACCTGACCAAGGCGTTCGCGAAGGCAGCCGGGCCGACGGGCGAGGTCTGGCACACGGACATCAACGAATCGATGCTGCGCGTCGGTCGCGACCGGCTGCTCGACAAGGGCATCGTGACGCCGTCGCTGTTGTGCGACGCGGAGAAAATTCCCTTTCCGGACAACTACTTCGATCTGGTCACGGTCGCGTTCGGGCTGCGCAACATGACGCACAAGGATGCCGCGCTGGCGGAGATGCGCCGCGTGACGAAGCCCGGCGGCCGCGTGATGGTGCTGGAATTCTCGAAAGTCTGGGATCCGCTGAAAAAGGCGTACGATCTGTATTCTTTCAAAGTATTACCGTGGCTTGGCGACAAGTTCGCGAAAGATGCTGAAAGTTACCGGTATCTTGCTGAATCTATCCGGATGCACCCCGATCAGGACACGCTGAAGACGATGATGGAACAAGCGGGCCTCGATGCCGTCAAATATTACAATTTGTCAGGTGGCGTGGTAGCTTTACACATGGGAGCCAAGTACTAAGGGGCTCTTTCCATACATTTGTCTTACATCTGGAGAAGCTGATGTCCGAAACGCGTTCGTTGTTCAACCGTAGCAAGCCGTCGAAGCCGTGGGCTCGACGAGTCGGCACGCTGCTGATGGTCGGCCTGCTCACGGCCGGCACGTTCGCATCGCTCGACGCTGAAGCCAAGCGCATGGGCGGCGGGCGCAGCATCGGCCGCCAGAATTCCACCGTCACGCAGCGCCAGGCCACGCCGCCTGCGCAGCAGCCGATGCAGCAGGCCGCGCCGTCGCAGGCGCAGCGTGCGAACCCGGCCGCGCCCGCGCCGGCCGCGCAGCCCAACCGCTCGCGCTGGCTCGGGCCGATCGCCGGCCTCGCGGCCGGTCTCGGTATCGCGGCGCTGCTGTCGCACTTCGGCCTGGGCGGCGCATTCGCGAGCATGATGGCGAACGTCATCGTGATCGCGCTGCTCGCGATGGTCGGCATCTGGCTGATCCGCAAGTTCATGAACCGCCGTCGTCCGCAGGAGCCGGCATACTCGGTCGGCGGCTCGGCGTCGTCGTCGGGCGGCTACTCGCAGAGCCCGTCGTTCCAGGCCGGCAACGGCAGCAGCTACGCGAACGAAGCACAAGGCGTGTTCGGCGGCGGTGCGGCGGCCGCAGGCGCGGCAGCGGCGGCAGCACCGCTCCAGGTGCCGGCCGGCTTCGACACCGAAGCGTTCCTGCGCAGCTCGAAGGTTTATTTCGTGCGCCTGCAGGCCGCGTGGGACCAGGGCAACCTGGCCGACATCCGCGAGTTCACGACGCCCGAAATGTTCGCCGAGATCAAGATCGACCTCGATTCGCGCGGCAACGAGTCGAACCAGACCGACGTCGTGCAGCTCGACGCGGAACTGGTCGCGATCGAGGATCGCGGCATCGAGCAGTCGGCGAGCGTGCGTTTCCACGGGTTGATCCGCGAATCGGCGAATGCGTCGGCCGCGCCGTTCGACGAGGTGTGGAACCTGTCGAAGTCGGGCAGTCAGGGCTGGCTGCTCGCGGGCATCCAGCAGATCAACACGCACTGAGCGTGACCGGCGGCCACGCCGCCGGGCGCCCGGCAGCGGCCGCCGCACTGCGACCGCTTGCCGCCCGGGTGTGCGGTCAGGCACGGCCTGCCGACGATCCGACGTTACAATAGAAACCCGCGTGGGCGCCCGGCCTGCGCGGGTTTTTTTCTTTCCCAGCCCGATGACCTTTGCCGCCAAGCCTTTTGCTGCTGCCGTCAATCACCTGCTCGCCCGCGAATCGTGGGCGCGCGACCGCCTGATTCCGTATGCGGGCAAGACTGCCCGGATCGACGTGCCTCCCGTTACGCTCACGCTGCTGGTGCAGCCCGACGGCTATCTGTCGGCCGTCGACGCGCACGATGCGCAACAGGTCGACGTGTCGATCGCGCTCGCGGGCGACACGGTCGCCGCGTTCCTGCAGGGTGGCCAGGCGGCCGTGATGAAGCACGTGAAGATCGAGGGCGATGCGGAATTCGCGACGCAGATCGCGAAGCTGGCCGAGCACCTGCGCTGGGAACCTGAAGAAGATCTCGCGAAGCTGGTCGGCGACGCGGCGGCATACCGGATCGCGACGGTCGTGCGCGACGCCGGTGCGCGCGCGCGACGTACCGGCCGCAACGTGCTCGATTCCGTTGCCGAATACTGGCTCGACGAGAACCCGCAAGTCGTCCGGCGCGCGTCGCTCGGCGGCTTCGACGCCGAACTGGCGCGTGCACGCGATGCGCTCGCGCGGGTCGAAAAGCGGGTCGAGCGACTCGAACAAAAAATCGGCGCGCGCACGGGTTCCGGCCCGCGCGGCGCGCACTGAGGGCCGCAGGGCATGCGCATTTTTCGTTTCATCAAGATTGTCTACACCGTCATCCGCTTTGGTCTCGACGAAGTGATGCTGTCCCGGATCGACGACCGGCGCGTGAAGCTGCTGCTGCGGATCACGACGATCGGCCGCCGTTATTCCGATCCGCCCGCGGTGCGGCTGCGCCACGCGCTCGAAAGCCTCGGCCCGATCTTCGTGAAGTTCGGCCAGGTGCTGTCGACGCGCCGCGACCTGCTGTCGGTCGATTTCGCGAACGAACTCGCGAAGCTGCAGGATCAGGTGCCGCCGTTCGATTCGGCGGTCGCGATCGGGATCATCGAGAAGTCGCTCGGTGCGCCGGTCGACGAGCTGTTCGATGAATTCGAGCGCGAGCCGGTCGCGAGCGCGTCGATCGCGCAGGTGCATTTCGCGAAGCTCAAGCAGGGCCAGCACGCGGGCAAGGCCGTCGCCGTCAAGGTGCTGCGCCCGAACATGCTGTCCGTGATCGATTCCGACCTCGCGCTGATGCGCGACATCGCGATCTGGACCGAGCGCATGTGGGCCGACGGCCGGCGCCTGAAGCCGCGCGAGGTCGTCGCCGAGTTCGACAAGTACCTGCACGACGAGCTCGACCTGATGCGCGAGGCCGCCAACGGCAGCCAGCTGCGCCGCAACTTCGCGGGCCTCGACCTGCTGCTCGTGCCCGAGATGTTCTGGGATTTCTCGACGTCGCAGGTGCTCGTGATGGAGCGCATGACCGGCGTGCCGATCAGCCAGGTCGAGACGCTGCGTTCGGCCGGTGTCGACATCAAGAAGCTCGCGCGCGAAGGCGTCGAGATCTTCTTCACGCAGGTGTTCCGCGACGGCTTCTTCCATGCGGACATGCACCCGGGCAACATCCAGGTGAGCCTCGATCCGAACACCTTCGGCCGCTACGTCGCGCTCGATTTCGGGATCGTCGGCGCGCTGTCCGATTTCGACAAGAACTACCTTGCGCAGAACTTCCTCGCGTTCTTCAAGCGCGACTACCACCGCGTCGCGACGCTCCACCTCGAGTCGGGCTGGGTGCCGCCCGAAACGCGCGTCGAGGAACTCGAAAGCGCGATCCGCGCGGTGTGCGAGCCGTATTTCGACCGTGCGCTGAAGGACATCTCGCTCGGCCAGGTGCTGATGCGCCTGTTCTCGACGTCGCGCCGCTTCAACGTCGAGATCCAGCCGCAGCTCGTGCTGCTGCAGAAGACGATGCTGAACGTCGAGGGGCTCGGTCGCTCGCTCGATCCCGAGCTCGACCTGTGGAAGACCGCGAAGCCGTACCTCGAGCGCTGGATGACCGAGCAGATCGGCCTGCGCGGCTGGTACGAGCGCTTCAAGGTCGAAGCGCCGCAGTGGAGCAAGACGCTGCCGCAACTGCCGCGCCTGATCCATCACGCGATGGCGGCGCGCCACGATGCGCCGCGCGCGGCGAGCGAGGACCTGATGCGCCAGATTCTCGTCGAGCAGAAGCGGACGAACCGGCTGCTGCAGGCGCTGCTGATCTTCGGCCTCGCCGTCGGCGTCGGGGCGCTCGTCGCGCGCGTGCTGCTCGCGCTCGCGTACAGCGTCTGACACCCGCCTGGAGGCCATCCGATGACCGACCCGACCCGCGAAAACCCGCCCGCCGCGCCGCGCGCCGCGGAATTCTCGTCGCGCGACCCGGGTGACGCGACGTTCTGGGACGAACGTTTCGCGCGTGGCGTGACGCCGTGGGACTTCGGTGGCGTGCCCGACGGGTTTCGCGTGTTCGCGCACCGGCTCGAGCCGTGCGCGGTGCTGATTCCCGGCTGTGGCAGTGCGCAGGAGGCCGGGTGGCTTGCGCAGGCCGGCTGGCCCGTCAGGGCAATCGATTTCGCCGAGCAGGCGGTCGCCGCCGCGAAAGCGCAGCTCGGCATGCACGCGGAAGTCGTCGAGCAGGCCGATTTCTTTACGTACCGGCCGCCGTTCGACGTGCAGTGGGTGTACGAGCGTGCGTTCCTGTGCGCGCTGCCGCGCGACCGGCGCGCCGCCTACGCGGCGCAAATGGCCGCGCTGCTGCCGGCCGGCGGGCTGCTGGCCGGCTACTTCTTTGTCGGCGCGACGCCGAAGGGGCCGCCGTTCGGAATCGAGCGTGCCGAACTCGATGCGCTGCTCGGCGCGCACTTCGAGCTGATCGAGGATTTGCCCGTGACCGATTCGCTGCCCGTGTTCGAAGGTCACGAGCGCTGGCTCACGTGGCGCCGCCGCTGATGCCGGCGCTTACCCGGGCGCGTCCGGCCGTTGCCGGGGTGCGCCAGGGTTTCGGCTATAATTCAAGGTTTTGCAAGCCGTTTCCAGTTTCCGCGGGAAAAATATCATGCCGATCTACGCCTATCGATGCGAAGCGTGTGGTTTCGCGAAGGACGTGCTCCAGAAGATGAGCGATGCGCCGCTGTCGCAGTGCCCGGAATGCGGGAAGGATGCATTTCGCAAGCAGGTCACTGCGGCGGGCTTCCAGCTGAAGGGTTCGGGTTGGTATGTCACCGATTTCCGCGGCGGTTCGGGCGGCACCAGCGCACCGGCGACGGCGTCCGGTTCGGGCGATGCGGCGCCGGCAGCCGCCGCGCCCGCGTCCGGCTCGGACAGTGCGGCGAGCGCCGCGCCGGCGCCTGCGCCGGCTGCGACGCCTGCGGCCGGCAGTTGACCGTCGCGGCCCGGCCGGGCTGCGACCAACCCGCGCCGCCGGCGCGGTTCATTGACGGCAGATGATGAAAAAGACGACCCTGAAATCGGTGTTTCTGACCGGCCTGCTGGTTCTCGTCCCGCTCGCGATCACGCTGTGGGTGCTCGGTCTCATCATCGGCACGATGGACCAGACACTGCTGCTGCTGCCCGAATCGTGGCAGCCCGAGCGGATGCTCGGCTTCCACCTGCCGGGGATCGGCGCGGTGCTGACGCTCGCGTTCATCTTCGTCGTCGGGCTGGCCACGCAGAACTTCATCGGCCAGAAGCTCGTCACGTGGTGGAACGCCGTGGTGCGTCACATCCCGGTCGTCGGGCCGATCTACACGAGCGTCAAGCAGGTGTCGGACACGCTGCTGTCGAGCAGCGGCAACGCGTTCCGCAAGGCGCTGCTGATCGAATACCCGCGTCGCGGCTCGTATACGATCGCGTTTCTGACCGGCACGCCGGGCGGCGACGTGCTCAATCATCTGACGGAAGAATACGTGAGCGTCTATATTCCGACGACGCCGAACCCGACGTCGGGCTTCTTCCTGATGCTGCCGAAGAGCGAAGTCATCGAACTCGACATGTCGGTCGATGCCGCGCTCAAGTACATCGTCTCGATGGGCGTGGTGGCGCCCCCGGCGCCGGTTCCGGCGCCTGCGCGCCGCCCCGTCGAGCCGCCGCTGTAAGTAAAGAATCATCGCCCGGGCCGCGCGTTGCGGCGCCCGTTGATCAAACCGAACGAAAGCAAACATCATGTCGATGCGTACTGAATACTGCGGTCTCGTGACCGAACACCTGCTGGGCCAAACCGTGTCGCTGTGCGGCTGGGTGCAGCGCCGCCGCGATCACGGCGGTGTGATCTTCATCGACCTGCGCGATCGTGAAGGCCTCGTGCAGGTGGTGTGCGACCCGGATCGCGCGGAAATGTTCGCGACCGCCGAAGGCGTGCGCAACGAGTTCTGCGTGCAGATCAAGGGCCTCGTGCGCAACCGTCCGGACGGCACGGTCAACGCCGGCCTGAAGAGCGGCAAGATCGAAGTGCTGTGCCACGAACTGAACGTGCTGAACGCGTCGGTCACGCCGCCGTTCCAGCTCGACGACGACAACCTGTCGGAAACGACGCGCCTCACGCACCGCGTGCTCGACCTGCGCCGCCCGCAGATGCAGCACAACCTGCGCCTGCGCTACCGCGTCGCGATCGAGGCGCGCAAGTACCTCGACGAGCAGGGCTTCATCGACATCGAAACGCCGATGCTGACGAAGAGCACGCCGGAAGGCGCGCGCGACTACCTCGTGCCGTCGCGCGTGAACGCGGGCCAGTTCTTCGCGCTGCCGCAGTCGCCGCAGCTGTTCAAGCAGCTGCTGATGGTCGCGAACTTCGACCGTTACTACCAGATCACCAAGTGCTTCCGCGACGAAGACCTCCGTGCCGACCGTCAGCCGGAATTCACGCAGATCGACTGCGAAACGTCGTTCCTCGGCGAGCAGGAAATCCGTGACCTGTTCGAAGACATGATCCGTCACATCTTCAAGACGACGATCGACGTCGAGCTCGACGCGAAATTCCCGGTGATGCCGTACTCGGAAGCGATGGCGCGTTTCGGTTCGGACAAGCCGGACCTGCGCGTGCAGCTCGAATTCACCGAGCTGACCGACGCGATGAAGGACGTCGACTTCAAGGTGTTCAGCACGCCGGCCAACGCGAAGGACGGCCGGGTCGCGGCGCTGCGCGTGCCGAAGGGCGGCGAGCTGTCGCGCGGCGACATCGACGGCTATACCGAATTCGTGCGCATCTACGGCGCGAAGGGTCTTGCCTGGATCAAGGTCAACGAGAAGGCGAAGGGCCGTGACGGCCTGCAGAGCCCGATCGTCAAGAACCTGCACGACGCATCGATCGCGGCGATCCTCGAGCGCACCGGCGCCGAGGACGGCGACATCATCTTCTTCGCGGCCGATCGCGCGAAGGTCGTCAACGACAGCCTCGGCGCGCTGCGCCTGAAGATCGGCCATTCGGAATTCGGCAAGGCGAACGGTCTGGTCCAGGCCGGCTGGAAGCCGCTGTGGGTCGTCGACTTCCCGATGTTCGAATACGACGACGAAGATGCACGCTACGTCGCGGCTCATCACCCGTTCACGAGCCCGAAGGACGAGCACCTCGAGTACCTCGAGACCGACCCGGGCCGTTGCCTCGCGAAGGCCTACGACATGGTGCTGAATGGCTGGGAAATCGGCGGCGGCTCGGTGCGTATCTATCAGGAGGAAGTGCAGAGCAAGGTGTTCCGTGCGCTGAAGATCGGCGCGGAAGAGGCTCAGCTCAAGTTCGGCTTCCTGCTGGATGCACTGCAGTACGGCGCGCCGCCGCACGGCGGTATCGCGTTCGGTCTCGACCGCATCGTCACGATGATGGCCGGCGCCGATTCGATCCGCGACGTGATCGCGTTCCCGAAGACGCAACGTGCGCAGGATCTGCTCACGCAGGCACCGAGCCCGGTCGACGAGCGTCAGCTGCGCGAACTGCACATCCGCCTGCGTCAGCCGGAACAGCCGAAGGCGTAACGCGCTTCGCATCCGGTCGTGTGTGCGCTCGCGCGCACACTACGCTCATGAAAAAGGCGCAGCGATGCGCCTTTTTCGTTTTTTGCGGTACAGTCGCAGCACTTGCCGCCCGTTCGGAGCCTGTGCCCGGCGCGCGGCCCCGTGCCGCATGAAACAACGATGACGAAGCCGCCGAAAATCCCCGAATCCGTTCTTGTCGTGATCTACACGCCCGACCTCGATGTGCTCGTGATCAAGCGTGCCGACCAGCCCGATTTCTGGCAATCGGTGACCGGCTCGAAGGACGCGCTCGACGAGCCGCTCGCGGTCACCGCCGCGCGCGAAGTGGCCGAGGAAACCGGCATCGCGATCGGCACGGCGGATGTGCCGGCCAGCGCGCTCGTCGACTGGCGCCACCGGATCGAGTACACGATCTATCCGCAATACCTGCACCGCTATGCACCGGGCGTCACGCGCAACACCGAGCACTGGTTCGGACTGTGCGTGCCGCATCGCGTCAGCGTGACGCTGTCGCCGCGCGAGCACGTCGACCATGCGTGGCTGCCGTTCCGCGAGGCCGCCGCGCGCTGCTTCTCGCCGTCGAATGCCGAGGCGATCCTGCAATTGCCCGCGCGCGTGGCACTCTCGCGCGCGCCGCACGGCTCGTCCGCATGACGGCGGAAGCCCGCAAGCGCTTCGCGCAATTGCGGCAGATGTTCCTGCAGGAACGCGGTTCCGCGTCGCGGCTCGCCTTCACGTCGGGCAACACCGTGCGGCTGTGCGAGGGCGGCGGCGCATTCTTCCGGGCACTGATCGAGCGGATCGATGCCGCCCGCGAGCAGGTGATGCTCGAAACCTACATCTTCTGCGACGACGCGGCCGGCCGGCCGGTGTCGGACGCGCTGATCCGCGCGGCGCAGCGCGGCGTACGCGTGCGCGTGATCACCGACGGCATCGGCACCGCGCGCCTGCCGTTGTTCGACACGTGGGTGGCGGCCGGCGTCGAGCACTGCATCTACAACCGCTTCCTGTTCGGCCGCTTCGGCTTCTCGCGCACGCACCGCAAGCTCGCGGTGATCGATCACGCGGTCGCGTTCTGCGGCGGCATCAACATCGTCGACGACTACGCGCAGGGCGGCACGACGCTGCCGTTTCCGCGCTGGGATTTCGCGGTCGAGATGGCGGGGCCCGCGGTGTCGGACGTGCGCGCCGCGTTCGAATTGCAGTGGCACCGGATCATGTTCGGCCACAAGCCGTATGCGCAATACGCGGCCGGGCTGCATGGCGGGGAAGCGTTCCCCGACATGTTCCGTCGCTGGATGCGCAGCCATCGCTGGATCAAGGCTGGTGCGCTGCGGGTCGTGACGGAGCCGAGCGTCGCGTTCGTCGCGCGCGACAACGTCGTGAATCGCCGCGCGATCGAGAAGGCGTATCTCGCGGCGATCGGCCAGGCGCGCCAGCGGATCCTGCTGGCCAATCCGTACTTCATGCCGGGGCGCAAGCTGCGCCGTGCGCTGACGG
Organism: Burkholderia cepacia; assembly: GCF_001718835.1. Taxonomy (NCBI): domain Bacteria; kingdom Pseudomonadati; phylum Pseudomonadota; class Betaproteobacteria; order Burkholderiales; family Burkholderiaceae; genus Burkholderia; species Burkholderia cepacia. Next base: position 3,223,573 of record NZ_CP013443.1, on the reverse strand, counting down.
GCGCCGCGCGGCGCGGCGTCGACGTGCGGATCCTGATCGGCCGCAAGGAATTCGCGGCACTCGATACGGCCGTGCCGTTCCTGTATCACGCGCTGCTGCGCGCGGGCGTGCGCGTGGCCGAGTACGACAGGACGATGCTGCACGGCAAGGTGGCCGTGATCGACGACAACTGGGCGACGGTCGGCTCGTCGAATCTGGACGCGCTGAGCCTGATGTTGAACAATGAGGCGAATGTCGTGCTGGTGCGCTACGATGCGGTCACGAACGAACTGCGCGACGCGATCGCGGCCGCGTTCGCCGACGGCCGGGAAATCGACCCGGCGCGCTATGCGCGGCGCCCGCTCGGCGAGCGCATGCTGAACTGGCTTGCCTATACGGCGTACCGCGTCGTGATGAAGGCGCTGACGGTCGGCGACTACGACTAAGCGCCCGCTTAAATCATTTCTGCACGCCCGTGCGGAAAACCGCTTCCAATGCGGCCCGAATCGCGCAAAATAGCGGCTCGGTTAGACACCGGTTTCTAATAATTTCCTTGTTTCGCGAGCGGCCGCACTCAATAATAGTACGGCCGTTCGATTTTATTCGAACCCCCGAACGGTTACAGAAATAGCTATGCGAAAAGGCGAACAGACGCGTGCCGCGATACTTGAAGCTGCTTTGGATCTCGCCAGCCGTGACGGGCTGGAGGGGCTGACGATCGGCCTGCTGGCCGAGCGCATGCAGATGAGCAAGAGCGGCGTGTTCGCGCACTTCGGATCGCGCGAGGACCTGCAGGTCGAGGTCGTCCGCGAGTATCACCATCGTTTCGAGAACGAGGTGTTCTTTCCGAGCCTGCGCGAGCCGCGAGGCTTGCCGCGCCTTCGGGCGATGCTGGCCCGCTGGACGGAGAAGCGCATCCAGGAGGTGACGACGGGATGCATCTACATCAGCGGTGCGGTCGAGTACGACGACCGGCCTGACAGCCCCGTGCGCGAGCAGTTGATCGCGAGCGTGACGGCCTGGCGTGCCGCGATGCTGCGTGCCATTTCGCAGGCGAAGGAAGAAGGCCATCTGCGTGCGGATACCGATCCGGACCTGATGCTCTTCGAGTTGTACAGCTTCACGCTCGGCCTGCATCACGACGCACGTTTCCTGCATTCGCCGGATGCCGTGCGCCTCACGTGGGCCGCGCTGGAAAAGACGATTGTTTCGTATCAGAGCGAGAGCCGTTAGCGGCGCGTGATCCGCCCGCCAGGAGCTCGAGCCGTTTTGCCCACCTTTGGAGAGAGTCATGGGACAGTACGCCGCGCCGCTGCGCGACATGCAATTCGTGTTGCACGAGCTTCTGAACGTCGAAGCCGAAGTCAAGCAAATGCCCAAGCATGCGGACCTCGACGCCGACACGATCAACCAGGTTCTCGAGGAAGCGGGCAAGTTCTGCTCCGAGGTACTGTTCCCGCTGAACCAGGTCGGCGACCGCGAAGGCTGCACGTATGAAGGCGACGGCGTCGTGAAGACCCCGACCGGCTTCAAGGAGGCCTACCGGCAATACGTCGAGGCCGGCTGGCCGGCGCTCGGCTGCGATCCGGACTACGGCGGCCAGGGCCTGCCCGCGTTCGTGAACAACGCGCTCTACGAAATGCTGAACTCGGCGAACCAGGCATGGACGATGTATCCGGGCCTGTCGCACGGCGCGTACGAATGCCTGCACGCGCACGGCGCGCCGGAACTCCAGAAGCAGTACCTGCCGAAGCTCGTGTCGGGCGAATGGACGGGCACGATGTGCCTGACCGAGCCGCACTGCGGCACCGATCTCGGCATCCTGCGCACCAAGGCCGAACCGAACGGCGACGGCTCGTACTCGATCAGCGGCACGAAGATCTTCATCTCGAGCGGCGAGCACGACATGTCGAAGAACATCATCCACCTCGTGCTCGCGCGCCTGCCGGACGCGCCGCAGGGCACGAAGGGGATCTCGCTGTTCATCGTGCCGAAGTTCATTCCGGACGCCTCGGGCGAGCCGGGCGAGCGCAACGGCATCAAGTGCGGCTCGATCGAGCACAAGATGGGCATCCACGGCAACTCGACGTGCGTGATGAACCTCGACAACGCGAAGGGCTGGATGGTCGGCGAGCCGAACAAGGGCCTCAACGCGATGTTCGTGATGATGAACGCCGCGCGTCTGGGCGTCGGCATGCAGGGCCTGGGCCTGACGGAAGTCGCTTACCAGAACTCGCTGACGTACGCGAAGGAACGCCTGCAGATGCGCTCGCTGACGGGCCCGAAGGCACCGGACAAGCCGGCCGACCCGATCATCGTGCACCCCGACGTGCGCCGCATGCTGCTCACGCAGAAGGCCTATGCCGAAGGCGCGCGCGCGTTCACGTACTGGTCCGCGCTGCAGATCGACAAGGAACTGTCGCATGCTGATGAAGCGGTGCGCAAGGAAGCGGCCGATCTCGTCGCGCTGCTCACGCCGATCATCAAGGCGTTCCTGACCGACAACGCGTTCGAGTCGACCAACCACGCGATGCAAATCTACGGCGGCCACGGCTTCATCTCCGAGTGGGGCATGGAGCAGTACGTGCGCGACGCGCGGATCAACATGATCTACGAAGGCACGAACTCGATCCAGTCGCTCGACCTGCTGGGCCGCAAGGTGCTCGGCGACATGGGCGCGAAGCTGAAGAAGTTCGGCAAGCTCGTCACGGAATTCGCGGAAGCCGAAGGCGTGAAGCCGGAGATGGCCGAGTTCATCAACCCGCTCGCCGACATCGGCGACAAGGTGCAGAAGCTGACGATGGAAATCGGCATGAAGGCGATGCAGAACCCCGACGAAGTCGGCGCTGCCGCCGTGCCGTACCTGCGCACCGTCGGCCACCTGGTGTTCTCGTACTTCTGGGCGCGCATGGCGCGTCTCGCCCTCGACAACGAAGCGTCGGGTGATCCGTTCTACAAGTCGAAGCTCGCGACGGCGCGCTTCTACTTCGCGCGCCTGCTGCCCGAAACGGCCGCGACGATCCGCGCCGCGCGCGCCGGTTCGAAGACGATGATGGAAGTCGACGAATCGCTGTTCTGATGCGAGTCCGGGCGGGGCGCGACGCGCGCCGCCCGGATGCAACGGTTCCTGGTACTCACTTCTCCGTGCAGCCCCAACCTCCGCGCTGCACGACACTATCCGGAGACATCCCGTGAGCAATTTCCTGATTCGCAAGGTCGCCGTGCTGGGCGCCGGCGTGATGGGCGCGCAGATCGCCGCGCACCTCATCAACGCGCGCGTGCCGGTGCTGCTGTTCGACCTGCCGGCCAAGGAAGGCCCGAAAAACGCGATCGCGCTGAAGGCGATCGAGAACCTGAAGAAGCTGTCGCCTGCACCGTTCGGCGTGAAGGACGACGCGAAATACCTCGAAGCCGCGAACTACGAAGACGACATCGCGAAGCTCGCCGAGTGCGACGTCGTGATCGAAGCGATCGCCGAGCGGATGGACTGGAAGCACGACCTGTACAAGAAGGTCGCGCCGCACATCGCTTCGCACGCGATCTTCGCGACCAACACGTCGGGCCTGTCGATCACGAAGCTGTCCGAAGGTTTCTCGGACGAGCTGAAGTCGCGCTTCTGCGGCGTGCACTTCTTCAACCCGCCGCGCTACATGCACCTCGTCGAGCTGATCCCGACCGCGCATACGCGCCCGGAGATCCTCGACCAGCTCGAAACCTTCCTGACGAGCATCGTCGGCAAGGGCGTCGTGCGCGCGAAGGACACGCCGAACTTCATCGCGAACCGCGTCGGCATCTTCTCGATCCTCGCGGTGATCACCGAGGCCGCGAAGTTCGGCCTGCGCTTCGACGAAGTCGACGACCTGACGGGCAGCCGCCTCGGCCGCGCGAAGTCGGCGACGTTCCGCACCGCGGACGTGGTCGGCCTCGACACGATGGCGCACGTGATCAAGACGATGCAGGACAACCTCGCCGACGATCCGTTCTTTCCGGTCTACCAGACGCCCGCCGTGCTCGCCGAACTGGTGAAGCAGGGCGCGCTCGGCCAGAAGACGGGCGGCGGTTTCTACAAGAAGGAAGGCAAGGCGATCAAGGTGCTCGACGCGAAGACGGGCACCTACGTCGATTCGGGCGCGAAGGCGGACGAAACCGTCGGCCGCATCCTGAAGCGCCCGCCGGCGGAACGCCTGAAGCTGCTGCGCGAGACGGACCATCCGCACGCGCAGTTCCTGTGGTCGATCTTCCGCGACGTGTTCCACTACATCGGCGTGCATCTCGAGTCGATCGCCGACAACGCGCGCGACGTCGACCTCGCGATCCGCTGGGGCTTCGGCTGGAACGAAGGTCCGTTCGAAGGCTGGCAGGCCGCCGGCTGGAAGCAGGTTGCCGAATGGGTGCAGGAAGACATCGCGGCCGGCAAGGCGCTCGCGAACGTACCGCTGCCGTCGTGGGTGCTCGAAGGAGCGGTTGCCGAGAAGGGCGGCGTGCACACGGCCGAAGGCTCGTGGGCGCCGGCTGCGAAGCGCTTCGTGCCGCGCTCGGACCTGGCCGTCTACGACAAGCAGGTGTTCCGTGCGCCGCTGCTCGGCGAAGCGGGCGCCGATCCGAAGACGTACGGCAAGACGCTGTTCGAGACCGACGCGGTGCGCGCATGGGTCGACGATCGTGCGGGTGAGGACGACGTCGTGATCGTGTCGTTCAAGTCGAAGATGAACACGATCGGCCCGAGCGTGATCGACGGCCTCGTGCAGGCGATCGAACTCGCGGAGAAGGACTACAAGGGCGTGGTGATCTGGCAGCCGACGTCGCTGAAGCTCGGCACGCCGGGCGGCCCGTTCTCGGCCGGCGCGAACCTCGAAGAGGCGATGCCCGCGTTCATGATGGGCGGCGCGAAGGGCATCGAGCCGTTCGTGAAGAAGTTCCAGGAAGGCATGCTGCGCGTGAAGTACGCGAACGTGCCGGTCGTCGCGGCCGTGTCGGGCATCGCGCTCGGCGGCGGGTGCGAGCTGATGCTGCACAGCGCGAAGCGCGTCGTGCACGTCGAGAGCTACATCGGCCTCGTCGAAGTGGGTGTCGGCCTCGTGCCGGCGGGCGGCGGCCTGAAGGAAGCGGCGCTGCGCGCAGCGGACGCCGCGACGGCCGCGAACGCGACCACCGACATCCTGAAGTTCGTCACGAAGTCGTTCGAGAACGCGGCGATGGCGAAGGTCTCGGCCTCCGCGCACGATGCACGCGCGATGGGCTACGTGAAGCCGTCCGACACGATCGTCTTCAACGTGTTCGAACTGCTCGACACCGCGAAGAAGGAAGCGCGCGCGCTGGCCGCCACCGGCTACCGCGCACCGCTGCGTGCGAAGGACGTGCCGGTCGCGGGCCGCTCGGCGATCGCGACGATCAAGGCATCGCTCGTCAACATGCGCGACGGCCGCTTCATCAGCGACCACGACTACCTGATCGCGAGCCGCATCGCCGAAGCCGTGTGCGGCGGCGACGTCGAAGCCGGCAGCCTCGTCGACGAGCAGTGGCTGCTCGCGCTCGAGCGCCGTGCGTTCGTCGAGCTGCTGGGCACGCAGAAGACGCAGGAACGGATCATGGGCATGTTGCAGACCGGCAAGCCGGTGCGTAACTGAGCGAGCGGATAAGGCAAGGAGTCTCAAATGAGCAAACAATTGCAAGACGCATACATCGTCGCCGCCAGCCGCACGCCGATCGGCAAGGCCCCGCGCGGTGTCTTCAAGAACACGCGCCCGGACGAGCTGCTGGTCCACGCGATCAAGTCGGCGGTTGCGCAGGTGCCGGGCTTCGACACGAAGCTGATCGAGGACGCGATCATCGGCTGCGCGATTCCGGAAGCCGAGCAGGGCCTGAACGTCGCGCGGATGGGCGCGCTGCTCGCGGGCCTGCCGCAGACGGTCGGCGGCGTGACGGTCAACCGCTTCTGCGCGTCGGGCATCACAGCGCTCGCGATGGCGGCCGACCGCATCCGCGTCGGCGAATCGGACGCGATCTTCGCGGGCGGCTGCGAATCGATGAGCATGGTGCCGATGATGGGCAACAAGCCGTCGATGTCGCCGCACATCTTCGATCGCAATGAAGACTTCGGCATCGCATACGGGATGGGCCTGACGGCCGAGCGCGTCGCCGAGCAGTGGAAGGTGAGCCGCGAAGACCAGGACGCGTTCTCGGTCGAGTCGCACCGCAAGGCGCTTGCCGCGCAGCAGGCCGGCGAGTTCAACGACGAGATCGCCGCGTACACGATCACCGAGCGTTTCCCGAACCTCGCGTCCGGCGAAGTCGACGTGAAGACGCGCGAGATCGTGCTCGACGAAGGTCCGCGCGCGGATACGTCGCTCGAAGGCCTCGCGAAGCTGCGCACGGTATTCGCGAACAAGGGCTCGGTCACGGCCGGCAACAGCTCGCAGACGTCGGACGGCGCGGGTGCGCTGCTGGTCGTGTCGGAGAAGGTGCTGAAGGCATTCAACCTGACGCCGCTCGCGCGCTTCGTGAGCTTCGCGGTGCGAGGCGTGCCGCCGGAAATCATGGGCATCGGCCCGAAGGAAGCGATTCCGGCCGCGCTGAAGGCCGCCGGCCTGAAGCAGGACGATCTCGACTGGATCGAGCTGAACGAAGCGTTCGCCGCGCAGTCGCTGGCGGTGATCCGCGATCTCGGCCTCGACCCGTCGAAGGTCAACCCGATGGGCGGTGCGATCGCACTCGGCCACCCGCTCGGCGCGACCGGCGCGATCCGCGCGGCGACCGTCGTGCACGGCCTGCGCCGCCGTAACCTCAAGTACGGGATGGTCACGATGTGCGTCGGCACCGGCATGGGCGCCGCGGGCATCATCGAACGCCTGTAAGCAGGACGCGACGCAAAGCGACGACGGTGCGCGGGCCACGGGCTCGCGCACCGTTTCTCGTTCCGGTAGAGGAAAATCAAAGGAGACGGTTGTGGCGGAAATTCAAGTGGAACGCGCCGAAGGCGTGATGACGATCACGATCTCGCGCCCGGCGAAGAAGAACGCGCTGACGGCGGCGATGTACCAGGCGATGGCCGATGCGCTCGCCGACGCGCAGGAAGACAAGGCGACGCGCGTGATCCTGCTGCGCGGCAGCGACGGCAATTTCACCGCGGGGAACGATCTCGAGGATTTCCTGAAGGCGCCGCCGAAGGACGACACCGCTCCGGTGTTCCAGTTCCTTGCACGGATCAGCACCGCGAGCAAGCCGATCGTGGCCGCCGTGCCGGGCCTGGCGATCGGCGTCGGCGTGACGATGCTGCTGCACTGCGATCTGGTCTACGCGGCCGACACCGCGACGTTCTCGCTGCCGTTCGCGCAGCTCGGCCTGTGCCCGGAAGCCGCGTCGAGCGTGCTGCTGCCGCGTCTGGCCGGCCATCAGGTTGCCGCCGAGAAGCTGCTGCTCGGCGAGGCGTTCGACGCGCTGGAAGCGCACCGGATCGGCATCGTCAACCGCGTGCTGCCGGCGGCCGAGCTCGACGCGTTCGCGGCGAAGCAGGCGGCGAAGCTCGCGGCGCTGCCGGCGGCATCGCTGCGCGTGACAAAGGCGCTGCTGAAGGAGACCGGCGGCGTGTCGATCGCCGACCGGATGGCGGAAGAGGGGCAGCAGTTCGGCGCGATGCTGCGCGCGCCTGAAGCGCGCGAGGCGATGACGGCGTTCTTCGAGAAGCGCAAGCCGGATTTCCGTTCCATTCAGTGACGAACGATCGACGTAAGCAGGACTCCGGATATGCGTCGCGCACTCGACGTTCCCGCATGCTGATTGCCGGTCGAACGCATGAATGTCGAGACGGCGGCGCAATTCCGGATGTGGTCGCGGCGGAACCGCGCATTCAGGCGAGGATCGGTAACGCGACGATCAAGATCGGGGACAACGCCCGTGTACGCGTGAGCTGACCGCGGCACGGCTCCTGATCCGCGCGCGTCAACGCATTCCGGTCTCGCTTCGCTGTCACGTAGGTACAGCCCTTGATCCGGCCGTCAGATCGGACTGTGACTGACCCGGACACTGTCTGCTTTCTGCACCGTCGTCGAGTCTTCGATGATGGCCATCGCAAGCACATTCCCGTGTATCGCCAACTGTCACTCGACACGTTCTTCCGTTCCGGCACGCCTCTCTTTCTCAAAATCGAAATGCACGCGTTTCGGTTCATCAAAAAAAGTTTGACAGGAAAAATTAGGCTTGTTAATTTTGATGCAGATTCTTAATCGAACAGGAGAAAGTCGATTGGCGTTTCTCGTGTTGGGTAAGGTCAGATTGGCGCGGTGATTTATTTCATTTTCCTTTCGGTCGGTTTGGTGCGGGTGGGGTGCTCGTGTGTCGGCGATGTGATTGTTTTGTGATATTGATAATTAAAAACGGAATATCATGGCATCGCATCTTATGGCTAAAGCGAAAATCCAATATACCGATTCCGAGGGTTCTGCGCACGGGCGTGTCACACGGTAAAGAGTGGCCTTTCCTGCCGTGAGCGGGACGGAGTACTTGTCGATGCGGGGGGGGCTCGCGACTGGGGCGGCAGCATCGCCATGCTGCTGGTGCGTGAATGCCGTGGTGCGAATGCGCGTTTCGGCAAGATGGTGTGACGAGCAGGTCGCTCTGTCATCGATGCGCCCCGGCGATTGCCGGCTGTGGGCATTCAGGATTGACGCGCAATATTCAAATCAGAAAGATTCTGCTGCGATTGGAGAATTGCCGCGGGTTGAAGTGAATTATCCGTTCCGGCGTGGCGATGGCTGCTATTGCGTCGGAAATGGGCGGCGCAAATCGAATTTGCGTGAAGTCTTTCAATGAATTGAGGTGCTGCTTGGATAGCTGTGGCTATCTTGCTTTGTGCTGTCTTGTGTAATTCGCATTCCCGTGTAAGTGGTTTGTATATTCGGTCGTCTCGCCTTTTTTGAGCGCGAGGTGCGGAGGCGTGCCTGGCGGGTGCTGGTTTGGCCATTTTCGCTCGGGCGCGAATGGGGTGGTTTGTTTTCAATTAAATAGAGAAAAACATGAGAGAACTCCGAGGTGAAATTCTGGCCGAAGGGACGGCGACTGCCGAACCGGTGAAAAAGAAAGTGGACCTGATATACAACACCACGCTCGTTTGTCCGTGGGATTGTGAAATCTGCTGCGTCGACGCGGTTCACGTGCAGAAGCGCGGGAGCGAGCTGCACATGCACTCGCGTGGTCTCGGGGTTTCGGAAGTGTTTCCGCTGGATTCCCGATATCCGAACATCTATGCGCAGGCCGCCGCGATACGGTCCGGGCGTGGCCAGGAACTGGATCTCGCCGGCAAGAAGCTGTTGATCGACAACCTGCGTGATTTCGACGCGAGAATCGATATATCCGGCGGCGATGCGCTGACGCTCCCGGAAAACCTGGAACTGTTGCGATACGCGGCGGAAAAACTGGGACGCGACAACGTCACGCTGACCGTGACCGGAGCCGGTAGCGCCAAGGTGCCGACTGCACTCATCAGTCCGCATATCAGTGAATACAACTTCACGTTCGACGCCGAGTCGCTCGCGGATGTCGCGAATCGCCCGGACGGATATGCGCTAGGCAATCTGAAGCGTGCCCGGGATTTCATCGCGGCGGGATGCAAGACGCGCGCCGAATTGCCGCTGACGACCGATATCCTGGCGGACGAGCACTTGCAGCGGCTCTATCAGGTGCTGCACGACGAAGGCGTCAGCAAGCTGCTGCTGATGCGGCTGTTTCCGGTCGGGCGCGGCGTCGTCGCGCGCAGCAAGGTGCCGACGCGCGACCAGTATCTGCGCGCGATCGACGTGCTGAAGCGGATGGAGGCGCGTCTTGGCGGTCCGGTCGTGAAGCTGCAGTGCGCAATGAAGCATCTCCTCCCGGGCAGCTACGACGCTGAACGCAATCCCTGCGATCTCGTGCACGAATCGTTCGGCATCATGCCCGACGGTACGTTGCTGTCGTCGCCGTGGGCGTACGGTCTCGACGGACAACCGCTGGGCCGCGAATGGGTCCTCGGCAACCTTGCTCGGAACACGCTTCAGGAACTGCTGTCGACCAATCTTGCGGAGCGGTACCGGCGCAATCTCGACGCAAACTTCGGCCATTGCAAGATCTTTGCATACCAGCATTCCGACAAGAGCGATCCATTCGAACGGATTTTCGACAGTTCCGATCCGCTTTACACCGACAAGCTTTCGCCGGCGGGGCGTGCGGCAAGTGAACGCATCATCCCGATCAAGGCGGTTCAGGGAGGGGCCGAGTCATGAATGCCGCGGCTTCGTCCCGAACCGTATCGGGTTCGCCGCCGCGGCTGGCGACGTCGTTTGCATCCATTCCGCTCGCGTCGCCACTCATCGTCGGCTCCGGGCCGTCGACGACATCCGTCGGCGATATCGTCGCAGCCGAACGTGCGGGCGCGGGGGCGGTCATCACCAAATCGATCGGCGGGCATGCCGAAACGCCTTTCGAACTGGAGGACCGGCGCCGGTATTACGCGCTCCGCGGCAACAGCACGTATCTCAAGTCGACCTACCTGAAGGAAATCCTGTCGTTCGAGCGGGGGACGCGCCTCATCGAGCAGGCGAAAGCGGCATGCGGTATCCCGGTCATCGCGTCGGTATTTCAGCCGGGCGTCGACGACGGCGATTTCGCCGCGTGGCGCCGGCTGGTCGACGGCGCCGTGGGGGCGGGTGCGGACGCGGTGCAACTGGATTTCTTCTACATCAACCTGAAGAAACTGAGCGACGTCAGGATCGGCGAAGTGATGTCCTTCATTCGAGAGTTGAGCACGGGCGCCCCCGTGCCCGTGATTCCGAAGCTGAATCTGGGCATGGATGACGATCTCGTCAGCGCGATCTGCCGGATGCCGAACCTGGCCGGGCTCATCTTCATCGATTCGTTGAACGTCTATCCGTACATCGACATCCACGATCGCGGCCGGCCGCTGTTCGACGGCGTGCTGTTCAACGAAACGACCGGCCGTTCGCACGGCGTTCTGACCGGCGAGCCGTTGCTGCCTTTCACGCTCGGCATGTTGCAGAAGCTGCGGGCGCACACGCACGTGCCGCTGTGCGCGGGCGGCGGCTTGTGGAGACGGGACGACGTCGTGCGATGCCTGATGCTCGGCGCCCGAAGCGTTCATCTGACCACGCTGCCGATGCTGCGCGGCTTCGATGCGCTACGGAAGCTGAACGAATCGCTCCTCGCATTTCTCGACGACGAAGGGTACGCGACACTTCAGGAGCTTGTCGATCTCAGTGTCGATGCGGCGGCAATCGATCGGCCGGTGCGCGTTCGTCCGCGACCGTTCGTCGACGTGCGCGCGCGTCTGATCGAGGACCGTTGCATCCACTGCGACAAGTGCGAAAGCCTGACCGTATGCGATTCGTTCAAGAGCGTGCCATACAACTTCGCCGACCACTGCGACGGCTGTTCGCTGTGCGTTTCCGTCTGCCCGACCAAGGCGCTCGTGCTGGAGCAGGCATGACCCGGCGAGCGATCGCGAGCCAGCGTCCAGCTGGTGCGTCCCAACATGAATGCGAGTGATTTCCGGATGGTTCCTTCCCACAATGAAGTACTTCGTCCTCTGCTGACGCAGAGCTTGCCGCTCCTGATCGCGCAGTTGGCGAGCAGCGCCTACGGCATCGTCGACCTGATGCTGATCGGCCATCTGAATGGCGAACACGCGATGGCGGTGTTCGGCGTGAGCTGGAATATCTTCAATACGATTCAGATCGGCTTTACCGGCATCCTGATCGCGCTGATTCCGGCGATTTCGTCCGCGCATGGCGCCGGCAACCGGCAAGAAGTGGCGGAGACGGTGCGGCAGGGCATCTGGCTTGCGCTCGCGCTGTCGCTGCCGATCTGCCTGCTGCTGGTGTTCCCGGACCTCTTTCTGTCGCTGGCCGGGCAGCGAGGGCAGGCGACAGCGGAGATCAGGCTGTTCCTCCTGTGGCTCGCGGTCTCGGTGCCTCCAACGCTGCTGTTTCGCGTCGTGAGCGGATACGCGTCGGCGCTCCTGAAGACGCGGAAGATTCTGATGGCCAGCGTCGCCGGGCTGATCGTGAAGATTCCGCTGTCGTTCGTTCTGGTCCAGGGAGGGCTGGGCCATGCCGGTCTTGGCGTCGTCGGCTGCGCGATTTCGACGGCCGTCGTGACGTGGGTGCTGCTGGCGGTCGGGTTCGGCACGGTGCTGACGGACACCGTGCATGGCGGGCGCGAGGCGCTCACGCGCTTCTCGCGGCCCCGCGCCGCCACGCTCTCGACGCTGATGCGACAAGGGCTGCCGATCGGCGCAAGCTTTTTCTTCGACTACAGCGTGCTCACGCTGATCGGTCTCCTCGTTGCCCGAGGCGGGCAGATTCAGGCCGCGGCGCATGGTGTGGCCGCGAGCGTGTCGTACCTGTGCTACCTCGTCCCGATGTCGCTCGCGAACGTCGCGAGCGCGATGGTGGGGCAGTCGCTCGGGCGGCATGATGGCGAAGCAGCCGGTCGCGTCGGCCGGACCGCCGTCACGCTGACCCTGTCGATCAGCTTCGTCATCGGGCTCGTGCTGGTGTCGGGCGGCGACCTGATCGCGCGTCTCTATACCAGCGATGCGTCGGTGGCGGATTACGCCGCCCGGCTGATCGTCGTGGTCGGCGTGTATCACCTGTTCGATGCGATATTCACCGTTTGCAGCGGCGTGCTGCGCGCGTATCGGCGCACGCTCGTGCCGACCGTGATCCTCGGCATTGCGCTGTGGGGCATCGGACTCGCAGGCGGCGCGATCGCCAACCGGTGGTCAGGCGCGTCGCAGACCGCACTTGTGTTCTGGTGGGCACTCGCGGCGGCGGCGATAGTCGCGGCGGCAGGCATCTTCGAATATCAACGTCGCGTCGTCCAGGATTCGGGACGCCCGCAGGCCGCAACCTCCTGAACCCGCGCCATGACATCCGCCCACATCAAGATCGAGGAAATCACTGCGAAGTCCGTGCTGGTCAAATCCGGTCTTCCGGACACGGACCTCGTTGTCAACCCCTATGTCGGTTGCCAGTTCTCTTGTGCGTACTGCTACGCAAGCTTCATGGGACGCTTTGTCGGCGAGTCGATCGCCGACTGGGGAAAATACGTCTACGCGAAAACGAACGCGGTCGAACTGTTCGAAAAGGAACTGCGCCGCGTGCGCGCGAAGGACGGTCGGCCGACGATTTTCCTGAGTTCCGTGACCGACCCCTACCAGGGCGTCGAGAAGAAGTACCGCCTGACGCGCGGAATCGTCGAGCTGCTGGCGCGCGAGCCCTATCCGGGCAGGGTCGGCATCCTGACGAAATCGCCCCTCGTGTTGCGCGATATCGATTTGCTGCAGCGCCTGCCTGCCTGCGAGGTCGGCGTGACCATCACGACCGACGAGGATCGTCTGGGCCGCGAGCTGGAGGCATTCGCGCCGGCGGCCAGTGCCCGTCTCGAGACGCTGAGTGCGCTCAATGCCGCCAACGTCGAAACCTACGCGTTCATCGGCCCGTTGTTGCCGTATTACGCGGAGTCGCCCGACAAGCTCGAGCGGCTGGTCGAGCGCATTGCGCGAACCGGCGTGCGCGAAGCCTACGTCGAACATCTCAATCCGAGCCGCTACATCGCCCAACGCATCGAACGCGAGATGGCGGAGCAGGCGCCGACGCGTGCGGCGTCGCTCCGGCGCGAGAACGCCGTGCAAGCCCGTGCGGCGCTGGAAGCCAGGATCCTGTCCTTGCTCGAGCGGCACGGCATTCGGCTTCGGCTCGGCAGGGCCATCGTGCATTCAAGCTAGCGGGCGCGCGCGCGCGGGCCGTCAATACAACGATATTCACTACCTGAGAGATTTCATGAAGAGCGTCCTGATCATTGCTCCCCTGACCTTCGACGCCTGCGAGCGTTATGCGCAAGCGGCGGCGGAACTCGGCGTCGAAGCGTGCTTCGCGATCCCCGGCGTGTCCAATATTCCGTACGACACCTGGCAGCTCGATCGTTACCGTACCATTTGCGTCGAACGAATCGACAATGACGCGACGGCGCTGATCGAGGCACTCGCGAGCTTCGGGCACATCGACGCGGTGGTCGCCGGCGGCGAATTCTCGGTGGCGGCAGCCGACAGCGTCGCGCGCGCGCTCGGATTGCGCTGCTCGATGGATGGCGATCCCTCCGTGCTTCGCAACAAGGCCAGGATGCGGCATGCATTCGCGCAGCACGGCGTCCCGCAACCGCGGCTGTATGGCGCCGCAAGCAGCATCGCCGAACTGCGCGAACTGATCGTCGACATCGATCGCTATCCGGTCGTGAGCAAACCGGCCGACATGGCCGGCTCCTGGTACGTCACGCTCAACCACAGCGCCGACGAGATTGAACGCAACGCGGCCGCGATCTTTGCCGACAGGGTCGCGCTGTCGACCGGCATGAGCTTCGCGGGCGAGTGCCTGCTCGAGGCGTATTTCCACGGAGACGAATACAGCGCGGAAGTCGTGGTCCAGGACGCGCGCATCGAACACCTGTTCGTCACCCGCAAGTTCCTGTCCCCGCTGCCCAATTTCGACGAGATCGGGCATCTGTCAGGGCCCGCGCTGCTGGAGGGCGCGTTGCGAGCGCAGGTCGAGGATGCGGCCCGGCGCCTGCTCGATGCGGCGCGTGTACGGAATTCGATCGTGCACATCGAGTTCAAGGTTTCGCCCGACGGCACGATGGCAGTCATCGAAGCGGGCTGCCGCGTGGCCGGAGATCGTATTTCGACACTGGTCAATCTTGCATTCGGCGTGCATCTCGAGAAAGCGATGATCACGGTCAAGCTCGGAAGCGACCTTGCCGCGGCCCGCGCAGACGGCCATCGGCCGTCCTGCTACGGCGTTCGCTTCGCGTTTGCCGGCCAGCCTGCGGCCGACGTGCCGGGCGCGCGGGTGCTGCAGAAATCGATCGAGCCGGATCACGCGCCGATCGACGGCTTCAGCCGCACGCATCTCGTCAATCGAATCGGCTATGAGGTGCTGCAGGTGCCGTCTGCGGAGCAATTCGCCGTTGCGCTGCAGGGATGACCCGGCAGGCATGCCGGTCGCTTTCGTTATCGAATCGTGCGCGAGCGAACGCTGAATGCAACGTTCGCGGCGGATTGCCATGGTCAGGAGAAACACAATGATTGACGAGCTGTCGATGCGTGCGCTCTGTTCGTTCCTGGTGGAGGCGAAGCGACACACGTTTGCCGCCGATGCGCGTCGCATGCCGTCCAAGAGTCCTGCATCGAAAAACTATCAGTTCGAGTGCGGTTCGTTCCGATACGAGGATCAGTACTTCGGCGAGATCGTCGATGTCGGCATGGAAACGGTCTGGTATGACGAGGTGCCGGTCTGGGGGATGACCTATCGAGGCGGGGTGTACCAGGAGTATGTCGATATCAAGCACGAGCTCTTCGCGTTTCTTCGGGAGGCGCTGAGAAATCCGCCGTTGGCCTTTCCGACTCGCGGTCCGGAGAATCATCAAAGAGGCGCGCTGACCTATGCCAACCATACTGAAGGCGATATCAGCGCATTTCACGGGCGCGAAACCGTTCAGATGGACGGCGTGTTCGTCTGCTACCGACGCTACGTGGGCGGGCTGATCTTCGGAAAGCGCAATCCGGGCATGCGTTTGCTGCACGATCTCGACGCTGCCCAACCTTGACGACGACAACGGGCGCGCCGGCGCGCGGTTGCCTCGGTGCGTGCCATCCGTCCGGTTCCGCGTGCGACATGCGTCGCGCCATTCAACCCGCGATCTCCCTTGAAAGGAATGCCGTGTCACAGGCCGATTCACCGCTGCTTGCCGAGATTCGAAATTCGTCGTGGTTCCGCGGTTTGCGCGGGCACCCGGTGCGAACCAGACCGCATCTGACCGCGCGCATCGCGGAAATCGCGGCGTTGCATGCCGATGCCGTCGCGATACGCGAAGACCAGGGGACGTGCAGCTATGGCGAGCTTGTCGCGCTTGCGATCGCGCAGCGCCGTCTGCTGGAGCGCAATGGGGTGAATCCGGGCGATGTGGTGGCACTGTCCGGTCCGGTATCGATCCCGTTCGTCTCGGCGATGCTCGGGACGTGGCTGGCGGGCGCCATCGCGTTTCCGATCGACGCCGCGGCGCCGTCGCTGCGAAACCGGGCGCTGATCGCGCAAACCGGCACGCGCCACCTGTTCGCGACCGGAGGCGTTGCGGCGCAGGAATATGGGGTGCCGGTCATCGACGCGTGCGACGCAGGCGCGTTCGTCTCGCGCGCGTCGACCGGCGACGTCGACGCCGTTGCGAACGCGCCGCTTACCGTGCCCGACGCCTATATCTTCTGCAGTTCGGGTTCCACCGGCACGCCGAAGGCCATCCTCGGCAATCACGCAGGCCTGTCCCATTTCCTCGCGTGGCAACGCGATGCGTTCCGGATCGGACCGTCCGACCACTGTCTCGTGACGACCAATACGACCTTCGACGTCGTGTTGCGCGATATTTTTCTCGTCCTGACCGCGGGGGGATGCCTGCACGTTGCGCCGAACGACATGAGCAATCCGCTGACCACCTGCGCGGAGCGGGCGATCACCTGCCTGCACGTGACGCCTACCCGGCTGCAGGCGTGGCTGCAGGCGCGCGGCGTGGGCGAGCCACTGAGCGCGTTGCGGCATGTATTTTCCGCCGGCGAGCCGATGCCGGCCGAAGTGGCGGCGCTGCTGCACGCCACGGCGCCGAACGTCGGTCTGGTGAATCTGTACGGTCCTACCGAAACCACGCTGGCGAAGTTCTTTCATCGCGTAGACCGCCACGCGCATCGCAATCCGGTTCCTGTCGGCCGCCCGCTGGACGAGGTCAGGTGTCACGTATTGGGCGACGACTTGAAGCCGTGCATGCCCATGCAGGTGGGGGAAGTCGTCATCCAGACCCCTTATCGCTCGTCGGGATATCTCGGCGCAACCGCGGACCAGACGGCGCGTTTCGTCGATATTCCCGGCTCTGCGGACGGTGTCTATTTCACCGGAGATCTCGGATTTGTCGACGAGGCAGGCGTGCTGACGCTGTCCGGGCGCAAGGACGATCAGGTGAAGATCCGCGGCGTGCTGGTGAATCCTGCCGAGATCGAAGCGTTGCTGAACGACGTCGCCGGCATACTGCGAACCAAGGTGCTGCCGGTCGGAGACACGCAGTTGTCGCGACGGTTGGTGGCGTTTTACGTGCCGGCCGGGGATGCGCCGCTCGATGCACGCGAACTCGGCCGTCATCTCGCCGAGCGCCTGCCCCCGGCGCTCATCCCGCGGCAATTCATCCCGGTTCGGTCGATGCCGATGACGGCGAACGGAAAGGTCGACAAGGCCCGCCTGCTCGATTCGCTGACCGGGCTTCGATCCACACGCCCGGGCAGGTCCGGAGACGATCTGGGCGCACGCGTGGCGGAATTCCTGCATGACATCGGCGTATGCGGCGGCGACGTTGACCCCGATTCGTTACTGCATGTCGATTCGCTGGCGGCGATCGCATTGGGCCACTTTCTCGAGCACGCCGCGCATTGCGCGGTGCCAGCGGTGACGCTGGCGCAATGCGACTCGCTGTCGGCGATCATGGCAGCAGTGAGCCTGGCCCGGCGCGAGTACGCAGATGCCGCGGCGGTCGATGCCGCGGCGGCCGATGCCGGCGACGACACGCGCCCACGTCTCTTTGCCTTTCCGCCCTTGTCCGGTTGGGGGCTTATCTTCAAGGGACTCGAGGCGGCGCTGCCCGATTACGCGGTCACGTCCTTCGATTTCATCCCGAGCAAGGATCCGCCGGCGGATTACGCCGAGCGAATCGCGCGAGCGACTTCCCGGCAGCCCGTTACGCTGCTCGGCTATTCCGCAGGCGGAAACCTGGCCTACGAAGTGACGCAGCGCCTGGAATCGATGGGCGTCGAAGTTCGACGCCTGGTGCTGATGGATACCGCGCCGCGCACGCATGTCATTCGTCGCGGCGAGGCCGAACTGGAGCAATACGCGGGATCGTTTGTGGACTACCTGTTCGACATCGGCTTCCTGTCGGAACTGGCCGCGTCGTTGGCGGGTATCGTCGACGTGCGCCGAGTCGCCGAACGGAAAATCGTCCGTTACCGCAATTATCTCGACGGCGTCGTGCATGATCGGCCGATCAACGCCGACATCCTGTTGCTGAGCGCGTCGAGCGCGAGCGAAGTCGATCGGGATGTCGCGGGGACGTGGCGCCGTCTCTCGACCGGCACGGTGAGCGAACTGGGCGGTCATGGTCATCATCTGGCGATGCTCGACCGCGACAACGTCCATGAAAACGCCGCATTGATCGTCCGGGCCACCCGGAGCGCGCCCGGTGCGAGCATCGCAATTTCCGCCGCCGGACCGGCTGCCTGACGCGACTGACGCGCGGTTCGACACGCCGGCCCGAGCGCGCCCCGCCGCGAGGTGGCGGGGTGCGCCGCCGTTCCCCGCATCCGCCCGACGCCGCGCGGTGATGATCGCGTCGCGGGCCGCCCGAGCCACGTGGCGCCGCTGCCCGCAGCCGGCGCACCACCGAATGTAGGCATCGTCGATGTTGCGGTGCGTCGCCGAAATGTCCACCGCTTCTCGGCTGTCCGCCCGATTTCCCCGGGACGCGTGCCGAACGCCCTCGTCCTTTCTCCATCAGCCCCCGCCGGCAATCGCAAGGGCGGGCGCCTGGTCCGGTTCGGGGAGGATGTGGCGCAAGCAGGCGAAGTTTGTCCACCGTCAAGATGCAGTGCGGCAATTTTCCGTACAGTTCGCGCGGCAGGCTGCCGTGGTCATCACGCGTCGCGCATTGGCGGCGCGCGGCCTGGCAGTCCTTCTCAACGACACTCAGGCAAACGAACCATGATCAGACGAATCACCGGCGGTGCGCGGGCGGCCCCCGTCATCGCGATACTGGCGGGACTGGCCGGATGCAGCGACCTTCACGTGCTCGACCCCAAGGGCGCGGTGGGCGTCGCGGAGAAAGCGCTGATCGCGACGTCCACCTGGGCGATGCTGATCGTCGTCGTGCCGGTGATCCTGCTCACGCTGTGGTTCGCGTGGCGCTACCGCGCGTCGAACCGCAGCGCGACCTATGCGCCTAACTGGTCGCATTCGACGGCGATCGAGGTCGTGATCTGGACCGTGCCGACGCTGATCATCCTCTATCTCGGCATCCTCACGTGGAAGACCACGCATGAGCTCGACCCGTACAAGCCGCTCCAGTCGTCGGTCAAGCCGATCGACGTCGAAGTCGTCGCGCTCGACTGGAAGTGGCTGTTCATCTATCCGGAACTCGGCATCGCGTCGGTGAACCAGCTCGCGATTCCGGTCGGCACGCCGGTGAACTTCCGCATCACGTCGGATTCGGTGATGAACTCGTTCTTCATCCCGCAGCTCGGCACCCAGGTCTACGCGATGGCCGGCATGCAGACGCGCCTGCACCTGATCGCCGACGAAGCGGGCGACTACGCGGGCGTGTCCTCCAACTACAGCGGCCGCGGCTTCTCCGACATGAAATTCCGCACGCTCGCCGAGCCGCGCGAGCAGTTCGACGCGTGGGTGCAGAAGGTGAAGGCCTCGCCCGACCGGCTCGACGCGACCGTGTACGGCACCGTCGCGCAGCCGAGCGAGAAGGCGCCGGTGCGCTACTTCTCGTCGGTCGATCCGAAGCTGTTTCACAACATCATCGCGAAATACAACAACGGCCACGTCCTCGACCTGAAGGACGCCGCCTGTACGACGAAGGGGTAACGCATGTTCGGCAAACTGACACTTTCGGCGATCCCGTTCGACCAGCCCATCATCATGGGGGCGAGCGCCTTCATGGGGCTCGTCGTGCTGGGCATCGTCGTCGCGCTGACGGTCACCGGCCGGTGGAAATGGCTATGGAGCGAATGGCTGACGTCGGTCGATCACAAGAAGATCGGCGTGATGTACCTGGTCGTCGCGGTGCTGATGCTGCTGCGCGGCTTCGCGGACGCAATCATGATGCGCATGCAGCTCGCGCTCGCGTACAACGGGCCCGGCTACCTGCCGCCGCACCACTATGACCAGGTCTTCACGGCACACGGCGTGATCATGATCTTCTTCATGGCGATGGCGCTGCTGGTCGCGTTCTTCAACCTGATCGTTCCGCTGCAGATCGGCGCGCGCGACGTCGCGTTCCCGTTCCTGAACTCGCTCTCGTTCTGGATGACGGCGGTCGCCGCGATCCTGATGAACGTTTCGCTCGTGATCGGCGAATTCGCGCAGGTGGGCTGGCTCGCGTATCCGCCGCTGTCGGAGCTGCAGTTCAGTCCGGGGGTAGGGGTCGACTACTACCTGTGGGCGCTGCAGATTTCCGGCGTCGGCACGCTGATCACGTCGATCAACTTCTTCGTGACGATCATCAAGATGCGCGCGCCGGGCATGACGCTGATGAAGATGCCGGTGTTCACGTGGACCGCGCTGTGCTCGAACGTGCTGATCATGGCGACGTTCCCGATCCTGGCGGTTGCGCTCGCGCTGCTCGGCCTCGATCGCTACCTCGACATGCACTTCTTCACGAACGATGCCGGCGGCAACGCGATGCTGTACCTGAACCTGATCTGGGCGTGGGGCCATCCGGAGGTGTACATCCTCGTGCTGCCCGCGTTCGGGATCTATTCGGAAGTCATCGCGACGTTCGCGAAGAAGCCGCTGTTCGGCTACAAGACGATGGTGTACGCGTCGTGCGCGATCATGGTGCTGGCGTTCCTCGTGTGGCTGCATCACTTCTTCACGATGGGCTCGGGCGCCGACGTCAACGCGTTCTTCGGCATCATGACGATGATCATCGCGATCCCGACCGGCGTGAAGATCTTCAACTGGCTGTTCACGATGTACCGCGGCCGCGTCGAGTTCACGGTGCCGGTGCTGTGGACGATCGGCTTCATGGTCACGTTCACGCTCGGCGGGATGACCGGCGTGATGCTGGCGATACCCGGCGCGGACTTCGTGCTGCACAACAGCCTGTTCCTGATCGCGCACTTCCATAACACGATCATCGGCGGCGTCGTGTTCGGCTATTTCGCGGGCGTCCATTTCTGGTTCCCGAAGGTGTTCGGCTTCAAGCTCGACGAGAAGCAAGGCAAGCGCGCGTTCTGGTGCTGGCTCACCGGCTTCTACGTCGCGTTCATGCCGCTCTACGTGCTCGGCTTCATGGGCATGACGCGCCGCCTGAACCACTATGACAACCCGGCGTGGCATCCGTGGCTGCTGGTCGCCGCGTGCGGCGTGGTGCTGATCGCGCTCGGCGTGGTGTTCCAGGTCGCATCGGTTTGGGTCGGCTGGCGCAACCGCGCGCAAGCGCAGTATCGCGACGTGAGCGGCGACCCGTGGAACGGCCGCACGCTCGAATGGGCGACGTCGTCGCCGCCGGCCGTCTACAACTTCGCGGTGATTCCGGACGTGCACGAACTCGACGAGCTCGCGTATCGCAAGGCGAAGGGCCTCGGCCTCGGCAAGAACGTCACGTACCAGGACATCCACATGCCGTCCAACACGAGCGCCGGCCTGTTCGTCGGCGTGTTCAGCCTGCTGCTCGGCTTCGCGCTCGTCTGGCACATCTGGTGGCTCGCGATCGCGTCGCTCGTCGGCATCGTCGCGACGGTGGTGCTGTACAGCGCGCAGGACAACGAAGGCTATTACATTCCGGCGGATACCGTCCGCAAGATCGAGGAACAACGCGCGGGCGTGCGGATGCGCGCGCCGTCGCCGGAAGCCGAACTGGAGGCGAACTGATGTCGTATCAAACTCTCACGGGCGGCGCCCGTCATCCGGCGGCGCACCATCATCCGCCGTCGCATTCGGTGTTCGGCTTCTGGCTGTACCTGATGACCGACTGCGTGATCTTCGCATCGCTGTTCGCGACCTTCGCGGTGCTCGGCAACCAGTACGCCGGCGGCCCGACCGCGAAGGACCTGTTCGACATCCCGGGCGTCGCGCTCGAGACCGCCGCGCTGCTGCTCTCCAGCATCACGTACGGCTTCGCGATGCTCGGCGCGCAGCGCCGCCGGCGCGGCGCGGTGTTCGTCTGGCTCGCGGTGACGTTCGTGCTCGGCGTCGCGTTCCTCGCGATGGAGCTGCGCGAGTTCTCGCACCTGATCGCGGAAGGCGCGGGGCCTGGGCGCAGCGCGTTCCTGTCGGCGTTCTTCGCGCTGGTCGGCACGCACGGGCTGCACGTGGCCGTCGGCCTGTTGTGGATGGTCGTGCTCGTCGTGCAGATCGCCCGCGGCCCCGGCATGACGGAACGCGACTTCCGGCGCCTCACCTGCCTGAGCCTCTTCTGGCACTTCCTCGACATCGTCTGGATCTGCGTGTTTTCCTTCGTCTATCTCGCGAGCGTGATCTAAATGGCCCATTCGGAACTCATTCACCACGATGAAGCGCACGGCACGGCCGGCGGCTACATCGTCGGTTTCGTCCTGTCGGTGCTGCTCACGGCCGCGTCGTTCGGCCTCGTGATGGGCGGCGTGCTGGCGCCGAAAGCGGCGATCATCGCGCTGGCGGTGCTCGCGTTCGCGCAGATCCTCGTGCACCTCGTGTGCTTCCTGCACATGAACACGTCGTCGAGCCAGCGCTGGAACGTGATGGCGTTCAGCTACACGGTGCTCACCGCGCTGATCCTGATCGTCGGGACGCTGTGGGTGATGCACAACGTCAGCATGAACATGATGTCGCGGTAACCGGCATCCCGTTCACGTATTCGCGCCGTGTCCTTGCACGGCTGGTTTTCTCTCGGGGGCGCGCGGTCTGCGCGCCTTTCTGCATCATGGCCAATAACGATTCCCAGACACCCGTTCGCGCCGACGCGCCGATGCCGCATCGCAAGGTCATCCGCTCGTGGCTCGTGCCGTTCGCCGCGCGCGAGATCGTGCGCCCGATCCTCCTGCTCGTGCTCGACTACCTGCTGCTGTTCGCGGCGTTCGCGGGCGCGCTGCTGATCCCGTCGATCGTCGGCAAGGTCGTCTGCGGGATGGCGGCCGGCTTCATCACCGGGCGGCTCTTCATCATCGGGCACGATGCGTGCCACCAGAGCCTGACGCCCAACCGCCGGCTGAACCGCTGGCTCGGCCGCATCGCGTTCCTGCCGTCGCTGACGCCGTACAGCCTGTGGGAAGTCGGGCACAACGTGGTGCACCACGGCTACACGAACCTGAAGGGCTTCGATTTCGTGTGGGCGCCGCATACGCCGGCCGAATACGCGGCGCTGTCGCCGACGCGCCGGCTGCTGGACCGCATCTACCGAAGCGGCTGGGCGCCGGGGCTCTACTATTTCGTCGAGATCTGGTGGCTGCGGATGTATTTCCCGACCAAGCGCTATATCGGCGCGTCGCGGCCCGTGTTCAGCCGCGACTGCCTGCTGGTGACCGGCTTCGCGGCCGTGTGGATCGCCGCCGTCGTGTGGGTCGCGCTGGCGACGCAGCAGCCCGTCGCGCTGCTGCTCGCGACCGGCGTGCTCGTGCCGTTCCTGTTCTGGTGCTCGATGATCGGGTTCGTCGTGTACGTCCACCATACCGATCCGCGCATCGCGTGGCATGCGAACCGGGCCGAATGGTCGAACGCCGCGCCGTTCGTGTCGACCACGCTGCACCTGACGTTCCCGTTCGGCATCGGCGGCCTGCTGCATCACATCATGGAGCACACGGCCCACCACGTCGACATGAGCGTGCCGCTGTACCGGCTCAAGCCGGCGCAGGCGAAGCTGGAGGACATGCTGCCCGGGCGCATCGTCGTGCAGCGCTTCAGCTGGCGCTGGTATTTCGACACGGCCCGCCGCTGCAAGCTCTACGACACCGATCGCAAGCTCTGGACCGACTACGTCGGCAACCTGACGAGCGAGCCGGCGCAGGAGCCGCTGACGCCGGCCGCCGTGCCGGAGCCGGCGGGCGCGGCGGGCGCCGCGCGCCCTCACGCCGTGTCGTAATCCACGTAGCCTGTCTCGCGGCAGAAGCTGACGAGCCGCAAGCCGGCCGCCTTCGCGATCTCGATCGCGAGCGACGACGGCGCGGAGATCGTCGCCACCAGCGGGATGCCGACCCGTGCGGCCTTGCGCACGAGCTCGTAGCTCGCGCGGCTCGACAGGAACACGAAGCCGTCGGTCGCGTCGGCGCGCGACAGCACGAGCGAGCCGATCAGCTTGTCGAGCGCGTTGTGGCGGCCGACGTCCTCGAACGCCATCCGGATCGCGCCTGTTGCGTCGCACCACGCGGCCGCATGCAGGCCGCCCGTGAGCCGCGTGAGCGCCTGATGGGCCGGCAGCGCCTGCGCCGCGCGCGTCAGCGCGTCGGGGGCGAGGCGCGCGAGAAAGCCCGTATCGGGCACAGGTTCGGGCGCGAGGTCGAGCAGGTCGATGCTTTCGATCCCGCATACGCCGCAGCCGGTGCGCCCCGCGAGCGCGCGGCGCCGGTCCTTCAGCGCGGCGAACGCCTGCTGGACGACCTCCAGGTGGACTTCCGCATGCGGCAGCGGTGCGTCGGCGTGCAGGATCACCTCGATGTCCTTGATGTCGCTGCCGCGCGCGACGATCCCTTCCGAGATCGCGAAACCGACCGCGAACGCTTCGAGGTCGCACGGCGTACACATCATCACCGCGTGCGAGATGCCGTTGAAGACGAGTGCGACGGGCCATTCCTGGCCCACGTAGTCGTGCGCGGTTTCGACGGCGCCGCCGCGCGTGCGGCGCACGGACAGTTCGATCGCGCCGCGCGGTTCGGCGGATTCGGTCGGATTCACTGAGACTCCCGTACGGTTGACTGGCGCGGGGCAGGACGACGATCGCTTCCGCCGTTCGTGCGCAGAGGTTCTAAAATACCCCAGGCAAGCCGGCCGCGCCGGCATCCGCCACTTCGGGTAATGCCATGGGACTTAGCGACGTACCGTTGCTCTTCAATTTCGAACGCGAATCGTCGGAAAACTTCACGTACATCCCGATGATCGTGCGTTTCAATCTCGACCGTTTCGGTCTGCGGATTTCGCTGGAGCAGTGGCAACTGCTGCCGCTCGAGGACCGCAAGCTGCTCGCACGCTTTCCGGCCGACGACGACACCGCGATCGAGCCCAACTTCGATCACGCGCTGTTCGAAATGCTGCGCACGCACGCGGATCTGGAACCCTCGTGGTTCCAGCCCGACGAGCAGCCGGCCTGGCGTGCCACCGACATCGTGCCGGAGTCGCTCGTGCAGCAGAGCGCGCTGGCCGGGCTGACGGCGCCCGAGCTCGCGCAGTGGCAGCGGCTTGCGCCGTTCCAGCGCTACGTGCTGGTGAAGCTGTCGCGCAAGCCGAAGCTGAACCACGATTTCCTGCCCGCGATGCGGGAGTTCGGGCTGACGGCCACGCACTGAGGCGGCGGCCGACGCGTGTCATGCCGCGCCAAGGCGCGGCACGCTCATTCGAGCGGCGGCAGTTGCCGCGGCTTGCGATCGGGGCCGGTCGCGACGTAGGTGAGCGTCGCTTCGGTGACCTTCACGACTTCACCCATCAGGCGCATGCGCTGCGCGTACACCTCGACGTCGACCGTGATCGACGTGTTGCCGGTGCGCGTGATGGTCGCGTAGAAGCTCAGCAGGTCGCCGACGAACACCGGCTGCTTGAACACGAACGAGTTGACCGCGACCGTCGCGACGCGACCGTTCGCGCGCTGGCTCGCGGGGATCGAGCCGGCGATGTCGACCTGCGACATGATCCAGCCGCCGAATACGTCGCCGTGGACGTTCGCGTCGTGCGGTTGCGGGACGACGCGCAGCGCGGGCTGTTTTTGCGGGAGGGCGAGCGGGGAGTCGGTCATGGCGATGCTTTCATCCTGTAATAAAACGCACCGGCCTGCGCGCGCGGCCGGCGAGGGCGCCGGCAGCGGCGCGAAGCGGCTTCTGCGACAATACAACGTTCGCAAATTGTACGAGAAAGTGAGCGAGCCGGCGGCCGTCGAGCACGGCCCGCACTGCCGAGCTCCCCGTCCCCCATGCGCCGATTTCCTGCTTCCGGCGAGCCCGCGCCGGCTTCGACCGGGCCCCGCAACGACTGGCAGACCATCCGGTCGCTGCTGCCGTACCTGACCACCTACAAATGGCGCGTCGCGCTCGCGCTCGGCTGCCTGATCGGCGCGAAGGTCGCGAACCTCGGCGTGCCGGTCGTGATGAAGCGCATCGTCGACCACCTGTCGTACGTCCAGCAGATCACCGCGCTCGGCCGCGCCGAACAGTCGGCCGGCATCGTGCTCGCGGGCGGCGTGGGGCTGCTGGTCGTCGCGTATGCGCTCGTGCGGCTGTCGACGTCGCTGTTCACCGAGCTGCGCGAAATCCTGTTCTCGAAGGTCACCGAGAGCGCGGTGCGCCAGCTCGCGCTGCAGGTGTTCCGGCACCTGCACGGGCTGTCGCTGCGGTTTCACCTGGAACGCCAGACGGGCGGCATGTCGCGCGACATCGAGCGCGGTACGCGCGGCATCCAGCAGCTGATTTCGTATTCGCTGTACAGCATCCTGCCGACGCTCGTCGAGGTCGGGCTCGTGCTCGGCTTCTTCGTGGTCAAGTACGAGGCCTATTACGCGTACGTGACGTTCGCGGCGCTGGTCACGTACATCGTGTTCACGGTGAAGGTCACCAACTGGCGCACGCATTTCCGCCGCACGATGAACGAACTCGATTCGCGTGCGAATTCGCGCGCGATCGATTCGCTGATCAACTACGAGACGGTCAAGTATTTCGGCAACGAGGAGTGGGAAGCGCAGCGCTACGACGAGAACCTGAAGCGCTACCGGAAGGCCGCGATCCGTTCGCAGAATTCGCTGTCGGTGCTGAACTTCGGCCAGCAGGCGATCATCGGCACGGGGCTCGTGTTCATCCTGTGGCGCGCGACGCAGGGCGTGCTCGCGGGCAAGCTGACGCTCGGCGATCTCGTGCTGATCAACACGTTCATGCTGCAGCTGTACATTCCGCTGAACTTTCTCGGCGTCGTCTATCGCGAGCTGAAGCAAAGCCTGACCGACATGGACCGGATGTTCGGGCTGCTGTCGGCCGCGAAGGAAGTGGCCGACCTGCCCGATGCACGGCCGCTCGCGGTCGCCGGCGCGCAGGTGCGCTTCGAGCACGTGAATTTCGCGTACGAGGCGTCGCGGCCGATCCTGCACGACGTGTCCTTCACGATCGACGCGGGCACGACGACTGCCGTGGTCGGCCACAGCGGCTCCGGGAAGTCGACGCTGTCGCGGCTGCTGTTCCGCTTCTACGATCTCGACCGGCAGGCGGGCGGCGCGATCCGGATCGACGGCCAGGACATCCGCGACGTCACGCAGGACTCGCTGCGTGCGTCGATCGGGATCGTGCCGCAGGACACCGTGCTGTTCAACGACTCGATCTACTACAACATCGCGTACGGCCGGCCGAGCGCGACCCGCGACGAGGTGATCGCGGCCGCGCGCGCAGCGCACATCCACGATTTCATCGAAAGCTTGCCGAAGGGTTATGACACGCCGGTCGGCGAGCGCGGGTTGAAGCTGTCGGGCGGCGAGAAGCAGCGTGTCGCGATCGCGCGCACGCTGTTGAAGGATCCGCCGGTGCTGCTGTTCGACGAGGCGACTTCGGCGCTCGATTCGCGCTCGGAGCGGGCGATCCAGCACGAGCTCGACCAGATCGCGCGGCATCGCACGACGCTCGTGATCGCGCACCGGCTGTCGACGGTCGTGCACGCGCAGCAGATCCTCGTGATGGATCACGGGCGGATCGTCGAGCGCGGCACGCACGACGAACTCGTGCGCGCCGACGGGTTGTATGCGCAGATGTGGGCGCTGCAGCAGCAGCGCGCGGCGGCGGGCGGGGAAGAGGCCGAGGAGGTTTGAGCGGCTCGGGCGGCTTGGGCGGCTTGCGCAGCGCAAAGGCCCCGCCCGGCCCGTTCGCGATCAGCCCGCGGCGCGCAGCCGCGCGTCGAGCTCGCCGAGCTGCGCGGGCGTGCCGACGTTCTCCCAAATACCTTCGTACAGTTCGCCGCTCGCGCGGCCGGCTTCGATCGCCGCGCGATAGTACGGCGTCAGCGCGCGCCGCGTGCCGGGCGCGAGATCGCGGAACATCCGCGTGTCGTACAGGCCGATGTTGCCGAACGTAAAGCGCGCGGCGCCGTCGAGCGCCAGGCGGCCGTCGTCGCCGAGCGCGAAGTCGCCGGCCGGGTGGAACGGCGGGTTCGGTACCATCACGAGGTGCATCGCAGGCGCGTCGAGCGCGGCCATCCGGGCGGCGCGCGGCGCGAGCGTCCGGTAGTCGAACGCGCAGTACACGTCGCCGCTGACCGCCGCGAACACGGCCGGTCGTCCGTCGCGCTCGAGCAGCGGCAACGCCTGTGCGATGCCGCCCGCGGTTTCCAGTGCCTCGCCTTCGGCCGAATACACGAGCCGCACGCCCCAGCGCGACCCGTCGCCGAGTGCGGCCTCGATCTGTTCGCCGAGCCACGCGTGGTTGATCACGATCGTCTCGATACCCGCGCGTGCGAGCGCTTCGATCTGCCACACGATCAGCGGCTTGCCGCCCGCTTCGAGGAGCGGCTTCGGGCGGGTGTCGGTGAGCGGGCGCATCCGTTCGCCGCGCCCGGCGGCGAAGATCATCGCTGTGGTGAGGGATGGGCTCATCTTCAGAACGTATAGCCGACGTCGGCCGGCGCGTTGCCCTCGAGCTCGTCGAGCAGCTTCGCGAACGGCACGAGCGGGCGGTAGCGCAGCGCGACCTTGCGCGCATACGCGATGAAGCGCGGCAGGTCGTCCAGGTAATGGGGCTTGCCGTCGCGGTAATTGATGCGCGCGAACAGGCCGAGCACCTTGATGTGGCGCTGCAGCCCCATCCATTCGAGCTGGCGGTAGAACTCGCCGAAATCGGGATCGACCGGCAGCCCGGCCTTTTTCGCCTTTTCCCAGTAGTACGCGAAGCAGTCGAGCTCGAACGCCTCGTCCCAGCTGATGAAGGCGTCGCGCAGCAGCGACACGACGTCGTACGTCAGCGGCCCGTAGACGGCGTCCTGGAAGTCGAGGATGCCCGGGTTCGGCTCGCACACCATCAGGTTGCGCGGCATGAAGTCGCGCAGCATGAAACCCTGCGGCTGCGCGTGGGCGCTCGCGACCAGCAGCGCGAAGGTGCGGTCGAGCGTGCCGCGCATCGCGTCGGTGACGGGCTTGCCGAGATGGCGGCCGACGAACCATTCGGGCATCAGCTCCATCTCGCGGCGCAGGAACGCCTCGTCGAACGGCGGCAGCACGTCGGGTTTCGACGTGAGCTGGAAGCGGATCAGTGCGTCGAGCGCTTCGCGCATCAGCGGTTTCGCGGCGGCCGGGTCGGCCGGATCGAGCACCGAGATGTACGACGTGCGGCCGAGATCGGTCACGAGCATGAAACCGGCGTCGAAATCGTGGGCCAGCACGTCCGGCACGTGGTCGCCGGCCGCGGCGAGCAGCTGCGCGACCTGGACGAACTCGCGGCACTTCTCGGGCGGCGGCGCGTCGACGACGATCAGCGTGCCGCCGGCGCGCGTGGCCGACGCAATCCGGAAATAGCGGCGGAAACTGGCGTCCGACGAGGCGGGCGCGAGGGTCGACAGGTCAAGCGCATAGCGCTCGGCGAGCGGGTGCAGCCACGCGGTGAGCGCTTCGAGGCGGGCGTCGGGCTGGGATGCGGCGGATGGGGGCGTCATGAAACTCGGAGGAGGGGGGAACGTCTTGCCATATAATACCCCACGACTTTTTTGACGCGCCCCGCGTCAGCTTTCCGCCGTGCAGGCCCGCCGCCTGTCGCGCCGCCACCCGATCGCCTCCCCGGTTTGCGCTCAGCCGCAGTCGCGGTGCGACGGCGCGGCCCGCCGTGTGCGAATCTGCCGCGACGGCGCGGTTGACAAGGGGCGATTCGCCAAACGATAGATGCCGCCCAAACCGCTATTCCCGAATGTTTTCCCCGGTGACGGGGTGCCGCGCAAACGGCGGATCGCGCTCGCGCTCCTGGCCGTGCCCGGCCTCGTGCCGGCCGTGTCGTACGCGCAGCTGTCGGGCGCGGCCGCGCAGCCGCAGCCGCTCGACTCGCCGTGGGATCTGCGTCTCGCGCCCCAGCTCGAGGATCGTCCGCTGAAGGAGGGCGCGAAGCCGGCCGCCTTCGTGATCGCCGACCACACGAGCGGTACGGCCGAGCAGGATCTCGCCGCCAAGGGTTCGGCCGAGCTGCGGCGCGGTGACGCCGTCGTGAAGGCCGACGCGATCCACTACGATCAGGATACCGACATGGCCGATGCGTACGGCCAGGTCAGGGTGATCAATTCCGGCACGTCGTTCGCGGGCCCCGAGGCGCACCTGAAGATCGAGGCGAACCAGGGCTTCATGACGGCGCCGAAGTATCACTTCAACGTGACGGGCGGCTCGGGCAGCGCGGAGCGTGTCGACATGGTCGACAACGAGCGCTCGGTGTTCGTCAACGGTACCTATACCGCGTGCCAGTGCTCGACGAACCCCGCGTGGTACATCAAGGGCAGCCGCTTCGACTTCGATACGGGCGCCGACGAAGGCACCGCGCGCAACGGCGTGCTGTTCTTCCAGGGCGTGCCGATCTTCGCGAGCCCGTGGATGACGTTCCCGCTGTCGGGCGAGCGGCGCAGCGGCCTGCTGCCGCCGACGTTCTCGGTGAACTCGAGCAACGGCTTCGAGCTGACGCTGCCGTACTACTTCAACATCGCGCCGAACCGCGACCTGACGCTCACGCCGCGCATCATCTCGCGGCGCGGCGTGATGACCGAGGCGACGTTCCGCTACCTGTCGCCGTCGTATTCGGGCACGTTCACGGCCAATTACCTGCCGGATGACCGGCTCGAGCACCGCAACCGCTACGCGATCTTCTGGCAGCACCAGCAGAACTTCGGCGGCGGCTTCGGCGGCTACGTCTACTACAACAAGGTCTCGGACAATCTGTATCCCGAGCAACTGGGTTCGTCGAACCAGTTCATCAACGGGACGCAGACGCTGTACCAGCAGGAAGCGGGCCTCACGTACAACAACGGCCCGTGGTCGGTGCTCGCGCGCTACCAGCACTGGCAGACGCTGCCGCCGTCGATCGCGCCGTACAGCCGCGAGCCGCAGTTGAACGTGAAGTACACGAAGTACAACGTGGGCGGCTTCGACTTCGGCGCGGAAGCCGACTATTCGCGCTTCCGCATCACGACGGCCGACGCGACCGAAGGCGACCGGGTCGTCTTCAATCCGTACATTTCGTACGGCGTGTACGGTCCCGGCTACTTCGTCGTGCCGAAGGTCCAGTACCACCTCGCGTCGTACGACCTGAACTACCTGTCGTCGAAAACGCCGAACAGCCCGAAGCGCTTCACCGAGTCGATCCCGACCGTGAGCTTCGATTCGGGCCTGATCTTCGACCGCTCGGTGCGCCTGTTCGGCCAGGATTTCATCCAGACCCTCGAGCCGCGCCTGTACTACGTGTACACGCCGTATCGCGACCAGTCGAACGCGCCGCTGTTCGACACCGCGGAATCGGACTTCGGCCTCGCGGAGATCTACCAGCCGAACACGTTCGTCGGCAACGACCGGATCGCCGATGCGAACCGCATCACGGCCGGCCTGACGTCGCGCTTCATCGATCCGCGCACCGGCGACGAGCGTGCGCGTTTCGTGATCGCGCAGCAGTACTACTTCGCCGATCAGCGCGTCACGCTGAATGCCGGGCAGAGTGCGGTGCTGGCGCGCCACTCGGATCTGATCGTCGGGGCCGCGCTGAAGCTCGGCTCGGGGTTCATGTCCGAGACGGCGTTCCAGTACAACCAGAACAACAACCAGCTCGTGAAGTCGAGCGTCGGTTTCGGCTACAGCCCGGGCGAGCGCCGCGTGATCAACGTCGGCTACCGCTATACGCGTGCGAACACCACGCTCGACAACCAGCCGATCAACCAGTTCCTGGTGTCCGCGCAATGGCCGCTCACGCGCCGCCTGTATGCGATCGGCCGCTTCAACTACGATCTCGCCGGCGATCGCGTGGTCGACGGTCTGGTCGGCTTACAATACGACGCGGATTGCTGGGCGCTCGGGGTCGGGGTGCAGCGGGCGGCGAACGGCATCAATTCGTCCGGACAGCAGAATTCGTCGACGCGCTTCATGATGCAGCTCACGCTCAAGGGCCTGTCGACCGTCGACAACGGCCTCGTGTCCGCGTTCCGTGCCGGGGTGCCGGGCTACACGCCGCTGCCGCCGCCGCCGCCGCCGATGTCCCGCTTCAGCAACTACGAGTAACGCCGGCTTGTCTGCACCGGTCAGCACGATTTCAATGGAGTTCCAGTGGCAATGAAGAAAACCCTTCGTTTCGCGGCAGTCGTGTCCAGTCTCGCTGCGGCCGCCGCGCTGCTCGCCTCCGCGCCGGCCGCGGCGCAGGCGCTCGGTTCGCAAGGTGCGCAGCTCGCCGACGAAGTCGTCGCGGTCGTCAACAACGACGTGATCACGGGCCGCGAACTCGACCAGCGTGCCGGCCTGATCGCGCGCCGGCTGCAGCAGCAGAACGCCCCCGTGCCGCCGACCGACCAGTTGCGCGCGCAGGTGCTGAACCAGATGGTGCTCGAGCGTATCCAGGTGCAGAAGGCCAAGGACGACGGGATCCGCATCGACGACGCGACGGTACAGTCCACGCTGCAGCGCCTCGCGCAGGCGAACGGCATGACGCTCGACCAGTACCGCGCGCGTCTCGAGGCGCAAGGCGTGCCCTGGAGCATCTTCACGAGCGATGCGCGCACCGAACTGATGCTGTCGAAGCTGCGCGAGCGCGAGGTCGACGGCAAGATCACGGTGTCGGACGCCGAGGTCGCGAACTACATCGCGAGCCAGCGCGGGCCGAACGCGTCGCAGCAGCAGGACCTGCGCTTCCAGCACATCTTCATCAAGGCGCCGACCAACGCGCCGCAGGCCGACATCGAAGCCGCGCAGAAGAAGGCCGACGCGTTGCTGCAGCAGGCGAAGTCGGGGGCCGATTTCGAGAAGCTCGCGAAGAACAATTCGGAAGCGAACGACGCGAAGAAGGGCGGCGACCTCGGCTTCAAGTCGCCGAGCGCGCTGCCGGCCGACGTCGTCGACGCCGCATCGAAGCTGCGCCCGGGCCAGGTCAACCCGACGCTGATCCGCGTGCCGGACGGCTTCGAGATCGTGCGTCTCGTCGATCGTCGCCAGAGCCAGGGCGCGTCGGCCGCGGCACCGAAGATCGTCCAGACGCACGTGCGCCACATCCTGTTGCGCGTGGGCGAAGGCAAGTCCGAAGGCCAGGCGCGCCAGCAACTGGCCGACATCCGCAACCAGGTCGAGGCCGGCGGCGATTTCGCGAAGTTCGCGCGCACGTATTCGCAGGACGGTTCGGCGTCGCAGGGCGGCGATCTCGGCTGGATCAGCCCCGGCGAGACCGTGCCGGAATTCGAGCGCGCGATGAACAGCCTGCAGGACGGCCAGATCAGCCAGCCGATCCGTACCGAGTACGGTTATCACCTGATCCAGGTGCTGAGCCGCCGCGAAGCGGAAGGTTCGGTGCAGCAGCAGATGGATATCGCGCGTCAGGCGATCGGCCAGCGCAAGGCCGAGCAGGCGTATGCCGACTGGCTGCGCGAGCTGCGCGATTCGTCGTACGTGCAGTACAAGATCGGCGGCGTCGGCCCGGCGAACTGAGCGAGCTTCCGATGACCACGCCCGCGCTGCAGATCGCGATCACGACCGGCGAACCCGCGGGGGTCGGCCCGGAACTGACCGTGCAGGCGCTGCGTGATGCCGCGCAGCGCTGGCCCGACGCGCATTTCACCGTGCTGGGCGATGCGGCGCTGCTCGACGCGCGTGCGGCGGCCGTCGGCGTGGACTGGGCGGCGCTCGTCGCGGCGGGGCAGGTTGCCGTCGCGCACCGCCCGCTCGCCGTGCCCGCGCAGGCGGGCAGGCTGGACGCGGCGAACGGCCCTTACGTGCTCGGGCTGCTCGACGCGGCGATCGACGGCGCGCTGGCAGGCCGGTACGACGCGATCGTCACCGCGCCGTTGCAGAAGAGCACGATCAACGATGCGGGCGTGCCGTTCACCGGCCATACCGAATACCTGGCGGAGCGTACGCATACGCCGCGTGTCGTGATGATGCTGGCCGGTACCGGCCACCGGCCGCTGCGCGTGGCGCTCGCGACCACCCATTTGCCGCTGAAGGACGTGTCGGCCGCACTGACGGTCGACGGGCTCGTCGAGACGCTCGCGATCATCGATCGCGACCTGCGGTGCGACTTCGGTCTGGCCGCGCCGCGCATTCTCGTGACGGGCCTGAACCCGCACGCGGGCGAGAACGGTTATCTCGGCCGCGAGGAGATCGACGTGATCTCGCCGGCACTGGCCCGCGCGAACGCGCAGGGCATCGACGCGCGCGGCCCGTATCCGGCCGACACGCTGTTCCAGCCGCGCCACCTCGCCGATGCCGATTGCGTGCTCGCGATGTTCCATGACCAGGGCCTGCCCGTGCTGAAGTATGCGACGTTCGGCGAGGGCATCAACGTGACACTCGGGCTGCCGATCATCCGTACGTCGGTCGATCACGGCACGGCACTCGATCTGGCCGGCACGGGCCGCGCGGATCCGGGCAGCATGATCGCCGCGCTCGACACGGCCGTCACGATGGCGCGCCATCGCCGCACCGCCTGACGCGGCCCGGCTTTACCTCATTCGTCGTATTTTTCGTTTTACTCAGTCGATGTCGAACAGCAGACAGCACCAAGGCCATTTCGCGCGCAAGCGCTTCGGGCAGAACTTCCTCGTCGATCACGGCGTGATCGACTCGATCGTCGCAACGATCGGCCCCGCGCGCGGCCAGCGCATGGTCGAGATCGGCCCCGGGCTCGGCGCACTGACCGGGCCGCTGATCGAGCGCCTCGCGACGCCCGAGTCGCCGCTGCATGCGGTCGAGCTCGACCGCGACCTGATCGGGCGCCTGCAGCAACGTTTCGGCGCGCTGCTCGAGCTGCACGCTGGCGACGCGCTCGCGTTCGATTTCCGTTCGCTCGCGGCACCCGGCGACAAGCCGTCGCTGCGGATCGTCGGCAACCTGCCGTACAACATCTCCAGCCCGCTGCTGTTTCACCTGATGACGTTCGCCGACGCGGTCATCGACCAGCACTTCATGCTGCAGAACGAAGTCGTCGAACGGATGGTCGCGGAGCCGGGCACGAAGGCGTTTTCGCGTCTGTCGGTGATGCTGCAGTACCGCTACGTGATGGAAAAAATGCTCGACGTGCCGCCGGAATCGTTCCAGCCGCCGCCGAAGGTCGATTCGGCGATCGTCCGGATGATTCCGTACGAGCCGCACGAACTGCCGGATGTCGATCCGGTGTTGCTCGGCGAGGTCGTTACCGCCGCGTTCTCGCAGCGCCGCAAGATGCTGCGCAATACGCTCGGCGACTATCGCGAGACGATCGATTTCGATGCGCTCGGCTTCGATCTCGCGCGCCGTGCGGAGGATGTGAGCGTGGCCGAATACGTCGGCGTGGCGCAGGCGCTTGCGGCGGCGCGCAAGGCCGGGTGACGCGCGCGGCGCTGACGCCGGAAACGCACGCTGATCTCCGAGGCTGCCCCGAGGGCAGCCTTTTTCAATTGCGCGCGGGCGCGTTGACGAGCGCGATGCCCGTCAGCACGAGCGCGGCCGCCGACATGAAGCGCCAGCCGACCGATTCGCCGAGCAGCAGCACGCCGAACGCGACGCCGAACAGCGGCGACAGGAACGTGAAGACGGACAGCCGCGATGCGCTGTAGCGCGTCAGCAGCCAGAACCACGACAGGTAGCTGACGAACGCGACGATCACCGACTGGTACGCGAGGCTGGCCACCGCGACCGGCGTGACGTGCGCGAACGTGGCCTGGCCGAGCAGCGCCGCGAGCGCGAGCAGCATCGCGGCCGATACCGCGAGCTGGTAGAACAGCGTCTTGCTCGCGCTCGCCCGTGCGAGCGCCGTCGAGCGCACGACGACGGTCGTCGCGGCCCACATCGCGCCGCCGAGGATCCCGAGCGCGTCGCCGGCGAGCCCGGCCAGCACGGATGCGCCGGGCGCGCGCGGCTTCAGGAAACCGTCCGCGAACGCGAGCGCGATGCCGGCGAATGCCAGGCCGACGCCGGCCCACTGCGTGCGCTGCAGCCGTTCGCCGGGTGCGAACAGGTGCAGGCCGAGCGCGGTGAAGCACGGCGCCGTGTACAGGAAGATCGCCATGTGCGACGCGCTCGTCAACGTCAGCCCGAAGAACACGCAGATGAATTCGCCGGCGAACAGCGCGCCGGCCGCGACGCCCGCGCCGAACGTGCCGTCCGCCTGAAACAGCGGCGTCCCGCGCGAGCGGGCCCAACCCCACAGCAGTGCCGCCGCGATCACCGAGCGCAGCCCGGCCTGGAACATCGGCGCGATCGCGGCGTTCGTGCTCTTGATCGCGACCTGCTGGAAGCCCCAGATCGCGCACAGCAGCAGCATCAGGCCGACGGCGCGCAGGTCGAGCGCGCGGCGCACGGGGACGGCGGCGAGCGTAGTCATCGGCGGACCTCGCCGGAGCGGGAGGGCGGGCGGCTGGCGCGTGCGGCGCGCTCGAATCGGTGGTGGTGCACGGCGGTCTGGCGGTTGGCTGAGGTGGGCAGGTGAGCGCGCTCGGGCGGCAGGCGCCGCGTGGGGCGAGCTGCGACGATGTTACCCGATCGGTGTGGCGTGTGCTGCCGAGGGGGGGCCGGCTAGGCGCCCCCAGCTAGGCGCCCCCGGCTAGGCGCTCCCGGCTAGGCGCCCCCAACGAAATCCCCCCGACTCTGGTAGAGTTCCCGGTTCTGGAAAGTCCCCACAGGAGTACAACCCATGCGATTGCTGCATACGATGCTGCGAGTCGGCGATCTCGACCGCTCTATCAAGTTCTACACCGAGTTGCTCGGCATGAAGGTGCTGCGCCGCGACGACTATCCGGAAGGCAAGTTCACGCTCGCATTCGTCGGCTACGGCGATGAAAGCGACAACACGGTGATCGAGCTGACCCACAACTGGGATACCCCGTCCTACGACCTCGGCACGGGTTTCGGTCATCTGGCGCTGGAAGTCGACGACGCGTACGCGGCCTGCGACAGGATCAAGGCGCAAGGCGGCAAGGTCACGCGCGAAGCGGGCCCGATGAAGCACGGCACGACCGTGATCGCATTCGTCGAGGATCCGGACGGCTACAAGATCGAGTTCATCCAGAAGAAGGCGCACTGAGCGCCGGATGAGCGGCTCGCGGCGCGCCATGCGCGTCGCGATGCAAAACGGGCGGTGCGGGAATTTCCGCGCCGCCCGTTCGTATTTACAGCGACGGCAGCAGCTCGGGCGGGTGATGCTTGAGCGTGTGGCGCGCTTCGCGGAACTCGGGGAAGATCGATTCGACGGTCTGCCAGAAGGCCGGGCTGTGGTTCATTTCGCGCAGGTGCGACAGCTCGTGCGCGACGACGTAGTCGATGATCGACATCGGGAAATGGATCAGCCGCCAGTTCAGGCGGATCTTGCCGTCGCTCGAGCAGCTGCCCCAGCGCGTCGCGGCCGACGACAGCGCATACATCGAATACGTGACGCCGAGCTTTTCCGCGTACACCGCGAGGCGTTCACCGAAGATCCGCCTGGCTTCGCCCTGCAGCCAGCCCTGCACACGGTCCTTGATCTGCTGCATGTCGGCCTGCGCGGGCAGCGGCAACCGCAGCGCATCGCCGTCGAACGCGACCGCGCCGGCATCGGACGCGAGCGCGATCGTCACCGTCTTGCCGAGATAGGGCAGCTGCGCGCCGTCGCGCCAGTCGATCTGCGGCAGCGCGCGCTGCTCGGTGCGCGTCTTCCACTCGGCGAGCTTCGCGAAGATCCAGCGTTGCTTCTCGGCGATCGCGGCTTCGATGTCGGCGAGCGTGACCCAGCGCGGCGCGGTGATCGACAGCCCGCTGCCGTCGATCGTGAAGCCGATCGTGCGGCGCGCCGAGCGCTTCAGGCGGTATTCGAGCACGCGGCTGTCGAGGGCGAACGTCCGTACGCGCGAGCGGTCGGGTGCGGGACCGGGATCGGGTGCCGCCACGGGCGCCGCTTCGGGCGGCGTCTGCTGCGCAGTGGGCGCGGACGGCGCGGCGGCCGGCCCGTCGAAGAGCGGCAGGTCCATCTGGCGATGATCGAGGGCCACGACGGCAGGCCGTGGCCGCGGACGCTGTTTCATCAGTTCGCTTCTTTTTGTCGTACGCAACAACGGATCCGGCCCGGGTGAATCAGACTTGCGCGGCATTGCGCTTTTCGGCGCTGCCCGGCGCCCGATAGGCGTCCGGATCGATCCGGCGCATTTCCGCTTCGATCCACGCTTCGACCTGCGAGTTCAATGCATCGGGCGTGAGACCGGTCACGTCGATCGGCTTGCCGATCGATACGGTGACGACGCCCGGGAATTTCGTGAACGAGTTGCGCGGCCACACCCGACCTGCATTGTGCGCGATCGGTACGACGGGCGCACCGGTTTCGATCGCGAAGCGCGCGCCTCCCGTCTTGTACTTGCCCTGCTTGCCGACCGGCGTGCGCGTGCCTTCCGGGAACATGATCATCCAGGCGCCTTCCGACAGGCGCTTCTTGCCCTGGCGGATCACCGACGTGAACGCGTTCTTGCCTTCCTTGCGGTTGATGTTGACCATGTGCAGCAGCCCGAGCGCCCAGCCGAAGAACGGCACGTACAGCAGCTCGCGCTTGAACACGTAGCAGAGCGGCTTGGGCATCAGCGCGGGAAACGCGAGCGTCTCCCATGCGGACTGGTGCTTCGACAGCAGCACGGCCGGACCGTCGGGCAGGTTCTCGTAGCCTTCGATCCGGTAGCGGATACCGTTCAGCCAGCGCGCGACCCATAGCGTGGACTTGCACCAGCCGGCTGCCATCCAGTAGCGCGCGTCGGGGCGCATGAACGGAAAGGCGATGAAGCACGCGGTGGCGTACGGCACCGTGTACAGGATGAAGTAGATCAGCAGCAGCAGGGAGCGGACGAAGCGCATCGGCGTAAGTCTGGCGTTAGGGAGGATGCGCGCGGCGGCCGCATCACTCGTGTTCGTGTGAAAGGAAATCGAGCGCGAACGCGCGCAGGTCGTCGTGGACCTTCGTGCCGGGCGGCAGGTTGCCGGCGGCGAGCGTCTTCCTGCCCTTGCCGGTGAGCACGAGGTGCGGCTGGAAGCCGACCGCGACGCCGGCCTGCAGGTCGCGCAGCGAATCGCCGACCACCGGCGTGTGATCGGGATCGATCTCGAAGCGCTCGGCGATCATCTGCATCATCCCGGGTTTCGGCTTGCGGCAGTCGCAGTGATCCTCGGCCGTGTGCGGGCAGAAGAACACCGCGTCGATACGCGCGCCGACCGCGGCCGCCGCGCGATGCATCTTCAGGTGCATCTCGTTGAGCGCGGCCATGTCGAACAGCCCGCGACCGATGCCGGACTGGTTGGTCGCGACGACCACGCGATACCCCGCGTGGTTGAGCCGGGCAATCGCCTCGAGGGCGCCGGGCAGCGCGATCCATTCGTCGGGCGTCTTGATGAACGCATCCGAATCGACGTTGATCACGCCGTCCCGGTCGAGGACGACGAGCTTTCGGTTGGGGCTGGTCGGCATCGTGCGGCCCTTATGCGGCGAGCTTCGAGATGTCGGCGACGCAGTTCATCTGCTGGTGCAGCGCGGACAGCAGCGCGAGACGGTTCGCGCGCAGTGCCGGATCTTCCGCGTTGACCATCACGTCGTTGAAGAACGTGTCGACCGGTGCGCGCAGCGCGGCGAGCGCCGACAGCGCGCCCGTGTATGCACGCGCCTCGAGCTGCGACTGCACGTGCGGCGTCACGGCCGCGAGCTGTTCGTGCAGCGCCTTTTCGGCGGCCTCGACGAGCAGCGTCGGCTGCACCGCACCGTTCGCACCGCCTTCCGACTTCTTCAGGATGTTCGAGATCCGCTTGTTCGCGGCCGCGAGCGCTTCGGCTTCCGCGAGGCGCGTGAATTCGCGCACCGCGTCGAGGCGCGCGACGAGATCGTCGACGCGCGTCGGGTTCAGGCTCAGCACCGCATCGATTTCGCCGGCCGAATAGCCGCGCTCGCGCAGCAGGCCGCGCAGGCGATCCATGAAGAACGCGAGGATCGCATCGGTCGATTCGGCGACGCCCGGCACGCCTTCGAAGCGCGCGTGGGCCGTGCGCAGCAGCGACACGAGATCGAGCGGCAGCTGCTTCTCGAGCAGCAGGCGCAGCACGCCGAGTGCGTGGCGGCGCAGCGCGAACGGATCCTTCTCGCCGGTCGGCGCGAGGCCGATGCCCCAGATGCCGACGATCGTCTCGAGCTTGTCGGCGAGCGCGACGGCGGTCGACACCGGCGTGGTCGGCAGTGCGTCGCCGGAGAAGCGCGGCTGGTAGTGCTCGGCGCAGGCGAGCGCGACGTCGTCGGGTTCACCGTCGTGGCGCGCGTAGTACGTGCCCATCGTGCCCTGCAGTTCCGGGAACTCGCCGACCATGTCGGTCAGCAGGTCGGCCTTCGCGAGGCGCGCGGCGCGCTTCGCGTGCGCGGCGTCGGCGCCGATCGCGGGGGCGATCTCGCCGGCCAGCGCCTCGAGGCGCTCGACGCGGGCGAGCGCCGAACCGAGCTTGTTGTGATACACGACGTTCGCGAGCTGCGGCACGCGGTCGGCGAGCGGCTTCTTCTTGTCCTGCTCGAAGAAGAACTTCGCATCGGCGAGGCGCGGGCGCACGACGCGCTCGTTGCCTTCGATGATCTCGCCCGGCGTCTTCGTCTCGATGTTCGACACGATCAGGAAGCGCGAGCGCAGCTTGCCGCCGACGTCGGTCAGCGCGAAATACTTCTGGTTCGTCTGCATCGTGAGGATCAGGCATTCCTGCGGCACCTGCAGGAATTCATCCTCGAAGCGGCACGGGTAGACGACCGGCCATTCGACCAGCGACGTCACTTCGTCGAGCAGCGCTTCGGGCATCACGACGGTGTCGCCGTTCGCGTGTTCGTTCAGCTGCGTGCGGATCGTTTCGCGGCGATCGGCGAAGTGCGCGATCACGCGGCCCTTGTCGCGCAGCGTGTCGGCGTACGCGCGCGCATGCTGGATCGCGACGAGGCCGTCGGACAGGAAGCGGTGGCCGAGCGTGGTGTCGCCGGCATCGACGCCGAACGCGGTGACGGGCACGATGCGGTCGTCGTGCAGCACGGTCAGGCGATGCACCGGGCGCACGAACTTCACGTCGGAGCCGTCCGGGCGCTGGTAGGTCATCACCTTCGGGATCGGCAGCTTCTCGAGCGTTTCGTCGAGCGCGGCCTGCAGGCCGTCGGCGAGCGTCGCCCCGGCTGCCGAATAGTTGATGAAGAACGCTTCGGCCTTGCCATCCTGCGCGCGCTCGAGATCGGCGATCGACAGGTTCGGGTGGCCGAGCGCCGCGAGCTTCTTCGCGAGCGGGGCGGTCGGCTTGCCTTCGGCATCGAGTGCGACCGACACGGGCAGGACCTTTTCGCGGACCTGCTTTTCAGGTGCGACGGCGCGCACGTTCTGCACGACGACGGCGAGGCGGCGCGGCGTGGCGTAGCGTTCGAACACGAGTTCGCCTTCGACGAGGTCGCGTGCCGCGAGGCGTTGCGCGAGGCCTTCGGCGAATGCGTCGCCGAGGCGCGCGAGGGCCTTCGGCGGCAGCTCTTCGGTCAGCAGTTCGACGAGCAGGGGGGCGGGATGATTGTGCGTCATGGTTGGAATGAATCTCGTCTCGTCAGTCCTGATCGATCTTGCGTTCGACCTTGAGCGGCGGCGCCCATGCCGGCTGGGCGGCCTCCTGGGCGTCGGTGGTGAGGCCCGGCACGCCCGGCGGGTTGCCGAGCATCGGGAAGCCGAGCTTCTCGCGCGAGTCGTAGTAAGCCTGGGCGACGAGACGCGACAGCGCACGGATGCGGCCGATGTACGCCGCGCGTTCGGTGACCGAGATCGCGCCGCGCGCGTCGAGCAGGTTGAACGTGTGGCCGGCCTTCAGCACGAGTTCGTACGCGGGCAGCGCGAGCTGCGCGTCGATCATCTTCTTCGCTTCCGCTTCGTAGCTGTTGAAGAACGTGAACAGCAGGTCGACGTTCGCGTGCTCGAAGTTGTAGGTCGACTGCTCGACCTCGTTCTGGTGATAGACGTCGCCGTACGACAGGCGGCGCAGCTCGGGGCCGTTCGGGCCTTGCTCTTCCCACTCGGTCCACACGAGGTCGTACACGTTCTCGACCTTCTGCAGGTACATCGCGAGGCGTTCGAGGCCGTACGTGATCTCGCCGAGCACCGGCTTGCAGTCGAGGCCGCCGACCTGCTGGAAATACGTGAACTGCGTGACTTCCATCCCGTTCAGCCACACTTCCCAGCCGAGGCCCCACGCGCCGAGCGTCGGGTTTTCCCAGTCGTCCTCGACGAAGCGCACGTCGTTCTGCTTCAGGTCGAAGCCGAGCGCCTCGAGCGAGCCGAGGTACAGGTCGAGGATATTTTCCGGTGCCGGCTTGAGCACGACCTGGTACTGGTAGTAGTGCTGCAGGCGGTTCGGGTTCTCGCCGTAGCGGCCGTCCTTCGGGCGGCGCGACGGCTGCACGTACGCGGCGCGCCACGGCTCGGGGCCGACCGCGCGCAGGAACGTGTGCACGTGCGACGTGCCTGCACCGACTTCCATGTCGATGGGCTGGAGCAGGGCGCAACCCTGCTTGTCCCAGTAGGACTGCAGCGTCAGGATGATTTGCTGAAACGTAAGCATGAAGAGCCTTCGTGGCGCTGGCGCTCCGTTGCGGGCGGCGCTCCGGGCGGGGCCCGGAGGGTCGGCTCGCGCGGCGGCGCGGCTTGTTAGTGTGCAGAAACGCGTAATTTTACCGGATCGGCGAGCGGATGCGGCCGGAACGGCGACGAAGGGGGCGTCG
The DNA here is from genome assembly GCF_001718835.1 of Burkholderia cepacia. Taxonomy (NCBI): domain Bacteria; kingdom Pseudomonadati; phylum Pseudomonadota; class Betaproteobacteria; order Burkholderiales; family Burkholderiaceae; genus Burkholderia; species Burkholderia cepacia. Next base: position 3,180,684 of record NZ_CP013443.1, on the reverse strand, counting down.
CGGCCCGGCGCGCGTCGCGTCGGCCGGATCGCGCGGATGCGCCGGGCGGCGTCCCGGCGCCGCGCGCGGACGTTAAGATGCGCGTATTCCGCATCGCGCGGCCGATGGGCGGCCGCGCAGCTCCCCGTATCCGATCGCATGGACGACTCGACCGATTTCCTCGTTCCGCTGCTGCCGCCGTTCACCGCGCTGCTCGGGCAGGCCGCCGATGCGCAGGCGCGCGGCGAGCCCGCCGCGCACGACCTGTGGCTCGCCGCCGCCGCGCACCTGCACGGGGCCGACCCGGCTTCGCTCGCGGGCCTCACCGCGGCGCTCGTCTCGCGGCAGCGCACGGCCGATGCGGTCGCGCTCGCCGACCTGGGCGCGCGTCTGCATCCGAATGCGGCCGCCCGCTTCAATCACGGCTACGCGCTGCAGATGGCGGGCCGTCACGCGGACGCCGTGGCGCCGTATCGCGCGGCGCTCGCGACCGAGCCCGACCTGCCGTCGTTGCGCAACAACCTCGCGATCGCGTTGCGGCTGTCGGGCTGCGACCGTGCGGAGGAGATCGCGCTGCTCGAGGAGGCGGTGACTTTCGATCCGCTCGACGTGCAGGCGTGGATCAACCTCGTCGTCGCGCGGCTCGCGACGCAGGACCTGACGGGGGCGCTCGCGTGCGCGGAACGGCTCGTCGAGCTCGCGCCCGACAACGCGCTCGCGATGAACAACGTCGCGCTGGCGATGAAGGAGGCGCAGCGCTGGGACGATGCCGAGCGCTTCGCGGCGCGCGCGTGCGAGCTGGCGCCCGACGACGCGTCCTACCGTTTCAACCTGGCGATCGTCCAGCTCGTGCGCGGCGATTACGCGGCGGGCTGGCGCGAGCACGAGGCGCGCTGGGACGGCGCGGGCGAGTTGCGCGGCCGCCGGCCGGTGCTGCCGGGCCCGCGCTGGCAGGGCGAGCCGCTCGCGGGCAAGACGTTGCTCGTGTGGGGCGAGCAGGGGCTCGGCGACGTGCTGCAGTTCTGCCGCTTCGTCGCGCCGCTCGCCGAGCGCGTGCATCGCGAGGGCGGCCGGCTCATCTGGAATACGTTCCCGCAGGTGGGCGCGCTGATGCAGCGCAGCCTCGGCGCGCATGCGGATGCGTTCAGCGCGGGCGGCGGCGTCGACGAGCTGCCCGCCTTCGATTACGAAGTGCCGCTGATCGGCCTGCCGCTGATGCTCGGCATGGAAGCGTCGACGCTTGCGTCGTCGGTGCCGTACCTGCGGGCCGATCCGGCCGCGCGGGACGCGTGGCGTGCGCGGCTCGCGGGCGACAGCCGGCTGAAGGTCGGCCTCGTGTGGACGGGCAGCGCGGGGCACCAGCGCAACCCGTTCCGGCGTGTCGGGCTCGAGCGCTATGCCGACGCGTTCCGCGGGATCGACGGCGTCGCGTTTCATTCGCTGCAGCCGGGTGCGCAGGCGGATGTCGCGGCGGCGCGCGCGGCCGGTCTGCCGATCGTCGATCACACTGCCGAACTGAAGAGCTTCGACGATACGGCCGCGTTCATCGGCGCGCTGGATCTCGTGATCACAGTGTGTACGTCGGTCGCGCACCTGGCGGGCGCGCTCGGCGCGCGCACGTGGGTGCTGCTCGACGTGAATCCGCACTGGCCGTGGTTGCTCGAACGCAAGGACAGTCCGTGGTACCCGAGCGCGACGCTGTACCGGCAGCCGGCGTTCGGCGCGTGGGAGCCGGTGATGGAAGAGGTTGCAGGGGATTTGCGGCGTCTGGCCGGCGGCTGACGCGCGCAACCTGCCGTGACAGCCGGCGGGCCCACGGCCCGCCCGCGTCATGCCTCTTTGTCGCGGCGCGCAGCCTCGCCGTTGCGCCGGCGCAGCCCGGGGCCGAACGTGAAGCCGAACGCGAGCAGCACGAACGACACCGCGAGCACGATGTTGTTGCCGCTCGTCACGTAAGGCGTGAAGCCGCTCGTGCCTTCGATCCGCACGTCGAGCGAGCCGATCGTGAACGGCTTCAACTGACCGAGCACGCGGCCGCGCGCGTCGATCGCGGCCGTCATCCCCGTGTTGGTCGAGCGCAGCATCGGCCGGCCCGTCTCGAGCGAGCGCATCCGCGCGATCTGCAGGTGCTGGTCGAGCGCGATCGTGTCGCCGAACCACGCGAGGTTCGTCACGTTGACGAGCACGCCCGGCGGCTGCGGGTTGTCGCGGATCGTCGCGGCGATTTCCTCGCCGAACAAGTCCTCGTAGCAGATGTCGGCCATCACCGGCTGGTTGTGCACGAGGAACGGCTTCTGCACCGGCGCGCCGCGCGCGAAGTCGCCGAGCGGCATCTTCATCAGGTCGACGAACCACCGGAAGCCCCACGGGATGAATTCGCCGAAGGGCACGAGGTGGTGCTTGTCGTAGTGATAGATGTCGCGCGAGTTCGGCGTCACGCCGTACAGGCTGTTCGTATAGTCGACGTAGTGGCCGTCCTCGGTCACCGATGCGCCGACCGCGCCGAACAGCACGGCCGAGCCCGTCGTGTCGCTGAACTTGCGGATCGCGACGGCGAACGGCTCGGGCAACTCCTGGATCATCACCGCGATCGCGGTTTCGGGCGTGACGATCAGGTCGGCCGGCTTCTCGACGATCATCTGCGTGTACATCTTGATCGCCGCGTCGATGCCCGCTTCCTCGAACTTGATGTCCTGCTTCACGTTGCCCTGCAGCAGCCGCACGGTGAGCGGCGCGTTCGCGGGCACGGTCCACGTGACCTGCGACAGCCCGAGACCGGCCGCGATCAGCGCGACCGCGATGCCGGCCGGCGCGGCGACGCGCACGCGCGCATTGCCGGCACGGGGTTCGGCGAGCGGCGACGGCCGGGCGGCGGCGAGCGCCTGCACGACGAGCGCGGCGAACAGGGCGAGCACCCACGCGATCCCGTACACGCCGGCGACCGGCGCGAAGCCCGCGAACGGGCCGTCGACCTGCGGATAGCCGCTTGCGAGCCATGGGAAGCCGGTGAAGACGGTGCCGCGCAGCCATTCGCCGAGTGCCCATGCGCTCGCGAATGCGAATGCGCCGTGCCAGGTCGGCGAGAACGGCCGCGGGTCGGGCGTGCGGCGATGCCACGCATGGCCTGCGCAGAACGACCACAGCCCGGCGGAGAACGCCGGGTACAGCGACAGGTACAGCGAGAACAGCACGAGCGCGCCGCCCGCGAGCGGCGCGGCCATCTCGCCGTAGACGTGCATGCTGATGTAGAGCCACCAGATGCCGCTGATGAAGTTGCCGAAGCCGAACGCGCCGCCGGTGAGCGCGGCGCTGCGCCAGCTCGCGGTGCGCGTGAGCTGCGCGAAAAACCAGACGAATACGACGAGTTGCAGCCAGCCGCCATGCGGCGTCGGCGCGAAGCTGAGCGTATTGGCGGCGCCGGCGAGCAGCGCGGCCGGGTAGTGCCAGCGCGGCAGCGCGCGGCCGGGGGGCGGCGCGAGAAGGCCGCCAGCCGGGCGGGACAGGATCGGATCGTCCATGTGAAGCGGAAGTGGGCGAGCGGTTGTGGAACGCGCGGCTGGCGCGCGACGGTCAGTCCTCGTGCGAGGTCTCGGCGCGACGGCTGGCGAGCGGGTTGCGGCGCACCAGCAGCACGTGGACCTGGCGCGCATCGCCGCGCTGGATCTCGAACACGAGGTTGCCGAGCTGCAGCTTCTCGCCGCGATGCGGGACGCGGCCGAAGTGATGCGTGATCAGCCCGCCGATCGTATCGACTTCGTCGTCCGGGAAATCGGTGCCGAACGTCTCGTTGAACTGTTCGATCTCGGTGAGCGCACGCACGCGGTAGCGGCCGTCGGGCCCCGAGATGATGTTGCCGGCTTCCTCGTCGAAATCGTATTCGTCCTCGATGTCGCCGACGATCTGCTCGAGCACGTCCTCGATCGTGATCAGGCCCGCGACGCCGCCGTATTCGTCGACGACGATCGCGAGGTGGTTGCGGTTCACGCGGAAGTCGTGCAGCAGCACGTTCAGGCGCTTCGATTCGGGAATGAACACGGCCGGGCGCAGCATCCCGCGCACGTCGAATTCCTCTTCGGCATAGAAACGCAGCAGATCCTTCGCGAGCAGCACGCCGATGACGTTGTCGCGGTTCTCCTCGTACACGGGGTAGCGCGAGTGCGCCTTTTCGAGGACGAACGGGATGAAATCCTCGGGCTTGTCGGCGATGTTGATCGCGTCCATCTGGGCGCGCGGCACCATGATGTCGCGCGCGCACAGGTCGGACACCTGGAACACGCCTTCGATCATCGACAGCGAATCGGCGTCGATCAGGTTGCGTTCGTGGGCATCCTGGAGGATTTCCAGCAACTCGCCGCGGGATTCGGGCTCGGGCGAGATGAAGTCGGTCAGGCGCTCGAGCAGCGAGCGCTTTTCTTGCGGTTTGTCGGTTGGCTTACGACTGGGATACGAATCGTTCATGGTGGTGCGCCCGGGTCATGCCGGAGCGCGCTGTCACGGAGTAGGCAAGGATACACCAAGGGCGCGACGCGACCGTGTCACCCCGGCCATCCGGCCGGGGCGGGCAGCCGCGCAAGCCCCGCTCGGCGACAGGCGGGCTCGGCGCCACGCCGTCCTGTCGTTTCCATCCTATCTCAGAAAGGCGCGGCGGGGCAGCGTCGGACGAAATTCCGGGCGGACCGGCCGGTCGGGTGTTTTTTCGGTGAGGGGTGGGGCGCGACGATTTGCCGCCGGCGGCGGGCCGCCGGGTTCAGAACCGCATGCCGGCCGAGCAGCCGCCGGCGGCCGCGCCGTTGGTCGCGGCGCCGCCGCAGCCGAGTATGCCGCAGCCGGACAGCGCGACGCTCGCGGCGACGATCAGTGCGACGGTTTTGCAGCGCGGCCAGCGGGGCGAGGTCATGGCGGGCGTCCTTCGAAGGTGAACGGGCGGTGAGGGCGACGGGCGGCCGTGCGGCACGTCAGCGGCAGCGGGCCAGCAGCCCTTCCAGGGCGCGATCGGGAATGCCGCTCGCGCGCAGCGCGTCGACCGTGCGGCTGACGTAGTCGAGCGTCGTGCCGTAGCGGCCGGCCGCGCAACTGAACACTTCCTTGACGACGGGGTCGGACAGCTTGCCCGTATAGGTCGGCGCTTCGCGGCGCATCACGAACGCGAGTGCGTTCACGCGCTCGCCGTTCTCGAGCGAGCACGGCAGCCACGCGGGCCGGTAGGAGCCCATCGGCATTTCGCGTTTCCACAACGTTTCGAGGTGCGGCTGCGCGGTCGGGCCGGCGAGCCGGAACGCGATGCCCGAGCACGAGCCGCCGCGATCGAGCGCGAGCACGAGGCCCGGGCGTTCGGGGGTGCCGCGGTTCACGCGCGACCACAGGTAGAGCCCGCGATGATAGCCGTGCACCTTGCCGCGTATCGCGGCGACGGTCGGCAATCCCGGGTTCCAGATCAGCGAGCCATAGCCGAACAGCCACAGATCCTGCCGGCCGTCCCAGTCGCGCATCGTGTGCGCGAGCGACGCCGCGAGCTCGTCTTCGGTCAGCAGGCGCCCGTCGCCGATCGACGGCGGGTAGGCGGGCGGGAGCGTCACGGCGTTGCGCATCGTGCGGACGGCTTACTGGTACGGGTTCGGGAAGCCCAGCTTCGCGAGGATGTCGACTTCGAGCGCTTCCATTTCGGCCGCGTCCTCGTCGCTCGTCTCGTGGTCGTAGCCCTGCGCGTGCAGCGCGCCGTGCACCAGCAGGTGCGCGTAATGGGCGGTGAGCGGCTTGCCCTGGTCGTGCGCCTCCTTCTCGACGACCGGGCAGCACAGCACGAGGTCGCCGATCACGGTGCCGTCGGGCGCCGCGTCGTACGCGAAGGTCAACACGTTGGTCGGGTAGTCCTTGTGGCGGTAGCCGGCGTTCAGCGTGCGGCCTTCCTCTTCGCCGACGAAGCGTACGGTGAGCTGCGCGCTGGCGAACAGCGCCGGCTCGATCCATTCGGCGATCAGCTTGCGCTTGGGCAGCGTCTTGCGCACGTCGCTCGTGATCTCGTCGCCGTACTGCACGGACAGGTCGAGCTCGGGATCGCGGATCGCTTCGTCATCGAGGCCGACGTCGGGCGGCGCGGGCTCGGCGCCCACGTGCAGCGTCACGCTGTCGTAGTGCTCGGGCTGCAGCGCGATCTTCGCGCGCATGGCCGGATCGTTGTGCTGCGCGACGATCGCGACGGCGGCTTCTCCGGAACTGCCCGACAGGTCGAACATCAGGCTGCGGCCGTCAGGGAAGTCGATTCGCAGCCCTTGCGCGTTGGCGGTCCGGGCCTTGCCCTTCGCATCGAACAGCGAAAGACGGAGCGTTTCGGACGTGGCCTGGTCGGCGCGGACGGACTTGCGGGAACGAGAGGATTTCATGACGCGTGCGGCGATTGGGACGCGTTGAGGATACACCAAACGGCCGATCGCACCCGAATTCGGCCGGCGCGGGAACCATGCGCCGCGCAGGCGAAAAAAGCCCGGCGCGCCGTCTGGCGGGCCGGGCGTGACGCGCGGGCGCGTCAGCCGTCCTGGTGCTGCGCGTGGAATTCGTCGTACGCCTCGACGATGCGCGCGACGAGCGGATGGCGCACGACGTCCGCGCTCGTGAAGCGCGTGAGCGCGATGCCGCGCACGCCGCCGAGCACCTGCTGCGCCTCGACGAGGCCGCTCTTGTGGCCGCGCGGCAGGTCGACCTGGCTCGTGTCGCCGGTCACGACCGCCTTGGAGCCGAAGCCGATCCGCGTGAGGAACATCTTCATCTGCTCGGGCGTCGTGTTCTGCGCCTCGTCGAGGATGATGAACGCGTGGTTCAGCGTGCGGCCGCGCATGTACGCGAGCGGCGCGATCTCGATCATCTGGCGTTCGAACATCTTCGCCGTCTTGTCGAAACCGAGCAGGTCGTACAGCGCGTCGTACAGCGGGCGCAGGTACGGGTCGACCTTCTGCGCGAGATCGCCCGGCAGGAAGCCGAGCCGCTCGCCGGCCTCGACGGCCGGGCGCGTCAGCACGATCCGCTTGACCTGGTCGCGCTCGAGCGCGTCGACCGCGCAGGCGACCGCGAGGTAGGTCTTGCCGGTGCCGGCGGGCCCGATGCCGAACGTCACGTCGTGCGACAGGATCTGCTTCAGGTATTCGCGCTGCGCCGGCGTGCGGCCGCGCAGGTCGGCGCGCCGCGTGTAGAGCTTCGGCGCGGGTTCCTCGTCCGGCTCGCCGGCGTCGAGCTGGACGACGGGGTCGTCGAACGGATGGTCGGGGTCGCCGCGGAAGCGCACGTCGAGCGTGTCCTGGCGGCCGTTGCCGCCCGTGTGGCGCACTTCGACCAGCGCGAGCTGGATGTCGTCGACCGACAGCGCATCGCGCGCGCGGTTGTAGAAGTTCTCGAGCGCGGCGAGCGCGAGCTTGGCGCCGCGCCCGCGGATCGCGATCCGGTGGCCCCGTCGCGACAGCGTGACGTCGAGCGCCTGTTCGATCTGCCGCAGGTTCTCGTCGAGCGGGCCGCAGAGGTTGGCGAGGCGCGCATTGTCGTCGCGCGGCGCGACGAATTCCAGTGCTTGGGTCGGCTTCAAAGTGGCGTCGGGCTCCTGTGGAACGTCAGTGCGTGGCCGCGCTCGCATCGTCGCTCACGAGCACGAGCTCGCCGCGCAGCGAATGCGGGTACGCGTGGTTGATCTTCACGTCGATCATCTGGCCGATCAGGCGCGGGTGCGACGCGAGCGGCGCCGGGAAATTCACGACCCGGTTGTTCTCGGTGCGGCCGGCGAGCTCGTTCGGGTCCTTGCGCGACGGGCCCTCGACGAGGATCCGCTCGACCTTCCCGACCATCGACTGGCTGATGCGCGCGACGTTTTCCTCGATGGTCGCCTGCAGATGTTGCAGGCGTTTGAGCTTGACCTCGCGCGGCGTGTCGTCGTGCAGGTTCGCGGCCGGCGTGCCGGGGCGCGGGCTGTAGATGAACGAGAAGCTGGTGTCGTAGCGCATCTCGTGCACGAGCGCCATCATCTTGTCGAAATCCTCGTCGGTCTCGCCGGGGAAGCCGACGATCATGTCGGTCGACAGCGACAGGTCCGGGCGGATCGCGCGCAGCTTGCGGATCACCGACTTGTATTCGAGCACCGTATAGCCGCGCTTCATCGCCATCAGGATGCGGTCGGAGCCGTGCTGCACGGGCAGGTGTAGGTGGCTCACGAGCTTCGGCACCTTCGCGTAGGTGTCGATCAGGCGCTGCGTGAATTCCTTCGGGTGCGAGGTCGTGTAGCGGATCCGCTCGATGCCGGGGATGTCGGCGACGTATTCGATCAGCGTCGCGAAATCGGCGATCTCGGCGGAACCGGCCGTCAGCGCGCCCCGGTAGGCGTTCACGTTCTGGCCGAGCAGCGTGACTTCGCGCACGCCCTGGTCGGCGAGGCCGGCCACTTCGGTCAGCACGTCGTCGAGCGGACGCGACACTTCATCGCCGCGCGTATACGGCACCACGCAGTAGCTGCAGTACTTCGAGCAGCCTTCCATGATCGACACGAACGCGCTCGGCCCCTCGACGCGCGCGGGCGGCAGGTGGTCGAACTTCTCGATCTCGGGGAACGTGATGTCGACCTGCGCGCGGCCGCTCTCGCGGCGGGCGTCGATCATCTGCGGCAGGCGGTGCAGGGTCTGCGGGCCGAACACGAGGTCGACGTACGGCGCGCGCGACACGATCGACGCGCCTTCCTGGCTCGCGACGCAGCCGCCGACGCCGATCAGCAGGCCGGGCTTCGCTTCCTTCAGCTCGCGCACGCGGCCGAGGTCGGAGAACACCTTCTCCTGCGCCTTCTCGCGCACCGAGCACGTGTTGAACAGGATGATGTCCGCGTCTTCCGGGGTATCGGTCTTTTCGAGGCCTTCGGCGGCATTGAGCACGTCCACCATCTTGTCCGAGTCGTACTCGTTCATCTGGCAGCCGAAGGTCTTTACGTAAACTTTCTTGGTCATGGGGGTTCGCCGTTCGCAGTGGTTGACCTGGGGGCGTCGTCAAGAGTGAATCGGGACGGCCGGCCGCCCGCCGCGCGGCGCATGCGCCGCCGCCGGGAAGAGATCGTCGGGAAAGCTTTCCATTATAGCTTTTCGTCCCGTGCGGAACGGCCGGCAGCGCGCGAGCGCATGCGACGGCGGCGGCCGTGGGTCGGACCCCGCCGGCCGGCCGTCGGGCGCTCAGCGGCACGCGTTCAGCAGGTCGTCGTGCGCGGCTTCCTCGCGCGCGAAGCGTTCGGCGAGAAAGTCGAGCAGCACACGCACGCGCGGCGCCATGTAGCGCTTGCCGGGATAAATCGCGTGCAGCGGCGCGCTCTGGTGCCGCCAGTCGGGCAGCAGCACGCGCAGCCGCCCCGCGCGCACATCGTCCGCCACGTCCCAGATCGAGTTCAGCACGATGCCGCGGCCGCGCAGTGCCCATTCGCGGGCGAGGCCGCCGTCGTTGGTCTCGAACGCGGTGGCGAGCGGCACCGTGCAGGTCTGCGTGTCGTCGCCGCGCGTGAAGCGCCACGTGTTCATCGGCCCGGACGCGACCGTGATCACGTTGCATGGAAAGCGGGCCAGATCTTGCGGATCGCGCGGCAAGCCGTGGCGTTCGACGAACGACGGCGCCGCGCACGGCACGCGCCGGTCCGCGGCCAGCCGGCGGGCGATCAGCGCGCCGTCGGGCGGCGCGGCGAACCGGATCGCGAGGTCGATCTCGTCCTGCCACAGGTTCACCGTCGAGTCGGATGCCGTCAGCGAGAACGTCACGTCCGGGTAAAGCGCGGTGAATTCGTCGAGCCAGTCGAGCAGCCGGCGGCGGCCGAAATCGGACGTCGCCGACAGCCGCACCCGGCCGGCGACGACGTTGCGGCCGGCCTGGAGCAGCGCGTTTGCATCGTCGAGCGCCTGCAACGCCTGCCGGCAGCCGTTCAGATACAGGCGGCCCTCGTCGGTGAGCCGCAACTGCCGGGTCGAACGGTCGAACAGCCGGGTGGCGACCGCCGCCTCGAGCTTCGCGAGGCGCGCGCTCGCGGCGGCCGGCGTCAGGTTCAGCCTGCGCCCGGCGGCGGACAGGCTGCCCAGTTCGGCCGCCTCGACGAACAGCCGGATATCGCCCAGTCGGTCCATGCGATTTTCCAGAAATATTTGAAAATGGTTCAAACGCCACGCCAATTATCAAAAGTCAGCGGATTCGGGAGAATGCGCGCACATCCTGTCCTTTTGTGCAGCGCGGCACCGTTCCGGCGCCCGCGCCTGCCGCTTCCGGAGAACGTCATGCCCATTCCGTTGCTGGCGCTTGCGATCAGCGCCTTCGCCATCGGTACCACCGAGTTCATCATCATGGGCCTGCTGCCCGAAGTGGCGCGCGACCTGGCCGTGTCGCTGCCGTCGGCCGGCCTGCTGGTCACCGGCTATGCGCTCGGTGTCGCGGCCGGCGCGCCGCTGCTCGCGGTGCTGACGAGCCGCATGCCGCGCAAGGCCGCGCTGCAGTTGCTGATGGCGATCTTCATCGTCGGCAACGTGCTGTGCGCGACCGCGTCCGGTTACGCGATGCTGATGGTTGCGCGCGTCGTCACGTCGTTCGCGCACGGGTCGTTCTTCGGGATCGGCGCGGTGGTCGCCGCGTCGCTCGTGCCGGCCGACAGGCGCGCGAGCGCGATCGCGCTGATGTTTACGGGGCTCACGCTGTCGAACGTGCTCGGCGTGCCGTTCGGCACGTTCGTCGGGCAACTGCTCGGCTGGCGTGCGTCGTTCTGGATCGTCGCCGTGCTCGGCGTGCTGGCGCTCGGCGGCGTCGCCGCGCTTGTGCCGAACCGTCACGACAGCGGGCCGGCCGGCCTCGGCCACGAAGTGCGCGTGCTGAAGGAGCCGCAGGTGTGGCTCGCGCTGTTGATGACCGTGCTCGGCTTCGGCGGCGTGTTCGTCGTGTTCACGTACATCGCGCCGATTCTCGAGACCGTGTCGGGTTTCTCGCCGCGCTCGGTCGCGCTGATCCTCGTGTTGTTCGGCGCGGGGCTGACGATCGGCAACACGCTCGGCGGCAAGTTCGCCGACCGCGCGCTGATGCCGTCGCTGATCGCGATCCTCGTCGCGCTGATGGCCGTGATGGCCGTCTTCGCGAAGACGAGCCACCTGCCGGTCGCGGCCGCCGTCACCGTGTTCGTGTGGGGGATCGCCGCGTTCGCGACGGTGCCGCCGCTGCAGGCGCGCATGGTCGAGAAGGCCGCGAGCGCGCCGCATCTCGCGTCGACGCTCAACATCGGCGCGTTCAACGTCGGCAATGCAGGCGGCGCGTGGCTCGGCGGCCTTGCGCTGGAACACGGCCTCGCGCTCGATGCGCTGCCGTGGGTCGCCGTCGCGGTGACGTTCGCGGCGCTCGTCGTCACGTGGTTCGCGATGCGGCTCGACGCGCGCGGCGGCGCGATAGCGTGGAAACGGGCCACGCCGATACGCATTCCTCCGCGATGCTGATAACGGTGTGAAGATAACTTCGTTTGCCGGTGCAAGGCCGGGTGATAGCGTTTCGATACGCGCTTCGATCGATGCGCAACCCGATTCCCACCCGCTTACCCCATACGCAGGGCCGCACAGCGGCCCGGAGGCAATGCTATGTCTTCATCCCTGGCGCTCGTGCGCGACGTGTCTTCCTTCGAGTCCGGCGACGCCGCCGATGCGCGGGCGTCCGCGTCGCTCGACGTTCTCGAGCAGGTCGTCGGCGTGAACCTCGCGCGGTTGCGTGCCGAGCGGCAGTTGTCGCTCGATGCGCTCGCGCGGCTGTCCGGCGTGTCGCGCGCGATGCTCGCGCAGATCGAGTCGGCGCGCAGCGTGCCGTCGATCAAGGTGCTCTGCAAGATCGCCGCGGCGCTGAAGGTATCGGTCGCCGCCTTCCTGCGCCGCCATGCGGTGAACGGCTTCGAGCACCTGGCGGCCGAGCGCGCGTCGCGCGTCGTCAGCTCGAACGGCCGCTTCTCGGCGCGCGCGCTTTATCCGGAAGGCGAGCCGGCCGCGGCGGAATTCCACGAGCTGCGGATCGCGCCGCTGCACACGGAGCCCGGCGCACGCCGTGCGCCCGGCACGACGGTCAACCTCGTCGTCAGCGAGGGCACGCTGGAAGTCAGCGTGCACGACCGCCGCCAGTTGCTCGCGACCGGCGATGCGATCGTGTTCGACGCCGACCAGCCGTACAGCCTGCGCAACCCGGGCGACAGCGAGGCGCGCGCGTTTCGCGTGACGGTGAGCCCCGAGGTGCCGCCGCGCTGGCTCGTGCCCGATGCGGCGCGGGCGGCCGGCGCACATTAGACGGAGTCGTCAGTAAGGTTTTGGATGGAGTGCGCTGCGCCGCGCGCGCAGCTGTTGTATGCTTGGCCCGCCGCTGACGGGGTTGTCCCGTCCGGCAATCAGTGCGTCTTCAGGGCGGGGCGAAATTCCCCACCGGCGGTAGGCTGGCGCAAGCCGGCGAGCCCGCGAGCGCCCGCGCATCCGCGCGGGGTCAGCAGATCTGGTCGAATGCCAGAGCCGACGGTCACAGTCCGGATGAGAGAAGATGTGCAGATAGTCATGTCCGCCAGGGCCGCTTCGCTACAGGTGCGAAGCGGGTTGTCGTTCTGTCTGTTTGCAATGCCCTGAAACGTTTTTCGCCCAAACCGTATTTGCGAGGAGCGTTTCACATGTCCTTGATGTCCGTTTCGTCGGCACCTGCCGACGCCTTTGCCGATCTCCCGTTGCTGGATTCCGAACCGGTGCCGCCGCGCATCGCCGCCGCGCTCGATGCGATGCGCGCAGGCCGTGCGGTCGTGCTGCAGGACGACCACGACCGCGAGAACGAAGCCGACCTGATCGTTGCCGCCGAGCGCATCACGCCCGAGACGATGGCGCTGCTGATCCGCGAGTGCAGCGGCATCGTGTGCCTGTGCCTGACCGACGACACGGTGCGCGCGCTCGAGCTGCCGCCGATGGTGCAGACCAACGAGAGCCGCAACGGCACCGCGTTCACCGTCTCGATCGAGGCACGCGAAGGCGTGCATACGGGCGTATCGGCGGCCGATCGCGTGACGACGATCCGCGCGGCGATCGCCGAAGGGGCGAAGCCGCACGACATCGTGCGCCCCGGCCACGTGTTTCCGTTGCGCGCGCAGCCGGGCGGCGTGCTGGCACGCCGCGGTCACACCGAAGGCACGGTCGACCTGTCGATCCTCGCGGGCCTGAAGCCGGCCGGCGTGCTGTGCGAGCTGATGAATCCCGACGGCACGATGACGCGCGGCGACGATGTCGAGCGTTTCGCGCAACGGCACGGGCTGCCGATGCTGACGATCGCGGAACTCGTCGAGTTCCGCGAGGCGCTGGCCGCCGCGCGCGAGCGCTGCATGAGCGACGCGTAGCGCGAACGCGATCCGGCTGCGCCGAGCGGCGCGTCGGGTTTCCGGCGGCGTGCCGTCCGACGGCCGCCGCCGGGCATTACGACTGTACGTCCCCGAATTCGCCGCGCATGCCGGCTTCGACGAACGCCGGCAACTCGTCCATCCTGCGCATGATCCGCGTGATGCCCATCGCGCGCAGCGCGTCCGCGTAGTTGTCGGGGATGTGGCTCGCGCCGACGAACGCGATCGTCTTCATGCCCGCCGCACGCGCGGCATTCAGCCCGGACACGCTGTCTTCGACGACGATGCAGCGCGCCGGCGCGACGCCGAGCGTGTGTGCCGCATGCAGGTAGACGTCGGGGTAGGGCTTCGGCCGCGCCACCTGCTCGGAGCTGAATACGCGATCGCCGAAGATCTCGGTGAGCGATGCGCGCTTCAGCGAGCTGCGCACGCGCGCGAGCCGGCTGTTCGACACGACGGCCGCCGGCAGGCTCACCTGCAGCAGCGCGTCGCGCACGCCGGTGATCGGCGCGAGCGATTGCGCGAGCGCGCGCTCGATGTTGTGCTCGATCGTTTCGATGAAGTTGGCGGGCATCTCGATTCCGAAGCGGGATTCGATCCCGGCCAGGAAGCGCGACGTCTGCTGGCCGAACGCCGACTTCGCGGCGGCTTCGAAATCGATGTTCGGGAACGTGGAGGACAGCGTATCGAGCAGCACGCGGTCGGCGATGACTTCGCTGTCGACGAGCACGCCGTCGCAGTCGCAGATGAGGTGATCGAGCATGGTGGTGAAGAAGCAGGGGCGTCGGCGACGCCTGTCAGCCGCCATGATACGTGCTTTGCCGGGCGACAGCGCACCGGCGCCGGCCGATCGGCGGCCCGTGCCGACGCCGTTGTCCGGCCGCGGCAGGCGCCACAGTGAAACAGCCCGCGGCCTTGCGGCGCGCGGGCTGCGTTGCTTCGGCGATGCGGGCCGCCGGTCAGTGCGGCGCGTGCAGCGTCAGGTACAGCCCGGCTGCGAGCGAGCCGCCGATCAGCGGGCCGATCACCGGAATCCACGCGTAGCGCCAGTCGCTGTCGCGCTTGCCGGGGATCGGCAGCAGCGCGTGCATGATACGCGGCGACAGGTCGCGCGCGGGGCTCATCGCATAGCCGGTCGGGCCGCCGAGCGAAATGCCGATGCCGAGCACGAGCAGGCCGACGGGCAGCGCGTCGAGCGCGCCGAGGCCGACCTGCGGCGACGCGAGATACAGCACGCCGAGGATCAGCACGAACGTGCAGATCGCTTCGGTCAGCACGTTGTGCGTGACGCTGCGGATCGCGGGCGCCGTGCAGAACACCGCGAGCTTCAGGTCCGCATCGGCTTCCTTCGCGAAGTGCTGGCGATACGCGAGCCACACGAGCAGGGCGCCCGCCATCCCGCCGAGCATCTGCGCGAGGATGTAGCCGCCGACTTTCGACCACGCGAACTTGCCCGCGAGCGCGAGACTGATGGTGACGATCGGGTTCAGGTGCGCGCCGCTGAACGACGCGGTCACGTAGACGGCGACGAATACGGCCATCGCCCAGCCCATCACGATCACGATCAGGTCCGCGCCTTTGCCCTTGGTCTTCGCAAGCAGCACGTTTGCGACCGCGCCGTTGCCGAGCAACACGAGGATCGCGGTGCCGATGAATTCTGCAATATAAGGTGACATGGGTTGTCTCTCGTATGTCACGGCGGACTCGCGCGCGAGCGCGGTCCGCCGGTGTTGTTGTATTTCGTATGGAAGGCCGGCGATTACTGGGTATCGTCGGCCCACGCCTTCGCGGCGCGTACCGCGCGCTGCCAGCCGGCCATGCAGCGTTCGACCTGCTCCTTCGGCATCGACGGCGAGAAGCGGCGATCGAGCTGCCACTGGCTGCGCACTTCGTCGAGGTTCTTCCAGTAGCCGATCGCGAGGCCCGCGAGGTAGGCCGCGCCGAGCGCGGTCGTCTCGGTGATCTGCGGACGCACCGCGTCGACGCCGAGCAGGTCGGCCTGGAACTGCATCAGCAGGTCGTTCGCGCTCGCGCCGCCGTCGACGCGCAGCTCGCCGATGCTGATGCCCGAATCGGCTTCCATCGCGGCCAGCACGTCGAGCGACTGGTACGCGATCGCATCGAGCGCCGCCCGTGCGAGGTGCGCGGAGGTCGTGCCGCGCGTGACGCCGAACACCGAGCCACGCGCCCGCGCGTTCCAGTGCGGCGCGCCGAGGCCGGCGAACGCGGGCACCAGGTAGACGCCGTCGGTGTGCGGCACGCTCGCGGCGAGCGCTTCGATTTCAGCGGCCGACTTGATGATGCCGACGCCGTCGCGCAGCCACTGCACCACCGCGCCCGCGATGAAGATGCTGCCTTCCAGCGCGTACTGCACGTTGTCGCCGATCTGCCAGGCGATCGTCGTGACGAGGTTGTTCTTCGATTCGATCGGCTTGTCGCCGGTGTTCATCATCAGGAAGCAGCCGGTGCCGTAGGTGTTCTTCACCATGCCGGACTGCGTGCACATCTGGCCGAACAGCGCCGCCTGCTGGTCGCCGGCGATGCCCGCGAGCGGGATCTTCGACGCGAACACGGTGGTCTTCGTGTGGCCGTAGATTTCCGACGATGCCTTCACTTCCGGCAGCATGCTGCGCGGGATGTCGAGCAGTTCGAGCAGTTCGCTGTCCCACTCGCGCGTGTGGATGTTGAACAGCATCGTGCGCGACGCGTTCGTCACGTCGGTCACGTGCAGTTCGTGCTTCGTGAAGTTCCACACGAGCCAGCTGTCGACGGTGCCGAACGCGAGCTTGCCCTGCCTGGCCTTCTCGCGTGCGCCCGGCACGTTGTCGAGGATCCAGCGGATCTTGGTTCCGGAGAAGTACGAATCGATCGGCAGGCCGGTCTTCGCGCGCACCTTCGCCTCGAGGCCCTGCGCTTTCAGCGAATCGCAGAAGTCGGCCGTGCGGCGATCCTGCCAGACGATCGCGTTGTAGACGGGCTGGCCGGTCTCGCGATCCCAGACGATCGTGGTTTCGCGCTGGTTGGTGATGCCGATCGCGGCGATCGACGTGCCGTTCAGGCCCGTGCGCGTGACGGCTTCGGCGGCGACGCCGGCTTGCGTCGACCAGATTTCCTGCGGGTCGTGCTCGACCCAGCCGGGTTGCGGGTAGATCTGCTCGAATTCCTTCTGGGCGATCGATACGATATTGCCCTGGCGATCGAACAGCATCGCGCGGGAACTCGTGGTGCCCTGGTCAAGCGCGAGGATGTACTGATCCTGCATGTCTCTCATCTCCATCCGTGGATATTTGGCTTAGTTGTGATGCGCGCCGCATGTGGGGCGGCGCGTCGGTGAGTCAACGTCGGTACGGCAACTGCTACTGCATTCGGGTCAGGCCTGCGGCGCGTGCGCGGCGGCGAACCACGCGTCGACCGCGGCCGTCACCGCGTCGAGCGTGCCCGGCGCGACGTGCAGGCCGAGCTTCGAGCGGCGCCACAGCACGTCCTGCGCGCAGGTCGCCCATTCGGCGTCGCGCAGGTAGCGCAGTTCGGCGTCGTGGATGCCCGGGGCGATTTCGGCGCCGAGATCGGCGAGCGACTTCGCGCCGTCGATCACGCGCTCCGCGCGCGTGCCGTACGCACGTGCATAGCGGCGGGCGAGCGCGGCGGGCAGCCACGGGTGGCGTTTCGCGAACGCGACGGCGAACACGTCGAACTTCGCGTTCGCGATGTCGCCGCCCGGCAGCGCGACGCCGGCCGTCCAGGTCTTCGCGTCGCGGCCGAGCGCGCGGCTCAGCATGTCGCCGGCTTCTTCCGCGAGCTTGCGGAACGTCGTGATCTTGCCGCCGAACACCGACAGCAGCGGCGCACCCGCGCCTTCGTCCATTTCGAGGCGGTAGTCGCGCGTGACGGCCGATGCGTTCGCGGCGTTCTCGTCTTCCAGCAGCGGGCGCACGCCCGAGTAGGTCCAGTGCACGTCGGCCGGCGAGATCTTGCGCTTGAAGTAGCGGTTGATCGAATCGCACAGGTACTGCGTCTCGTCGCGATCGATCGCGACCTTCGCCGGATCGTTCGTGTATTCGACGTCGGTCGTGCCGATCAGCGTGAAATCGTGTTCGTACGGAATCGCGAAGATGATCCGCTTGTCCGGGTTCTGGAAGATGTACGCGTGATCGTGATCGAACAGGCGGCGCGTGACGATGTGGCTGCCTTTCACGAGCCGCACGCTGTGGTGCGCGCCGCGGCCGAGCGCGCCGTGCAGCAGTTCGCCGACCCACGGGCCGGCCGCATTCGCGATCGCGCGCGCATGCACGACGCGGATCGAACCGTCGGCGTGCTGCAGCCGCGCTTCCCATTCGTCGCCGCGGCGTTCGGCGGATACCAGCTTCGTGCGCGTCAGGATCTCGGCGCCGCGCTCCTTGGCGTCCATCGCGTTCAGCACGACGAGGCGCGCGTCGTCGACCCAGCCGTCGGAGTAGACGAAGCCGCGCTTGATCGAATCGATCAGCGGCGCGCCGGCCGCATGGCGGCGCATGTCGATGCCGCGCGAGCCGGGCAGCAGTTCGCGTTTCGCAAGGTGATCGTAGAGGAACAGGCCGATACGGATCAGCCAGGCCGGACGCAGGTTCGGCATGTGCGGCATCACGAAACGCAGCGGCCCCATGATGTGCGGCGCCGCGCGCAGCAGCGTCTCGCGCTCCTGCAGCGCCTTGCGCACGAGCCCGAACTCGTTGTACTCGAGGTAGCGCAGGCCGCCGTGAATCAGCTTCGTGCTGCACGACGACGTGTGCGACGCGAGATCGTCCTGCTCGCAGAGCAGGACCGACAGGCCGCGGCCGGCCGCATCGCGCGCGATGCCCGCGCCGTTGATGCCGCCGCCGACGACGAGCACATCGTAGCGATTCGGTTGGGTCACCTGCTGTCCTTATCGTCTGAGGGAAATGGTTGAACAGAAAATGTTCGAATTCGAAATTTAACGAACGAAATCGAAAAAGTAAAGTTCGATAAAGCGGGGCCAGTAGCGCGCCACGCGATCCCGGACGATACTGGCGGAATCGACCGTTTCGCGAGGTGAGTCATGCGTATTGGGATGTGGGCCGGCGTGTGCGCCGTCCTTCTGGCCGGGTGCGCGGGCACGCCGCCGCTCGAAGGCAGCTGGCGGGCGCCGTCGTTCGTGGCGTTGCAGGCGGCGTGCGGCGGCGCGGCGCGCGATTGGGGCGCGGACGCGCAGCCGGTCTATTCGACGCTGTACGACGCGTACGTGGCGAAACGGTATCGCGGGCTGACCGAAGCGAACTATTGTGCGTTCGTAAACGAACTTTCGACGCACTACGCGGCGCCCGACGCGACGGCGCGCGCCGGGTGGATCGCGTATTTCAACGGTGCGCGTGCGCAGGCCATCAGCTGGCGGGCGGCGGTCGACCCGACGCTGCGCGGCGGTTGAAGCGTCGCCGCCCGGCTTGGGCGAGAGGGGAGGAGAGGGGGCGGCCGGAAGCCGGCCGCGGTCAGGTCAGGAAAAGCGGTATTTGATGGATCGCAGCGCGGCGTCGCCGGTTTCGGTCACGCAGTATTTGCGCCCCGATCCGAGCCCTTCCAGGCGGACGAGCTGTTGTTCGAGCAGTGCGTCGATTTCGTCCCGATCCATCGAGGTTTGATCGGGAGCGTCCTTCACAAGCAATAGCGTGGCGAATTCATGCGGACTCAGCATCGTTCTCTCCATGGCATCCGGACTGCCCGCGCACACGGCTCGGCGGCCGGTGCGCGATACCCGGCGGGGTATGGCTTGGGGGGAAAAGCTGCATTCGCCGGCCATGTCATTCGTCCGCGCCCTGGCACAGGCGGAACGGTCGAACGGGCCGGGGAACTGGAGTCTAGTCGAGCGTGCGGGCAACCACAAATCGTGCCCCGTTAATTTTCCGTTTGACAGGCGGATGCGCGGCAAGCGGTCTTGCTGTGCCGCCAACTTCTTGATTTCACTTGAAGTTTCAGGTGCGGTGCAGCATCGCAGCCGTCACTCCGCGACGTACACCTGCGTGCCTGCGGTCGCCACCGCGTCGGCCATCTCCGGCGGCAGCGGCTTGTCGGTGAAGAGGGCGTGCACCTGGCTCAGGTGGCCCTGGCGCACCAGCGCCGGGCGGCCGACCTTCGAATGGTCGGCGACGAGGTAGACCGTGCGCGCATGCTGCATGATCGCCTCGGCCACGCGCACCTCGCGCGTGTCGAAGTCGCGCAGCGTGCCGTCGGCCTCGATCGCCGACGTGCCGATGATCGCGTAGTCGACCTTGAACTGGCGGATGAAGTCGATCGCGAGTTCGCCGACGATCCCCTTGTCCCACGGCCGCACGATGCCGCCCGTGATCAGCACCTCGCAGTCCGGGTAGCCGCTCATCATCGACGCGACGTTCAGGTTGTTCGTGATCACATGCAGCCCGTGGTGGCGGTTCAGCGCGCGCGCGACTTCCTCGGTGGTCGTGCCGAGGTTGATGAACAGCGAGGCCTGGTCGGGAATGTGCGACGCCGCGAGCGCCGCGATGCGCCGTTTCTCGTCGTGGAACATCCGCTGGCGCGCCGTGTACGACACGTTCTCCGAGCTGGTCGGCAGGCTCGCGCCGCCGTGATAGCGGCGCAGCAGGTTCAGGTCGGCGAGCCAGTTCACGTCGCGGCGGATCGTCTGCGGCGTCACCGCGAAGTGCGCGGCGAGATCGTCGACGGTCACGAAGCCGTCGCGCTGCACCCATTCGAGCAGTTCCTGCTGGCGCGCGTTGAGGGTGAGGCGGGGATCTCGGGTCATGGCTCGGTGGTCGTGTCGTGAGACGGAGCGGGTATTGTAAGGGCGGCAACGCCGTTAGGCCGGCCTGGCCGGCACGGTCGCCTGTAATTCATTCGGAAAATGCATTGATTCATGTGACAAATGAATTTGTGCGATTGCGCTGATCGCGCTGCAATGGCGGATTGCCCGCGCGCGGTGCGCGCCCGGCGCGTTCATTCAGCTTTCGACGAGGTGGAACCGATGACTGGCTTCAACTGGCACAACCCGTATCCGACGACCCGCATTCCGGTGTTCGCGCGCAACGTCGTGTCGACGTCGCACCCGCTCGCCGCGCAGGCCGGGCTGCGGATGCTGTGGAAGGGCGGCAACGCGGTCGACGCGGCGCTGGCCGCCGCGGCGGCGATCACGGTCGTCGAGCCCGTGTCGTGCGGCCTCGGCGGCGACGCGTTCGCGCTCGTATGGGACGGCGAGCGGCTGTCCGGGCTGAATGCGTCGGGCGTCGCGCCGGCCGCGTGGAACGTCGACTATTTCCGTAAGCGCCACGGCGAGGCGGCGAACGGCATCGCGCACAAGCCGACGCGCGGCTGGGACACCGTCACCGTACCGGGCGTGATCGCGGGCTGGGAAGCGCTGCATGCGAAGTTCGGTTCGCTGCCGTTCGCGGACCTGCTCGAGCCGGCGATCGAGATCGCGGAGCGCGGTTATGCGGTGCCGCCGATCGTCGCGCACAAGTGGGCGGCCGCCGTGCCCGAGCTGCAGGGGCTGCCGGGCTTCGCGGAAACCTTCATGCCGCACGGCCGCGCGCCGCTCGTCGGCGAGCGCGTGTGCCTGCCCGGTCATGCGCAGACGCTGCGCACGCTCGCGAAGGAGGGGGGCCGCGCATTCTACGAGGGCGCGCTCGCCGAGCGCATCGCCGCGTTCTCCCGCGAAGGCGGTGGCGCGCTGACCGCGGCCGACCTGCGAGCGTACCGGCCGGAATGGGTCGAGCCGATCGGCAAGCGCTTCGGCCGTCACACGATCCACGAGATTCCGCCGAACGGGCAGGGCATCGCAGCGCTGATCGCGCTCGGGATCGCCGAGCACGCGGGCGTGACGGCATGGCCGGTCGATTCGGTCGACTCGCAGCATCTGCAGATCGAGGCGATGAAGCTCGCGTTCGCGGATGTCTATCGCTACGTCGCCGATCCGCGCGCGATGGAGGTCACGCCCGAACAGATGCTCGACGACGCGTATCTCGCCGAACGCGCGAAGCTGATCGATCCCGCGCGCGCGACGCACTTCGGCGCCGGCCGGCCGCATTCGGGCGGCACGATCTACCTGTCGGCGGCCGACGAGCGCGGGATGATGGTGAGCTTCATCCAGTCGAACTACATGGGCTTCGGTTCGGGGCTCGTCGTGCCCGGCACCGGCATCGCGCTGCAGAATCGCGGGCACGGCTTCTCGATGGACCCGGCGTCGCCGAACGTTGTCGCGGGCGGCAAGCGGCCGTTCCACACGATCATCCCGGCGTTCGTCACCGAAGAGGCCGACGGCCGCACGCAAGCCGTGATGAGCTTCGGCGTGATGGGCGGCGACATGCAGCCGCAGGGGCACCTGCAGACCGTCGTGCGGATGCTCGGCTACGGGCAGCAACCGCAGGCCGCCTGCGATGCGCCGCGCTGGAAGGTCAACCGCGACTTCACGCTCGACGTCGAGTCGAGCATGGATCGTGCGACGGTCGGCGCGCTCGCGGCGCGCGGCCATACGATCAAGTCGATCGACGATCCTTACATGGATTTCGGTTCCGGGCAGTTCATCTGGCGTCTCGACCGCGACGATCGCGAGCGCGGCTACGTGGCCGCGAGCGACAGCCGGCGCGACGGCCTGGCGGCAGGTTTCTGACGGTTCGCTTCCACACGCCTGCATGCATCCTCGACGGGCGGCCGGACGGCCGCCCGTTTCGTCTGTGCGCCGCGCGTTCGAAGACCTCCTCTGACGAACCGCAACGGTCGGCGCGGAACTGCGCGTGGCCGGCATGGTCAGTGCTCTGGAGCACGAACGTCAAAGTCCGGCTAAGATGCAGGAATGGTCGGCCGGACCCATTTCTTCTAATAACTTCAAGCAATACGCCGCATCCGGGATGGCTGTCGCCCGCGCCGTGCGCGCGGGCGATTGCCGGATGGGGCGACTGGGAGCGCACCACCATGGACACCAAAACGACGCATGTGATGCCGTGGCGCATCGAGGACATCGACCTGAACCGGATCGATCGTCAGCGTGCCGCCGCGAACGAGGATCTGTTGCTGCTGCTGTGCGCGTCGTCGTTCATCGAAAGCGGCTCGGATCTCTACACGAGCAATCTGAGCCAGTTCTTCAACGACGATCCGGAAGTCTCCGCATGGCTCAACAATGCATGGGAGCACGAAGAATTGCAGCACGGGCGCGCGCTGAAGGCGTACATCGCGCACGTGTGGCCCGAGTTCGACTGGGATACCGCGTTCGCGAATTTCTTCGCCGAGTATTCGAAGACGTGCAAGGTCGAGGCATTCGAGAAGACCCGCGCGCTCGAGATGGTCGCGCGCTGCGTCGTCGAGACGGGCACGGCCACGCTCTATCGCGCGATCAACGAATGCTCGGACGAGCCCGTGCTGAAGGAAATCACCGACAACATCCGCACGGACGAGGTGCGTCATTACAAGCACTTCTTCAAGTTCTTCAAGAAATACAACCAGCTCGAGGGCAATGGCCGGCTCGCGGTGCTCGGCGCGCTGGCGCGCCGCGTGATGGAAATCAAGAACGAGGATTCCGAGATCGCGTTGCGCCACGTGTTCGCGGTCCGCTATCCGGATCGTGTCGGCGACAGCCAGTACAACCGCGAGCGCGCCGCGCGCATCAGTACGCTCGTCCGGCGCAACCTGTCGGCCGACATGTGCGTGAAGATGCTGCTCAAGCCGCTCGACCTGCCCGCGAAGATCCAGCCGGGCGTCCACTATCCGCTCACGAAGATCACGCGGCACGTGTTCCTGCGCTGATCGCCGCCTGCCGGGCGGCCTGCCGCGGGTATGCTGCGGCATCCTTCACGTTCGACGAGGCCGCTCCATCATGACCGATACCCATCGCCACGCGCTCGAACAATGGACGTTCGATGCGTGGCCGCCGGCCGTCGTCTCGCTGTTCGACGGCACGGCGCTCGAGCGTCATGCCGACTTCGCCGCGTCGCTGATCGTCGCGACCGACGACGGCCAGCTGCGCACGACGCTGCTCGGCGTCGGCGAGATCTATGCACGCGATGCGCGCACGCTGCTGCTTGCGCTCTGGCCGCAATCGCGCGCGGCGCGCGCGGTCGCGCAACGGCGCACGGCCGCGCTGACGCTCGTCGCGGACGGTGCGTTCTTTCAGGCGCAATTGACGATGGAGCCGCTCGAAGGGGACTTCGGCGGGCTGGCCGGATTCGCTGCGACGATCGCGCACGGCGATGCGCAGCGGGTCGGCTATGCGCGTCTCGCGACAGGCGTCACGTTCACGCTGGAAGGGGAGCGCGCCGCGGTGCTCGAACGCTGGCAACGCCAGGTCGAGCACCTGCGGCGCGCGGCCGCGCGGCTTCAGTGACCGCGCTGGCCGCTGCGCGACGAACGGTTGCGGTTCGGGTGCGCGGCGTTGCCGTTGGCCGCCCGCCCGCTACCGCCGCCGCTCGCCGGCCGCGGGCCGTTGCCGCCCGCGTTGCCCGGCTTCGCGGCTTTCTGCTGTGCCGCCTTGGGCTGCGACGACTTCGGCGCGCCGTCGCGTTTCGCGGCCGGCTGGCCTGAGCCGCCCGCACGCGGCTGGCGATTGCCGCCACCGCCGCCGCCACGCGGCTGCTGTTGCCCGCGGCGCTGCTGGATCGGCTCCGGCTTCGCGTTCGGATCGGGTTCGAAGCCCGCGATCACTTCCTGCGGAATCTCGCGCTTGATCAGCCGCTCGATGTCGCGCAGCAGCTGCTTTTCGTCGACGCACACGAGCGACACGGCTTCGCCGGTCGCGCCCGCGCGGCCCGTGCGGCCGATCCGGTGCACGTAGTCTTCCGGCACGTTCGGCAGGTCGAAGTTGACGACGTGCGGCAACTGGTCGATGTCGATCCCGCGCGCGGCGATATCGGTCGCGACGAGCACCTGCAGCGTGCTGTTCTTGAACTCCGCCAGCGCGCGCGTGCGGGCCGACTGGCTCTTGTTGCCGTGGATCGCCATCGCGCTGATGCCGTCCTTCGTCAGCTGCTCGGCAAGCCGGTTCGCGCCGTGCTTCGTGCGCGTGAACACGAGCACCTGGAACCAGTTGTGTTCGCGGATCAGGTGCGTGAGCAGCTCGCGCTTGCGGTCGCGGTCGACCGGGTGGATCTTCTGCGCGACGCTCTCGGCGGTCGTGTTGCGGCGTGCGACCTCGATCAGCGCGGGCGAGTCGAGCAGGTTGTCGGCGAGCGCCTTGATCTCGTCGGAGAACGTGGCCGAGAACAGCAGGTTCTGCCGTTGCGGCGGCAGCTTCGCGAGCACGCGCTTGATGTCGTGGATGAAGCCCATGTCGAGCATCCGGTCGGCTTCGTCGAGCACGAGGATGTCGAGGTCCGACAGGTCGATCGTCTTCTGCTGCATGTGATCGAGCAGGCGGCCCGGCGTCGCGACGACGATGTCGACACCGCGCTTGAGCGCGTCGATCTGCGGATTGATGCTGACGCCGCCGAACATCACGGTCGAGCGCAGCTTCAGGTACTTGCTGTAGGCACGGACGCTTTCCTCGACCTGGGCGGCGAGTTCGCGCGTCGGCGTGAGGATCAGCGCGCGTACCGCGCGCTTCGCGCCGCGATGCTCGGCGTAGAACGTGTGCAGGCGTTGCAGGATCGGCAGCGTGAAGCCTGCCGTCTTGCCGGTGCCCGTCTGCGCGCCGGCGAGCAAGTCGCCGCCGCCGAGGACGGCAGGGATCGCCTGCTGCTGGATCGGGGTCGGCGACGTGTAGCCGAGCTCGTTGACCGCCTTGACCAGCGGTTCGGCCAGGCCGAGAGATTCGAAAGACATAGATACCACTCTTCAGTTTTATGATCGGCGACGTCTCGCGCGGCCCGCGCGGGAGGTGACATCGCAAAATGCAAAATGCAAAAGGGCGCGGCCGCGGTTTCCCGCAGCCGCGCCCCGTGTGTGTCAGCCGCTTCTTAGTCGAGCGGCGCGGAACGCAGGTCGCTCACCTGTTGCGGCGAGATCGGCGTGCCGTTGTTGCCCCACGACATCCGGATATACGTGACGACCGCCGCAACTTCCTGGTTCGACAGCGACTGTGCGAACGGCGGCATCCCGTACGGACGCGGATTCTTGAACGTGCTCGGCGGATAGCCACCGTTCAGCACCATGCGGATCGGGTTGACCGCCGATTCCATCATGATCGAGTGGTTGCCCGCGAGCGGCGGATAGGCCGGCGGCTTGCCCGCGCCGGTTTCGGCGTGGCAGGTCGCGCAGTTGTCCGCGTAGATCTTCTTGCCCTGGTCGAACAGCGCGTTGCCGAACTGCTTCGACGGCTCGTACTGCATGTTCTTCGGCGCTTCAGCCTTCTGCGGGATCGACTTCAGGTACGTCGACATCGCGCGCGTATCTTCGTCGCTCATGTACTGCAGGCTGTTGTGCACGACGTCGGCCATCGGGCCGAACACCGCGCCCTTGTTCGACACGCCGGCTTGCAGCAGGTCGGACAGCTCCTGCACGTGCCAGTCGCCGAGGCCGAGTTCCTTGTCGTTCGTCAGCGACGGCGCATACCAGTTCTGCAGCGGGATCAGGCCGCCAGCGAAGGCTGCCGAGCTCACCGGGCCGCCCATCATGTTGATCGACGTGTGGCACATCGAGCAATGGCCGAGACCTTCGACGAGGTACGCACCGCGGTTCCATTCGACCGACTTGGTCGGATCCGGCTTGTACTCGCCTTCCTTGAAGAACAGCGTGCGCCAGCCGATCAGCAGGTTGCGGTTGTTGAACGGGAACTTCAGTTCATGCGGACGGCTCGGCACCGACACCGGCGCGACCGAGCGCAGGTACGCGTAGATCGCGTCGGAATCCGCGCGCGTGACCTTCGTGTAGCTCGCGAACGGGAAGCCCGGGTAGAGCAGGCTGCCGTCCTTCGAACGACCGGTGTGCATCGCGCGGTAGAAGTCGTCGGACGTCCACTTGCCGATGCCGTCCTTGTCGTCCGGCGTGATGTTCGGCGTGTACATCGTGCCGAACGGCGTTGCCATCGGCAGGCCGCCCGCGAACGACTTGCCGCCGCGCACGGTGTGGCACGCGATACAGTCGCCGACGCGCGCGAGGTACTCGCCTTTCTTGATCAGCGCGGCCTGGTCGGCCGGCGTGGCCGCGACGGCGGCAGCGCCGTGCAGCGTGTCGTTGCCCGGCCACAGGACCGGCACGAGGGCGGCGGCCGCGACGATCGCGACAGCCGAGAGTGCAAACAGGGACTTGCGTTTCATTGTGTCTGTCTCCCTTGCCTTATTGCGGTTCGCTGCCGCAGGCGAGCGGAGTCTTCATCGAACGCGCCGGAGCCGGCACGGGGTTGGCGGGCGCCGGTTGCGCGGCGAGCCATGCGGTCACGGCCGTCACGTCTTCGTCGGAAAGCTTCGAAGCGACTTCATGCATGCAATCGGGTGCCTTCGCGTGGCGGTTGCCCGAGCGCCATGCACCGATCTGCGCGCTCAGGTAGTCGGCGTGCAGGCCGACCAGGCCCGGGATCGCCGGCTGCATGCCGGTGAGCGTCGCGCCGTGGCAGGCCACGCAGGCCGGCAGCTTGCGGGACGGGTCGCCTTGCGTGACGAGCTGCTTGCCGCGCGCGAGCGTCGCGGCCGGCAGCGTCGGCTTCGCCGGCGCCGGATACGGCGGGCGTTCGGCCGAGAAGTGCTCGGCCATCTCGCGCAGGTAATCGTCGTTCAGGTAGGTCAGCAGGTAGTTCATCGGCGGGTACTTGCGCCGGCCGTCACGGAAGTTGACGAGCTGGTTGTACAGGTACTCGGCCGGCTTGCCGGCAAGACGCGGGAAGTAGTCGTTGTCCGTGCCCTGGCCATGGACGCCATGGCAGGCCGTACAGCCGCGCACGCGCTCGGCCATGGTATCGGGTGCCTTGAGCGGCGCCTGCTGGGCGTGCGCTTGCTCCGTGGGCTTGGTCTGCGCTTGGGCAGCGCTCATAAGGCCCGCGCCGCCGAACATCAGAACGGCGAGCAGCGGACGGAAGAGGCGTCTTGAAGACACACGAGACTCCATGTTTATTCGACGGGGACCTGTCCGGGCTACGATCGGCTCGGCGCATGACGGCAAGGCAGCCGGGCTGCTGCGACGCGGCATTCTATCATCGATGGGTAATGACGGCTATTTGGCAAAAGGACATCGGTTCCTGTCCGTTTGCGACTTGCGACAATTTGACGCGTATCGTAAATGGCCGTCGTGAACCGGCGTGCGTTTTCACCATCGAAGACCGTACACTCGCGGGTCGCGCGGCGCCGCCTCCGCCGCAGGTCCAGTCATTTCTCACGTTTCCGGATTCATCGATGACGTTTTCTACCGTGCCGCTGCCTGATTTTCATTACTCGTCCTGTTGGCGCGCCGCAGGCCTGCCGTTGGACGCCGGTCGCCGTGGAGGGTGTGCGCGATGAGGATCGACAGCTTGTGGATCGGTCAGGTCGCGCTCGCGGCGCTGATGGACGCCGCGTTCGCGATGGCGGTCGGCTCGGCGCTGCTCAAGGCATGGCTCGGCAAGGACGGTGCGCGTCCGGTCGTCGCGCCGTCCCATCCCGCGTGGCTGCGCGCGCAACATTCGCTGGTTGCGGCGGCGCTCGCGCTGGTGCTCGCGGATCTCGGCTGGCTCGTCTACGAGGCCGCGACGATGAGCGGCGCGGGGCTCGGCGGCGCGTTCGCCGCGATTCCCGTGATGCTGACGCAGACCCATACGGGCTTCGCATGGAGCGTCGCGTTCGCCGGCGCGGTAGTGCTCGCGATCGTCGCGCTGGCGAAGCCGGAAGGCCCGGCCGCGCACGCGGTGCTGTGGCTCGCGGTGATCGTGGTCGCGGCCGGCAAGGCCTCGCTCGGCCATGCGGCCGACACGGGCGCGCTGTCCGCGGCGGTCGGCGTGCAGACGCTGCACCTGCTCGCGACGGCCGTGTGGGGCGGCCTCGTGCTCGCGGGCGGGCTCGCGGTGCTGCCGGCGCTCGGTTCGTCGGTCGCGCGCGGCGCGCTGATCCGCATCGGCCAGCACCTGTCGCGCACGTCGATCGTCGCGGTCGTGTTCGTGCTCGGCACCGGCGCGCTCAATGCGATCCGCGGGCTCGGCGGGTCGCTTGCGCCGCTCGACGGCAGCACGTGGGGGCGCGTGTTGCTGCTGAAGCTGCTGCTCGTCGCGCTCGCGCTCGTGCTCGGCGGCCTGAACCGCCTCTCGGCGCTGCCGCGCCTGCGCCGCACCGCGTCGACCGAGGATGCGCACACGTTCCGCAACATCCTGCATCTCGAGGCGCTGACGATGATCGGCGTGTTCGTCGCGGCGGCCGTGCTGGCCGCGAGCGTGCCGGGCTTCGCCGCGCTCGGCTAGCGCCGGCGCCGCCGCCGCGTCGAAGCGGCGGTCCGCCGGGCCGGCGCGCGCCGGCTGCCGGCGGGAACGGGCGCGGCGCGCCGCCCCGTCACCACTCGGCGACGCTGCCGTCCGCGTGGCGCCATACCGGGTTGCGCCAGCGATGGCCGGTCTTCGCCATCTCGCGCACCTTCTCCTCGTTCACGTCGATGCCGAGCCCCGGGCCCTGCGGGATCGCGACGAAACCGTCCTCGTAACGGAACACCTCGGGGTTGCGCAGGTAGTCGAGCAGGTCGTTGCCCTGGTTGTAGTGGATGCCGAGGCTCTGCTCCTGGATGAACGCGTTGTAGCTGACCGCGTCGAGCTGCAGGCACGCCGCGAGCGCGATCGGCCCGAGCGGGCAGTGCAGTGCGAGCGCGACGTCGTAGCTCTCCGCGAGCGTCGCGATCTTGCGGCACTCGGTGATGCCGCCCGCGTGCGACGCGTCGGGCTGGATGATGTCGACGTAGCCGCCCGCGAGGATGTGCTTGAAGTCCCAGCGCGAGTAGAGGCGCTCGCCCAGCGCGATCGGCGTGTTGGTCTGGTTGACGATGTCGCGCAGCGCCTCGGCGTTCTCCGACAGCACCGGCTCCTCGATGAACATCAGCTTGTACGGGTCGAGCTCCTTCGCGAGCACCTTCGCCATCGGCTTGTGCACGCGGCCGTGGAAGTCGACGCCGATCCCGACGTGCGGGCCGACCGCGTCGCGCACGGCCGCGACGTTCGCGATCACCTGCTCGACCTTGTCGTAGGTGTCGACGATCTGCAGCTCCTCGGAGCCGTTCATCTTCACGGCCTTGAAGCCGCGCTCGACCACCGCGCGCGCATTGTTCGCGACGTCGCTCGGCCGGTCGCCGCCGATCCACGAATACACCTTGATGCGATCGCGCACCTGGCCGCCGAGCAGCGCATGCACCGGCACGCCGTGATGCTTGCCCTTGATGTCCCACAGCGCCTGGTCGACGCCCGCGATCGCGCTCATCATGATCGGGCCGCCGCGATAGAAGCCCGCGCGGTACATCACCTGCCAGTGATCCTCGATCAGCAGCGGGTCGCGGCCGACGAGGTAGTCGGCGAGTTCCTGCACGGCGGCCTCGACCGTGTGCGCGCGGCCCTCGACGACGGGTTCGCCCCAGCCGACGATGCCCTCGTCGGTTTCGATCTTGAGGAACAGCCAGCGCGGCGGGACGACGAAGGTTTCGAGGCGGGTGATTTTCACGATGCGGGTCTCCAGGGTTGACCGGCGCGGACAGTCGGGCACCGTGCGCGGTCGCGTGCTTTCGCGGTTATCCTAGCGCAGACCGATAAAAAATAGTATTAATAGCACTATTGTGCAGATAGTGGGCAGCCGGCCGCCCGGGTACCGGCCTAACGGAGAACGATCATTCGACGCGACCTGCATGGACAGACGGCCTACCGGCTTGCCACGGCGATCCTGCGCGGCGACTACCCGCCCGGGTCGCTGCTGCCGAGGGAGCCCGACCTGATGGAGATGTACGGCGTGAGTCGCACGGTGATGCGCGAGGCGCTGCGCACGCTCACGTCGAAGGGGCTCGTCGAGTCGCGGCCGAAGATCGGCACGCGCGTGCGGCCGCGCGGCGTATGGAACCTGCTCGACGCCGACCTGCTCGACTGGTACGCGCGCGTTGCGCCGCCGCTCGTTTTTTCGCGCTGAAGCTGCAGGAGATGCGCGAGATGGTCGAGCCGTACGCGGCCGCGCTCGCCGCGCGCATGCATACGCCGGAAACGTTCGACGCGATCGACGGCGCGGCGCGCGCGATGGCCGCCGCGCGCAATGTCGACGAATGGGTACGCGCCGACCTGCGCTTTCACCTGAGCGTGCTCGAGGCCGGCGGCAACGAGCTGCTGGTGCCGCTCGGCACGCTGATCGATCGCACGCTCGAGGCGCAACTGCGCCTGAACGCGCGCCGTGCGGACGTGTACAACGCGTCGCTCGCCGAGCATCTGGCCGTGTGCGACGCGATCCGCGTGCGCGACGAGGACGGTGCGCGCCGCGCGATGGCGGCGCTGCTCGCGGTGACGCGCGCGCGGATCGAGTCGAGCTGATCGGGCAGCCCGAACGCGCGGACTGAACGGGCGGCAGGTCCTTGTCGCAGCATTCGCAGCCGGGGCGCATTTCGAGCATGACGGTTCTCCTTGGTGATAGTGAGTGCTGGATGGGCGTCGGCCGTTGCGGGTGCGCCGGCGGAAGGCTACTGTAAGTGCATCGATGCAGTTTGACCAACGCCCGCCGATGCGGCATCGCAGCGAGCGGGCCACAGGAGACGACCATGCTTTATCGCGGAAGCTGTCATTGCGGAGACGTGAAGTTCGAGGCGGAAGGCGACCTGCAGGGCGTGATGGCATGCAACTGCTCGATCTGCCAGCGCAAGGGCGCGCTGATGTGGTTCGTGCCGCGCGCGAGCCTGTACCTGCTGACGCCGGAAGAGAATCTGGCCAGCTACATGTTCAACAAGCACGTGATCAAGCACCGCTTCTGCAAGCGCTGCGGGATTCACACGTTCGGCGAGGGCGTCCACCCGAACGGCACCGCGATGGCCGCGATCAACGTGCGCTGCCTCGAAGGTGTCGATCTCGACGCGCTGCCGGTCACGCACTACGACGGCCGCTCGCACTGACGGCGCGCGGCAGCGGCGCACTCCCGGATCATGACGGCGTCGCGCTGCCCGCAGCCGGCGCGGCCACCTCGGCCTGCGGGCCGACGGCGGCCGGGCGTTCGATCAGCGGCGCGAGCGCCGGCGCCATCGACTTCAGCAACTGCACGGCCATCGCGCTCGTGAAGTCGTAGCGTGCCGCGTACGGTTCGTGCGCGGTCGCCGTCAGGACCCCGAAGAACCGGTCGCCGAGCACGAACACGAACGTGCCGCTGCGGTTCACCTTGCGCGACTCGATCAGCCGCGCGCCGCGTGCATAGACGTTGAAGCGCTGGTCGCCCGTCCCGGTCTTGCCGTACACGTCGAGCGTCTTGCCGTCGGGCAGCGTGAAGCCGCCCGCGAGGCGGCGCGCGGTGCCGTTGAGCACGACGTCGCGCAGCAGCGTGTGCGCGACGTTGACGATCTCCGGCGACAGCATCGGCCGCGGCTGCGCGGCCGCGCGCACGAAGCGCGTTTCGTACGGCGTGCCCGTCGCGAAATCGAGCCGCGTGATCGTCTCGGTCGGCGCCTTCTGGCCGCCGTTCGCGATCAGGCCGATCAGCTTCGCGAGCGCGTCGGGCTGGTCGCCCGATGCGCCGATCGCGGCCGCGTACGACGGCGTGACTTCCGCGAACGGGTAGCCGAGTGCCCGCCACGACTTCGTGATCTCCGCGTACGCGCGCAGCTCGACCATGCGACGGATGCGGCGGTCCTGGGTCGCGTGGTAGCGCGTCTTGTACAGCCACGAATACGTGTAGAAACGTGCATCGCGGCTGTCGCGCTGGACGTCGGCAAGCGCCGCCGCCGGGTGGGCGCGCAGGTAGTTGAGCGTCCACAGCGCGAGCGGATGCACGCTCGCGATATAACCGCGATCGTTGAGGTTGAAGCGGTCGATCGCATACTTCGCGTAGAGCCCGGCGAGGTCGTCGTCGGACAGCGTCGCGGCCGGCGTGCCCTTCAGTTGCGCGCGCATCTGCGCGTCGAACCACGCGAGCGATTCGTTCGGCGCGACGCTGCGCAGCACCGTCGCGATCTTCGGCGGCGACTTGCGCACGTCCTTCAGCATCAGCGCGAGCGCGTCGTCGGGTGCCTTGCCCGCATAGCGCGTGTAGTAGCGCTTCACGTAGACCTGGCTTTCACCGTCGACGAACTGCTGCAGGTAATGCCGGCGCTGCTCGGGATCGCCGAGCCACGACGACGACGGGCCGGCCGCCTGCAGCGTCTCGTAGTGGACGATGTCGCGCATCAGCCGCACGAACACGAGGTTGACCGAGTGCTCGAACGCCGCGTGCAGCGTCAGGATGCGGCCGTTGTCCGACTTCTCGAAGTTCGAGAACACCTGTGCGCCGCCGCCCGTGTAGAACACGTCGGGGCTCGCCGAATACTTGCGTTCGACGGCCGCGTCGAGCATTGCCTGCAGCGAGCGGTCGCGCGTATGCGACAGGTAGTCGAGCGCCCAGTGCGACAGCCCGTCGATCGGGTCGGGCTTCACGCGGGCCAGCTCCGCGTTCGACAGGTTCGCGTAGCGCGCATGCAGGTCGGACACGATCTGCAGGTAGGTGATCAGCGTGCGCAGCTTCGCGGTCGAGCCGAGGTTGATGCGGCCGCCGCGGTTGACGTCGAACGGCTCGTTCACGCTGTCGGTCTGCACGCGCAGCAGGTTCGCGCCGTTGCGGCGTTCGTACAGCGTGAAGCTGTACGTGAGGTGCGACGGGTCGTCCTTCGGCGCGAGCATCTCGAAACCGTACAGGCCGGCTTTCTGCGCACCGTCGCGCGTCGACGCCTGGGCGAGCCGTTCGGCGACGGCCTGCTGCACGCCGTTGTCGAGCGTGCTGGTTGCCTGCAGGTCGAACTGGTCGAGCTGGTACAGGTCGCTGATGCCGAGCGCCGACAGCAGCGACGCGCGCGCGGACGTCACGGCCTTGCGCGACACGAACGACTGCACGTGCGCGGCCGCCGGCGGCGCGCTGCTGCGTTCGATCTGCGCGGCAAGCGCGGCGTCGCGCAGCGCAGGCGAGATCACGCCGCCGTTCGACAGCAGCCTCAGGTAGCTGTCGGTCAGCCGCTCCAGTGCCGGATAGCCGCGATTGAGGAAGTACGACGGCGCGCGCTGCGCGATGATCAGCGACAGCACCTCGCGGAACGCCTTGCCCTGTTCGTCGACGTTGTCGCCCGTCGTCGGCGCGGACAGGATGCGGTTCACGTCGTTGAAGTCGCGGCCGTACCACGCGGCGAGGCCGTCGCCGATGCCGGTGATCTCGCCGATGTGCGGCCGCGCGGCGAGCGGGACGGAATTCAGGTAGCGCACGACGATGGTGCGGCGCGCGAGCATCGTCTGCGGGCCGTTCAGGTACGCGCGCACCGACGCGGACGCGATCTGCCGCAGCTTCTCGGGCGGCGTCGCGGTGCGGCCTTCCGGCGAATGGCGGAACTTCTCGATCTGCGTCGCGAGCGTGCTGCCGCCCGGGCGTGCCTGATGGCGGTTGACGACGTGCAGCGCCTGGTCGGCGAGCGCGCGGCTGAAGCGCCCCCAGTCGATCGCCGGGTTGCGGTTCGGCTCGTTTGCGTCGAGCAGGTAGCGATCCTCGATGAACAGCAGCGAATCGGCGACCACGCGCGGCACGCTGTCGAAGTCGGCATACACGCGCTGCGGGAACACGGTCGCGAACAGCGGCGCACCGGTCGAGTCGAACAGCATCAGGCCCGCCTGGTCCTTCTCTTCGAACGGGAGGAACAGCCCGCGATCGCCGATCGACAGCATCCGCTGCGAATCGCGCGCCTGCTTGCCGACGACGAAGCCGCGCGCGAGCAGCCGCTCCTGGAACGCCGGAATCATCGCGTAGCCGAGGCGCTGGTCGTACGGGCCGCTGGCGGGAAACCGCACGTGGTCGCTCGCGCCCGCCTCGACCGTATAGCCGACGTCGCGGGTGAGATCGGACAGGTAGTGCGCCTGCAGCCGGGAGGTCTCGATTTCGACCATGACCAGCCGGGCGATGATCGCGACCGCGACCAGCATCGCGGCGAGCAGGGACCACTTGACCCACGTCCAGACCGATGCGGGACCGGTCACGCGCGGCAGGATACGATTCAGCGGCCGATTCATGGCGGCGTCTCCCTGAAGGCGCGGGCTCCGGCCGCACCCCATTAAGGATTAGTGTAGTCCTCAACCGCGTGCTGCCAAGGACGGTTCGATCCGAAGATGCGCCGAAGCAACGCGCGTGCCGGCGCGGTGCACGCGGATGGGGCTGCATGCGCCGCGGTGCACCGGCGCAGCGCATGCGGCGCACCTTCCGTACCCGTGATGCGCGTTTTCGGCCGCCCCTATTCGAAATATGCATGACGGTTGGTGCGCCGAAATTGGCTGACTACCCTGCGCGCAAGTTCGATCGGCATGACCTGCGTCCAAATGGGGCCCGATGGGGTCTGTTATGATGCGCGCCGCGGGGCGCCCGGACCCGCCCAGGACGCCGTCGCGCGCCTGCCTTTCAGACATCCTCAAAGCTTGCCCGGGCATCGGGATTCGTTATGCAAAAGAAACGCAACATTACTTCATATATCGTGATTGCGATGGTCCTCGGGATCGCGGTCGGTTACGGCTGCCACAGCGCGTTTCCCGACCCGAATGTCACCAAGGAGATCGCCGGGTACGTGTCGCTGCTGTCCGACGTGTTCCTGCGCCTGATCAAGATGATCATCGCGCCGCTGGTATTTGCGACGCTGACCGTCGGCATCGCGCAGATGGGCGACGGCAGCGCGGTAGGCCGCGTCGGCGTCAAGGCGTTCGGCTGGTTCTTCATCGCTTCGTTTACGTCGTTGCTGCTCGGCCTGCTGACCGCAACGATCCTGCAACCGGGCAGCCACCTGAGCCTGCCGCTGCCGGCATCCGATGCGGCCCTCGGCCTGAAGACGGGCGCCTTCACGCTGAAGGATTTCGTCGTCCACCTGGTGCCGAAGTCGATCGCCGAGGCGATGGCGAACAACGAAATCCTGCAGATCGTCGTCTTCTCGATCTTCTTCGGCACCGCGCTGTCGGCGCTCGGCGAATCGGGCAAGCGCCTGACCGGCGTGATCGACGATCTCGCGCAGGTGATGCTGAAGGTCACGGGCGCGGTGATGTGGTTCGCGCCGGTCGCGGTATTCGCGGCGCTGGCGTCGACGATCACCACCCAGGGGCTCGGCATCCTGCTCACGTTCGCGAAGTTCATGGCGAGCTTCTACCTGGCACTGGCGCTGCTGTGGGGCGTGCTGACGCTCGCCGGCGTGACGTTCCTCGGCAAGCGCGCGTTCACGCTGATCCGGCTGATCCGCGAGCCTTTCCTGCTGTCGTTCGCGACGGCGAGTTCCGAGGCCGCCTATCCGAAGCTGCTGGATGCGCTCGACCGCTTCGGCGTGAACCGCAAGATCTCGAGCTTCGTGCTGCCGATCGGCTATTCGTTCAACCTCGACGGCTCGATGATGTACTGCACGTTCGCGGTGCTGTTCATCGCGCAGGTGTACGGCATCCATCTGCCGCTGGGCACGCAGATCACGATGCTGCTGATGCTGATGGTCACGTCGAAGGGGATGGCGGGCGTGCCGCGCGCGTCGCTGGTCGTGATCGCGGCGACGCTCAACCAGTTCAACATGCCCGAAGCCGGGTTGCTGCTGATCATGGGCGTCGACATGTTCCTCGACATGGGGCGCTCGGCCACCAACGCCGTCGGCAACTCGATCGCGGCGGCCGTGGTCGCGAAGTGGGAGGGGCAACTCGGCGACGAGAACGACGGGACCAGCGTGGCTGGCGCCGCGGATGCAGGCGCGACGCTCGAGGCACACGAAGTGCGCGAGCGCGCGTGATGTGCGCGTGAAGCGCACATGATGCATCGCGTGATGCGCGTCCGGCCGCCCGTTGTGGCGGCCGTTTTTTTATGCGGGCGTTTCGTGCGTCCACCGGCGGGACCCCGCTGCGCTTCGTCATGCAGCGGCGCGTCAAGCGTGCGGCTTCGCGGATCAGGCGCATATGACCACGTGCTTTCGCCGGATCGTCGGTAATGCGCCCGCACGGATCCGGCGCGAGCGCGGCTGGGCGGCTCGCGGCGCCGGATAGGCGGCGGCCCCGGCTCCGGGTATCGTGGCGGTTGCGGGCATCGTCCATGATCTCCGCGTGTCCGCCGGGGCGGCGTCGTCCGACGTGGCTGTCCGGCGTGGCTTCCTGTCCCGACCGGAGTCCTCACCATATGAACGTGATCGCTGTTGCTTGTACCGCCGTGCTCGGCCTGCTGCTGTTCGGGCTGGGCCTTGCCGTCTCCGTCATGCGGTTTCGCGTGACGACCGGGTCCGGTTGCGCGGAGGATCCGACCAATGCGCTGCACAAGATCGTGCGCGCGCACGGCAACACGGCCGAATACGTACCGTTCCTCGCGGTGCTGTTTCTCTACTTCGGCGCGCACCAGCCGTCGGGCGCGATCCTGTCGCTGATCGTCGCCGCGACCGTCTGCCGATGCCTGCTCGTGATCGGCCTGCTCGCGTGGCCGACGATGTCGAAGCCGAATCCCGCGCGGTTCGTCGGCGCGCTCGGCACGTATCTGTGCGGCGCGGCGCTGTGCATCCGGCTGTTCGTGTGACAGAGGGCGCATCGGCGTGTGACGCAAGTGCCGGTTCGGGGGCGCCGCGGTGATATCCTCACGGCACGCCCGCAACCGACGGGCGGACAATGAGCGCCAGGCGGCGCCTCCGAGAGAAGAACCGACACATGGGCCGCAAATTCATTCTGAAGGGCGACACGACCGATCACGGCGTCGTCGTGCTCGACGGGATCGCCAATTCGTCGTTCGACGGCCGGCCGCTGGCCTATCTCGGCGCGCCGGTGTTCTGCGCCGCGTGCAAGTCGCCGGGCGTGATCGTGTCCGACGGCGGCGCGCGGACGATGACCGTGATGGGCAAGGTCGTCGCGCTCGAACACGACCTGTGCCAGTGCCTGTGTACGCCGTTGCCGAAACTCGTCCCGTCGCAGGGAACGGGGACGATCTCGGGTTGAGCGCCCCCGGCGCAGGCGCGTTTCGTCAGGCCGGAATATCGGGCTCGCTGCCCCATACGACGGACGCGACGCGGTGCAGTTTCGCGATGCCCGTCCGATTGGCGGCGGAGAACGGCGTGCCGGCCGCCACGCTGTCGGTCGAGCGATAGACGAGCCGGTCGCCGGCGATGGTGCCGACGTAGCGGCCGTTCTTGCCGAAGACCCTGCGGCCGCTGATGCGTCCGACGACCTGTCCCGTGCGGCTGAATACGATCTGGCCGCCGACCTGCAGCGGTTTGCCTTCCTTGGTGTAGAGATTCATGTGCGGGTTCCGCGTGATCGACAGCGCGACAGTCTACCAAGATCGCGGCGACCGGATGCGGGGGATACCGCACCGCGGCGGCGTGGGCGTCTAGATGCTGCCTTCGGTTTCGATCACGAGGATGCGTGCTTCGCCGAGCGGATGCGCGACGTGCTCGGTGCCGGCCGTCGCGTGGAACACGTCGCCGGTCGCGAGCATCACTGAACGCTCGACGCCGGCTTCCCGATAACGCATCTCGACGCGGCCGTCGAGCACCGCGAACACTTCCTCGCCGTCGTTCACGTGCCATCGATACGGCTGGTCGGTCCAGTGCAGGCGAACCGTGATGCCGCCCAGGTTCGCGATGTCGAGCGCGCCCCACGCGCGGTCCGCGGTGAACGCGGCGCTGCGGAAGACGTTCATGGCAGGGATTCGCTCCGTCATCGATCCATTGCGGCGACGGCCTGCTCGATCGCCTGCCGGCGTCGGGCGAGGTTGGCTGCCGAGCGCTCGCGCACCCGCGTGACGACGCCGGCCGGCGCGGTGTCGGGTGAACCGGCGTCGAACGGCGGCGCGGGCGCGTATTCGAGTTGCAGCTGGATCGCCTGCGCTTCTTCTTCGCCGGCCAGTTCCGCGGCGATCGTCAACGCGAAGTCGATGCCGGCCGTGACGCCGCCGCCCGTGATCAGGTTGCCGTCGCGCACCACGCGTTCGCGCACGGGCACCGCGCCGAGCGGTTCGAGCAGCGTGTGGAACGCCCAGTGCGTCGTCGCGCGCCGCCCGCGCAGCAGGCCGGCCACGCCGAGCAGCAGTGCACCCGTGCAGACCGACGTCACGTAGCGCGCGGCTGCGGACCGTTCGCGCACGAAGTCGATCGTCTCCCGATCGGACAGCAGGTCGGTGATGCCGGTGCCGCCCGGAATGCAGATCACGTCGAGCGGCGGGCAGTCGTCGAACGTGTGGCCCGGCGTCAGCGCGAGCCCGCTGCTCGACGCGACGGTGTCGCGCGACTTCCAGGCCAGGTGGACGGCCGCGTCGGGCAGCGATGCGAGCACGTCGTGAGGGCCGGTGAGATCGAGTTGCTGGACGCCCGGAAACACGAGAAAGCCGATATGCAGGGTCATGTGGATACCCCGAGGGATTGAGCGGAACGCCGTTGTCGACGCGTGATGGACAGATCGATTCTAGGCGCGTAGTGTTTGGCGAAATCGCCATATCGCCCACGTTTTCAGCCAATCGACATGTCTACCGTTCCGCGCGCGATCTTCGTGCTGGCGTTCCCCCGTGCGCAGCTGCTCGACGTGTCCGGGCCGCTGCAGGTGTTCGCGTCCGTCAACGAGCTCGCGCAGGAGCGCGGCCAGCCGGCGCCATACGCGCCGCGCGTCGTCGCGGCCGAAGCGGGGCCCGTCGAGACGTCGTCGGGCCTCGTCGTGATGGCCGAGTCGCTGCGTTCGGCGGGCGGGCATCCCGATACGCTGATCGTCGCCGGCGGCAAGGGCGTGCATGCGGCATCCCGGGATGCGCGGCTGGTGCGCTGGGTCCGTCGGCAGGCCGAGCGGTCGCGACGGGTCGCGTCGGTCTGCACCGGTGCATTCCTGCTCGCCGAGGCCGGCCTGCTCGACGGACGCCGTGCGGTCACGCACTGGGCGCGCTGCGACGAATTCGCGGCGCGCTATCCGAACGTGCGCGTCGAATCCGATCCGATCTTCATCCGCGAAGGCGCGCTGTGGACCTCGGCCGGCGTGACGGCCGGCATCGATCTCGCGCTCGCGCTGGTCGAGGAGGACCTGGGGCGGGTGGCTGCGCTCGACGTCGCGCGCGAACTCGTCGTGTTCCTGAAGCGCCCGGGTGGACAGGCGCAGTTCAGCACGATGCTGTCGATGCAGCGCACCGACGACCGGTTCGGCGAACTGCATGCGTGGATGGCCGAGCACCTTGCCGCGGACCTGTCCGTGCCGGTGCTCGCCGAGCGCGCGCGGATGAGCGAGCGCAGCTTCGTGCGCCATTACCGCGCCGAGACTGGGCGCACGCCTGCCCGCGCGGTCGAGCAGCTCCGCGTCGAGGCCGCGCAGCGCCTGCTAGGCGAAACGGCATGGCCCGTCAAGCGGATTGCCGATCGCTGCGGGTTCGGCTCGGAGGAAACACTGCGACGCTGTTTCGTGCGCGTGCTGGGCGTGTCGCCGCAGGGATATCGGGAACGGTTTGCCGGTTGAGCGCCGCGTGCGGCTCGAGAGTCGGCGCACGCGTCGGGTTCGGCCGGTTGAATTCGCGTCTTTTTCTACTGCGAAACGCTTGACTATTCGGTGCGTGCGAATAATGGGACGGGGCTTGTGTCGGGGCTTCCACGCGCTCTATTCTGTTCCGTTGGCGATTCGAAGGGGGGCAGCATGGACCGAATCCAGGCGATGGAAGTTTTTACCCGCGTGGTCGACGCGAACAGCTTCACGCGCGCGGCCGACACGCTCGCGATGCCGCGCGCGTCGGTGACGACCATCATTCAGAACCTTGAGGCGCTGCTGGGCGTGCGCCTGATGCACCGGACGACGCGTAGGCTGTCGCTCACGCCGGAAGGCGCAGCGTACTACGAGCATTGCACGAAGATCATCTCGGAGATCGCGGAGGCCGACGCGAGTTTCCAGACGGGCAACCGCAAGCCGAGCGGCGTGCTGCGCGTCCACATGCCGAACGCGCTCGGGCGTCGGCTCGTGATTCCCGCGCTGCCGGTGTTCCGGCAGCGCTACCCCGACATCACGCTCGAACTGGGGCTCTCCGACCGCTACGTGGATCCGATCGAGGAGGGCATCGACTGCATGATCCGGGTCGGGCCGCTCGAGGATTCGTCGATGGTCGCGCGGCGGATCGGAATGCTGAAGCGCGTGACCTGCGCGTCGCCCGATTACCTGGCGCGTCACGGCGAGCCGCACGAGATTGCCGATCTCGCCGACCATCACGCGGTGAATTTTCGTTCGAGCCACGGCGCGCGTGCGATTCCGTGGGTGTTCATGATCGACGGCAAGCCGGTGGAGATCAGGCTGAAGTCGACCGTCACGGTCAACGATTCGGATGCCTACGTGACGTGCGGGCTCGAAGGGTTCGGGATGATCCAGCCGACGCTGTTCATGGTGCTGCCGAACCTGCTCGACGGCTCGCTGGTCGAGGTGCTGCCGGACTGCAATCCGAAGCCGAAGCCGATTTCGATCGTCTATCCGCACAACCGGCACCTGTCGCAGAAGGTGCGCGTGTTCGCCGACTGGGTCGCGGAGGTGTTCGAGGCGACGCCGTCGCTGGAAGGCGGGGAGGATTGGCGGAGCAGGTTGCAGGCGCGTGCGAGTGATGTGAGTCGCGGGTCGGTGGCGGCGTAGCGATGAACGGGAGGCGCCGGCGTGACGAGTGCGGCGGATGAAATCGTGGTGTTGGGCGTGGGCATCGTGCTGCGGCTCCGGGCGGCACGCTGGTGGCGGCAGTCGGTCGGCTGCTGAGCGGGGCGGTGATGCGGGGGATGCGCCTGATGAGTTGGCTGCGCTTGTGCCGCCGGAGGCCGGGCAACAGAATCAAGGTTCGCGGATAACCGCAGAGCCGAAACTGAAAAAGCCCGGTAGATCAAAGATCTACCGGGCTCTCGCATTTGGTGGCGAATCAGGGACTCGAACCCCGGACCTGCGGATTATGATTCCGTCGCTCTAACCGACTGAGCTAATTCGCCGAAGACTTGAATTATGCTGATGCCCAACCGGGGTGTCAACATCTTTTTTCATATTTTCTCGAAACAAGTTGCCGGCACCACGCTCCGGCCCGCCGCAAGCGGCCGAAGCAGGCGCCTCAACCGTCAATCCTGCGCGTAGATGTTCGAGTCCTTCGTCTCCTTGACGAACAGCAGGCCGATCACGAACGTGGCCAGCGCGATCACGATCGGATACCAGAGGCCCGAGTAGATGTCGCCCTTCGCCGCGACGATCGCGAACGCGGTGGCCGGCAGGAAGCCGCCGAACCAGCCGTTGCCGATGTGATAGGGCAGCGACATCGACGTGTAGCGGATCCGCGTCGGGAACATCTCGACCAGCATCGCGGCAATCGGGCCGTAGACCATCGTCACGTAGATCACGAGGATCGTCAGGATCACGATCGTCATCGGCCAGTTGAGCTGCGCCGGGTCCGCCTTGGCCGGGTAGCCGGCTGCCTTCAGCGTCGACGCGAGCGTCTTGTCGAACGCCGCGCCCTGCGCCTTCGCGTCGGCTGCCTTGCCTTCGTAGGCCGGGATCACCGTGTCGCCCACCTTGATCTGGGCCGTCGCGCCGGCCGGTGCCGCGACGTTCTCGTAGTTCAAGCCGGCCTTCGCGAGCGCGCTCTTCGCGATGTCGCACGAGTTCGTGAACTTCGACGTACCCACCGGGTTGAACTGGAACGAACAGGCGGCCGGATCGGCGATGACCGTGATCGGCGCCTTCTGCGTGGCGATCTCGAGCTGCGGATTCGCGTAGTGCGTGAGCGCCTTGAACAGCGGGAAGTAGGTCAGTGCCGCGATCAGGCAGCCCGCGAGGATGATCGGCTTGCGGCCGATCTTGTCCGACAGCGAACCGAAGAACAGGAAGAACGGCGTGCCGATCAGCAGCGCGATCGCGATCAGGATGTTCGCGCTCGCCCCGTCGACCTTCAGCGTCTGCGTGAGGAAGAACAGCGCGTAGAACTGGCCCGTGTACCACACGACGGCCTGGCCGGCGGTCAGGCCGACGAGCGCGAGGATCACGATCTTCAGGTTCTTCCACTGGCCGAACGCTTCGGTCAGCGGCGCCTTCGACGTCTTGCCTTCCGCCTTGATGCGCAGGAACACCGGCGATTCGTTCAGCTGCATCCGGATCCACACCGACACCGCGAGCAGCAGGATCGACGCGACGAACGGCACGCGCCAGCCCCAGCTGCCGAACGCTTCCTCGCCGATGAAGGTGCGCACGCCGAGGATCACGAGCAGCGACAGGAACAGGCCGAGCGTGGCGGTCGTCTGGATCCACGCGGTGTAGAAGCCGCGACGGTTGGCCGGCGCGTGCTCGGCGACGTAGGTCGCCGCGCCGCCGTACTCGCCGCCGAGCGCGAGACCCTGCAACAGCCGCATCGCGATGAAGATCACGGGCGCGGCGATGCCGATCGACGCGTAGCCGGGCAGGAAGCCGACCACGAACGTCGACACGCCCATGATCACGATCGTCACGAGGAACGTGTGCTTGCGGCCGACGAGGTCGCCGAGGCGGCCGAACACGATCGCGCCGAACGGCCGCACCGCGAAGCCGGCCGCGAAGCCGAGCAGCGTGAAGATGAAGGCGGCGGTCGGGTTGACGCCGGAGAAGAAGCTCTTGCTGATGTAGGCCGCGAGCGAGCCGGCCAGGTAAAAGTCGTACCACTCGAACACGGTGCCGAGCGACGACGCGAAGATCACCTTCTTCTCTTCGCCCGTCATCGGCGAGTGCGAAATTTGCCCGCCTAACGTTGCCATGAGTCGTCTCCAAGTCTCTTGATATTGGTGTTGGGTCGCCTTGGGAGGCGAGCCTG
Organism: Burkholderia cepacia; assembly: GCF_001718835.1. Taxonomy (NCBI): domain Bacteria; kingdom Pseudomonadati; phylum Pseudomonadota; class Betaproteobacteria; order Burkholderiales; family Burkholderiaceae; genus Burkholderia; species Burkholderia cepacia. Next base: position 3,137,520 of record NZ_CP013443.1, on the reverse strand, counting down.
TTGACGATTATTGGTAGGGAAACTTACGGCGGACTGACTCGCAGGCATAAAACGATGCCACGTTAACCCGCGGCGAACGGCTGTCTTCGTGTGTCGTTCGCTCGGGAAACGGCACGCAAGTTCGCGCAATCAGCCGTGCTGCGGCAGGATGTTGCGGCGCATGTCAGGGTTATTCCGGGGCCGGGTCGTGCAAGGGGAGCGTCACGCGCACGAGCGTGCCGGCGAGGCGCGGGGCGTGCTGGTAGACATGATCGTCGAGCGTCAGCGTGCCGCCGTGCTGCGTGGCGATCTCGCGCACGATCGCGAGCCCGAGGCCGCTGCCGTCGCCTTCGCGGCCGAGGATCCGGTAGAAGCGCTCGACGACGCGCTCGCGTTCGGCGGCCGGGATGCCCGGCCCGGTATCCTCGACTTCCAGGTGCGCGAGCCGCGCGGCGCGATCCTCGCGCACCCGTACGGTGATGCGGCCGCCGTCCGGCGTGTAGCGGATTGCGTTGTCGATCAGGTTGCCGAGCATCTCGCGCAGCATCACCGGGTTGCCGTCGACGTCGAGCGGCGTGTCGTCCGGCGTCCGGGCCTTCGTAGCCGAGATCCATGCGTTTCGCGAGCGCGGCCTGCACCCAGTCGCGCACCGCGCGCCGCGCGAGCGAGGCGATCTCGACCGGCTCGAACGTCAGCCCGCTCGCGCGGTTCTCGGCGCGCGCCAGCGCGAGCAACTGCGTGACGAGCCGCGCGGCCTGCTCGGAGCTCGTCGCGATCTGCTCGAGCGAGCGCTGCACGTCGGGCGGGACGGGGTGGCGCAGCGCGAACTCGGCCTGCGTGCGCAGGCCCGCGAGCGGCGTCTTCATCTGGTGGGCGGCGTCGGCGATGAAGCGCTTTTGCAGCGCCATGTTCTGTTCGAGACGGGCGAGCAGGTCGTTGAACGACGTGACGAGCGGCTCGATCTCGGGCGGCGCGCGCTGCGCCTCGACCGGCGACAGGTCGTCGGGCCGCCGCGCGCGGATGTGCGCCTGCAGCGCGTTGAGCGGCGCGAGCCCGCGCGACAGCCCGAACCAGACCAGCAGGATCGCGAGCGGCAGGATCACGAACTGCGGCAGGATCACGCCCTTGATGATGTCGTTCGCGAGCGCGTTGCGCTTGTCCAGCGTTTCGCCGACCTGCACGAGCACGGGCTGGGTGTCGTTCGATTGCGGCAGCGCGACCGTCGTATACGCGACGCGCACGTCGTTGCCGCGCAGCAGGTCGTCGCGGAACATGACGACGCCCGGCGGCGGGCGGTCCTCGTCGCGCGGCAGCGGCATGTCGGCCTCGCCCGCGACCAGTTCGCCGCGGGTGCCGAGCACCTGGAAATAGACGCTGTCGACGTTGTCCGCGCGCAGGAAGTCGCGTGTCTGCTCCGGCAGCGTCAGCTCGGCGACGCCGTTCACCGGATGGATCTGCCGCGCGAGCACGTACGCGTTGGTCTCGAGCGCGCGATCGAACGGGCCGTTCGCGATCGTCTTCGCGACGAGGTAGGTGACGGCGATGCTCATCGGCCACAGCAGCAGCAGCGGCGCGAGCATCCAGTCGAGGATCTCGCCGAACAGCGAGCGCGGGCGCGGTGCCTCGGGCGCATCGGTTTCGTCGGGCGGCGCGAACGGGTTCTCGTAGCGCGCGTCGCGCGCCTCGTCGGCGGCCGACGACGGCGCGCCGGTCGGGTGGCGGGTATGGGCCGGCGTGGCCATCGCGGCAACGCCCGGGATCAGCGCAGCGGCGTGCCGGCCGCCGCGGGCTGGGGCGCGGCCGAGTCGGCCGGCGCGGCGGGCGCGGCCTTCTCGAGGCAGTAACCGAGGCCGCGCACGGTCGAGATCCGTACGCCGCTGGGTTCGATCTTCTTGCGCAGCCGGTGCACGTAGACTTCGATCGCGTTGTTGCTGACTTCCTCGCCCCATTCGCACAGATGGTCGACGAGCTGCTCCTTCGACACGAGCCGGCCGATCCGCTGCAGCAGCACCTCGAGCAGGCCGAGCTCGCGCGCGGAGAGGTCGAGCACGCGATCGTTCGCGTACGCGATGCGGCCGACCTGGTCGAACGCGAGCGAGCCGTGGCGCACGACGGTCGGGCCGCCGCCGGCCCCGCGCCGGGTCAGCGCGCGCACGCGCGCTTCGAGCTCGTTGAGCGCGAACGGCTTGGCCATGTAGTCGTCGGCGCCGAGGTCGAGCCCCTTCACGCGCTCGTCGACGCTGTCGGCGGCCGTCAGGATCAGCACGGGGAGGTTGGAATTGCGGGCGCGCAGGCGCTTGAGCACGTCGAGCCCGGACATTTTCGGGAGCCCGAGGTCGAGGATCAGCAGGTCGAACGTCTGCATCGACAGTGCCGTATCGGCATCGACGCCGCTCTTCACGTGGTCGACCGCATAGCCCGATTGGCGGAGTGACCGGGTGAGGCCGTCCGCGAGTATGCTGTCGTCTTCCGCGATGAGAATTCGCATGGGTGCTGACCGATGGCCGGCGGGGCGTTCGCGCCGGCCGGCTGTCTCCGAAGTTATTCGTGTACAACGCAGCCTGCATTGCGGGCTTGCACAAAACACTGTTTTTTTATACAGTGTCTGCATTCGTGGGCGGCGCTTGAAAGCGGGCGCGCCTCTGACAGACGCTGCTCATCATAGCAAAGGACGATTCATGGAAGATAGCAAGAAGGGCTCCGGGATGACCGCCGAGAAGAGCAAGGCGCTGGCCGCCGCGCTTGCCCAGATCGAGAAGCAGTTCGGCAAAGGCTCGATCATGCGCATGGGCGACGGCGAGGCGGCGGAAGATATCCAGGTCGTCTCCACGGGTTCGCTGGGCCTCGATATCGCGCTTGGCGTCGGCGGCCTGCCGCGCGGCCGGGTGGTCGAGATCTACGGCCCCGAATCGTCCGGTAAAACCACGCTCACGCTGCAGGTCATCGCCGAGCTGCAGAAGCTGGGCGGCACCGCAGCGTTCATCGACGCCGAGCACGCGCTCGACGTTCAATATGCGGCGAAGCTCGGCGTGAACGTGCCGGAGCTGCTGATCTCGCAGCCGGACACCGGCGAGCAGGCGCTCGAAATCACCGACGCGCTGGTGCGCTCGGGCTCGATCGACATGATCGTCATCGACTCGGTCGCGGCGCTCGTGCCGAAGGCCGAAATCGAAGGCGAGATGGGCGATTCGCTGCCGGGTCTGCAGGCCCGCCTGATGTCGCAGGCACTGCGCAAGCTGACGGGCACGATCAAGCGCACGAACTGCCTCGTGATCTTCATCAACCAGATCCGGATGAAGATCGGCGTGATGTTCGGCAACCCGGAAACCACGACGGGCGGCAATGCGCTGAAGTTCTATTCGTCGGTGCGTCTGGATATCCGCCGGATCGGCTCGATCAAGAAGAACGACGAGGTGATCGGCAACGAAACCCGCGTGAAGGTCGTCAAGAACAAGGTGTCGCCGCCGTTCCGCGAAGCGATCTTCGACATCCTGTACGGCGAAGGCATTTCGCGTCAGGGCGAGATCATCGATCTCGGCGTGCAGGCGAAGATCGTCGACAAGGCCGGTGCCTGGTACAGCTACAACGGCGAGAAGATCGGCCAGGGCAAGGACAACGCGCGTGAATTCCTGCGCGAGAATCCGGAAATCGCACGCGAGATCGAGAACCGCATTCGCGAATCGCTCGGCGTTGCCGCCATGCCGGATGGTGCAGGCCACGACGAAGCCGAGGCGATGGACGAAGAAGAGTGATGGTCGGGCGCCGGGGCGGAACAGGCGGGCCGGAAGAGCACGACGCGCGCAGCGCGCCGGGCGATTCCGACCGGCGCGTCGCGTCCCCGGGCGCCAGCCGGCGGTCCGCGGGCGCTTCAGCCAGCCATGCCGCGAACCGCACCGCGACGAGGGCATCCGACGATGCCCTCGTTTCGTTTGAGATTGCCGCACCGAGCGATCCGTTCGACGACGATGAATCGTTCGATGCGCACGACCGCTCCCGTCGTCGCGTGTCCGGCGTCGGCTTCGCGCGCGAAAGCGCGTCCTCCGCTGCTTCCGCCGCGGCCACGGAAGACGTCTATACCCGCACGAGCCAGAACCCGCGTCGCACGCGCCGGCCGTCAGGCGCCGCCACCGAGGCGGAGGGCGCGCGCAAGCCTTCGTCGTCGAAACCCGCTCGGTCACTGAAGGGCCGCGCGCTCGGCTATCTGTCCAGGCGTGAATACAGCCGCGCGGAACTCGCGCGCAAGCTCGCGCCCTACGTCGGCGAAGACGAATCCGTCGAACCCGTGCTCGATGCGCTGGAACAGGAAGGCTGGCTGTCCGATGCGCGTTTTGCCGAGAGTCTCGTGCATCGCCGCGCGTCGCGTGTCGGCGTCGCACGCATCGTCAGCGAGCTGAAGCGTCATGCGGTCGGCGACACGCTCGTCGAGGAGGTGAACGCGCAGCTTCGCGAGACCGAATGGGCGCGTGCGCAGGCGGTCTGGCGCAAGAAATTCGGTGCACTGCCGCAAACGCCAGCCGAGCGGGCGAAGCAGGCGCGCTTTCTTGCGGCGCGGGGCTTCTCGAGCGCGACCATCGTGAAGTTGCTGAAGTGCGGCGAAGAAATGTTCGGCGACGACTGATCGCCGAAGTCGCGCGTGGCGCGCGATTTTGCTGCAACGCAACGGCTTCCGGACAGGCGGGAATACCCGCCGTCGCGTCAGAGTGTCTCAAATACCCAATATGCTAAAATCCGTGGGTTTTCCTCTTCGGCCTCAACCTCCAGCATGCCGCTATCCGAGCCCGTGCCCCGTCAGTTGCGACATCGACGCGCAATCCGAGCGGAAGCTTACGAGCGCGGCGACGGCTTGTGGGACATCGAAGCCTGCCTGACCGACCACAAGCCGCGCGATGTCGCGCTTGCGTCGGGCATCCGGCCCCAGGGCCTGCCGATCCACGAACTCTGGCTGCGCGTGACTATCGATCGTGACCTCAATGTCGTCGACGCCGAAGCGTCTTCGGAATGGGTTCCCTATCCCGGTCACTGTCAATCCGCCACTCCTGCCTATCGGGCCCTCATCGGGCTCAATCTCTTCCGCAATTTCCGCCGCAACGCGAACCGGCTGCTCGCCGGCGTCGCAGGCTGTTCCCATCTCACCGAACTGTGCGCCGTGCTGCCGACGGCAGCGATCCAGGCGTTCGCCGGTGACGTGTGGAACGTGCGCGAGGAGGGCGGCGAAGGGCCGGATCATGGCGACGTGCACGCCGAACCGCCTTTCCAGCTCGGCCGCTGCCGGGCGTTGCGGTTCGACGGCGAGGTCGTGCGGCAGTATTACCCGCGGTGGTATGGCCCGCTTCGGCCGGATCTGTCCGGTGATGGCAGCACGAAGGAATGAACGGAAATCATTCGAAGAAGCGTCTAAAGCGACTTTTCATCCAACTCTCAGACTGAAGGGAATCACGCATGAAGATTCACGAGTACCAGGGTAAGGAAATCCTGCGGAAATTCGGAGTCGCGGTACCGCGCGGCAAGCCGGCGTTCTCGGTGGACGAGGCCGTCAAGGTGGCAGAAGAGCTCGGCGGCCCGGTTTGGGTCGTGAAGGCTCAGATTCACGCGGGTGGCCGTGGCAAGGGCGGCGGCGTGAAGGTGGCGAAGTCGATCGAGCAGGTGCGCGAATACGCGAACCAGATCCTCGGCATGCAGCTCGTCACGCACCAGACCGGTCCGGAAGGCCAGAAGGTCAACCGTCTGATGATCGAAGAAGGCGCCGACATCAAGCAGGAACTGTATGTCAGCCTGGTTGTCGACCGCATCTCGCAGAAGATCGTGCTGATGGGCTCGAGCGAAGGCGGCATGGACATCGAGGAAGTTGCCGAGAAGCACCCGGAACTGATCCACAAGGTCATCGTCGAGCCGTCGACGGGCCTGCTCGACGCGCAGGCAGACGACCTCGCCGCGAAGATCGGCGTGCCGGCCGCTTCGATTCCGCAAGCGCGCGCGATCCTGCAAGGCCTGTACAAGGCATTCTGGGAAACCGACGCATCGCTGGCCGAAATCAACCCGCTGAACGTCTCCGGCGACGGCAAGGTCACCGCACTCGACGCGAAGTTCAACTTCGACTCGAACGCGCTGTTCCGTCACCCGGAAATCGTCGCGTACCGCGACCTGGACGAAGAAGATCCGGCTGAAATCGAAGCGTCGAAGTTCGACCTCGCGTACATCTCGCTCGACGGCAACATCGGCTGTCTCGTGAACGGCGCAGGCCTCGCGATGGCGACGATGGACACGATCAAGCTGTTCGGCGGCGAACCGGCGAACTTCCTGGACGTCGGCGGCGGTGCGACGACCGAGAAGGTCACGGAAGCGTTCAAGCTGATGCTGAAGAACCCGGACCTGAAGGCGATCCTCGTGAACATCTTCGGCGGCATCATGCGCTGCGACGTGATCGCGGAAGGCGTGATCGCCGGTTCGAAGGCCGTGAACCTGAACGTGCCGCTCGTCGTGCGCATGAAGGGCACGAACGAAGACCTCGGCAAGAAGATGCTGGCCGATTCGGGCCTGCCGATCATCTCGGCTGACAGCATGGAAGAGGCTGCGCAGAAGGTCGTCGCGGCTGCCGCAGGCAAGTAACGCTATCGTCGAATACGCATGGCGGCGCGGCTTGCACGCGACGCCAATCGAACAGAGGTCAAAATACATGTCGATTCTGATCAACAAGGACACGAAGGTCATCACGCAGGGCATTACCGGCAAGACCGGTCAGTTCCATACGCGCGCCTGCCGTGAATACGCAAACGGCCGCGAAGCATTCGTCGCGGGCGTGAACCCGAAGAAGGCCGGCGAAGATTTCGAAGGCATTCCGATCTACGCGAGCGTCAAGGAAGCGAAGGCCGAAACCGGCGCGACCGTGTCGGTCATCTACGTGCCGCCGGCAGGTGCTGCCGCTGCGATCTGGGAAGCGGTCGAAGCCGACCTCGATCTCGCGATCTGCATCACGGAAGGCATCCCCGTGCGCGACATGATCGAAGTGAAGGACCGCATGCGTCGCGAAGGCCGCAAGACGCTGCTGCTCGGGCCGAACTGCCCGGGCACGATCACGCCGGACGAGCTGAAGATCGGCATCATGCCGGGTCACATCCACCGCAAGGGCCGCATCGGCGTCGTGTCGCGTTCGGGCACGCTGACGTATGAAGCGGTTGCGCAGCTGACGGCGCTGGGCCTCGGCCAGTCGTCGGCAGTCGGTATCGGCGGCGACCCGATCAACGGTCTGAAGCACATCGACGTGATGAAGATGTTCAACGACGATCCGGATACGGATGCGGTCGTGATGATCGGCGAAATCGGCGGTCCGGACGAAGCCAATGCCGCCGAGTGGATCAAGGACAACATGAAGAAGCCGGTCGTCGGCTTCATCGCGGGCGTCACGGCGCCTCCGGGCAAGCGCATGGGCCACGCCGGCGCGCTGATCTCGGGCGGTGCGGACACGGCCGAAGCGAAGCTGGAAATCATGGAAGCGTGCGGCATCACCGTCACGCGCAACCCGTCGGAAATGGGCCGTCTGCTGAAGAAGGCGCTGTAAAATTTCCCCCTGGGTTCGTCCTGCAAAAAACGCCGGCTTTGCCGGCGTTTTTTGTTATGCTCGCAAAATGTTCCCGTAAGGCTGCGCGCGCATCGTGCGGCCGGCGGCGAACCCGCGTGCGCCTGCGCCCGGCAGACTGTCCACCCCGCGTCCGTCCATGCTCGAATTCCTCACGTCGCTGCACTGGGGCGCCGTGCTCCAGATCGTCATCATCGATATCCTGCTCGGCGGCGACAACGCGGTCGTCATCGCGCTCGCATGCCGCAACCTGCCCGCGAACCAGCGGCTGCGCGGCGTCATCTGGGGCACCGCGGGTGCGATCCTGCTGCGCGTCGCGCTGATCACGTTCGCAGTCGCGCTCCTCGACGTGCCGTTCCTGAAGTTCGGCGGCGGGCTGCTGCTGCTGTGGATCGGCATCAAGCTGATGGCGCCGGCCGCCGACGCGCACGACGACATCAAGCCGGCCAGCCGGCTGTGGGATGCCGTGAAGACGATCGTGATCGCCGACGCGGTGATGAGCCTCGACAACGTGATCGCGATCGCCGGCGCGGCCGAGCAGGCCGACCCGTCGCACCGGATCCCGCTCGTGATCTTCGGGCTCGTCGTCAGCGTGCCGATCATCGTGTGGGGCAGCACGCTGGTGCTGAAGCTGCTCGACCGTTTCCCGATCGTCGTGGCGCTCGGCGCCGGGTTGCTCGGCTGGATCGCGGGCGGCCTGATCGTGAACGACCCGGTCGGCGACCGCTGGCCGGTGCTCGATACGCCGCCGGTGCTCTACGGGGCGAGCATCGCGGGCGCGCTGTTCGTCGTCGTGGCCGGCTACGCGCTGAGGAAGCGCCGTGGCACGCCGGGCGCGCCCGGTTCGCACTGACGCTGGCCATCCGGCCGACTGCCGGATTCACGCCCTGCTGGCTACGATCGAGACGCCTGCCTTTGACGGCAGGCGTTTTTCGTTTCCGGAGCCTGCCATGTTCGAAGCCTTTTCCGTTTCCCTGTTCCGTCGCGTTGCCGCCGACCTGCGGCGGGCGCGCCGGCGGCCGGCCGGCTTCACGCTGATCGAACTGATGATCGTGCTGGCGATCGTCGGCGTGATCGCCGCCTATGCGATTCCCGCGTACCAGGATTACCTTGCGCGTTCGCGCGTCGGCGAGGGGCTCGCGCTTGCGTCGTCCGCGCGGCTGGCCGTCGCCGACAACGCTGCGAGCGGCGCGGGCCTCGACGGCGGCTACAGCCCGCCGGCCGCGACCCGCAACGTCGAATCCGTCGCGATCGACGGCGAGACCGGCCAGATCACGGTCGTCTTTACCGCCCGCGTCGCGGCAGGCGATGCCAATACGCTGGTGCTCGTGCCGTCCGCGCCCGACAAGGCCGACGCGCCCACCGCACGCGTGCCGCTCAAAAAGGGCGCGATGCAGGCCGGCGCGATCGCGTGGGAGTGCTTCGCTGCCGGCAAGGGTGCGTCGTCGCTGCCGGCGCCGGGAGCCGGGCCGTTGCCGGGCGATGCCGCGACGCTGCCTGCGAAATATGCGCCGGCGGAGTGTCGCGCATAGCGGGCGGGCAGGGCGGTGATCGCCGGATCGATGCGGCCGGCCATGCATCCGGCGTGACGGCTCCGCACAGAGGGGGGAAAGTTTTGTATAGTGCGCCGGTTGCTGACATCCGGTTCGCTCATGCCTTCTACTTTTTCCCGTTCGTTGCCGCTCGTTGCGCTGGCTGTCGCCCTGATCGTGCCGTATGCGATCACCAATCACACGTATCCGATCCCGACCTTCTATTCCGAATTTTCCGCGCTGGTGCTGTATCTGCTGGTGGGCGTGTCCGTGATCCTGCTCGTGCGGACGAGCCGGCCGGCCACGCCGTTTGCGGCGCCGGCTGCATTCGCTGCGCCGCTCGGGTTCGCGGTGGTGCTCATCGCACAGGTCGCGCTGATTCCGCTCAAGGTGCCGTCGATGAACTGGCTCGCGGTCGGCTATCTCGCCGCCGCGCTGGTCGCGATGCAGGCAGGCTTTGCGCTCGCGCGCGAGCAGCTCGCGGAAGCGGCGGCGCGGATCATGGCGGGCGCCTTGCTCATCGGCGGCGTGTTCGCCGTGTTCTGCCAGGTCGTGCAGTTGTTCCACCTCGAGTCGGCGCTGTCGCCGTTCGTCGTGATGTACAACGTCGCGGTCGATCGCCGCCCGTACGGCAACATGGCGCAGGCGAACCATCTGGCCAGCTACATCGCGTTCGCGCTCGCGGGCGCGCTGTATCTCGTGCAGACGCGCCGGCTCGCGGTATGGGCGTGGCTCGCGCTGTCGCTCGTGCTGTCGGTCGGTCTTGCGTTGACGGTGTCGCGCGGGCCGTGGCTGCAGGTCGCGGTGATGGTCGTCGCGGGCTTCTGGATGGCGCGGGCCGAATCGCGCGACAAGCCGGGCGCGCCGGCCAACGTGCGCGCGCGCGCGTGGCTGATGCCCGTGCTGCTCGCCGCCGTGTTCGTCGCGGTGAACGTCGCGGTGCGCTGGGCCAACGTGCACTATCACCTGAACCTCGCGGAATCCGCGGCCGACCGGATGCGTGACGCGGGGCAGATCGCGCCGCGCCTCGCACTGTGGAAGTACGGGCTCGCGATGTTCCGCGAGCACCCGCTGCTCGGCGTCGGCTGGGGCGAGTTCCCGTCGCACCAGTTCGCGCTCGTGCGCGCGCTCGGCGGCGTCGAGATCGCGAACAATTCGCACGACATCTTCATCGACCTGCTCGCGAAGTCCGGCCTTGTCGGCCTGGGCGTGCTCGTCGTCGCGCTCGTGACGTGGTTCGTGCGAGCGGTGCGCGCGCCGCAGTCGAGCATGCGCGTGTTCGGCTTCGCGCTGATCGGCATCCTGCTGATGCATGCGCTGGTCGAGTATCCGCAGCAGTACATGTTCTTCCTGTTGCCTGCGATGTTCGTGATCGGGCTGCTCGACGTGAAGCCGCTGCGCATCCTGCCGGGGCGCGCAGCCTTCGGGTTGTTCGCGGTGCTGTCGGTCGGCGGCGTGCTGGCGGCGGTGCCCGTGCTGCGCGACTACCAGCGTGCGGAGGTGCTGTATTACGGCAGCGATCCGGCCGCGCAGTATCGCGACGCGCCGTCGTTGCTGTTCGGCGCCTGGGGCGAATATGGCGCGGCCACGCTGCTCCCGATTTCGGCGGACGACCTGCCGGCCAAGCTCGCTGCGCACGAGCGCGCGATCGCGCTGCTGCCCGGCGAGACGGTGCTGCGCCGCTATGCGGCGCTGCAGGCACTGGCCGGCCGCGAAGCCGACGCGCTCGACACCGTCGCGCGCCTGCACGTGTTCGCGAAGGAACTGAAGGACTGGCCGCAACAGCTGGCGGCGCTGTACAAGCTGTGCGACCAGCAGCCGGCGCTGAAGACGTTCAAGGCGGCGGTCGTCGCGAAATACGGTGACGTTCCGGCCGACGCGCTCGACGAGTCGGACGACGACGACGCCGAGTAAGCCAGCCCGCCGATTGGCCCGCTCCGGGCGCGTTCGGCGTCGCATCGATTACGCTGCGGATCGCGCGCATTCCCGGCGGTCTGCAGCGGATTCGCGTCAACCATTGTCAAATCGCCGCCGCTCGCCGGGCGGCGCGTGCACAATGCGCGCTGGTGTCGCGATGCCCGCCGATCCGGTCGGGTATCGTCGGTTGCAGCATCCGGTCATCGCAGCCTCGGGGAACGCAGGCTGCGCGGCCGGCTCGTCCCGAAGCAACGCAACAGATTCCGATTCGAACATGGCTACCTGCCCAACCTACCTTGCGCTGCCCGTCGTCGCCGTGCTGCTCGCCGGCTGCGCGGTGTCCTCGCAGCAAGACAGCAAGCTGACCTGTCACATTCCGCGCGCCGTCTATCCGGATACCGCGAAGCCGCTCACGCGCCCGGCGACCGTGCTCGTGCGTGCGCTGATGACGACGTCCGGGGTCGCGGAAAACGTGACGATCACGACCAGCAGCCGCAATGCCGCCGCGGACCGCGCCGCGGCCGACGCGATGTCGCGCGCGACCTGCACGCAGACGGGGCCTGCGGCGAATCCGTTCCTGCTGACCCAGCCGTTCGTGTTCGAGCCGCAGCGCGGCGGTTGACGTGTGCGCCGCGGCGGCCTGCACGGATCAGTGCCGCGGCATCAGGTTCGCGCCGCGGCACGTCGGTTCCGGCGCGTCCTGCAATCCGAGCATCGTGAAACCGTTGGCTTCCTGGCGGATCAGGCCGTAGCGCTTCGCGACGGTTTGCCCTGACTTGCCGGTCAGCGCGATCTCGACCTGGAAGCGATCCTTCGCGGTCGAGCAGCCGCGCACCGCACCGTACCCGAACGACGTGTCGGGCGCCTTGCGTTGTTCGTTGAGCGCCTGCCGCGCTTTCAACGCGGCAGCGGCCGACGCGGGTTCGCTCCATTCGCGCGCCTGCGCATCGTCCACATTCAGCCATTCGTCGACGAAGTCGCGGCCGTTGAGCGCGACGGGCTGTACGCGCTGCACGGCGCCGCCGTCGACGCGATAGCGGTAGATGCCCGGCCGCACCAGCAGCAGGTTTAAGTCGATCGAGTGGACCGCCGCACGCAGCTCGAAACCGTCGGGGCGCGTCTTCAGCCGGAAGTTGTCTTCTTCGAACCAATAGTCCTTGCTCATCCGGAACACCGCGCGCTGCGGCGCCGCGCCGTTCGCCGGGACGATCACGTCAGCGACGAAGTGAGTCCACGTCGACGTGCACCAGGGCGTGCCGTGCACGACCACCACCTGTCCGCCCGGCAGCGCCGTGAATTCGAAGCCCCGGCCGTACGCGCCGGAGATGTCCTTGTAGTCGTCGGCCTGCCAGCGCAGCACGCGCCGCCAGCCGCCGTTTTCCCATGCGTAGGCGGTCAGCAGGTTGTCGTCGCCGCAGGCGATGTCGAAGCCGGCGCGCACGAGGACGAGCGGCCGGGGCGTGGCCGCGCGCTCCACCTGGACCGTGGGATTGTCCCCGAACGACGAATGGCCGTCGGCCCCGGCCGGTTTTGCCGACGCGCGGAGCGTCGCGGCGAGCGTGCGTTTCAGCGCGGCCGGGTCGACCGGTTCGTCACTGCAGGCGAGCCGCGCATCGATCGCGCCGGCGAGCGCCTGCTTGTACGCACGCAGCGCGTCGCGCTGAGCGGGCAACACGGTTTCGCTGACGTAGTCGCTTTGCTGGCTCGGGATCTGCTGCAGCCGATGCCGTGCGTCGATCGCCGCGCGCGCGGCGGTGTCGGCGGCGGGGCAACTACTGCTTGCGGCATGGGCGACGGACGGGCCGGCGGATGCAATGCACAACGCGAGGGCAGCGATTTTCTGAATTGTTTTCATCCGGGACTCCGAGGGGTGTCTGCCGACCGGCCGCCGTAGCGGACTCGGCCGGGCAATGCGATCGAAAGAGGGCGGGCGGCACCCGCGACAGCTTTACAGGCCTTTCACGGGACTCGCTTCCGAACCGAAGATCCGGCAGCCGAATGCGAACCGGCCCGCCGCGCGTTCCTTCGGCAGCGGCCAGCGCGCGGTCGTCGAGCAATTCAGCAGTGCGCGGAGCCCGGGCGCGGCGATGCGGGTGTCTTCCGCATGCGCGGCCGCCAACGCATGCAGCAGGGTTGCGGCCAGCAGGAGCGTCATCAGCGCGGCCGGCAGCGGGCGCCATGGCCCGGGGCGGGGGTGCAGATCTCTCATGAATTGTTTTTATGGTGGCGGCGTATCCAGCAGCCTTGCGCATGTCTGAGCGGGCCACCGTGCAACCGCACGGCGGACGCCCACCCGTTATGTAGCGTTCTCAGCGTCGAACCAGGGCTTTACGCTTCCGCCTTCCAGTCTCCCGACTTCCCGCCGCGTTTCTCGCGCACGCTCACGTCGGTGATCACCATTCCGCGATCGACGGCCTTGCACATGTCGTAGACGGTCAGCAGCCCGACCTGCACGGCGGTCAGCGCTTCCATCTCGACGCCGGTCCGGCCGAACGTTTCGACCTGCGCGACGCAGTGGACACCCGGCAGCGTGTCGTCGAGCTCGAAATCGACGGCCACGCGCGTCAGCGCGAGCGGGTGGCACAGCGGGATGAGGTCGGCCGTGCGCTTGGCGCCCTGGATCGCCGCGATGCGCGCGACGCCGAGCACGTCGCCTTTCTTGGCCTTGCCGTCGCGGATCAGGGCGAACGTGGCCGGCAGCATCCGGATCGTGCCGCGCGCGATCGCGATGCGTTGGGTTTCCTGCTTGCCGCCGACGTCGACCATGTGCGCATGGCCGGCGGCGTCGAAATGGGTGAGTCCTGACATGTCATGCTCCTGTCGATCGAATCCGGCGCGTCGACGCCCGGTTCGGTCCCGTGCATAGCTTGAAGGGCGCCTATCATAGCAGCGGGCGCCCGCGCCGCCGGCGCACAACCCGCGGACGATCCGTGCGGGACAGCCGGGCCGGCGCCGGTACAATGACCCGAATATTCAGACCAAACGCCGCGATGCGCGCCCGGCGCGCGGGACGGCGTCGTTTTCATCCTGCCATGCGTGTCAAACAGTTGCTTGCCGTGTTGCTGTCGGCGGCCCTGGCGCTGCCGCCCGACGGCTTCGCGCAACGCACGGGCGCCTTGCCGCTCGAGGCGGCGGGCGCCGGTCTCCCGTCGATCTCGACCGTGCCGTCCGGCATCGCGGCCGGCGTGTTCGGTACGTACGGCGGCGCGGAGAGCCGGTTTTCCGGCGCCACCGGCGTGTCGAATTCCGCCGCCGGCCTGCGCGCGCCGCTTCGCGCGCTCGAGCTGCCCGACCTGGGCGACGGCTCCGGCGGTTCGCTGACGCCGCAGGCCGAGCGCCGGCTCGGCGAGCGGGTGATGCGCGAAGTGCGGCGCGATCCCGACTATCTCGACGACTGGCTCGTACGCGACTACCTGAACGCGATGGCGGCGCGGCTCGCGGCCGCGGCGGCCGCGCGTTTCATCGGCGGCTACACGCCGGACTTCGACCTGTTCCCGGTGCGCGATCCGCAGATCAACGCGTTCTCGATGCCGGGCGGCTTCATCGGGATCAACAGCGGGCTTGTCGTCACGACGCAGACGGAGTCGGAGCTCGCGTCGGTGGTCGGCCACGAGATGGGGCACGTGCTGCAGCGGCACATCGCGCGGATGATCGGCGCGAACGAGAAGACCGGCTATACGGCGCTCGCGACGATGCTGCTCGGCGTGCTGGCCGGCGTGCTCGCGAGAAGCGGCGACCTCGGCAGCGCGATCGCGGTGGGCGGGCAGGCGTACGCGGTGGACAACCAGCTGCGCTTCTCGCGTTCGGCCGAGCGGGAGGCCGATCGCGTCGGCTTCCAGTTGCTCGCGGGCGCGGGCTACGACCCGTACGGGATGCCGGGTTTCTTCGAGCGGCTCGATCGCGCGTCGATGGGCGATGCGGGCGTGCCCGCGTATGCGCGCACGCACCCGCTGACCGGCGAGCGGATCGCCGACATGGAAGATCGCGCGCGCCGTGCGCCGTACCGGCAGCCGCGCCAGTCGCCCGAATACGGGTTCGTGCGCGCACGGCTGCGGGTCCTGCAGAACCGTGCGCCGACCGACATCGCGGCCGAAGCGCGCCGGATGCAGTCCGAGATCGACGATCGCACCGCGCCGAACGTGGCGGCGAACTGGTACGGCATCGCGCTCGCGAACGCGCAGCTCGGCGAGTACGACGCGGCCGGCAAGGCGCTTGCGTCGGCACGCACCGCGTTCGACGCGCGCGAGCGGCGCGAGGACGATCCGGCGACGAGTTCGCCGAGCCTCGACGTGCTGGCCGCCGACATCGCGCGCCGTGCGGGGCACGCCGACGATGCGGTGCGGCTCGCGGCGCTCGCGCAGCGGCGCTGGCCGGCGTCGCATGCGGCGATCGTCGGGCATCTTCAGGCGCTCCTGGCCGCGCGCCGTTTCGCCGACGCGCAGGCGCAGGCGCGCGCGCAGGCGAAGGCCGACCCCGAGCAGCCGGACTGGTGGGACTATCTCGCGAAGGCGAGCGACGGCAAGGGCGACGTGCTGGCGCGGCGCCGCGCGCTCGCGGAGAAGCTCGCGCTCGACGGCGCGTGGCCGTCGGCGATTCGCCAGCTGAAGGAAGCGCGCGACGCGAAGGACGTCTCGTTCTACGAGCAGTCGATGATCGGCGCGCGGCTGCTGGAATTCGAGGCGCGCTACAAGGAAGAGCGCGAAGACGAGAAGAACGGCAGGAGCTAGGCCGGCGCGGCACGCGCCCGTTCGGCGGGACTTGCGACGAAGCCGAAGTGCGCCGGCACGTCGGCGCGCGCGATCTCGCCGAGCGGCAGCGTGCGGCCGTCGCGCCAGCGCAGTACCGGCGGTGCGGCGTCGAAATCCGCGTGATCGGCGAACAGCCCGAGATCGTGATCGTGCAGCGCCGCGATGCGCGGCGCCGTGCCGGCCGAGCGAAACAGCACGCCGCCCGCGTCGTCGAGCCATGCTTCCCGCGGCTCGAACGGCCGGCCGGCCTGATCGGCGAGCGTCAGCCGGCCGTCCTGTTCGGCGAGCCGCACGACCCACGGCGTATAGGCAAGCTCGACGTACACGCGCTGCGGGCCGTTCTGGAAGAACCACTGGCCCTGCGCGTCGCATTCGTAGTTGCGGCCGATGAACGCGTTCAGCGCCGCATGCCGGATCGGCGAGCCGAGCTCGCCGGCCGCCTGGGCCGCGTCGTCGCGCAGCCGCCATTCGCCGCGCCGGTCGAGCAGCAGCCAGCCGGTACAGTGCGGCACGTTCGGCCATTTGGCGAGCGCCTGCCTGACGATGTCATCCATGGTCGACGAATTTGGAGCAATAGCCGAACACCCGCGCCGACAGCCAGTCGAGACGGCCGGGGAACGGCCCGGTCATGAATCCCGCGTGTCCGCCGTCCGCGGGCTGGTCGAGCTCGACGGCCGGCGATACGTCGGCCGGGCCCGGCAGCGCGGACTCGGGCAGGAACGGGTCGTTGCGGGCGTTGAGGATCAGCGTCGGCACGTCGATCGCGGGCAGCAGCGGCCGGGTCGTCGCCTTCGTCCAGTAGTCGTCCGCGTTCGCGAAACCGTGCAGCGGGGCGGTCACGACCTCGTCGAAGTCGCGCATCGTCACGGCCTGCAGCATCGCTTCACGGTCGAACAACCCCGGATACTGGTCGAGCTTCGCGATCGCCTTGCGCTTGAGCGTCTTCAGGAAGCTGCGCGTGTAGACCATCGCGAAGCCTTGCGACAGCGCGCGCCCGCCCGCGTGCACGTCGATCGGCGTCGAGATCGCGGCGGCCGCGCGCAGGATCGACGTGTCGCTGCGATGCTCGCCGAGCCAGCGCAGCAGCACGTTGCCGCCGAGCGACACGCCGGCCGCAACCAGCGGCCCGCGATGCTGCGTGGCGAGCCGGCGCAGGATCCAGTCGACTTCGGCGCTGTCGGCGAGATGATAGAAGCGCGGCTGGCGGTTGATCTCGCCGCTGCAACTGCGAAAGTGCGGGACGACCGCATGCCAGCCCTTCGCGCGCGCGGCGGCCATCATCGCGAGCGCGTAGTGCGAGCCCGAGCTGCCTTCGAGGCCGTGGAACAGCACGAACAGCGGCGCATCGGGCGGCGGCGCCGCGCTGTCGAGATGCGCGACCCAGTCGAGATCGATGAAATCGTGGTCGGGGGTTTCCCATCGCTCTCGTCGGTAAGCGACGGCCGGGCGCCGTGCGAACAGCGCGGGCACGATGGTCTGGGCATGGCTGTTCGGCAGCCAGCGCGGTGCGCGATAGCGCAATGAATCGTCGTCGGGGGCCGGAGCCCCGGTCAGCGGCGAGGTGGGCGGAGAAGCCGTACTCATGATCGCCCCGCTAATGCGTTGCTTCGTTCTTCGTCAGTGCAGCGGACCCTGCCCGTGACGGATCTTCGCGGCGAATTGTCCGGCCGCCTGTTCGGGAATCGGGCTCGCGTGAATATGCGCGATGCGCCACTCGCCGCGCTCGTGAATCATCACGTACGTGGCGAAAACCATGTCGGGTTCGGCCGTCAGGTCGGCCTGCTGATGCGCTTCGGCGATCGTGTAGACGACCGTGCCGAGGCTGTCGTACACCCGGATGTCGAGCGGCTCGATCGTCACGGGGCGTGTGGCGAGCCGGTTGGCGAGCCCGCTGCGGATCTGGTCGAGGCCGTGCAGATGCTCGCCGTCCGCCCATACGCAGCTGGCGAAATCCTCGTCGATCCACAATCCCAGCAGCGCGTCGAGATTGGCATCGGCGACGGCCTGGTAGTAGGCGTTCAGCGTATCGGCGGCGGCTTCGAAGAGGCGGGCAAAACGTGGCATCGGGGTTATCTCTCGCGCGCGTCGCGCGCCGTATTCAGCACGACGGCCCGGGTGGAGCCGCCGTACACCGGTGAATCGGATTGCCCGGCGCGTCGTGTGCGACGCTGCCGGTCAGGGTCAGCGCTGCCCGACGAGCATGCCGCGCAAATCGCCGAATACCTGCTCGGGACCGAGTTCGCGCAGGCATTTCAGATGGCCGAGCGGGCACTCGCGTTCGAAGCAGGGACTGCATTCGAGATGAAGCCATTGTACCTTCGCCAGGTCCGACAGCGGAGGGGTGTGGCGCGGATCCGTCGAGCCGTACAGCGCGACGAGCGGCCGGCGCAGCGCGGCGGCGACGTGCATCAGCCCCGAATCGTTGGTGACCACCGCGTTCGCGCGCGCGATCAGCGCGCAGGCCTCCGACAGCGACGTCTGCCCGCACAGGTTGCGCACGTTCGGCGCGTGGTCGGCGATCGCCTGCGCGGCCGCGGCGTCCTTCTGCGAACCGAGCGCGACGATCTGCGTGTACGGGAACGACTGGTGGACGATGGTGGCGAGCGACGCGAAGTGTTCGGGCGGCCAGCGCTTGGCCGGGCCGTATTCCGCGCCGGGGCAGAACACGACGAGCGGCTTGCGCGTATCGAGATTGAAGCGCGCGGACACGCGCGCCGTCTCGTTCAGGTCGGCGTCGAGGCGCGGCGCGGGCAGCGTCTTCATCGACTCCGGCAGCTTCGCGCCCGGTGCGTACGCGAGCGCCGCGTAGTGGGTCGTCATCGGCGGCCGCTCGCCCGACCTAGCCGGATTCGCGTGCCGCACGTTCAGCAGCCCGTAGCGGTGCTCGCCCGTGTAGCCGATCCGCAGCGGGATGTTCGCGAGCCACGGGATCACCGCGGATTTCAGCGAATTCGGCAGCACGTACGCCGCGTCGTAGCCGACGTCGCGCAGGTCGCTCGCGAGCTGCCAGCGGCGCAGCAGCTGCAGCTTGCCGTGCGCGAGATCGGTCGCGTAGACATCGTGGATCTCGGGCATCCGCTCGAGCACGGGCGCGACCCACGAGGGCGCGACGGCATCGATCGCGATGCGGGGATGGAGTTTCTTCAGCAGCGCAAAAAGCGGCTGCGCCATCAATGCGTCACCGATCCAGTTCGGTGCGATAACCAGCGCTCGACGCATCAGGTCGACTTCCGATGTCTTGATGAAGCGCGGCGCCCAGGCGCCGCGTTCGGGTTGCCAGAATGGAGAACGGCGGCGCGCCGGGGGCCCGGCTGCGCCGCCTTGGGTCGGCGGGCCTGCAAACCTGCAGGCCCGGCCGCCGGGGCTCAGTGGCCCTTGACGACCTCGCCGTCGCGCAGCTTGTAGCGCGTGCCGCAGTACGGGCAGCGTGCTTCGCCGTGCGAGACGTCGATGAAGACGCGCGGGTGCGCGCTCCAGCGTGCCATGGCGGGGTTCGGGCAGTACGCGGGAAGATCCTTGGCCGTCAGCTCGACCAGCGGCATTTCCTTGATTTCACTCATGAGACTTTCTCTTATCACTCTTTTGTGGGGCGGTCGGTGGCGCGGCGCGCTCAGACCTTCGTCAGCCAGTGCGCGTACTTCGCGTTCTTGCCCGACACGATATCGAAAAACGCCGCCTGGAGCTTTTCCGTGACGGGGCCGCGCGCGCCGCTGCCGATCGTGCGGTTGTCGAGCTCGCGGATCGGCGTGACTTCAGCGGCCGTGCCGGTGAAGAACGCTTCATCGGCCGTGTAGACCTCGTCGCGCGTGATGCGCTTCTCGATGACCTCGATGCCGGCGTCCTTCGCGAGCGTGATGACCGTGTCGCGCGTGATGCCGTCGAGGCACGACGACAGGTCGGGCGTGTACAGCTTGCCGTTGTTCACCAGGAAGAAGTTCTCGCCGGAGCCTTCCGACACGTAGCCGTCGACGTCGAGCAGCAGCGCCTCGTCGTAGCCGTCGGCCGTTGCTTCCTGGTTCGCCAGGATCGAGTTCACGTACCAGCCCGACGCCTTCGCGCGGACCATCGACACGTTCACGTGGTGGCGCGTGAACGACGACGTCTTCACGCGGATGCCCTTCGCGAGGCCTTCCTCGCCGAGGTACGCGCCCCACGGCCATGCGGCGATCGCGACGTGGATCGTGTTGCCCTTCGCGGCCACGCCGAGCTTTTCCGAGCCGACCCAGATGATCGGGCGCAGGTAGCACGACTCGAGCTTGTTCTCGCGCACGACTTCGAGCTGCGCGGCTTCGAGCGTTTCCCGGTCGAACGGCACGTCCATCTGGAAGATCTTCGCCGAATTCAGCAGACGTTTCGTGTGCTCGTACAGGCGGAAGATCGCGGTGCTGCCGTCAGCCGACTTGTACGCGCGCACGCCCTCGAAGACACCCATGCCGTAATGCAGCGTGTGGGTCAGGACGTGGATCTTGGCGTCGCGCCAGTCGATCAGCTTGCCGTCCATCCAGATCTTGCCGTCGCGGTCGGCCATTGACATAGGATTCTCCTGGGAAGCAGTTGTACAGCGGGTTGTATGCAGCGTTGAGCCGGAAAGACGCTTATTTTAGCGTCATTTGCCGGCGATCCGGTCGGTCGGCGCAGGGCCGGCG
Organism: Burkholderia cepacia; assembly: GCF_001718835.1. Classification (NCBI taxonomy): domain Bacteria; kingdom Pseudomonadati; phylum Pseudomonadota; class Betaproteobacteria; order Burkholderiales; family Burkholderiaceae; genus Burkholderia; species Burkholderia cepacia. The sequence continues at coordinate 3,117,125 of NZ_CP013443.1, read as the reverse complement.
CTATAATCGCCCGGTACCGATTCCAATAACGACGGGTCGTACCGGCAGGAGGCGCCGGCGCCCCGACGAACCGCCCGCCGCGGCCCGCTTCCCATGCTCGCTCGATTGTCCGCCACCGACCGCTTCGCGCTGATCCAGGGCGCGCGCGACTATTCCCCGACGCTGATGGCGATTTTCTCGTGGGGGCTCGTCACCGGCATCGCGATGAGCAAGTCGGTGATGACGCTCGGGCAGGCGAGCGCGATGTCGCTGCTGGTCTACGCGGGTTCGTCGCAGCTCGCGGTGCTGCCGCTGCTCGCCGCGAAGCTGCCGATCTGGACCATCCTGCTCACGGCCGCGATGGTCAACACGCGCTTCGTGATCTTCAGTGCCGGGCTTGCGCCCCATTTCTCCTACCTGCCGCTGTGGCGGCGCCTCGCGATCGGCTATTTCAACGGTGACGTGATCTACCTGCTGTTCCAGAAACAGGGCTTCGCGTACGGCCACGTGCCCGGCAAGGAGGCGTATTTCTGGGGGATGGCGCTCGCGAGCTGGCTGTCGTGGCAGGTGTCGTCGCTCGCCGGCATCCTGCTCGCGAGTTTCTTTCCCGCGAGCTGGGGGCTGGAGCTGGCCGGCACGCTCGCGCTGATCCCGATCATGGTGTCGGCCGTCGCGAACCGGTCGACGCTCGCGGCCGTCGCGGTCGCGGGCATCGTGTCGCTCGTCGCGTTCGACCTGCCGTACCGGCTCGCGCTGCCGCTCGCGGTGCTCGCCGCGCTCGCGGCCGGCTGCACGGCCGACTTCTTCGTCGAGCGGGCCGACTGGCGGCGCATCCGCACCGAAACCGTGCACGAGAAGGAGATCGAATGAGCGCGACGGAGATCTGGATCGTCATCATCGGGATGACGATCGTCACGGCGGTCACGCGCGCACTGTTCCTGATCGGCGGCGAGCGCACCGTGCTGCCGGAACGCGCGCAGCGCGCGCTGCGCTATGCGCCGGCCGCCGCGCTCGTCGCCGTCGTGCTGCCCGACGTGCTCGAAACGCCGGCCGGGCTGTCGTTCGCGCTGTCCAACCATCCGTTCTACGCGGCGCTCGCCGGCCTCGGCTGGTTTTTGTGGCGGCGCAGCATGCTCGGCACGATCGTCGTCGGGATGCTCGTCTTCACCGCGCTGCGCCTGGTCGCCTGATGCGCGCGCATCGGCCTGGCCGCATCGCAGCATTGCGCGTTGTCCCAAATAGGCGGAATTCGACGCCATGCGGGCAGCCGTCCGAACGGATCGGCTAGAATGCCCGTTCGAGATTTTTTACCCGTGCGCGTCATGCGAACCGCCAGCCACGGCCGCATCCGGCGCCCTTTCGCGGCAGCCCGCGCACGTCCAGCGTGAACCCCCTTTTTCCCCATCCACTACTTCAATCTGTTCAACATGAGCCAAGTCAAGCGTCTTACCGACCTGATCGCCGCCGGCCAGCTCGCCGGCAAGCGGGTATTCATTCGCGCCGACCTGAACGTCCCGCAGGACGACCAGGGCAACATCACCGAGGACACGCGCGTGCGCGCGTCCGTGCCGGCCATCCAGGCCGCGCTCGACGCCGGCGCGGCCGTGATGGTCACGTCGCACCTGGGCCGCCCGACCGAAGGCGAATTCAAGCCGGAAGATTCGCTCGCGCCGGTCGCGAAGCGCCTCGCCGAGCTGCTCGGCCGTGACGTGCCGCTCGTCTCGAACTGGGTCGAGAACGGCGTGAACGTCGCGCCGGGGCAGGTCGTGCTGCTCGAGAACTGCCGCGTGAACAAGGGCGAGAAGAAGAATTCGGACGAGCTCGCGCAGAAGATGGCGAAGCTCTGCGACGTGTACGTGAACGACGCGTTCGGCACCGCGCACCGCGCGGAAGCGACCACGCACGGGATCGCGAAGTACGCGCCGGTCGCGTGCGCGGGCCCGCTGCTGGCCGCCGAACTCGACGCACTCGGCAAGGCGCTCGGCAATCCGGCCCGCCCGCTGGTGGCGATCGTCGCCGGCTCGAAGGTGTCGACCAAGCTCACCATCCTGAAGTCGCTGGCCGGCAAGGTCGACCAGCTGATCGTCGGCGGCGGCATCGCGAACACGTTCATGCTCGCGGCCGGCCTGTCGATCGGGAAGTCGCTCGCGGAAGCCGACCTCGTCAGCGAGGCGAAGGCGATCATCGACGAAGCGCGCGAGCGCGGCGCGTCGGTGCCGATCCCCACCGACGTCGTGACCGCCAAGGAATTCTCGCCGACGGCCGTGGCCACGGTGAAGCAGGTCGCCGACATCGAAGCGGACGACATGATCCTCGACATCGGCCCCGATACGGCGAAGGCGCTCGCGAGCCAGCTCGAGAAGGCCGGCACGATCGTGTGGAACGGCCCGGTCGGCGTGTTCGAGTTCGACCAGTTCGGCAACGGCACCAAGGCACTCGCGGAAGCGATCGCCAAATCGTCCGCGTTCTCGATCGCGGGCGGCGGCGACACGCTCGCGGCCATCGCGAAGTACGGCATCCACGACCAGGTCAGCTACATCTCGACGGGCGGCGGCGCCTTCCTCGAGTTCCTCGAGGGGAAGAAGCTGCCGGCGGTGGAAGTGCTCGAAACGCGGGCGGCCTGAGCGTGGCGGCGCGCGCAGGGGTGACGAAGGCCGCGCGCTCCGCGAAAGCGGAGCAGCCGGCCGGCGCGGGCAAGCGCAAACGCGCGCCCGCGCGGGCGAACACCGCCCCGCGCGCACCGGCGGCCGCCGGCGACGCGGCCGAGCAGCACCACGAGATTCAGAACAAAGCGATGCCGGGCGCAAGCACCGGCACGCCCCCCGGAACGGCCGCCGCTGGGCCCGCCGCTTCCGGCTCTCGCAGCGTTTCACCCAGCGCATCCACCTTGATCCAGATGAGGAGTTTCATGCAGCGCGCCACCAAGATAGTCGCCACGATCGGCCCGGCTTCCAGTTCGCCGGAGATTCTGCTGCAGATGATGCAGGCGGGCCTCGACGTCGTGCGGCTCAATTTTTCGCACGGCACGGCCGACGATCACCGCCAGCGCGCCGAGATGGTGCGCGAGGCCGCCCGCAAGGTCGGCCGCGAGATCGCGATCATGGCCGACCTCCAGGGCCCGAAGATCCGCGTCGGCAAGTTCGAGAACGGCAAGACGACGCTGACGCCGGGGCAGCCCTTCATCCTCGACGCCGGTTGCGAGCTCGGCAACGACGAGCGCGTCGGCCTCGACTACAAGGAGCTGCCGCGCGACCTGAAGCCGGGCGACCTGCTGCTGCTGAACGACGGCCTGATCGTGCTGACCGTCGAGCGCGTGCTCGGCGACGAGATCCACACGATCGTCAAGGTGGGCGGCGAGCTGTCGAACAACAAGGGCATCAACCGCCAGGGCGGCGGCCTGTCGGCTCCCGCGCTGACCGCGAAGGACATGGAAGACATCCGCACCGCGATGTCGCTCGGCGCGGACCTGGTCGCGGTGTCGTTCCCGAAGAACGCGACCGACATGGAAATGGCGCGCCAGCTCGCGAACATCGCGGGCGCGCCGTACGGCATCAAGCCGAAGATGATCGCGAAGATCGAGCGCGCGGAAGCGATTCCGGCGCTGCAGAGCATTCTCGACGCGTCCGACGGCATCATGGTCGCGCGCGGCGACCTCGCGGTGGAAGTGGGCAACGCGGCCGTGCCGGCGCTGCAGAAGCGGATGATCCGGATGGCACGCGAGTCGAACAAGCTCGTGATCACCGCGACGCAGATGATGGAGTCGATGATCCATGCGCCCGTGCCGACCCGCGCGGAAGTGTCGGACGTCGCGAACGCGGTGCTCGACGGCACCGACGCGGTGATGCTGTCGGCCGAGACGGCTGCCGGCAAGTACCCGGTCGTCACGATCGAGACGATGGCGGCCGTGTGCGTCGAGGCGGAAAAGTCGGAACACGTCGAACTCGACAAGGATTTCCTCGACCGCACGTTCACGCGGATCGACCAGTCGATCGCGATGGGCGCGCTGTTCACCGCATACCACCTCGGCGCGAAGGCGATCATCGCGCTGACCGAATCGGGCGCGACCGCGCTGTGGATGTCGCGCCACTACACGCACGTGCCGATCTTCGCGCTGACGCCGCGCGTCGGCAGCGAGCGCACGATGGCGCTGTACCGCAACGTGACGCCGCTGCACGTCGACTTCAACAGCGACCGCGACTCGGCGCTCCAGCAGGCGATCGAGCTGATCGTCCAGCGCGGGCTCGTCGCGCTCGGCGACATGGTCGTGCTGACCGTCGGCGAGCCGATGGGGCAGGCGGGCGGCACCAACACGCTGAAGATCGTGCGGGTCGGCGAGCATTACTGACCCGGCGGCCCGATTCGATCCGGCACCGTTTTATACGCGAAAGCCGCGTGGGGTCCGGAACCCCACGCGGCTTTTTTTCTCTTTTTTGCCCGCATTGTGCCGTGCGAACGTAACAAATTGCGAGTCGGCGCCACCGGGCGGTCGGAATCGGAGGCGCTTCGCGATAAAATGCGGCTATTCGACGCTCAGCCGCGCCCGTCCGCCCGGGGCCACCCCGGCCAGGCCGCGCCGGCGTCAGGGCGCACCGGTTTTCATTCCAAGGAGTTCCACAATGCCTCTCGTATCAATGCGTCAATTGCTGGACCACGCGGCAGAGCACGGTTACGGCCTGCCGGCCTTCAACGTGAACAACCTGGAGCAGGTCCAGGCGATCATGGCGGCGGCGGACCAGGTCGGCGCGCCCGTGATCATGCAGGCATCGGCCGGCGCGCGTAAGTATGCGGGCGAGCCGTTCCTGCGCCACCTGATCGAAGCGGCGGTCGAATCGTACCCGCACATCCCGGTCGTGATGCACCAGGATCACGGCCAGTCGCCGGCAGTCTGCACGGCCGCGATCCGCAGCGGCTTCACCAGCGTGATGATGGACGGCTCGCTCGAAGCCGACGGCAAGACGGTTGCCTCGTACGAATACAACGTCGACGTGTCGCGCAAGGTCGTCGAGATGGCGCACTCGATCGGCGTGACGGTCGAAGCCGAACTCGGCGTGCTCGGCTCGCTCGAGACGATGAAGGGCGACAAGGAAGACGGCCACGGCGCGGAAGGCACGATGACCCGCGAGCAGCTGCTGACCGATCCGGAGCAGGCCGCCGACTTCGTGAAGCTCACCCAGTGCGATGCGCTCGCGATCGCGATCGGCACGTCGCACGGCGCGTACAAGTTCTCGAAGAAGCCGACGGGCGACATCCTGTCGATCCAGCGCATCAAGGAAATCCACGCGCGCATTCCGAACACCCACCTCGTGATGCACGGTTCGTCGTCGGTGCCGCAGGAACTGCTGGCCGAGATCCGCGAATTCGGCGGCGACATGAAGGAAACCTACGGCGTGCCGGTCGAGGAAATCCAGGAAGGCATCAAGCACGGTGTGCGCAAGATCAACATCGACACCGACCTGCGCCTCGCGATCACCGGCGCGATCCGCCGCTACCTGTTCGAGAACCCGGGCAAGTTCGATCCGCGCGACTACCTGAAGCCCGCACGCGAAGCGGCGAAGCAGGTGTGCGTCGACCGTTACCTCGCGTTCGGCTGCGAAGGCCAGGCCGGCAAGATCAAGCCGCTGTCGCTCGACAAGATCGCCGAGCAGTACAAGTCCGGCGCGCTCGCGCAGGTCGTGCGCTGAGACTGTAGTACGATCCGGGGCTGCCGGCCGGCGGACATCCGCCGGCCGTGACCGTCCCGCCGGCCGAAAAAGGGCCGGCCGGCGCCGCCCGGGCCTTGCCGCCCGGCCGCACGCCGACGTATTGCAAGACCGCCGTTCCCGCCTGCCGCGGGGAACGGCGTTTCCCTTTTTGTTTGGCTCCTTATCTGCGAAAAGACGATGTCTACCCTTTACGAATCCACGCTCCGCTCGCTGCCGCTCCTCGGTCGCGGCAAGGTCCGCGATAACTACGCGGTCGGCAACGACAAGCTCCTGATCGTCACGACCGACCGCCTGTCGGCATTCGACGTGGTGATGGGCGAGCCGATTCCGAACAAGGGCCGCGTGCTGAACCAGATGGCGAACTTCTGGTTCGACAAGCTCGCGCACATCGTGCCGAACCACCTGACGGGCGACGCGCCGGAAGCGGTCGTCGCGGCCGACGAGGTCGAGCAGGTGACGGGCCGCGGCGTGGTCGTCAAGCGCCTCGAGCCGATCATGATCGAAGCGGTCGTGCGCGGCTACCTGGCCGGCAGCGGCTGGAAGGAATACCAGGCGTCGGGCGCCGTGTGCGGCGTCAAGCTGCCGGAAGGCCTGCAGAACGCGCAGAAGCTGCCCGAGCCGATCTTCACGCCGGCCGCGAAGGCCGAGATGGGCGAGCACGACGAGAACATCACGTTCGAGGAAACCGAGCGCCGCATCGGCACCGAGCTGGCCGCAACCATTCGCGACATCTCGATCAAGCTGTACAAGGAAGCGGCCGATTACGCGGCGACGCGCGGCATCATCATCGCCGACACGAAGTTCGAATTCGGCCTCGACAACCACGGCAAGCTGTACCTGATGGACGAAGTGCTGACCGCCGATTCGTCGCGCTTCTGGCCGGCCGACCAGTACGAAGTCGGCACCAACCCGCCGTCGTTCGACAAGCAGTTCGTGCGCGACTGGCTCGAGGCGCAGCCGTGGGGCAAGACGGCGCCGGCGCCGGCGCTGCCGGCCGACGTCGTCGAGAAGACGGCCGCGAAGTACCAGGAAGCGCTCGAGCGCATCACGGGCCAGTCGCTCGCCTGAGCAAGGACGGATGAAATGAGTGAAGTCCAGACTGCCCACACGCACAGCGCGCCGCTCGTCGGCGTGCTGATGGGTTCGAGTTCCGACTGGGACGTGATGAAGCACGCGGTCGCCATCCTGCAGGAATTCGGCGTGCCGTACGAAGCGAAGGTCGTGTCCGCGCACCGGATGCCCGACGAGATGTTCGACTATGCGGAGAAGGCGCGCGAGCGCGGGCTGCGCGCGATCATCGCGGGCGCCGGCGGCGCAGCGCACCTGCCCGGCATGCTGGCCGCGAAAACCACGGTGCCGGTGCTCGGCGTGCCGGTCGCGAGCAAGTACCTGAAGGGCGTCGATTCGCTGCACTCGATCGTGCAGATGCCGAAGGGCGTGCCCGTCGCGACGTTCGCGATCGGCGAGGCCGGCGCCGCGAATGCCGCGCTGTTCGCGGTGTCGATCCTGTCCGGCACGTCGACCGACTACGCGAACCGGCTCGCCGCGTTCCGCGTGCGCCAGAACGAAGCCGCGCACGCGATGGTGCTGCCGCCGCTGGAATGACGGCGCACGGGCGGCCGCACTGCCATTCCAGCGGCTGCCGGATCCTCCCTACTGCGGCGGGCAGCGCCCGCCGCGACCGACCACTGACATGACCGCAACTCCTGATTCCGTTTCCCCGATCCTGCCCGGCGCGTGGCTGGGCATGGTCGGCGGTGGCCAGCTCGGCCGCATGTTCTGCTTTGCCGCCCAGTCGATGGGCTATCGCGTCGCCGTGCTCGATCCCGATCCGACGAGCCCTGCCGGCGCGGTCGCCGACCGCCACCTGCGCGCGGCCTATGACGACGAAGCCGCGCTCGCCGAACTGGCCGACCTGTGCGACGCGGTGTCGACGGAGTTCGAGAACGTGCCGGCCGCAAGCCTCGATTTCCTCGCGCGCACGACGTTCGTCGCGCCGGCCGGCCGCTGCGTCGCGGTCGCACAGGACCGGATCGCGGAGAAGCGCTTCATCGAGGCGTCGGGTGTGCCCGTCGCGCCGCACGTCGTGATCGAATCGTCGGCGGCACTCGCCGCGCTCGACGATGCCGCGCTCGACGCGGTGCTGCCGGGCATCCTGAAGACGGCGCGCCTCGGCTACGACGGCAAGGGCCAGGTGCGCGTGAGCACCGCGCAGGAAGCGCGCGACGCGCATGCGGCGCTGAACGGCGTGCCGTGCGTGCTCGAGAAGCGCCTGCCGCTGAAATACGAAGTGTCGGCGCTGATCGCGCGCGGCGCGGACGGCCGCTCGGCCGCGTTCCCGCTCGCGCAGAACGTGCACCACAACGGCATCCTCGCGCTGACGGTCGTGCCCGCGCCGGCCGCCGATGCCGCGCGCGTCGAAGAGGCGCAGCAGGCCGCCGTGCGGATCGCCGATACGCTCGGCTACGTCGGCGTGCTGTGTGTCGAATTCTTCGTGCTGGAAGACGGTTCGTTCGTCGCGAACGAGATGGCGCCGCGCCCGCACAACTCCGGCCACTACACGGTCGATGCGTGCGCAACGAGCCAGTTCGAGCAGCAGGTGCGTGCGATGACGCGCATGCCGCTCGGCAACCCGCGCCAGCATTCGCCGGCCGCGATGCTGAACATCCTCGGCGACGTGTGGTTCCCGAACGGTGCGGCCGGCGCAGGTGCGGCGGCCGATGCCGTCACGCCCCCGTGGGACACGGTCGCCGCGATGCCGGCCGCGCACCTGCACCTGTACGGCAAGGAAGACGCGCGCGTCGGCCGCAAGATGGGCCACGTGAACTTCACGGCCGAAACGCGCGACGAAGCCGTCGCCGCGGCCACCGCGTGCGCGCAGCTGCTGCGCGTGCCGCTCGACTGAGGCGCCGGCCGATGTCCATCGATCTCCCGAACACCGTGACGGCCGCGCAGATCGACGCGGCCGCCGCGTTGCTCGACGCGGGCCAGCTCGTCGCCTTTCCGACCGAAACCGTCTACGGACTCGGCGGCGACGCCGCGAATCCCGAGGCCGTCGCGCGCATCTACGCGGCGAAGGGGCGGCCCGCGAATCATCCGGTGATCGTGCACCTGCCGCCGGGCGGCGATCCCGGTTACTGGGCCGACGATCTGCCGGCCGAGGCGCAGGCGTTGATCGATGCATTCTGGCCGGGCCCGCTGACGCTGATCCTGAAGCGTCATGCGCGCATTCCGGACGCCGTGAGTGGCGGCCAGGATTCGGTCGGGCTGCGCTGCCCGTCGCATCCGGTCGCGCAGGCGCTGTTGGCCGCGTTCAGCGCGCGGCGCGGCGGGCATGGCGGCGTGGCCGCGCCGTCCGCGAACCGGTTCGGCCATGTGAGCCCGACCACCGCGCAGCACGTGCGCGACGAATTCGGCGACACCGTGCACGTGCTCGACGGCGGCGCGTCCGAAGTCGGCATCGAATCGACGATTCTCGATCTGTCGCGCGGTTTCCCGGCGCTGCTGCGCCCGGGCCACGTGACGCCGCAGCAGATCGCCGACGTGCTCGGCCGCGCGCCTACGCTGCCGGACGGCAGCGACGCGACCGCGCCGCGCGCATCGGGCACGCTGAAAGCGCATTACGCGCCGCGCACGCCGCTCGCGCTGCTGCCGTTCGACGCGCTCGAGCCGCTGCTCGCGGTCGCGCAAGCCGACGGCGAACGCGTCGCGCTCGTCGCGCGTGCGTCGCGCGCGGGACACTGGGCGCGGGCCGACGGCGTGCATTTCGTCGCGGCACCGGAAGATCCGCAGGCGTATGCACGCGATCTGTACGGGATGTTGCGCGCGCTCGACCGCGCGCAGGTCGCGCGGATTCTCGTCGAGAAGCTGCCCGAGACCGTCGAATGGATCGCGGTCAACGATCGTCTCGGCCGTGCGGCGGCCGCGTTCGAAGCGCGCGACTGACACGATCGGCGGTTGATTCAGGAATGAAAAAACGCCCGACCGGCGAACCGGTCGGGCGTTTTCGTTCGGGCGCGTGGCCGGCGGCTTACTTGCCGACGCCGGACTTCGCGATCTGCTGTTCGACGAACTGCGCGAACAGCGCGTGCAGGTGCGTCGTCGGGTGGACCGTGTCGGCGAACATGTAGGTTTGGTCTGCGTTCGCGACCGTGTAGGTCTGCGGCGAGCAGAACAGCGACGAGCCGAATGCGGTTGCGTTCGCGACGCCGTACTGCGTGGCGGCCTGGACCATCGCCTTCAGGTTGCAGGCGGTATCGGTGTTCGACACGCTGAAGCCGTTCGCCTTGTAGTTCGCCGCGATGCCGTCCTGCCACGTGAACGTATCGAGCAGCGCGACCTTCGTCGTGTCGACCTTCAGCGCGGCCAGCGTGCCGGCCAGCGTCTGGTTGAACAGCCCGGACAGTTGCGTGAACGCGGCCTGCGTCTGCGCGCCGCCCTGCAGCGCGAGCGGCGTGCCGCCGATGTCCGGCACGTTCGACACGTACACGTGCGTCGCGCCCGCCGCGACGATCTGCTGGACGATGCCGCCGAGCTGCTGCGCGGCCAGGCCGATCGCCTGCGCCGCCGCGAGCTGCGCGGCCGGCGTGTTGCCTTGCGCCTGCGCGACCTGCGCCTGGTAGAAGATGTCGTTCGCGCCGCCGTTGACCAGCACGATCTGGCCGGCGTTGAAGCTGCCGTGCTGCGACAGGTACTGCTTGACCTGGTCGGCGATCGGCGTCGTGGTGGCCTGCGCATAGTCGGCGTTCGGCACGCTCGCGTCCGCGTGGCCGATGCCCGGCTGCAGCGTCACGCGCGAACCGCCCTGTGCGTAGCCGAGACCGCCGGTGGCCTGCAGCGGAATGCCGAAGCCGCCCTGGTTCGCGGGCTGCAGCGTGTCGCCGTAGTACTGCGCGACGTTCTGCGTCCATACCTGGCCCGGGTTGGTCGTGAAGCGGCCGCCGCCGAAGCCGAGCTTGATCTGCGAGTAGGTGCCCGCGTCGGACAGGCTGTCGCCGAACGACACGACCTGCATCTTCACGCCCGACGGCGGCGTGTTCGACGCGCTGTTGTTGTTATTGTCGTCACCGCCGCCGCATGCGGCGAGCAGCGCGAGCGCGGCGCCGGCGATCGCGACCTGCGCGGTGCGCAGCATGCGCTGCCGGGTGCGGGAAGGTGCGTGTTGTTGTGTCTGCATCGTTCGATCTCCTCGTAGATATGGCCTGATGTGTTTCTCATCTGCCGCGCGCCTGCTCGGTTCCGGGCTGCGCGGCGGCCGTTGGCTGAAACGGTTTATTGGTCGCGCGCAGCCGCAAGCGGCACGGTGCGCGGATCGGGGTTCGCGGCCTCGGCAATCTGCGCATGATAAGCGCTCGCCCATTCGGGCGGGCCGAAAATCGCGCGCAGCTTGTTGCGCCAGCCGTCGACGCGCAATGCGTCGCCGGCCATCGATATCCACTCGTGGAACGTCGCGACGAGCGGGTTGTTCGAGCCGAGCCGCTCGACGATCCCGTACCACGGCGGATCGTCTGGCGTTTCCTCGACATAGCTGCCGAACAGGCGATCCCAGATCACCAGGACACCTGCGTAATTGCGGTCGATGTAGCGTGGATTGCGCGCGTGGTGCGCACGGTGGATCGACGGCGTGTTCAGCACGTATTCGAGCCAGCCGAGCTTGCCGATCGCCTGCGTGTGCACGAAGAACTGGAACGCGAGGTTGATCAGCACGATGCCGACGACCTGCTGAGGCGGAAAGCCGGCGAACGCGAGCGGCAGCCAGAACACCCACATGCCCGCGACGGGGTACATCAGGCTCTGGCGGAACGCGGTCGAGAAATTCATCCGCTCGGACGAGTGATGCACGACGTGCGCGGCCCACAGCCAGCGCACGCGATGGCTCGCGCGATGGAACACGTAGTAGAGGAAATCCTGCGCGACGAACAGCACCGCGAACGACAGCCAGCCGTCGTGCCACGTGAACAGGCGGTAGTGCCGGTAGCAATACGCGTAGACGGGGATCACGAACAGCCACGCGATCTTGTCGGCGCCCTGGTGCATCAGCGCGAGCGCCGCATTGCACAGCGTGTCGCGCCACGCATAGACAGGGTCCTGCGCACGAGTGCGGGCGAGGTGCCAGGCCTCCCACGCGATGCAGAGCAGGAAGACGGGCGCCAGCGCGAGCAGAAGCAATTCGACGTCGAATCGCATGGGCGTGTCTCCTTCTTTCCCCTGCAAGCCTCGTGGCCGGGCAGTCGCCCGATTGTGAATATGGATCAGGCGACAGCCTACGCAATCGCCACGCGCTAGGCGAGGGGGCAGCGTAGAGGGTTCCCTCTGAGGACAGGGTTTCTACGGAAGCCGCGCCGTGCGGGGCTGCGCGGTGCGGCCCCGTTTTGCCGGCGCGGCCGTCAGCGCGCGCCGGCGTAGATCCATTCGAGCAGCGTGTCGTGCGCGGCGCGCGCGGCTTCCGCGTGATCGTTGTTGATGAAACTGACGACGATGTAGCTCTGGCCGTCGGCGCCGGCAACGTAGCCGGCGATCGCGCGCACGTCGCGCAGCGTGCCGGTCTTGATGTGCGCGTTGCCGAGCACGCCGGCGTTGGTGAGGCGATTCTTCATCGTGCCGTCGATGCCCGCGATCGGCAGCGAATCGATGAAGGCCTGCGCGACGGGGCTCGCGTTCGCGGCCTGCAGCAGCGCGGCGAGCGACAGCGCGCTCACATGCTCTTCGCGCGACAGGCCCGAGCCGTTTTCGAGCACGAGGTCGGGCATCGCGATGCCGCTCTTCTGCAGGAACGCCTGGATCACGCGGCTCGACTGTTCGGGCGTCGCGGGCGGCTTGCCGCCGACCGCGCCGATCGTCAGGAACAGGTTGCGCGCCATCACGTTGTTGCTGAACTTGTTGATGTCGTAGACGATGCTGCCGAGCACCGGGCTGTGATGCACGGCGAGCGGCCGCGCGGTGGTCGGCACCCTGCCTTCGCTCACGGGCCCCGCGATCGTACCGCCGTCCTGCTGCCACAGCGCGAGGAAGCCGCGGGCGAAGAACGTCGTGTGATCGAGGATCGCGAGGTTGGTCGTGTGCGCGCCGCAGCGCAGCGGGTAGTCGCCGGCGAACGAAGCGGTCATGATCCCGCTGCCGGCCGTCAGCGTCGGCCGCGCGGCCGCGGCGGCCGCGCTGCACGAGCCCGAGCCTTCGACCAGCTGGTTGTCGATCGACAGGTCCGCGAGCGGCGGCAGCACGTCGACGGCCACCTTGCCGTCGTCGCCCGGCGTGACGGTGAACGACACGGCCTTGAACGCGTACAGCAGCGGATCGGGGCCGACGTTGTACGGCGCGCTCGCATCGTCGTCGAACGAAGGGAGATCGCGCGTCGACGCCGCGAAGTAGCTCTTGTCGAGCACGAGGCCGCCGGCCACGCGCTTGACGCCGGCCTTGCGGAGTTTGTCGACGAGGTCGATCAGCTCTTCGGGCACGAGCTTCGGATCGCCGGTGCCCTTGATGTACAGGTTGCCCTGCAGCGTGCCGTCGGGGTCGACCGTGCCGTCCGTGTAGGCGGTCGTGCGCCAGCGGTAGTCGGGGCCGAGGATCGACAGGCCGGAGAAGGTCGTCACGAGCTTCATCGTCGAGGCGGGCAGCATCGGCCGGCTCGCATTCCACGCGATCAGCGGTTCAGGATCGCCGACGCGCTCGACGACGACGCTCATCGCCGACGCCGGCACCTTCGCGCGCTGCAGCGCGACGAGCACCGACGCCGGCAGGCCGGCCGCGCGCGCGGCGGCGGACACGACGGGCGGCTTGTGCGGCTTCTTGCGGGCCTGCGCGGCAGGCGCGAAGGCGAGGGCCGTGCAGGTGGCGACGATGGCGGCCGCCCGCAGGCAGACGCGGGCGCGGGGGGCGAACCGGGCGGCGAGGACGGAAATCGGCATGGACGAATACGGGAAAGCGGGTGCGTGAGCGAGGCGCGCGCGGCGCCAAAGCGCACATTGTAGAGACAAGTTGGGTCGGATCCGATGAAACCGCCGGGGTGTGGTGCACGATGCCGCGCACGCAATCCGCGGCGCTACAATGCTCGGCATGATTCACTCGTCCCACGGATGCCGACCCAGATGCGGATTCTGCTTGTCGAAGATGATCGAATGATTGCCGAAGGCGTGCGCAAGGCGTTGCGCTCGGACGGCTTTGCGGTCGACTGGGTGCAGGACGGCGACGCCGCGCTCACGGCGCTCGGCGGCGAGACGTACGATCTGCTGCTGCTCGATCTCGGGCTGCCGAAGCGCGACGGCATCGACGTGCTGCGCACGCTGCGCGCGCGCGGGCTGGCGCTGCCGGTGCTGATCGTCACCGCGCGCGACGCGGTGGCCGATCGCGTGAAGGGCCTCGACGCGGGCGCCGACGACTACCTCGTCAAGCCGTTCGACCTCGACGAGCTCGGCGCGCGAATGCGCGCGCTGATCCGCCGCCAGGCGGGGCGCAGCGAATCGCTGATCCGCCACGGCGCGCTGACGCTCGATCCCGCGTCGCACCAGGTGACGCTCGACGGCGCGCCCGTCGCGCTGTCCGCGCGCGAGTTCGCGCTGCTCGAGGCGCTGCTCGCGCGGCCCGGCGCGGTGCTGTCGAAGAGCCAGCTCGAGGAGAAGATGTACGGCTGGGGCGAGGAGATCGGCAGCAACACGGTCGAGGTCTACATTCACGCGCTGCGCAAGAAGCTCGGCTCCGACCTGATCCGCAACGTGCGCGGGCTCGGCTACATGGTCGTGAAGGAAAGCTGACGCGTGAGGTCGATTCGTCATCAACTGCTGATCTGGCTGCTCGCGATCGTCGTCGCGGGCGTGGGCATCGCGGGCTGGCTGATCTACCGGCAGGCGCTCGCCGAGGCGAACGAACTGTTCGACTACCAGTTGCAGGAAATTGCCGCGGCGCTGCCGTCGGAGCCGTTCTCGCAGGTGTTCGGCTCGCGTACCAACGGCGACGAAGGCATCGTGATCCAGATCTGGAACCGCAACGGCGTGCTGATGTACTTCTCGCATCCGCGTGCGCCGATCGCGCCGCGCGCGGAGCTCGGTTTCTCGACCGAGCGCACCGATCGCGGCGAATGGCGCGTGTACGGGGCGATCGTCGGCGACAACGTCGTGCAGCTCGCGCAGCCGCTGTCGGTGCGCAACCGGCTCGCGGCGAACGTCGCGCTGCGCACGCTGTGGCCGCTGATCGTGCTGCTGCCGTTCCTCGGCGCGGCCGTGTGGGTGATCGTCGGGCGCGGGCTCGCGCCGCTCGGCCGTGTGACGCGCGCAGTCGAGGCGCGCCGGCCGGAAGCGCTCGATCCGCTGCCCGATGCGCGCCTGCCGCTCGAGGTGCAGCCGCTCGTGCGGGCGCTGAACGGGCTGCTCGCGCGGCTGTCGGCGGCGCTCGACACGCAGAAGGCGTTCGTCGCCGACGCCGCGCACGAACTGCGCACGCCGCTCGCGGCCGTGCAGATCCAGGCGCAACTCGTCGCCCGCGCGAAGGACGACGCATCGCGCCGCGAGGCGGTCGCGGATCTCCAGGATGGCGTGTCGCGCGCGACGCGTCTCACGGAGCAACTGCTCGCGCTCGCCCGCTCGGAACCGGACGGCGGGACGATGCGCGAACCGGTCGACCTGCAGGCGCTGCTCGCCGAATGCGTGGCCGCGCTTGCGCCGCTCGCGCAGCGGCGCGACATCGATCTCGGCTTCGAGGAGACGCACGCGGCGAGCGTCGTCGCGGACGTCGGCGCGCTGCGCGTGATGTTCGGCAACCTGCTCGACAACGCGGTGAAGTACACGCCGGACGGCGGCCGCATCGACGTGTCGCTCACCCGCGACGCGGCCGGCCGCGCGTGCGTGCAGATCGGCGACAGCGGGCCCGGCATCCCGGCCGACGAGCGCGAGCGCGTGTTCGACCGTTTCTACCGCGACAGCTCCGCACGGGCGCGCACCGATGTGTCGGGCAGCGGGCTCGGGCTCGCGATCGTCAAGCGCGTGGCGGCACAGCAGGGCGCGACGGTGTCGCTCGGCGACGCGGCCGCGGGCGGCCTGCTCGTCAGCGTCGTGTTCCGCGACGCCGAGATGCCGGCCGAGGCGCCGCAGCCTTCCGAATCCGCGTGACGTGTGCCGCCGGACGGGCGCCGGCAGCCGCTTAAGCCCCGCTTAAGGCTGATTAAGCCTCCTTTAAGTCAGGGTCGTTACGCTGCGTCCTAACAAGAGGAGGTCCTACGATGAACACCCGATTCCTTGCGCGCGGCGCCGTCGCGGTCGCCGTGGCGGCCGCCCTGTCCGCCGGTTATGTCGCCGGCACCCGCCGCGCCGATCCGCAGATCATCACGCCCGCGCAGGCTGCCGCGCTGATGCCGGCCGAAGCGGCCGCCAAGACCGGCATTCCCGATTTCTCCGGGCTCGTCGAGACTTACGGCCCGGCGGTGGTGAACATCAGCGCGAAGCATGTCGTGAAGCAGGTGTCGCGGCGTGTGCCGCAGCCGCAGCTGCCGATTGATCCGAGCGATCCGTTCTACCAGTTCTTCAAGCACTTCTATGGCCAGGTGCCGGGCATGGGCGGCGACGCGCAACCGGACGACCAGCCGAGCGCGAGCCTCGGTTCCGGGTTCGTCATCAGCTCCGACGGGTACATCCTCACCAATGCGCACGTGATCGACGGCGCGAACGTCGTCACGGTCAAGCTGACCGACAAGCGCGAATACAAGGCGAAGGTCGTCGGCTCGGACAAGCAGTCCGACGTCGCGGTGCTGAAGATCGATGCGAGCGGCCTGCCGACCGTGAAGATCGGCGATCCGGCGCAGAGCAAGGTCGGCCAGTGGGTCGTCGCGATCGGCTCGCCGTACGGCTTCGACAACACGGTCACGTCGGGCATCATCAGCGCGAAGTCGCGCGCGCTGCCGGACGAGAACTACACGCCGTTCATCCAGACCGACGTGCCGGTGAACCCCGGCAACTCGGGCGGCCCGCTGTTCAACCTGCAGGGCGAGGTGATCGGCATCAACTCGATGATCTATTCGCAGACGGGCGGCTTCCAGGGCCTGTCGTTCGCGATCCCGATCAACGAGGCGATCAAGGTGAAGGACGAACTCGTGAAGACGGGCCATGTAAGCCGCGGCCGTCTCGGCGTCGCCGTGCAGGGGCTGAACCAGACGCTCGCGAGCTCGTTCGGACTGCAGAAGCCGGACGGCGCGCTCGTCAGTTCGGTCGATCCGAACGGCCCGGCCGCGAAGGCCGGCCTGCAGCCGGGTGACGTGATCCTGTCGGTCAACGGCGCGCCGGTTGCCGATTCGACGTCGCTGCCCGCGCAGATCGCGAACCTGAAGCCGGGTTCGAAGGCCGACCTGCAGATCTGGCGCGACAAGTCGAAGAAGTCGATCAGCGTGACGCTCGGCGCGATGGCCGATGCGAAGCTCGCGTCGAACGACGGCGGACCGGTCGAGCAGGGGCGCCTGGGCGTCGCGGTGCGTCCGCTGTCGCCGCAGGAGCGCAGCGCGACGCAGCTGTCGCACGGCCTGATCGTGCAGCAGGCCGGCGGGCCGGCCGCCAACGCGGGCATCCAGCCCGGTGACGTGATCCTCGCGGTCAACGGCCGCCCGGTCACGAGCCCCGAGCAGTTGCGCGACGCGGTCAAGGGCGCGGGCAACAGTCTTGCTCTGCTGATCCAGCGCGATAATGCACAGATCTTCGTGCCGGTCGACCTGAGCTGACCGGCACGCGCCGCCGGCCCGCCGCCGGCGGCGCGAACGGGCCTCCGTTCCGATCCAGAGGAGAGAGCCATGCAATATCTACGCAACGTGTCCCGATTTGCCGTCGCCGCGGCGCTGGCCGCCGGCCTCGCGGCCGGCGCGTACGCGCAGTCGGACGGCTTGCCCGCCGCGCGCCAGCAGGGCGACGTCACCTTCGTGTCCGGCGGCGTCGGGCAGGACGAATCGACGGCGTTCCAGCGCAACGAGGCGCAATGGCCGCTGGCACTGCGCTTTACCGGCAAGGGCGGCGAGTTCCTGGCCGACGTTCATGTGCGGATCGTCGACGGCAAGGGCGACGAGGTGCTGAAGACCGACGCGCGCGGGCCGTACATGCTCGTGAAGGTGCCGCCGGGCCGCTATACGGTGCATGCGTCGTACCAGGGCAAGGACGAGACGCGCAGCGTCACGGTGACCGCGAAGGGCAGCGCCAGGCAGGCGTTCACCTGGTCCGCAAAATAGACGGCAATGAGAGACGGCAATGAGCCGGCAATGTCCGGTTGGTGGCGACAGTCGCGCAATTCGTGCGACTTTCGCCCATAATGAAAGCCACGGCACCCGTGCCGTGGCTTTTGTGCTTCTTGGTGCGCACCCCGGCCCGCCTGCCGGGCCGTCCGTAGGAGGAGATCGATGACCGCTGCAGCCGATCCTCGTCTCGAAATCGTGCCGAACCGTCATCGCGTGCGCGTGATCCATCGCGGCATCACCTACGCCGATTCGCACGGCGCGCTGACCGTGCGCGAAACGGGCCTGCCGGACACCCACTACCTGCCGCGCCGCGACGTCAACATGCGCCGGCTCGTGCGGTCGCGCCTGACGACCGTCTGCGGGCTGAAGGGGCAAGCGATCTATTTCGACTTGCAGACGGAAGACGGCGTGATCGAGAACGCCGCATGGAGTTACGAGGAACCGAAGGAGGCGGCGTCGGCGCTCGCGCGCTACGTCGCCTTCGACGCCGCACGGATCGACAGTCTCGTCGAGACGTCCTGATGCGGCGCGCGTTCATCGGGGAGGCGTCATGGAACTGAACGACACATTGCGCATACCGCTCGCGCCGCCCGTCGTGCGGGCGGCATTCGAGGATCTCGCGCTGCTGCGCGCGAGCTTCGATCATTGCGAATCGTTCGTGAAGCTTGCGGACGGCGAGTTCGCGCTGACGATCACGGTGCCGCTCGGCCCGCTGCGCGCCCGCTACGACGTGCGGGCGCATGTCGCGAGCGAGCAGGGCGATGCGGAGGGGCGGCCGCGCCGGACCCTGAACTTCAAGGCGCGGGCCGACGGGCTCGGCGCGCTGCGCGGCCAGGTCGAACTCGTGCTGATGCCGGAGACGACGCGAACGCCACGCGCATCGAGTACGTGGTCTGGGCGACGGCGAGCGGCCCGCTCACCGAGCTGCCGGGGCGGCAGATCGAAAATGCGCTGCGCGAATGGACCGACGATTTCTTCCGTGAATTCTGCGCAGTCGTCCAGGCGAAGCACGGTCTCGCACCGAATCGCGCGCGCTCGGCCGCGCCGCGGCGCCAGCACGTGTTCCTGCGGCCGGCGTCGCTCGCGGGGACCGCGAAACGTCCGCCGCTGCAGCACCTCGGCGGCGCGCTGACCGGCCGGGCGGCCAGCGCGGTCCATCAACGCGAATCCTCTCCGGTGCCCGTGTGGGCGTGGGCCGCGATGATCGTCTTCGTCGCGCTGCTGCTCTACGCGGCGCGCTGGATCAACGGCTGAGCGCAACTCCCGCAGGCCGCGTCCCGCAGGCCGCCGCGCATGCGGCGGCCGTCACCTCGGCGCGTCCGCCGCCGTTCCCCGAAATTCCCTTCGATACGCCGATGGCGACGTGCCGAGCGCGCCCGCGAAATGCTGGCGCAGCGACACGCTCGACCCGTAGCCGGCCGCCTGCGCGATCGCGTCGATCGACTGCCCGGTGGTTTCCAGCAGATGCTGCGCGCGCGCCAGCCGTTCGGCCTGCAGCCACGCGGTGACGGTCGTGCCGGTCGCCTGGCGGAAGTGGCGCGTGAACGTGCGCCGGCTCATCAGCACGCGCTCGGCAAGCGAATCGACGCTGTGCGCGGCGTCGAGGTGCGCGCGCACCCAGTCGAGCAGGCCCGCGAGCCGCGCATCGCGCGGGTGCGCGGCGACCGGCTGCGGCACGTATTGCGCCTGCCCGCCCTGACGGTGCGGCGGGATCACGAGGCGGCGCGCGATCTGGTTCGCGGCGTCCGAGCCGAAGCGCCGCCGCACGACGTGCAGGCAGCAGTCGAGCCCCGCGGCCGTGCCGGCGGACGTCATCAGGTTGCCGTCGTCCACGTACAGCACGTCCGGGTCGAGCTTCACGCGCGGGAAGCGTTGCGCGAAGTCGTCGGCCCATGCCCAGTGCGTGGTGGCCGGGCGACCGTCGAGCAAGCCGGCCGCGGCGAGCACGTACGCGCCGAGGCACAGCCCGACGAGCTGCGCGCCGCGCGCGGCGACCGCGCGGACGGCGTCGAGCAGCACGTCGGGCGGCGCTTCGTCCGGGTCGCGCCACGCCGGCACGATGACGATGTCCGCGTCGTCGAGCGCATCGAGCCCGAGCGGGGCCGAGATCGTGAAACCGCCCGTCGTCGACAGCGGGCCGCGCTCGGCCGAGCAGACGCGGAACTCGAACGCGGGCGACGCGGCCGCGTCGCGTTCCTTGCCGAACACGACAGACGGCACCGACAGGTGGAACGGGCTGATGCCGTCGTACGCGATCACGGCAACGACGGTGGGAGAAGAGACGGCGGGCATGGCGGGCTCCGGATGGGTGATGGCCCGATTCTATCGAAGAATGGCTATCGGGCCACTGTCGGGGCCGGCGCCGCGGCTCGACAATGCATCGCATCGCGCTGCCGACTGCGCCCGTTGCGGGGCGGGGCGGCGCGTCCGAACCAGGAGAACAACATGTCGAAGCCCGCTTCAAAGCCCATCGGCCGCCGCGCACTGATCGTGATCGACGTCCAGAACGAGTACGTGACGGGCAACCTGCCGATCGAATATCCGCCGCTCGACGTGTCGCTCGCGAACATCGGCCGCGCGATCGATGCCGCGCATGCGGCCGGCGTGCCCGTGATCGTCGTCCAGCACGTGGCGCCGGCCGGCGCGCCGATCTTCGCGCCCGGCACCGACGGCGTCGAACTGCATCCGGTGGTTGCGTCGCCGGCCGGCCGTACGCGCACCTGATCGAGAAGACGCGCGCAAGCTCGTTTGCCGGAACCGACCTTGCCGCATGGCTCGATGCGCACGGGATCGACACGCTCGCGGTGGCCGGCTACATGACGCACAACTGCAATGCGTCGACGGTCTATCACGCGGCGCATGCGGGGCTGAATGTCGAATACCTGAACGACGCGACGGGCGCGCTGCCGTACGAGAACGAAGCAGGCGCGGCGAGCGCCGAGGAGATTCACCGCGCGTACGCGGTGGTGTTCCAGTCGAATTTCGCGGCCGTAATGTCCACCGATGCGTGGATCGCGGGGCTGGCGGACGGCGCGATGCCGGCGCGCGAGTCGGTGTCCGCGTCGAACCGGCGGGCCCGCGCGCGGCGCGCGAAGGCGGCCTGACGGTGCCGCCGCGTGCGCCGGCGCGCGCGGCGCGTCAGTCGTCCTTCAGCATCGCCGGGCTGTAGCGCAGCATGTCGAAACAGCCGTCGACGAGCTTTTCCGCATGCTGCTCGGCGTCGATCTCGTCGGGCAGCATCAGCATGTCGCGCACGAAACCGCTGACGAGCGTGTGCAGCATCAGCGTCGCGCGCCACGTATCGAGCCGCTCGGGCAGCAGCTTGAGCCGCACGGCCCCTGCGAGATCGGCGTCGATCGCGTGCAGCGCCTCGCTCATCCCGGCGCGGTTGCGCTGCAGCAGCGGCTCCAGGTCCGCGACGTATTCGCACTTCATGAACAGGATGCTGAACACGCGGCGCAACTGCGCGTCGCGCTGCACGCCGAGCAGGCACCAGATCAGGATCTGGCGGATCTTGTCGAGCGGATTGCCGCCCGGCGCGTCGGCCGGCAGCTTCTTCAGTTCGTCGATCGGCAGAAACACGCGGTCGAACATCGCGTCGAACAGTTCGCTCTTGTTCGCGAAATGCCAGTAGATTGCGCCGCGCGTCACGCCGGCATGTTGCGCGATGTCCGCGAGCGACGTATGCGACACGCCTTTCTCGAAGAACACGTGCTCGGCGGCGTCGAGAATGCGATTGCGCGTCTCGAGCGCCTCCTCCTTGGTACGTCTGACCATGTGCAGGCCTGGGGGAGATCGATCGGTGGGCGAAACAATAAGGTTCGCATCCCTCGCCGTACCCGTGCAAACGGGCTATCCTAGCGGCTCGTAACGTTTCGTAATACCAGCGGTCGCGGCGGCGCAGGGTCTTTTTACATACATTCATGAATGTATATACAATACCACCCTACGATCGAATGACCCAAGTGGCAATCAGTTAATATCCCACTCTGCTGATTCCCGCCAAAGTACCAGTCCGCAGTTGCGGGGCAACCTGTCGGCACGGAGGTTTCGTGCCGCTTGCTGTATCTAGCAGTCCAGTAATTCAGGTGTTCGATCTGCGCCGTGAGGCGCATCCGTGTTGCGCTCGCTCCGGTCGGGTGCGGCACTTATTCCATTGGTTATACACAGAGGTCGCTCCATGCGCGTCGAACGGGTTCCATACCGCTTAATCACTGTCGCGACGGCCGCCGTTTTCCTGGCCGCGTGCGGGAAAAAAGAATCGGCACCGCCGCCGCAAACGCCGGAAGTCGGCGTCGTCACCGTCCAGCCGCAAGCCGTACCGGTCTTCACCGACCTGCCGGGCCGCACCAGCGCGTTCCTCGTCGCGCAGGTCCGCGCGCGGGTCGACGGCATCGTGCTGCGCCGTGAATTCACCGAAGGCACCGACGTCAAGGCCGGTCAGCGCCTCTACAAGATCGACCCGGCGCCTTACATCGCGCAGCTGAACAGCGCCAAGGCAACGCTCGCGAAGGCGCAGGCGAACCTGGTCACGCAGAACGCGCTGGTCGCACGCTACAAGGTGCTGGTGGCCGCGAACGCGGTCAGCAAGCAGGACTACGACAACGCGGTGGCCACGCAAGGCCAGGCCGCGGCGGACGTCGCGGCCGGCAAGGCGGCGGTCGATACCGCGCAGATCAACCTCGGCTATACCGATGTGGTTTCGCCGATCACCGGCCGCGTCGGCATCTCGCAGGTGACGCCGGGCGCGTACGTGCAGGCGAGCCAGGCGACGCTGATGTCGACGGTGCAGCAGCTCGATCCGGTGTATGTGGACCTCACGCAGTCGAGCCTCGAAGGGCTGAAGCTGCGCCAGGACGTGCAGAGCGGCCGCCTGAAGACGTCCGGCCCGGGCGCGGCGAAGGTGTCGCTGATCCTGGAAGACGGCAAGACCTATTCGGAGGCGGGCAAGCTGCAGTTCTCGGACGTGACGGTCGACCAGACCACGGGCTCGGTGACGATCCGCGCGGTCTTCCCGAACCCGGGCAAGGTGCTGCTGCCGGGCATGTTCGTGCGCGCACGGATCGAGGAAGGCGTGAACGAGAACGCGTTCCTGGTGCCGCAGATCGGCGTCACGCACGACCAGAAGGGCCAGGCGATCGCGATGGTGGTGAACGCCAGCAACAAGGTCGAGCCGCGTCCGCTGAAGACGACGGGCATGCAGGGCCCGAACTGGGTCGTCGAAGGGGGGCTGCAGGCGGGCGATCACGTGATCGTGCAGGGCGTCGACAAGGTGCGCCCGGGTGCGACCGTGAAGACGGTTGCGGCCCAACTCGCGCAGGCGCAGGGCGCCGCCGCAGGGGCTGCAGCGCCGGCCGCCGCGCCGTCGTCGGGTTCGTCGCCCGCCGCGGCGTCGCCTGCCGCCTCGTCGGCTGCAGCGTCGGGCGCTGCGCCGGCGAGTGCTGCCGCTGCTTCGAGCGCGCAATAACAGGGAGCCTGTTTCATGGCAAAGTTTTTTATCGATCGCCCGATCTTCGCGTGGGTGATCGCCATCATCCTGATGCTGGCCGGGGTTGCGGCGATCTTCACGCTGCCGATCTCGCAGTATCCGACGATCGCGCCGCCATCGATCCAGATCACCGCGAACTACCCGGGCGCTTCCGCGAAGACGGTGGAAGACACGGTGACGCAGGTGATCGAGCAGCAGATGAGCGGTCTCGACAACTTCCTGTACATGTCGTCGACCAGTGACGACTCGGGCAACGCGACGATCACGCTGACCTTCGCGCCGGGCACCAACGCCGACATCGCGCAGGTCCAGGTGCAGAACAAGCTGTCGCTCGCGACGCCGATCCTGCCGCAGGTCGTGCAGCAGCTCGGCCTTTCGGTGACGAAGTCGAGCAGCAGCTTCCTGCTGGTGCTCGCCTTCAACTCCGAAGACGGCAGCATGAACAAGTACGACCTCGCGAACTTCGTGGCGTCGCACGTGAAGGATCCGATCAGCCGGTTGAACGGCGTCGGTACCGTCACGCTGTTCGGCTCGCAGTACGCGATGCGGATCTGGCTCGACCCGAACCGTCTCACCAACTACGGCCTCACGCCGGTCGACGTCAGCTCCGCGATCACCGCGCAGAACGTGCAGATCGCGGGCGGCCAGATCGGCGGCACGCCGGCCACGCCGGGCACGATGCTGCAGGCGACGATCACCGAATCGACGCTGCTGCAGACGCCCGAGCAGTTCGGCAACATCCTGCTGAAGGTCAACCAGGACGGCTCGCAGGTTCGCCTGAAGGACGTCGGGCAGATCGGCCTCGGCGGCGAAAACTACAACTTCGACACGAAGTACAACGGTCAGCCGACCGCGGCACTCGGTATCCAGCTCGCGACCAACGCGAACGCGCTCGCGACCGCGAAGGCCGTGCGCCAGCAGGTGGACACGCTGTCGAAGTACTTCCCGCATGGCCTGTCGGTGTCGTATCCGTACGACACGACGCCGTTCGTGAAGCTGTCGATCGAGGAAGTGGTCAAGACGCTGCTCGAAGGCATCGTGCTCGTGTTCCTCGTGATGTATCTGTTCCTGCAGAACCTGCGGGCGACGATCATCCCGACGATCGCGGTGCCGGTCGTGCTGCTCGGCACGTTCGCGATCATGTCGATGGTGGGCTTCTCGATCAACACGCTGTCGATGTTCGGCCTCGTGCTCGCGATCGGCCTGCTGGTCGACGATGCGATCGTGGTGGTGGAGAACGTCGAGCGCGTGATGGCGGAGGAGGGGTTGTCACCGAAGGAGGCGACCCGCAAGGCGATGGGCCAGATCACCGGCGCACTGGTCGGCGTGGCGCTGGTGCTGTCGGCGGTGTTCGTGCCGGTGGCGTTCTCGGGCGGCTCGGTCGGCGCAATCTATCGCCAGTTCTCGCTGACGATCGTGTCGGCGATGGTGCTGTCGGTGCTCGTCGCGTTGATCCTGACGCCGGCACTGTGCGCGACGATCCTCAAGCCGATCCCGCAAGGGCATCACGAAGAGAAGAAGGGCTTCTTCGGCTGGTTCAACCGCACGTTCAACAACAGCCGCGACAAGTACCACGTCGGCGTGCACCACGTGATCAAGCGTTCGGGTCGCTGGCTCATCATCTATCTGGTCGTGATCGTCGCGGTCGGGCTGCTGTTCGTGCGCCTGCCGAAGTCGTTCCTGCCCGATGAAGACCAGGGCCTGATGTTCGTGATCGTGCAGACGCCGTCGGGTTCGACGCAGGAAACGACCGCGAAGACGCTCGCGAACATTTCCGACTACCTGCTGAAGGACGAGAAGGAAATCGTCGAATCGGCGTTCACGGTCAACGGCTTCAGCTTCGCGGGCCGCGGCCAGAACTCCGGTCTCGTGTTCGTGCGCCTGAAGGACTACTCGCAGCGCCAGCATGCGAACCAGAAGGTGCAGGCGCTGATCGGCCGGATGTTCGGGCGCTACTCGCAGTACAAGGACGCGATGGTGATCCCGTTCAACCCGCCGTCGATTCCCGAACTCGGTACGGCCGCCGGCTTCGACTTCGAGCTGACGGACAATGCCGGTCTCGGCCACGATGCGCTGATGGCCGCGCGTAACCAGCTGCTCGGGATGGCCTCGAAGGATCCGACGCTGCAGGGCGTGCGCCCGAACGGCCTGAACGATACGCCGCAGTACAAGGTCGACATCGACCGCGAGAAGGCGAACGCGCTCGGCGTGACGGCTGCGGCGATCGACCAGACGTTCTCGATCGCATGGGCGTCGCAGTACGTGAACAACTTCCTGGATACCGACGGCCGGATCAAGAAGGTGTACGTGCAGGCGGACGCGCCGTTCCGGATGACGCCGGAAGACCTGAACATCTGGTACGTGCGCAACAGTGCCGGTGGCATGGTGCCGTTCAGCGCGTTCTCGACCGGCCACTGGAGCTACGGGTCGCCGAAGCTGGAACGCTATAACGGCGTATCGTCGATCGAGATCCAGGGGCAGGCAGCGGAGGGCAAGTCGACCGGCCAGGCGATGGCCGCGATGGAAGCGCTCGCGAGCAAGCTGCCGGAAGGTATCGGCTACTCGTGGACGGGCCTGTCGTTCCAGGAAATCCAGTCCGGCTCGCAGGCGCCGATCCTGTACGCGATCTCGATCCTCGTCGTGTTCCTGTGTCTGGCGGCACTGTATGAAAGCTGGTCGATCCCGTTCTCGGTGATCATGGTGGTGCCGCTCGGCGTGATCGGGGCACTGCTTGCGGCGACGATGCGTGGTCTGGAAAACGACGTGTTCTTCCAGGTCGGCCTGCTGACTACCGTGGGCTTGTCCGCGAAGAACGCGATCCTGATCGTCGAGTTCGCGCGCGAACTGCAGCAGACGGAGAAGATGGGGCCGATCGAGGCCGCGCTGGAAGCGGCGCGCCTGCGGCTGCGTCCGATCCTGATGACGTCGCTCGCGTTCATTCTCGGCGTTTTGCCGCTCGCGATCAGCAACGGCGCGGGTTCGGCCAGCCAGCACGCGATCGGCACGGGCGTGATCGGCGGGATGATCACGGCGACGTTCCTCGCGATCTTCATGATCCCGATGTTCTTCGTGAAGATCCGTGCGATCTTCAGCGGCGAGAAGGAAGACGTCGACGAGGCGCTGCGTCTCGCGCAGGATCACATGCACCAGGCGGAGAAGGGCGACCACGGCGACGACGAGAAGAAGGGGCAGTGATGATGCAAAAACACGCTTTGACTGCAATCGCGGTCGCGCTCTTTGCCACGGGCTGCACGATGGCGCCGCATTACAAGCGGCCCGACGCGCCCGTCGCGCAGGCGTACCCGGCCGGCGGCGTCTACGCGACGCAGCCGGGTGCGGCCGGCGCGCGCAGCGCGAACGGCCAGGCGGCGACCGCCATCGGCTGGCGCGAATTCTTCGTCGATCCGCGCCTGCAGCGGCTGATCGAGATCGCGCTGAAAAACAACCGCGACCTGCGCGTGTCGGTGCTGAACATCGAGGCGGCGCGCGCGCAGTACCAGATCACGCGCGCGGAGCTGTTCCCGACGCTCGACGCGGTGGGCACCGGCAATCGCCAGCGGCTGCCGAACGCGCTGACGGCGATCCCGGGGCGCAACATCACGACGACCTACAACGTCGGGCTGTCCGCGTCGTGGGAGCTCGATCTGTTCGGCCGCGTGCAGAGCCTGAAGGACCAGGCGCTCGCGAAATACCTCGCGACCGCGCAGGCCCGCAAGGCGTCGGAGATCGCGCTGGTCGCGCAGGTCGCGGACCAGTACCTGACGCTGTTGTCGACCGACGACCTGCTGAAAGTCACGGAGAACACGCTGAAGTCCGCTCAGGCGCAATACGACCTGACGAAGCTGCAGTTCGACAACGGCACGGGCTCCGAACTCGAGCTGCGCCAGGCGCAGACGGTGGTCGAGCAGGCGCTGTCGAACCAGCAGGCGCAGGCGCGCGCCCGCGCGCAGGCGGTGAACGCGCTGGTGCTACTGATCGGCGAGCCGCTGCCGGACGACCTGCCGGCAGGCATGCCGCTCGACGCGCAGAACCTGCTGACGGACGTGCCGGCCGGGTTGCCGTCGGATCTGCTGACGCGTCGTCCGGACGTGATGCAGGCCGAGCAGGCGCTGCTGGCCGCGAATGCGAACATCGGCGCGGCACGCGCGGCGTTCTTCCCGCGCATCTCGCTGACGGGCGCGTTCGGCACCGGCAGCCCGACGCTGGGCGGCCTGTTCAAGGCCGGCACGGCGGCGTGGTCGTTCGCGCCGCAGATCACGATGCCGATCTTCGAGGGCGGGCAGAACATCGCGAACCTGAACCTCGCGAACGTGCAGAAACGCATCGAGATCGCGAACTACGAGAAGGCGATCCAGTCGGCATTCCGCGAAGTGGCGGACGGTCTGGCCGCACGCGGCACGTACGATCAGCAGATCGCGGCGCTCGAGCGCAACGAGCACGCGCAGCAGCGACGTTTCGACCTGTCGGACCTGCGCTACAAGAACGGCGTCGACAGCTACCTGTCGGTGCTGACCGCGCAGACCGATCTGTACTCGGCACAGCAGACGCTGATCAACGCCCGTCTGGCGCGCTGGACGAACCTCGTCACGCTGTACCGCGCATTGGGCGGCGGCTGGATCCAGCGGGCCGGCGAGACGCCGCGTCCGGCCGACCAGCCGGTCGACTACGGCAAGGCGGCTGCGCCTGCACCGGCGTCGGCCGCTGCGGCGAAGGGCTGAGCGCCGCCGGTCATCGCGATGCATGGCGGGCAACCGCCAGCGTCGAGCCGGCGGGCGTTGCGTGGGTAACGCAACCCGGGATACGCACGCAACGCCCCGCACATGACGACGCCACGGATGAAAATCCGTGGCGTTGTTTTTTGGGCGGGGGCTTTGCACGTGCAAAGTTGGCGCGCGTGCCGGACGCAAACAAAAACGCCACGACAATGCCGTGGCGTGTTCCGGTCCGGACGCAGCGCCGCATCGCGGCGCGATCGGGCGGTCAGTGCAGGTCGGCCGGCCGCCCGTCGAAATCATGACCGGCGCGGCGGATGTCGCATTTCGCTTCCTTCTCGCCTTTCACGCCGTTGAACACGATGTTCAGGATCACGGCCGATGCCGACGCCAGCAGGATGCCGCTGTGCAGGATCGGGGCGAGCGCGGGCGGCAGCTTCGAGAAGAAGTGCGGCGACACGACCGGCACGAGGCCCATGCCGACGCTCACCGCGACGATGAACAGGTTGTGCGAGTTGTTCACGAAGTCGACCTTCGACAGCACCTTGATGCCGTTCGCGGCCACCATCCCGAACATCACGATGCCCGCACCGCCGAGCACGAACGGCGGCACCGATGCGACGACCTGCGCCATCTTCGGGAACAGCCCGAGCAGCACGAGGATCACGCCGCCCGTCGCACACACGAACCGGCTCTTCACGCCCGTCACGCCGATCAGGCCGACGTTCTGCGAGAACGACGTATGCGGGAACGAGTTGAAGATGCCGCCGATCAGCGTGCCGAGGCCGTCGACGCGCAGGCCGCGCACGAGGCGCTCCTGGTTGACCGGACGATCGACCATGTCGCCGACCGCGAGGAACATGCCGGTCGACTCGATGAACGTGACGAACATCACCGTGACCATCGTCACGATCGACAGCGGGTCGAAGTGCGGCATGCCGAAGTGGAACGGCATCACGATGCCGACCCAAGGTGCGTGCGCGACGCCGTCGGTATTCACGCGGCCGATCGCGAACGCGATCGCGAAGCCTGCGACGATGCCGAGCAGCACCGAGATGTTCGCGATGAAGCCGCGGCCGAACTTGTTGATCAGCAGGATCAGCGTCAGCACGAGCAGCGACAGGCCGAGATAGACGGGGCTGCCGTACTCGGGGTTGCCGACGCCGCCGGCCGCCCAGTTGATGCCGACTTCCATCAGCGACAGCCCGATCACCGCGATCACGGTGCCGACCACCACCGGCGGGAAGAACCGCAGCAGCTTGCCGATCATCGGTGCGAGCACGATGCCGATGATGCCGGCCGCGATCGTCGAGCCGAAGATGTCGAGAATGCCGAGGCCGGGGTTCGTGCCGATCGCGATCATCGGGCCGACTGCCGCGAACGTGCAGCCCATGATGACGGGCAGGCGGATGCCGAAGATCCACAGGCCCAGCGTCTGGATCAGCGTGGCGATGCCGCACGAAAACAGATCGGCGCTGATCAGGAACGCGATCTGGTCTTTCGGCAGCTTGAGCGCGGCGCCAACGATAAGTGGCACGGCGACAGCGCCGGCGTACATGACGAGGACGTGTTGCAGGCCAAGCGTTACCAGCTTGCCGGTCGGCAGCACCTCATCGCACGGATGGACCGTGTTCGATTGCATCTGTCTCACTCCATGATCTTGTTTTCGGGGTGATACGAAGTTATGCGGAATGGATCCACGCAACAAGAGCGCTGGGTACTATTCCGTTCTTTGCTGGTTCGATATGCCATTTGGGCATGAAACAGGGTGTCGATCATCGGGAAACTGCCGCAGGAGTGAGGGTTCCCGGTTTTATAGCCCTTCAAAATAGCGCTGGCCCCCGTGTCAAATATCGGCCGCTTTATGGTGTGTATCGCAATTCGGGAATAGTGGTCATTTCAGGGTGTGAAATAAGACACCGGGTTAACCCGCGAACGGGTGTTTTAAAGCACGTGGCGAGTTCGATCGCATTCGCAATTCACGATCGCGAAAAAATGGGGCGCATATTGCGATCCCGCTATCATCGATGCTTGTCCATTCAAATCGTCGCTTCGTCATGCGCCTGCTCGGAATCGACCTCGGCACCGGCTCCGTCAAACTCGTCACGCTCGATGCCGACGGCGTCGAGCGTGCGGTCGCGAGCGAACCCTATGCGCTGTCGTCGCCGCAGCCCGGCTGGGCCGAGATCGCGCCCGACACGTGGTGGCAGGCGCTCGTGCGCGCGGCCGCGCGGTTGCCGGCCGGCGAGCGCGCGCAGGTGGCGGCGATCGGGTTCTCGGGGCAGATGCACGGCGTCGTGCTGATCGACGCGGCCGGGCAGCCGGTGCGGCCCGCGCTGCTGTGGCCCGACACGCGCGCCGCGCGCCTCGCCGCCGCGGCGGACTGGCCGGACGCGCCGAACCCG
The DNA here is from genome assembly GCF_001718835.1 of Burkholderia cepacia. Taxonomy (NCBI): domain Bacteria; kingdom Pseudomonadati; phylum Pseudomonadota; class Betaproteobacteria; order Burkholderiales; family Burkholderiaceae; genus Burkholderia; species Burkholderia cepacia. The sequence goes on along the minus strand of NZ_CP013443.1, from coordinate 3,086,640 downwards.
GTCGCGCCGGGGATGGCCGGCCCGCTGCTGCGCTGGGCGGCCGCAAGCGAGCCGGCGGCGCTACGCGCCGCGCGCTGGGCCGTGCAGCCGAAGGACTGGTTGCGCGTCGCACTGGGCGGCGACGTCGCGGCCGACCCGAGCGACGCGTGCGCGACCGCGCTCGCGACGCCCGACGGCGCATGGGATGCCGCGCTGCTCGACGCGCTCGGCCTGCCGCGCGCGCTGTTTGCGCCGGTGCGCGCGTCGACGGCGCCGTGCGGCGGGCTCGCCGCGCAGGCGGCCGCGGCACTCGGCCTGCCGGCCGGCGTGCCGCTGGCGACGGGCGCGGCCGACACCGCATGCGCGGCCCTCGGCAGCGGGCTCGCCGCCGCCGGCGATGCGCTGCTGACGACGGGCAGCGGCGGCCAGATCGTCGTGCTCGCGGATGTGCTGCCGCCCGCGCGGCGAGGGTTGCATCGCTATCGCGCGGCGGCCGGCGGCGGCTACTACACGATGGCCGCGATGCAGAACGTCGGGCTCGCGCTCGAAGCCGTGCGCGGCTGGCTCGGCTACGCGAGCTGGCCGGCCGCCTACGACGATGCGTTCGCGCAGGCTGCGTCGGAACGTCTGTGCTTCCTGCCGTACCTGACGGGCGAGCGTTCGCCGTGGATGAACCCCGACGCGCGCGGCGGCTGGCTCGGCCTCGGGCTCGGCGACACGCGCGGCGCGATGATGCGCGCCGCGTTCGAAGGCGTCGCGTTCGCGTTGCGCGCCGGGCTCGATGCCATTCGTGCGGAGGGCGCGGAGGGCCGCGCGGTCGCATCGCTGCGCCTGGCCGGCGGCGGCTCGGTCGATCCGCGCTGGCGCCAACTGCTTGCCGACTCACTGGGCGCGTCGCTTCACGCGATCGACTGCCCGAACGCCGCGACACGCGGCGCCGCGCTGCTGGCGGGAGTCGCGATCGGGCACTGGCGGGAAGACGCGCTGCACGCGTTGGCGCCGGCCGCGTCGCCGGTGGCGGCGCCGTGCGGCGACCGCGCGCTCGCGACGCGGCACGCGCGCTTCATCGACCTGTATGCCCGGGCGGATGCATGGTTCACGACGGGCGCTTAAAATCGGGCACTTGTTCTTTTGCGTCAGCGATGACGCATTCGGGCAATACGACGGCTGTTTCCCGCACGCGGCGCGTGCGTCGATCGGCCATCATGGGGAGCACGATTTCACTCGACATGCCGCGCGACGCCGCGCGGCATGTCCACGTCTACCGATAGGAGTCACACGATGAAGACGAAAGCCGCGATTGCATGGAAGGCGGGCGCACCGCTGACGATCGAGGAAGTCGATCTCGAAGGGCCGCGCGCAGGCGAAGTGCTGATCGAGGTGAAGGCGACGGGCATCTGCCACACCGATTACTACACGCTGTCGGGCGCCGATCCGGAAGGGATCTTCCCGGCGATCCTCGGCCATGAAGGCGCGGGCGTCGTGGTCGACGTCGGCCCCGGCGTCGGCACCGTGAGGAAGGGCGACCACGTGATTCCGCTCTACACGCCCGAATGCCGCGAGTGCAAGTTCTGCCTGTCGCGCAAGACCAACCTGTGCCAGAAGATCCGCGCGACGCAGGGCAAGGGCCTGATGCCCGACGCGACGTCGCGTTTCTCGCTCGACGGCAAGCCGCTGTTCCACTACATGGGCACGTCGACGTTCTCGAACTACATCGTCGTGCCGGAAATCGCGGTCGCGAAGGTGCGCGAGGACGCGCCGTTCGACAAGATCTGCTACATCGGCTGCGGCGTGACGACGGGCGTCGGCGCGGTCGTGTACTCGGCGAAGGTCGAGGCCGGCGCGAACGTCGTCGTGTTCGGCCTCGGCGGCATCGGCCTGAACGTGATCCAGGGCGCGAAGATGGTCGGCGCGGACAAGATCATCGGCGTCGACATCAACCCGAAGCGCGTCGAGCTCGCGAAGAAGTTCGGGATGACGCACTTCATCAACCCGAACGAAGTCGAGAACGTCGTCGACCACATCGTGCAGCTGACCGACGGCGGTGCGGACTACTCGTTCGAATGCGTGGGCAACGTGAAGCTGATGCGCCAGGCGCTCGAGTGCACGCACAAGGGCTGGGGCCAGTCGTTCATCATCGGCGTGGCGGCAGCGGGCGAGGAAATCAGCACGCGTCCGTTCCAGCTGGTGACGGGCCGCGAGTGGAAGGGCTCGGCGTTCGGCGGCGCGCGCGGCCGCACCGACGTGCCGAAGATCGTCGACTGGTACATGGAAGGCAAGATCAACATCGACGACCTGATCACGCATACGCTGCCGCTCGAGCGGATCAACGAAGGCTTCGACCTGATGAAGGCCGGCGAGTCGATCCGTTCGGTCGTGCTGTACTGACCGGGAGCGCACCGCGATGCTCGAACTCGTTTCCTCGCATGCGTGCCACGGCGGCGAGCAGCGTTTCTACCGTCACGATTCGGCGGCCATCGGCCTGCCGATGAAGTTCTCGGTGTACCTGCCGCCGCAGGCCGCGCACGGCCGCGTGCCGGCGCTGTTCTATCTCGCGGGGCTCACGTGCACCGACGAGACGTTCGCGATCAAGGCCGGCGCGCAGCAATACGCGGCGCGGCACGGCATCGCGCTCGTGATGCCGGACACGAGCCCGCGCGGCGCGGGCGTGCCGGGCGAGACCGACGCGTGGGACTTCGGCGTCGGCGCGGGCTTCTATGTCGACGCGACCGAAGCGCCGTGGTCCACGCATTACCGGATGGAGTCGTACGTGACGGGTGAGCTGCGCGAACTCGTCACGGCCGAACTGCCGATCGACGGCGGGCGGCTCGGGATCTTCGGCCACTCGATGGGCGGCCACGGCGCGCTGACGCTTGCGCTGCGTCATCCCGGGCTGTACCGGTCGGTATCGGCGTTCGCGCCGATCGCGGCGCCGACACGCTGCCCGTGGGGCGAGAAGGCGTTCTCGGGTTACCTCGGCGACGATCGCGACGCATGGAAGGCGCACGATGCGAGCGAACTCGTCGCGCGTGCCGATGCGCCGAAGTTCGCGGACGGCATCCTCGTCGACCAGGGGCTGGCCGATCAATTCCTCGCGAACCAGCTGAACCCCGACGTGTTCGAGGCCGCGTGCGCGAAGGCCGGCCAGCCGCTGACGCTGCGCCGCCATCCGGGCTACGACCACGGCTACTACTTCATCTCGACGTTCGTCGCCGATCACATCGCGCATCACGCGCGCGTGCTCGGGCGATGACCGTGTGACCGGCGTCGCGCGGGTCGCGCAATCAAGAACGCCGGCGTGCCTTCGAAGGCACGCCGGCGTTTTGCATGATGCGTGCAGTCACGCCGCCGCGTGCGTCACGCGTGCCGCCGCAACAGGCTCGCGCCGTACACGAGCGCCGACAGCGCGGTGATCCAGAAGCTCGTCGGCCAGTCGGTGTGATACGCGAGCACGATGCCGAGCCATGCTTCGAACAACGCGAACAACGCGGCGAGCAGCACGCCGGTCGACAGCCGTGTCGTCACGTTCTGCGCGGCGGCAGCCGGCCCGACCAGCAGCGTGAACACCAGCAGCACGCCGACGATCTGCGTGGCCGCGGCCACGGCGAGCGCGCACACCGCGAGGAACAGCGTCGACACCGTGCGCAGCGACACGCCCTTGGCTTCGGCCAGCTCGGGCTGCAGCGACGCGAACAGCAGCGGCCGCGCGATCAGCGCGAGCGCGAGCAGGCTCACGGCGCCGATGCCGGCGAGCACCGCGAGCGTGTCGTGGCTCACCGCGAGCACGTTGCCGAACAGCAGCGCGGTGACCTGCGTCGCGAACGACGTGTAGAAATGCAGGAACAGCAGGCCGAAACCGAGCGCACCCGACAGGATCACGCCGATCGCGACGTCGCGGCCCGCGAGTTTTTCGCCGAGCGCGCCCATCCCGATCCCGGCCGCGAGCGTGAAACCGACCATCCCCCAGATCGGCGAGATGCCGAGCAGCACGGCGCCCGTCGCGCCGGTGAAGCCGACGTGCGACAGCGCATGGCCGGCGAAGGTCTGCCCGCGCAGCACCAGGAAGTAGCCGACGATGCCCGCGAGCACCGCGACGATCCCCGACGCCGCGAAGGCGTTGATCATGAAGTCGTATTCAAACATCGTGCGAATGCCCGGGATGGGCGTGTCCGTGGTGATGATGGCCGTGGCCGCCGCCACCGCCGTGCGCGTGACCGTCGTCGTCCTCGTGTTCGTGGTCGTGCTTCTCGATCTCGACGTCGCCCGACATCACGAAGATCTTGCCGTTCACGCGCATCACGTCGATCGGCGAGCCGTAGAGCCGCGACAGCACCGGCTTCGTGATCACCTCGTCGACGGTGCCGAGCGCCGCGACGCCGTTGCCGAGATACAGCACACGGTCGAGCGCGTTCAACAGCGGATTCAGTTCGTGCGCGGAGAACAGCACGGTGATGCCGAGCTCGCGCTGCACGTTGCGCACGAGTTCGACGACGCCGCGCTGGTGGTTCGGGTCGAGGCTGATCAGCGGCTCGTCGAGCAGCAGCAGCTTCGGGCTGCCGAGCAGGCATTGCGCGAGCAGCAGGCGCTGCCGCTCGCCGCCGGACAGTTCCGACAGCGGCCGGCGGGCAAGCGTCGGCCCGCCGACGAGATCGAGCACGCGGTCGACGTCGCGGCGCGTCGCCGCGTTCGTGTGCGGCAGCCCCCAGCGGTGGCCGTCGGCGGCCATCGCGACGAAGTCGTAGCCGCGCATCCGGCGGTTCGCAAGGCCGCTGCGAATCTGCGGCATGTAGCCGATCGACGCGTTGCCGCGTACGACCGGCACGCCGCCGACGGACAGCGTGCCGGCCGACACGGGCACGAGGCCGAGCACCGCGCGCATCAGCGTCGTCTTGCCCGCGCCGTTCGGCCCGAGTACGCCGACGAATTCGCCGGGTTCGATCGAGAAGCTGACGTCGCGCAGGATCGCGCGCCCGCCCAGTTCGAGCGTGACGCGATCGACGGCGAGTGCGTGGGGAGTGGCGGTCATGACGTTACGGTTGTTTATTTCTTGCCGGCGGCGAGCGCGGCCGAGAGCGCGTCGAGCTGGCCGGCCATCCATTGCTGGAAAGTCTTGCCGGCCGGCTGCGTCTCGGTGACGCTGACGGTCGGCACGCCGCCGTCGCGTGCGATCTTCAGCATGCGCTTGGTCATCGGTTCTTCGGCCTGGCTGTTGTAGATCAGCGCGCGCACCTGCTTCTTGCGCAGGTCGTTCTCGAACGCGGCGACGTCCTGCGCGCTGGCTTCGGTGTCGTTCATCGTCGCGAGCTGGAAGCGCTGGTTGCGCATGTCGAGGCCGATCGCGTCCGACAGGTAGCCGAATACCGGCTCGGTGGCCGTCACGGGCACGCCCTTGTACTGCGCGCGCAGCGCGGCGATCTTGTCGTCGACGGGCTTCAGCGACGCGACGAACTTCTGCAGGTTCGCATCGTATTCGGCCTTGTTCGCCGGGTCGGCGCGGCCGAGTTCGGCCGCGATCGCGCGTGCGGCGGCCGGCATCGTCGCCGGGTCGTACCACAGGTGCGGGTTGTCGCCGGCTTTCTTGCCGACCAGGTCGGCGACGACGATCGTCGCGCGCTTCGCCTGCTTCGACGCGCCCAGCAGCTTGCCCATCCACGGATCGTAGTTGGCGCCGTTGTAGATCACGACCTGCGCGTGCTGGAGCGCGCGGGCCGTCTTCGGGCTCGCTTCGAACAGGTGCGGATCCTGGTCGGGATTGCTGAGGATGCTCGTCACCGCGACATGGCTGCCGCCGATCTGCGACGCGACGTCGCCGTAGAAATTCTCGGCGGCGACGACGTTGACGGTCGCGGCCTGCGCGAACGCGGGCGCCGCAAGCGACAGGGCGGCGGCAGTGGAGAGCGCGGCGGCGAGCCGGCGGGCAGGCGACAAGGCGCGCCGCGGCGCGCGCTTCAGGGCAATGGACATGGAACTCCTCGTTGGAAGGGGCGGCGCGTGCGCCACCCGGTACGCGTCAGCGCTGCGCGGGCTTGCGCTTGCAGTGCCCGCACAGGCCGCTCAGCTCGACGACCTGATGGTGGACTTCGAAACCGTGCGCGGGCTCGCTCGCGGACAACTGCTTCGCGAGGTCGCCGCCGGGAATCTCGACGGTGTCGCCGCACGAATCGCAGATCAGGAACTGGCCTTCGTGCGGGACGCCGATCTCGCAGCACGCGAAGAACGCGTTCTTCGATTCGATCCGGTGGATGAAGCCGTGCTCGACGAGGAAATCCAGCGCGCGGTAGACGGTCGTGGGCGGCACGCGGCCGCGCTGCGGCTCGAGTTCGGCGAGCAGGTCGTATGCGCCGATCGGGCGCTGCGCGGACAGCACGCGTTCGTAGACCTGACGGCGCAGCGGCGTCCACGCGAGCCCGTGCTCGGCGGCGAATGCGTCGGCCCGGGACAGCCGGTCGGCGATGGACGCCGTTGACGATGAAGTAGCCATGGCGCAATGCGGGCAATGGAACGGGAATATCGCGATGATATAACGTATCGCCTTCCCGCGCATGCGGCCATCCGTCCCGTTTCTTCCCGCCCGCGCCGCAGCCGGCCCCGTCGCCCGCCCTGCGGCGCGTCCGCCCGCGCCGCAACCTGTCCCGCTCGCCGTTGTCCCGCCTGCGCCCGAGGCCGTCGGCGCGGCGCCGTTCTGCCGCACCGCATCATCGAAAACGGCCCGATCCGCCTTGACAGCCCCGGTTCCGTATCCGATCATTTGATCGCAATCAGAGCAATTATTCGTGCCGCGAGCGTTTGCTCATCTCGTGGCCCATCGCACAAGCAGAACGAACCGGAGACAGCCAGTGAGACTGGAAGACAAGGTCGCGATCCTGACGGGCGCCGCGAGCGGCATCGGCGAGGCGGTCGCGCAACGTTATCTGGACGAGGGCGCGCGCTGCGTACTCGTCGACCTGAAGCCTGCCGGCGGTTCGCTCGCGCGGCTCATCGAGGCGAACCCCGGCCGCGCGGTGGCCGTCACCGCGGACGTCACGCGCCGCGACGACATCGAGCGCATCGTCGCGACCGCCGTCGAGCGCTTCGGCGGCGTCGACATCCTGTTCAACAACGCGGCGCTGTTCGACATGCGCCCGATCCTCGACGAATCGTGGGACGTGTTCGACCGGCTGTTCGCGGTCAACGTGAAAGGGCTGTTCTTCCTGATGCAGGCCGTCGCGCAGCGGATGGTCGAGCAGGGGCGCGGCGGCAAGATCGTCAACATGTCGTCGCAGGCCGGGCGTCGCGGCGAGGCGCTCGTTTCGCACTACTGCGCGACCAAGGCCGCGGTGATCAGCTACACGCAGTCGGCCGCGCTCGCGCTCGCGCCGCACCGGATCAACGTGAACGGCATCGCGCCTGGCGTCGTCGACACGCCGATGTGGGAGCAGGTCGATGCGCTGTTCGCGCGCTACGAGAACCGGCCGCTCGGCGAGAAGAAGCGGCTCGTCGGCGAAGCCGTGCCGCTCGGCCGCATGGGCGTGCCGGGCGACCTGACCGGCGCCGCGCTGTTCCTCGCGTCGTCCGACGCCGATTACATCACCGCCCAGACGCTGAACGTCGACGGCGGCAACTGGATGAGCTGACGCGGGATGGGCCGACGCGGCCCGACCTGCGCGCGGCGGCCTGACCGGCCGGTTGCGCGCCGTTTCATCGACATCGACAACACACGACACAGAAGACACTGGAGACATGCCATGCAACGAAAGACGCTTGCCGCCCGCGTGCTCGCCGGAGCCGCGCTTGCGACGGCGGCCTGCGCCGCGTCCGCCGGCACGCTGACGATCGCGACGCTGAACAATCCCGACATGATCGAGCTGAAGAAGCTGTCGCCGGCATTCGAGAAGGCGAACCCGGACATCAAGCTGAACTGGGTGATCCTCGAGGAAAACGTGCTGCGCCAGCGCGCGACCACCGACATCACGACCGGCAGCGGCCAGTTCGACGTGATGGCGATCGGCACCTACGAGACGCCGCAGTGGGGCAAGCGCGGCTGGCTCGCGCCGATCACGGGCCTGCCCGCCGACTACGACCTGAACGACATCGTGAAGACCGCGCGCGACAGCCTGTCGTACAACGGCCAGCTGTACGCGCTGCCGTTCTACGTCGAAAGCTCGATGACGTTCTACCGCAAGGACCTGTTCGCGGCGAAGGGGCTGAAGATGCCCGACCAGCCGACCTACGACCAGATCGCCGAGTTCGCGGACAAGCTCACCGACAAGGCGAAGGGTACCTACGGGATCTGCCTGCGCGGCAAGGCCGGTTGGGGCGAGAACATGGCGTACGTGTCGACGGTCGTGAACACGTTCGGCGGGCGCTGGTTCGACGAGAACTGGAACGCGCAGCTGACGTCGCCGGAATGGAAGAAGGCGATCAATTTCTACGTGAACCTGCTGAAGAAGAACGGCCCGCCGGGAGCGAGCTCGAACGGCTTCAACGAGAACCTGACGCTGACCGCATCGGGCAAGTGCGCGATGTGGATCGACGCGACGGTCGCCGCCGGGATGCTCTACAACAAGCAGCAGTCGCAGGTGGCCGACAGGATCGGCTTCGCGGCCGCGCCGGTCGCCGCCACGCCGAAGGGCTCGCACTGGCTGTGGGCGTGGGCGCTGGCCGTGCCGAAGACGTCGAAGCAGCAGGATGCCGCGCGCAAGTTCATCGCGTGGGCGACGTCGAAGCAGTACATCGAGATGGTCGGCAAGGACGAAGGCTGGGCGTCGGTGCCGCCGGGCACGCGCACGTCGACGTATCAGCGCCCCGAGTACAAGGCTGCGGCGCCGTTCTCGGACTTCGTGCTGAAGGCGATCGAGACGGCCGACCCGAACGATCCGTCGCTGAAGAAGGTGCCGTACACGGGCGTGCAGTACGTCGGGATTCCTGAATTCCAGTCGTTCGGCACGGTGGTCGGCCAGTCGATCGCCGGTGCGGTCGCGGGCCAGATGACGGTCGACCAGGCGCTCGCCGCCGGGCAGGCCGCCGCGGACCGCGCGGTGCGGCAGGCCGGCTACCAGAAGTAACACGGAGAAGTCACGCGGCGCGCCGTGCGTCTGCGCACGCACGGCCGTCGTGAAGCGGCAAGGCGGGCGAGCGCTGCGCGCCCGCGTCTCAATCGGAGGTGGTCCCGATCATGCGTCATTTACGTCTTCCCTTGACCCACGCGCACCCGCTCGACGCCGCGCCGCGGCCGCCCGCGCCGGACCGGCCGCGGCGCGGCGCGAGCTGGCTCGTCTCGCCGTCCGTCGCGGTGCTGCTGCTGTGGATGTCGATCCCGCTCGCGATGACGATCTGGTATTCGTTCTCGCGCTACAACCTGCTGAACCCGGACGTGAAGGGTTTTGCGGGCCTCGACAACTACCGCTTCCTCGCGACCGATCCGTCGTTCCTGCCCGCGATCTGGCACACGCTCGTGCTGATCGGTGCGGTGCTCGCGATCACGGTGATCGGCGGCGTGCTGATGTCCGTGCTGTTCGACCGCAAGTTCTACGGGCAGGGCGTGGCACGCCTGCTCGCGATCGCGCCGTTCTTCGTGATGCCGACGGTGTCCGCGCTGATCTGGAAGAACATGATCCTGCACCCGGTGTACGGGCTCGTCGCGAACGCGATGCGTGCGCTCGGGATGACGCCGATCGACTGGTTCGCCGATTACCCGCTCACGGCGGTGATCATCATCGTCGCGTGGCAGTGGCTGCCGTTCGCGTTCCTGATCCTGTTCACCGCGATCCAGTCGCTCGACCAGGAGCAGAAGGAAGCCGCGCGCATCGACGGCGCGGGCCCGATCGCGATGTTCTTCTACATCACGCTGCCGCACCTGAAGCGCGCGATCGCCGTGGTCGTGATGATGGAGACGATCTTCCTGCTGTCGATCTTCGCGGAGATCTACACGACGACCGGCGGCGGCCCCGGCGACGCGACGACCAACCTGTCGTACCTGATCTACGCGCTCGGCCTGCAGCAGTTCGACGTCGGCCTCGCGTCCGCGGGCGGCATCATCGCCGTGGTGGTCGCGAACGTCGTGTCGTTCTTCCTGGTGCGGATGCTCGCGCGCAACCTGAAAGGGGAATACGAGAAATGAGCGACCTGACCTTCTCGGGCCGGCGCGCGCCGGCCGCGTTCGACCTCGTGCGGCGCGTGCTGCCCGGCACGCTCGCGTGGCTGATCGCGCTCCTGCTGTTCTTCCCGATCTTCTGGATGGCGATCACCGCGTTCAAGACCGAGCAGCAGGCGTATGCGTCGACGCTGTTCTTCATGCCGACGCTCGACAGCTTCCGCGAGGTATTCGCACGCAGCAACTACTTTTCGTTCGCATGGAATTCGGTGCTGATCTCGGCCGGCGTCACGGTGATCTCGCTGCTGTTCGCGGTGCCGGCCGCGTACGCGATGGCGTTCTTCCCGAACCACCGCACGCAGAAGGTGCTGCTGTGGATGCTGTCGACGAAGATGATGCCGTCGGTCGGCGTGCTCGTGCCGATCTACCTGCTGTGGAAGAACGCGGGGCTGCTCGACACCGTGTCGGGCCTCGTGATCGTCTACACGCTGATCAACCTGCCGATCGCGGTGTGGATGACCTTCACGTACTTCAACGAGATCCCGAAGGACATCCTCGAAGCCGGGCGCATCGACGGCGCGTCGACGTGGCAGGAGATCGTCTACCTGCTGATGCCGATGGCGCTGCCGGGGCTCGCATCCACCGCGCTGCTGCTCGTGATCCTGTCGTGGAACGAGGCGTTCTGGAGCATCAACCTGTCGAGCTCGAACGCCGCGCCGCTCACCGTGTTCATCGCGTCGTACTCGAGCCCCGAAGGGTTGTTCTGGGCGAAGCTGTCCGCAGCCTCCCTGCTGGCGGTCGCGCCGATCCTGATCGTCGGCTGGCTGTCGCAGAAGCAGCTCGTGCGCGGGCTCACGTTCGGAGCCGTCAAATGACCGCGAACGTCCTGATCTGCGATTGCGACGGGGTGCTGATCGACAGCGAGGCCGTGGCGGCCGACGTGATCGTGCGCGAGCTCGACGCGCGCTGGCCGGGCGTCGATGCGCGGCCGGCCGTGATGCCGTTGCTCGGGCTGCGCATCGAGCGCGTGCTGGCCGGCGCGGGCGACGCCGTCGGGCGCACGCTGGGCGATGCGGACGTCGGCGCGATCCGGCGCGCGGTCGAAGCCGCCGCGGTGAACGCGCCGGCCGTCGACGGCATCGCGGCTGCCCTCGACGCGATCACGCTGCCGATCGCGTGCGCGAGCAACAGCTACCGCGCGTACGTCGAGGCCGCGCTGGCGCGCACGGGCCTCGCGCGCTTCTTCGGCGACCGGCTGTTCTGCGCGGATGCCGTCGCGCGGCCGAAGCCCGCGCCGGACGTGTATCTCGCAGCCGCGCGCACGCTCGGTGTCGCGCCCGCCCAGTGCCTCGTGGTCGAGGACAGCGCGACCGGCATCACCGCGGCCGCCGCGGCCGGCATGACCGTGCTCGGCTTCGTCGGCGGCGGGCATGCGTCGGCCGCGCAGATCGACGCGCTGCGCGGGATCGGCGCGCGCCACGTATTCGACGACATGCACGAGCTGCCCGGCTACGTCGCGCGCTGGCAGGCGACCGGCGCGGTGCTGCCGCATTGAGCAACGCGCCGCCCGCGGGCGGCGCATCAGAAATCGAACCTCGAACGGAGACAGATCATGGCAAGCGTGCTCCTGCGCAACATCGCGAAGCGCTACGACGACACCGAAGTGCTGCGCAACGTGAACCTCGACATCGCCGACGGCGAATTCGTCGTGTTCGTCGGCCCGAGCGGCTGCGGAAAATCCACGCTGATGCGGATGATCGCGGGCCTCGAGGACATCTCGAGCGGCGACCTGCTGATCGACGGCGCGAAGGTCAACGACGTGCCGAGCGCGAAGCGCGGCATCGCAATGGTGTTCCAGTCGTATGCGCTGTATCCGCACATGACGCTGTACGACAACATGGCGTTCGGCCTGAAGCTCGCGGGCGCGAAGAAGCCCGAGATCGACCAGGCCGTGAAGCAGGCCGCGAAGATCCTGCACATCGATCACCTGCTCGACCGCAAGCCGAAGCAGCTGTCGGGCGGCCAGCGGCAGCGCGTCGCGATCGGCCGCGCGATCACGCGCAAGCCGAAGGTGTTCCTGTTCGACGAACCGCTGTCGAACCTCGACGCGGCGCTGCGCGTGAAGATGCGGCTGGAGTTCGCGCGGCTGCACGACGAGCTGAAGACGACGATGATCTACGTGACGCACGACCAGGTCGAGGCGATGACGCTTGCGGACAAGATCGTCGTGCTGTCGGGCGGCGCGGTGCAGCAGGTCGGCACGCCCAACGCGCTCTATCACGCGCCGTCGAACCAGTTCGTCGCGGGCTTCATCGGTTCGCCGAAGATGAACTTCCTGAAGGGCACGGTCGACTCGGTCGATGCCGGCGGCGTGCTCGTGCGCTTCGACAGCGGCGAGACGCAGCGCGTCGCGGTCGAAGCGGCGGGGCTGCAGCGCGGCGCGGCGGTGACGGTCGGCGTGCGGCCCGAGCACCTGAAGGTCGAAGCGGCGGCCGCCGGCGTGGCCGCGCGGACGATGGCCGTGGAATCGCTCGGCGATGCCGCGTACCTGTATGCGGAGTCGGCCGTCGCGCCGGACGGGCTGATCGCGCGGATTCCGCCGCTCGACACGTACCGCACCGGCGAGGCGCTCCACGTGAACGCGCAGGCCGAGCACTGCCACCTGTTCGACGGCGAGGGGCGCGCATTCCGGCGCCTGAGCCCGCACGCGAAGGCCGCTTGATGGTCTGTCTGATGCGGCCTGAAGCGGCCTGAAGCGGCCTGGTTCGATCAGAGGCGCAGCCGCGCGACAACGTGATCGACGAACGCGCGCAGCTTCGGCGTCGGGTGGCGGCCCGACGGCCACAGCACGTAGAACGCGATGCGGCATTCGACGTGGTCGTCGAGCACCGCGCGCAGCGTGCCGTCCTCGAGCGCCTCGCGCACGAAGAAGATGGGCAGGCATGCGATGCCGAGCCCGCGCAGCGCGAAGCACAGGCGCGCTTCCGCGCTGTTGCTGACCATCGCGACCGGCACCTCGGGCGGCGTGCCCGCGCGCGGCACGCGCAGCGGCCAGGTCTCGAGCTTGCCGCTGGTCGGGAAACGGTAATGCAGGCAGCGGTGCTGCGCGAGATCGGCCGGCGTGCGCGGCGTGCCGTGCCGGTCGAGATAGCCCGGGGACGCGACGAGGTGCTGGCGGAAGTGGCCGAGCAGCCGCGACGACAGCCGGGAATCCGACGGCTGGCCGGTGCGCAGCACCGCGTCGAACCCTTCGTCGACGACGTCGACGAGCCGGTCGCTGAAATCGATGTCGAGCTCGATCTCCGGATACGCGGCCATGAAATCGGCGAGCACCGGCAGCAGCAGCGAGCTGAGCAGCGGCATGCTGACCCGCAGCCGGCCGCGTGGCGCTTCGGCACTCTGCGTCAGTTCCTGCTCGGCCGCGTCGAGCTCGGCGATCACGCGCCGGCACCGTTCGAGAAAGCGCGTGCCTTCTGCGGTCAACGTGATGCTGCGCGTGCTGCGGTGAAAGAGCCGCACGTTAAGGCGCGCCTCGAGCCGCGCGATGCGCTTGCCGATCGCCGACGCCGATAGCCCGAGCGCGCGGCCGGCCGCGACGAAACTGCGCGTTTCCGCGACCTGAACGAACACGACGAAGCCGCCGAGGTTTTCCATGCGAGTTTCCGATTGCGGACGCCGGCGTCCGGATTGTCCGGAACTCTACCCCGGTTTTTCTTCTTGCGTCGGCTCCCTACGATGAGCGCTCGTTCATTGTTGAGAGGTCAAGCCATGTCATCCCTGCCTGCCGTCGTGCACGAACACGAACCGGCCGTCGCGCTGCGCGCACGGCTCGACGAGGCGCTCGATCGCGCGCTCGCCGACGAGCGCATCGTCGGCGCGGTCGTGCTGGTCGCGCAGGACGGCGAGCCGCGCTACGCGCGCGCCGCCGGCCTTGCCGATCGCGAAGCCGGCACGCCGATGCGGGACGACGCGCTGTTCCGCCTGTCGTCGGTCACGAAGCCGGTCGTGGCGGCCGCCGCGATGCGGCTGGTCGCGGCGGGGCGCATCGGGCTCGACGAACCGGTCACGCGCTGGCTGCCGGAATTCGCGCCGGCACTGCCCGACGGCCGGCCCGCGCGCATCACGTTGCGTCATCTGCTGTCGCATACGGCCGGCCTCGGCTACCGCTTCCTCGAAGCGGACGGCGACGGCCCGTATGCACGCGCCGGCGTGTCCGACGGAATGGATCGCTCGGGTCTCTCGCTCGGCGAGAACCTGCGGCGCATCGCCAGCGTGCCGCTGCAGTTCGCGCCGGGCACGTCGTGGGGCTATTCGCTTTCGATGGACGTGGTCGGCGCGCTGATCGAGGCGGTCGACGGGCGGCCGCTCGCGGAAGCGGTCGCCGCGCTCGTCACGACACCGCTCGGCATGACCGACACCGCGTTCGTCGCGCACGACGCCGCACGCTTCGCGACGCCTTACGTGAGCACGGATGGCGCGCCACGCAGGATGGCGGCGTTCGATATCGCGCCGGTATACGAGGGCACGGTCGGCATCCGCTTCGAGCCGGCGCGCGTGTTCGATGCCCAGGCCTTTGCATCGGGCGGCGCGGGGATGGTCGGCACCGCACGCGACTGTCTCGCGCTGCTCGACGCGTTGCGCACCGGCCGCCCGGGCTGGCTGGAGGCCGTGTGGACCGACGAGATGGGGCGCGTGCAGCCGGGCGCGCACGACTTGCCCGCCGCGCCGGGATTCGGCTTCGGGCTCGGCTTCTCGGTGCTGCGCGATCCGGTGGCCGCGCGGTCGCCGGAGTCGGTCGGCACCTGGCGCGGGGGCGGCGCGTACGGGCATACGTGGTTCGTCGATCGCGCGGCGGGGCTGACGGCCGTCGCGCTGACCAACACGCTGTACGAAGGGATGCACGGACGCTTCGTGACCGCGGTGCGCGATGCGGTCTACGGCGTCGGCGAACGGGGGACGGCATGAGCGACACGACGTCCATGCCGGCCCGGCTCGCGCATGCGGGCGAGCACCTGCCGGTTGCGAACCTGCTCGCGCTCGCGACGGCCGCGTTCATCACGATTCTCACCGAGGCGTTGCCGGCCGGCCTGCTGCCGCTGATGAGCGCCGACCTGCGCGTGCCCGAGGCGCTGATCGGCCAGCTCGTGACCGTGTATGCGCTCGGTTCGATCGTCGCGGCGATTCCGCTCGTCGCCGCGACGCGTGCGATGCGCCGGCGCACGCTGCTGCTCGCGGCGCTGGCCGGCTTCGTCGTCTCGAATGCGCTGACGGCCGTGTCGCCGTACTACGCGCTGACGCTCGCCGCGCGCTTCGTCGCGGGGATGGCGGCCGGGCTGCTGTGGGCGCTGCTCGCCGGCTACGCGAGCCGGATGGTCGATGCGTCGCTGCGTGGCCGGGCGATCGCGGTCGCGATGCTCGGCGCGCCGGTTGCGATGTCGATCGGCATCCCGGCCGGCACCGCGCTCGGGTCCCTGTTCGGCTGGCGCGTCGCGTTCGCGGGCATCACGCTCGCGGCGCTCGCACTGGTGGCGTGGGTGCGCGCGCGGCTGCCCGATTATCCGGGGCAGCAGGCCGGCGCGCGCGAGCCGGTGCTCGGCGTGATGACGCTGCCCGGCGTGCGGCCGGTGCTGACCGTGATGTTCGCGTATGTGCTGGCGCACAACATGCTGTACACGTACGTCGCGCCGTTTCTCGCGGGCGTGCGGATGGGCGCGCAGGTCGATGCGGTGCTGCTCGTGTTCGGTATCGCATCGCTGGTCGGCATCGCGCTGACGGGCGCGTGGATCGTCCATGCGCTGCGGCGCCTGACGCTCGCGAGTGTCGCGCTGTTCGCGCTGGCGGCGCTGATGCTCGGCGCGAGCGGCGCTCACCCGCTCGTCTACGCGGGCGTCGCGCTGTGGGGGCTCGCGTTCGGCGGCGCGCCGACGCTGTTCCAGACGGCCGCCGCGAACGCCGCGGGAGAGGCGGCGGACGTCGCGCAATCGATGCTCGTGACGGTGTGGAACCTCGCGATCGCGGGTGGCGGCATCGCCGGCGGGATGCTGCTCGGCGCAACCGGGGCGGGCGCGATTCCGTGGGTGCTCGTCGCGCTGCTGGCGGCCGCGTGGGTCGGCGCATGGCGCGCGCGTCGCCACGGTTTTCCGGCGGTGCGGCCGGCTTAGGTTTGGCGGTGGGTTCGGCGCGGGGCCGCGCCGCGGTGTCAGGACGCCGGGGCTTCCAGTGCCGCCCTCGCGCACGTCTCGTCGGTGACGAGCCCCGACATCCAGCCGCCGCGCAATGCGGCGATCACCGCATCGCGTTTCTTCGGGCCGCCCGCGAACGCGATCGTCGGGCGCTTCGGCGGCGTGGCGAGCGACACGCTTGTCACGCGCGCGCTCGTCGACGCGGCGATCCGGCGGCCCTGCGCGTCGATCGGCACGCCGAGCAGTTCGGCCACCGCGCCGAGCGCGGTCATCTCGTCGCGCTCCTGTTCGGTGATGAAGCCGTCTTCGTAGAGCGGGCAGTGCGGGCCGATGTTGCCGATCCCGACGAACGCGACGTCGGCCTGGCCCGACAGCGCCTCGACGATCCGGTACAGCCGGTGATTGCACCACTGCGCGCGCTCGGCGGCGCTGTCGGCGAACAGCGGCGCGGGCAGCAGGAAATGCTTGCTGCCGGTTTTCTCGGAGATGTACTGCGCGACGTCGTAGCGGTTCGACGAACCGTCGGCCGCGATCGCACCGACCATCGACACGAGGCGGTGCTGCGGCCGGTCGATCTGCGCGATCTGTGCGACCGCGGCCTTCAGCGTCCGGCCGCTGCTGACCGCGATCACCATCGGTCGCGTTTCGTTCAGGTAGCGCTCCATCACCTGCGCGCCGGCGACCGCGAGCTTGCGGTCGATCGCGTCGGGCGCGTCGGCATCGACGGGCACGACTTCGCACATCGCGAGGCCGTAGCGCTTCGACAGCTGCGCGCCGAGATCGAGACAGTCGGCGAGCTGGTGGTCGACGCGCACGCGGATCAGGTTCTTCTCGACCGCGAACGCGACCAGTCGCTGCGCGACCGGGCGCGACACCTGCAGCTTTTCCGCGATTTCGTTCTGCGTGTCGCCCGCGACGTAGTAAAGCCACGCGGCACGCGTGGCGAGATCGAGTTTTTCTGAGGACTTGGACACGATAGCGATTGAATTCGGATCCTGGCGGGCCGGCCGGCGGCGCATGGGTACGCACTGTACCGCACTCGCCGCCGCGGCCGGCCCGCGCGTCGGTCAGTCAGGCGAGCCGTGCGCGCGACGGTTCGTACAGCGGCCGCACGTGGCGGTACAGCGAGCGAAACGCATCGAGGCGTTCGCGCAGCAGTGCATGGCGGGCGGCATCCGGCGCGTATTCGGCCCGCACCGGCGGCTTGGCCAGCACCGCATGCGGATCGCCGCCGACGGCCAGCCAGCCGAGTCGCGCCGCGCCGAGCGCCGCGCCCGTTTCGCCGCCGCCATGCTGGCGCGTGCGCACGTTCAGCGCATCGGCGATCAGTTGTGCCCAGAACGCGCTGCGCGCGCCGCCGCCGATCAGCGACAGCTGGGCGGTTTCGACGCCAGCCGCATGCAGCGCGTCGAGACCGTCGGCGAGGCCGAGCGTCACGCCTTCGAGCACCGCGTAGCCGAGATGCGCGCGTTCGGTCGCATGCGTCATCCCGAAGAACGCGCCTTGTGCGTACGGATCGTTGTGCGGCGTGCGCTCGCCGGACAGGTAGGGCAGGAACAGCGGGGCCGTCGCGAGCGCGTCGGCGTCGAGCGCCTCGACTTCGGCGAGCAGTGCGGGCTCGTCGGTGCCGGTGAGCTTGCAGACCCAGCGCAGGCAGCTCGCGGCCGACAGCACGACGCTCATCAATTGCCAGCGATCGGGAATCGCGTGGCAGAACGCATGCACGGCCGATGCGGGGTTCGGCATGAAGCGATCGCCGACCACGCTCAGCACGCCGGACGTGCCGAGCGACACGAAGCCGTCGCCCGCGTGGATCGCACCGATGCCGAGCGCGCTCGTTGCGTTGTCGCCGCCGCCGCCGGCTACCACGACCGCCTCCGACAGCCCGAGTTCGCGCGCGATGTCCGCGCGCAGCGTGCCGGACGGCGCATTGCCTTCGACGATGCGCGGCATCTGGTCACGCGTCATTCCGCACGCGGCGAGCAGTGCGTCGGACCAGTCGCGGCGCGCGACGTCGAGCCACAGCGTGCCGGCTGCGTCCGACGGGTCGGACACCTTCGTGCCGGTGAGCCGGAACCGCAGGTAGTCCTTCGGCATCAGCACGCAGGCGGTGGCCGCGAACACATCGGGTTCGTGCTTCGCAACCCACAGCAGTTTCGGCGCGGTGAAGCCCGGCATCGCGAGATTGCCGGCCAGTGCGTGGAGGTCGGGCGCGCTTTCGGTGAGCAGCGCGCACTCGTCGGCGCTGCGCATGTCATTCCACAGGATCGCGGGACGCAGCACGCGGTCGTCGCGGCCGAGCAGCACGGCGCCGTGCATCTGGCCCGACAGGCCGATGCCGCGCACGGCCGCGAACGCTTGCGGATGTCGTGCGCGCAATGAGGCGAGCGCGGCGAGCGTGCCTTGCCACCAGTCGTCCGGATGCTGTTCGGCCCAGCGCGGATGCGGCCGCGACACGGTGAACGGCGAGCCGGCGGTGCCGACGACCGTGCCGTCCGGGGCGAGCAGCAGCACCTTCACTTCCGAGGTGCCGAGGTCGATGCCGAGATACATGAGCGATCCGTTCCGTCAGTGGGGAGTCGCTACTTTAGCCGCGCGGCCGTGCACGTGCCAAGGCAGGTTCGCCCCAATGCGCGTCAGCGCGCCGCGAGCCATGCATCGACCCGCGCGAGCCCGGCGCGCAGCGCCTCGAACAGCGCCGCGTTGCCGGCGAGCGAGCCCCACAGCGCGCGGCTTGCGCACAGCGCGGCGACCGGATCGTCGGACCCCGGACGGCCGGCCCCCGGATGGCCGGCCCCGACGATCGCACGCGCGGCGCTTTCGTCCATCACGCCGTCCTGGTACGCGTACGGCAAGGTGCCGCGCGCCCAGCGTTCGAGAAAGCGCAGGAACAGTGCGGGCAGCACGGCGGTGGCGACCGGCGCCGCGCCGCGTGCGAACGATTCGACGAGCGTCGGCGCGATGAAGCCGGGGATCTTCGAGAAGCCGTCGGCCGCGACGCGCTGGTTCGTGTCGAGCACGTACGGGTTGCCGAAGCGTTCGAGCACGACGTCGCGGTAGCGCGCGAGATCGAGCGGGCTCGGCGTGAGGCACGGAATCACGTCCTGCGTCACGTAGTCGTGCGCGAAGCGGCGGATCGCCGCGTCGTGCGTGCCTTCGTGGATATACGTGTGGCCCGCGAGCGTGCCGGCCCACGCGATGCAGCTGTGCGTCGCGTTGAGGATGCGGATCTTCGCTTCCTCGTACGGGTGCACGTCGTCGACGAGTTCGGCGCCGGCCAGCTCCCAGCGCGGCCGGCCGGCCGCGAAGCGGTCCTCGATCACCCACTGGATGAACGATTCGCCCATCACCGGGCATGCGTCGTCGATGCCGGTGGCGGCCAGCACGCGTTCGCGCACGTCGGCGGTCGGGCGCGGCGTGATGCGGTCGACCATCGCGCTCGGTGTCGCGACGTTCGCGTCGAACCACGCGAGCAGGTCGGCCTGCCCGCGCCGCTCGAGGAATTCGCGCATCCCCGCGCGAAAGCGTGCGCCGTTGTTGCGCAGGTTGTCGCAGCTCTGCAGCGTGAGCGGGCCCGCGCCGCGCTTCACGCGTTCGGCGAGCAGCGCTGCAAGCGCGCCGTACAGCGTCGTGCGCGCGCCCTGCAGGTCGGCCGCGAGATCGGCATTCGCGACGTCGAGCCGGTTGTGTTCGTCGAGGTAGTAGCCGCCCTCGGTAACGGTGAACGACACGATCCGGCAGGCCGGATCGGCGCCGGCGTCGATCAGCGCGGCGAGATCGATCGACCACGGCAGCACACGCGTGATCGCGCGGATCGTCTCGTAGGCGCGCTCGCCTTGCGGCGTGACGGTTTCGAGCGTGTATTCGCCGTGCTGCGCGGCGAGCGCGTCCATCGTCGCGCGCATGTCGTCGCGGATGTTGCCGACGGTCAGCGACCAGCGCTCGTCGGGCGGCACGGCCGCGTTCACGCGATGCAGATACCACGCCTGGTGCGCGCGGTGAAACGAGCCCGCGCCGATGTGCAGCAGCACGGGCGTGCGGGCGGAGGGCGATGCGCTCATCCGGTGTCTCCTGTTCGTGCCAGATTTTTTCTGCCGAATACGAATACGACGAATACGATCATTTGCTCTTTGTGTGAGCGAATGATCGTATTCGGATGAACGAAAGTCAAGGCGGGGAAACGGCATTTCGATGGTGCGCTGCGGCGGTCGTACGGGCAGCGCGGGCGTGGAGGCGGAAGGGAAAAGGGCGTCAGCGCCCTTCACGCGTGAGCGCGACGAGTTCCTCGAGCAGCTTGCCGGCCGGCCCCGGCAGGATGCCGTGGCGGCGCCGGAACGCGGTGAGCGTGCGCACCGCGACGACTTCGCGCACGGGCAGCGTGTCGATCGTGCCGGCGCGCTGCTCGGCGCCGTACATCGGCTCGGCCATCCAGCTCAGGAAGCCGGCATGCGCGACGAGGCTCTTCAGCGTCGTGACCGAGCGCGTCTCGACCGCGATGTCGGGCAGCGCGAGCCCGTGCGCGTCGAAGGTCGCGCGCATGTGGTCGAACGGCGCGGTGCCGCGCGGCGGAATCGCCCAGCGCGCGTGCCGCGTATCGGCGAGCGTCGGCGCGCGGCCGAGCGCGCGCAGCGGATGGTGCGGCGCCGCAACGATATGGCTGCGATCTTCCCAGCGGCACTCGGGAATCGCGACGATTTCGTCGGTGTCGAGCCCGTGCGCGGACAGCGCGAGATCGATCTCGTGCTTGTGGAGGCCTTCCGCGAGCCGGTCCCACACGCCTTCGATGATCTCGACGCGCAGATTCGGCCAGCGGTCGAGCACGCGGCCCACCGCGACCGGCAGCACGAGGCTCGCGATGCTGCCCACCGCGCCGACCTTGATCGTGCCCTTCGCCAGCCCGCGCATCGCGTCGAGCTCCTCGCGCGCGTGCTCGGCCTCGTGCTGCAGCAGCGTCGCGTGCGGCAGCAGCGCGTCGCCGAACGCGGTGAGCTGCACGCCCTTCGAGTGGCGCTCGAACAAGGGCGCACCGACCTGGTCCTCGAGCCGCTTCAGGATCCGGCTCAGCGCCGGCTGCGTCACGTGCAGCGCGTCGGCGGCGCGGCCGAGGCTGCCGCACGCGACGATCGTCGTGAAGGCGCGCAATTGTCGGAGATCGAAAGTCATGTCGAAATGGAATGGCTTTTTGCAAAAAATACAGTATCAGAGAATGGCTTGCGCTTCGATACTGTGGAAACCGCCAAGCCAACGAGGAGACACCCGAGCATGTCCGGCCATCCGCCCCCTTCCGCCGCACCGGTTACCGTTCGTGATGCCGTCATCGACCTGTTCCGCCAGTTCGGCATCGACCGCGTGTTCGGCAATCCCGGTTCGACCGAGCTGCCGATGTTCCGCGATTTCCCCGACGATTTCCGCTACGTGCTCGGTCTGCAGGAGGCCGTCGTGGTCGGGATGGCCGACGGCCATGCGCAGGCCACCGGCAACGCGGCGGTCGTCAACCTGCATTCGGCGGCGGGCGTCGGCAACGCGATGGGCAATCTCTTCACCGCCTTCAAGAACCGTACGCCGCTGATCGTCACCGCGGGCCAGCAGGCGCGCGCGATCCTGCCGTTCGACCCGTTCCTCGGCGCGACGCAGGCCGCCGAGCTGCCGAAGCCTTACGTGAAGTGGAGCATCGAGCCTGCGCGCGCGCAGGACGTGCCGGCCGCGATCGCGCGTGCGTACCGCATCGCGATGCAGGAGCCGCGCGGCCCCGTGTTCGTGTCGATCCCGGTCGACGACTGGGACCAACCGGCCGAACTGCTGCCGCGGCGCGACGTCAGCAGCATCGTGCGGCCCGATCCCGACGCGCTCGCGCGGCTCGGCGAGTCGCTCGACGCCGCGCGGCGTCCCGCGTTCGTCGTCGGCGCGGCCGTCGATCGCGCGGGCGCGTGGCAGCAGGCCGTGCAGCTCGCCGAGCGTCACCGTGCGCGCGTGTACGTCGCACCGATGTCCGGGCGTTGCAGTTTCCCCGAGGACCATCCGCTGTTTGCCGGCTTCCTGCCCGCGATCCGCGAGAAGATCGTCGCGCGGCTCGACGGGCACGACCTCGTGTTCGCGCTCGGCGCGCCCGCATTCACGTATCACGTCGAGGGGTTCGGTCCGCACGTGCCGCCGGGCGCCGCGCTCGTGCAACTCGTCGACGATCCGGGTGTCGCCGCGTGGACACCGTCGGGCGACGCGGTCGTCGGCAACCTGCGGCTCGCCGCGCGCGACCTGCTGGCGCGCCCGGCGCCACCCGGGCGGCCGATGCCCGCGCCGCGGCCGCCGCGCCGGCGCGTCGAGGCACCCGCCGCCGGCGAGCGCATGTCGGCCGCGTTCGCGCTGCAGACGCTCGCCGACGTGCGCGATGCGCACGACATCGTCGTCGAGGAAGCGCCGAGCGCACGCCCCGTGATGCAGGAACACCTGCCGTTCACGCATGGCGGCACGTTCTACACGATGGACAGCGGCGGGCTCGGCTACGGGATGCCGGCCGCCGTCGGCGTCGCGCTCGCGCAGCCGGGCCGGCGCGTGATCGGGCTGATCGGCGACGGTTCGAGCCTGTATTCGATCCAGGCACTGTGGAGCGCCGCGCAGCTGAAGCTGCCGATCACGTTCGTGATCCTGAACAACCGGCGCTACGCGGCGCTGCAGGATTTCGCGCCCGTGTTCGGCTTCGGTCCCGGCGACGCCGTGCAGGGCACCGATCTGCCTGACCTGGATTTCGTCGCGCTCGCGCAGGGGATGGGTTGCCGCGGTGTGCGCGTGACCGATGCCGAGCACCTGCGCGACACCCTGACCGAGGCGCTGCGCGCCGCGACGCCGGTCGTCGTCGAAGTCGAGATTGCGTGACGCGCGCTGCGCGTCTTCCCGAGATTCCATGCAAACCGTATCGATGCTGATCGGCGGCGAACGCCGCCATTCGTCCAGCGGCGCGACCTTCGTGCGCCGCAACCCGCTCGACGGCGCAGTCGCGTCGGCCGCGCCCGCGTGCACCGTCGACGATGCGCGTGCGGCGGCCGACGCGGCCGCCCGCGCGTTCCCCGACTGGGCCGCGCTCGGTCCCGGCGCGCGCCGCGCGCTGCTGCTGAAGGCGGCCGCCGCGCTCGAGACGAAGCACGACCAGTTCGTCGCCGCGATGGCGGCCGAGACGGGCGCATCCGCGCTGTGGGCCGGCTTCAACGTGCATCTTGCCGCGAGCGGGCTCGTCGAGGCCGCGTCGCTGACCACGCAGGTCGGCGGCGAGCTGATCCCGTCCGACGTGCCCGGTTCGCTCGCGATGGGCGTACGTCAGCCGGCCGGTGTCGTGCTCGGCATCGCGCCGTGGAACGCGCCGGTGATCCTCGCGACGCGGGCGCTCGCGCTGCCGCTCGCGTGCGGCAACACGGTCGTGCTGAAGGGCTCGGAGCTGTGTCCCGTCACGCACGGGTTGATCGTCGAGGCGCTGCAGGAAGCCGGCCTGCCGCCGGGCGTCGTCAATTTCGTGACGAACGCGCCCGAGGATGCGGGTGCCGTCGTCGATGCGTTGATCGCGCATCCGGCCGTGCGCCGCGTGAATTTCACGGGCTCGACGCGCGTGGGCAGGATCGTCGCCGAAGCATGCGCGCGCCACCTGAAGCCGTCGGTGCTGGAACTCGGCGGCAAGGCGCCTTTCGTCGTGCTCGACGATGCCGATCTCGATGCGGCGGTCGCGGCGGCCGCGTTCGGCGCGTTCGCGAATTCCGGGCAGATCTGCATGTCGACCGAACGCATCGTCGTCGACGCCATCGATCGCCGATGCGTTCGTCGCGAAGCTCGCCGACAAGGCCGCATCGCTGCCGCTCGGCGACCTCCCACGGGGACTTCCTTCGGGCGCGCGCAACGGGCCCGTCGTGCTCGGTTCGCTGATCGACATGAAGGCCGTCGAGCGCTGCAACGCGCTGATCGACGATGCGCTCGCGCACGGCGCCACGCTCGTGTGCGGCGGCCGGGCCGACAGCACGCTGTTTCCGGCCACGCTGCTCGACCACGTGACGCCTGCGATGCGCATCTACGCGGAAGAATCGTTCGGCCCGGTGAAGGGCATCGTGCGCGTCGACGGCGAGGACGCCGCGATCCGTTGCGCGAACGACAACGCGTTCGGGCTGTCGTCGGCCGTGTTCAGCCGCGACGTCGCGCGCGCGATGCGCGTCGCGGCGCGCATCGAATCGGGCATCTGCCACGTGAACGGCCCGACCGTGCACGACGAAGCGCAGATGCCGTTCGGCGGCGTGAAGGACAGCGGCTTCGGCCACTTCGGCGGCAAGGCCGGCATCGCGGCATTCACCGACCTGCGCTGGATCACGGTGCAGACCGCACCGCGCCACTATCCGTTCTGACGAGGCCGCCCGCCGAAGATGAGGATTGCAATTCTGGGCGCGGGCGCGATGGGCTCGCTGTTCGGCGCGCGGCTGGCGGAAAGCGGCGAGTCCGTCACGCTGATCGACGTGAACGACGCGCATCTCGATGCGATTCGCCGCGACGGGCTGTGCATCGACGACGATCGCGGCGAGCGCCGCATCACGACGCTGCGTGCGGTGCGGCCCGACGCGGTGCAGCCCGCGCGCGGCGAACCGTTCGACCTGCTGATCGTCTTCACGAAATCGCTGCATACGCGCACCGCGCTCGACGGCGTGCGCGCGCTGCTGACGCCGCACACGCACGTGCTGACGCTGCAGAACGGGCTCGGCAACGTCGAGACGCTGAATGCGGTCGTGCCGCTCGAACGCATCCTGGCGGGCGTGACGACGTGGCCGGCCGACGCCGCGGGGCCCGGACACGTGCGCTCGCACGGCGCGGGCACGATCCGCATGATGACGGCCGACGGCGCGGCACGCCCGTTCGCGGCGGCCGTGGCCGATACGCTGTCGCGCGCCGGGCTCGCGTGCACGCTGGACACGCAGGTGTGGGCCGCGATCTGGGAGAAGGTCGCGTTCAACGCGGCGCTCAACACGCTCTGCGCGGCGACGGGCTGCACGGTAGACCAGCTCGGCGCGTGCCACGAAGGCCCTCGGCTCGCGCTCGCGATCGTGGCCGAGGTGGCCGCCGTCGCCCGCGCGAAGGGCATCGCGGTCGATGGCGAACGCATCGCGCGCAACGTCGAGCATGCGATCCGCGAGCATCGCGGCCATCGCCCGTCGATGCTGCAGGACGTGCTCGCGGGCCGTCGCACGGAAATCGACGCGATCAGCGGCAAGGTCGTCGCGGCCGCGCGGGAAGCCGGCGTCGCGGTGCCGCATGCCGAGACGCTGCTCGCGCTCGTCCGGCTGATCGACGCGCGCCACGCGTGAAGCATGCCCGCGGCGGGCTCGAGCCGCACCGCGACACGAGAGCGCCGGGCGTTGCCACGGCGCCGGGTCGCCTCATCCATCAGGAGACGCCATGACAGCAACCGTTCGCCGCAGTCCCGCCGCGCATCGCACGCATTGCATGCATTCGCCCGGTGACGCACGGAGGCGCGCATGAACCCGCGCGACGCCATCCGCCCGCAGCCGTTCGACGTCGGCGCCGCGCTCGACGACGGGCCGTTCACGGCGATGCAGCGCGGGGTGGTGCTGCTCGCCGCGCTCGCGATCGTGCTCGACGGTTTCGACGGCCAGTTGATCGGCTTCGCGATTCCGGTACTGATCCGCGAATGGGGGATCACGCGCGGCGCATTCGCGCCGGCGGTGGCTGCCGGACTGATCGGCATGGGCATCGGCAGCGCGTGCGCGGGGATCGTCGCGGACCGCTTCGGCCGCCGCCAGGCCGTGATCGGCAGCGTGTTCCTGTTCGGCATCGCGACCTGCGCGATCGGCTTCGCGCCGGACGTCACGGCGATCGCGGCGCTGCGTTTCTGTGCGGGGCTCGGGATCGGCGGCGCGCTGCCGACGGCCACGACGATGACGGCCGAATACACGCCCGCGCGGCGCCGCACGATGATGGTGACCGCGACGATCGTCTGCGTGCCGCTCGGCGGGATGCTGGCCGGCCTGTTCGCGCACGAGGTGCTGCCGCGCTACGGCTGGCGCGGGCTGTTCTTCGCGGGCGGCGCGTTGCCGCTCGTGCTCGGTTTCGTGCTCGTGCGTGCGCTGCCCGAATCGCCGCGCTATCTCGCGCGGCGCCCCGCGCGCTGGCCGGAACTCGGCGCGCTGCTCGCGCGGATGGGGCGACCCGTTGCGCCGGGCACCGCATTTACCGACCTGAAGGATGCACGCGCGGCGGGCGGCCGCGGCGGCTTCGGCGCGCTGTTCGCGAGCGGTCAGGCGCGCGACACGATCGCGCTGTGGTGCGCGTTCTTCATGTGCTTGCTTGCCGTGTATGCGGCGTTCAGCTGGCTGCCGACGATGCTGGCCGCGAGCGGGCTGAGCGTGTCGGTCGCGGGGACGGGGCTCACCGCGTACAACCTCGGCGGCGTGATCGGCGCGCTGCTGTGCGCGTGGACGATCGCGCATGCCGGGTCGCGCTGGCCGCTCGTGCTGTGCAGCATCGGCGGCGCGGCGAGTGCGGTGTGGCTGATGGGGGTCGATCCAGGCCGCCACACGGGCTGGCTGATCGTCGGGCTCGGCCTGCACGGGCTGTTCGTCAACGCGGTGCAGTCGACGATGTATGCGCTCTGTGCGTACATCTACCCGACCGCCGTGCGCGCGACGGGCACCGCAAGCGCGCTCGCGTTCGGCCGGCTCGGCGCGATCCTCAGTGCGTTCGCGGGCGCGATCGTGATCACCGCGGGCGGCGCCACGGCCTATCTGACGATGCTGGCGATCGCGATGGGCATCGTCTGCGTCGCGCTGCTCGTCGTGCGGCGGCATATCCCGCGGCTGTCACGTGCGGCGGCGCAGCCGCGCGAAGGGGAGGAGCTGGCCCGCACGTCGTCGTGACGGCGGGCGAGCGGTGCGTTACAGCGTGGTGCGCACGTGCCAGAGCTCGGGGAACAGCACGACGTCGAGCATCTTGCGCAGGTATGGCGCGCCGCTGGTGCCGCCCGTACCCTGCTTGAAGCCGATGATGCGCTCGACGGTCGTGACGTGACGGAAGCGCCACTGGCGAAACGCATCCTCGAGATCGACGAGTTCCTCGGCCATCTCGTAGAGCTCCCAGTGCTGCTGCGGGTGGCGGTACACCTCGAGCCACGCGGCTTCGACCGTTTCGTCGTGCTGGGTCGGCTGCGTCCAGTCGCGCTCGAGCCGCGCGTGCGCGATCGGGAAACCGCGCCGCGCGAGCAGGCGGACGACTTCGTCGTAGAACGACGGCGCTTCGAGCGTCGTGCGCACCTGTTCGAGGATGTCGGGCCGGTGCGCATGCGGCTGCAGCATCTGCACGTTCTTGTTGCCGAGCAGGAATTCGAGCTGGCGATACTGATACGACTGGAAGCCCGACGACTGCCCGAGATACGGCCGCATCGCCGAATATTCGGACGGCGTCATCGTCGACAGCACGTTCCACGCCTGCACCAGTTGCTCGAGGATGCGCGACACGCGCGCGAGCATCTTGAACGCGGGCGGCAGCGCGTCGGTGCGCACCGCGTCGAGTGCGCCGCGCAGCTCGAACAGCGCGAGCTTCATCCACAGCTCGCTCGTCTGATGCTGGATGATGAACAGCATCTCGTTGTGATCGGGCGACAGCGGATGCTGCGCGTCGAGGATCGAATTCAGCGACAGGTAGTCGCCGTAGCTCATCGACTTCGAGAAATCGAGCTGCGCGTTGTGCCAGCCGGCTTCCGCCCGACGCATCGCCCGGCACGTGCGGCGCTTCGTGTGCCGCTTGTGCCGCTTGTGCCGACTGCGCGGCGCGCGCGCCCGAGAATGGGCAACTCGCCGGCGCGTCGTCGCCGGGTGGCTGCATATGACCAGAATTCACGACTCTCTCCAGATTTGAATGACGGGGCGCGGCGCGCAGTCCGCGTGACCGCAGTGCGCGCCGGGCAAGGCCGGTCAGGTCACCGCGCCGCGTTCGGCGAACTCGGGCGCCTTCCAGGCGTCGGTAGCGAGGATGTCGCGCAGCGTCTCGACGGCATCCCACACGTCGACGAAGCGCACGTAGAGCGGCGTGAAGCCGAAGCGCAGCACGTACGGCTCGCGGTAGTCGCCGATCACGCCGCGCGCGATCAGCGCCTGCATCACCTCGTAGCCGTGCGGATGCTCGAAGCTCGCCTGCGAGCCGCGCTGGTGATGCGAGCGCGGCGTGACGAGCTTCAGCGACAGGCCCGCGCAGCGTGCTTCGACGAGCGCGATGAAGGCATCGGTCAGCGCGAGCGACTTGCGGCGGATCGCCTGCATGTCGGTTTGCAGGAACACGTCGAGCCCGCATTCGACCATCGACATCGACACGATCGGCTGCGTGCCGCACAGGAAGCGCGCAATGCCCGGATCGGGCGCGAAGCCCGGCTGCATCGCGAACGGTGCGCGGTGGCCCCACCAGCCGGACAGCGGCTGCGAGAAGTGCGCGTGATGACGCTGCGGCACCCACACGAAGGCGGGCGAACCGGGGCCGCCGTTCAGGTACTTGTACGTGCAGCCGACCGCGCCGTCCGCGCGTGCGCCGTTCAGGTCGACCGGTACCGCGCCGGCCGAGTGCGCGAGGTCCCACAGCATCAGCGCGCCTGCGTCGTGCACGAGCTGCGTGACGGCCGGCATGTCGTGCATGTAGCCGGTGCGGTAATTCACGTGCGTGATCATCGCGACGGCCGTGTCCGCGCCGAGCGCGGCCGGCAGGTCGGCCGGGTCGTCGATCAGGCGCAGTTCATAGTTGCCGCCGAGCTGCTCGATCAGCCCCTGCGCGATATACAGGTCGGTCGGGAAATTCGAGCGCTCCGACACGATCACGCGGCGCCCGGGCGCGCGCTCGGCCTGATGGCGCAGCATCGCCGACAGCAGCTTGAACAGGTTGATCGAGATTGTATCGGTGACGACCGTTTCGCCCGGTGCGCCGCCGATCAGCGTCGCGAGCTTGTCGCCGAGACGGCGCGGCAGCGCGAACCAGCCGGCCGTGTTCCAGCTGCGGATCAGGCCTTCGCCCCATTCGGCGCCGATCACCTGCTGCGCGCGGGCGGCCGATGCGCGCGGCTGCGCGCCGAGCGAGTTGCCGTCGAGATAGATCACGCCGTCGGGCAGGGAGAACTGGTCGCGCAGCGGCGCGAGCGGATCGTCGCGGTCGAGCGCGAGTGCGTCTTCACGGGTCTTGATCATGATGTGAGGTTGTCAGTCGGGGTAATCAGGCGGCACGCGCGGGCAGCGCGCGCAGCACCGCGCGCACGGGGCTCGCGTCGAGCGTCGCGAATTTCAGCGGCAGTGCGATCAGTTCGTAGTCGCCGGGCGGCACGTCGTCGAGCACGATGCCTTCGAGGATCGCCATCCGGTGCGCGCGCACGCGGTGATGCGCATCCATCGTCTTCGATTCCTGCGGGTCGAGCGACGGCGTATCGATGCCGATCAGCTTCACGCCGTGCGCGGCGAGCAGGTCGACGGTCTCGGGCGCGACCGCGCAGAAGTCGCTGTCCCACCGTTCGACGCTGGCGCGTGCATACGTGCGCAGCAGCACGCGCGGCGGCACGCCGTCGAGCGCGGCCGCGACATCGGCCGGCTGCACGACCGGCGATGCGCCGATGCAATGGATCACGCGGCACGGGCCGAGATAGGTGTCGAGCGGCACGGCGCCGATCGGCGCGCCGTCGGCGTCGTAATGCAGCGGCGCGTCGCAGTGCGCGCCCGTGTGCGGCGACAGCGTCAGGCGAGCGACGTTGACCGGCGAGCCGGCCTCCATCCGCCACACGCGTTCGACGGAAACCGGCGTATCGCCCGGCCACACGGGGGTGGCGGGGCCGACAGGCGGCGAGATGTCCCAGAGGGTGTCCATGGCATGACGATTCGGTGAGTCGATGCTTCGAATGATAGGTGGACGCTCGCAGAAAGTGCTTGCGAAATAAACATGGACAAACCGCCGGATTGGCAGATAATTCGACTCAGAGGGAAAACGGGGACCAAAAATGCACGCGATCACGCTCGATGCCACCGACTGCCGGATTCTGGCGGTCCTGCAGGAAGAGGGCAGAATCAGCAATCTCGACCTGGCGGAACGCATTTCGCTTTCGCCGTCGGCCTGCCTGCGCCGCATGCGCCTGCTCGAGGAGCAGGGCGTGATCGAGCACTATCGCGCGTGCCTGAGCCGCGAGAAGCTCGGCTTCGAGCTCGAGGCGTTCGTGCAGGTATCGATGCGCAACGAAGAAAATCAATGGCACGAGCGCTTCGCGGAAGCGCTGCGCGAATGGCCGGAGGTGGTCGGCGCGTTCGTCGTGACGGGCGAGAGCCACTATCTGCTGCGCGTGCTCGCGCACAACCTCAAGCACTATTCGGATTTCGTGCTGAACCGGCTCTACAAGGCGCCGGGCGTGATGGACATCCGTTCGAACATCGTGCTGCAGACGCTGAAGGACGAAGCCGGCGCGCCGGTCGGGCTGGCGCGCACGGGGGCGATCAAAGCGGTGTAAGGCCGTGGAAGCCGCCGCCGTGGAACACGAGCGGCGCGGTGGCGCCGGCATCCGGATTCACGCCGCAGCGCTCGACTTCGCCGACGAAGATCACGTGGTCGCCTTCATCGTAGCGGCTGCGGTTGTGGCATTCGAACCAGGCGAGCGCGCCGTCGAGCACGGGCATCCCCGAGTTGCCGGCCGCATGCGCGATTCCTTCGAAGCGGTCGCCCTTGTAGGTCGAGAAGCGCTTGCACAGGTCGAGCTGCGAGGCCGCCAGCACGTTCACCACATAGTGGCTGTTGCCGCGGAACACGGGCGTCGACGCCGATTTGTGCGCGAGGCTCCACAGCACGAGCGGCGGATCGAGCGATACCGAGTTGAACGAGCTGGCGGTGATGCCGATCAGCTGCCCGGACGGCGCGCGCGTCGTGATCACCGTCACGCCCGTTGCGAACTGGCCGAGCGCTTGCCGGAAAGCGGCGGCGTCGAAATTCGGCGGCGTAGCGCGGCTCATCGGGCAGCCATCCGGAACGGGGCGCGCGCGCACGGCGCGCGGCGGGTGAAGCGGGCGAAAGGCGACAAGGCGGTCAGTCTGGAAATGGGACGCATGGCCCGATTTTAGCGGAATCGACCGTGGCGGGACGCGGCGCCCCGCGCATCCGGTCGGTATGGCGGCGCAACGAACTTGCCGGCGAAGGATGGCGCGACGCGCGGCGGCCGGTGGCGCAAGCCCGTCATCGGCGTGAACGGGCTTCAGCCCGCCGCGCCGAGCCCGAGCGACAGCGCGCCCGTCACGATCAGGCTCGACGCCCACACCGCATCGAGATTGAACCAGCTCCGCGACACGAACTTCAGCCCGAGATAGCGGTACACGAGCCACGCGAGCCCGCCACCGGCGCCGATCATCGCGACGGCATGCACGGCCGCGACGACGAGCGCCATCCCGAGATGCGCATCGACGAGCGTGGCCGCCGCCCGGTGGCCGGCGTCCCGGTCGAGCCCGCAGAGCCCGAGGTAGATCGGCACCAGCATCAGCCCCGCGCCATGGGCGATCGCGACCGCGAACGACCACAGGCCGAGCCGCGCGGGCGGGATCCGCGCGAGGATCCGCGGGTGGCGCGGCCGCAGCAGCAGGAAGGCCCCGCAGGCGATCACGAGCGCGCTCGCGCCGATCCGGATCGGCGCCTGCCACGCGACGAGCGCGGCGAGCAGCCCGAACGGCAGCATCACCGCGAAGACCGCGAGCGCATGGCCGAGCGCGAGATAGCCGAGCGCCGCGACGAGCGCGCCGCCGCGGCGCGTCATCAGCGCGTTCGACACCGCGAGCGGCCAGCCCATCGCGGGGTTGAGCCCGTGATAGAGGCCGCTTGCCAGCACCGCGGACCAGAGACCGACCTGGGCCGTGACGTGGCCGCTCAAGATCGGACCGACGGATAGCAGAACGAGTCGGTCGAGCAGTCGCCGCCTTCGAGCCGGATCTGGTGCGCGCGATAGCCGTCGGGGAACTCGACCCAGTAATCGTCGGCGAGCGTCAGGCCCCCGTCGGGGCCGGCGTGCGCCATCACTTGCGCGCCGGGCACGCCGTCCGGATAAAACTGGTCGTCCCACGTCGAATAGAGCGAGTTGGTCCAGTACACGCGCCGGCCGTCGCGGCTGATCTCGACCATCTGCGGGCCACCCGCGAACGTCTTGCCGTTCGGATGCGGCGTGCGCCGCACGATGCCGCCGATGCGGACCGACCCCGCGAGCACCGGGTTGTGCGGATCCGTCACGTCGTACTGGCGCATCTCGCCGGTGCCCCAGCACGACACGTACAGGAAGCGGTCGTCGAGCGACAGGTCGATGTCGGTCACGAGCGGCGGCACCGCGCCGAACGATTTCAGCAGCGGCGGCAGCTGGTCCGCGGGCGCGGGCTCGGCCGGGATGGTCGCGGTCTTCTTCACATGGAACTTGCCGCCTTCGCGCCACCAGGTCCAGATCGAGCCTTCGAGATTCGTCGTGTCGACCACGACGCCGACGAATCCGTATTCGCGCACCGGGTCGTGCGCGGGCCGCACTTCGAGCGCCATCTGGTGCTGCGCGCCGAGATCGATCGTCTGCACGTTGCGCCGCGCGCGCAGGTCCCAGAAATGCAGCCGGTGCCCGTATTTGTTCGCGAGCAGGTCCTCGGGCACGATGCCGTTCTCGAATTGCGGCGGCAGCGCCCATTCGCTCGACACCATGTAGTCGCGCGGCAGGTTCCACCAGAAGTCGTAATGCTTGTCCTGCGGGCCGCGGTCGATCTCCCAGCGGCCGAGGACGTCGAAGGTTTCGCAATCCATGATGAAGATGCCGGGCGCGCCGTCGGTGCCGTCCTTGCCCGCGCCGCCGAGCGTGCTCACGTAGATGCCCTCGGGCCCGCAGTGAACGGTGTGCGGCCGCGAATAGCCGGTCTTGCTGAACACTTCGTCGGGCTCGACGATCTTGTGGATGCGCGCCTGCGTCGGATGCGGCTTCGTGTCGATCACGTAGATGCGCGACGAGCGCAGGCCGGGGATGATCAGGAAACGGCGTTCGAGGAACGCATGGCCGGTCAGCGGCGACAGCGACGACGAACAGGCATTCCAGCCGAAGTGGTGAAACTCGTCGCCGGTGTTCGGCATCGTCACCGTATGCACGATTTTTCCGTAGCTCGGCGAGCCGGGCTTCACGTCGATCACGGCGAGCGCGTCGGGCTGGGAAAAGTCGGGGCTGAGCAGCAGGGTGTACGCGAAGGATTCGGCCGGCGCGCGCATCGCGAGTTCGGGCGAAGCGTGAAACGTCGGGTCAGGTCGCATGCTCATGGTAGTGCCCTCGTTATCGTATTGGAGCGCCCGGCGCGGGATGGCCGGCGTCGGACGCGGTGGTCATGCGAAACGGCCGGACGGGATTGCCGCCGCGGCCGAACGGAGCTGCCGGCAGCCGCGACGACGGGCGGCGCCTTCCATCCAGAAGCGAAAACAGATGACGTGTATCGGGTGAAGCGTCGACGCTTGGCCGGTTGCGGCGCAACGTTGCCGCCGACCGGCCGGGGCTCGATCGAGCCGGTGATGCGAGGGGTGTTCGCTGAAGCATCCGGAACGCTGCTGCAACGGACGATGATGCATCAGGGTGGAGCATGGGGCGATCACGGCGGAAGGGATGATCTGTCTTCACGGCCGGGTGTGGGCCAGGGCCTGTTCACGCTAATAACGGGCTTGCGAACGTGCCTTGCCGGCCCTAGTGTAGTCGAGAATCGGCGACGACGTGTTTGCCGCGATGCGCGGGCGGCCGGGCATTGCGCATTCCGTCATCGTGCAGCGCGATGGGTTCGGATGCGATACTGCTCGTTCTCGACGGCCATTTGATTTCAGGGGGAACGGAATGCTTGAAACCGCGACATTGGGAGGCGGGTGTTTCTGGTGCACGGAGGCGGTGTTTCTCGACGTCGACGGCGTGACGGCCGTGCAGTCGGGCTACGCGGGCGGCCATACGCGCAATCCCGGCTATCGCGACATCTGCGAAGGCGACACGGGCCACGCGGAAGTCGTCAACGTGACGTTCGATCCGGCGCGCATCGGCTATCGCGAGATCCTCGAGATCTTCTTCGCGACGCACGATCCGACCCAGTTGAACCGGCAGGGCAACGACGTCGGCACGCAGTACCGTTCGGTCGTGTTCACGCATTCGGACGCGCAACGCGACACGGCGCTCGACGTGATCCGCGAGCTGGAGCGCGAGCAGGTGTTCGGGCAGCCGATCGTCACGCAGGTCGTGCCGCTCGACGGCAACTACTGGCCGGCCGAGGATTATCACCAGAACTATTACGCGCGTAACCCGGGGCAGGGCTACTGCTCGGTCGTGATCGGGCCGAAGCTCGCGAAATTCCGGCAGAAGTTCTCGCACCGGCTGAAGTCGCTGCGCGGCGCGTGAACGGGCCTTTCCATAAGACCTAGGCCGCCTCGTTGCGCCACTGCGCGCACGCGGCGGCGATCTCGCGCGCGAGCGCGATGCACGACAGCGGCGCGGATCCTTCCGCCTTGTTGTTGATCGTGATGATCACCGGCTGCCCGGCCAGCGCATAGCGCGCGGCCAGTTCGGCGAGCGCGGAGCGCGTGGCGGGATCCTCGTCGACGAGCTTGTCGAACGGCTCGTATTTCGCTTTCGCCTGTTCGTACCTGAATCCGCCATGCAGGCTCCAGCGCACGATCAGCGGGCCCGGCGCGTCGCCGTCGAGCAGTGCGAGCGCGGCCGCCTGGCGCAGCGGGTCGGGCATCCGCGCGTGCAGGCCGACGCAGTAGCGCACACCGAGCGCGGCGAGCGCGCGAATGAAACGCGGCGTGAGCAGGCTCGCGTCGCGAATCTCGATCGCATAGCGGGTGCCGTCGGCTTCCGGCGGCAGCGGCGGCAGTGCCGCGAAGAACGCGGCGAGCCGGTCGATCAGCGCGGCCGGCTGCGCGAGCAGCGAGTCGGGCAGCGGCGAGAACTGGAACACGAGCACGCCGGCTTTCCGGCCGAGCCCTTCGAGGCACGGCTGCACGAATTCGCGGGTGGCGAGCTGCGCGTCGAGGAAGGTCGGGTTCGGCCCCGACGGCTCGCCGCGCCGGCCGCGGACGACCGCGTCGGTCACGGAGGCCGGCGCCTTCACGACGAAGCGGAAATCGTCGGGCACCTGCTGCGCGTAGCGCAGGTAATCGGCGACCGACAGCGGGCCGTAGAACGACCGGTCGAGGCTCACGCTCTTCAGCAGCGGATGCGCGCCGTACGCTTCGAGCCCTTCGCGCGACAGCTTGGTCTGCGCGAAATCGCCGTCGTAGACGATGCCGTCCCAGCCCGGGAAGTACCACGACGACGTGCCGAGCCGAACGTTCGGCGGCAGGCCGGCCGCTGCGTCGGCCACCTCGGGGGAGATCGGCGCGGGCAGCACGCCGCGTCGGCGCTTGCCTTTCTTCGGCGCGGGCGGCGGCGCGGGCTCGTCCCACAGCAGGCCGGTGGAGGGAGCAACCGTCTTTCATGTCAAGCCAAATGAAGCGAGTCATTCCAATGCGAGCCCGATTTGGCCATGGCATTCAGGATGGTCAAGAGCTTGCGCATCGCGGCAACAAGGGCAACCTTTTTGGGCTTGCCCAGGGCCGTCAAGCGCGCATAAAAGCTTTTGAAGACCATGTTGTGTCGCACTGCGACGAGCGTAGCCATGTACAACGCTCGTCGGACCTCGGCGCGGCCACCCCAGATCGTGCGTTGGCCGCGCATTTGGCCCGAATCCCGGTTCAGGGGAGCCACGCCGACCAGTGCGGCGATGCGCCGACGACACAACGAACCCAGTTCAGGCAATTCGGCCAGCAGCGTAGCGACAGTCGCAGGACCAATGCCTTTGACGCTGGACAGCGCCTGGGCCAATTCGGCGTGGTGGGTGCGCACATGATCGGCGCAGTCGTGTTCGACATCGTCGATCTGCGATTTGAGGAACTTGATGGTTTGCTCGATGCTTGGACGCGCACTGGCATGCGCCAACGTCAGGCGTCTCCGCTCAGCCGTCAGCATCGTAACCAGCTGCCTGCGACGCAACACGAGCGCCTGCAAGCGCTGCAATTGCGCGTCGGGCAACTGCTTGATAAAGCGCTCGCGCTGCGGATGCTGGTGCAACACGCGGGCAAACGCGGCCAACATCCGCGCGTCGAGGCTGTCCGTCTTCGCCAACGTGCCCATGGCACGAGCAAAGTCGCGCGCCTGACGGGGATTGACCACGGCCACCGACAGTCCCGCAGCCTGCAAGGCACACGCCGCCTCGAATTCGTAGCCGCCCGTGGCTTCGAGTACGACGAGTGCTGGAGCCAGCTTCGCCAGTTCGGCCGTCATCGCTTCAATGCCGTCACTATTGTTGGCGTATTGCCAGGTCGAACTCGCCGTGCTGCTGCCAATTTCCAGCGTGTCGCGCGAAACATCGATACCGATGAACACTGCTTCGGGCATGTTCTTCCACTCCCATCCTTGTTTATGCGAACTTTATTCCGACAACCGTTCGGGCTTACGGAAGAACGGTCCGACTCACGCGCCCAGTGCTCACTCGCGGGCTTGGTTTCCCAGAGGAGGAACGGGCTACGTGAGCCGGTCCGAAACCGCAGACTTAAAGATACAAGGGGCTACTTCGTCGGGTGCGCGGCGGGGCGATGGCGGCACGCTGCCGCCGTCGTCCGGCGGCGTCGCATCGACGTCATCGACGTCATCGCCGGCGTTCGCACGGGTGCCGTCGTCCGCGGCGGGCGCGGCGCGTGCGTCATCGGGCGCCGCGCCGAACAGGTCGAATTGCCCGTCGGCGGGCGTCCCGTCCGAATCGTCGTGTTGCCGCCTTCCCGGCGGCACCTTGCGCCGCGTCCTGCCGTCACCCATGCATGCCCAGCGTGAAGCGCCGCCTAGCGCGGCAGCGCGTGTTCGTACATATAGCGCCGCGACCACGGCAGCGTTTTCGCGCTGCGTCCGGCCTTGCGGCACACGATCTGGAAGATCGACACGTCGTCGTGCTCGAACGCATACGCGCAGCCGGCGAGATATACGCGCCAGATGCGGAATTTTTCGTCGTCGACGAGCTGTCGCGCGGCTTCTGCCTTCGCCTCGAAATTTTCCGTCCAGATGTCGAGCGTGCGCGCATAGTGCCGTCGCAGGCTTTCGACGTCAATCGCTTCGAGCCCGCCGCGCTGCGCGGCTTCCAGTGCGAGGCTGATGTGCGGCAGCTCGCCGTCCGGGAACACGTAGCGGTCGATGAACTCGCCGCCGCCGAGCGCCGTCTCGCCGCTTTCCGCGTCGGTCGACGTGATCCCGTGGTTCATCGCGATGCCGTCGTCGACGAGCAGGTCATGAATCCGCGTGAAATAGAGCGGCAGGTTCTTGCGCCCGACGTGCTCGAACATCCCGACACTCGTGATGCGGTCGAACTGGCCGTCGATCTCGCGGTAGTCCTGCAGCCGGATCTCGATCCTGTCCTCCAGCCCGGCCGCCTTCACGCGCGCGGTCGCGAGGTCGAACTGGTTCTGCGACAGCGTGACGCCGAGGCACCGCGCGCCGAACTTCTGCGCGGCGCGCAGCACGAGCGCACCCCAGCCGCAGCCGATGTCGAGCAGGCGCTGGCCGGGCTCGAGCCGGATCTTCGTCAGGATATGGTCGATTTTCTTGATCTGCGCGGTGGCGAGATCCTCGTCGCCGTTCTCGAAGTAGGCGCACGAATACACCATGTTCTCGTCGAGCCACAGCTGGTAGAACTCGTTCGAGACGTCGTAGTGATACTGGATCGCCTTCTTGTCGGTGCTCTTCGTGTGATTGAAGTAGCGCTTCACGCGCGCGAGCTTGCTCGCGCTCGTCACCGTGCTGCGCGCGAGCGAGTAGCCGATGTTGATGATGTCCGACAGCTTGCCTTCGATGTCGATCTTGCCCTTCACGTAGGCTTCGCCGAGATTGTCGAGGCTCGGTTCGAGCAGGAGCGGCAACGCCGACGCGCTGTTCACCTTCAACGTGACCTGCGGCGCGCTGAAGGTGCCGAAATCGAGTTGATCGCCGTTCCACAGCACGAGGCGCGCCGGTATGTTCGCTTTCGCCCGTACTTCGTCCGCCCACTGTGCCAGCTTCTTTTCCCAGAACATTTGGATTCTCCGTTTTGTTCGTTGAATCGAATACAGCCAAGTATCTTGACCGGCGCCCGCCGCTTGCGCGGCGGGCGCCCGGATGCAACACGAGACACGACCGGCGTGCGCCGGCGCCGCTTACGGCGACAGGCGCGAGATCGACCAGCCCGACGACGTGTCGGCGTCGCGCGTATAGAGCAGACGGTCGTGCAGCCGCGACGGGCGGCCCTGCCAGAACTCGATCGAGTCGGGCACGAGGCGGTAGCCGCCCCAGTGGGGCGGGCGCGGCGGGTTGTCGCCGTAGCGTTCGCTGACGGCTTTTTCCTGCGCTTCGAGCGTCGCGCGGCTGTCGATCACCGCGCTCTGCTCGGACGCCCAGGCGCCGATGCGCGAGCCGAGCGGGCGCGACGCGAAATAGCGGTCGCTTTCCTCGGCGCTGGTTTTCTCGATCCGGCCTTCGATGCGTACCTGGCGCTCGAGCTCGATCCAGTAGAACAGCAGCGCTGCCTGCGGATGCACGGCGAGGTCGTGGCCCTTGCGGCTTTCGTAATTGGTGAAGAAGACGAACCCGCGTTCGTCGACGCCCTTGATGAGCACGATGCGTGCCGACGGCCGGCCGTCGGCGCCGACGGTCGCGAGCGTCATCGTGTTCGGCTCGGGCAGCTTGGCGGCAAGCGCCTCCTTGAACCAGCGGTCGAACTGGGCGAAGGGGTCGTGGGCGACATCGGCTTCGTCGAGCGAAGCACGCGAATAATTGATGCGGAGATCGGCGAGAGTCGTCATGTTATGCAAACGCTTCAATCTGGAACCATTGTAGCCAACGCGCAAGAAACGTGCGTGCACAGTGGCGCGTGCGAGCGGGGAGTTCAGGCAAAATAGAGGGTGCACGACTTACGTTTTCCTTGCTGCCATGTCCACCGCCGACACCGCCCCGCCCAGTTCCTCTGATCTTACCCCGACCCCGGAAATCCAGCTTGACGTGGATCGCGCGCGGCGTTTCGGCGGCGTCGCGCGGCTGTACGGCGCGCCGGCCGCCGCCGCGTTCGAGCGCGCGCACGTCGCGGTGATCGGGATCGGCGGCGTCGGGTCGTGGGTGGCCGAGGCGCTCGCACGCAACGCGGTCGGCGCGCTCACGCTGATCGATCTCGACAACGTCGCGGAAAGCAATACGAACCGGCAGGTCCACGCGCTCGACGGCAATTACGGCAAGCCGAAGGTCGACGCGATGGCCGAGCGGATCGCGCTGATCGACCCCGCGTGCCGCGTGAACCGGATCGAGGATTTCGTCGAGCCCGACAACTTCGACGCGCTGCTCGGCGGCGGTTTCGACTACGTGATCGATGCGATCGACAGCGTGCGCACGAAGGTCGCGCTGATCGCGTGGTGCGTCGCGAAGCGTCAGCCGCTCGTCGTGGTCGGCGGCGCGGGCGGCCAGCTCGACCCGACGCGCATCCGGATCGACGATCTCGCGCTGACGATCCAGGATCCGCTGCTGTCGAAGGTGCGCGCGCAGTTGCGCAAGCAGCACGGCTTTCCGCGCGGGCCGAAGGCGCGTTTCAAGGTCAGCGCCGTGTATTCGGACGAGCCGCTGATCTATCCGGAAGCGGCTGCCTGCGATCTCGAGGACGGCGCCGAGCCGTCCACGGCCGCGCACGTCGCGGGGCTCAATTGCGCGGGATTCGGTTCGAGCGTGTGCGTGACCGCGAGTTTCGGCTTCGCGGCCGCCGCGCATGCGCTGCGCGCGATCGCGGCGCAGGCCGTCGCGGCCTGAATGGAGGGGGAGGCGGCGGGCGCGCCTGCCGCCCGCCGCGCCGGTTCAGTTGAGCGCCATGCTCAGCTTGCGCCGCCACCCGGCGACGAGGTCCGGGCGGTCGCCGGCCAGCTCGAACACCGAGATCATCGTGCGGCGGCCGAG
Source organism: Burkholderia cepacia (assembly GCF_001718835.1). NCBI lineage: Bacteria > Pseudomonadati > Pseudomonadota > Betaproteobacteria > Burkholderiales > Burkholderiaceae > Burkholderia > Burkholderia cepacia. Next base: position 3,046,397 of record NZ_CP013443.1, on the reverse strand, counting down.
ATCGTCGCCGTACGCGCGGTCGCGCGTGACGATTTCCAGCAACTGCTCCAGCGCGCCTTCATACGCACGCCGCGCGATCAGGCTCTGCGCGAGATCGAAACGCGCGTCGAGATCGGCCGGATTGGCCGCGATGCGTGCTTCGAGTGCGTCGGTCGGCGGCAGGTCGGCCGTGGCTTCGAGTGCGTCGAAACGGGTCTTGATCGCCTGGTAGCGCGGGTCGCCGTTCTGCACGGTCTGCGGCGAAAGGCGCTCCGTCTCGGCGCGCGCGGCGTCGACCTGGTTGTTCGCGAGCAGCAGTTCGATCAGGTCGAGGCGTGCGTCGTCGAAGCCGGGGTTCAGCGCGAGCGCCGCCTCGAGGTGCGTGAGCGCGTCGTCGTAGCGCGCTTCGGCCATCGCGTCTTGCGCGGCACGCCGCTCGGCTTCCTCGGGGGCCGGCAGCAGCCGGTCGAGAAAGGCGCGCAGCTGGCCTTCGGGCAGCACGCCGACGAACTGGTCGACGGGGCGCCCGTCGGCGAACGCGATCACGTGCGGGATGCTGCGGGTCTGGAAGTGCGCGGCGAGTTCCTGGTTCTCGTCGACGTTGACCTTCACGAGCTTCCAGCGGCCTTCGTAGTCGCCTTCGAGTTTTTCCAGCAGCGGGCCGAGCGTCTTGCACGGGCCGCACCACGGCGCCCAGAAGTCGACCAGCACGGGGGCATCCAGCGACGCCTCGATGACGTCTTTCTCGAATGTGGCAAGCGTGGTGTCCATGTCGTTCTCTTCCGTTCGAATGTCGTCAGGATGGGGGCGGCGCGCCCCTTTTTCAACGCGGCTTCGACTCGGGCAGCGGAATCCACTCGGTCTCGCCCGGCACCTTGCCCATTTCCTGGCGCGTCCATGCTTCTTTCGCGCGTTCGATCGCTTCGCGGCTGCTGGCGACGAAATTCCATTCGATGAAGCGCTCGCCGTCGATCCTGTCGCCGCCGAGCAGCATCGCGCGCGCGCCGCCGCCGCTCGTCAGCGTGACCGCGGCACCGGGCGCGAGCACGGCCATCTGTGCGGGGTCGAGCGGCGTGCCGTCGATCGCGAGCTCGCCGTCGACCACATAGACCGCGCGTTCCTCGTGCGACGCGTCGAGTTCGAGGCGGCCGCCGGCCGCGAATTCGGCCGCAACATACAGCGTGCGCGAGAACGTCGTGACCGGCGAGCGCAGCCCGAACGCATCGCCGGCGATCACCGTCAGCGACACGCCGTCTTCGTCGCGCTTCGGCAGCGTGTCGGCCGCATGGTGCTCGAACGACGGCTCGGTCGTCTCGTGCGCGCGCGGCAGCGCGACCCAGGTCTGGATCCCGTGCACGGTGTGGCCGTTTTCGCGCTGCGCATCGGGCGTGCGTTCGGAGTGGACGATCCCGCGGCCGGCCGTCATCCAGTTCACGTCGCCCGGCACGATCTCCTGCAGCGATCCGAGGCTGTCGCGGTGCAGGATCGCGCCGTCGAACAGGTAGGTGACGGTGGCGAGGCCGATATGCGGGTGTGGGCGCACGTCGAGCCCCGTGCCGGGCGGCAGCGTGGCGGGCCCCATGTGATCGAAGAAGATGAACGGGCCGACGAGGCGTGCGGCGAGTGCGGGCAGCGTGCGACGCACCTGCAGGTTGCCGATGTCGCGCACGTGCGGCTTCAGCAGGGCTTGGATGGAATCGGGCATGGCGGGTCCTGTCGACTGCGGGGATGCGGGTCATTGTACTGGCGCCCGGCAGCACGCGCGTGACGCGTCGCGGGCCGCGCGGCGGGGTACGGTTCCTGCTCGCGGGCAGGGTGCTCGCCGCACGGCGTCGGCGCGTTATCCACAATGTGCGTGCGGGATTCCGGGCGGCTCCCGATTGCCGGTAAACTGGCGGCCTTCCATACGACAAATCAAGGAGACCCGGATGATGGCCCCGAAGGACTTGCTGCTTGCGCTGGTCGTGATCCTGGCGTGGGGCGTGAACTTCGTCGTGATCAAGGTCGGCCTGCACGGCATGCCGCCGATGCTGCTCGGCGCGCTGCGCTTCACGCTCGCGGCCGTGCCCGCGGTGTTCTTCGTGCGCCGGCCGCAGATCCCTTGGCGCCTGCTGGTGCTGTACGGCGCGACGATCCAGCTCGGCCAGTTCGTGTTCCTGTTCACCGGCATGTACGTGGGCATGCCGGCCGGCCTCGCGTCGCTCGTGCTGCAGTCGCAGGCATTCTTCACGCTCGTGTTCGCGATGCTGTTCCTCGGCGAGCGGCTGCGCATGCAGAACCTGCTCGGGCTCGCGATCGCCGCGGGCGGGCTCGTCGTGATCGCGGCGCAGGGCGGCCGCGCGATGACGCTCGCGGGCTTTCTGCTGACGATCTGTTCGGCCGCGATGTGGGCGTTCGGCAACATCGTCACGAAGAAGGTCGGCCGGGCGAACCTCGTGTCGCTCGTCGTGTGGGCGAGCCTCGTGCCGCCCGTGCCGTTCTTCCTGCTGTCGCTGTGGTTCGAAGGGCCGCAGCGGATCGCGACCGCGCTCGCCGGGCTGAACGGGGCGTCGATCTTCGCGGTCGTCTATCTCGCGTTCGTCGCGACGCTGCTCGGCTACGGGCTGTGGAGCCGCCTGCTGTCGCGCTATCCGGCCGCGCAGGTCGCGCAGTTCTCGCTGCTGGTGCCGATCGTCGGCCTGGCTTCGTCGGCGCTGCTGCTCGACGAGGATCTGACACGCATGCAGCTGATCGGCACGGCGCTCGTGATGGGCGGGCTCGCGGTGAACGTGTTCGGCGGGAAGCTGGTGCGCCGGCTCGCGGCGTCGTGACGTCTTGAAGCGCGCGCCGGCACGCAGTGCGTGCGGCCGGCGGCGAGTGGGAAGAGCGCGGGAGGGGAGCGTCAGGCCATCCGGCTCTTCGCGAGCGGAGGATTCGCGGCGAAATAGCGCTTGATACCGCGGAAGATCGCGTCGGCCATCTGGTCGCGATAGCTGTCGTCGTTCAGCCGGCTTTCCTCTTCCGGGTTGCTGATGAACGCGGTCTCGACGAGGATCGACGGAATGTCGGGGGCCTTCAGCACCGCGAACCCGGCCTGTTCGACCGAGCCCTTGTGCAGCTTGTTGATGCCGCCGACTTCCTTCAGCACGTAGTTGCCGTAGCGCAGCGAGTCGCGGATCTGCGCGGTCGTCGACATGTCGAACAGCGCGCGGTTCACGGCCGCATCCGCCGTCTTGATGTTGATGCCGCCGATCAGGTCGGACGAATTTTCCTTGTTCGCCATCCAGCGCGCCGCGGCGCTCGTCGCGCCGTGATCGGACAACGCGAACACCGACGAGCCGCGCGCGGACGGCGTCGTGAACGCGTCCGCATGGATCGACACGAAGAGATCCGCGCCCACGCGGCGCGCCTTCTGCACGCGCACGTTCAGCGGCACGAAGAAGTCGGCGTCGCGCGTCATCATCGCGCGCATGTTCGGCGCGGCGTCGATCTTCGCGCGCAGCTTCTTCGCGATGTCGAGCGCGATGTGCTTCTCGTACGTGCCGCCGCCGCCGATCGCGCCCGGATCCTCGCCGCCGTGGCCCGGATCGATCGCCACCGTCAGCAGGCGCACGGTGCCGCCCTTGCCGGATTTCGGTGCGGTGAACTTGTAGGTGTCGCCGTCGTCGTCGCTGTCGTCGCGGCGCGCGATGACCGGCGGCGGCTTGACGGCCGGCTTCGCGGGCGTCGAGGGCGTCGAGGGCGTGCCGGCCGCGGGCGGCGTGTGCGGCGTGGCCGGCGTATTCTGCGCGAAGCGCTGGAAGAACGCATCGCTGTTGTCGCCCGCGGCGGGCGGCGGGGTGCCCGGGCCGGCCAACGTGGACGGCGGCTGCATCTGCTGCGCGCGCGCGGCGTCGTTGAGCGCCTGTTCCTTGCGTTCCGTCTGCGCGATCAGGTCGGACAGCGGATCGGGCGCGACGGCCGGATACAGGTCGAACACGAGCCGGTACTTGTAAGCGCCGACCGGCGGCAGCGTGAACACCTGCGGCTTCACCGAACCTTTCAGGTCGAACACCATCCGCACGACGTGCGGCTGATACTGACCGACGCGCACCGACTGGATCTGCGGATCGTTCGGCGCGATCTTCGACACGAGGTCGCGCAGCGCCTGGTCGAGATCGAGGCCGCTCAGGTCGACGACGAGGCGGTCGGGGCCCTGCAGCAGCTGTTGGGTATTCTGCAGCGGCTGGTCGGATTCGATCGTGACGCGCGTGTAATCGCGTGCGGGCCACACGCGCACGCCGAGCACCGACGACGCGTGCGCGAGCCGCGGCGCGACGAGACCGAGCACCAGCGTCGACGCGCCCGCGCACAGGATCTGGCGACGCCGCCAGTTGTGCGTCGCGGTGGCCGCCGATTCGATCGAGCGGAACGGTTTGATCAACATCTTTCGAGACATGCGTTTCCTGAAGCGCTGTACGCCCGGACGGTGAGGGCGCGGCCGTCGCCATCCACGTCGAGCGAGAAAACCAGATCGGGTACGCCGAGCAGCGTGCCCGCCTGTTGTGGCCATTCGACGAGGCAGATCGCACTGGAATTGAAATATTCGCGAAAGCCTGCGTCGGACCATTCGGCCGGATCGTTGAAACGATACAGATCGAAGTGATAGACCTCGAGTTCCCCATCGTCGCGTTCGAGCGCGTACGGCTCGACGAGCGTATAGGTCGGGCTGCGCACACGCCCCGTGTGGCCGAGGCCGCGCAGGATCGCGCGCACGAGGGACGTCTTGCCCGCGCCGAGGTCGCCGACCAGCTGGATCTGCAGCCCGTCGAACGCATGCGCGCGGGCGAGTTCGGTGCGTGCCGCGTCGAGCGCGTGCGCGAAGCGGGTGCCGAAAGCCTCGGTCGCCGCTTCGTCGGCGAGTGCGATCACGCGCTCCGTGAGCGGGGCGGGCAGCGGGTCGGCATGAGGCGTATGGGGCGTGGCTGGCATTCTCGTAAAATAGTGCGATGAACCGATTACCGGAACTCGCCGCATCCGACAGGCCTTCGACTCGTGCCGAAGGCGCGGCGCCGTGCGCGCTCGACGATGCGGCGTTGACTGCGCTCGCCGCGCGCATCAGGGCGTGGGGGCGCGAATTGGGTTTCGGGGCGATCGGCATCAGCGATACCGATCTCTCGGATGCCGAAGCAGGCCTCGCCGCCTGGCTGGAAGCCGGATACCACGGCGAAATGGATTATATGGCGAAACATGGGATGAAACGCGCGCGTCCGGCCGAACTTGTGGCCGGTACGCGACGTGTGATTTCCGCGCGGCTCGCCTATCTGCCAGCCCAAACGCTCGCCGCCGGTGCGCCCGGCGACGAGCCTGGCGCGCTTGCGCCGCACGACTGGCGCGCGCGCGAACGGGCCCGGCTCGACGATCCGCGGGCGGCCGTCGTGTCGATCTATGCGCGCGGCCGCGACTATCACAAGGTGCTGCGCAACCGGCTGCAGACGCTCGCCGAGCGCATCGAGCAGGCGATCGGCGCGTTCGGCTACCGCGTGTTCACCGATTCGGCGCCCGTGCTCGAGGTCGAGCTCGCGCAGAAGGCCGGTGTCGGCTGGCGCGGCAAGCACACGCTGCTGCTGCAGCGCGATGCGGGTTCGCTGTTCTTTCTCGGCGAGATCTACGTCGACGTTCCGCTGCCGACCGACGCGCACACGTCGCCCGATACTGCGCCCGAGACGCCCGGCGCGCACTGCGGCAGCTGCACGCGCTGCATCGACGCATGCCCGACCGGCGCGATCGTCGAGCCGTACCGCGTCGATGCGCGCCGCTGCATCTCGTACCTGACGATCGAACTGAAAGGCAGCATCCCCGAGCCGCTGCGGCCGATGATCGGCAATCGCGTGTACGGCTGCGACGATTGCCAGCTCGTGTGCCCGTGGAACAAGTTCGCGCAGGCCGCGCCCGTCGCCGATTTCGACGTGCGGCACGGCCTCGACCGCGCGACGCTCGTCGAGCTGTTCGCGTGGGATGCGGACACGTTCGATGCGCGGATGCAGGGCAGTGCGATCCGGCGCATCGGCTACGAAAGCTGGCTGCGCAATCTCGCGGTCGGGCTCGGCAATGCACTGCGCGCGGGCGAAGGCCGGCTCGCGCCGCAGGCGCGCGACGCGATCGTCGCCGCGTTGCGCGCGCGGGCCGACGATCCGTCGCCGGTCGTGCGCGAGCATGTCGAATGGGCACTGCGTGCCGCGTGAAGGCGGCGTAAAGTGTCGTCGGCGCGCGGCGCTTCCGTGCGCATTCATCGGTCAGGAGAGGGTCATGTTCAATGCAGTCATCGACGCACCGTTCGGCAAGGTCGGCATCCGCACGGATGCCGCGGTGGTGCGCGAGATCGTCTATCTGCCCGAATCGGTGAAGTCGGTCGATCCGGATTCGCCGCTCGCGGAGCGCGCGGTCAAGCAGATCGAACGTTATCTCGAGCGCGCGTCGGCGCGCTTCGACCTGCCGCTTGCCGAGGTCGGCAGCGTGTTCCAGCACCGCGTGTGGGACGTGATCAGCGATATCCCGCCCGGCACGGTGCTGACCTACGGCCAGGTCGCGAAGCGGATCGGCAGCGCGCCGCGCGCGGTCGGCCAGGCGTGCGGCGCGAACTACTTCCCGCTCGTGATCCCGTGCCATCGCGTCGTCGCGGCGGGCGGCCTCGGCGGCTTCGCGAATCACGACGACAACGGGTATTACCAGAAAGTGAAGCGCTGGCTGCTGGCGCACGAGGGCGTGCCGTACTGATGAGTGAATCGCTGATTTCTCCCGAAGCCGACGGCGATGCCGCCGCGGCGTCCCCCGCGCTGCTCGCGAGCCGCGCATCGATCGACGTGTTTTGCGACGCGCTGTGGCTCGAGCACGGGCTCGCACGCAACACGCTCGATGCTTACCGGCGCGATCTGGTGCTGTTTTCCCAATGGCTCGCCGCGACTCACGACACGTCGCTCGATTCGGTCGACGAATCGATGGTGACGGGCTACATCGCCGCGCGCAGCGACGGCAAGGCGACGTCGTCGAACCGGCGGCTGTCCGTGTTCCGGCGCTATTACGGCTGGGCCGTGCGCGAGCATCGCGCGAGCGCCGACCCGACGCTGCGGATCTCGTCCGCGAAACAGGCGGCTCGGTTTCCGTCGACGTTGTCGGAGGCGCAGGTCGAGGCGCTGCTCGGCGCGCCCGACATCGGCACGCCGCTCGGCCTGCGCGATCGCACGATGCTCGAGCTGATGTACGCGAGCGGATTGCGCGTGAGCGAGCTCGTGACGTTGAAGACCGTCGAGGTCGGGCTCAACGAGGGCGTCGTGCGCGTGATGGGCAAGGGCTCGAAGGAGCGGCTCGTGCCGTTCGGCGAAGTCGCGCATGGCTGGATCGAGCGCTATCTGCGCGATGCGCGGCCGGCGCTGCTCGGCGCGCGCGCGGCCGACGCGCTGTTCGTGACCGCACGCGGCGACGGAATGACGCGCCAGCAGTTCTGGAACATCATCAAGCGTCACGCGCAGCACGCGGACGTGCGCGCACACCTGTCGCCGCACACGCTGCGGCACGCGTTTGCGACGCACTTGCTGAACCACGGCGCCGACCTGCGCGTCGTGCAATTGCTGCTCGGTCACAGCGACATCTCGACCACGCAGATCTATACGCACGTCGCGCGCGAGCGGTTGAAGACGCTGCATGCGCAACACCATCCGCGCGGTTAGCGCACGTTTCGCTGCGCAGGCTCCGGTGCGCGCACCGGCCTGCCTGCGTCAGACCAGCTCGCGCAGCTTGTGCTTCAGCACCTTGCCTGTCGATGCGGCCGGCAGCGCGTCGAGAACGCGGATATGCGCGGGGCGCTTGTAAGGCGCGAGCCGCTCCGCGCACCATGCGTGCAGCGCCGCTTCGTCGGCTGTCGCGCCGGGCACCCGTTCGACGAACGCGAGCACTTCCTCGTTGCCCTCGACCGCGCGGCCGATGACGGCCGCCTGCACGACGTCCGGATGCGCGTTCAGCACCTGCTCGACTTCGACCGGATAGACGTTGAAGCCCGAGCGGATGATCAGCTCCTTGCTGCGGCCCGCGATCGTCACCGCGCCGTCCGCCTCCTGCCGTGCGAGATCGCCGGTGCTCAGCCAGCCGTCCGGCGATACGGCCGCGCGCGTGGCGTCCGCGTCGCGGTAGTAGCCGAGCATCACGTTCGGCCCGCGGACGCGGATCTCGCCGACTTCGCCGGGCGGCACGTCGGTGCCGTCCGGCGCGACGATCCGCAACTCCACACCGGGAATCGGCACGCCGACCGAGCTGTCGGTGCGTGGCGCGTCGAGCGGTGTCTGCGTGATCGTCGGGCTGCTTTCGGTCATTCCGTAGCCGTTGTGCAGCGGCACGCCGTACTGGCACTCGACGCGCGCCTTCAGGTTCGCGTCGAGCGGCGAGCCGCCCGAATACGCGAAGCGCAGGCGCGGCGCGTGCCACGCGTGGCCGTGCGTGTGCAGGTGTTCGAGCAGCTTCGCGTGCATCGCGGGCACGCCCTGGAAGATCGTGACGCCTTCGTCGGCGAGCGCGACGCGCACGGTTTCCGGCGAGAAGCGCGGCGCAAGCCGCAGCGTCGCGCCCGCGTATAGGCTGCCGAGGCAGACCGACGCGAGCCCGTACACGTGCGACACGGGCAGCACCGTGTAGACGACGTCGCCGGGCGACACGCGGCGCAGCGCGCTCGACGTGGCCGCGATGAACAGCAGGTTGCGATGCGACAGCATCACGCCTTTCGGCGCGCCGGTCGTGCCGGTCGTATAGATCAGGGCCGCGCATTGCGCAGCGCCGTCGGCGGCCACCGGTTCGCCCGGCGCGCTCGCGTCGACGCGATACGACCACGCGCCGATGTCGACCGGCAGTGCGCCGGCAGGTGTTGCGCCGTGCCGCGCGGCATGCGCGCGCGCGTCGGGCGATACGTCGGTGGTGAACGCGATCAGCTTCGGGCGCGCGTGCGCGGCGATCGCGTCGAGTTCGCCGGCCGACAATCGCGCGTTCGACACGAGCGCCCACGCGTCGAGGCGGGCGACCGCGAACAGCAGCACGATCTGCGCGACGCAGTTTTCGGCGACGATCATCACGCGGTCGCCGCCGCGCACGCCGCACGCGGCGAGCTGCGCGGCCGCCGCATCGACGGCTTGCGACAGGTCGCCGTACGACAGCCTGCGCGCGTCCTCGATCAGCGCCGGGCGATCGGGCGCATGGGCGGCCCGGCGTGCGGGCACGTCGGCGATGCGGCGGGGCAGCGCGGCGAGCAGTGCATCGACGTCGAGCGGCGCGGACGGGGGGATGGACGAGATCATGGCGTCTATATGAATAGGGGGCGGGCGTGGCAGGCGAGGGTCGCGAACGATCGTGCCATGACGGTGCGTGCGCCACAATCGGCCATTCGGGCAATAGCGCTTCGCGATGTCCGCAATGATGATGGACGGTGTCGCGTCGAGTTCGCCGCTGCCACCCGGGTGACGGAAAAGCGGGCCGCGAGTATACCGCCGACGGTGCCGCCGACGAGAAGCGCGGCGCGCCCCGGCCGCCGTTCCCCTTTAAAATGCCGCCATGAGCAAATCCAGACACGTGTCCGAAACCCCTGCCACCCAGCTGTTGCGCCGCCACGGCATTGCGTTCGGCGAGCATCCGTACGACTACGTCGAGCACGGCGGCACCGGCGAGTCGGCGCGCCAGCTCGGCGTCGACGAGCACAGCGTCGTGAAGACGCTCGTGATGGAAGACGAGCAGGCGAAGCCGCTGATCGTGCTGATGCACGGCGACCGCACGGTATCGACGAAGAACCTCGCACGGCAGATCGGTGCGAAGCGCGTCGAACCGTGCAAGCCCGAGGTCGCGAACCGCCATTCGGGCTATCTCGTCGGCGGCACGTCGCCGTTCGGCACGCGCAAGACGATGCCCGTCTACGTCGAGGCGACGATCCTCGAACTGCCGACGATCTACCTGAACGGCGGCCGCCGCGGCTACCTCGTCAGCCTCGCGCCGGCCGTGCTCACGTCGCTGCTCGGCGCGCAGCCCGTGCAGTGCGCCAGTGTCGACTGAGGGTTTCACCTTCGTGGCAGGCCGCGCCCGTTCGGTAGAATGGGCGCCTTTTCGGCTTGCGGGCTTGCCGCGCAGCCGTCCCTTTACCGATACGTTGAAAGAAGAGTCCTCCGCATGCAGATCCTGCTCGCCGCCCTCGCTGCCTACCTGATCGGTTCGGTGTCGTTCGCCGTCGTCGTCAGCGGCGCGATGGGCCTGGCCGACCCGCGTTCGTACGGGTCGAAGAATCCCGGCGCGACCAACGTGCTGCGCAGCGGCAACAAGAAGGCCGCGATCCTGACGCTCGTCGGCGACGCGTTCAAGGGCTGGATCGCCGTCTGGCTCGCCCGCCACTTCGGCCTGCCCGACGTCGCGGTCGCCTGGGTCGCGATCGCCGTGTTCCTCGGTCATCTGTATCCGGTGTTCTTCCGCTTCCAGGGCGGCAAGGGCGTCGCGACCGCGGCCGGCGTGCTGCTCGCCGTGCACCCGGTGCTCGGGCTCGCGACCGCGCTGACCTGGCTGATCGTCGCGTTCTTCTTCCGCTATTCGTCGCTCGCGGCGCTGGTGGCGGCCGTGTTCGCGCCGGTGTTCGACGTGTTCCTGTTCGGCACGGGCCACAACCCGGTCGCATGGGCCGTGCTCGCGATGAGCGTGCTGCTCGTGTGGCGTCACCGCGGCAACATTTCGAAGCTGCTGGCGGGGCAGGAGAGCCGGATCGGTGACAAGAAGAAGGCGGCCGCGGACGGCGGCGCACAGGACGGCGGCAAGGCCTGAGACGGCCGGCCGGAGGCGCGCGCCGGGCGCATTGCGCGGCCCGGCGGCATGGGCGGCATGACGAGACCGGTCAGTCGCGGAAGTTGTTGAAGTCGAGCGGCGTGTCGGTCACGTCCTTGCGCAGCATCGCGATCGTGCTCTGCAGGTCGTCGCGCTTCGTGCCCGACACGCGCACCGCGTCGCCCTGGATGCTCGCCTGCACCTTGATCTTGCTGTCCTTCACGAGCCGCACGATCTTCTTCGCGAGATCGCCGGTCACGCCCTTCTTCACGGTGACGATCTGCTTGACCTTGTCGCCGCCGATCTTCTCGACCTTGCCGTAGTCGAGGAAGCGCACGTCGACGTTGCGCTTGGCCAGCTTGCCGATCAGCACGTCCTTGACTTGGCCGAGCTTGAAATCGTCATCGGCGAACAGCGTCAGCTCGCGCTCCTTCTGCTCGACGCGCGCGTCGGAGCCCTTGAAGTCGAAGCGCGTCGAAATTTCCTTGTTCGACTGCTCGATGGCGTTCTTCACTTCGATCATGTTCGCTTCGGAAACGACGTCGAACGATGGCATGGCATTCCTCCCTTGAGATGCGGACACCCGGCTCGCGCGCGGGCACTCGCTATAATTGCGGACTGTTTGCCATTTTACCGATGCCCCTCCGTTTGCCCAAGGCCGGCCGTGCGCCGCCCGGGCGGACGTGACCGCGAATGCCGATGCCTCCTGACGATTCCGCCCTGTCGCTGCTTCCCGACCATCCGCTCGCCGCGCACAACACGTTCGGCATTGCCGCGACCGCGCGCGTTGCCGCGCGCGTCACGCATGCGTCGCAATTCGAGGTGCTCCATCGCGACCCGCGCGTCGCGAACCTGCGGCGGCTCGTGCTCGGCGGCGGCAGCAACGTCGTGTTCACGCGCGATTTCGACGGCATCGTGCTGTTCGACGAAATCAAGGGCCGCCGCGTCGTGCGCGAGGACGACGATGCCTGGTACGTGGAGGCCGGCGGCGGCGAGAACTGGCACGCATTCGTCGCATGGACGCTCGAGCACGGGATGCCCGGCCTCGAGAACCTCGCGCTGATTCCGGGTACGGTCGGCGCCGCGCCGATCCAGAACATCGGCGCATACGGCCTCGAGATGAAGGGGTATTTCGACTCGCTGGTCGCGGTCGAGCTGGCGACCGGGCGCAGCGAGCGCTTCGACGCCGCGCGCTGCGCGTTCGGCTATCGCGACAGCTTCTTCAAGCGGGAAGGGGCCGGCCGGTTCGCGATCGTGTCGGTGACGTTCCGGCTGCCGAAGCAATGGGCGCCGCGGCTCGGCTACGCGGACGTCACGCGCGAACTCGACGCCCGTGGCGTCGCACCCGATGCGGCCGCGCCGCGTGACGTGTTCGACGCCGTCGTCGCGATCCGCCGCGCGAAGCTGCCCGATCCGCTCGTCCTCGGCAACGCGGGCAGTTTCTTCAAGAATCCGGTGATCGATGCCGCGCAATTCGATGCGCTGCGCGCCCGCGCGCCCGAGATCGTGTCGTATCCGCAGCCGGATGGGCAGGTCAAGCTCGCGGCCGGCTGGCTGATCGACCGCTGCGGCTGGAAGGGGCGCGCGCTGGGCACGGCGGCCGTGCACGACCGCCAGGCGCTCGTGCTCGTCAATCGCGGCGGCGCGACGGGCGCCGACGTGCTCGCGCTGGCGCGGGCGATCCAGGCCGACGTGCGCGCGCACTTCGGCGTCGAGCTCGAGCCCGAGCCCGTCTGCCTGTAAGGCGGGCAGCCACGCCCGTGTAGCGGCGGCGTGCGGATGTCGCACCGTTGCGCCGCCAGTCCGTCCCCATCCATGTCATCGCGTTCACCCTGCGCGTCCTTTCCTTGACTCTCATTTAACCTTAGAGTTAAATGAGATCATGCGTTCCCCATCCGATTCCCTGTCCGCGGTGTTCGCCGCACTGGCCGACCCGACCCGCCGCGCGATCCTGTTGCGGCTGGCCGAGGGCGCGGCGCCGGTCAGCGAGCTGGCCCGGCCGTTCGACATCTCCGCGCCGGCGGTGTCGAAGCACCTGCGCGTGCTGTCCGACGCGGGGCTGATCGAACGGGAAGTCGACGCGCGCTGGCGGATCTGCCGGCTGCGCGCCGACGGGATGCGCGATGCGCACGGCTGGCTCGAAACCTATCGCCAGTTCTGGGAAGACAGCCTCGATCGTCTGAAGGTGTTCGTCGAACAGTCGAGCGCGGAGCGCGACGCCGGCGACGCCTGCCCACCCGCTCCGCCCCCGGAGGAGAAGCCATGAGTCAAGCAGCGACGTTTCACCTGGAAATGGACCGCTTCATCCGCGCGCCGCGCGAACGCGTGTTCGACGCGTTCACCAGCGAAACCGCGCTGGCGGCCTGGCATTGCCCGCGCGGGATGAGCGTGGTCGAAGCGAGCGCCGATGCGCGGGTCGGCGGCAAGTACCGGATCGTGATGGGCGGGCGCGACGGCTCGCAGCACATCGCGGGTGGCGAATACCAGAAAGTCGACCGCGTCGATTTTCTCGCTTACACGTGGGCGTGGGAGGCGGGCGAGATACCGCCCGAGCTCAAGACGCTGATCGAGGTCACGTTCACCGACCAGGATGGCGGCACGCACCTGCACATGCGTCACAGCGGTTTTCCGAACGAGCGGACGCGCGATTCGCACATGGGCGGCTGGCAGTCGGTGTTCAACCGGCTCAGCGACCTGCTGGACCCGGAAGGCAGCGCGGGAACGGTGCATGTATTCGGCGATCCGCGCAGCACGTATGTCCGCACGGTGCGGATGGCGCTCGCGGAGAAGGGCGTCGCATACACGCTCGAATCGCTGCCGCCGCATTCGCCGGAAGTGCTCGCACACAACCCGTTCGGCCGCATCCCGGCATTCAGCGACGGTCCGATCGAATTCTACGAAACCCGGGCGATCCTCGGCTACATCGACGAAGCGTTCGACGGCCCGAGCCTGCTGCCGCAATGGGGCGTGACCGCGCATGCGCGCGGCGAGCAGTGGATCAGCCTGATCAACTGCCATGCGTACGACGCGATGGTGCGCCGCTACGTGCTGCAGTACATATTCCCGAAGGGTGAGAACGGCCAGCCCGATCACGCGGTGATCGACGCGGCGCTGCCCGACATCGACAAGCATCTGCAGGTGCTCGATGCGGCGTACGGCGCTCGCGACTATCTGGTCGGTACGGAGCTTTCGATGGCGGACCTGTTCCTCGCGCCGATTCTCGCTTACGTCGGCATGTTCCCCGAGGGCGCCGAGCTGTTGAAGAAGTATCGGAACATCGAGCGCGCGCAGGCGGCGATGCGGGCGCGGCCGAGCTTCGCCGCCACGCAGCCCGCGATGGGCTGAAGCAAGGCCGTGCGACGCGAGCGGCAGGTTCGTGCGCACGATCGTCGTGCCGAAGCCGGCGGGCAAATGAAAAAGCGCCGATCGTCGATCGGCGCTTCTCTTCGTCAGGCGGTGCGCGTGGTCAGTGCTTGAGGCGGCCGAGCAGCAGGAACTCCATCAGTGCCTTCTGCACGTGCAGGCGGTTTTCCGCTTCATCCCATACGACGCTCTGCGGGCCGTCGATCACGCCGGCCGTCACTTCCTCGCCGCGGTGCGCGGGCAGGCAGTGCATGAAGAGGGCGTCCGGGTTCGCGTGGCCCATCATTTCCTCGTCGACGCACCAGTCGGCGAATGCCTGCTTGCGGGCCTCGTTCTCGGCCTCGAAGCCCATGCTCGTCCACACGTCGGTGGTGACGAGATCGGCGCCCTTGCACGCTTCGTTCGGATCGTCGAACACCTCGTAGAACGGTGCGCTGTCGGGCGACACGAGCTTCATGTCGAGCGCGTAGCCGGGCGGCGTGGACAGGCGCAGCTTGAAGCCGAGGATCTGCGCGGCTTCGATCCACGTGTAGAGCATGTTGTTCGCGTCGCCGACCCACGCGACGGTCTTGCCCGCGATCGGGCCGCGGTGCTCGTAGTACGTGAAGATGTCGGCGAGCACCTGGCACGGGTGGTATTCGTTCGTCAGGCCGTTGATCACCGGCACGCGGGAGTTGTCCGCGAAGCGCTGGATGATCTCCTGCTCGAACGTGCGGATCATGATGATGTCGACCATCCGCGAGATCACCTGCGCGGAATCCTCGACGGGTTCGCCGCGACCGAGCTGCGTGTCGCGCGTGCTCATGAAGACGGCGTGGCCGCCGAGCTGGAAGATCCCGGCCTCGAACGACAGGCGCGTGCGCGTCGAGTTCTTCTCGAAGATCATCGCGAGCGTGCGGTCGTGCAGCGGGTGATAGGTCTCGTAGTTCTTGAACTTGCGCTTCAGGATACCCGTGCGTTCGAGCACGTACTCGTAGTCTTCCAGCGAAAAATCCTTGAACTGCAGGTAGTGACGAATGGTTTTGGCGGTCATGAAGCGAGATACGGCGGGTTGCATCCGGCAGCAAGGGCCGGACGGCGCCGCCGTCGGGTGTGGATAACTCAAAGCAGCATAAAGGATTTTCTGTGCTTTGACGAGCCGCGCCGAAAACCGGGGCGCGATGGTTGCTCACCGTATCGGGGTGCCGCTGAGGGTGCACGAAACGACGCGCGATGGCGCGCTGCGGTATAATCCGAAAGTTTTCTCCAGCCCGGCAGGCAAGCCTCTTCGCGCTCTGCCGGACACAAGCCGTGCGCTGCACAAATCCGGTGCGGCGTGCCGGGCGGATCGCGTCGACGGCCTGTCTTCGGGCATGCGGCGCGGGCATCCCGGCTTTTTCCTGCTTCGTGTTTGCGTGTCCAGGCCGTCGCCTGCGCATCACCGGGCCGTCACTTGGGTAACCACATGGCTGAAACCCCTCCGACCGAATTCTTCATCCAGGGCATCACGAAAGACGGGAAAAAGTTTCGCCCGAGCGACTGGTCGGAGCGCCTCGCTGGCGTGATGGCATGTTTCGGACCCGGTGCAAGCGGGCCGAACGCGCGTCTCAAGTATTCGCTCTACGTGCGTCCGACGATGCTCGGCGACCTCAAATGCGTGATCCTCGATTCCCGGCTGCGCGACGTCGAGCCGATGGCGTTCGATTTCGTGCTGAATTTCGCGAAGGACAACAACCTTGTCGTCACCGAGGCGTGCGAGTTGCCTGACTACAGCGAGAAGAAGTAAGTACCGCGCGCGGGCGCATGCTGCGCCCGGCCGGTCGTGTGACCCTCCGCGCGCGTCGCGCATCGGTGGGTCGAACCAAACAAAAAAGCCCGCCTAGGCGGGCTTTTTCGTGATCGCAGGAAACAGGAGCGCCCGCGCGAGGCGGGCACACCTTTGCCGGCCGCGCCGGAATTACGCTGCTGCCTGCAGACCCTTGACGGCCGCGGCGAGGCGGCTCTTGCTGCGAGCGGCCTTGTTCTTGTGAACGATCTTCTTGTCGGCGATCGTGTCGATCGTCTTCACGGCAGCCTTGAACAGCTCGGCAGCCTTTGCCTGGTCGCCGGCTTCGACAGCCTTGCGAACCGACTTGATCGCGGTACGGAATTTCGAGCGCAGCGCCGAGTTGTGCGAGTTTGCCTTCGCGGCCTGGCGGGCGCGCTTGCGTGCTTGTGCGGAGTTAGCCATGACGGTTCCTTATCCTGTCCTGTTTCCAGAGCTTGGAGCCTGACGGCCAAGCGCTGCTTTTCGATCCGTCCCCTGAGAACGATTGCCCAGGGGCGCATAAAAAAACGGTGATTTTAACCGAGGCCGGGACATGAAAACGGCAGTTGCCGTGCATGCAACAGGCTCAGAAACGGCGGATTATAGCAACAAAATCAAGCGAGTGGCAAGTTTGGCGTCGGTTGCCGCGGGGCGGGGGCGCAACGGATGTCCTTTTCGGCCTGCGCCGTCGCCGGGCCACGCAACGTCCGTATAATAAGCGCCCCATGAATCTATTCCGAGCCCTGCTGACGGTCAGCGGCTTCACGCTGCTGTCGCGCGTGACCGGACTGGCCCGCGAGACGCTGATCGCCCGTGCGTTCGGCGCCAGTCAATACACCGACGCGTTCTACGTCGCCTTCCGTATCCCGAACCTGCTGCGCCGCCTGTCCGCCGAAGGCGCGTTCTCGCAGGCGTTCGTGCCGATCCTCGCCGAGTTCAAGAACCAGCAGGGGCACGATGCGACGAAAGCGCTCGTCGACGCGATGTCGACGGTGCTGGCGTGGGCGCTTGCCGTGCTGTCGGTCTTCGGGATCGCCGGCGCATCGTGGGTCGTGTTCGCGGTCGCATCCGGCCTGCACACCGACGGGCAGGCGTTCCCGCTCGCGGTCACGATGACGCGGATCATGTTCCCGTACATCGTGTTCATCTCGCTGACGACGCTCGCATCCGGCGTGCTGAACACGTACAAGAGCTTCTCGCTGCCCGCGTTCGCGCCCGTGCTGCTCAACGTCGCGTTCATCGCCGCGGCCGTGTTCGTCGCGCCGCATCTGAAGGTACCGGTGTTCGCGCTGGCATGGGCCGTCATCGTCGGCGGCGTGCTGCAGTTCCTCGTGCAGCTGCCGGGCCTGAAGAAGATCGACATGGTGCCGCTGATCGGCCTCAACCCGCTGCGCGCGCTGCGCCACCCGGGCGTGAAGCGCGTGCTCGCGAAGATGGTGCCTGCGACGTTCGCGGTGTCGGTCGCGCAACTGTCGCTGATCATCAACACCAACATCGCGTCGCGGCTCGGGCAGGGCGCCGTGTCGTGGATCAACTACGCCGACCGCCTGATGGAATTCCCGACGGCGCTGCTCGGCGTCGCGCTCGGCACGATCCTGCTGCCGAGCCTGTCGAAGGCGCACGTCGACGCCGATTCGCACGAGTATTCCGCGCTGCTCGACTGGGGGCTGCGCGTCACGTTCCTGCTCGCGGCACCGAGCGCGCTCGCGCTGTTCTTCTTCGCGACGCCGCTCACGGCGACCCTATTCAATTACGGCAAGTTCGACGCGCACACGGTCACGATGGTCGCGCGTGCGCTCGCGACCTACGGGATCGGCCTCGTCGGCATCATCCTGATCAAGATCCTCGCGCCGGGCTTCTATGCGAAGCAGGACATCAAGACGCCCGTGAAGATCGCGATCGGCGTGCTGGTCGTCACGCAGATCTCGAACTACGTGTTCGTGCCGCTGATCGGTCACGCGGGTCTGACGCTGAGCATCGGCGTCGGCGCGTGCCTGAATTCGCTGCTGCTGTTCCTCGGGCTGCGCAAGCGCGGCATCTACCAGCCGTCGCCGGGCTGGCTGCGCTTCTTCGTGCAGCTGATCGGCGCGGCGCTCGTGCTCGCGGGCCTGATGCACTGGCTGTCGATCAGCTTCGACTGGACCGGGATGCGTACGCAGCCGCTCGATCGCATCGCGCTGATGGCCGCGTGCCTCGTGCTGTTCGCTGCACTATATTTCGGTATGTTGTGGGTGATGGGCTTCAAATACGCTTATTTCAGAAGGCGCGCCAAGTGACGACCGCAATGACCCGCGTCCTCGACTACTTCAGCACGCTCGTGGCAGACGACGACAGCCTGCCCGTCACGGAAGCGGCGCTGTCGCTGGCACAGGACGCCTATCCCGACCTCGACCTGCAGGGCACGCTGGCCGAACTCGACATGCTGGCGGCGCGGCTGCGCCGGCGGCTCGCCGACGACACGGACCTGAAGGGCCGCGTCGCCGCGCTGAACGACTTCTTCTTCCGCGAGCTCGGCTTCGCGTGCAATCACAACGATTACTACGACCCCGATAACAGCCACCTGAACGCCGTGCTGAAGCGGCGGCGCGGGATTCCGATCTCGCTGTCGGTGCTGTACCTGGAGCTAGCCGAGCAGGTCGGCGTGCCGGCGCGCGGCGTATCGTTCCCCGGTCATTTCCTGCTGCGTGTCACGCTGCCGGACGGCGACCTGATCATCGACCCGGCCAACGGCCATTCGCTGTCCGAAGCCGAGATGGTCGAGATGCTCGAGCCGTACGTCGCGCGTGCGGCCGGTGCGGTCGACAGCGCGTTGCGCGCGCTGCTGCAGCCGGCGACGAGCCGCGAGATCATCGCGCGGATGCTGCGCAACCTGAAGACGATCTATCTTCAGACGGAGCGCTGGCAGCGGCTGCTCGCGGTGCAGCAGCGGCTCGTGATCCTGTTGCCCGAGCATCTCGACGAAGTTCGCGACCGCGGTTTCGCGTATGCGCGGCTCGACTACCTGCGCCCCGCGCTCGAGGATCTCGAGCAGTATCTCGGCGAGCGGCCGGACGCGGACGACGCGACCGTCGTCGAATCGCAGGTGACCGAATTGCGGCAGCGGATGCAGCGCGACGGCGAGGACTGAGCCGCCGCCGCGCTGCCTGCCGGAACCGTGAACGACAAGACGTCCGCATCGCGGGCGTTTTTTTCGTGCTTATTTCGGCTGCATCCGGATCGCGCCGTCGAGGCGGATCACTTCGCCGTTGAGCATCGGATTCTCGACGATCTGGCGCACCAGCAGCGCGTATTCGGCCGGTTTGCCGAGCCGTGGCGGGAACGGCACCATCGCGCCGAGCGCGTCCTGGACGTCCTGCGGCATGCCGAGCAGCATCGGCGTCTCGAACAGGCCGGGCGCGATCGTCATCACGCGGATGCCGTTGCGCGACAGGTCGCGCGCGATCGGCAGCGTCATGCCCGCGACGCCGGCTTTCGACGCCGCGTACGCGGCCTGGCCGATCTGCCCGTCGAATGCGGCGACCGACGCGGTGCTGACGATCACGCCGCGCTCGCCTTCCGCGGTCGGCGCGGTGGCGGCCATCGCGGCGGCCGCGAGCCGGATCATGTTGAACGTGCCGACGAGGTTCACGTTGATCGTCTTCGCGAACACGTCGAGCGGATGCGCGCCGTCCTTGCCGACGGTCTTCGCGGCGGGCGCGATGCCGGCGCAGTTCACGAGGCCGCGCAGCGTGCCCGCGCGCGTCGCCGCGTCGACGGCCGCCTGCGCGTCGGTCTCGCTCGACACGTCGCACCGGACGAACACGCCGCCCAGCTCCTGCGCGAGTGCCTCGCCCGCGTCCTGGTTGAGGTCGGCGAGTACGACCGTGCCGCCCGCCTGCGCGAGCATCCGCGCGGTGCCGGCGCCGAGGCCGGATGCGCCGCCCGTGATCAGAAATACGTTGCCGCGAATTTCCATGACTGTCTCCTTGCTGGTGTAAGCGCCGGCCGGCCCGCCTGCATGCGGGCGGCCGGATACGATCGATCCGGTCGATTGTACGAGGCGCCGCCGTCGGCCGGAGAAAAGCGCACGATCGTGCGGGTAACGCCGGCGCGAAAAAAAGCCGCCTGGGTCAGGCGGCTTCGAGATGCGGGACGCGGTGCTTACTTCAGTGCGTCAAACGCGCGCTCGCGGATTTCCTCGACGGCGCCCAGGCCCGAGATCTTGCGATACTGCGGCGCCTTCAGCCCGTTTTCCTCGCCGCGCTGCGCCCAGTCGCCGTAGTACGTGATCAGCGGCTTGGTCTGCGCTTCGTACACTTCGAGACGCTTCTTGACGGTTTCTTCCTTGTCGTCGTCGCGCTGGATCAGCGGCTCGCCCGTCACGTCGTCGTGGCCTTCGACCTTCGGCGGGTTGAACTTGACGTGGTACGTGCGACCCGATGCCGGGTGCGTGCGGCGGCCGCTCATGCGCTCGATGATTTCCGAGAACGGCACGTCGATCTCGAGCACGTAGTCGATCGCGACGCCCGCTTCCTTCATGGCGTCAGCCTGCGCGATCGTGCGCGGAAAACCGTCGAACAGATAACCGTTCGCGCAGTCGGATTCCTTCAGGCGCTCCTTGACGAGGCCGATGATCAGCGCGTCCGGCACGAGCTTGCCGGCGTCCATGTAGCCCTTCGCCTCGACGCCGAGCGGCGTGCCGGCCTTCACGGCCGCGCGCAGCATGTCGCCCGTCGAGATTTGCGGGATGCCGAATTTTTCCTTGATGAAGTTTGCCTGGGTGCCCTTTCCCGCGCCGGGCGCGCCCAACAGGATCAAACGCATGGTGATATCTCCAGTATGTAGATTCGTATGGCGAGACGCAAAAAAGCGCCGGCGACGGTGTGCGCGGCGCTTGCCTGGCGCGCGGCGGGCCGGTCTGATGCGGCGCGTCGGGTTGGGGCGACGCGCGGCTGCCGGCAGGGCCGCGGGCGGGGTCAAGCGAGGACGCGCTGGTCGCGGACGGCTCGCACAATCGCCTGATTATGCCACGGGTTATTTTGATCCCGGCTGAAAAAGGGCCTGCACGCGTGCGAGATCGGCCGGCGTGTCGATGCCGGCTTCGGGTGCGGACTCGGTGATCAGCACTGCGATGCGCTCGCCGTGCCAGAGCGCGCGCAGCTGTTCGAGCTGCTCGGCCTGTTCGATCGGCGCCTGCGCAAGCGTCGGATACGTGCGCAGGAAACGCGCGCGATACGCATAGAGGCCGATGTGCCGGTAGACCGGGAAAGCAGGCGCAGGCATGGCTGCGACGTCGGGCCAGTGCGGTTGGTACGCGTCCCGGCTCCAGGGAATCGGCGCGCGCGAGAAGTACAGCGCGACGCTCTGCGCATCGAGCGCGACCTTCACGACGTTCGGGTTGAACACGTCGGCCGCGTCGTGGATCGGGTGCGCGGCCGTCGCGATCGCGCAGGCCGGATGCGCGGCGAGGTGCGACGCTACGTCGCGCACGAGAACGGGGTCGATCAGCGGCTCGTCGCCCTGAACGTTGACGACGACGGTGTCGTCGCTCCATCCGAACGTCGCCGCGACTTCCGCGAGCCGGTCGGTGCCGGACGGATGGTCGGCGCGCGTCAGCACTGCTTCGAAGCCGTGATCGCGCGCGGCATCGAGCACGCTCTGCGCATCGGACGCGACCAGCACCTGCTGCGCGCCCGCTTCACGCGCACGCTCGGCGACACGCACGACCATCGGCTTGCCGCCGAGATCGGCGAGCGGCTTGTTCGGGAGCCGCGTCGACGCGAGCCGGGCGGGAATGACGGCGATGAAGGGTTGCGGGTGGGTCATCGGACGGATCGGAAGCGGGTGACGGAAGCGGCGGGCGGCGCGTGCGCGGCGCCCGCGGAGCGGCAAAGCGCGCCGGGGCCGGGATGAGCGGCCGGGTTCAGCGGCTGGATTCAGCGGCCGGCCGGGTCGACCGGCGTGCCTTCGACGGTCTGGCGCGCTTCGTCGACCAGCATGACGGGGATGCCGTCGCGGATCGGGTAGGCGAGCTTGTCCGCGTTGCAGATCAGCTCCTGCGCGGCACGGTCGTAGTGGAGCGGGCCTTTGCAGATAGGGCACACAATGATTTCAAGCAGGCGAGCGTCCACGGAGTTTCTCCACAACGAGGGCAATGAGGCGAGGGTCGAGCGCGGCTTCGACGGGGACGACCCACAGTCGAGCGTCGCGCCAGGAAGCGCCCAATTTTACTGCATCCTTCTCGGTGATCAGGATCGCGTCGACGGCGTCGTCGACGAACGGATTGTCGGCGAACGCATAGTGGTCGGGCAGCGCGCGCGTCGCGGGCGCGAGACCGGCCGCGCGCAGCGTCGCGAAGAAGCGTTCCGGCGCGCCGATGCCGGCCGCGGCGAGGACGCGCTCGTTCGCGAATTGCGACAGCGGGCGGCGCAGCGCCGGCTGGTCGAGGTGCCACGCGGCGCCCGGCGTGAGCGCGAGCGAATAGGTGTCGGGCCACGGCGGCAGCGCGCCGCTGTACGGATCGTTGACGAGCGTCGCGTCGCGGTGCCGCGACAGCGGCTCGCGCAACGGCCCGGCCGGCAGCAGGAAGCCGTTGCCGCCGAGCCGATGGTCGAACACGACGAGCTCGACCGTGCGCGCGAGACGGTAGTGCTGCAGGCCGTCGTCGCTGACGATCACGTCGACGTCCGGATGCGCGGCGCGCAGCGCCTGCGCGGCCGCGACGCGATCCGGGCAGACCCAGACGGGCGCGCCGGTGCGGCGTGCGATCAGGAGCGGCTCGTCGCCGGCCTCGCTCGCGCGCGAGCCCGGCGTCACCGCGGTCGGCGTGCGCACGTTCGCGCCGTAGCCGCGCGACACGATGCCGGGCGTGAAGCCGGCCGCCCGCAACGCGTCGACGAGCGCGATCACGGTCGGCGTCTTGCCGGTGCCGCCGACGGTCACGTTGCCGACCACGACGACGGGCACGCCGACGTCGACCGGCTGCTTCCAGCCCTGCGCGTAGGCGGTGCGCCGCAGCGCCGCGCACAGGCCGAACACGCACGCGAACGGCGTGAGTGCCCACGCGAGCGCGCCGCGGCGCTGCCATTCGCGCGTCAGGCGCGCTTCGAGCCGGGCGAGCGGGCCGTCGGGCGCGCTCATCGGTCAGCGCGCGGCGTGTGGCGCCGCGTGGCGTGGGACGGATTCGTCAAGGCGGATTCTCCGTTGGGCGGCGCATGCCGCGGGGTCTGCGGAAGGCGGCACTCTAGCGCGCGCCGCGCCGGCCCGGCAAGCGCCGCGCCGTCACGACGCAGGCGGGGCCGGATCGCCCGTGTCTGTGGATAACTCTGTGAAGAACCCGGCGGGCGATCGCCGCACATGCCCGTCCGGCGGACTTCGAATCGGATGAGAATCGTTTCGAAAGGTTTAAAAATATATAAAAATCAACGTGTTGCCACAAATTGTCAGGGGTTTTGGGGAGTTTTGCGGGGTTTTTTGCAGTCGATTGCCGAGGTGTGGACACTTTCCACTTTGTGCAATGCACTCAGCGCCGCTAGACGCCGGGCGGATGTCGGACTATCGTGTCGCCGCCAGCATTCATCCGACCGTCCATGCCTTCCGACTCCCCATTTGCCGCGCCGGGCGCCACCCGCGGCGGCGACGAAGTGATACCCGTTTCGGCGCTCAACCGCGCGATTTCGACGATGCTCGAGCGCTCGTTTCCGCTGCTGTGGATTTCGGGCGAAGTGTCGAATTTCACGCGCGCCGCGAGCGGCCACTGGTATTTCTCGATCAAGGACCAGCAGGCGCAGATGCGCTGCGTGATGTTCCGCGGCCGCGCGCAATACGCGGAGTTCACGCCGCGCGAAGGCGACCGGATCGAGGTACGCGCGGTCGTCACGATGTACGAGCCGCGCGGCGAAGTGCAGCTCAACGTCGAGGCCGTGCGGCGCACCGGGCAGGGGCGCCTGTACGAGGCATTCCTGCGACTGAAGGCGCAGCTCGAGGGCGAGGGGCTCTTCGCGCCCGAGCGCAAGCGGCCGCTGCCGGCCCACCCGCGCGCGATCGGCATCGTCACGTCGCTGCAGGCGGCCGCACTGCGCGACGTGCTGACCACGCTCGCGCGTCGCGCGCCGCACATTCCGGTGATCGTCTATCCGGCGCCTGTGCAGGGTGCCGGTTCGGCGGAAAAGCTCGTTGCGGCCGTCGAGACCGCGAATGCGCGCCGCGAGGTCGACGTGCTGCTGGTCTGTCGCGGCGGCGGCTCGATCGAGGATCTGTGGTCGTTCAACGACGAGGCGCTGGCGCGCGCGATCGCGGCGAGCGAGCTGCCGGTCGTGAGCGGCGTCGGGCACGAAACCGATTTCACGATCGCGGACTTCGCGGCCGACCTGCGCGCGCCGACGCCCACCGGCGCCGCCGAGCTCGCGAGCCCGCAGCGCGCGCTGCTGCTGCGCGAGGTCGGCGAGCGCCAGCGCGCGCTCGCACGCGGCATGGCGCGTCGGCTGGAGCAGCGCGCGCAGCAGCTCGACTGGCTCGCGCGCCGGCTGGTGAGCCCGGCCGAGCGGCTGCAGCGGCAGCGCACGCACGTCGAGCAGCTCGCCGTGCGGCTGGCGTCGGCGGCGTCGCGGCCGGTGCGCGACGCGCGTGCGCGGTTCGCGCTCGCGCAATTGCGCTGGCAGCGCGCGCGCCCCGATCCGTCGCAGGCGCGCCAGGCGCTCGCGGGGCTGTCGCAACGTCTTGCGCTCGCATTGCAGCGCCGTCACGAACGCGACACGGCTCGCGTGTCAGCCTGTGCGGCAAGGCTCGAGGTGTTGAGCCCGCAGCGCACGCTCGAGCGCGGCTATGCGGCGCTGATCGATGCGCAGACGGGCCGCGCGGTGCGTACGCCGAACGCATTGAAGCCGCAGCGCCGCCTGACCGTGCATCTCGCCGAAGGCTCGGCCGACGTGTCGCTCGCCGACGTGCAGCCGCGGCTGTCGGATACGTTCTGACGCGGCGTCCGGCATCGGGAACGCAACCTGCTCGCTGCGTCGACGTGCTGCGCGAACATCGCTTTTCCGCATACCGCGGATAAATGGCCCGTGAGTTTGCGGGGTTATTCGGTCTCGCCTACAATCGGACGCTCGGCAGCATTCAACACAGCCTCCCTACATACTCAACGAAGGAATCGCCATGGCTCATACGCTCCCGCCGCTCCCGTACGCTGAAGACGCACTCGCGCCGACCATCTCGCTCGAGACGATCCAGTACCACTACGGCAAGCACCATCAGGCTTATGTGACGAACCTGAACAATCTGATCCCGGGCACGGAATTCGAAAACCTGTCGCTGGAAGAGATCGTGAAGAAGTCGTCGGGCGGCATCTTCAACAACGCCGCGCAAATCTGGAACCACACGTTCTTCTGGAACAGCCTGTCGCCGAACGGCGGCGGCGCACCGACGGGCGCACTGGGCGACGCGATCAACGCGAAGTGGGGTTCGTACGACGCATTCAAGGAAGCGTTCACGAAGGCCGCGGTCGGCACGTTCGGTTCGGGCTGGGCATGGCTCGTGAAGAAGGCTGACGGTTCGCTCGACATCGTGTCGACGAGCAACGCAGCGACTCCGCTGACGACGGCCGACAAGGCGCTGCTGACGATCGACGTGTGGGAACACGCGTACTACATCGACTACCGCAACGCACGTCCGAAGTTCGTCGAAGCGTTCTGGAACATCGTGAACTGGGACTTCGCAGCGAAGAACTTCGCGTAAGTCACCGACACCTTCGCCGCGCCCCCGCACCGGGCGCGCGGCACCCCGCAAAAAGCCCTCGTTCACGGACGAGGGCTTTTTGCTTTTCGGCCGCCGCATGGCCCAAGGCCGGCCGGGCCTTATAACCGGAGGCAATCAGTCGATGCCATAAATTCAATAGACGCTCGACGGCCCGGCTCCGACACTCGTTCTCCAGCAATTCGTGACACGAATGACCGCGCGCATCGAGACCTCGGCCACGGGGCTGCGCGCCGCTCCTGGAGGAGACACCATGTTTCGACGCCCCCGCGTCAGTCGGTCGGTCCTCGCGCTGATGTGCGCGATGTCGTTCGTCATGTACCTCGATCGCGTGAACCTGTCGGCGTCCGCCGGCGTGATCCGCGACGACCTGCATCTGTCCAATACAGGCATCGGCCTCGTGTTCGCGGCATTCGCGTACACGTATGCGATCTGCCAGGTGCTCGGCGGCTGGGCGAGCGACCGCTACGGCGCGAAGCGCACGCTGATCGCCTGCGCGACGATCTGGATCGTCGCGACCGTCGCCACCGGGCTCGCCGGCGGCCTCGTGTCGCTGTTCTGCGCGCGCATGCTGCTCGGCCTCGGCGAGGGCGCGGCGCTGCCCGCGCAGGCCCGCGCGCTGACCAACTGGTTTCCCGCCAGCCGGCGCGGTTTCGTGCAGGGACTCACGCATTCCTTCTCGCGGCTCGGCAACGCGGTGACGCCGCCGCTCGTCGCGTTCGTCGTCGCGATCGCATCGTGGCGCGCGTCGTTCGTCGCGGCGGGTGCGCTCACCGCCGCGTGGGTGATCGTCTACGCGTGGTACTTCGCCGACGATCCGCGCCGGCACCGCCACATGTGCGCCGCCGAAGCGGCCGACCTGCCGCCGGCCCGCGCTGCGGCCGACTCGCAGGCGCATGCACGCACGCCGTGGCGGCGGCTGCTCGCCCGCATCGCGCCGACGATGGTCGTCTATTTCTGCTACGGCTGGACCGGCTGGCTGTTCTTCACGTGGCTGCCGACCTTCTTCATGCACGGGCGCGGCCTCGACCTGAAGCAATCCGCGCTGTTCTCGGCCGGCGTGTTCCTGTCGGGCGTGGTCGGCAACACGGCGGGCGGCGTGCTCAGCGATCGCGTGCTCAAGCGCACCGGCGACGTCGTCGCCGCGCGCCGCAACGTGATCATCGTCGCGTTCGCCGGCGCGCTCGTGTTCCTCGCGCCGGTGATGTTCGCGAAGTCGCTGACCGTGACGGCCGCGTCGATGAGCCTGTCGTTCTTCTTCCTCGAGATGACGATCGGGCCGATCTGGGCGGTGCCGATGGACATCACGCCGCGGCACGTCGGCGTCGCGAGCGGCCTCGTGAACGCGGGCTCGGCGATCGCGGGCATCTTCACGCCGATCGTGTTCGGCTTCGTCGTCGACCGCACCGGCAGCTGGACGCTGCCGTTCGCCGGCTCGATCGCGCTGCTCGGGCTCGGCATCGTGATGACCTTCTTCATGCGGCCCGACCTGCCGCTGCGCGACGATGCACATGCGCACGCGGACGATGCGGCTTTCGAGATGGCCGGTCCGTCAGGACACTGAACGGGGAGACGACATCGATGAACCTGCCGACCGTCAACGCATCGCCGGAATTGGATGCCGCCACCCGCAAGGCCCGCGCCCGCCTGCTGCCGTTCCTCGTGCTGATGTACGTGCTCGCGTTCGTCGATCGCGCGAACGTCGGGTTCGCGAAGAGCGTGCTGCAGGCCGACACCGGCCTGAGCGACGCGGCGTTCGCGTTCGGCGCCGGCATCTTCTTCGTCGGCTACGCATTGTTCGAAGTCCCGAGCAACCTGCTGATGCATCGCTTCGGCGCGCGCGTGTGGATGAGCCGCATCATGCTCACCTGGGGCCTCGTGTCCGCATGCACGGCGTTCGTGCACGACGCGGCGAGCTTCTACCTGCTGCGCGTACTGCTCGGCATCGCGGAAGCGGGCTTCTTTCCCGGCATCATCCTGTTCCTGTCGAACTGGTTTCCGGCGCGGATCCGCGCGCAGGCGATGGGCCTGTTCTACTTCGGGCTGCCGCTCGCGCTCGTGCTCGGCAGCCCGGTGTCCGGCTGGCTGCTCGACCTGCCGCTGCCGTTCGGCCTGCATCCGTGGCAGGGCATGTTCGCGGTCGAGGGGCTCGCGGCATCGATGGTCGGCGCGATCGCGTTCTTCTACCTGACCGACCGGCCCGCCGACGCACGCTGGCTGTCGGCCGACGAGCGCGCGGCGCTCGCGGCGACGCTCGGCGACGAGGACGCGCACAAGCGCGCGCACGGCCCGGCGTCGGTGGCGGCGGCGCTGCGCGACACGCGCGTGCTGTTCTTCAGCGCAATCTATTTCGCGATCCAGGTCAGCGTGTACGGCGTCGTGTTCTACCTGCCGACGCGCATCGCCGGGCTGACGGGCGGCCACGTCGGCACGGCGGTGGGTTTCCTGACCGCGATCCCGTGGTGCGCGGCGATCGCCGGCACGTTCGTCGTCACGCGGCGCGCGGACCGCTCGGGCCGCCACCGTGCGTGGGCGGCCGCGATGCTGGCGCTCGCGGCGGCGGGCATCGCCGCGTCGGCGCTCGGCACGTCGCTGCCGGTCGTGCTGGTGGCGTTCTGCGTGGCCGCGACCGGGTTCGTCGCGGTGCAGCCGCTGTTCTGGACCTTGCCGACCGGCTACCTGGGCGGCGCGGCCGCGGCGGGCGGGATCGCGTTCATCAATTCGGTCGGCAATCTCGGCGGCTTCGTCGCGCCGAACCTGAAGAGCGTCGCGGAGCGCGTCGCCGGGCATCCGCAGGCCGGCATGCTGACGCTCGCGCTGTTCGGTTGTGTCGGCGCGGTGCTGTTGATGAGGGCGGGCCGGCGTCGGGATGCGTCGCGCGGCGACGGCGTCGCGTTGAGAAGGGAGGCGGGGCGGTCGTGACGGGCGCGCCGCGACGGTGGATTCTCAGCCCGGCAGCCCGCTGGCGCGCCGCAGCGCGTCGACGTCGACGAGCTCGATTTCTCCGACGTGCAGCCGCACGACGCCGTCGGCCTGCAGCGCCTTCAGCAGCTGGTTGGTGGTCTGCCGCGTCAGCGACAGCATCGCCGCGAGCTTTTCCTGCGACAGCCGGATGCGGGTGCGGCCGGCGCTGATCCCGCCGTAGCCGTCGGCGATCATCAGCAGGCGGGCGGCGAGCCGCTGCGCGGCCGGCATCACGCTCATCGACTCGACGGTCAGGAAGCTCAGGCGCAGCTTCTGCGCCATCAGCAGCGCGAATTGCCGCCAGTATTGCGGCGTCGCGTCGAGGATCGCGAGCAGCGCGGCCTGCGGGACGTGCAGCAGCAGCGCGTCGTCGAGCGCGATCGCGTCGTGCGTGCGCGGCTGGCCGTCGAACAGCGCGATTTCGCCGAACCACGTGACGGGCTCGGCGACCGTCAGCAGTGCCTCCTTGCCCTGCGGGTCGACCGCACCTATCGTGAGTGAACCGGCCAGTACCGCGTACAGCCCGCATGGCGGGTCGCCGCGCCGGAACAGCGCATGGCCGGCCGGCAGCCGGCGCAGCGCCGCACGGGCGAGCAGGTCCGCGCGCAACGCGGGCGGCAGCGCGGCGAACCACGGGTGCGCGTCGAGTTGTGGCAGGTATCGGTCGAAAGACCTGGGGTCGAAAGGCTCGGGGTCGAAGGACTCGGGCATGGGCGGCGCGATGTCGGGTAGCTGACAGAGGATCTCGGGCGTGACGCGCATCATAGCGCTCAACCACCGACCAGGAGACACGATGAAGACGCTCGAAGACCACCTTTCCCAGTATGCGGCCTACCACCGCGACGCGCGCAACATCGCGACGCATCTGGTCGGCATCCCGATGATCGTATTCGCCGTAGAGGTGCTGCTGTCGCGGCCGGCGCTCGGGATGCCGGCCGGCATCGCGCTGTCGCCGGCGCTGCTGCTCGTCGTCGCGTTCGCGGTGTTCTACCTGCGTCTCGACCTGCGGTTCGGGATCGTGATGACCGCGCTGTTCGCGCTGGGCCTGTGGGCCGCGCAGGCGCTCGCGTTGCTGCCGACCGCGCAATGGCTCGCGACCGGCATCGGCGCGTTCGTCGTCGGCTGGATCGTGCAGTTCGTCGGGCATTGGTTCGAAGGGCGCAAGCCCGCGTTCGTCGACGATCTGGTCGGCCTGATGGTCGGGCCGCTGTTCGTGGTCGCGGAGGTCGCGTTCTTCGCGGGACTGCGCGGCGAAGTGCGCCGCGAAGTCGAGCGGCGGGCCGGCCCCGTGCACGGCGGTGCGCACGACGCGCATGTCTGAACGGCCGATGGCGCGCATCTGCGTGGTCGGCGCCGGCGCGCTCGGCTGCTATCTCGGCGGACGGCTCGCGGCGGCCGGGCAGCCCGTCACGCTGATCGGCCGCGCGCGGATCGGCGACGCGATCCGGAACCACGGGCTCATGCTGTCGGATCATCGCGGGTATCGCGCGCAGTGCGCGCCGGGGGACGTTGCGTTTGACACGGACATGGCCGTGGCGGCCGACGCGGCGCTCGTGCTCGTCACGGTGAAGTCGGCGGCGACGCCGGAGGCCGCCGCGCAGCGGCCCGCGTGGCGCGGCGACGCGCTGTGGGCGGCGTTGGCGGAGTGAGCACAGGACGCCAAACGATTGCGTGCCGATGTGACGCCGTGCAATGACTAAGATGGGATTGGCGTCATGTGACGTCATTGCGGAGCGCAATCGCCATGGTGGATCGCCCGACTCTCGACGCGTACGACACCTACGCCGCCGACTATGCACAGCTCTGGCTCGACGAGGGGCCGCCCGACGACATGTACGCGCTGCTGGAGCAGCATTTCTCGCCGGGGCCGACCGCGGACGTCGGCTGCGGAGCCGGGCGCGATACGGCCTGGCTCGCGTCGCGCGGCTTCGACGTGCGCGGCTACGACGCGAGCGTCGCACTGCTCGACGAGGCGCGGCGCCGCCATCCCGACCTCGCCTTCGAGCTGGCCGCGCTGCCGGCGCTGGCCGGTGTGCCGTCCGGCGCGTTTCGCAACGTGCTGTGCGAAACGGTCGTCATGCATCTCGAACAGGCGGACGCGGCGGCGGCCGCCGCGCGGCTGGCCGAGCTGCTGATGCCGGGCGGCACGTTGTACATGAGCTGGCGGGTGGCCGGCAGCGGCGCGTTGCGCGACGAGCGCGGCCGCCTCTACACGCCGCTCGATTCGGCGCGGATGCGGGCGGCGCTCGGCGCGGGCACGCAGGTGATCGACGAGCACGAGGTCGTCAGCGCATCGTCCGGCAAGCGCGTGCACCGGCTGATCGTCCGCAGGGCGGACGGGGCGGCCTGACGCAGGTTCGCGTGACGCGCGCGCGGCGCTCCGGGCGTCAGTCGCGGTGCGCGGCCGCTTCCCAGTTGATGTCGACGCAAAGCACCTGCATGCCGGTCGCGACCGGCGCGGCAATCGACGCGGTCACGCACAGGTGCGCCTCGTTGATCGACAGGTAGGGCGACGTCAGGTGCACGTGGCCCGGCGCACGCATCGCGTCGATGAAGTACGGGCGCCGTTCCCAGCTCGCGCCTTCCGAGTGCAGCAGCGGCCGGAAGCGCTTGGCGCGCTGCGATACGCTGCCGCGCGCGAGCACGTTGTCGCCGATCTGGCGCCCCGATGCGTCGAGCAGGAAACAGCGGGCGGTCTCGGGCAGCCCGAGTACGACGGCCGCCGCGTCGGTGAGCGGCTCGCCCGCGCCGAGCTTCCGGCTCGCTTCCTCGAGCGCCGCGACGTACGGTGCGAGCCGTTCCGCCTGCGTGCGCTCGCGTTGCGCGACGCGCAGCCGCAATGCGGCCGACAGCGTATCCATGCAGCCCGCGGCGGCCTGCGGTTGCACCGGTTCGACGCTCGGCCCCGCGAAATACTGGCCCTGCACGAAATCGACGTCGCACTCGAGTGCGATCAGCGCGTCGCGCTCGGTCGCGAGCCCGCCCATCAGCACGAGCTGGCCGGATTCGTGCAGCAGTGACACGAGCCCCGGCAGCACGCGTTCGAGATGCGAGTGCTCGCTCGCCTGCGCGAGGATGCCGCGGTCGAGCGTGACGATGTCGGGGTGCAGGTGCCACACGCGGTCGATGTTCGAATGCTTCGCGCCGAACCCGACCAGCGCGATCAGGAAGCCGGCCTTGCGCAGCCCGTCGACGATCGCCGCGTAGCGCGGCGTCTCGCCGCCCGCCTGCTCGGGTACCTCGAGCACCACGCGATGCGGCGGCAGCCCGAGCGCCTTCAGGTTCGCGAGCAGGGCGTCGCTGTAGACGGTGTCCATCAGCGCGGCCGGATGCAGGCTCAGGAAGAGCCATTCGTCATGACTGTCGAATGCGTGGAAGTTGCCGAGATGCAGCGATTCGGCGAGCCGGCCGAGCTCGAGCAGGTCGCCGCGCCGCGCCGCCTGCGTGAACACCTCGTGCGACGCCACCTGGCGGCTTTCCTCGTCGTGCGCGCGCAGCGACGCGTGATAACCGATCGCGCGGCGGTGCGACACCGAGAAAACGGGCTGGAACACGCTGAACACGGTGTAGCCGCCGTACAGCACGGTGCGCCGGTTCCCGTCGTCGCCGGCGACGGGGCGGGGCGGCTGAAAGCCGGGGGGATCGATTTCGATCATGCTCATGATGTCGGCCGAAGGAAGACTGCCAGTTTACCTAGAGAATAGGCGAGCAAGAAGCGTGCGCAATCGCGCGGCCGGTGCGGCCCGCTGACGCGGTGCGAGCGCGCGCATCGGCCGGGCCGGCTGCACCGTTGTGGTGCGCCGCATGCCGGTGTGCCGTCCGAACCGGGGCGCGCCGGCCCGCGTCACGCGCGCTCGGACGGGTCGGTCTTGCGCGCGGTGCTGCGGATCTCCGGCGCGAGCTGCGCGAAGATCCACGCGGACGCGGCCGTGATGATCCCGACGCAGATGAACGTCGCATGGAACGCCGGCAGCGTGTTGCTCGGCGTCACGGTGCGCAGCATGCCGGTGAACGTCGCGAGCAGCGCCCCCGCGACCGTGACGCCGAGGCTCATCGACAGCATCTGCACGAGCGAGAACAGGCTGTTGCCGCTGCTCGCGCCGCCCGTGCCGAGATCCTTGAGCGTCAGCGTGTTCATCGCGGTGAACTGCATCGAGTTGAAGCCGCCGAACAGCGCGAGATGCACGACCTTCACCCAGACCGGCACCGTGTCGCGCATCAGCGCGAAGCTCGCCATCATCACGCCGACCATGATCGTGTTCACGAGCAGCACCTTGCGATAGCCGTGCTTCATGATGAGGCGCGTGATGATCCGCTTCGAGAACATCCCGGCGGCGGCCACCGGCAGCATCATCAGCCCGGCCTCGAACGCCGAGTAGCCGAGGCTCACCTGCAGCAGCAGCGGGA
The DNA here is from genome assembly GCF_001718835.1 of Burkholderia cepacia. Taxonomy (NCBI): domain Bacteria; kingdom Pseudomonadati; phylum Pseudomonadota; class Betaproteobacteria; order Burkholderiales; family Burkholderiaceae; genus Burkholderia; species Burkholderia cepacia. Next base: position 3,013,375 of record NZ_CP013443.1, on the reverse strand, counting down.
TCAGGTACGGCATCGCGCCGCTGCCGATCCGCGCGAACAGGTTGCCGAGCAGCCCGACGCTGAACGTGTGGATCCTGAACAGCTCGAGCGAGAAGATCGGCTGCGGCGCGCGCACCGCATACAGGCCGTACGCGACGAAGCACGCAAGGCTCAGGATCAGCAGCACGAGCACGGCCGCGTGCTGCATGCCGAGATCGGCGAGGCCGTCGAGCGACAGCGAGATCGCGACCATGCCGATCGTCAGCAGCAGATAGCCCTTCAGGTCGAAGCGGCCGACGGCCGGGTTGCGCGCATCGGGCATCGAATAGAAGGTCGCGATGCAGCCCGCGACGCCGACCGGCACGTTGATCAGGAAGATCCAGTGCCACGACGCGATCTTCACGAGCCAGCCGCCGAGCGTCGGCCCGATCAGCGGGCCGATCAGGCCGGGAATCGCGACGAACGACAGCGCGGGCAGGTAGCGTTCGGCCGGGAACGTGCGCAGCACCGCGAGCCGCCCGACCGGCAGCAGCATCGCGCCGCCGACCCCCTGCACGACCCGGAACGCGACGAGTTGCTGCAGCGTATGCGCGTTCGCGCACAGCAGCGAGCCGAGCGAGAACACCAGGATCGCGCTGAAGAACACGCGCCGCGTGCCGAAGGTATCGGCGAGCCAGCCCGACACGGGGATCATCACCGCCATCGTCAGCGAGTACGCGATCACGACCGACTGCATGCGCAGCGGCGATTCGCCGAGGCTCGCTGCCATCGACGGCAGCGCCGTGTTGACGATCGTCGAATCGAGCGTCTGCATGAAGAAGCCCGTTGCGACGAGCCAGAGCATCACGGTGAGGTTCTTTTCGCCGGGAGCGGCGGCGGGCGGGCGCTGGAACATGGGCGGCGGGCAAACGTTGAAACGTGGGCACGCGGGCGGCGCCGCGTGAACGCAGGACAGCCGACATTGTAGGGAAAGCCGCTGCGCCGCGCAGTTTCGACCCCGTGCCAGCGGGCCGCCCGATGGACCGGTACAGTTCAGCCGAAAGTGTCTGCAGGCGTATCTGTGAGCGTGCTGCCGCTGTCCGGATACTGGACGGGTGCGATCGACCACGACCGGGAGCGGGCCATGCGTGAACTGCGACTCTACGAACTGGATGCCGACGAGCCTGCCGTGTGTTGGCGGCTGGTTCGCCGCAGCGTGCTGCGCGTCACGGCGGGCGAAGTGTGGCTGACGATCGAGGGCGAGCCCGCCGATCACTGGCTGCGGCCCGGCGACAGGCTTGCGCTCGGGCCCGGCGCGCAAATCTGGGTCAGCGCCGGATCGCGCGGGGCGCGCTTCACGCTGAGCCGCGCGGATGAGCGGGCGGCGCCGTTCGCCATGGCGCTGCGGCAGCGTCTGGCCGCGTGGCGCGGGCGCCGCCGTCAGGCCGGCGCGTCGCTGCCGACGTAGCGTGCGCGCGGCCGGATCAGCTTGCCGTCCGCGTACTGTTCGAGTGCGTGCGCGATCCAGCCGGCCGTGCGGCCGGCCGCGAACAGCGTGAACGCGGCGCCGTCGGGCAGCGCGAGCGTGCGTTCCAGTGCCGCGAGCGCGTAGTCGATCGTCGGCCGCTGCCCGGTTGCCGCTTCGACGCGCGCGGCGAGCGCGAGCGCCGCGCGCAGCGCGGGGCGGTCCGGCACCGCGGCCTGCAGCGCGCCGAGCAGCGCCTGCGCGCGCGGGTCGCCGGCCGGATAGAGCGGATGGCCGAAGCCGGACAGCGCCGCGCGGCCGCCGGCCGCGCGTTCGTCGTGCGCGAGGCGGAACGCCAGATAGCGGTCCGGGTCGGCGGCGCGGGCCGCTTCGTCGAGCAGCGTGCCGGCCCGGAACGTCTCGCCGCCGTGGCGCGGGCCGGCCAGCGCCGCGAGTCCGCCCGCGATCGCGCCGAACAGGTGGCTGCCGGTCGACGCGATGCAGCGCACCGCGAACGTCGACGGGTTCAGTTCGTGATCCGCGCACAGCACGAGCGCCCGGCGCAGCAGGTCGGCCTCGCCGCGTTCGCGCACCTGCCACGCGTCGGCGAGCTGGCGATGCAGCGGCGCGTCGCCGGGCGCGATGCCCGCGAGCGCGGCGGTCGCGACGCGCAGCAGCAGGGCGGCGGTATCGAGCTGCGCGTCGCGCCCCTGCGCCCGGATGCGCGGGATCGACGCGGCCGCGGCCGGCAGCAGCACGAGCGTGCGCTCGAGCGGCGCGAGATGCGCCCACGGGCGCGCCCAGTCCTGCCACTGCGCGGCGTCGAAGCCGCCGGTCGCGGCGGGTGCTGCGGCAAGCCGCGCGGGCGGGCAGTCCCAGAGCCGCGCGGCGGTGGCTTCGAGCGTCGCATCGGCGGCGAGCACGGTCGCGTCGGCGCCGCGATAGAACAGGCGGCCGTCGGCGATCTGCGTGATGCGCGATTCGAGCACCGGCACGCCCCAGTCGAGCGAGCGTTCGGCGACGCCGCCCGCACGCTTCGCATCGGCGCGGCGGCGCGCGAGCAGGCGCACTTCGTCCGCGTCGTAGCGGCGGCGCTTGCTGTCGCCGTCGGGCAGCGAGCGCAGCAGGCCGCGGCTCACGTACGCATAGAGGGTGCTCACGCTGACACCCAGTACGTCGGCGGCTTCGGGGGCGCTGAGAGACGTCACGCGGATCGCTCCTGGTCGATCGTGATGGCGGGAGGTGCGATCAAGGTTGATCGTTCCTGCGGCGAATTCTAGACTCGATTCGACATTCCCTTTCCGCGAGGCGACTGATCATGACGCCCAGGCTCGCGTTGACGCATCTGTGGCTGCTCGCACACGGCGACCCCGACGCGCTCGCGCGCGTCGCGATCGACGGGCAGGACCCGACGCTGCCGTCGACCTTCCGGGTCGGCACGCTGGCCGCGGCGACGATCGCGGCGGCCGGGCTCGCGGCGGCCGAATGCCATCGGCTTCGCACGGGCGTTGCGCAAACCGTCGACGTGTCGGTGCGCGACGCGCTCGTCGCGTTCCGCAGCGAACGCTATCTGCGCGTGGACGACGGCCCGCCGCCGGAGTTGCGCCATCCGGTGACGGGCTTCTACGAGACGCACGACGGGCGCTGGATCCAGTTGCACGCAAACTTCCCGCATCATCTGCAGGGGATCCTCGGCGTGCTCGGCTGCGGCGCGCAGCGGGACGACGTCGCCGCGGCGATCCGCACGCGGGACGGCGCGGCACTCGACACCGCGCTGGCCGAGGCCGGGCTGTGCGCCGCATTGATCAGAACACCTGACGAGTGGGCGACGCACGAGCAGGCGCGCGCGATCGCGTCGCTGCCGCTGTTCGAGATCGAGCGGATCGGCGACGCGCCGGTGCAGGCGCTCGGCGGGGGCGACGCCGGCCAGCCGCTTGCCGGGGTGCGCGTGCTCGATCTCACGCGCATCATCGCGGGGCCGGTCGCGGGCCGCACGCTGGCGTCGCACGGCGCGCAGACACTGCTCGTCAACGGCCCGCACCTGCCGAACATCGCGCCGCTCGTGATCGACAACGGGCGTGGCAAGCGTTCGACGTGGATCGACCTGCGCGACGACGCGGGCGTCGACGCGCTGCAGAGGCTCGCGCGGCAGGCGGACGTGTTCGTCGACGCGTACCGGCCCGGCGCGCTCGCGGCGCGCGGCTTCGGGCCGCACGCGCTGGCGGCGCGGCGGCCCGGCATCGTGTGCGTGTCGATTTCCGCGTACGGGCATGCGGGGCCGTGGGCGCAGCGGCGCGGCTTCGACAGTCTTGTGCAGTCGGCGAGCGGGATCGCGTGGCAGGAACAGCAGGCCGCGCACGCGAACGCGCCGCGCCACCTGCCGTGCCAGGCGCTCGACCATGCAACGGGTTATCTCGCGGCGTTCGGCGCGATGACCGCGCTCGCGCACCGGGCGCGAGAAGGGGGAAGCTGGCACGTGCGACTGTCGCTCGCGCAGACGGGACGCTGGCTGCAGTCGTTCGGTATCGTGCCGGACGGCGCGCATGCGCCCGAGATCACGCCCGACGACGTAGGCGATCGGCTCGACCGGATCGCGTCGCCGTTCGGCGTCGTCGATGCGGTGCGCCCGGCGGAACGGCTGTCGGCGACGCCGCCGTTCTTCGCATTGCCGCCCGTGCCGCTCGGCGCGGACGAAGCGCGCTGGATCGAATAGGGGCCGCTCGTGTGAAGTTGCGGATTACTTGCGCAGTTCGACGACGAAGTCGTAGTAGTCGTTGCGGCAGTAGGTATCGGTCAGTTCGATCGCGCGCTGGTCCGACGTATAGCCGATTCGCGTGATCAGCAGCAGCGCGTCGTGCGGTGCGATGCCCATCTGCTCGGCGATCTCGTCGGTCGCATTGACCGCGCGGAAATGCTGCAGCGCGCGCACGATCGGCGTGCCGCGCGCTTCGAGATAGCTGTACAGCGAACCGCCGATGGCCTGTGGATCGGGGATCAGCGTCGCGGGAAACGTCGAATTCTCGACGGCCATCACGATGCCGTCGGCGAGGCGCAGGCGCTTCAGGCGCGTGACCGATGCGGCCGGCGACAGCCCGAGCTGGATCACTTCGTCGCGGTTCGCCGGCTGGATCTCGCGTGCGAGCCATTGCGAGCTCGGCTTGAAGCCGCGCCGTTCGAGCATTTCGCTGAAGCTCGACAGCCGCGACAGCGGATCCTCGTAGCGCGGCTGGATGAAGTTGCCGGCGCCCTGCGTGCGGCGGATCAGGCCTTGCTCGACGAGCAGCGCGATCGCCTTGCGCGCGGTGATGCGCGATACGCCCAGTGCGTCGGACAGCACGCGCTCGGAGGGTAATGCCTCACCGGCCGTCCAGCGGTTGTCGTGGATCGCGTCGCCGAGCTTGCGGGCGAGCTGCAGGTAGAGCGGCGTGTCGTTGTCGGGGTCGGGGCGCAGGTCCAGCCAGCGGTCGTCCGTGGTTGCCTTCATGGAGTGGGTATCGATCAGGTTGCGGCCATTCTAAGTCATCGCGTGGCGCCGTTATAGCCGGTTTTTGCCGTGCAACAGGTGAATTGCGCGCCGATTGACTACACTGATGCGTCGTATTCCATGCCTGGGCCGCGGTGCGCGGCCACGAATCCGCAACGAGGAACGCATGACAGACACGATCGCCACGGTCGTCCTGCCGGACGGCGAGACGATTCCGAAGCTTGGCCTGGGCACGTGGGAGATGGGCGAGCGGCCGGCCCGGCGCGCGGACGAGATCGCCGCGCTGCGCGAAGGCGTCGCGCTCGGGATGACGCTGGTCGATACGGCCGAGATGTACGGCGACGGCGCGACCGAGGAACTGGTCGGCGAGGCGCTCGCGGGCCTGCGCGACGGCGTGTTCCTCGTCAGCAAGGTCTACCCGCACCATGCGAGCCGGCGCGGCGTCGTTGCCGCGTGCGATGCGAGCCTCAAGCGCCTGCGTACCGATCGCCTCGACCTGTATCTGCTGCACTGGCGCGGCTCGGTGCCGCTCGATGAAACGGTCGAAGGCTTCGAAGCGCTGCAGCGCGCGGGCAAGATCCGTCACTGGGGTGTCAGCAACTTCGATACGGCCGACATGGCCGAGCTCGTCGATGACGCCGGCGGCGGCGCGTGCGCGACCAACCAGATCCTCTACAACATCGCGCGGCGCGGCCCGGAATTCGACCTGCTGCCATGGCTTGCCGGGCATGGGATGCCGGCGATGGCCTACAGCCCGGTCGATCATGGACGGCTGCCGAAGCGCTCGCCGCTCGACGAGATCGCACGGCAGCGCGGAGTGTCGGTGATGCGCGTCGCGCTCGCGTGGGTGCTCGCGCAGCCGGGGGTTTTCGCGATCCCGAAGGCGGCACGGATCGAACATGTCCGCGACAACCGGGCCGCGCTCGATTTCGTGTTCAGCGACGACGAGCGCGCGCAGCTTGACGCGTACTTCCGTCCGCCACGCAGCAAGCGCGCGCTCGAGATGCTCTGACCACGATAGCGCCGGACGGCGCCGCCGATCAGTGGCCGTGGCTGCCCGACCCGCCGTTGCCATGGCCGCCGCCGTTGCCGTGACCGCCGTTGCCATTGCCAACGCCGTTGGCGCCACCGTTGCCGGCGCCGCCGCTGCCGTTTCCATTGCCGTTGCCACCGCCGTTGCCGTGGCCTCCGTTGCCATGACCGCCAACGCCGCCGCCGGCGCTGCCGCTGCCGCTGCCGCTGCCGCCGCCGCTGCTGCCGCCGCTGCTGCCGCTGCTGCCGCTGCCGCCGCTGCCGCTGCCGCCGCCGCCACCGCCGCCACCGTGACCGCCGCCGTTGCCGCCGCCGTTGCCGCCGCCGCTGCCGCCACCGTGACCGCCACCGCCACCGCCACCGCCACCGCCACCGCCACCGCCACCGCCACCGCCACCGTTGCCGTTGCCGCCGCCGTTGCCGCCGCCGCCGCCGCCGCCGCCGCCGCTGCCGCCGCCGCTGCCGCCACCGCTGCCGCCACCGTGACCGCCACCGCCACCGCCACCGCCGCCACCGCCGCCGCTGCCGCTGCCGCTGCCGCCGCTGCCGCCACCGCCGCCACCGCCGCCACCGCCACCGCCACCGCCACCGCCACCGCCACCGCCGCCACCGCCGCCACCGCCACCGCCACCGCCACCGCCACCGCCACCGCCACCGCCACCGCCACCGCCACCGCCGCCGCCGCCACCGCCACCGCCACCGCCACCGCCACCGCCACCGCCACCGCCGCCGCCACCACCGCCGCCACCACCGCCGCCACCGCCACCACCGCCACCACCGCCACCGCCGCCGCCACCGTGACCACCATGACCACCGCCACCCGAAGTGCCGCCACCCGAAGTACCGCCACCCGAAGTACCGCCGCCCGAAGTACCGCCGCCCGAAGTGCCGCCACCCGAACCACCGCCACCGGATCCGCCGCTGTTAGATGCATTGCCCGTAGAGTTGCCGCCGCTGCGACCGTTACCGGTCGCGCCACCCGCAGTCGAGCCTGTCGTTCCGCCGACACTTGCGGGCCCGACGGTGCCGTTTCCGTTACTCCCGCTGCTGCCGCTTCCGCTGCCCGGGCTGGCACCGGCACCACTGCCGGCGCCACCATTGCCGCCGACACCGCCGCTGGCGTACTTGCCTGGCGCGCATGCAGTCGGATCGGCGGCGCATCCGGCCGCGTGCCCGGCAACGGGCACCGTGACGTCCTCGCCGCCGATGGCCATGGGCGCGGCGTCGGGCATCGCATTCTGCGCGACCGGCGATGGCGCGGTGAAGGGTGGGGCGTCGTCGCCCGACTGTCCGGCGACGGGTCCGATGGACGTTGCGTCCTGTGCGACGGCATACGAGCAGCAGCACGCGAACGCGGCTGCGGCGAACAAGGTTGCGCGATGGCACCGTCCCGCGGCGCGGAACGGCTGTTTGGTCTTGTGCATCATTGGTCTCCCAAAGCGCGCGATGCCTCGTCGCCGCGCGGCTGTGTGCATGTAGTGCCCGGGAGCCGGAGATGCGTTGTGGTATCGGCGGCCGATCCCGTCCGGGCCGGCGCATGGCGCCAGCCTGGAACGTCGATCGGCATGCGGGCCCGCCGTGCGAAGCCCTATCTGCTAGATCCGTGCCATTGGCCGCTCACGCCCGTGCCGCAAGGCGCGCGCGTTGCGCAAGACGGAGCCTGAAAGGTCGGGGAGGAGGTTTTGTTTCCGGAATGAAACGTCTGAGCTGAATTCAGCGCGCGGGCGCATCGGCCGCGCGCTGCCAGCGGTGGAACAGGATCGATGCGATCCAGCAGACGAGGAACAGGGCGACGATGCCGTAGCCGATCGAGCCGAAGCGCTCGCCGACCGCATCGAGCGCGTCGCGCACGGGGCCCGTCAGCGACAGCTTGTCGGCCAGCAGGCCGGCTGCCTCGATCCCGCCGATCGCCAGCGCGACGGCCGCCGACACGAACGTGATGCTCGCGTTGTAGAGCAGCTTGCGCTGCGGATCGTCCATCGCCCAGCCGTACGCGTGCATCATCAGCACGTTGTCGGTCGAGTCGATCAGCGTCATGCCGGCGGTGAAAAGCGCGGGAAACAGCATGACCGTATAGACCGGCAGCCCCTGGCTCGCCTGCGCGGCAGCGATCGCGAGCAGGCCGATTTCGGTTGCAGTATCGAAACCGAGCCCGAACAGCACGCCGACCGGATACATGTGCCAGCTCTTCGACACGAACCGGAACAGCGGACGCAGCAGGCGCGCGATGACGCCGGCCCTGCGATGCGTGTGCGCGGCGTCGGCGCCGCCCGATCCGCCGTCGCGGTATCGCCGCCACACGTCGCGCAGGATCGCCAGGTTCACGCACGCGAGCACGAGCAGGAAGGTGGCCGACACCGCCGTGCCGATCGTGCCGCCGATCTCGCGGAACGCATCGAACCGGTCGCGCAGCGCGAATGCGGTCAGCGCGATGCCGAGCGTCGCGGCGATCACGATCGTCGAATGGCCGAGCGAGAAGAACAGCCCGACGCTCACCGGACGCTGGCCGTCCTGCATCAGCTTGCGCGTCGCCACGTCGATCGCGGCGATGTGATCGGCGTCGACCGCGTGACGCAGCCCGAGCCCGTAAGCGATCGCCGCGGTGCCGAGCAGCAGCGGATGATCGCGCAACACGGCGAGCGCCCACAGCCAGACGGCGGCGTTCGCGGCGATCAGGCCGGCGTAGAGGATCAGCAGGCGGCGCAGGGCAGGGGTGGGCGGCATCGGCATCGATTCGTCAGGCGGATTGCAGCGGATTGTGGCATGGGCAAAAAAGCGCTGCGGCCCGGTCAAAAATCCTGCGCCGCGCTCTCCGGTCATCCTCGATGAACACAAAAAAGCCCGTCCGCGAACGGACGGGCTGGATGGACTTCGGGTGCAGCCTTGGCCGACGTTACCGCGTGTCGGTGCGCTTTGCGTTGATCACCGCATCCGATACGTTGGCCGGCGTTTCCGCGTACTGCTTGAACTCCATCGTGTAGGTTGCGCGGCCTTGCGTGGCCGAACGCAGCGACGTCGAATAGCCGAACATCTCCGCGAGCGGCACCTCGGCGCGTACGAGCTTGCCGCCGCCGCCCGCGATGTCTTCCATCCCCTGCACGATGCCGCGACGGCTCGACAGGTCGCCCATCACGTTGCCCATGAACTCCTCGGGCGTCTCGACCTCGACGGCCATCATCGGCTCGAGCAGCACGGGCTTCGCCTTGCGCATCGCTTCCTTGAACGCCATCGAGCCGGCCATCCGGAACGCGTTTTCGTTCGAGTCGACGTCGTGGTACGAGCCGAACGTCAGGTGCACCTTCACGTCGACGACCGGGTAGCCCGCGAGCACGCCGCTCTTCAGCGTTTCGGTGATGCCCTTGTCGACCGCCGGGATGAATTCACGCGGAATCACGCCGCCCTTGATCTCGTCGAGGAACTCGTAGCCCTTGCCCGGGTTCGGCTCGAGCGTGATCACCGCATGGCCGTACTGGCCGCGGCCACCCGACTGCTTGACGAACTTGCCCTCGACGTCGGACGCCGTCGTGCGCACCGTTTCGCGATACGCGACCTGCGGCTTGCCGACCGTCGCTTCGACGCCGAATTCACGCTTCATCCGGTCGACCAGGATTTCGAGGTGAAGCTCGCCCATCCCCGAGATGATCGTCTGGCCGGACTCTTCGTCGGTCTGCACGCGGAACGACGGATCTTCCTGCGCGAGACGGTTCAGCGCGAGCCCCATCTTTTCCTGGTCGGCCTTCGTCTTCGGCTCGACGGCCTGCGAGATCACCGGTTCCGGGAATTCCATCTTCTCGAGGATGATCGGCTTCGCCGGATCGCACAGCGTGTCGCCGGTGGTCGCTTCCTTCAGGCCGACGGCCGCCGCGATGTCGCCCGCGCGCACTTCCTTGATTTCCTTGCGCTCGTTCGCGTGCATCTGCAGGATCCGGCCGAGCCGTTCCTTCTTGTCCTTCGTTGCGTTGAGCACCGTGTCGCCCGATTCGACGACGCCCGAATACACGCGGAAGAAGATCAGCTGGCCGACGAACGGGTCGGTCATGATCTTGAACGCGAGCGACGAGAACGGTTCGTCGTCGCTCGGATGACGTTCCGCCGGTTTCTCCGGATCGTGGAAGTCGTGGCCGAGAATCGCGGGCACGTCGACGGGCGACGGCAGGTAGTCGATCACCGCGTCGAGCATCGCCTGCACGCCCTTGTTCTTGAACGCGCTGCCGCACAGCATCGGCACGATCTCGTTCGCGATCGTGCGTTTGCGCAGCGCGGCCTTGATCTCGTCCTCGGTCAGCGACTCGTGGTCGTGCAGGTACTTCTCGAGCAGTTCCTCGCTCGCTTCCGCCGCGGCCTCGACCATCTTCTCGCGCCATTCGTGCGCGAGCTCGACGAGGTTCGCGGGGATGTCCTCGTACGTGAACTTCACGCCCTGGCTTTCGTCGTCCCACACGATCGCCTTCATCTTCACGAGATCGACGACGCCCTGGAAATGATCCTCCGCGCCGATCGGAATCTGGATCGGCACGGCGACGCCTTTCAGGCGCTCGCCGATCTGCCGCTGCACGCGGAAGAAATCGGCGCCGATGCGGTCCATCTTGTTGACGAACGCGATGCGCGGCACCTTGTACTTGTTGGCCTGGCGCCAGACGGTTTCGGACTGCGGCTGCACGCCGCCGACCGAGTCGTAGACCATGCATGCGCCGTCGAGCACGCGCATCGAGCGCTCGACTTCAATCGTGAAGTCGACGTGCCCGGGCGTGTCGATGATGTTGATCCGGTGCTCCGGATAGTTGCCGGCCATGCCCTTCCAGAAGGCCGTGGTCGCGGCCGACGTGATCGTGATGCCGCGTTCCTGCTCCTGCTCCATCCAGTCCATCGTGGCCGCGCCGTCGTGCACTTCGCCGATCTTGTGGCTCACGCCGGTATAAAACAGGATGCGCTCGGTCGTCGTGGTCTTGCCGGCATCGATGTGAGCGCTGATCCCGATATTGCGATAGCGCTCGATGGGGGTTTTGCGGGGCACGTGAACCTCCTTAGGTTCGGATCGTAAGCGGGCCGGCGGCGCCGGACCGGGGGAATCAATTGAAATTTAAAGAATAGCGCTTGTCTGTGGCTTTTGCAGATGCGGGCCGCATGGCCGGAATCAAGCGGGCGCCGCGCGAAAAAAAAAGCCGGCGCGCACGAGGCGGCCGGCCGGCATGCATGGGGTCGCGCCGCGCGTGTCACTGCGGCTTCGGCAGCCCTTCGAGCTTCATGCCGGGCTTGATGCCCTTTGCCGCGAACCAGCCCTTGCTCATTTCGAGTGCGTAGACGCCGTTGTTGCGCGGGCAGTGGTTGTCGGTCGTCTCGGCCTTCATCTCGTCGATGTCGGTGATCGTGCCGTCCGCGCGGATGAATGCGATCGACAGCGGGATCAGCGTGTTCTTCATCCAGAAGCAGTGCACCGCGTTCTCGTTGAACACGAACAGCATGCCTTCGTTAGGCGCGAGCTGCGAACGGTACATCAGCCCCTGTTCGCGGTCGGGGTCGTTCGCGGCGACGGCCGCGTCGATCACGTACATGCCGGCACGCAGCTTCACGCGCGGGAATTCGCTCGGCTGCTTGGCGCCGGGCGGCACTTGCGCGCTGGCGGCCTGCATGCCGAGCGCGAGGACGGCGAGCGCGGCGGGAAACACGGCGGCGCGCGCAAGGCGGCCGAGCGACGAGCGCAGGGAGAATTGCACAGCAAGGCTCCTATCTGGAAAACAAGACCCGCATGGTACGCGATGCGCGCCGACGGGCACACAAAAGAAAAAGGCAGATCGCCTTGCGGTGATCTGCCTTTCAACGCCGTAAGAACGGCAAGAGACTGCGTGTTCTTGACTGCGTTATTACAGCAAGCTTACTTAGTTCGAAGCAGCTGCCGGTGCTGCTGCGTCGCTTGCTGCAGCCTTCTTCGATGCCTTGTGGTGCTTCTTGGCAGCGTGGTGCTTCTTGGCAGCGTGCTTAGCCGGTGCCGAAGCAGCTTCAGCAGCAGCCGGAGCAGCTTCCGGAGCCGATGCTTGTGCGAAAGCAGCCGTTGCGAAGAGGCCAGCGACCAGAGCGGCGATCAGTTTGTTCATGTTGTGTTCCTCAGCTTTAGTTAATTAACCAAATGACCCGGCAATAGGAGTCATGTCGTCTAACGGTGCCATCCACCTTTCGGTTGACAGACGCTTCGAGAAATTTCTCATTGCGCTGCGGGCGCCGAATCGTATTCGATAAAAACGTCGCTTTCGTGACGCAAACACGGCTCGGCTGCCAATGCCGGATAGCTAAGGTTGGCATCTGCGTGGTTTAACGCGCGATCTTCGCGGCCGGTTGACGAAAAAGATGACGAAAAATTCGCGCGTCCCGAATTCGTCATCCGGCGGGCGCGAAACCGTCCCACGGCGCGCGTGGCGGCAGTGCGATTGTTTCTCCCGGTGCAATGTCGAGCGCGAATATATCCAGTGCGCCGATGCCGACGCGTACCAGGCGCAACGTCGGGAAGCCGACGGCCGCCGTCATCCGGCGCACCTGCCGGTTCTTGCCTTCGGTGATCGCGAGTTCGATCCACGTCGTCGGGATCGCGGCGCGGTAGCGGATCGGCGGGTTGCGCGGCCACAGCGCGTCGGCCGGTTCGATGAATTCGGCGCGGCATGGCCGCGTCACGTAGTCGCCGAGGTCGACGCCGCGCGCGAGCGCCTTCAGGTCGGCGGCACCCGGCGCGCCCTCGACCTGTGCCCAGTAGCGCTTGACGAGCTTGTGGCGCGGCTCGGCGATGCGCGCCTGCAACGCGCCGTCGTCGGTGAGCAGCAGCAACCCCTCGCTGTCCGCGTCGAGCCGGCCCGCCGCGTAGACGCCGGGCGTTTTTACCCAGTCGCCGAGCGACGGGCGCGTCTCGTGCGCGGAAAACTGGCAAATCGTGCCGAACGGCTTGTTGAGGGCGATCAGGTTCATGGCGGGTCGTCCGCCCGGCGCGCCGTGGGAGGCGGGGGCGGGCGGTCTATGGCAAATGGCGGAATCTTAATGCATAATACGGAACGCCAAGTCCTCTGTCTTATATAAGACATAAGTGGGGTCTTGATACGCAGTGCCGCGCTTCATGCCGAAGTGCCCGGTTGGGGCGCTAGAATAGCGGCTCGCTGTTGCCGTCACGGGGTGGCCATGCCGCGCCCCCGCCGCGCGCGCAGCTTCGACCAGCATCACCTGCTCAGCCACGTCACTGGAGTCGATCATGCCGTATCAGCACATCAAGGTTCCGGAAGGCGGTGACAAGATCACCGTCAACAAGGACTTCTCGCTCAACGTTTCCGATCAGCCGATCATTCCCTATATCGAAGGCGACGGTACGGGCTTCGATATCACGCCGGTCATGATCAAGGTTGTCGATGCGGCGGTCGCGCACGCCTACAAGGGCAAGCGCAAGATCCACTGGATGGAGATCTTCGCGGGCGAGAAGGCGACGAAGGTGTACGGCCCGGACGTGTGGCTCCCGGACGAAACGCTGCAGGTGCTCAAGGAATACGTGGTGTCGATCAAGGGGCCGCTCACGACCCCGGTCGGCGGCGGCATCCGTTCGCTGAACGTCGCGCTGCGCCAGGAACTCGACCTGTACGTGTGCCTGCGCCCGGTCCAGTATTTCAAGGGCGTGCCGTCGCCGGTGCGCGAGCCGCAGAAGATCGACATGGTGATCTTCCGCGAGAACTCGGAAGACATCTACGCGGGCATCGAATGGGCCGCGGGCTCCGAGCAGGCGAAGAAGGTCATCAAGTTCCTGCAGGACGAGATGGGCGTGAAGAAGATCCGCTTCCCGGAAACCTCGGGGATCGGCGTCAAGCCCGTGTCGACGGAAGGCACCGAGCGTCTCGTGCGCAAGGCGATCCAGTACGCGATCGACAACGATCGCAAGTCGGTCACGCTGGTGCACAAGGGCAACATCATGAAGTTCACGGAAGGCCTGTTCCGTGACGCCGGCTACGCGCTGGCGCAGAAGGAATTCGGCGGCGAGCTGATCGACGGCGGCCCGTGGATGCGCGTGAAGAACCCGAAGACGGGCAACGAGATCGTCATCAAGGATTCGATCGCCGATGCGTTCCTGCAGCAGATCCTGCTGCGCCCGGCCGAATACGACGTGATCGCCACGCTGAACCTGAACGGCGACTACATCTCCGACGCGCTGGCCGCGCAGGTCGGCGGCATCGGGATCGCGCCGGGCGCGAACCTGTCGGATTCGGTCGCGATGTTCGAGGCGACGCACGGCACGGCACCGAAGTACGCGGGCAAGGATTACGTGAACCCCGGTTCCGAGATCCTGTCGGCGGAAATGATGCTGCGCCACCTCGGCTGGACGGAAGCAGCCGACACGATCATCGCCGCGATGGAGAAGTCGATCCTGCAGAAGCGCGTCACGTACGACTTCGCGCGCCTGATGGAAGGTGCGACGCAGGTGTCGTGCTCGGGCTTCGGTGAAGTGCTGATCGAGAACATGTAAGTCCCCTCTTCCGGGGTAGGCCGGCAGATTGCCGGCCGCCCCGGCGCTGACTGCCGGCGCCGGAGCGTTTCGTGGATGGCAGGTTTGTTTGCAGGGCGGTCCGGCATGCGGGCCGCGGCGCCGCGATGCGGCCCGGAGGCCCTGCAAGGTAGAACATGACGGCCCTCGCAACACCACCGCCCGGCTGAGCCGGCGCGCCCCTTTCGCGACCGACCCGGTCGCTCCCCGCCGGTTACCGCCGGCGCTCCTCAGTCCAACAATTACGTAGCAATGCTTTGACCACCACCATGTCCACTTCGCCCAAGATCATCTACACCCTCACCGACGAAGCGCCCGCGCTCGCGACCTATTCGCTGCTGCCGATCGTCAAGGCCTTCACGCGTTCGTCCGGCGTCGCCGTCGAGACGCGCGACATCTCGCTCGCCGGCCGCATCGTCGCGGCATTCGCAGACGTCCTGCCGCCCGAGCAGAAGGGTTCCGACGATCTGGCCGAACTGGGCCAGCTCACGCTGAAGCCGGAAGCGAACATCATCAAGCTGCCGAACATCAGCGCATCGGTGCCGCAGCTCAAGGCCGCGATCGCCGAACTGCAGGCGCAGGGCTACACGCTGCCGGCCTACCCGGAAGATCCGTCGACGGACGAAGAGAAGGCGGTCAAGGCCCGCTACGACAAGATCAAGGGCAGCGCGGTGAACCCGGTGCTGCGCGAAGGCAACTCCGACCGCCGCGCACCGCTGTCGGTCAAGAACTACGCACGCAAGCATCCGCACAAGATGGGCGCGTGGAAGGCCACGTCGAAGGCGCACGTCGCGCACATGAGCGAAGGCGACTTCTACGGCAGCGAGAAGTCGGCGCTGATCGCCGAAGCCGGCAGCGTGAAGATCGAACTCACGACGACCGACGGCGCGAAGAAGGTGCTGAAGGAAAAGACGGCCGTGAAGGCCGGCGAAGTCATCGACGCCTCGGTGATGAGCCGCAACGCGCTGCGCAGCTTCATCGAAGCGCAGATCGCCGACGCGAAGGCGCAGGACGTGCTGTTCTCGGTGCACCTGAAGGCGACCATGATGAAGGTCTCGGACCCGATCCTGTTCGGTCACTTCGTGTCGGTGTTCTACCGCGACGCGCTCGCGAAGCACGCGGACGTGCTGGCGCAGGCCGGCTTCAACCCGAACAACGGGATCGGCGACTTGTACGCGCGCCTGAAGGACCTGCCGGCCGACACGCGCGAAGCGATCGAAGCCGACGTCAAGGCCGAATACGCGGTGCGTCCGCGCCTTGCGATGGTCAACTCGGACAAGGGCATCACGAACCTGCACGTGCCGAGCGACGTGATCGTCGACGCATCGATGCCGGCGATGATCCGCGATTCGGGCGGCATGTGGGGCCCGGACGGCCAGCTGTACGACGCGAAGGCCGTGATTCCGGATCGTTGCTACGCCGGTGTCTACCAGGCCGTGATCGAGGACTGCAAGCAGCACGGCGCGTTCGATCCGGTCACGATGGGCAGCGTGCCGAACGTCGGCCTGATGGCGCAGGCGGCTGAAGAATACGGTTCGCACGACAAGACGTTCCAGATCCCGGCGGACGGCGTCGTGCGCGTCACCGACGAAGCGGGCAACGTGCTGCTCGAGCATGCGGTGGAAGCGGGCGACATCTGGCGCATGTGCCAGACGAAGGACGCACCGGTGCAGGACTGGGTCAAGCTCGCGGTCAACCGCGCGCGCGCGACCGGCGCACCGGCCGTGTTCTGGCTCGATCCGGCACGCGCACACGACGCGCAGATCATCGCGAAGGTCGAGCGTTACCTGAAGGATCACGACACGAACGGCCTCGACATCCGCGTGATGACGCCGGTCGACGCGACGCGCTTCTCGCTCGAGCGCATCCGCGCGGGCAAGGACACGATCTCGGTCACCGGCAACGTGCTGCGCGACTACCTGACCGACCTGTTCCCGATCATGGAACTCGGCACCAGCGCGAAGATGCTGTCGATCGTGCCGCTGATGGCCGGCGGCGGGATGTTCGAAACGGGTGCGGGCGGCTCCGCGCCGAAGCACGTGCAGCAGTTCGTCGAGGAAGGCTTCCTGCGCTGGGATTCGCTCGGCGAATTCCTCGCGCTCGCGGCATCGCTCGAACACCTCGGCAACGCATACCAGAACCCGAAGGCGCTCGTGCTCGCGAAGACGCTCGACCAGGCGACCGGCAAGTTCCTCGACGAGAACAAGTCGCCGGCACGCAAGGTCGGCGGCCTCGACAACCGCGGCAGCCATTTCTACCTGTGCCTGTACTGGGCGCAGGCGCTGGCCGGGCAGACCGAGGACGCGGCGCTGAAGGCGCAGTTCGAAGGCGTGGCGAAGTCGTTGTCCGACAACGAAGCGCGCATCCTGGAAGAACTGGCTGCCGCGCAGGGCAAGGCGCAGGCCATCGGCGGCTACTACCGTCCGAACGTCGACCTGACGAGCCAGGCGATGCGCCCGAGCGCGACGCTGAACGCCATCGTCGACGCGGTCGCCTGACGACGCGCGCGGCCTGGCATCGAGGCCGGCCGGAAAGAGAAACGCCCCGCACGCGCGGGGCGTTTTTCATTGCAGGGTCGTCAGTTACACGTGAACGATTTCCCATTCGGCGATTTCGTGCGGTACTTCGAGCGTTGCCGTGTCCAGTTCGGACAGTTGCTCGCAGTCGCCGCGGGAGATGTGGTCGGCCGCCACTTCGGGGCACGAGAATGCGCCGAGCAAGGCGTTGCCGAACGTCGCTTCCCAGCCGCCGTTACCCGGCAGGATGTAGAACGACCCGAGCGCTGAACCAAAGCGAAATCCCTTCATTTCCGTTCTCCCTTTCTGATCACAAGCGATTCGTTTGCGCCGCCTGCCGGTGTCCGGCGGGTTCTGGCTCGACCGGCGGTTGCGTTGGGTTCATCGGTGGTGCGTGCCGAACGTCGTTGCGTAACGCCAGTGCATGTGAAGAAGTCTACGTCCGGGGCCCGCTCGGATGGTGCGTGTAGAAGCACTGATCAATACAAAAATTCATGCTTAAAAACAATGGATTATGAACTTCGTTTTGTATTGCGGAACGTTTTTCGGCATCGCGAAACGGGAAATTTGTGCCCTGCACCACGAATTTTTACAACGCAGAGACTTGTTCCGCATCGTGAAATTTTGGTCAACCTGGACGAGCGAAGCGCGTGACGGACGCGGCATGGCCGCGGAGTGAGCGTCGCGCACGCGATCACGAGGAGGTGGAGCGATGGGAGAGGCACGCGGTCACTTGACAGGGCGGGTACCCGGTTATGATGACGCGGGCAGCCCGGACAGCCGCCGCTTCCCGAACCATACCGTCGAGAACGAGGAACGATTTGATGATACGGAGAACCTTCCTGTCGCGCGCCATCGGTGTCGCGGCCGCGTCGCTGTTCGCCCGCGCCGCTTGGGCGCAGCATGCCGGTCACGCCGGCATGGCCGGCATGGACTCGATGGACGACATGCCCGGCATGTCGGGCACGGCGTCGCACGGGCAGCACGGCAAGCATGCGCCGGCGGCGCGACCGGCCCCGCTTGCCGCCGCCGACGCGCTGCCGGCCGGCGCACCGCTCGCGGCGCTGCGCACGCTTGCGAACGAAAGCCGCGAGCCCGGCACGTTCCGGGCCACGCTGGTGGCGCAGCCGGTGGTGCGCCCGATGCTGCGCGGTGCACGGCCGACCACGTTCTGGCAGTTCGGCGCGGGCACGCAGGGCCCCGTCGTTGGTCCACTGATCGACGTGCGCGAGGGCGACACGGTCGAGATCAAGTTCGTGAACAAGCTGCCGCAGCCGTCGACGATCCACTGGCACGGCCTGCCGGTGCCGCCCGACCAGGACGGCAACCCGTCCGATCCCGTCGCGCCCGGCGCGTCGCGCGTGTATCGCTTCACGCTGCCCAAGGGGAGCGCCGGTACCTACTGGTACCACCCGCATCCGCACATGATGACGGCCGAGCAGGTGTTTCGCGGGCTCGCCGGCCCGTTCGTCGTGCGCGCCGCTGACGATCCGCTGGCGGGCTGGCCCGAGCGCAACCTGTTCGTGTCCGACCTGAAGCTTGCGCGCGACGGCACGATTGCACCGAACGACATGATGGACTGGATGAACGGCCGCGAAGGCCAGTTCGTGCTGGTCAACGGCGCGCGCCGGCCGCGGATCGACGTCGCGGGCGACGAGCGCTGGCGCGTGTGGAACGCCTGCAGCGCGCGCTACCTGCGTGTCGCGTTCGACGACGGCCGAGCCTTCGAGCACGCGGGCACCGACGGCGGGCTGTTCGACGCGCCGCGCCGCGTCACGTCGTTGCTGATCGCGCCGGGCGAACGTGCGGAACTGCTGGTGCGCGCCGGCGATCGCGCGTCGCGCGCGGTGCTGCAGGCGGCCGAATACGACCGCCGCAAGATGTCGATGTCGCACGACGACGGGCACGGCAGCCTGCCGCCCGATCCGGCGCTGGCCCTGGCCGACGTCACATTCGCGCCGGCCGCCGCGCGATCGCTGCCCGCGACGCTGCGCGCGGTGCCCGAACTCGGGAAGCCGGTCGCGGACAAGACGGTAGCGTTCGGCGAGGAGATGGATATGGCGGCGATGATGAAGGGGGGCGCGGACGGCCGCCCGGCGGGCATGCGCTTCACGATCAACGGTGATGTGTATGCACCGCACCGGGCGACGCTGACGAGCCGTGCCGGCGACGTCGAGCGCTGGACGATCCGCAACGGCACCGACATGGATCACCCGTTCCACCTGCACGGCACGCAGTTCCAGGTTGTCGAGCGCGCTTCGGGCGGTTCGCGCACGAGCGAACCGTTCCGTGCATGGCGCGATACCGTGAACGTGCGCAGCGGCGAAACCGTGACGATTCTCGTCACGCAAGACATGCGCGGTGAGCGCATGTTTCATTGCCACATTCTCGAACACGAGGATCTCGGCATGATGGGCACGCTGAAGGTCGTGTAATCGGCCGCGCCGGCTTGCGGCCGGCTGCGCCATCGAACGGCGCGGCTGCGGCAAGCCGCGCGCCTGCTTTCGATGCGCATGTGCAGCGCGATGCTGCGCATTGCGCGGCGCGTGACCGATTGGGGCGCGCGGTCAAGTCTCGCTTTTCCCACCTGATCAACGCCATGAGCCAACGCTCGATGTGGTCGCTGACGCACGTCGTCACGGTTTCTCAGCTTAGTGAGACAAGTACCACATGAAGTGGTGTCAATTACGTACTCGTCTCATGTTTGTTCCAGATGGCGGTCCCTATACTCTGAAGCACGAACTTCACACGATGCGACAGGGGGCAGGTCTTGCCGGACGGGTCTCTGCTGACGTGTCGCAAACGGCAAACACCACCGTGCCGTGATGAAGCGCGTGCAGAAGGCGAGGCAGCGCGCAATTTGGCAAGTTGATATCCACGCCTCTTGAATCCAGGCGGCACCGCGCCGCAAGCAACAAAACAATTTAATCAGGAATGCTATGAAATTGAATCAAGGCCTGGCCAGTCATGTGGCAAATGAGACGCGGTCGTGCGGATTGCGCGTGTTGACCATGCGCGCCGTTGCGGCGAGTGTTGTGGGCACGGCCAGCCTGGCGTCAGCGAGTGCGCAGGCACAGACGCTCCAGGGCCTGAGCGACCAGCTCGACAGTTTGAGCAGCTCGCTCAGCTCGTTCAAGACGTCGACCAACAGCGCGATCACCGGCATCAACAACAAGCTTGCGGGTTCGTTGCCGTCGCCGGGTACGGGGGCGAACAGCGTTGCGCTCGGCGCGAATTCGGTTGCATCGGCGACCGGCAGCACGGCGCTTGGCGATACCGCATCGGCGTCCGGCACCGGGTCCACCGCGGCAGGCGCGAGTGCATCGGCGAGCGGCGCTTCCAGCACGGCGCTGGGCGCTTCGGCGTCGGCGACGGGCAACTTGAGCTTGGCAACCGGTAACGGCGCGAAGGCAACGGGTGACCAGAGCATGGCGGCCGGCACGGGTGCGACGGCATCGGGCGAGAACAGCGCGGCGGTGGGCGTGCAGGCATCGGCGACGGGCGCGGACAGCACGGCGCTGGGCGCTTCGGCGTCGGCGACGGGCGATGCGAGCATGGCACTGGGCAAGGGCGCGAACGCGACGGCGGACCAAAGCATGGCGGCCGGCACGGGCGCGACGGCATCGGGCGTGAACAGCGCGGCGGTAGGCGTGCAGGCATCGGCGACGGGCGCGGACAGCACGGCGCTGGGCGCTTCGGCGTCGGCGACGGGCGATGCGAGCATGGCGCTCGGCAGGGGCGCGACGGCATCGGGCGTGAACAGCTCGGCGGTAGGCGCGCAAGCATCGGCAACGGGCGCGGACAGCACGGTGCTGGGCGCGTCGGCGTCGGCGACGGGCGATGCGAGCATGGCGCTCGGCAAGGGCGCGACTGCGACGGCGGACCAAAGCATGGCGGCCGGCACGGGCGCGACGGCATCGGGCGTGAACAGCGCGGCGGCAGGCGTGCAGGCGTCGGCAACGGGCGCGGACAGCACGGCGCTTGGCACCCAGTCGGCGGCGGCGGGCAACGGAAGCGTTGCGCTCGGCATGGGCGCGAGCGCCACCGAAACCGACAGCATGGCGCTCGGCCGGAGTGCGAGCGCGACGGCCGAGCGGAGCATGGCGGCCGGAAACGGCGCCAGCGCATCGGGTGCGAACAGTACGTCCGTCGGTGTGCAGGCCGCCGCGACGGGCGACCGCAGCACGTCGTTCGGCGCTGGTGCTTCGGCGACGGGCGATGCGAGCCTCGCGGCTGGCGCCGGCGCGACGGCATCCGGTTCGAGCAGCACCGCGGTAGGTGTCGGCGCGCTGGCAAGCGCGGAGGGCAGCTTGGCGACGGGCGTCGCCGCGGCGGCGACCGGCAACGCCAGCGTCGCGACCGGCCTGCAGGCTCAGGCGGGCGGCGCTCGCAGCGTGGCGGTCGGCGCGGGCGCCGTCGCGAGCGGCGACGGCAGCGTGACGCTTGGTTCCGGTGCGTCGGCCACCGGCGCGCAGAGCGCCGCGCTCGGCTCGGGTGCCATCGCGACCGGCACGAACTCGGTCGCACTTGGAACCGGTTCTGTTGCGGATCGTGACAATACCGTGTCAATCGGCACGCCGGGTAACGAGCGCAAGGTCACCAACCTGTCTGACGGCGTGCTGCCGTTCGATGCGGTCAACCTTCGCCAGCTCAATGCGGTCGCGCGACGTGCGTACAGCGGCGTCGCGGCGGCCACAGCGCTGACGATGATCCCGGACGTCGACCCGGGCAAGACGATCGCCGTCGGCATGGGCTTCGGCAGCTATCTTGGCTATCAGGCCGGCGCGTTTGGCGCATCGGTCCGGCTTGGCGAGAACCTGAAGATGAAGGTGGGCGCGGGATTCAGCTCCGCGGCGACGACATGGGGTGCTGGCGCGTCGTATAGCTGGTAACGCGCACATGTGCCGACGGAGTACCCGGCACATCGGCACGCGTGCCGCTTCGGCGGCGCGCCGGTTGTCGCAATGAACGCATTTGCGTCATGTGCACGACAATCCGGCGTCATGCGTCGCGATTGGCCGGGAGCGCCAATCAAATCGGCGACACACTGACGACATAAACATAAAAAAAGAAACCCGGCGTTTCGCCGGGTTTCCTCGTCCGAAATCCGTTGCCCTCAGGCGGCCTGGATGTTCGACGCTTGCTTGCCCTTCGGCCCTTGGACGACGTCAAAGCTCACCTTCTGGCCTTCCTTCAGCGTCTTGAAGCCATTCATGGTGATAGCCGAGAAGTGCGCAAACAGATCCTCACCGCCCTCATCGGGAGTGATGAAACCGAAGCCCTTCGCGTCGTTGAACCACTTAACGATACCAGTTGCCATATCCTACTTCCCCTGTCACACAGTCGCTGCTACTTACCACGAGCACGCTCGAAAAGCTAAACGACCGGAAAATGCAGCCGTTCCCCCCTCACAAGCTCACCTCGGCCTCTTTCATCTTGCCGACAGGCAAATTGAAAAAAGTGCCAGCTTGATTGTTGGCGCTCTTTATTGGAGTGTCAAGTAGAATTTTTAGACGTTTAGAGGGACGTTGTAAAGAACCCATTTTCAGGGTTTTTCCGGCTTTGCTTGGCAGCACGCGGCCAAGCGCGAGGACTTGAAAAGCCGCATAATCGGCTCATATACCAGGCTCGAGTGACACGCGTTCGAGTCGTCCCGGCTTGTGGGATACTGGATGCGGACATGACGTTCCGGTGCGGTTCCCCCTGACGGTTCGTGTTCCGCGCCACGCGTGAAAGCCGGCACCGCAGCCGGCTTTCGTATGGCACGAAGAAGATCGCGTGTTCCGGGATTCCGGGGAGGGCGCCGGCCGGTCGGTCGGGTAATGGCAGGATTGCGGGCCTGTCCGAGTTGTTTAGAATGGGTGTATGGCGATTATCCCGGACAAGCAGGACAGCACCGTCCTGGAACGCAAGCAGCAGAAGCTCAAGCCGCCTTCGATGTACAAGGTGGTGCTGCTGAACGACGACTTCACGCCGATGGAATTCGTCGTGATGGTGGTCCAGGAGTATTTCAAGAAGGATCGCGAGACGGCCACGCAGATCATGCTGAAGGTTCATCGCGAAGGGCGAGGGGTTTGTGGGGTCTATACGCGGGACATCGCGTCGACCAAGGTTGAGCAAGTCGTTACCCATGCGCGGCAGGCCGGGCATCCGCTGCAGTGCGTGATGGAGGAAGCATGATTGCCCAGGAATTGGAAGTCAGCCTGCACATGGCGTTCATGGAAGCACGTCAGGCGCGCCATGAGTTCATTACGGTCGAGCATCTGCTGCTGGCCCTGCTGGATAATCCGACGGCAGCCGAGGTGTTGCGCGCGTGCGCGGCCAACATCGAGGACCTGCGTCAGAACCTGCGCAATTTCATCCACGACAACACACCTACCGTCCCGGGTACCGACGACGTCGATACCCAGCCGACGCTCGGTTTCCAGCGCGTGATCCAGCGCGCGATCATGCACGTCCAGTCGACGTCGAACGGCAAGAAGGAAGTCACCGGCGCCAACGTGCTGGTCGCGATCTTCGGCGAGAAGGATTCGCATGCCGTCTACTACCTGCAGCAGCAGGGCGTCACGCGCCTGGACGTCGTGAACTTCATTTCGCACGGCATCGCGAAGACGAACGGCGGCGAAGCCGCCAAGTCGGCCGACGCGAGTGCGGAAAGCGAAGACGCGAACGCGCAGAAGGAAACGCCGCTCGCGCAATTCACGCAGAACCTGAACCAGATGGCGAAGGACGGCCGCATCGATCCGCTGATCGGTCGCGAGCCCGAGGTCGAGCGCGTGGTCCAGGTGCTGTGCCGTCGCCGCAAGAACAATCCGCTGCTCGTCGGCGAGGCCGGCGTCGGCAAGACCGCGATCGCGGAAGGGCTCGCCTATCGCATCACGCGCGGCGAAGTGCCGGACATCCTCGCGAACGCGCAGGTCTACTCGCTCGACATGGGCGCGCTGCTCGCGGGCACCAAGTACCGCGGCGATTTCGAGCAACGTCTGAAGACGGTGCTGAAGGAGCTGAAGGAGCGTCCGCACGCGATCCTGTTCATCGACGAAATTCACACGCTGATCGGCGCGGGCGCCGCGTCGGGCGGCACGCTCGACGCGTCGAACCTGCTGAAGCCGGCGCTGTCGTCGGGCACGCTCAAGTGCATCGGCGCGACCACGTTCACCGAATATCGCGGCATCTTCGAGAAGGATGCGGCGCTGTCGCGGCGCTTCCAGAAGGTCGACGTGAGCGAGCCGACCGTCGAGCAGACGGTCGCGATCCTGCGCGGGCTGAAGTCGCGCTTCGAGGAGCATCACGGCGTCAAGTATTCGTCGGGCGCACTGTCGGCCGCGGCCGAACTGTCGGCGCGCTTCATCACCGATCGTCACCTGCCGGACAAGGCGATCGACGTGATCGACGAAGCGGGCGCCGCCCAGCGCATCCTGCCGAAGTCGAAGCAGAAGAAGACGATCGGCAAGAGCGAGATCGAGGAAATCATCTCGAAGATCGCGCGCGTGCCGCCGCAGAGCGTGTCGCAGGACGATCGCAGCAAGCTGCAGACGCTCGACCGCGACCTGAAGAGCGTCGTGTTCGGCCAGGATCCGGCGATCGATGCGCTCGCGGCCTCGATCAAGATGGCGCGCGCGGGCCTCGGCAAGATGGACAAGCCGATTGGCGCGTTCCTGTTCTCCGGTCCGACGGGTGTCGGCAAGACCGAAGTGGCGCGCCAGCTCGCGTTCACGCTCGGCATCGAGCTGATCCGCTTCGACATGTCGGAATACATGGAGCGTCACGCGGTGAGCCGCCTGATCGGTGCGCCGCCGGGCTACGTCGGGTTCGACCAGGGCGGCCTGCTGACCGAAGCCGTCACGAAGAAGCCGCACTGCGTGCTGCTGCTCGACGAAATCGAGAAGGCGCATCCGGACATCTTCAACGTGCTGCTGCAGGTGATGGACCACGGCACGCTGACGGACAACAACGGCCGCAAGGCGGATTTCCGCAACGTCATCATCATCATGACGACGAACGCGGGCGCGGAGTCGATGCAGAAGGCGACGATCGGCTTCACGACGCGCCGCGAGACGGGCGACGAGATGACCGACATCAAGCGCCTGTTCACGCCGGAGTTCCGCAACCGCCTGGATTCGATCATCAGCTTCCGCTCGCTCGATGAGGAAATCATCATGCGCGTGGTCGACAAGTTCCTGATCCAGCTCGAGGAACAGCTGCACGAGAAGAAGGTCGACGCGCTCTTCACCGACGCGTTGCGCAAGCATCTCGCGAAGCACGGCTTCGACCCGCTGATGGGCGCGCGGCCGATGCAGCGGCTGATCCAGGACACGATCCGGCGCGCGCTGGCCGACGAGCTGCTGTTCGGCAAGCTCGTCAACGGCGGCCACGTGACGGTCGACGTCGACGAAAGCGACAAGGTGCAGCTGTCGTTCGACAAGCTGGCGAATCCGCCGCACAAGCCGAACGAAGAGGCGGTCGAAGTCGAGTAAGCGATAATCGGGTAGTTCATGCGAACGGCGCGGGATGTCTTCCGCGCCGTTTCGTTTTATCTGGCGCCGGCGGCGCGATGGTGGTGCAGGGGAGTGGCAACGCAGTGACACAACAACAACGGACGTTCGACGACATCGTCGCGCGCGAACAAGGGTTGCGCCATGCGCTGACGTCGGGGCAGATGGCGATGATCGCGATCGGCGGCGCGATCGGCACGGGCCTGTTCCTCGGCAGCGGGTTCGCGATCGGGCTCGCCGGCCCGAGCGTGCTGGTCTCGTATGCGATCGGCGCGCTGATCGCGCTGCTGCTGATGGGCGCGCTCGCGGAAATGACGGTCGCGCATCCGACCGCCGGCTCGTTCGGCGCGTATGCCGAGCACTACGTCGGCCCCCTCGCGGGCTTCCTGGTGCGCTATGCGTACTGGTTCGCGGTGGTGTTCGCGATCGGCACCGAGATCAGCGCGATCGCCGTGTTCATGAAGTACTGGTTCCCGGCCGTGCCCGGCTGGTACTGGGTGATCGGCTTCTCCGCACTGCTGATCGCCGTGAATCTCGCGAGCGTCACGCTGTACGGCACGGTCGAATACGCATTCTCGCTGCTCAAGATCGCGGCGATCGTTGTATTCATCGTGCTCGGCGCATATCTCGTGTGGTCGGCGCCGGTCGCATCCGGCATCGGTTTCGCGAACTACACCGCGCACGACGGCTTCATGCCGAAAGGGCCGTGGGGCACCTGGGTCGCGGTGATCGTCGCGATCTTCAGCTACATGAGCATCGAGGCGGTCGCGATCGCGGCCGGCGAGGCGCGCGATCCGCAGCACGCGGTTACCCGCGCATTCCGCTCGACGGTGTTCCGGCTCGTGCTGTTCTACCTGCTGACGCTGTCGCTGATGCTCGCGATCGTGCCCTGGACGCAGGCCGGCACCGACGAAAGCCCGTTCGTGAAGGTGATGGCCGCGACCCACGTGCCGTACGCGGCGGGCGTGATCAACTTCGTGTTGCTGATCGCAGCGCTGTCGGCGATGAACAGCCAGCTTTACGTGACGACGCGAATGATGTTCAGCCTGTCGCGCGCGCGGCTCGCGCCCGCGGTGTTCGGCCGGCTCGGCACGAACGGCGTGCCGCGCGCGGCGCTGTGGATCTCGACCAGCGGCGTCGCGGTCGCGGCCGTGCTGGTCGCGCTCGCGCCCGACACCGCGTTCACCGTGATGATGGCGATCGCGATGTTCGGCGCGCTGTTCACGTGGCTGATGATCTTCGTCACGCACCTGCGTTTTCGTTCGCGGTATCGCGGCCCCGCGCTCGCGTTCCGGATGTGGGGGCATCCGTTCGGCAGCCTGCTCGGTGCGGCGCTCGTCGGCGCGATCCTGTTCACGACCGCGTTCACGCGCGAATTCCGGATGACGATGGTGGTCGGTATCGTATTCGTCGTGCTGCTGACGCTCGCGTACGCGCTGCATTACCGGCACCGGCACGCACGCTGAGCGCTCCGGCAACCGCGCACGGCCTGTGCCCGGGATGCACGGATGCTAAGGCTGCGTTAAGCGTGCACCGATTACATTCGACTCGTCCGCACGGAGGCGGCCTGTGCCGCCTCGCGTTTCCCGCATGAGGTTCGAATGAACAAACTACCCGAAATCACGCTCGCGTTCTGGATCATGAAGATCTGCGCGACGACGCTCGGCGAAACCGGCGGCGACCTGTTGTCGATGACGCTGAACGTCGGCTACGCGGTGAGCTCGATCCTGCTGTTCGGTTTCTTTCTCGTCACGCTCGGCGCGCAGCTCAAAACGACGCGGTATCGCCCGGCGATCTACTGGGCCGTGATCGTCGCGACGAGCACGGCCGGCACGACGATGTCCGACTTCATGGATCGCACGCTCGGCCTCGGTTATGCGGCCGGCTCGTCGATCCTGGTCGCGATCCTGCTGGCCATCTTCGTCGTGTGGCGCCTCAGCGGCGAATCGCTGTCGGTCGACCGGATCCGCACGCGCAAGGTCGAGCTGCTGTACTGGATCGCGATCCTGTTCTCGAACACGCTCGGCACCGCGCTCGGCGACTTCCTCGCGGACAGCTCGGGGCTCGGCTTCGGCGGCGGCGCGCTGCTGATCGGCGGGCTGCTCGCGGCGATCGTCCTTGCGCACTATTTCACGCGGATCTCGGGCGTGCTGCTGTTCTGGGCCGCGTTCGTGCTCACGCGTCCGTTCGGTGCGACGGTCGGCGATCTGCTGACGAAGCCGGTTGCGAAGGGTGGGCTCGCGCTCGGGACGGTCGGTTCGTCGGCGGTGCTGCTCGGCGTGCTGGTGGCGATGGTCGCATACGCGACGTTCGCGGCGGCGCATCGGCCGGCGCCGGGCATGGCGCGAATCGGCCGGCCGGCGCAAGAGTAGGCGGGGAAGGGAGCGGGGCGGCGCAGGCGCCGCCCCGGTTGCCGATCAGTGACGGCCGGTGCTGCCGAAGCCACCTTCGCCGCGATCGCTTTCCGCGAAATCGTCGACGATGTTGAACTGCGCCTGTACGACCGGCACGATCACGAGCTGGGCGAGCCGTTCGAACGGATTCAGCACGAACTCGGTCTGGCCGCGGTTCCACGTCGAGATCATCAACTGGCCCTGGTAGTCGGAATCGATCAGGCCGACAAGGTTGCCGAGCACGATCCCGTGCTTGTGGCCGAGGCCCGAGCGCGGCAGGATCAGCGCCGCATAGCCGGGATCCGCGAGGTGGATCGCGAGACCGGTCGGCACGAGCGTCGTTTCGCCCGGCTGCAGCGTGACCGGCGCGTCGAGGCACGCGCGCAGGTCGAGGCCCGCGCTGCCAGTGGTCGCGTAGGCGGGCAGGTAGTCGCGCATGCGCGCGTCGAGAATCTTCAGGTCGAGTTTCATGCGGTCGTCGGATGAGGCGGGAAGGGCGCAGCGGCGACGGCCGCCGCGCGGGAGATCAGATCAGGCGGTTGTCGGGCAGGCGCTTCGCGATTTCCGCGACGAGCGTGTGCGCGAGTTCGTCCTTCGGTGCCCGCGGCAGGCGCGTGAGGCCGGCGGCCTCGAACAGCACGACTTCGTTGTCGTCGCGGCCGAACGTCAGCGGGCCGAGGTTGCCGACGAGCAGCGGCACGTTCTTGCGTTTGCGTTTCTCGTCGCCGTGCACGTCGAGGTCGCCGCTTTCGGCCGCGAACCCGACGCAGTACGGCGGATCGGGCAGCGCCGCGACCGACGCGAGGATGTCGGGGTTCTCGACGAACGCGAGTGCGGGCATCTTGCGGTCGGCCGTCTTCTTCATCTTGTGCTCGGCCGGCTGGGCGACGCGCCAGTCGGCGACCGCGGCCACCGCGATGAAGATGTCGGCGTCGTTCACGGCGTGCATCACCGCGTCGTACATCTGCTGGGCCGTCTGCACGTCCTGCCGGTAGACGCCCCACGGCGTGTCGAGCGCGACCGGCCCCGCGACGAGATGCACGTCGGCGCCGGCCTGCTGCGCGGCGCGCGCGAGCGCGAAGCCCATCTTGCCGCTCGAGCGGTTCGTGAGGCCGCGCACCGGGTCGAGCGGTTCGAACGTCGGGCCGGCCGTGATCAGCACGCGCCGGTGCGCGAGCACCTTCGGCGCGAAGTGCGCGACGATCGCTTCATAGATCGCCTCGGGCTCGAGCATGCGGCCGTCGCCGACTTCGCCGCACGCCTGCGCGCCCGAATCCGGGCCGAGCACCGACACGCCGTCCGCGCGCAGTTGCGCGGCGTTGCGCTGCGTGGCGGGGTTCTGCCACATCTGGCGGTTCATCGCGGGGACGACGAGCAGCGGGCAATCGCGCGCGACGCATAGCGTCGACAGCAGATCGTCCGCGAACCCGTGCGCGAGCTTCGCGAGGAAATCCGTCGACGCGGGCGCGATCACGATCGCGTCGGCTTCGCGCGACAGGTCGATGTGCGCCATGTTGTTGTCGATGCGCGCGTCCCACTGGCTCGTATAGACGGGCCGGCCCGACAGCGCCTGCATCGTGACGGGCGTGATGAACTGCGTGGCCGCTTCGGTCATCGCGACCTGCACGGTCGCGCCGGCCTTCACGAGCAGCCGCGTGAGCTCGGCGATCTTGTAGCAGGCGATGCCGCCCGTCAGGCCGAGAACGAGGTGTTTTCCTGCGAGTTCTGCGTGTGCCAACTCAGGCCTCCAAGGGTCGAACGGAACGGCCGGCGCGAAGCCGGCCGTCGACGCCGAGTATGCGCGCTTAGCGCGAGCCGCGCACGCGACGCAGTTCGTCGTAGATCAGCAGCACCGCGCCGATCGTGATCGCGGAATCGGCGAGGTTGAACGCCGGGAAGTGCCAGGCGCCGAGGTGGAAATCGAGGAAGTCGATCACGTGGCCGTAGACGAGCCGGTCGATCACGTTGCCGAGCGCGCCGCCGAGGATCAGCGCGAGCGACACGCTGAACAGCCGCTGGTGGCCGTGGCGCTTCAGCAGGTAGCAGATCACGAGCGTCGCGCCGATGCCGAGCGCGGTGAACGCCCAGCGCTGCCAGCCGCTCGCGGTCGACAGGAAGCCGAACGCGGCGCCGCGGTTGTACACCAGCACGAGGTTGAAGAACGACGTCAGCGCATGCTGCGCGCCGTACACGAACGTTTTCAGGATCGCGATCTTCGACAGCTGGTCGAACAGGATCACGATCAGCGAAATGCCGAGCCAGGGCGCAAGCGCGCCGCCGGCCGGCTTCGACAGGGTTTTCGCCATATTCAAGCAGCGCTCCGGATTTCGCCGTTTTCGAACAGGTTGGAGAAGCAGCGGCCGCACAGCGTCGGGTGATCGGCGTGCGCGCCGACATCTTCGCGGTAGTGCCAGCAGCGTTCGCACTTCTGGTACTTCGACGCTGCGACGTCGACGCTTTCCTGCGCTTCGTCGTCGACCTTGACGACCGTCGCGGCCGACGTGATCAGCACGAACTTGAGATCATCGCCGAGGCTCGTGAGCGCGTCGTAGCGTGCGCCGCTCGCGTGCACGGCGACTTCGGCCTGCAGCGACGAACCGATGCGGTTCGCGGTGCGCGCTTCCTCGAGCGCCTTCGTCACGTTGCCGCGCACGTCGCGCAGCAGCGCCCACTTCTCGATCAGCGCGGCCGAGCCGGCGACTTCCGGATACGCGTAGTAGGTTTCCGTGAAGATCGTGTCGCTGGCCGGCTGGAACACCTTCCACGCTTCTTCCGCCGTGAACGACAGGAACGGCGCGAGCACGCGCAAGAGGCCGTGCGTGAGGTGGTACAGCGCGGTCTGCGCGGAGCGGCGCGCGCGCGAATCGGCCGCGCTCGTGTACAGGCGGTCCTTCAGCACATCGAGGTAGAAGCCGCCGAGATCTTCCGAGCAGTACGTCTGCAGCTTCGCGACGACCGGGTGGAATTCGTACTTCTCGTAGTGGCCGAGCAGTTCCGTCTGCAGTTGCTGCGAGAACGCGACCGCATAACGGTCGATCTCGAGCCATTCCTCGACGGGCACCGCGTGCTGCGCGAAGTCGAAGTCCGACAGGTTCGCGAGCAGGAAGCGCAGCGTGTTGCGGATGCGGCGATAGCCTTCGGTCACGCGCTTCAGGATTTCCTCGGAGATCGCGAGCTCGCCCGAATAGTCGGTCGATGCGATCCACAGGCGGATGATCTCCGCGCCGAGGCGGTTCGCGACTTCATGCGGATCGATGCCGTTGCCGAGCGACTTGCTCATCTTGCGGCCTTCGCCGTCGACCGTGAAGCCGTGCGTGAGCAGGCCCTTGTACGGCGCACGGCCGTCGATCATCGACGCGGTCAGCAGCGACGAGTGGAACCAGCCGCGGTGCTGGTCCGAGCCTTCGAGGTACAGGTCGGCCGGGAACTGCAGCTGATCCTTGTGCGAGCCGCGCAGCACGTGCCAGTGCGTCGTGCCCGAGTCGAACCATACGTCGAGCGTGTCGCGGTTCTTTTCGTACAGGTTCGCGTCGTCGCCGATCAGCTCGCGCGGGTCGAGCGTCTGCCACGCCTCGATGCCCGACTGCTCGACGCGCTTCGCGACTTCCTCGAGCAGCTCGAGCGTGCGCGGATGCAGCTCGCCGGTTTCCTTGTGCACGAAGAACGCCATCGGCACGCCCCATTGGCGCTGGCGCGACAGCGTCCAGTCGGGACGGTTCGCGATCATGCTGAACAGGCGCTGCTTGCCCCACGACGGGTAGAACGCGGTGGCGTCGATGCCTTCGAGCGCGGTTTCGCGCAGCGTCTTGCCGCCGTCGCGCGGCGTCATGTCCATGCCGGCGAACCACTGCGACGTCGCACGGTAGATGATCGCCGTCTTGTGACGCCAGCAGTGCATGTAGCTGTGCTTGTAGTGCTCGCTGCGCAGCAGCGAGCCGGCCTCGCGCAGCGCGTCGACGACCTTCGGGTTCGCGTCCCAGATCGACAGGCCGCCGAACAGCGGCAGCGATTCGATGTAGCGGCCGTCGCCCATCACCGGGTTGATGATGTCCGAGTCGGTCATCCCGTGCGCCTTGCACGACTGGAAGTCCTCGATGCCGTAGGCAGGCGACGAGTGCACGACGCCGGTACCGGTGTCGGTCGTCACGTAGTCGCCGAGGTAGACGGGCGCGGTGCGCTTGTAGCCGGGGTGGGCCGAAGCGAGCGGGTGGTGGAAGCGCAGGTTGGCGAGCTTCACGCCCGGCGCGGTCGCGACGACGCGGCCGGTCAGCTTGAAGTCGGTCATGCAGGCTTCGACACGCTCTTCCGCGATGATCAGCAGCCCGCGCTCGGTGTCGACCAGCGCGTAGACGATTTCCGGATGGAGGTTCAGCGCCTGGTTCGCGGGGATCGTCCACGGCGTGGTGGTCCAGATCACGATGCCGCCCTCGGCGCGCGGCAGCGCCGGCAGGCCGAACGCCTGCGCGGTCTTTTCCGGTTCCGCGAACGCGAACATCACGTCGATCGTCGGGTCGGTGCGGTCCTTGTACTCGACTTCCGCCTCGGCGAGCGCCGAGCCGCAGTCGAAGCACCAGTTCACCGGCTTCAGCCCGCGATACACGTAGCCCTTCTCGATGATCTTGCCGAGCGCGCGGATCTCTTCCGCCTCGTTGACGAAGTTCATCGTCTTGTACGGGTTGGCCCAGTCGCCGAGCACGCCGAGACGCTTGAAGCCGACCTTCTGCTTCTCGATCTGCTCGGTCGCGTACGCGCGCGCCTTGCTCATCACTTCGGCCGCCGGCAGCGACTTGCCGAACTGCTTCTCGATCTGGATCTCGATCGGCATCCCGTGGCAATCCCAGCCCGGCACGTACGGTGCGTCGAAGCCGGCCATGTTGCGCGACTTGACGACGATGTCCTTCAGGATCTTGTTGACGGCGTGGCCGAGGTGGATGTCGCCGTTCGCATACGGCGGGCCGTCGTGCAGGATGAACTTCGGCCGGCCCTTGCTGGCCGCGCGGATCTTCTCGTAGAGGCCGCGCTCTTCCCATTCCTTGACCCACTGCGGCTCGCGCTTGGGCAGGTCGCCGCGCATCGGGAACGGCGTGTCGAGCAGGTTGACCGGATACTTGGCCTGCGGTTTCGAATCGGCTTTCTTGTTGCTCATGATGGGATCGCTATCTTAAATCGGGAGACGCTCGGGCGTCGTGAATCGGGGATGCGCGCGAGTGAGCGGCGCGAGGGTGCGGCGCCAGACGCCGCCGTCCGGATCAGCTAATTCGGTCGGTGGCCGACGTCGAGAAGCCCGTGGCGCGGCTGCCCGGCGCACGGTCGCGCTCGATGAAGTACGCGCGCGCATTCGCGACGTCGAGCGCGATCGCGCGCGACAGCGCCTCGAGATCGTCGAATTTCGCCTCGTCGCGCAGCTTCTTCAGGAACTCGACGCGGATGAGCTTGCCGTACGCGTCGCCGTGCCAGTCGAGCAGGTGGACTTCGAGCAGCACGCGGCCGGAATCGTCGACGGTCGGGCGCAGCCCGAGGCTCGCGACGCCCGGCAGCGGGGTGGGGCCGAGGCCGTGCACCTGCACGACGAAGATGCCCGCGAGCGCCGGCCGCTTGTGCGCGATCGGCAGGTTCAGCGTCGGGAAGCCGAGGTCGCGGCCGAGTTTCAGCCCGTGCGCGACGTGGCCGCTGATCGCATAGCCGTGGCCGAGCGCCTGCGCGGCCGCGTCGAGATCGCCCGCGCCGAGCGCGGCGCGCACGCCCGAGCTGGAGATGCGCGTACCGTCGCTGCCCGCGACCGTGCCCATTTGCTCGACCTCGAAGCCGTACTGTTCGCCGGCCGCCTTCAGCGTGTCGAAGGTGCCCGCGCGTTTCGCGCCGTAGCAGAAATCGTCGCCGACCATCATCCAGCGCGTGTGCAGCCCGCCGACCAGCGTGCGTTCGACGAACGCCTGCGGCGACTGGCTCGCGAACGTGTGGTTGAAGTGCTCGACGACGACGCGGTCGACCCCGTGGTCGCGCAGCGCCTCGAGCTTGTCGCGCAGCATCGCGATGCGCGGCGGTGCGCCGGCCGGGTTGAAGAATTCGCGCGGGTGCGGCTCGAACGTCATCACGCACACGGGCAGGCCGCGCGCGTCCGCTGCCGCGCGCACGCGCGCGAGCAGGGCCTGGTGGCCGCGATGGACACCGTCGAAGTTGCCGATCGTCAGCGCGCACGGGGCGCGGCTCTCGGCGTTGGGCAGGCCGCGGAAGACTTTCACGATAGCGGATGCAGCGTCGGGGAATGGGCGGTGGGATGCCGCAAAGCAGAAGATTATAAACGTTCGGGCGGGCCGGCGGCCGAGAAGGCGGGAAACGCGGGGGCGAATGGTAAAATTCGCGGATGAAAAAACTCGTGATCCTGATTTCCGGTCGCGGCAGCAACATGGAGGCCATCGTCCGCGCGTGCGCGCAGGAACGCTGGCCGGCCGAGATTGCCGCCGTGATCGCCAACCGGCCCGACGCGGCCGGACTGGCTTTTGCCGCATCGCACGGGGTGGCGACGGCGGTGGTCGACCACCGGTCGTTCGACGGCCGCGACAGCTTCGACGCGGCGCTCGCTGCCGAGATCGACCGTTTCTCGCCCGATCTCGTCGTCCTCGCCGGCTTCATGCGCATCCTCACGCCCGCATTCGTCAGACGATACGAGGGCCGGTTGCTGAACATCCATCCGTCGCTGCTGCCGAGCTTCAAGGGCATCCACACGCATCAGCAGGCGCTCGACGCGGGTGTCGCGCTGCATGGCGCGAGCGTGCATTTCGTCATCCCCGAGCTCGACAGCGGCGCGATCGTCGCGCAGGGCGCGGTGCCCGTGCGCGCGGGCGACGACGCGGCGGCGCTCGCGCAGCGGGTGCTGGCGGTCGAGCATGTGCTGTATCCGCGCGCGGTGCGCTGGTTCATCGAGGGCCGTTTGCGCCTCGAGAACGGCCGTGCAGTGGTGGCGCCGGAAGCGGCGCGCTGGATTTTCGCGGATCAACCGCATACCGAAACGAGTGAGGGCGTATGAAGCTGCACGGATTCCTGATCGGCCAGACCGAGACTTTGCTGGCCGAGGTGCTGAAGTTCGCCGGCCCCGCCGACGCGACGACGAGCCGGTTCTTCCGCGCGCACCCGAAGCTCGGGCATGCCGAACGCGGCGTGATCGCCGAGGCGGTGTTCGCGGTGCTGCGCCGGAAAATGGAGTTTTCGCACCTCGCCGAGAGCGGCACCGGTACGCCGGCACGACGCCTTACGCTGCTCGGCCTGATGCAGACGGTCGGCCGCAATGCGCTGAAGCCGTTCCTGTCGGACACCGAATCCGCGTGGCTCGAGCACGTGTCGAAGATCGATCCGGCGAGCCTGCCGGTGCGCATTCGCACCAACCTGCCCGACTGGATTCACCAGGCGCTGTCGGAGCGTTTCGACGCCGAGGAGCTCGCGCAGCTCGCCGCCGCGCTGAACTATCCGGCGCCGCTCGACCTGCGTGCCAACGCGCAGAAGGCGACCCGCGACCAGGTGATCGAAGCGCTGCGCGTGAGCGGCATCGACGCGGGCGCGACCCCGTTCGCGCCGTTCGGCGTGCGCGTGGTCGGCAAGCCGGCGCTGACGCGCCTGAAGCTGTTCGAGGAAGGCGCGATCGAGGTGCAGGACGAAGGCAGCCAGCTGCTGTGTTCGCTGGTCGCGCCGCGCCGCGGCGAGATGGTCGTCGATTTCTGCGCGGGCGCGGGCGGCAAGACGCTCGCGCTGGGCGCGATGATGCGCTCGACCGGGCGCCTCTATGCGTTCGACGTGTCGGAGAAGCGCCTCGCGAAGCTGAAGCCGCGCCTCGCACGCAGCGGGCTGTCGAACGTGAACCCGGTGCTGATCGACAGCGAGCACGACGCGAAGATCAAGCGGCTTGCCGGCAAGATCGACCGCGTGCTGGTCGACGCGCCGTGCAGCGGCCTCGGCACGCTGCGCCGCAATCCCGACCTGAAGTGGCGCCAGACGCGCACCGCGATCGATGAACTCACGCCGAAGCAGGCGTCGATCCTCGCGAGCGCCGCGCGCCTGGTGAAGAAGGGCGGCCGGCTCGTCTACGCCACCTGCAGCGTGCTCGACGCCGAGAACGAACGCATCGTCGAGCAGTTCCTGGCCGACCATCCCGAGTTCGTGCTGGTGCCGGCGCAGAAGGTGCTGGATGACCAGCGCATCGCGCTCGAGACCGGCGACTACCTGTCGTTGTGGCCGCACCGTCACGCGACCGACGGTTTCTTCGCCGCGGTCCTCGAACGGCGCGGGCAGGCCGCGCAGGCGTAACGGCGGGCCGCACGGATGATGCAGAACCTGCAGAGCCGCCTGTTGTCGCGCCGCCTCGAGTCGGTGATCCGGGACTTCCACCAGCCGGTGATGATCTGGCAGGCGGCGATCCTCGTCGGCGCGCTGTGTTTCGCATGGGTGACCGCGCGCTTCGTGCACGGCCGCATCGATGCCCGCCGCCGGGCGGCTGGCCGCGCGCCCGGCGCGGGCGCGCAAAGCCTGAAGCGTGCGCTGTTTCCGTTGTTCGGCAGCGTGTTCGTCGGCGCCGCGCAACTCGCGTTCGACCCGTTCATGTCGACGTCGCTGCTGTCGCTGGCGCTCGTGCCGCTGTTCGGCATCGGGCTGATCTACGTGCTGTTCTTCTTCGCGCGGCGCGTGTTCGCGCGCGACGGCCACACGCATGCGTGGCTGTCGATCGTCGAGAAGATCGTATCGAGCGTCGTGTGGGCCGCGATGGTGCTGACCGTGCTGGGCATTCAGCGCGACGTGCTGGGCTGGCTCGACAGCGTGCAGTTCCGCGTCGCCAACGCGCACCTCACGCTGCTGTCGGTGATTTCCGGCGCGCTGTGGGTATGCGTGACGCTGATGGTCGCGATGTGGCTCGGCTCGGTGCTCGAGGATCGCCTCACGCGCGCAAGCACGCTCGACGCGAACCTGAAGGTCGTGCTGTCGCGGGTCGGCCGTGCGCTGCTGGTATTCGCGGCGATCCTGATCGGGCTGTCGCTGGTCGGCATCGACGTGACGGTGCTCGGCGTGTTCGGCGGCGCGGTGGGTGTCGGCCTCGGTTTCGGGCTGCAGAAGATCGCCAGCAACTACGTGTCGGGTTTCATCATCCTGCTCGACCGCTCGCTGCGGCTCGGCGACGCGATCAGCGTCGGCGGGCTGCAGGGCATCGTCACGCAGATTCGCACGCGCTACACGGTCGTGCGCGGCCTCGACGGCAACGAGACGCTGATTCCGAACGAGAAGCTGATCACCGACGTCGTGCAGAACCAGTCGTCGTACCTGACGCGCGGCTACGCGAAGGTCGCGGTGCAGGTTGCGTACACCAGCGATGTCGAGCACGCGCTCGCGCTGCTCGCCGATGCGGCCAGGGACGTGCCGCGCGTGCTGGCGGAGCCGGCTCCGACCCCGTATCTGGTGAGTTTCGGCGCGGACGGGATCGACCTGGAACTCGGTTTCTGGATCGAGGATTCGGCGAAAGGGACGTCCGGCGTGCGTTCGACCGTGAACCGCAATATCTGGCGGCTGTTCAGCGAGCACGGGATTTCGATCCCGTTCCCGCAGCGCGAAGTGCGGGTCGTCGGGCTGCCCGACGGCTTCGCGGCGACGCGCGCCGAGGACGGCGACGGCACGGCCGCCCGCGCGGTCGTGTAAGCCGGCCAGACGCGGAGCGCCGGGCCGGCGGAGTCCGCCGCTGGACTGCCGGCGTTGCGTCAAGGCAAGAAAATGTTCATTTTTTACAAAGACTTGGAACGGTTGAAGTAAAATTCTGGTCTACACGCGGTATGCTTTCATTTTTCTGACGCTTGGCGCGGGCCGGCGTCGCTCTCATCACAGGTAACTGCCTTGTTGAATTCCCTGCTCGATTTTCTTTCCCACGGGCTCCTGCATTTTTCGTGGTGGCAGGTCGCGCTGTTCGCGCTCGCCGTCACGCACGTCACGATCATCGGCGTGACGGTCTACCTGCACCGTTGCCAGGCGCACCGCGCGCTCGAGCTGCATCCGATCGCGAGCCACTTCTTCCGCCTCTGGCTGTGGATGACGACCGGCATGCTGACGGGCCAGTGGGCCGCGATTCACCGCAAGCACCA
The DNA here is from genome assembly GCF_001718835.1 of Burkholderia cepacia. Taxonomy (NCBI): domain Bacteria; kingdom Pseudomonadati; phylum Pseudomonadota; class Betaproteobacteria; order Burkholderiales; family Burkholderiaceae; genus Burkholderia; species Burkholderia cepacia. The sequence continues at coordinate 2,975,417 of NZ_CP013443.1, read as the reverse complement.
CGCGAAATGCGAGACCGAGGAAGATCCGCACAGCCCGCAGACGCGCGGCATCTGGAAGGTGTTCCTCGAGGGCGCCGAGCTGTATCGCGCGGAAGCGAAGAACGAAGAGACGATGCGCAAGTTCAGCCACGGCACGCCGAACGACTGGATCGAACGCAACATCTACTCGAAGTACCCGATCCTCGGCGTGAGCCTGATGATGGTGATCGACGTCGCGCTGTTCGGCGTGCTCGGCCTGACCGTGTGGGCCGTGCAGATGGTCTGGATTCCGTTCTGGGCGGCTGGCGTCGTCAACGGCTTCGGTCACTTCTGGGGTTATCGCAACTTCAACTCGGCCGACGCGAGCACGAACCTGTTCCCGTGGGGCATCGTGATCGGCGGGGAAGAGCTGCACAACAACCACCACACGTTCGCGACGTCGGCGAAGCTGTCGAACAAGTGGTACGAGTTCGACATCGGCTGGATGTACATCCGCATCATGTCGGCATTCGGTCTCGCGAAGGTGAAGAAGGTCGCACCGACGCCGCGCCTGAACAAGCCGAAGACGGTGCTCGACCAGGAAACGCTGCAGGCCGTGCTGTCGAACCGCTACGAAGTGATGGCGCGCTACGGCAAGGCCGTGAAGCGCGCATACCGCCAGGAGCTCGCGCACCTGAAGGAAATCGGCGGCGAGAAGTACCAGCTGATGCGCGGCGCGCGCAAGTGGTTCCACAAGGATGCCGACGGCCTCGACGAGCCGCAGAAGAAGCTGCTGCCGGAAATCTTCGCGAACAGCCAGAAGCTGCACACGTACTTCCAGCTCCGCCAGGATCTGGCCGCGATCTGGGATCGTTCGACCGCATCGCGCGAACAGCTTCTCGCGCAATTGCAGGATTGGTGTCATCGCGCAGAACAAAGCGGCATCAAGGCGCTGCAGGAATTCGCGACGCGCCTGCGCCGCTACGCCTGATTCGAAATCGATTAGAATCTAAGGACGTCAAAAACCCCGCGTTGGCGGGGTTTTTTCTTTTGGGCGACCGTAAAGCATGGGGCGGGAGTAAGCGCTAAAGCGCTAACTCTGGTCGACCGCGAAGCATGGGACCAGAGTAAGCGCTAAAGCGCTAACTCTGGTCGACAGGAGATATGGAGATGCAATCGACGATCAAACCCGTCGAATACGATCGGCCCGTCGCAGCAGGGACCGTGTGCGGCGTGGGGCAGGCATGGGCCAAGGTGCCCGATGCACCGTCCGCCGAAGAGCGCGCTGCACTGAAGGCACGTATCAAGGCGCTGCTCGTGCGTGAAAAGGCCGTCCTGGTCGCGCACTACTACGTCGACGCCGAATTGCAGGAACTGGCCGACGAAACGGGCGGCTGTGTCGCCGACTCGCTCGAAATGGCCCGCTTCGGCCGCGATCACGACGCGCAGACGCTGGTCGTCGCCGGCGTGCGCTTCATGGGCGAAACCGCGAAGATCCTGAGCCCGAACAAGCGGATCCTGATGCCCGATCTCGATGCGACCTGTTCGCTCGACCTCGGCTGCCCGGTCGACGAATTCTCGGCGTTCTGCGATGCGCATCCCGACCGTACCGTCGTCGTCTACGCGAATACCAGCGCCGCCGTGAAGGCGCGCGCGGACTGGATGGTCACGTCGTCGATCGGCCTCGAGATCGTCGCCGACCTGCATGCGCGCGGCGAGAAGATCATCTGGGCGCCGGATCGCCATCTCGGCAGCTACATCCAGAAGAAAACCGGCGCGGACATGCTGTTGTGGCAAGGCTCGTGCCTCGTCCACGACGAGTTCAAGGGCATCGAACTCGACCTGCTGCGCGCCGAGTATCCGGACGCGAAGGTGCTCGTCCATCCCGAATCGCCGGCAAATGTCGTCGCACAGGCGGACGTCGTCGGCTCGACGACGCAATTGATCGACGCAGCCGTGAAGTTCGACGCGACGCGCTTCATCGTCGCGACCGATCTCGGCATCCTGCACAAGATGCAGCTTGCGGCGCCCGGCAAGACCTTCATCGCCGCACCGACGGCCGGCAACAGCGCAACCTGCAAGAGCTGCGCACATTGCCCGTGGATGGCGATGAACGGCCTCGCGAACCTCGCCGACGTGCTCGAACGCGGTCACAACGAGATCTTCGTCGATCCCGCGATCGGCGAGCGCGCACGTCTGCCGATCGACCGGATGCTCGATTTCGCAGCGGCGCACAAGAAGCGCGTGCAGGCGAGCGGCGATCTGCAGCGCGACCAGCAATTGTTTGCGAACGTGGGGGCTGCATGACGACCAGTGCCGTTTCCCCGCTTTACGAAGCGATCCGTGCGCAATACGGCGCGGCATTCGACGACGCGATCGCGCGCAACGTGGCCGATGCGATCGCGGAAGACGTCGGCACGGGCGACCAGACCGGGCGGCTCGTACCGGCCGGCGGGCGTCGCCGGGCGCGCATCATCGTGCGCGAGGAAGCCGTGCTGTGCGGCGTACCGTGGTTCGAGGCCGTGATCGCGCGCATCGATCCGGCGATCGTCGTGCAATGGCGCTATCGCGAAGGCGACCGGATGACGCCCGATTCGACCGTCTGCGAACTCGAAGGGCCGGCGCGTGCACTGCTGACGGCCGAGCGCAACGGACTGAACTTCCTGCAATTGCTGTCGGGCGTCGCGACCGCGACGCGCCGTTACGTCGAGCGCGTCGAAGGCACGCGCGCGAAGATCCTCGACACGCGCAAGACGCTGCCGGGCCTGCGGCTCGCGCAGAAATACGCTGTGCGTGTCGGCGGCGGCGAGAACCAGCGTCTCGCGCTGTATGACGGCATCCTGATCAAGGAGAACCACATCGCAGCGGCAGGCGGTGTCGGCGAGGCACTCGACGCGGCGTTCGCGCTGGAGTCGGGCGTGCCCGTGCAGGTCGAAGTCGAGACGCTCGCGCAACTCGATACGGCGCTCGCGCATCGCGCGCAGTCGGTGCTGCTCGACAACTTCACGCTCGACATGATGCGTGAAGCGGTGCGCGTCGCGAACGGCAAGGCGGTGCTCGAAGTGTCGGGCGGCGTCAATTTCGATACGGTGCGGGCGTTCGCGGAAACGGGGGTCGACCGTATCTCGATCGGCGCGCTGACGAAGGACGTGCGCGCGACGGACTACTCGATGCGGATCGTCGACTGACCGCGCGACATACCGTCTGACGAAAAAAAGCCGCTGGCGCGCAAACGCCCGCGGCTTTTTTCATGGGGCCGCAGCCGGGAGCGGCGTGGCGGTCAGCGGCGCGAGCGCGGCGTGAGCACGCTCGGCAGCGCCTTCGGCAGCGTGTGCGGCCAGTCGCGGCTGTAGTGCAGCCCGCGGCTTTCGCGGCGCGAGTATGCGCTTTTCACGATCAGTGTCGCCACGTCGACGAGGTTGCGCAGTTCGAGCAGGTCGCGCGTCACGCGGAAGTTCGCGTAGTACTCCTGGATCTCGTCGCGCAGCAGCGACAGCCGGTGCTTCGCGCGTTCGAGGCGCTTGTCGGTACGCACGATGCCGACGTAGTTCCACATCAGGCGGCGCAGCTCGTCCCAGTTGTGGGCCACGACGACTTCCTCGTCCGCATCCGATACGCGGCTTTCGTCCCACGCGGGCAGCGCGGCCGGCGTTTCGGCGTCGAAGCCGGCCGCCTCGATCGCCTCGGCCGCCGCGCGGCCGATCACGAGACATTCGAGCAGCGAATTGCTCGCGAGCCGGTTCGCACCGTGGAGCCCGGTGTACGACGTTTCGCCGACCGCATACAGGCCCGCGAGATCGGTGCGCCCGGCGAGATCGGTGACGACACCGCCGCACGTGTAGTGTGCGGCCGGCACGACGGGAATCGGCTGCTTCGCGATGTCGATGCCGAATTCGAGGCAGCGCGCGTGGATCGTCGGGAAGTGCTCGCGCAGGAACGCTTCCGGCTGATGGCTGATGTCGAGATACACGCAGTCGATCCCGCGCTTCTTGATCTCGAAGTCGATCGCGCGCGCGACGATATCGCGCGGTGCGAGTTCGGCGCGCGGATCGTGCGCGGGCATGAAGCGCGTACCGTCGGGCAGCTTCAGCAGGCCGCCTTCGCCGCGCACGGCTTCCGAAATCAGGAACGACTTTGCATACGGATGGAACAGGCAGGTCGGATGGAACTGGATGAATTCCATGTTCGACACGCGGCAGCCCGCGCGCCACGCCATCGCGATGCCGTCGCCGGTCGCGGTGTCGGGGTTCGTCGTGTACAGGTAGACCTTGCCGGCGCCGCCGGTCGCGAGCACCGTATGCGGCGCCTCGATCGTGATCGTCCGGTCGTTGTCGACGTCGAGTGCATACAGGCCGTGACAGCGGCGGCCGGGCAGGCCGAGGCGGTCCGACGTGATCAGGTCGATCGCGTGGTGGTTTTCGAAGAACGTGATGTTCGGATGCTGGCGCGCCCGCGCCGACAGCGTCGCGAGCACCGCATGGCCGGTCGCGTCGGCCGCGTGGATGATCCGGCGGTGGCTGTGGCCGCCTTCGCGCGTGAGGTGGAAGCCGAGCTCGGCCGCATCGTCCTTCGTGAACGGCACGCCCTGCGAGATCAGCCATTCGATCGCTTCGCGGCCGTGCTCGACGATGTAGCGCGTCGCGCCTTCGTCGCACAGCCCGCCGCCGGCGACCAGCGTGTCGTCGACGTGGTTCTCGATGCTGTCCGCCGAATCGAGGACGGCCGCGATGCCGCCTTGCGCGTTATCGCTTGCCCCCTCCATCATCGAACGTTTCGCGATCAGCGCGACACGTCGCGTGCTGGCCAGGTTGAGTGCGACCGACAGCCCTGCCAGGCCGCTGCCGACGATCGCCACGTCGAATTTCATGCTGCATCTCCATCGTTACGCTTTTGATCTTGTGCGTTCCGGCGGCCCGTAGCCGCGGAAAGGGGAGAGCATACCGCGTCGCGCCGGAGCGTGCGCGCAAAACAAAAAGCCCCGCATGTGCGGGGCTTTTCGGTCGCCGTCAGGCTGGCAGAAACCGGAGATTACTTGATCTTGGTTTCTTTGTATTCCACATGCTTGCGGACGACGGGATCGAACTTCTTGATCGCCATCTTTTCCGGCATGTTGCGCTTGTTCTTCGTGGTCGTGTAGAAGTGACCCGTACCAGCGGTCGACTCGAGCTTGATCTTGTCGCGTGCGCCTTTTGCCATGATTGTGCTCCTTGGGCTTAGGCTTCGCCGCGTGCGCGCAGGTCAGCGAGCACGGAATCGATGCCGTTCTTGTCGATCAGGCGCAGGCCGGCGTTCGAGACGCGCAGGCGCACCCAGCGGTTTTCGCTCTCCACCCAGAACCGGCGGTTTTGCAGGTTCGGCAGGAAGCGGCGCTTCGTCTTGTTGTTGGCGTGGGAAACGTTGTTGCCGCTCATCGGCGCTTTCCCAGTTACTTGGCATACGCGTGCCATGAGAGCACTCCTAATACGCTAAATTCGGGGTTCGATCGCCGATGAAGGTTCCATCGTACCGCCACGTGATCCATGGCTGCACTCAGAACGCCGAAGCCCTTACAGACAAGGCCCTTCGATGGCTAGAACTGGTTGGAAAAAAGACAGACGGCGATTCTAGCAGAAAAAGTTCAGAAAAATCAAACCTAATTTCGTCGTGCCGTCGTGGCGCGCGTGAGTCGTCCGACGGAGTCCGTCTGCTGGCGGGCTCCCGCGGGCCGGCCTGCGCGGTCCGACGCAGTTTACAGCAAGCCGGCGCGCGCGAACGAAAACGTTTCGGTCGCGCCGATGACGACATGATCGAGCAGCTGAACGTCGACGAGCGCGAGCGCGTCGTGCAGCACGCGGGTCAGGCGACGATCCTCCGCGCTCGGCTGCACCGCGCCCGACGGATGGTTGTGCGCGACGATCAGTGCCGCCGCGTTGTGCACCATCGCGCGGCGCACGATCTCGCGCGGGTAGACGGCCATGCGCGTCAGCGAGCCGCGCGTGATTTCCTCGGTGTCGACGAGCCTGTTGCGCGCGTCGAGGTACAGGGTCATGAACACTTCGTACGGGCGCGCGCCGATCACGAGGCGCAGGTAGTCCTCGACCGCGCCGGGCGAATCGATCAGCAGATGCTCGCGCGCCTTCTCCGCGAGCGCGCGCCGCGCGAGCTCCGCGACCGCGGACAGCCGGGCGATCCGGGCGTCGCCGATGCCGGGGCGGCCGCGGAAATCGTCCGGAGTCGCGTCGAGCAGCCCGCGCAGCGACTTGCCGAAGTGTTCGAGCAGCGCACGCGCGCTGTCGAACACGTTGTGGCCGGGCACGCCGGTGCCGAGCAACAGGGCGATCAGTTCGTCGTCGGTCAGCGCGGCCGGCCCGCGCTCCAGCAATCGCTCGCGCGGCCGCTCGGGCCGTTTCGCGCGCGCCGCGCCGCGCTTGGGCTGCCCGGGCGCGCGCGGCCGGGCGTCGGCGGCGCGGCATTCGGGGAGGGGCGACAATGATTGCGGCATGGTTGATTCTCCATTGTGGCGGGCAGGCCTGTGCAACGTCGTCGCACTTTCCGCCTTGCGCGCTCAGGTGACTTACAATATTGGCTTTGCGCCGGGCCTTTCGGCCGTATCGGGCGCCGACCGAACGAGTAATTCATGAGCCTCATCGATCTATCCGAAGTGAAGCCCGGTTCCCACGTCACGTTGCATTACCGGCTGGCACTGGCCGACGGCGCCGACATCGTCAACACCTTCACCGACAAGCCGGCCACGCTGCTGCTCGGCGCGGGGCAACTGGCGCCGTCGCTGGAACAGATTCTGATCGGGCTCAGGGTCGGCGACCATTCGACTTTTCAGCTAACGCCCGATCAGGGGTTCGGTCCCCGCAATCCCGACATGCTCCAGCGCGTCACGCTGTCGACGCTGCGCGAGAACGGGATGGTCGGCGACGATTTCACGCCGGGCGAACTGATCGAGTTCAATGCGCCGGACGGCGGCCGGTACGCGGGGGTGCTGAAGGAAGTCGGCGAGACCTCGGCACTGTTCGACTTCAATCATCCGCTCGCGGGCCAAGCGCTCACGTTCGAAGTGAAAATCATCGGAATCCTGTAATCATGAGCACCACCGATACGCTGTCCGGGCAGACCGTCGCAGCCGATGCCGAAATCCTGCTGGCCCAGCCGCGCGGTTTCTGCGCGGGCGTCGATCGCGCGATCGAGATCGTCGAGCGCGCAATCGCGATGCACGGTGCGCCGATCTACGTTCGTCACGAGATCGTCCACAACAAGTACGTGGTCGAGGATCTGAAGAAGAAAGGCGCGATCTTCGTCGAGGAACTCGAGGAAGTGCCGGCCGGCAATACCGTGATCTTCAGTGCGCACGGCGTGTCGAAGGCCGTGCGCGACGAGGCCGACGTGCGCGGGTTGCGCATTTACGACGCAACCTGCCCGCTCGTCACGAAGGTGCACGTCGAGGTGGCGAAGATGCGCCAGGACGGCGTCGACATCGTGATGATCGGCCACAAGGGCCATCCGGAAGTCGAAGGCACGATGGGGCAGGTCGAGCGCGGCATGCATCTCGTCGAGAGCGTCGAGGACGTGCAGAAGCTCGAGCTCGCCGATCCCGAGCGCATCGCGCTCGTCACGCAGACGACGCTGTCCGTCGACGATGCGGCCGAGATCATCGGCGCGTTGAAGGCCAAGTATCCGAAAATCCGCGAGCCGAAGAAGCAGGACATCTGCTACGCGACGCAGAACCGCCAGGACGCCGTGAAGTTCATGGCGCCGCAATGCGATGTCGTGATCGTCGTCGGCAGCCCGAACAGCTCGAATTCGAGCCGCCTGCGCGAAGTGGCGGAGAAGCGCGGCGTGGACGCGTACATGGTCGATGCACCCGACCAGATCGACCCGGCATGGGTCGCAGGCAAGCGCCGCATCGGCGTGACGGCCGGCGCGTCGGCACCCGAAGTGCTCGCCCAGGCCGTGATCGCGCGCCTGCGCGAGCTCGGTGTGCGCAACGTCCGGGCGCTCGACGGCATCGAGGAAAACGTGTCGTTTCCGCTGCCGCGCGGGTTGAACCTGCCGCCCGCCGCCTGACCCGCCCTACAACACTGCGGTACACCGAAGCGCGCCTCCCGGCGCGCTTTTTTTTCACCTCGAAACCGCAATCGCAACCGACATTCCCGCAGATGGTGCAACCGGGTTGCTATTCACCGCCCGGCCCTTGTCTCAAAATTGGTTGCAATGCAGGAAAACCCCATCGAATCAGGATTATTGGCGTCCTATAAATGGAGTTACAATGCGCCCGTTTTCAGGCCTGAATGGCTTTGAAATCGGGTTTTGGCAAGGCGCGGGAGACCATTCGATGCATGTGAAGTTGGCTTACGCCGTGTCCGTCGCCGCACCGGTTGCAATGCTTTCCGGCTGCAGCAAAAAGAGCGACGACGGGGCGGGGAGGGAGGCTGCGGTGTTCGCGGCACCGCCAGCCAGCGGCGTGCGCGTCGTCAAGATCGGTCATGCTGCCCCGTTGACGGGCAGCATCGCGCATCTCGGCAAGGACAAGGAAAACGGGGCACGTTTGGCGATCGAGGAAATCAACGCGCTTGGCCTGACGATCGACGCGCACCCGGTGCGGCTGGAACTGGTCGCCGAGGACGACGCAGCCGATCCGAAGGTTGGCACGCAAGTTGCACAGAAGCTGGTCGGCGACCGGGTCGTGGCCGTGGTGGGGCACCTCAATTCGGGGGTGTCGATCCCGGCGTCGAAAATTTACAGCGACGCAGGCATCGTGCAGATTTCACCATCCTCGACCAACCCCGCTTATACGAAGCAGGGGTTCAAGACCACCTATCGCGTCGTTGCGACGGACGCGCAGCAAGGCCCTGCGCTCGCCAGCTACGCGCTGCATGCGCTTCACGCGAAGCGCTTCGCGGTCGTCGACGACGCGACCGCCTACGGCAAGGGGCTTGCCGACGAATTCGAGAAGACCGTCAAGGCAGCGGGCGCGCAGATCGTCGCGCGCGAAGCGACCAACGACCGCGCGACGGACTTCAAGGCGATCCTGACGAAGATCAAGCGTGACCATCCCGACGTCATCATGTACGGCGGCATGGACGCGACGGGCGGCCCGTTTGCGAAGCAGGCGATGGCGCTCGGTATCGGAGCAAAAATCCTTGGCGGCGACGGCGTGTGTACCGACAAGGTGGTCGAGCTCGCGGGCAACGCGGTGCAGAACCTGGTCTGTTCGCAGGCGGGGCTCGCCCTGTCGCGAATGGAGAAAGGGGCGGACTTCGAGAAGAAGTATGAAGACCGTTTCCACACGCCGGTGCAGATCTACGCGCCGTTCACGTATGACGCGGTCTACGTGATCGTCGATGCAATGAAGCGCGCCAACTCGATCGAGGCGTCCAAGGTGCTGGCTGCGATGCCGTCGACCGACTACCGCGGGGTGATCGGTCACATCGTATTCGCGCCGAACGGCGATCTGAAAGAGGGGGCGATTACGCTCTACGACTTCAAGGAGGCCACGAACACCGTCCTCGATGTCGTGACGATTTAGCGACGGGACTCATGACGGCACCGGCAACAGTGCGGTGCCGTTTTTGTATCCGCTCCGGCGGCAGGTCCGGCCGTACAGGCCGGGCGGCGCGCGCCGGGACGATCCACCCTTACCGGTATCGACTAGTACCCGCAGTGTCGCCGAGAAGGCGCGATTCCTCGCTTACCCGCGGGGCGCAACGTCCTCCGGCAGCACGGGCCAAGGAGCTTTAAATGGATATTTTCGTCCAGCAGGTTCTCAACGGGCTGGTGCTCGGCAGTGTCTACGCCATCATCGCGTTGGGCTACACGATGGTGTACGGCATTCTCGGCATCATCAACTTCGCGCACGGCGACGTGCTGATGATCGGCGCGATGGTCGCCTTGTCGGCCATCACCGTGCTGCAGAACCATTTCCCCGGACTCGGCAACGTCGCGACGCTGACGATCGGCCTGGGCATCGCCGCAGTCGTCTGTGCGTTCGTCGGCTTCACGATCGAGCGGGTCGCATACCGGCCGCTGCGCCGCGCACCGCGCCTCGCCCCGCTGATCACCGCGATCGGCGTGTCGATCCTGCTGCAGACCGCCGCGATGATCATCTGGTCGCGCAACCCGCTGCCGTTCCCGCAATTGCTGCCGACCGATCCGATCAACGTGATCAAGGCGACCGACACGACGCCCGGCGCCGTGATCTCGGTCACTGAAATCGTGATCATCGCGGTGGCGTTCATCGTGATGGGCGGCCTGCTGCTGCTCGTGCACAAGACCAAGCTCGGCCGCGCGATGCGCGCGATCGCCGAAAGCCCGAACACCGCGAGCCTGATGGGCGTGAACCCGAACTTCGTGATCTCCGCGACGTTCATGATCGGCTCCGCGCTCGCCGCGCTGGCCGGCGTGATGATCGCGTCCGAATACGGCAACGTGCACTTCTACATGGGCTTCATCCCCGGCATGAAGGCATTCACGGCCGCGGTGCTGGGCGGGATCGGCAACCTCGGCGGTGCCATGGTCGGCGGCGTGCTGCTCGGCCTGATCGAGCAGCTCGGGGCCGGCTACATCGGCAACCTCACGGGCGGCGTATTCGGCAGCAACTACCAGGACGTGTTCGCCTTCATCGTGCTGATCATCGTGCTGGTGTTCCGTCCGTCCGGCCTGTTGGGCGAACGTGTCGCGGATCGCGCGTAACGGAAGGGAGCAAACAACATGACATCCATTCAACCGATCGAATCCTCGACGTCGCTCGTCGAAGAGCGCAACACCGCCAAGACCGTCGTCATCGGCATCCTGACCGCTGCGTTCGTGATCGCCGCGCCGATCATCATCGGCTCGGCCGGCGGCAACTACTGGGTCCGCGTGCTCGACTTCGCGATGCTGTACGTGATGCTCGCGCTGGGCCTGAACGTGGTGGTCGGCTTCGCCGGCCTGCTCGACCTCGGCTACATCGCGTTCTACGCGGTGGGCGCATACACGGCGGCATTGCTGAGCTCGCCGCACCTGACCTCGCAGTTCGAGTGGATCGCGGCGCTCGCGCCGAACGGCCTGCACATCCCGTTCCTGATCATCGTGCCGATCGCGATGGCGCTGGCGGCGACCTTCGGGATCCTGCTCGGCGCGCCGACGCTGCGCCTGCGCGGCGACTACCTGGCGATCGTGACGTTGGGCTTCGGTGAAATCGTCCGGATCTTCATGAACAACCTCGACCGTCCGGTGAACATCACCAACGGCCCGAAGGGGATCACGGGCATCGATCCGGTGCACGTCGGCGGCTTCAACCTGTCGCAGACGCACTCGCTGTTCGGCCTGCAACTGCCGTCGGTCTACATGTACTACTACCTGTTCGTGCTGTGCTCGCTGCTGGTGATCTGGGTGTGTACGCGCCTGCAGCACTCGCGTATCGGCCGTGCCTGGGCAGCCATCCGCGAAGACGAAATCGCGGCGAAGGCGATGGGCATCAACACCCGCAACGTGAAGCTGCTCGCGTTCGCGATGGGCGCGTCGTTCGGCGGCCTGTCGGGCGCGATGTTCGGTGCGTTCCAGGGCTTCGTGTCGCCCGAGTCGTTCACGTTCTGGGAATCGATCGTCGTGCTTGCGTGCGTGGTGCTCGGCGGCATGGGCCACATCCCGGGCGTGATCCTGGGCGCGGTGCTGCTCGCGATCTTCCCGGAATTCCTGCGCTCGACGATGAGCCCGCTGCAGCATGCGCTGTTCGGTCATGACGTCGTCGATACGGAAGTGATCCGTCAGGCGCTGTACGGCCTCGCGATGGTGGTCATCATGCTGTACCGCTCGGAAGGCCTGTGGCCCGCGCCGAAGCATGAGGACAAGATCGCGAAACTGGCGAAGCGCAACAGCAAGAAGCCGGTGCGCGCCTAACCTACGGACACAGGGGATATACACATGAGCGACAAGCAAATCCGACTGTCCGTCAAGGGCGTGAACAAGCGCTTCGGTGGCCTGCAGGCGCTGTCCGACGTCGGCCTCGAAATCAGGGAAGGCGAGATCTACGGGCTGATCGGCCCGAACGGCGCCGGCAAGACGACGTTCTTCAACGTGATCACGGGCCTCTACACGCCGGACTCCGGCGAGTTCAAGCTCGACGGCTCGGAATACAAGCCGACCGCGGTGCACCAGGTCGCGAAGACGGGCATCGCGCGCACGTTCCAGAACATCCGCCTGTTCGGCGGGATGACGGCCCTCGAGAACGTGATGGTGGGCCGCCACGTGCGCACCAAGCACGGGCTGCTCGGCGCGGTGTTCCAGACGCCGGCCGAACGCCAGGAAGAGCGCGAGATCAAGGAACGCGCGATCGAGCTGCTCGAATACGTCGGCGTGCTGCAGTACGCCGACTACACGTCGCGCAACCTGTCGTACGGCCACCAGCGCCGTCTCGAGATCGCGCGCGCGCTGGCGACCGACCCGAAGCTGCTCGCGCTCGACGAGCCGGCGGCCGGGATGAACGCGACCGAAAAGGTCGAACTCACGCGCCTGCTCGACAAGATCCGCTCGGACGGCCGCACGATCCTGCTGATCGAGCACGACGTGAAGCTCGTGATGGGGCTGTGCAACCGGATGACGGTGCTCGATTACGGCAAGGTGATCGCCGAGGGTCTGCCGCAGGACGTGCAGAAGAATCCGAAGGTGATTGAGGCATATCTCGGCGCAGGGGTGCACTGATGGCAGCGGCAATGTTGAAAATCAAGGGCTTGCAGGTCAACTACGGCGGCATCCAGGCCGTCAAGGGCGTTGACATGGAAGTCCGCCAGGGCGAGCTCGTGACGCTGATCGGCGCGAACGGCGCAGGCAAGACCACGACGATGAAGGCGATCACGGGTCTCAAGGCGTATTCGGCGGGCGACATCGAGTACGACGGCAAGTCGATCAAGGGCGTGCCGACGCACGAACTCCTCAAGCGCGGCCTCGCGATGGTGCCGGAAGGTCGCGGGATCTTCGCGCGGATGTCGATCGTCGAGAACATGCAGATGGGCGCGTACCTGCGCAACGACTCCGAGCAGATCAAGAAGGACGTCGACCGCATGTTCGGCTTCTTCCCGCGTCTGAAGGAGCGCGCGACGCAGCTCGCGGGCACGCTGTCGGGCGGCGAGCAGCAGATGCTGGCGATGTCGCGCGCGATCCTGTCGAAGCCGAAGCTGCTGCTGCTCGACGAGCCGTCGATGGGCCTGTCGCCGATCATGGTCGAGAAGATCTTCGAAGTGGTGCGCGAGATCTCGAAGGAGGGCATCACGGTGCTGCTGGTCGAGCAGAACGCACGCCTCGCGCTGCAGGCGGCCGACCGCGGCTACGTGATGGATTCGGGCACGGTCACGATGGAAGGCGATGCGAAGCAGATGCTCGACGATCCGAAGGTGCGTGCCGCGTATCTGGGCGAATGAACGGGCCCCGCGCGTCGCCGCGGGCGGCGCGCAAGGGCTTTCGAAAGGCTGTCACGGGATGCCGCGACAGCCTTTTTTCATGATGAGCCCCGTCTGCAAATCGACATGCAAGCGGCGTAGCATCGGAAGTCCATCGGGACACGGAGAACACGCATGAGTCTGGACTACGGTTTCGTGAAGGCGAAGGTGACATCGGTGGCGAAGCTGAAGGGCTCGCCGCACGGCAGCGAGATCCAGTATCACATCCACCTGACGCTGGCGTTGCCGGGAGGCAACTGGGACGTCGCGATCAACGTCGGCACCAGCGACGCGGACGACTTGCTGAACTACAAGCTCGTCTACGATTTCCACCACCCGATCACGCAGACGCTCGCGGCCGCGGCCGAAGGCTATACCGACCTGACGGGGCAGGCCGCGTTGCCCGCGCTCGACTACCTGCGCAGCGACATCCTGAACGAAACGGGGGCGTGGCGCGCGAGCGCCGTGATGGACGGCACCGAGAATCCGGAGCCGATCCCGTCGCTGCTGCGGCTCGTGAACGCCGCGCAGTCGCAGGGGCTCGACGTCGTCGTGTTCGGCCGCTCGTATGCCGAAGGCAACGGCATCCACGACACGCACATGAACCAGGGTTCGACCGGCCCGAACTACCTGCACCGTGCGGGCGACGACCACAACGACCACAACGACATCTGGCAGGACGGCGCGCTGATCGTGCGCGTGAGCGACACGCAGTGGGCCGCCTATTTCGCCGCGTTCGAGCAGCAGGCCGTGCCGACCGACGCGCTCGGCAATCCGCTGCCGGGCGCGGGGCCGATCACGCGCTGAGATCGCCGGCGGCCGGCTTTCGCGTCATGCGGCCGGCAGCGTCTTGCCGAACGAGATGCGCTCCTCGACGCGGTAGCCGAGCGCCGCGTAGAAACGGCAGGCGTCGTCGTTGCCCGGCAGCACCTGCAGGTTGATCTTCAGGCAGCCGCGCGCGGCGAGCGCGCGTTCCGCATGCGCGATCAGCGCGCGGCCGATGCCGAGCCGACGCGCGTCGTTCGAGACGCCGAACGAGTAGAGCCAGCCGCGATGTCCGTCGAAACCCGCCATCAGCGTGCCGACGACGCGTGCGCCGCAGGTTGCAACGAAAAACAGCTCCGGCTGCGTCGCGAGCTTCAGCTCGATCGATCGCAGCGGATCGCGGTGCGGAGGCGCACCGGCTTCGTCGTACTGCGGGAATGCGTCGCGCCATACCGCGAGCACGGCATCGGTGTCGGCGCGTTCGAACGGGCGGATTGCGACAGCATCGGCGGCGGCATCCATCGGCGGGCTCTCCTCAGAGCGTGTCGAGAACCGACCGCAGCATCGCCATCATCTGGTCGATCTCTTCGGTCGTCACGTTCAGCGCGGGCATGAAGCGCAGCAGGTTCGGCCGCGCGGCGTTCAGCAGCAGGCCCTCGGGCTGCATGTCGCGCGCCTTCTCGACGATCTGCGGGCCGATGTCCTTGCCGAGCAGCAGCGCGCGCAGCAGGCCTTCGCCGCGTTCGCCTTCGAAACCGCGCTCTTCCGACAGCTCGAGCAGCTTGCGCTTCAGGTATTCGCTGCGCGCGCGCACGCCTTCGAGGAAGCCGGGCGCGACGAGCTGCGAGATCACCGAATAGCCGACCGCCGTCATCAGCGGATTGCCGTTGTACGTGCCGCCCTGGTCGCCGGCCTCGAACACCGCGACCTCGGCCTTCGACAGCAGCGCGCCGAGCGGGGCGCCGCCGCCGATGCCTTTCGCGAGCGTCATGACGTCCGGCTCGATGCCGGACAGCTCGTACGCGAACAGCGTGCCCGCGCGGCCGCAGCCGCTTTGCACCTCGTCGACGATCAGCAGCAGGTTGTGCTGCTTCGTCAGCGCGCGCAGCGCCTGCATGAATTCGCGCGTCGCCGGAATCACGCCGCCTTCACCCTGGATCGGCTCGAGCATCACCGCGACGGTCTTGTCGGTGATCAGCTTCTCGACCGAGTTGATGTCGTTCAGCTTGGCCTTCGGGAAGCCCGGCACCTGCGGTGCGTAGATCGTGTCCCAGCCCGGCTTGCCGCTGGCCGACATCGTCGCGAGCGTGCGGCCGTGGAAGCTGTGGTCGAACGTGATGATCTCGTAGGCGCCGTTCTTGAATTTGCGGCCCCACTTGCGCGCGAGCTTGATCGCGCCTTCGTTCGCCTCCGCGCCGCTGTTCGTGAAGAACACCTTGTCGAACACGCTGTGCTGCGTGAGCAGGCCGGCGAGTTTCGCCATCGGTTCGTTGTAGAACGCCGGGGACGGGTTCAGCAGCTTTTCCGCCTGCGTCTTCAGCGCTTCGACGATGCCGTCGTTGCAGTGGCCGAGGCTGTTGACGGCCCAGCCCTGGATGAAGTCCAGATAGCGCTTGCCCGTGTGATCGTAGAGCCACGAACCCTTGCCGTGCGTAAACACGATGTCGGGGCGGTTCGTGATGTACATCAGCGAGTCGATCGGATAATCGTTCAGGGGCATGGCAGCAGACTCCAGCGGACGTTGAAAGGGAAACAGGCAATAAAAAAGCCACGGAAGGCCGTGGCTGGTGGGTCGAACAGCTTGTGCGTAACCGGTGAAGCAGTGTGGGGGTTACGCGCGAGTCCGTGACGAGCCTGCGGCATCCGGGCGGAGCGGCGAGCGGCGACGTCGAAGGGCGGACAGGAAGCGGTTCATGTGCGCAAGCATAAGGCATCCCGCGCCTCACTGTAAACCGCCGCGATGCCGGGGATGTGACATCGCGGCGCGCAACGCGGGACGCGGCTGCGCGGGTGTCAGACCGGATGCGCGAGATCGGCGGCGCTCGTGAACGAGTCGGCGTAGAACTCGTCGGCCGGCAGCGCGTGGTGCTGCGTGAAGTCGCGTTGCGCGGATTCGACCATCACCGGCGCGCCGCACGCGTACACCTGGTGGCCCGACAGGTCGGGCAGATCCTCGATCACCGCGCGATGGACGAAGCCGGTGCGGCCCGTCCATTGATCGCCGGCGTCCGGCTCGGAGAGCACCGGCACGTACTTGAAGTTCGGGATTTCGCGCGCCCACTGCTCGGCGAGCTCGCCGAGGTAGATGTCCTTCTTGCGGCGCGCGCCCCAGTAGAGCGTCATCGGGCGCGTGATGCCCGTGTGCTTCACGTGCTCGATGATCGCCTTGATCGGGGCGAAGCCCGTGCCCGATGCGAGCAGCACGATCGGCTTGTCGGAGTCCTCGCGCAGGAAGAACGTGCCGAGCGGGCCTTCGAAGCGCAGGATGTCGCGCTCCTTCATCGCGCCGAACACGTGGTCGGTGAACTTGCCGCCCGGCATGTGGCGGATGTGCAGCTCGATCGGGCCTTCCTCGTGCGGCGCGTTCGCCATCGAGTAGCTGCGGCGCGAGCCGTCCTTCAGGATGAACTCGACGTACTGGCCCGCGAGATACTGCAGGCGTTCGTTGGCGGGCAACTGCAGCTTCACGACCATCACGTCGTCGGCCTTGCGTTCGAGCGCGGCGATCCGGCACGGCAGCTTCTTGACCTGCACGCCGTCGACGCCGGCGATTTCGCGCACGTCGATTTCGAGGTCGCACTGCGCCTTCGAGCAGCACAGCAGCGCGAGGCCGCGCGTGCGCTCGTCGTTGGACAGCGCCGACGCGGCGTGCGGGCCCTGTTCGATCTGGCCCGACACGATCTGGCCCTTGCAGGAGCCGCACGCGCCGTTCTTGCAGCCGTACGGCAGATGGACGTTCTGGCGCAGCGCAGCCGCCAGCACGGTTTCGTCCGACTCGACCTGGAATTGCCGGCCGCTTTGCTTGAGAGTGACGTTGAATGCCATAGAACCAAACTAGAACAAAATGTGGGGACCGTGCCCGTCGAGCACGGCAGCTAAAATGCAAGCCCGCTGCGCGTCGCGCAACGGTGGCTACTGATTTCGCAACCAACATGATCGCGACTCGAATCCTGCGCCGGCCGCGCGCACTGATCGTCGGCTGCGGCGACGTCGGCATGCGCTGCGTCGCGCAATGGCGCGACACGCGCCGCAACCTGCGGATCTTCGCGCTGACGAGCCACCCGGCCCGCCGCGACGAACTGCGCGCCGCAGGCGCGACGCCGATCGTCGGCGACCTCGATCGCCGGGCGACGCTCGGCCGCCTCGCGGGCCTGGCCCGCACGATCCTGCATCTCGCGCCGCCGCAATCCGATGGCCGCGACGATCGGCGCACGCGTGCGCTCGTTGCCGCATTGACCATGCCCGGGCGGCGGCTCGCGCAGCCCGCGCCGGCATCCGGCAGGCTGCGGGCCGCGCGCGCGGCGCTCCGGCAGGCCGGTGCGCCCTCGCGGGAAACGCGTATTGTACCCGACGGCCTTCGCGCGCCGAGGCTCGTCTATGCGAGCACGACGGGCGTATACGGCGACTGCGGCGGCGCCCGCATCGACGAAACGCATCCGCTGCGTCCCGCGAATCCGCGGGCGTTCCGGCGCGTGTCGGCCGAGCGGCAACTGCGCGCGGCGACGGTGCGCGGCGTGCTGTCCGCGCGCATCGTGCGCATTCCGGGCATCTACGCGGCGAACCGCCTGCCGGTCGCACGGCTCGAGCGCGGTACGCCGGCACTCGAGCCGGCCGACGACGTCTACACGAACCACATCCACGCGGACGATCTCGCGGCGATCCTGCGCCGCGCGGCCGAACGCGGCAGGCCGGCGCGCGCCGTGCACGCGTCGGACGACAGCGAACTGCGGATGGGGGAGTATTTCGACCGGGTCGCGCAGGTGCTCGGCCTGCCGAGGCCGCCACGCGTCAGCCGCGCCGACGCCGAGCGCCAGCTCGAACCGACCCTGCTGTCGTTCATGCGCGAGTCGCGGCGCCTGTCCAACGCACGGCTCAAGGCCGAATTGTGCGTGACGTTGCGGTATCCGACCGTAGACGATTTCCTTCAAACGCTCGCGCCGGGCAGCGCGTCAGGTCAGCGCCGGTAATGCCTCGATCAGCAGGAAGCACAGCAGCGCGCCGATCAGCGCGCCAATCAGGTTCGGATGATATTTGTGCGTCGCGCGCATGAAGGCCAGCAGCCCGCCGATCGCGAGCGAGCCGACCACGGCGAACGCGATCGTCACGTAGGACAGATAGATCGAATCGGTGATGTTCATGATGTCTCCCCTGCATCGCTGCTCGTACAGCTTGTCATTTCAGTATAGCGGGGGAACCTGCGGCCGGGACGCGGCCGGGCGTCGAACGGTCGTGCGGATTTTCCCTTACAGGGTTTTGACGGAATTGCGCAGCGACGCCAGATCGGCCTCGCTCAACCAGCGCCAGGCGCCCGGCTCGAGGTCGGCCGGCAGCGTGAAGCCGCCGATGCTTTCGCGATGCAGCGCTTCGACGCGATTGCTCGCCGCCGCCACCATGCGCTTGACCTGGTGATACTTGCCTTCGAGGACGGTCAGCGCGAGCGCGTGCGGCTCGCGCGCATCGGCCGCGACCGCCGCGATCGGCTTCGGCTCGCCGTGCAGTTGCACGCCGCTACGCAGCGCATTCAGCTGCCCATCGTCGAGCGGGTGGCGCACGGTCGCCACGTAGGTCTTCGGCACCTTGCGCTTCGGCGACGTGTACGCATGCACGAACTGGCCGTCGTCGGACAGCAGCAGCAGGCCCGTCGTGTCCTGGTCGAGGCGACCGACGCACTGCACGCCGCGCGCGACGAGCGGCGCGGGCAGCAGGCTGAACACGCTCGCGTGGTGCTGCGGGTCGCGCGAACACTCGTAGCCGGCCGGCTTGTTG
Organism: Burkholderia cepacia; assembly: GCF_001718835.1. Classification (NCBI taxonomy): domain Bacteria; kingdom Pseudomonadati; phylum Pseudomonadota; class Betaproteobacteria; order Burkholderiales; family Burkholderiaceae; genus Burkholderia; species Burkholderia cepacia. The sequence goes on along the minus strand of NZ_CP013443.1, from coordinate 2,956,305 downwards.
AGCGCGAGATACACGCGCGCATGGAACGGCCATGCGACGCCGTCGACCGAAACGACCAGGCCGTCGGTATCGAACGCGGCGTCGGGGTCGGTGCAGGGCGCGCCGGCGACCGCGACGCGCGCCGCCTCGACCAGGCCGCGGCACTGGCGGCGCGAACCGAAGCCCTGGGTGTAGAGAATGCTTTCGAGATCCATAGCGCGCGCATTCTATCAAGCGGCGCCCGCTCCCCGGCACGACGGCGCGTGCACTGGTAAGCTGCCGGAGCGCCGCGGGCAGTTCGCGCGCGCGGCATCCGATCCTTCATCACGAACAAGAACATGACCTTCGATCTGCTCTCCCTCGGCCGCAAGGCGGCCGCCGTCGCGCTCGCCGCGACCGTGTCGACGGCCGCATTCGCGCATGCGCGGCCGGCCAAAGCCGATCCGGCGGCCAACGCCGCGCTGGCCGTCGCACCGACCGCCGTCACGATCGACTTCACCGAGCCGCTGGAGCCGGCGTTCAGCTCGATCGTCGTCGTCGACGGCAGCGGCAAGACGGTGTCGGACGGTCACGTGCGCATCGACGCGTCGAACCGCAAGCGGATGACGGTGCCGCTCACGGCGGTCGGCACGGGCGCCTATACGGTGAAATGGGTGGCCGTCGCGACCGACGGGCACCGCACGCAGGGCGCGTACGGCTTCAGCGTGAAATGAATGCAGCGGCGGGGCGGCGTCCGCTGCCCCGCATTCGACACGGAGACGCTCGCATGAATCCGACGACGCTCGACGCACTCGCCGATTTTCCCCGTCAGCTCGAAGCCCATTTCGCGGCCGTCCCCGACGGCTACGCGCGCTGGACGCCCGACGACTGGGCCGGGATCCCGAGCGAGCACTTCTCGCCGCTCGGGCAGCTCTGCCACGTGCGCGACATCGAGATCGACGGTTATCACGTGCGGTTGCGGCGGATGCTCGAGGAAGACCGCCCGCTGCTCATGTCGATCGATGGCGACGCGCTCGCGATCGAGCGCCGCTACGACGACGCCCGCGCATCCGACGTGCTCGCCGCGTTTCGCGACGCCCGGCGCCGGACGGTCGACATCGTGGCGCGCCTCACGCCGGCCCAACTGGCGCGCATCGGCGAATTCGACGGTTACGGCTCGCTGACCGTGCGCGGGCTCGTCCACTACCTGTGCAGCCACGACCAGCAGCATCTGGCCGGCATGCAATGGCTGCTCGGCAGGATCGACGCCGAGCGGCACGCGCGCTGAGCGTGCGCATAAGGCGCATGCGGCGCCGGATTGGATCGATTTTCTGGATAATCCATCCAGCCGCGACCGGCTGACCGGTGCGTCGCACGTGCCTACACTCCAAGTTTCGTTCAACGAGAAAAGGAGTCCACCGTGGCAACTCATACGCTCGCAGACAAGGTCGTCCTGATCGCAGGCGGCGCAAAGAATCTCGGCGGCCTGATCGCCCGGGATTTGGCGAGCCACGGCGCGAAGGCAGTGGCGATTCACTACAACAGCGCCGCATCGCAGGCACAGGCCGAGGAGACCGCCGCCGCGGTGCGCGCGGCCGGCGCGGAAGCTGCCACGTTCCAGGGCGACCTGACGACGGCCGCCGCGGTCGCGAAGCTGTTCGACGACGCGAAGCAGCGCTTCGGCAAGATCGACATCGCGATCAACACGGTCGGCAAGGTGCTGAAGAAGCCGTTCACCGAGATCAGCGAGGCCGAGTACGACGACATGTTCGCGGTCAACAGCAAGTCGGCGTTCTTCTTCATCAAGGAAGCGGGGCGGCACCTCGAGGATCACGGCAAGCTCGTCACGCTCGTGACGTCGCTGCTCGGCGCGTTCACGCCGTTTTATGCGGCGTACGAAGGATCGAAGGCGCCGGTCGAGCATTTCACGCGCGCGGCATCGAAGGAATACGGCGCGCGCGGGATCTCGGTGACGGCCGTCGGGCCGGGTCCGATGGACACGCCGTTCTTCTATCCGGCCGAGGGGGCCGATGCGGTCGCGTATCACAAGACGGCGGCGGCGCTGTCGCCGTTCAGCAAGACGGGCCTGACCGACATCGAGGACGTCGTGCCGTTCATTCGCCATCTCGTCACCGACGGCTGGTGGATCACGGGCCAGACGATCCTGATCAACGGCGGCTATACGACCAAGTAACCGACCAAGTAACCGGTCGGGCGGGTCCGCGCACCGCAATGGCGCGTTTGCGTGGACAATGGACGGGCGCGCGGGCATCACGGCCGCGCGCCTTTTCACATCCGGCGCGCCGGACGACGGTGCGCGCCCGAACCCACGCTTCTTGCCGATGGACAAGCTGGATCAGGTCAGAATCTTCCTGCAGGTTGCCGAGATGGGCAGCTTCATCAAGGCCGCGCACGCGCTCGACGTGCCGCGCGCGACCGTGTCGGCGGCCGTCCAGCAGCTCGAGACGGGGCTCGGCACGCGCCTCTTGCATCGCACGACGCGCCAGGTGCAGCTGACTGCCGACGGCGCGCTGCTGCTCGAACGCGGCCGGCGCCTGCTCGCGGAAGCCGATGAACTCGACCGCCTGTTCCGCCGTCGCGACCGCGACGTGATCGGCAGGCTGAACGTCGACGTGCCGAGCCGGATCGCGCGCCGGATGGTGGCGCCCGCGCTGCCGTCGCTGTTTCGCCGGTACCCGAAGCTGCAACTGTCGCTCGGCTCGACGGATCGTTCGATCGACCTGGTGCAGGAGGGCGTCGACTGCGCGATCCGCGTCGGGCGGCTCGCGGACAGCAGCCTCGTCGTGCGGCCGCTCGGGCAGTTCACGCTGATCAACTGCGCGAGCCCCGACTACCTGCGCGAATGCGGCGTGCCCGAGCATCCGGACGCGCTTGCGCACGGACACTGGGCGATCGGCTATGCGTCGCCGACGACCGGGCGCGAGCTGCCGTGGGAAGTGTGCGAGCACGGCACGACGCGCCAGTTCGCGCTGCCCAGCCGCGTGATCGTCAACAACGCCGAAACCTATATCGCCAGCTGCATCGCCGGGATGGGGCTGATCCAGATTCCGCGCTTCGACGTCGAGCATCTGCTCGTCAGCGGCGCACTCGTCGACGTGATGCCGGGCCACCGCGCCGCGCCGATGGACGTATCGGCCGTGTATCCGCACCGGCGCCATCGTTCGCGGCGGCTCAATGCCTTCGTCGAGTGGTTCGGCGAGCTGATGGGCGATGCGCTGCGCGAGACGGGGCGCGCCGGCTGAGCGGCGCGATGGCGGATTGGCCGGGAGAGCGGCTTGTGGCGCCTCGGAGGGGCGCATCGGTCATTCGGTGCGATGTGGAATGTTGTCCGGGAACGGGTAGGGCGCATGCGGCCCCGGCCAGTCGGGCACCGGCGGTTCGCGAAGCAGGTCGCACCCGGACAGCGTGAGCCATAGGGTCGACGCGAGCATGCCGCCGCCGAGCCATCGTGAAATCGCTCGCAGGAACATGGGGTGCCTCCGGTTGCGTCTTGGTGCTGTCGGTTGGACAGTCGCACGGGCAGGCGCGTTGCGGCGGCGAATGCACTTGGCGAGCGCGCCGAAAAGAAAAAACCCGCGAAGCGTCTGGCTTTCGCGGGTTTCGATGGCAGGCCACGCATGATGCGCGGCGTGTCTGGTGCCCAGGGCCGGAATCGAACCGGCACGCCTTGCGGCGGGGGATTTTGAGTCCCCTGCGTCTACCAATTTCACCACCTGGGCTTGATCCTGGCCGCGCATGCGATTGTGCGCGGCGAAAACGCGGATTATCCCTGAAAATGCGGGGCCGGGCAAGCTCGGAAAGTCGAAGGCGTGTCACTGGCCGAGATGGACGAACGCGCCGTACCCGAAAAAAAGGGGGCAATGTGCACCCCCTGTCATCATGCGCGCCGGTCAAAGCTCGTACGATTCGGATTCGCCCTTGAGCGCCTGTTCGATCAGCTTGCGGTTCAGCGTCGGCGACAGCAGTTCGACGAGCGTATACACATAGCTGCGCAGGTAGGCGCCCTGCTTGAGCGCGACACGCGTCACGTTGCTGCCGAACAGGTGGCCGACCGGGATCAGCCGCAGGTTGCGGTCGCGCTCGGGATTGAACGCGATGTCGGCCATGATCCCGACGCCGAGGCCGAGTTCGACGTAGGTCTTGATCACGTCGGCGTCGATCGCCTCGAGCACGATGTCCGGCGACAGCCCGCGAAGCGCAAACGCATGGTTGATCTTCTTGCGGCCCGCGAACGCGTCGTCGTACGTAATCAGCGGGTACTGCGCGAGATCGTCGAGCGTGACCGGCTTGCGTTCGAGCAACGGGTGGTCGGCCGGCACGACGGCCGCGTGATGCCACTGGAAGCAGGGCAGCGACACGAGCTCCTTGTAGTCGGAGATCGCCTCGGTCGCGATCGCCAGATCGGCCTGGTCGTGGATCACCATCTCGGCCACCTGTGTCGGGCTGCCTTGCAGGATCGACAGGTGTACCTTCGGAAAGCGCTTCTTGAATTCGGCGATCGCGGCCGGCAGCGAGTAGCGGGCCTGCGTGTGGGTCGCGGCGATGGTCAGGTTGCCCTGATCCTGTGCTGCGTAATCTTTTCCGACCCTTTTAAGGCTTTCAACCTCCTGAAGAATCCGCTCGACCGACGCGAGGATGATCCTGCCCGGCTCGGTGAGCGAGCGCACGCGCTTGCCGTGCCGCGTGAAGATCTCCACGCCGAGCTCGTCCTCGAGCTCGATGATCGCCTTCGATACCCCCGGCTGCGACGTGTAGAGCGCCTTGGCGGCCTCGGTGAGGTTGAAATTCTGCCGGACGGCCTCGCGCACGAAGCGAAATTGGTGCAGGTTCATTTATAACCCTTCCGCATATCAACAGAATTTTTTAGTCGTTTGAAATATAAGGCGAGTTTATTACGATTCACCGGAGTTTTTCAAATATGGATATCTGTTTTCGTCATTAGCAATCCATCCGGGCAGCGGAAGGCCGGCCATGGCGACGGAACGGAGATTCGGGCGCGACGTGGCTAGGACGTCGCGCGGTCACCACGAAAACCCTGGGGTCCCCGAATGTATCAGTACGACCAATACGACCAGACGATCGTCGACGAGCGTGTCGCGCAGTACCGCGATCAGGTGCGCCGCCGGCTGTCGGGCGAGTTGAGCGAAGAAGAATTCCGTCCGCTGCGCCTGCAGAACGGCCTGTACATGCAGCGCCACGCGTACATGCACCGCATCGCGATTCCGTACGGCAACCTGCGCAGCGACCAGCTCCGGATGCTGGCGCGCATCGCCCGCGAACACGACCGCGGCTACGGCCACTTCTCGACCCGCTCGAACATCCAGTTCAACTGGATCCAGCTCGAGGAAACGCCCGAGATCCTCGCGAAGCTCGCGTCGGTGCAGATGCACGGCATCCAGACGTCGGGCAACTGCATCCGCAACATCACGGCCGACCAGTTCGCCGGCGTCGCTCAAGACGAGGAGATCGATCCGCGCCCGTGGTCGGAAATCCTGCGCCAGTGGTCGACGTTCCATCCCGAATTCGCATGGCTGCCGCGCAAGTTCAAGATCGCGGTGTCGGGCTCGAAGGTCGACCGCGCGGCCGTGCAGATCCATGACCTCGGCGTGTACCTGAAGAAGAACGCGCAGGGCGAAGTGGTCGCGAGCATCCTCGCGGGCGGCGGCCTCGGCCGTACCCCGATCGTCGGCGCGGTGATCAAGGAAGACCTGCCGTGGCAGCACCTGCTGACCTACTGCGAAGCCGTGCTGCGCGTGTACAACCGCTACGGCCGCCGCGACAACCTGTACAAGGCGCGCATCAAGATCCTCGTGAAGGCGCTGTCGCCCGCGAAGTTCGCGCAGCAGGTCGAGGAAGAGTGGCAGCACCTGAAGGACGGCCCGTCGACGCTCACGCAGGCGGAAGTCGATCGCGTGTCGCAGTACTTCCGGCCGCCCGTCTACGAGAAGCTGGCCGATACCGACGCATCGTTCGAACAGCACCTGCTCGAGAACAAGGCGTTCGCGCGCTGGGTCGAGCGTAACGTCGCACCGCACAAGGTGGCCGGCTATGCAGCCGTCACGCTGTCGCTGAAGGATCACCGTGTTGCGCCGGGCGATGCGACCGACCGGCAGATGGACCTGGTGGCCGACTGGGCCGACGCCTACTCGTTCGGCGAGCTGCGCGTGTCGCACGAGCAGAACCTGATTCTCGCGAACGTGAAGAAGCGCGACCTGTTCGAGGTCTGGGAAAAGGCGAAGGCGGCCGGTTTCGCGACGCCGAACATCGGCCTGCTGACCGACATCATCGCGTGCCCGGGCGGCGACTTCTGCTCGCTCGCGAACGCGAAGTCGATCCCGATCGCGCTGGCGATCCAGCAGCGTTTCGACGATCTGGACTACGTGTACGACCTCGGCGACCTGTCGCTGAACATTTCCGGCTGCATGAACTCGTGCGGTCACCACCACGTCGGCAACATCGGCATCCTCGGCGTCGACAAGGACGGCGCCGAGTGGTACCAGGTGTCGCTCGGCGGCGAGCAGGGCACGGGCCGGAACGGCGCGCGCCTCGGCCGCGTGATCGGGCCGTCGTTCTCGGCGGAAGAAGTGCCCGACGTGATCGCGAAGCTGATCGACACGTTCGTCGAATCGCGCGTCGACGGCGAGCGCTTCGTCGACACGTACGACCGCATCGGCATCGCGCCGTTCAAGGAGCGCGTGTATGCGGCGCGCCAGGCAGTGAACGCGTAACCAACCGGGTAGAAGGAATTAGCAGATGGCTTCGATTATCAAGAACCGCGCAGTGATCGACGATGCATGGCAGGTCGTGCGCGCGGCGGAAGACGGTGCACTGCCCGCGGTCGATGCGTTGCCGGCCGGCAAGGTGCTGGTGCCGTTCGCGTTGTGGCAGGCCGAGCGCGCGGCGCTCGTCGCCGCGAAGACGAAGGACGAGCTCGGCGTGTGGCTCGCCCCGGACAGCGAGCCGGCCGATCTCGTGGCCGACTTCGGCGCGATTTCGCTGGTCGCCGTCGACTTCCCGCGCTTCGCGGACGGCCGCGGCTACAGCATCGCGCGCCTGCTGCGCGAGCGCCACGGCTGGACGGGCGAGCTGCGCGCGATCGGCGACGTGCTGCGCGACCAGTTGCTGTACATGTCGCGTTGCGGCTTCGACGCATTCGCGGTGCGCGCCGACAAGGACATCCACGACGCGCTGAACGCGTTCACGGAATTCACGCAGCGTTATCAGGGCGCGTTCGACCAGCCCGAACCGCTGTTCCGCCGTCGCGGTGCGGCCGCTGACGCAGCGGCGTCCGACGCGAAGGTGGGCGCATGAGCGACGCCATCGCCACCGCGCCGACGCCGGAACTCGCCGCGAAGGTCGAGCGCCTCGACGCGCTGCTCGCACGGATCGGCGCCCGTCACGAAGGTGAAGTTCGCGAGCAGCCTCGCGGCGGAAGACATGCTGCTGACGCACGCGATCCTGTCGAAGGGGGTGTCGATCGGCATCTTCTCGCTGAACACGGGCCGCCTGCACGCGGAAACGCTCGGCATGATCGACCGCGTGCGCGAGCGCTACGGATACGAGATCGAGCAGTTTCACCCGCAGCAGGACGCGGTCGACCGGTACGTCGCCGAGCACGGCCTGAATGCGTTCTACGAGAGCGTCGAGCTGCGCAAGTCGTGCTGCCACATCCGCAAGGTCGAGCCGCTGAACCGTGCGCTGGCCGACGTCGGCGCGTGGGTCACCGGCCAGCGCCGCGAGCAGTCGGTCACGCGTGCCGAGCTGCACGAGGAAGAACAGGACGAAGCGCGCGGGATCGCGAAGTACAACCCGCTCGCCGACTGGACGGAAAGCGACGTGTGGGCGTACCTTAACGCGTTTGACGTGCCGGTGAATCCGCTGCATGCGCGCGGCTACCCGAGCATCGGCTGCGAGCCCTGTACGCGGGCGATCCGCCCCGGCGAGGACAGCCGCGCGGGCCGCTGGTGGTGGGAGTCGCGCGATACGAAGGAATGCGGGCTGCACATCACGATCACGCCGATTCCCGCGGAAGCCGAAACCGGCGCCACGCACTGAAAGCCTGACAAGAAACTGAATATTGCGCCGCCCGCGACAGCGGGCGGCACGAACCCAGAAGAGAAGGACTGAAATCATGAGCACGACGCTCGAGCAATCCGCCTTTGCCCCGCCCGCCGGTGCCGACAGCCGCATGGGCCACCTCGACTGGCTCGAAGCCGAGTCGATCCACATCCTGCGCGAACTGGTCGCCGAATGCAGCAAGCCGGCGCTGTTGTTCTCGGGCGGCAAGGATTCGGTCGTCGTGCTGCATCTGGCACTGAAGGCGTTCGGCCTCGGCGCGAACCGCAAGACGACGCTGCCGTTCCCGCTCGTGCACATCGACACGGGCCACAACTACGAGGAAGTGATCGACTTCCGCGACCGCCGCGCGAAAGAACTCGGCGCCGAGCTGGTCGTCGGTCACGTCGAGGATTCGATCAAGCGCGGCACGGTCGTGCTGCGCCGCGAAACCGATTCGCGCAATGCCGCACAGGCCGTCACGCTGCTCGAGACGATCGAACAGCACGGCTACACGGCGCTGATCGGCGGCGCGCGCCGCGACGAAGAGAAGGCGCGCGCGAAGGAGCGCATCTTCTCGTTCCGCGACGAATTCGGCCAGTGGGATCCGAAGGCGCAGCGCCCGGAACTGTGGAGCCTGTACAACGCCCGCCTGCACAACGGCGAGCACCTGCGCGTGTTCCCGATCTCGAACTGGACCGAGCTCGACGTGTGGCAGTACATCGCGCGCGAGAACCTCGAACTGCCGTCGATCTATTACGCGCACCAGCGCGAGATCGTACGCCGCAACGGCCTGCTCGTGCCGGTCACGCCGCTCACGCCGATGCGTGACGGCGAGACGAGCGAGCTCGCGCAGGTGCGCTTCCGCACGGTCGGCGACATTTCCTGCACGTGCCCGGTCGAGAGCGACGCGGACGACGTCGAGAAGATCATCGCCGAGACGGCGGTGACCGAGATCACCGAGCGCGGCGCGACCCGGATGGACGACCAGGCCTCCGAAGCCGCGATGGAACAGCGCAAGAAGCAAGGTTATTTCTGAAGCACACGAGGACATTCACATCATGAGCATCATCGAGAACACCGAAGACCTCGGCGTGTTGCGCTTCATCACGGCGGGCAGCGTCGACGACGGCAAGAGCACGCTGATCGGCCGCCTGCTGTACGACAGCAAGGCCGTGCTGTCCGACCAGCTGTCCGCGCTGTCGCGCGCGAAGAACAAGCGCACGGTCGGCGACGAGCTCGACCTCGCGCTGCTGACCGACGGTCTCGAAGCCGAGCGCGAGCAGGGCATCACGATCGACGTCGCATACCGCTATTTCGCGACCGCGAAGCGCAAGTTCATCATCGCCGATACGCCGGGCCACGAGCAGTACACGCGCAACATGGTGACGGGCGCCTCGACCGCGCACGCGGCGATCATCCTGATCGACGCGACGCGCGTGACGGTCGAGAACGGTGTCGCCGACCTGCTGCCGCAGACCAAGCGCCACAGCGCGATCGTCAAGCTGCTCGCGCTGCAGCACGTGATCGTCGCGATCAACAAGATGGATCTCGTCGACTACAGCGAAGCGCGCTTCAACGAGATCCGCGACGCGTACGTCACGCTGGCGAAGCAGCTCGGCCTCACCGACGTGCGCTTCGTGCCGGTGTCGGCGCTGAAGGGCGACAACATCGTCGGTGCGAGCGAACGCATGCCGTGGTACGCGGGCGAACCGCTGCTCGACGTGCTCGAATCGCTGCCGGTCGAGACGCAGGCGCATGACGCGCTGCGCTTCCCGGTGCAGTGGGTTGCGCGCCAGGACGGCAGCTCGGCCGACGATTTCCGCGGCTACATGGGCCGTATCGAGTCGGGCGAAGTGAAGGTCGGCGACGTGATCGCCGTGCTGCCGTCGAACCGCACCGCGACGGTCGCCGAGATCATCGCGCCGGTGCCGGGCGGCACCGCGTCGGTCGCGCACGCGTTCGCGGGCCAGACCGTGACGATCCGCCTCGCGGAAGACGTCGACGTGTCGCGCGGCGACATGTTCGTCACGTCCGGCGAGCCGGTTGCACCGGCGAAGAAGCTCGAAGCCGATCTGTGCTGGTTCGACGAGACGCCGCTGTCGCCGCAGCGCAAGTACCTGCTGAAGCAGACCACCAGCACGGTGTTCGCGAAGATCGGCGGCGTCAAGCAGGTGCTCGACGTGCACACGCTGTCGCATGCGACCGACCGTCACGAGCTGAAGATGAACGACATCGGCCGTGTCGCGCTGACGCTGCAGAAGCCGATCGTCTGCGATACGTACGATGCGCATCCGGGCACCGGTGCGTTCGTGCTGATCGACGAGGCGACGCATCACACGGTCGCCGCGGGCATGATCCGGGCGTTCTCGGCATAAGCGGCGAACCGCGCCGCCTTTCGGGCGGCGCGGGCCGATGCCGGCGCCTCCGGGCAAGTGAAGCGACAAACATGGGCAAGGTGTATCTGATCGGAGCAGGGCCGGGCGCGGCGGACCTCATCACGGTGCGCGGCGCGCGGCTGCTCGCGCAGGCGGACGTCGTGCTGCACGACGCGCTCGTCGAGCCCGCGATGCTCGACTACGCGCCGAACGCGCGCCGGATCGCGGTCGGCAAGCGCTGCGGGCAGCGCTCGACCGCGCAGCACTTCATCAACAAGCAGATCGTCGATGCGGCACGCGAGCACGCGTGCGTCGTGCGGCTGAAGGGCGGTGACCCGATGCTGTTCGGTCGTGCCGAAGAGGAGATGCGGGCGCTGGAAGCGGCCGGCATCGACTACGAGGTCGTGCCGGGCATCACCGCGGCACTGGCCGGCGCGGCGACGCTGAAGCGTTCGCTGACGCTGCGCGGCGTGTCGCGCAGCGTCGCGTTCGCGACGCACAGCCGCGCGCCGGGCAGCGACGAGATCCGCGAAGCCGCGCGTGCCGATTCGATCGTCTACTACATGGGCCGCGACAGCGCGCCCGGCATCGCGCAGGAACTGATCGACGCGGGCCGTGCGCCGGCGACGCCCGTGGCGATCGTCGAGGCATGCAGCACCGCGCGCGAGCGCTCGCTGACGCTGACGCTCGCACAGATGGCGGCGGGCGACGCGCAGGCGTGGCTCGATCCCGCGGAACCGAGCCTGCTGATGATCGGCGAGGCGTTCGCCGAACGTGGCGAGCACGCGAAACGGGCCGGCGGGATGCGCGACGCGGCCTGAGCGGAGCAGGGCGTCCGAAACAAAAAAGCGCCGGCTTGTGAAGGCCGGCGCTTTTTTCTTGTGCGGCAGGCGGGGCAGGTGCAGCGCTTACGCGCCGTCGTCCAGCTGATCGAGGCAATAGCGCGCGATCGCGTCGAGCACGCCGTCGTCTTCGCCGACGGGCGTCGCGCAGCGGATCTCGATGCCCGGATGCGCGGCGCGGCACGCATCGACGAGTTGCGGCAGATCGCGGCGCACATGGCCGCCCTGGCCGAAGAACACGGGCACGACGGTGATGTGCGAGCAGCCGGCCGCGACCTGCGCGGCGACGGCATCACCGAGCGTCGGCGTCATCAGCTCGAGGAATGCGAGCGACACGGACGAAGCGGGTTCGCCGCGCGCGGCGCGCAGTCGCGCGGCGAGCCGCTCGAACGGCTCGGCCCAGCGCGGGTCGCGGGCGCCGTGGCCGAACAGGACGATGCCGTGCGAACTCATGTCGAAGCCTCCGTCGTGACGCGGCGCTCAGTGCCGGTCGACCCACTTGAGCGCGAACAGGCCGAGCGCGAGATAGATCAGGCCCGGCGTCGCGGCCGTGAGCGGCGCGGGCCACGTGTTCAGCGTGCCGATGTGCGAGAACAGTGTATTGAGGAGCTGGAAGCTCATCCCGAGCATGATGCCGCCGAACACCTTCACGCCGACCACGCCCGCCCGCGTGTGCAGGTAAGCGAACGGCAGCGACAGCACGAGCATCACGAACACGGCGAACGGATACAGCAGCTTGCGCCACAGCGCGATGTCGTAGCGCTGCGTGTCCTGCTGGTTCTCGCGCAAATGCTGGATGTAGCGGAACAGGTTGATGATCGACATGCGCTCCGGCGACACGAGCAGCACCGACAGGATCTGCGGCGTCAGGTCCGAACGCAGCCGGTATTCGGGCAGCGATACCTGCTGCGACCGGTACACGGGGTTCAGCGCGTCGGCCGGCTGGCCGCTGATCGGCTTGATCGGCGTCAGCTCGGTCTCGGAGACGCCTTTCAGCAGCCAGTGGCCGGGCGGCTCGTAGCGTCCCGTCTGCGCGATCCGCACGTTCTGGAGCTGGAACTTCGAATCGAATTCGTAGATGCGCACGTTGCTGATCGTCGAGTCGGGCGACAGGCTGCCGACGTTGACGAAACGCGTGACCTGCTCGCCGTTCTCGCGGGCCGCGAGCGTGTCCTTCACCCACACGCCCGACTGGAAGTTCGACGACACCGATGCGCCGAGCGCCTGCAGCCGCACGCGTTCGGACAACTGATCGGCGTACGGGCCGACGAATTCGCCGATCAGGTAGGTGACGATCACGAGCGGTACGCCGATCTTCAGCAGCGAGCGCAGCGCCTGGTTGGTCGCGAGGCCCGACACGCGGAAGATCGTGAATTCCGAGTTCGCGGCCATCTGCGCGAACACGTAGATCGCACTGATCAGCGCGGCGACCGGGATGATCTCGTAGAAGCGCGACGGCGTCTGCAGCGCGACGCGCAGCACCGCGTAGCCGAACTTGTAGTTGCCGTGGCCGACCGAGTTCAGTTCGCTGATCAGGTCGAAGAAGAAGAACAGGCCCGAGAACGCGAACAGGATGAAGACGAACGTGATGTAGATCTGTCGCGCGAAGTACTTTTCATAGAGCCGCATCGATCATGCTCCCGAGCGGCCGAACAGCGCGCGTGTAAACAGCGGACGATTGCGCACGCGCAACCAGAAGATGAACGCGACGATCGCGGCGACGACGACGTGCAGGCCGACCAGGCCGACGCCGAACGACATCTTGCCCTGCTCGATCTGCGCCTGCACGACGTTCAGCAGGTTCGAGTACGTGAGGTAGATCAGCACGGCCATCACGAGGTTGATCGTGCGGCTGCGGCGCGGGTTCTGGTACGACAGCGGAATGCCGAGCACCAGCAGGTTGATCGCGATCAGCGGCAGCCCCGCGCGCCATGCGAATTCCGCGAGGTTGTCGCGCGTCGGGTTGCGCAGCAGGTCCGGCGTCGGCGTGCTGTTCGTGGTCGGCACGTTGGTGACCGGCGTGCTCGTGATCTTCACGCCGTAGCGCTCGAACTCCATGATCTTGAAGTTCGGCTGGCCGGGCGTGCCGTCGTAGCGGCGGCCGTCCTCCAGGACGACGAAGCGGCTGCCGTCGCGCGTTTCCGTGTGGCCCGTCTGCGATACGACCACGTTGACCTTGCCGTTCTCGGTCGACGTGACGAACACGTTCTGCACCTTGCTCTGGTCGGGCGTCATCTTCTCGATGAAGAATACGCGGTGGTTCGTGGCCGACTCGCGGAACTGGCCCGGCGCGAGCAGCGAGATCTCGTCGCGCTGCTGGAAGCGTGCCTTGATCATCTTGCTTTGCTGGTTCGACCACGGCCAGCCGACGAACGCGAAGAACGCGATCAGCAGGATGATCGGCGTGGCGAACACGCCGATCGGCTTGATGAGGCGCGTGAGGCTCACGCCCGACGCGAGCCAGACGACCATTTCGGAGTCCCGGTACCACCGGGTCAGCACGAACAGGATCGACACGAACAGCGTGACGACGAGCATCACGGCGAGGTAGCCGATCACGGTGAGGCCGATCAGCACGAGGACGTCCCGCGGATCGATTTCGCCGGACGCGGCGTAGCCGACGATGCGGATCATCATCGTCGTGAGCATGATCGTGAGCAGCACCATGAACACGGCGCCAGCCGTATACGCAAGCTCGCGCTGGAGGGAGCGTTCGAAGATCATTCTTGATGAGAAGAGGGCGGGAGGCTGCGCACGCGTAGCGGAGCGCTCGCGCCGCCACGGGAAAAATAGCGGATAATTGCGGCTTTCATCCTTAGCCCAGATTTTATCCGAGGACAAGCGCGATGGACTTTAGCATAAAAGGCTGTGATTGGAGCAAAGGCGAGGCGAAGGGGTTCCTGACCGGGAAGTCCGACTGCATCGTGCTCGGCATCTTCGAGGCGCAGACCCTTTCGGGCGCGGCGCTCGACATCGACACGGCCACCAAGGGACTGATTTCGCGCGTGGTGAAGGCCGGCGACATGGACGGCAAGCGCGGCAAGACGCTGTTCCTGCACGAAGTGTCGGGCATCGGCGCGTCGCGCGTGCTGCTCGTCGGCCTCGGCAAGCAGGATGCTTTCAACCAGAAAGCCTATAACGACGCAGCGACGGCCGCGTGGCGCGCGCTGCTGGCGACCAAGGTCGTCCAGGTCACGTTCACGCTCGCGCAACTGCCGGTCGACGAGCGCAGCTCCGACTGGGGCGTGCGCGCGGCGATTCTCGCGCTGCGCAACGAGACCTACCGCTTCACGCAGATGAAGAGCAAGCCGGAACCGGCGTCGCACACGCTCAAGCGCGTCGTGTTCAGCGTCGATCCGTCCGACGAGAAGGCCGCGAAGGTCGCGGTCAAGCAGGCCGTCGCGCTCGCGAACGGGATGGATCTGACCCGCGACCTCGGCAACCTGCCGGGCAACGTCTGCACGCCGACCTACCTCGGCAACACCGCGAAGAAGATCGCGAAGGATTGGGGCCTGAAGGCGGAAGTGCTCGGGCTCAAGCAGATCCAGGCGCTGAAGATGGGCTCGTTCCTGTCGGTCGCGCGCGCGTCGGTCGAGCCGCCGCAGTTCATCGTGCTGCACTACCAGGGCGCCGCCGCGAAGGCCGCGCCGGTCGTGCTGGTCGGCAAGGGCATCACGTTCGACACGGGCGGCATCTCGCTGAAGCCGGGCGAGGGCATGGACGAGATGAAGTACGACATGTGCGGCGCCGGTTCGGTGCTCGGCACGATGCGTGCGGTCGCCGAGATGGGCCTGAAGATCAACGTCGTCGCGATCGTGCCGACCTGCGAGAACATGCCGGGCGGCAACGCGACGAAGCCGGGCGACATCGTCACGAGCATGAAGGGCCTGACGATCGAGGTGCTGAACACCGACGCCGAAGGCCGCCTGATCCTGTGCGACGCGCTCACGTATGCCGAGCGCTTCAAGCCGGCCGCCGTGATCGACGTTGCAACGCTGACGGGCGCATGCGTGATCGCGCTGGGCGGCCACAACAGCGGCCTGTTCTCGACGGACGACGCGCTCGCGGGCGAACTGCTCGACGCGTCGCGCGAGGCGAACGACCCGGCATGGCGCATGCCGCTCGACGACGAGTACCAGGATCAGCTGAAGTCGAACTTCGCCGATCTCGCGAACATCGGCGGGCGCCCGGCCGGCGCCGTGACCGCCGCGTGCTTCCTGTCGCGCTTCACCGACAGCTATCCGTGGGCTCACCTCGACATCGCGGGCACCGCGTGGAAGGGCGGTGCGGCGAAGGGGGCGACGGGCCGTCCGGTGCCGTTGCTCGCGCAGTTCCTGATCGACCGCGCCGGCCAGTGATGGCGGTGTCGACGACGCTGCGGGTACGCGGGCAATGACGCGGATCGATTTCCACTCGAACGTCGGCGATTCGCTCGCGTACGCGTGCCGGCTGCTGCGCAAGGCCTACCAGGCCGGGCAGCCGGTCGTCGTGCTCGCCGAGCCCGCGCGCCTGCGCGCGCTCGACGAGCGGCTCTGGACGTTCTCGCCGCTCGATTTCATCCCGCATTGCGGTGTCGACAGCGAGCACGCAGCCGGCACGCCGATCGTGCTGGCCGCGGATCTCGACCGCGCACCGCATCACCACGTGCTGCTGAACCTCGGCGCGGCCGTGCCCGCGCAGTTTGCCCGCTTCGAGCGCCTGCTCGAAGTGGTCGGCAACGCGCCGGAGGAACTGGCCGCGGGCCGTGACCGCTATCGGTTCTACCGCGACCGCGGATACGCGCTGAACAACTACAAGCAGGGCGGCTAGCCAGTCGACGGAGTATCACCGTGGGACAAGCCGAAACCTCCTCGATCCCGACGCTGACCGACGTGCTGGTGCCGGGCCATCCGGCGCCCGCGCGCGGGCGCGAGGCCGGGTTGCCGCAGGACGACGCGGCGATTCCGGTGCTGACCGACGTGATCGCGCCGGGCAATCCGGCCGCGATGGCGCCGGAGGCTGCGGCGCAGACGGCGCCAGCGCCCGAAACGGCTGCGCCTGCCGACATCGAAGCCGGCCCCGCGACGGTCGTGGTCCAGCCGGTGCCGATGCCGGAGGTGCCGGTCGTCGAGCTGGCGCCGGTCCAGCGGGAGGCGGAAGCGCCCGAGATGGCCGCGCAGGCTGCCGAGACGGCGGCAGCGTTGACGCCGGAAGATGCCCAGCACATCGCCGAGCGTCTGCGCAATCGACTGACGAACTATCTGACCGGGGAAGGGCGCGACGCCATCGAGGCCCGTTGTCGCGACGCGCTGCATGAGCATTCGGCCTGGCTGGTCGGCCAGATCACGCGCGAAGTGGCGCTGGCGCTGGAAACCGAGGTGATGGACTGGGTTCGCGACGCAGTCGACGAGGAAATCGCACGCCGCCGCATCGGACATTCGGGCTGACCGGGCCGGCCTTATCTGAGCGACATCACCCACTGCGCGAGCGCGTGGGCTTCGGTGTTCGTCAGTTGCGTATTGGCGGGCATCGGTACGCCGCCCCATACACCGACGCTGCCTTTCACGATCGTCTGTGCGAGGTAGTCGCTCGCGTCGCCGCGCGCCGCATACTTGCCGGCGATGTCGTGGAACGACGGGCCCATCAGCGGTTTGCCGATCGCGTGGCAGGCCATGCAGTTCTTGCGCTGGGCAAGCGCGAGCCCGTCCGCCTCGGCGGCGTGCGCGGCCGTGCCGCCGAGCAGCAGGGTCAGGAGCGTCGCGCGCAATATCATCTGTTTCATGCGGTTCTCCGCCGGCGGGGACGGCCGGCTTCATGACCCGCGCATTATAAAAGCAAAGGGAGCGCGAGTTTTTCGCGCTCCCTTTGCGTTCGGTCAATCAGGGCCGCATTCCGGCCCGGACGGGCGTCAGCCGGTCACGGCACCCTGGTTCGCGGGCCGGGCGAGTGCCGCGAATTTCGCGAGCACGCCGCGCGTGTAGCGCGGTGCCGGCTGCTGCCACGCGGCGCGGCGGCGCGCGAGTTCCGCGTCGTCCACGTTCAACTGCAGCAGCAGCCGGTGCGCGTCGATCGTGATCGAGTCTCCTTCCTGCACGAGCGCGATCGTGCCGCCGACGAACGCCTCGGGTGCGACATGGCCGACCACCATGCCCCAGGTGCCGCCCGAGAAGCGGCCGTCGGTGATGAAACCGACCGATTCGCCGAGCCCCTTGCCGATGATCGCGGACGTCGGCGCGAGCATTTCGGGCATGCCGGGGCCACCCTTCGGGCCGAGATAGCGCAGCACGAGGATGTCGCCTGCCTGGATCCGGTCGCCGAGAATCGCGTCCATCGCGCTCTGCTCGTCGTCGAACACGCGCGCCGGGCCCGTGATCACGGGGTTCTTCAGGCCGGTGATCTTCGCGACCGCGCCGTCTTCCGCGAGATTGCCTTTCAGGATCGCAAGGTGGCCTTCCTTGTACAGCGCGCGGTCGATCGGGAAGATCACGTCCTGGTCCGCGCGCGGCGGGCACGTCCTTCAGTTCGTCGGCGATCGTGCGGCCGGTGATCGTCATGCAGTCGCCGTGCAGCAGCCCCGCGTCGAGCAGGATCTTCAGCACCTGCGGAATCCCGCCGGCCCGGTGCAGGTCGGTCGCGACGTACTTCCCCGACGGCTTCAGGTCGCAGATCACGGGCACGCGCTTGCGGATGCGCTCGAAGTCGTCGATCGTCCAGTCGACCTCGGCCGCGTGCGCGATCGCGAGATAGTGCAGCACGGCATTGGTCGAACCGCCCGTCGCCATGATCACCGACACCGCGTTCTCGATCGACTCCTTCGTGATGATGTCGCGCGGCTTCAGGTCGCGTTTCACGGCCTCGACGAGCACGCGCGCCGACTCGGCGGCCGAATCGACCTTCTCCTGGTCGGGGTTGGCCATCGTCGACGAGCACAGCAGCGACATCCCGAGCGCCTCGAACGACGAACTCATCGTGTTCGCGGTGTACATCCCGCCGCACGAACCCGATGTCGGGCATGCGTTCTGCTCGACGCCTTCGAAATCCTCCTGCGACATCCGGCCCGCGGTGAATTCGCCGACCGCCTCGAACGACGAGACGATCGTCAGGTCCCGGCCCTTCCAGTTGCCGGGGCGGATCGTGCCGCCGTAAACGTAGATGCCCGGCACGTTCAGGCGCGCGAGCGCGATCATCCCGCCCGGCATGTTCTTGTCGCAGCCGCCGACCACGACCACGCCGTCCATCCATTGCCCCTGCACGCAGGTCTCGATGCAGTCGGCGATCACCTCGCGCGACACGAGCGAGTACTTCATGCCTTCGGTGCCCATCGACATGCCGTCCGAAATCGTCGGCGTGCCGAAGATCTGCGGGTTTGCATCGGATGCCTTCACGGCCGCGACGGCCGCGTCCGACAGGCGCTGCAGGCCCGAATTGCACGGCGTGATCGTCGAATGGCCGTTCGCGATGCCGATCATCGGCTTGTCGAAATCGTCCTTCTGGTAGCCGAGCGCGTAATACATCGAGCGGTTCGGCGATCGCGCCACGCCTTGCGTGATGTGCTTCGAGCGGCGGTTGTAAGCCATGGGGGACTCCATCCTTGTTGGCGGGGACGTCGGCGGGTGCGTTCGGCGGCGACGCATCGACTCGGCTGAGGCAAGCATGCAATGTCCGTTTGCGCGTGTCCAATATATTATTCATCGCTTATTAGGTCGATTTTCATATCACTGACGGATGCCTGACCTGACCCCCGACCTGCGCCAGTGGCGCTATTTCGCGACCGTCGCCGACGAGCGCCATTTCGGCCGCGCGGCCGAACGCCTGTCGATGACGCAGCCGCCGCTGTCGCAGGCGATCCGCGCGCTCGAGGACGCGCTCGGTGTCGCGCTGTTCGTGCGCAGCAAGCGCTCGGTGGCGCTGACGGCGGTCGGGGCCGCGCTGTTGCCCGACGTGCGCCGGCTGCTGGCGTCGGCCGATGCGTTGCCGCCGCTGGCGCGACGGCTCGCGCGCGGCGAGGCCGGCTCGTTGTCGCTCGCGTTCGTGTCGACCGCCGATTACGGGCTGCTGCCTTCGCTGCTGCGTGCGTTCGGCGCGCGCTATCCGCAGGTGCGCCTGCAACTCGCGGAGTCGACGAGCGACGTGCAGATCGACGAACTCGTCGCCGGCCGCATCGACGCGGGGCTCGTCATTCCGCCCGTGCCGCCGCGCCACGCGGCCGGGCTGTCGTACCTGCCGGTCCTGCGCGAGCCGCTGGTGATCGCGATGCCGGCGGCCGCGAGCGACGCGCCTGAAGACGAGCCCGTCCATCTCGCGGAAGTCGCCGCGTTGCCGCTCGTGATCTTTCCGCGTCGTTTGGCGCCCGGCTTTTATGACATCATTACGGGCTGCTACGGCGCGGCGGGGGAAACTCCGCGCATCGGCCAGGAGGCGATCCAGATGCAGACGATCGTCAGCCTCGTGTCGGCCGGCATGGGCGTCGCACTGGTGCCGCAATCGCTGCGTAACCTGCGGCGCACCGGCGTGGTCTACCGGCCGCTCGCCGGTCACGCGCCGGTCGTCGAAACGGGCCTCGTGTGGCGTACCGGCGACGTGAGCCCCGTGCTGGCCGGCTTCATCGACGTCGTGCGCGCGCAGGGGCTTGCCCCGTGACGTGAACGATGGCGCGCCGGTGCCGTCCAACGCGCGGTGCCGCGCGTGTGCGACGGCCGTACCGCATTCGAAAACTTCTTCGCTAACCCATGATCATTCACCCGAATTTCGACCCCGTTGCGATCCATCTCGGGCCGCTGGCCGTGCGCTGGTACGGGCTCATGTATCTCGTCGGCTTCATCGCGGCGATCGTCGTCGGCCGGATCCGCCTGAAGCTGCCGCACGTCGCGGCGCAGGGCTGGACCGCGAAGGACATCGACGACATGATGTTCTACGGCGTGCTCGGCACCGTGCTCGGCGGCCGCCTCGGCTACGTGCTGTTCTACAAGGCCGATTTCTACTTTTCGCATCCGCTCGACGTGTTCAAGGTGTGGGAGGGCGGCATGTCGTTTCACGGCGGTTTCCTCGGCGTGACGCTCGCGATGGTGCTGTTCGCGTGGCAGCGCAAGCGTCATTGGCTGCAGGTCACCGATTTCGTTGCGCCGATGGTGCCGACGGGGCTCGCGGCCGGGCGGCTCGGCAATTTCATCAACGGTGAACTATGGGGCCGCGTGACCGATCCGTCCGCACCGTGGGCGATGCTGTTTCCGGGGGCAATGCGCGACGATGCGGCCTGGTTGCCGAAGCACCCGGAGCTCGTCGAGAAGTGGCATCTCGCCGACGTGTTCATGCAATACCAGATGCTGCCGCGCCATCCTTCGCAGCTCTATGAAATTGCGCTCGAAGGCATCGTGCTGTTCTTCGCGCTGTTCTTCTTCGCGCGCAAGTCGCGGCCGATGGGCGCCGTGTCCGCGCTGTTCCTGATCGGCTACGGCCTCGCACGCTTCACGGTCGAGTTCGCACGCGAGCCCGACGACTTCCTCGGCCTGCTCGCGCTCGGCCTGTCGATGGGGCAGTGGCTGTCGCTGCCGATGATCCTCGCGGGTGTCGCACTGATGGTCTGGGCGTATCGCCGCCGCGCGGCGGCCTCGGCTACGTGATGCGATCGCGCAACTGACGCACCGACGAAAAACGCCGGCCACTGGGCCGGCGTTTTCGCATCCGAAGTGCTCGAGCGTCGTGCGTTACTTCATCTGCACGGAACCGTTGACGGTGACCGACACGGTAGCCTTGCCGCCTTCGACCGCGATCGGTGCGCTCATCTTTGCGCTGTCCATCGGTGCGGCGGCCATCGCCATCATGCGCGGATACGGCTGCACGTTGCGGCCGCTGCCGACGTTCACGTCGCGGATCGTGTAGCTGCTGTAGCCGAATGCCTTCGCGGCTTCGTCCGCGCGGGCGCGGAACGACTTGATCGCCTCGGTCGTCAGCTTCTGCTCGGCTGCGCGCTGCGCTTCGGGCGACAGCGAGAACTCGACGTTCGCGACCTGCATCAGGTTCGACAACTGGCCGGCCAGCTTCGACGCCGCGGCGAAATCGCGCGATTCGAGCGCGACCTCGGTGCGGCCGCGCCATGCGGAAATCTTGCCGTCGCGATCGGTGCTCGGATAGACGGAGAACGCGCCCGTGTGGGCCGTGACGCCCGATACGCCCTTCGCTTGCGACAGGGCGGCGTCGGCGCGCTGGTTCAATTATTGCGCGGTGAGGCTGCCCGGATCCTTGGCCTGCTGCTCGTAGAACAGCGTGATGTGGATGATGTCCTGCGGCACGTCGGCGCTGGCCTGCGACGACAGCGACAGCACGCCTGCCGGCTCCGGAAAGTGCGGGTTCGCGGCTTGCGCGTGCGCGGCGGGCGACGCGAGCGTCAGCGCGACGGGAACGGCGGCGGCAAGGGCGAGCGACAGCGCGAGTGCGGATTTCTTGGTCATTGTTGGACTCCTTGTGCGAGGGCGCGCACGCGGATCACGCGTGCGCGACGCGGGCGTACCGCGCGACGAGAAAACGACGGCCGGCTCGATCGGCCGGCAGCGGTTGCTTAGGCCGCGCGAACGTGCCGTGAGTTCCGCGGCGGCGGCGCGTACTGACCAGATTTGACGTTTGGCGTGCGCCTACTTCATCAGCTTTTCGGTGATGAACCGCCATTCGGCGCGCGTGACGGGCGTGATCGACAGCCGGTTGCCGCGTGCGAGCACGCGCATGTCGGCGAGTTCGTCGTGTTCGCGCAGCGCGGCGAGCGGCACGAGCGGCGATTTCTTCACGTAGCGCACGTCGACGAGCAGCCAGCGCGGCGCTTCCCGGGTCGACTTCGGATCGTAATAGGGGCTTTTCGGATCGAACTGCGTGGGATCGGGGTAGGGCGTCGACGACACCTCGGCGAGGCCTGCGATGCCCGGCTCGGGGCAGCTCGAGTGATAGAACAGCACGCCGTCGCCGATCTTCATCGTGTCGCGCATGAAATTGCGCGCCTGATAATTGCGCACGCCCGTCCACGGCAGCGAGCGCTGCGGTGCGTTGGCGAGATCGTCGATGCTTGCTTCGTCCGGTTCGGACTTCATCAGCCAGTATTGCATGGATCGTGATCGACGCAGAAAGAAGGCTGCTACAAAAGAAAACGGCACCGGGCTTTGCCCGATGCCGTTGGATAGGCCCCCGCCTTGGCCGCTAGGCCGGCATCCTGAACCTGAGGTTCAGAATTGGTCGCAGTTAGCAGCACTTCGGGTACATCAGACAGAGTGACGCGCGCGCCCGTGCTACAAATTTCCGCAACCGTGCACATGGCATTGGTTCAAGGAATATATGACCTTGGCGAACCAGGCAGGGAAGCTGACTGAACTGTGATTCGATGCGCCAATTTGACCACCGTTGATCGCCGAGATCAAGGGGAATCGACGCATCGATTAAAACGTTACTGCGTCTCGTGCTGTGCGAGCACCGCGCCGAGCTGTTCGTTCATCTGGTGCATTGTACGACGGATTTCCTCCGCCGGAAATGCTTCACCGTGCCGCACGCTCGTTTGCAGCCGCAGCAATTCGGAAGCGAGCGACAGCGCCGCCATCACGGCGATGCGATCGGTGCCGCGTACCGAGCTGTTCGAGCGGATTTTCGACATTTCGGCGTCGACGCGTGCGACCGCTTCGAGCAGCGCCGCTTCGGTCTCGGCCGAACAGGCGAGCCGATAGGCCTGACCGAGAATCGAGACTTCGATCTGCTTGGTGCTCATGCATGTTCTCCGTGGCTGGCCGCGTCATCGCCATCCGTACGCGCCTGCGCATCCAGCAGGTCGAGCTGGTTGTCGGCTTGCTCCGCGCTTTTCGAGCGCGGCAGCTTTTCGAGAATCGCGTTCAGTTTCACCTGGGCGTCGTCGATCTTTGCCGACAGCGTGTCGCGCTCGGCCGCGAGCGCATTGCGTTCGTCGCGCAGTTGCGCGAGTTCCGCGCGGACCGTGTCCGCGTCCGCGCGCAATTGCGCGACCTGCTCCTCGAGCGCGAGCCGTTCCGAGTGATAGCGCTTGTTCAGCGAAATCAGACGGCCAATATTTTGAGATAGGGTTTCGAGTTCGTTGAGCATTTGCTGCGTCCTCTAAAGACCCAGCATTTTAGCGCGGAATAACGCGCAAACCGACATCTGTAACGTTTCCAGTCGTAACACCCCTGCTTCTTGCCGCGAATATGCCGGTTGCGCGTCGCGCGGACCGTTTTCTTGACGCTCGTGCGACCCGCTCCTAAACTGGCGCCGCCTCGGTGCTCGCGCGTGCCACGCGCGGTTAAACGGGAAGCAGGGCGCGGGCTCCGCCAGGAAGCCGCCAACCTGCGCTGCCCCCGCAACGGTAAGCGGCCGCATCGGACGATGCAGGCCGGCTCGGGTGCGCTCGGCGTGTGCGGTTCGCACGCGGGCGCAGGCCACTGCGCATGTCTTGCGCGGGAAGGCGAGCCGGACGCCGCCAGCCCGGATACCGGCCGAGGCGGGGAGCCCGCACGGGCTTCGTGACGCGCGGCCTGCGGGGAAGCGGGGCGCGCTGCGGTTCACAGGACTTTCTTCGATGCCGACCCCAATCGCTCGCACGGCGCTCGGCGCGCTTTGCGGGCTGCCGCTTGCCGCCGCCGCGCAGACGACGGCCGCCGACGGCAATGGCCCCGCCGCACCCACGGCCGCATCCGCCGGCCATACCGTTGACGCCGCGCTGCTCGCGCCGGTCGTCGTCACCGCGCAGCGTGCGCCGCAGGCGCTCGCCGACGCGATCCCGCAAACCACCGTGTTCGACGCGCAGGACCTCGCCGCGCATCCCGGCGCCGACCTGCCGACGCTGCTCGCGCTTGCGCCGGGCGCGCAGATCGTGCGCAACGGCGGCCCGGGCGCGACCGCGACGCTGTTCCTGCGCGGCGCGCAATCGACGCAGTCGCTCGTGCTGATCGACGGCGTGCGGGTCGATTCCGCGAGTCTCGGCACAGCGCAACTGAGCCAGTTGCCGCTCGACCAGATCGAGCGCGTCGAGGTGGTGAACGGCAACGTGTCGTCGCTGTATGGCTCCGGCGCGATCGGCGGCGTCGTGCAGGTGTTCACGAAGCATGGCGGCAATCATCCGCCGCGCTTCAATTTCGCGGTCGGCCTCGGCAGCTACGGCACGCAGACCCAGCAGGCGGGCGTGTCGGGCCGGCTCGACGGCGAAGGCAGGACGACCTTCAGCGTGTCGGTCGCGCGCGAGAAGGACAATGGATTCTCCGCGCTCGATCCGGCGAAGCGGCCGAAGGCGAACCCGAACGCGAACGGCTATCTGAACGAGAGCGTCACCGCGTCGCTGCGGCACCGCTTCGACGACCGCTGGGACGCAGGCGTCAGCTACTTTCAGTCGAACGGCAACAGCAGCTACGACAGCGCGTTCGGCGCGCCGACCGACCTGAACAACCTGTATTCGCGCGTGCAGCAGGCGCGCGCGTTCGCGAACGGCAAGCTGTTCGACTGGTGGACGACGCACGTGAGCGTCGCGATCGGCAACGACCGCAACCAGTCGGAACTGAACGGCGCTTACACCGACCACTTCAATACCGACGGCCGCCAGTACACGTGGCAGAACGATTTCCGGATCGCGCCGGACCACGTGATCCAGGCCGGCTACGAACGGCTCGACCAGCAGTTCATGTCGAACGTCTATGCGGTGCCGCAGCGTCACGTGAATTCCGGCTGGCTCGGCTACACGGCACGCATCGGCCGCCAGCAGTTCCAGGCGAACGTGCGGCGCGACCAGTATTCGGATTTCGGCGGCGCGAACTCGTACTATCTCGGCTACGGTCTCGATCTCACCGACCGGTGGAAAGTCACCGCGAGCTATTCGAGCGCGTTTCGCGCACCGACCTTCAACGACCTCTACTACCCGATTTACGGTAATCCGTCGATTCGGCCCGAGCGCAGCCATTCGGTCGAGGCCGCGGTGCAGTATGCGTCCGATGCGGTGGGCGTCGCGCGCCTGACCGCATTTCAGACGCGTTACACGAACCTCATCGACTACCAGCCCGTCGCGCGGAACGTCGGCCGCGCGAAGGTACAGGGGCTCGAAGCATCGTGGCAGGGGCATGTCGGCGCGACCGACGTGCGGGTCGCCGCCACCTTGCAGAACCCGGTCGACGAATCGCAGAATCGGGACCTGGACCGTCGCGCGCGGCGTTTCGCGTCGGCTTCGGTGAGCCGTGCGTTCGGTCCCGTGCGGGTCGGCGGTGAATGGCTCGTCAGTGGCGCGCGCAACGATCGATACGGCGGACGTCTCGGCGGCTACGGGCTCGTCAACCTGTCCGCGCGCTACAACATCACGAAGGCGTGGTACGTCAGCGCACGCATCGACAACCTCTTCGACAAGGACTACGAGCTTGCCTATGCCTACAACACGCCGCGCCGCGGCGCCTATGTCACGCTCGGCTGGCAGCAGCAGTAAGCGGCCGGGCGGCGCGCCCGCGCGCGCGGGACGGGACGCCGCATGAGCGCCGCGCGCGCCACCACGATCTGGGCCGCGCTCGCGGTCGTGGTCACCGCGCTGTTCGTCGCGTCGCTGTCGATCGGCAGCGTGCCGATGTCGCCGTGGCAGGCGCTCGCGTCGCTCGTGCCGCATGGCGGCGACGCGCTGTTCGCCGACATCGTCCGCACGCTGCGCTTGCCGCGCGCGCTCGCGGGCTTCGCATGCGGTGCGCTGCTCGCGCTGGCCGGTTCGTTGTTGCAGGTGTTGCTGCGCAACCCGCTCGCCGATCCGTACGTGCTCGGCGTGTCCGGCGGTGCGGCCGGCTTCGCGCTCGTCGCGATGATCGCGGGCGGCGCATGGTGGCTCGTCGATGTGTCGGCGTTCGCCGGCTCGCTCGTGTCGGTCGCGCTCGTGCTCGGACTCGCGCGCCGCGAGCTGTGGCGCGGCGAGTCGCGCGATGCGTCGCCGCGGCTGCTGCTCACGGGCGTCGTGATCGCGGCGGGGTGGGGCGCGCTCGTCACGCTGCTGCTGTCGCTCGCGCCCGATGCGCGGCTGCGCGGGATCATCTTCTGGCTGACGGGCGACCTGAACGGCGTCAGCGCACCGTGGTTCGCGTGGGGCGCGCTGCTGCTGGCCGCGTGCATCGCACTGCCGGCCGCGCCGCAACTGAACGTGCTGCTGCGCGGCGATGCGACGGCGCTCGCGCTCGGCGTGCCCGTTGCGCGCCTGCGTGTGCGGATCTATCTCGTCGCGTCGCTGGCCGCCGCGGCCGCGGTGACGACGGCCGGCACGATCGGCTTCGTCGGCCTCGTCGTGCCGCACGCGCTGCGGCTCGCATTCGGCAACGATCAGCGGATGTTGCTGCCCGCCGCGATGCTCGCGGGCGGCGGTGGCGTGATGGCGGCCGACCTGCTCGCCCGCACCGCGATCGCGCCCGCGCAACTGCCGGTCGGCGTGATGACCGCGTTGATCGGCGTGCCGGTGTTCCTGTGGATGTTGCTCAGGAGGCCGATACGATGACCCGTGCCGCATTGCACGCCGCCGGCGCCGAGATGAGCTACGCGGCCGTCGGCCTGACGCTGAAGGCTGGCGCGCGCACGCTGCTCGACGGCTTCACGCAGGCGTTCCGTCCGGGCGAGATCTGGTGCGTCGCGGGGCCGAACGGCGCGGGCAAGACGACGCTGCTTGCGACCCTCGCGGGGCTGCAGCCGCCGGCCGGCGGACACGTCGAGATCGACGGCCGGCCGCTTGCCGCGTGGCCACCCGCGCAGCTCGCGCAGCGCCGCGCGCTGATGCCGCAGCAACTGCACGACGCATTCAGCGCGACCGTGTTCGATACGGTGCTGCTCAACCGCTTTCCGTATCTCGGCGGCTGGGGCTGGGAGCGCGACGGCGATCGCGCGGCCGCGCGCGACGCGCTGGCGACCTTCGACCTGGCCGCGCTTGCGTCGCGCGACGTGCTGTCGCTGTCGGGCGGCGAGCGGCAGCGCGTCGCGCTGGCCGCGACGCTGTGCCAGGCCGCGCCGTCGATGCTGCTCGACGAACCGCTCGCGCATCTCGACCTGCATCACCAGATCGATTGCCTGACCGCGCTGGCCGCCTGGCTCGACGCGGGCCCGCGCACGGTGCTGTTCTCGTGCCATGATCTGAATCTCGCGCGGCGTTTCGCGACGCATGCGCTGTTGCTCGACGGCCGCGGCCACGCGTGGGCCGGCCCCGTGCACGACGTGCTGACGCCCGAGCGCGCGAGCGACGCGTTCGGTTATCCGCTCGTGCTGATCCGCGAGAACGGCCGCGATGCGCTGCTGCCGGCGTGGCCCGAGCGGCGATGAATGCCTTTCTTTCGACGCGCGGCGGTTGCCGCGCCCATGAGGTGAACTCACGATGACACCGATCGACTTCCCGCCCGCGATCGCGCCGCTCGACGACGCGCTGCGCAAGCGCCTGCAGCATGTGATCGACCACAAGACCAAGCCGCCCGGCAGCCTCGGCCAGCTCGAGGCGGTCGCGCTGCAGGTCGGCCTGATCCAGCACACCGAGCGGCCGGTCGTGCAGCGTCCCGTGATGATCGTGTTCGCCGGCGATCACGGGATTGCCGCCGAAGGCGTGAGCCCCTATCCGCAGGCGGTGACCGCACAGATGGTCGCGAACTTCCTCGCCGGCGGCGCGGCAATCAACGCGTTCTCGGGCGTCGCGCAGAGCACGCTCGAGATCGTCGATGCCGGCGTCGCGTCGCCGCTGCCGCTGTCCGACCGGCTGGTGTCGCTGCCGGTCGCGCGCGGCACGCGCAACTTCGCGACGGAACCTGCGATGACGCGCGACGAGGCGATGACGGCGCTCGCGGCCGGCGCGGCGCGCGTGCGCCTGCATGCGTCGCTCGGCACGAACGTGATCGGCTTCGGCGAGATGGGGATCGCGAACACGTCGTCGGCCGCGTGCCTGATGAGCCGCCTGCTCGACGTGCCGATCGACGCCTGCGTCGGGCGCGGCACGGGCCTCGACGACCAGGGCCTCGCGCACAAGCGCGCGGTGCTCGGCCGTGCGCTCGTCAAGCACTCGCACGCGATCGCGCCGCTCGACGTGCTCGCGACGTTCGGCGGCTTCGAGATCGCGATGATGACGGGCGCGTATCTCGCGGCCGCGAGCGAACGGATGACGATCCTCGTCGACGGCTTCATCGCGACGGCCGCATTGCTCGTCGCCGAACGCATCGCGCCCGGCGTGCGCGACTACTGCGTGTTCTCGCATACGTCGCACGAGGCCGGACACCGGCGCATGCTCGAGCATTTCGGCGCGAAGCCGCTGCTCGCGCTCGACCTGCGGCTCGGCGAAGGCACGGGCGCGGCGCTCGCGCTGCCGCTCGTGCGTGCGGCCGCTGCGTTCCTCACGGAAATGGCGAGCTTCGAATCCGCCGGTGTCGACGATCGTGACGCCTGATCGCGCGCGCGGCGCGCGGGCCGAGCTGCGCTACTTCTTCGTCGCACTCGGCTACTTCACGCGCGTGCCCGTGCCGCGCGCGATCGGCTACGCGGCCGGCGATCTCGACCAGGCCGCGCGTTATTTCCCGCTCGTCGGCGCATGCGTCGGCGCGTGGGGCGCGCTCGTGTATCTGGTCGCGCTGCGCGCGCTGCCCGTGTCGATCGCGGTCGGGCTGTCGATGGCCGCCACGCTGCTCGCAACGGGGGCCTTCCACGAGGACGGCCTCGCCGACAGCTGCGATGCGTTCGGCGGCGGCTATACGCGCGACGACGTGCTGCGCATCATGCACGACTCGCGGATCGGCACGTTCGGCGCGGTCGCGCTCGTGATCGCGCTCGGCGTGAAATGGCAGGCACTTGCGTCGATGCTGCCGTTGCGTGCCGCATGGACGATGATCGCCGCGCACGCGGCGAGCCGCGCGGCGGCCGTGAGCCTGCTGATGACGCTCGACTACGTGCGGCCCGAAGGCAAGGCGAAACCGGTCGCGCAACGGATGGGGGCGCGCGCGGCGTGTGTCGCCGCGCTGTTCGGATTGCCGTGGCTGTTCTGGCCCGACTGGCGCATGGGCGTCGCCGCGCTCGGCGCGCTCGTGCTGCTGCGCGCGTGGCTCGCACGCTATCTGGTCCGGCGGATCGGCGGTTATACCGGCGACTGTCTCGGCTTCACGCAACAACTGTGCGAACTGGCAATCTATCTCGTGGTGCTCGGATGGACGTCGTCCTGATCCGTCATCCGGCCGTCGGTGTCGAGCCGGGCATATGCTACGGACGCAGCGACGTGCCGCTCGCCGCGTCGGCGCAGGCCGGCGCGCAGGGTGTGCGCGAGCGGCTCGACGCGTTGCGCGCGCCATTGCCGCAGCGCATCTGGTCGAGCCCGCTGACGCGCTGCGCGTCGGTGGCCGAGCGGCTCGCGCAGGCGCTCGGCGTGCCGTTGCAGTACGACGGATGCTGGCAGGAAATGGATTTCGGCGCGTGGGAGATGCGGCGCTGGGACGATATCGATCGCGCGGCACTCGATGCGTGGGCGGCCGACCTGATGCATGCGTGCGCGCATGGCGGCGAAAGCGTCGCGCGGTTCGCTGCCCGGGTCGCGCAAGGCGTCGACGCGACCGTGCAGGCCGATGCGCCGCAATGGGCGGTCACGCATGCGGGCGTGATCCGCGTGTTTGCGGCGCATGTACTGTGCGTGCCGCTCGATACGCTGCTGTCGCGGCCGGTGCCGTTCGGCGGCATCGTGTGGCTGCGCATGCACGATGCGGCCGGCGCGTGGGAGATCGTGCACTGGGACGCGTGAGCGTCGCGCGTCCGTCAGCGTGCGGGCCGCCGCGCACGCGCGGCATCGAGATCCTCGCACAGAGCGGCCGCGCCTTGCGCAATCCGCGGCGACGGCCGCGTCAGCAGGTCGCCGTCGATCGCGAACAGGTTGTTGCGCGCCACGGCCGTCAGTGCGGGCCACGTGCGCCAGCGCGCCAGGCTCGGCAGCGGTTCGTCCGTACGCGACGCACCCGCGCCCGTCGTCACGATCGCCTCCGGATTGGCCGCGAGCACGGCCTCGTCGGTGACGGTCGGCACGAGCGGCTTGAGCGATGCGAACACGTTGCGGCCGCCGCACAGTTCGATCACGTCGTTGATCAGGTGCGCGCCATTGAGCGTCATCAGCGGCCGGTCCCAGACCTGGAAGAACGTCGTGACGGGCGCGCGCGCGGCATAACGTGCGCGCAGCGCCGCGATGTCGCGCGTGAACGATGCCGCCGCCGCGTCGGCCGCGGGCTGCGTGCCGAGCAGCGTGCCGAGCCGGCGCAACGACGACGATACGTCGTCGAGGTGCTTCGGTTCGCTGAAGAACAGCGGGATATGCAATGCGCGCAGCGCGTCGGTTTGCCGCTCGGCGTTGCCGTGCCGCCAGACGACGATCAGGTCGGGCTTCAGCGCGGCGATCCGCTCGAGGTCGAGCGCCTTGTTGTCGCCGACGCGCGGTATCGCCTGCGCGGCGGGCGGATAGTCGCTGTACGTGACCGTGCCGACGAGCTTCGTGCCGCCGCCGGCCGCGTAGACGAGCTCGGTCGCGTGCGGCGCGAGGCTGATCACGCGTTGCGCGGGTGCAGGCAGCGTGACGGTATGGCCGGCGTCGTCGCGTGCGCTGACGTCCGCATGCGCGAACGGGGCGGCGCCGAGCGCGATCAGTGCCGCAAGCGCCGGCAGGCCGCGGCGCACGTCGTTCGTCATCGCGGCTGCGCGCGCAATGCCGGCACGCACTGTGCAAGCGCGCGCTCGAGACGCCGCCATTCGTCGTCGTTGCCCGGCAGGCCGACGCGTACGCTCGACGGCTGCGCGAAATGGCGCGTCCAGATGCCGTGCCGCGCCAGCGCCGCATGCAAGTCCGCCGCGTGCGGATCGGCGGTCCAGCTGAACAGCGGCGTCGAATGCACGACGTAGCCGTGTCCGCGCAGCAGCGCCGCGAGCCGCTCGCCGTCGGCCGCGAGCCGCTCGCGGGCGGCGGCCTGCCATGCGCGATCGGCGAATGCCGCGGCGACCGCATGGCGTGCGGGGCCGCCGACCGTCCAGGCGCCGAGCAGGTCGCGCAGCGAGACGATCAGCTCGGGATGGGCCAGCACGAAGCCTGCGCGGATGCCGGCGAGCCCGAAGAACTTGCCGACCGAACGCAGCACGACGAGCCCCGGGCGGTTCACGCAAGCGGCGAGCGAGCCGGCCGCGCCCGTATCGGCGAACGCCTCGTCGACGACCAGCGTGCCGCCGCGCGCCGCCAGTTGCGCATGCCAGCCGAGCAGGCGTTCGGCCGGCACGCATTCGGCGGTCGGATTGTTCGGATTCCCGACGATGACGTGGCGCAGCGTTGCAGGCAACGTATCGGTGCCGATGTCGAGCGCGACGACGCGATGGCCGTGTCGCGCGAAAGCGGGCGCGTATTCGCCGTACGCGAGCGTCGCGACGCCGGCGTCGCCGGCCGGCAGCAGCGCGGGCAACGCGCGGATCGCGGCCTGGCTGCCGGCAACCGGCAGTACGTGCGCCGGGTCCGGCGCGCCGTAGTAATCGGCCGCGCACGCGGCGAGGCCGTCGCCGTCGTCGGGCAGCCGGCGCCACGCGTCGGCCGGGACGGGCGGCACCGGATAGCCGACCGGATTGATGCCGGTCGACAGGTCGAGCCACGTGTCGTACGGAATGCCGTGGCGGCGTGCGGCTTCATGCAGGTTGCCGCCGTGCACGATGCGGGTGTCAGACATGATGGGTGGCCATGACGAGTGCGCCGCTCGCGACCAGCAGCGCGAGCCACAGGGCAAGCGTGCGCGTGACGAGCGACAACGCGGCGACGATATGCGCGGCGCTCGCGGGCGAACCCGCGCCGAGCACCGGGCGGTGCTCGATCTCGCCGTGATAGACGGCCGGGCCGCCCAGCTGCACGTTCAGGCTGCCGGCGCCGGCGGCCATCACCGGGCCCGCGTTCGGGCTGTCCCAGTGGCGTGCCTGCGTGCGCCAGCAGCGCCATGCGGCGGCCGTGTCGCCGAGCAGCGCGTAGCTGGCCGCCGTCAGGCGCGCGGGAATCCAGTTGAGCGCGTCGTCGAGGCGCGCGGCGGCCCAGCCGAAGGTCAGGAAGCGCGGCGTGCGGTAGCCCCACATCGCGTCGAGCGTGTTCGCGAGCCGGAACAGCAGCGCGCCGGGGCCGCCTGCGACGACGAACCAGAACAGCGCGCCGAAGATCGCGTCGTTGCCGTTCTCGAGCGCGGATTCGACGGCCGCACGCGACAGCGCGCCTTCGTCCGCGTCGCTCGTGTCGCGCGACACGATGCGCGCGGTCAGCGAGCGGGCGGCGCCGAGGTCGCGCCGCAGCAGCGCCGCGGCGATCGGCGCGACATGGTCGGTGAGGCTTTTCGCGCCGAGTGCGAACCACAGCAGGGCGATGTGCAGCGCGGCCGCGAGCGGCCATGGCAGCACGGCCGCGAGCCATGCCGCGACGGCGACCGGCGGCACGACCGCCGCGATCCATGCGGCGACGCCGATCGCGCGGCCGCGCCGGCCCGTGTTCAGCGCGCCTTCGATGCGCGCGGCGAGGCGGCCGAACGCGACGAGCGGATGCCAGCCGGCCGGTTCGCCGATCGCGCGGTCGACGATCGCGGCCGCGACCGCGAACATCGCGACAACGGGCAGCGACAGCATCAGCATGACGGCGCTCCGGCCTTGAGTTCGAGCGGCAGCCCCGCCACCAGCAGCGTCACGCGCGTCGCGAGCGCGGCGACGCGCTGGTTCAGGCGCCCGAGTTCGTCGACGTAGCGGCGCGTGACCGACCCGAGCGGCACGACGCCGAGCCCGATCTCGTTGCTGACGACGATCACCTTCGCACGCGCGCCGCGCAACGCCTGCTCGAGCCGGTCGACCTGCGCCGCGTACTGCGCATCGTCGAGCGGTTCGCCGTCGGCCGGGCACAGCAGGTTCGTGAGCCACAGCGTCAGGCAGTCGACGAGCAGGCACGCGTGCGGATCGTCGAGCCGCGCGAGCGTGCCGGCGAGGTCGACGGGGGCGTCGGCGAAGCCCCAGGCGGCCGGCCGGCGCGCGCGATGGTGCGCGATGCGCTGCGCGAATTCGGCATCGGCGGCGGTCGCGGTCGCGATGTAGGTGACGGGGCGGCCGCAGTCGGCGGCGAGGCGCTCGGCGTGCGCGCTCTTGCCCGAGCGGGCGCCGCCGAGGACGAAGGTGAGGTCGTGCGGAATCATCGCGTGATTGTAACGGCGCGGGCAACCCGGCGCGGGGGATAATGCGGCCTTTGCCTCGCGACGACCATTACACGATGAATGCACCCGAGCCGCGGCCGCGCGGCACGCTGATGATCCAGGGCACGACGTCCGACGCGGGCAAGAGCACGCTGGTCGCGGGCCTGTGCCGGCTGGCGCGCCGCGGCGGCGCGCGCGTTGCGCCGTTCAAGCCGCAGAACATGGCGCTCAACAGCGCGGTGACGGCCGACGGCGGCGAAATCGGCCGCGCGCAGGCGCTGCAGGCGCTGGCCGCGGGCGTCGCGCCGCATACGGATTTCAACCCCGTGCTGCTGAAGCCGACGAGCGACCGCGGCGCGCAGGTGATCATTCACGGCAAGGCGCGCATGAACCTCGATGCGCGCGCGTATCACGGCTACAAGCCGGTCGCGTTCGAGGCCGTGCTCGAGTCGTACGCGCGCCTGCGCGCCGGCTACGACACGGTGATCGTCGAGGGTGCGGGGAGCCCGGCCGAGATCAACCTGCGCGAAGGCGACATCGCGAACATGGGGTTTGCCGAACGCGTCGACTGCCCGGTCGTGCTCGTCGCCGACATCGACCGCGGCGGCGTGTTCGCGCACCTGGTCGGTACGCTCGCGTGCCTGTCGGACAGCGAGCGCGCGCGCGTGCGCGGCTTCGTGATCAACCGCTTCCGCGGCGACCTCAAGCTGCTCGAACCGGGGCTCGACTGGCTGCGTGCGCAGACGGGCAAGCCCGTGTTCGGCGTGCTGCCGTACCTGCACGGCCTGCTGCTCGACGCCGAGGACATGCTGCCCGCCCAGGCGCGGAGCGACGCCGCGCACGCCGGCGGCCGCGTGCTGCGCGTCGTCGTGCCGGCGCTGCCGCGCATCAGCAACCACACCGATTTCGACCCGCTGCGTGCGCATCCGCAGGTCGAATTCACGTACTGGAAGAGCGGCCCCGTACCGGACGCCGACCTGCTGATCCTGCCCGGATCGAAGAGCGTGCAGCGCGATCTCGCCTGGCTGCGCGACGCGGGCTGGGACACGCTGATCCGTCGCCATCTGCGCTACGGCGGCAAGGTGATCGGCATCTGCGGCGGGATGCAGATGCTCGGCCGTACGCTCGACGATCCGCTCGGCCTCGAAGGGGCGCCCGGCAGCGTGCCGGGGCTCGGGCTGCTCGATTTCGACACGACGCTGCAGCGCGACAAGACGCTGAAGAACGTGACCGGGCACCTCGCGCTGCCGGGCGGGGCCGCCGTACGCGGCTACGAGATCCACATGGGCGATACGCACGGGCCCGCGCTCGCGTCGCCCGCGCTCGAGCTGACGGCCGACGGCGCGGCCGCCGCGCACGCGGACGGCGCGATGTCCGCCGATGGCCAGATCCTCGCGACCTACGTGCACGGGCTGTTCGACTCGCCCGACGCATGCGCGGCGCTGCTCGCGTGGGCCGGGCTCGACGGCGCGGAGCGCATCGACTATCCGGCGCTGCGCGAGGCATCGCTCGAGCGGCTGGCCGACTCGTTCGCCGACCATCTCGACCTGCCGGCGCTGTACGCCGAATTCCGCTGAGCGATTCGTCCTCGCATTTTTCGTCGCGTGGCGTACAACCAAAGGAGGGCGGATGTCCGCCTGGAGGAGTGCGACGATGAAGGCTCGATGGTGGTGGGCCGTATTGCTGCTGGCGTTGCTGACGGTCCCGACGTGGGCGCAGGCCTGCGATTACGGATCGGGCGGCGGCAGCTCGTCCGGCTACAGCGGATCGCAGGGCAAGGGCGGCGGCTACTGACGCACGAATCGGGGCATGATGGCTCATGTCCCTTTTTATTTTGATTCGTTCTCGTGGAGAGATAATTTAAGCGGTGTTGCGTGTTTATTGGCGGAAAAGGTTCAAATAGAGTGCGGTTCATTCCAATCCACTCACGAAGGAACCCCGACATGA
The DNA here is from genome assembly GCF_001718835.1 of Burkholderia cepacia. Taxonomy (NCBI): domain Bacteria; kingdom Pseudomonadati; phylum Pseudomonadota; class Betaproteobacteria; order Burkholderiales; family Burkholderiaceae; genus Burkholderia; species Burkholderia cepacia. The sequence goes on along the minus strand of NZ_CP013443.1, from coordinate 2,920,959 downwards.
ACCCCAATCGCCTCAACGATTTCGCCGCGACCCTGCTGCGCGTCGCGCTCGGCGTGCTGTACCTCGCGCACGTCGCGCAGAAGGTGTTCGTCTTCACGCTGCCCGGCACCGCGCAGTTCTTCGCGTCGATCGGCCTGCCCGCGTGGCTTGCTTACGTCACGACGGCGGTCGAACTGGCCGGCGGCCTGGCGCTGCTCGCGGGCTTCCGCGTGCGCGTCGCCGCGCTGGTGCTGCTGCCGTTCATGCTCGGCGCGCTCGCCGCGCATCTGCCGAACGGCTGGAGCTTCGCGTCGCCGAACGGCGGCTGGGAATACCCGGCGTTCTGGGCCGTCACGCTCGCCGTGCAGGCGCTGCTGGGCGGCGGCGCATTCGCGCTCGGCGCGCCGCGGGCCGCGGCGCAGCGCGCGGCGTGACCCGGTCCGGCGCCGGGCGGCATCGATGCCGCCGGTTCCGGTGACACCCCGTTTGCCGATATCATCGCTCCCTGTATCCGCAATCGAGCGGCGCCTGCCCTGCGGCGGGCGCCGCGCGGCTTTTTCGGGGGAATTCATGACGGTGATCGTGGTGGCGAATCCGAAGGGCGGCGTGGGGAAGAGCACGCTGTCCACCAATCTTGCCGGCTATTTCGCGGCGCAGGGCGCGTGGGTCGCGCTTGCCGACCTGGACCGGCAGCAGTCCGCGCATGCGTGGCTCGACCTGCGGCCGGCCGGACTGCCGGCAATCGAGGCATGGGAACTCGATCCGGACGCGCCGACGAAGCCGCCGCGCGGCCTCGAATATGCGGTGATCGATACACCGGCCGGGCTGCACGGCAACCGGCTCAATGTCGCGCTGCAACTGGCCGACAAGGTGATCGTGCCGCTGCAGCCGTCGATGTTCGACATCCTCGCGACCCAGCACTTTCTCGAACGGCTCGCGAACGAAAAGGCCGTGCGCAAGGGCAGCGTCGAGGTCGGGATCGTCGGGATGCGGGTCGATGCGCGCACGCGCTCGTCGGACCAGCTGCACCGGTTCGTCGAAGGGCTCGGCCTGCCGGTGCTCGGCTATGTGCGCGACACGCAGAACTACGTGCAGATCGCCGCGCACGGCCTCACGCTGTGGGACGTCGCGAAGAGCCGGGTCGAGAAGGATCTCGAACAGTGGCGGCCGATCGTCGAATGGGCGGAGCGCAAGGCGTCGAAGGGCGCATGATGGTGCGGCGCGGATCGGCCGCCGGCGGCAACCGCCGGCGCGCCGCGCGCACGTGACAAGGGCCGGATTCCGTGCTGGACGGAATCCGGCCCTTCTTTGCATTGGGCGCCGCCTGACGCGGCGCTCCGGCTCAGGTCCAGTTCTGCGTCGGCACGTGATCGCGGTGACCCTTGATCTTGTTGCCGTCGTCGATGAACACGAGCTTCGGCCTCCAGCCGGCCTGAATCTCGGCTTCGTCGACCATCGCGAATGCCGCGATGATCACGAGGTCCCCGAGCTGCGCGCGGCGCGCGGCCGAGCCGTTCAGCGAGATCATTCCGCTGCCGCGCTCGCCCTTGATCGCGTACGTCGAGAAGCGCTCGCCGTTGTTGATGTTCCAGATGTCGATCCGTTCGTTTTCGATGATACCCGCCGCTTCGAGCAGGTCTTCGTCGATCGCGCACGAGCCTTCGTAGTGCAGCTCGCAGTGCGTGACGGCCGCGCGGTGGATCTTCGATTTGAGCATGTGGCGCTGCATGGTGTCTCCGTGATGCGTCGTGATAGGCGCGGGCGGGCGGCCGTCAGATTTCCAGGTTGTCGATCAGGCGCGTCGCGCCGAGCTTCGCGGCCGCGAGCACGACGAGCGGTTCGCCGGCTTCGAGTTCGGCGGCGCTCGGCGCGATCAGGTTCGCGCGTCGGCGGATCGCGATGTAGTCGGGCGCCCAGCCGCGCTCGGCCAGGTGCGTGCGCGCGTGCTGCTCGAGCCTGCCGAGGTCGCGTTCGCCGCCGAGCACGCTGTCGCGCACGCGCTGCAGCGTTTTCGCGAGTTCGGGCGCTTCCTTGCGCTCGTCGGTCGTCAGGTAGCGGTTGCGCGACGACAGCGCGAGGCCGTCCGCGTCGCGCACGGTTTCGGCCGCGACGATCTCGACCGGCAGCGCGAGCTGCTGGCACATCCGGCGCACGATCATCAACTGCTGGTAATCCTTCTTGCCGAACACGGCGACGCGCGGCTGCACGCAGGACATCAGCTTCGTGACGACCGTGCACACGCCGGCGAAGAAGCCGGGCCGGAACTCACCCTCGAGAATCCCGCCGAGGTCGTCCGGCGGCAGCACGCGGTATTCCTGCGGTTCCGGGTACATGTCGCGCTCGGTCGGCGCGAACAGCACGTAGACGTTTTCCTGCTGCAGCTTCTCGATATCGTCCTGGAGCGTGCGCGGGTACTTGTCGAAATCCTCGTTCGGGCCGAATTGCAGCCGGTTGACGAAGATGCTCGCCACGACCGGGTCGCCGTGCTGGCGCGCGAGGCGCATCAGCGACAGGTGCCCTTCGTGCAGGTTGCCCATCGTCGGCACGAACGCCGTGCGGTTCTGTCCACGCAACTGGTCGCGCAGTTCCTGGATCGAGCTGATGACTTTCATGATCGGGTAGCGGTTTCCTCGCGCATGCGCGCGTTGGCGCCGCAGCAGCGGCGTCGGGGTCGAAGCGGCAAAAAGTAGTATCCGCGGCATCCGCGCGCGGGCGGCGCATCGGGCGTCGGCGGATTGTAGAGGATTTGGCCGCCAAACGCATCGAAAAAAGGACGATCGTTCACTTTTATCAGGAATGCGGCCGCGCGGGCGGGCCGGGTCCGGCGCGCCGCCCGGCGGTGCGGTTCAGGCGGGCAGGTAAGCGAGGCGCACGTAGATCGGCGCGAAAGGCTCGGCCTGCGTGATCTCGAGGAGCGATTCGCGCGCGAGTTCGAGCATCGCGATGAAATTCACGACGACGACCGGCACGCCGCGCGACGTGTCGAACAGCTCGGCGAATTCCATGAAGCGCGCGTTCTGCAGCCGGCGCAGGATCAGGCTCATGTGCTCCCGCACCGACAGCTCCTCGCGGGAGATCTTGTGGTGCTGGACGAGCTTCGCGCGCTTGAGCACGTCGGCCCACGCGGCGCGCAGGTCGTCCGAATTCACGTCGGGGAAGCGCGGCGTGACGCTCTGCTCGATGTAGACCTCGGCACGCAGGAAGTCGCGGCCGAGCTGCGGCAACTGGTCGAGCCGCTGCGCGGCCAGCTTCATCTGCTCGTATTCGAGCAGGCGGCGCACGAGTTCGGCGCGCGGATCCTCGGCTTCCTCGCCGGTGTCGGCCTTCTTGACCGGCAGCAGCATCCGCGACTTGATCTCGATCAGCATCGCGGCCATCAGCAGGTACTCGGCCGCGAGTTCGAGGTTCGACGTGCGGATCTGGTCGACGTAGCCCAGGTATTGCGCGGTGACCTGCGCCATCGGGATGTCGAGCACGTTGAAGTTCTGCTTGCGGATCAGGTAGAGCAGCAGGTCGAGCGGGCCTTCGAAGGTCTCGAGGAACACCTCGAGCGCATCGGGCGGGATGTAGAGATCCTGCGGCAGCTTGAACAGCGGCTCGCCGTACAGGCGAGCGAATGCCGCGACACCGTCGACCGTGTCGGGCGTCGAATCGGCGCCCGCGGGCGCGGCGATCGCGTCGTCCTGCCGGGCGGCGCTGGCCTCGTCGGCGGCGCTCACGTCGTCAGAAGTTCTGGTAGTAGACGTACGACGTTTGCTTCACGCGCGATTCCTGCTGCTCGGCGCGCTCTTCGAGGTCGATCGGCTGCTTGTCCCACAGCAGGGAACGGCCCTTGCGCTGCTCTTCCTCGAGCGTCGGCTTCTGTTGCTTGAGCTGGTTCAGGAACTGCGTGACATCGGACTGGTACGGCATGGCTGGGTCTTCCGTTTCGGGCGGCGCACGATGCGCCGGATTCACGATGGCGGGATTTTACCGCATCGCGGGAACGGCCGGCGGCAATCGCGCGTCGAACGCGCGGGCATCGCGCCGTTGCGCGCAAGCATCAAAGCGGCGCGCGGGCGGGGGCGGCGACGTCCGTGTGGTCAAATACGGGTTTTCGAACAATTCACATCATTGAGGGCGAGGTCATATTTGGCGGGGCAGGCACACCAGCAACGAAACACGGCGCATGACGCCGCGCGGGGCGCCCGACGCGGCGACGCCGGCGCGGCCCGTGCCGCGCGCATCCTCGCCGGCTGCCTGGCCGCGCTCGCCGCACTGCCCGCCTGGGCGAAGTACGACGTCGACATCGACGCGCCGCGCTCGGTTCGCAAGCTGCTCAAGACGCACCTCGACATCGCGCGCTTCGCGAAGCGCGACGACATCAGCGACGACCAGTTCGACTTCCTCGTGACGGCCACCCCGCAGCAGGTGCGCGACCTGACCGCGACGGCCGGGTATTTCTCGCCGGTCGTGCGCACCGACGTGCGCACGCGCGACGGCAAGCGCGACGTGCGCATCGCGGTCGATCCGGGCAAGCAGACCGTCGTGTCGAGCGTCGACCTGATCTTCAAGGGGCCCGTCGGCACCGAGGACCCGAAGCAGGAAGCCGCGACCCGTTTCGCGTTTTCGCTGAAGCCGGGCGATCCGTTCACGCAGTCCGACTGGGACGGCGCGAAGGGCGCGGCGCTCAGGCAACTGCAGTCGCGTCGTTATCTCGGCGCGAAGATCGCGTCGTCGGAGGCGCGCATCGACCCGCGCACGCAGCGGGCGACGCTCGCGGTCACGTTCGACAGCGGCCCGACGTTTACGATCGGCAAGGTCGACGTCGACGGTGTGCGGCGCTATCCGGAGAAGATCGTCACGAACGTCAATCCGCTGTCGGAAGGCGAGATCTACGACGTGCAGCGGATCACCGAATTGCAGCGGCAGTTGCAGAACACGCCGTACTACGCGAGCGTCGCGATCGACGTCGGCGACGATACGGCGAAGCCCGAGCGCACGCCCGTGCACGTGAAGGTCAGCGAGTTTCCGTACAACAACATCCGCGGCGGCGTCGGCTTTGCGACCGACACCGGGCCGCATGTGCAGGGCTCCTACACGTATCTCGACACGTTCGGCGCCGCGTGGCCGCTGACCGTGTCGGGCCGGCTCGACCAGATCCAGCAATACGGGCAGGTCCAGCTGTCGATGCCGCCGGGCGAGAAGGGGTGGACCAACAGCGTGCTCGCGTCGTACACGAACACCAACGTGTCGGATACGCGCATCTACAGCGCGCGGGTCGGCGTGCAGCGCACGCGCACGGGCCAGTTCATCGACTATTCGTATTCGCTGATGTACTACCAGGACCGGCTCGACCAGAACGGCGCGGGGCCGACCACGAGCCGCGCGCTCGTGCCGCAATGGGCATGGACGCGCCGCAACGTCGACGATCCGCTGTTCCCGCGTTCGGGCAACCTGATCCACGCCGAGGCCGGCTTCGCGGTCAAGGGCGTGCTGACCGACCAGACCTTCATCCGCGGCTACGCGCGCGGCCAGCAGTACCTGCCGGTCGGCAAGCGCGACCTGTTCGTGTTCCGCGCGGAGCTCGGCGGCGTGTTCACGGGCGGCAGCTCGACCGGCGTGCCGGCGTCGCTGCTGTTCCGCGCGGGCGGCTCGAACTCGGTGCGCGGCTACGGCTACCAGAGCATCGGCAACAGCGTCGACGGCTCGGTCCTGCCGACCAAGTACCTGATGACGGGCACCGCCGAGTACCAGCACTGGTTCAACCGCGACTGGGGCGCCGCGACGTTCTTCGACATCGGCACGGCCACCGATGCGTGGGGCGAACGCGTGTTCTACCCGGGTGTCGGCGTCGGCGCGCGCTGGCGCAGCCCCGTCGGCCCGATCAACGTCGACGTCGCGTACGGGCTGCGCAACCATAGCGTGCGCCCGTACCTGACGCTCGGCATCGCTTTCTGACCCAACCGATTCATCCATCACGCACCGCATGACGAAGGACGCCCACGACACGCCGCCGCCCCACGATCCGGACTCGCCCGAGCGAGCGCCCGAGGACGCGCCGCGTCGGTCGCGGCTCGTGCGCGGCGTCGCGTGGACGCTGGCCGGCGTCGTGCTGCTCGTCGTGCTGGCCGTCGGGCTCGTGCTGGCCGCGGCGACGACCGAGCACGGCACGCGGCTCGCGTGGCAGGCGGCGGAGCGCGTGCTCGGCACGCGGCTCGCGGGCACGCTCGACGGCGGCTCGCTCGCGACCGGCGTGCGCGTGAAGTCGTTCGCGTGGACGAGCCCGGACGGCACGGGCACGGAGGTGCGGATCGACCGTCTCGACGGCCGCTGGGCGTTGACCCGCGCGCCGCTGCGCTTGACGGTCGACTACCTCCGCGCAGGCACGATCGACGTACGGATCGCGCCGGGGCCGTCGACACCGAGTACGACGCCGCAGGACCTGAGCCTGCCGCTGCAGTTGCGGATCGGCGACCTGCGCGTCGATCGCCTGGCCATCCACGACGGCGGCTCGACGACGCAGCTCGACCATCTCGCGCTGAACGGCCGCAGCGACGGCCGTCACCATGAACTCGTGCTCGACGGCGTCGATACGCCGTACGGTGCGCTGACCGCGCGCGCGAAACTCGACGGCGTGAAGCCGTTCGCGCTGACGGGGGAGGCCACTTACGCGGGCAAGCTGTCCGACGAGCCGGTCGATGCGCGCGCCCGCGTGTCGGGCTCGCTCGAGGCGCTCGTCGCCGAAGTCGACGCGAGCGGGATGAAGCTGAACGGGCGCGCGCACGTCGAGGCCGCGCCGTTCGGCGCGGTGCCGCTCACGCGCGCGTCGCTGGCGTTCGATCACGTGAACCCGCAGGCGCTCGCGCCCGGCGCGCCGGCCGCCGATCTCGCGGTGCGCGCGGAACTCGCACCCGTGACCGCGCCGGCCGGCTCGGCGCCCGCAAACGGGTTCGCGGTGACGGGCCCGGTGTCGATCGTCAACGCGAAGCCCGGCACGCTCGGCGATCACCTGTTGCCGGTGATCGACGCGCACGCGAACGTGCATCTCGACGCGCACGCGCAGCGGATCGACGCGCTCGCGCTGAAGCTGATCCGCGACGGCAGCGTGACGGGCAACGGCACGCTGACGGGCGGCAAGGGCCGCTTCGACCTGAAGGTCGCGAACCTCGACCTGAACGCCTTCGTCGCCGAGCTGCGGCCGATGCGCCTGGGCGGCCCGCTCGGCGTGACGCTCGCGGGCGACGTGACGACCGTCGACTTCGACCTGAACGATCCGAAGCTCGCGCTCGGCGCACGCGCGAAGGTCGCGCTGACGCCGCAGCAGACCGTGCTCACCGATGCGCGCGTGACGGCGGGCAAGGGCCGCATCGACCTGACGGGCGTGTTCCGCCACGATGCGCATTCCAGCTACGACGCGAAGGCGACGCTGACGGCGTTCGATCCGCTGCTGCTCGCCGCGCAGAGCGCGCCGAAGGCCGGCGGCGGCAAGGCGCCCGCCAAGGCGGCCAAGGCGCCGCCCAAGCGCGGCGAGACGCGCGTGTCGGGCACGCTGACGGCGTCGGGCGCGTTCGCGCCGCAGGTGTCGACGAAGGCGACCTTCAAGCTCGGCGACAGCCTGTACGACGGCGTGCCGCTGACCGGCGCCGGCGTCGTGCAGCTCGCCGGCTCGCGGATCCTGCCGAGCAACGCGACCCTGTCGATCGCGGGCAACCATGTCGACCTGCGCGGCAGCTTCGGGGCGCCCGGCGACCGGCTGCGCTTCGTCGTCGACGCGCCGCAGCTCGACCGGCTCGGCTTCGGCGTCGAAGGGCTCGTGCAAGCGCAGGGCGACCTGACCGGCAGCTTCTCGCACCCGAACGTGACGGCCACCTACAAGGCCGAGCACGTCGTCGTCGGCTCGAACCGGATCGGTGCCGCGCAGGGCCGCGCGGACATCCGCGACGGCGCGCACGGCGCACTCGTGTTCACGGCCGACGCGACCGACCTCGCGCTGGGCTCGCTGAAGCTGAAATCGCTGCGCGCGAACCTCGACGGCACGCGCGCGAAGCACACGCTCGACGCGTCGGCGCTCGGGACGGCCGGCGGCCGCGTGATCGACGTGACGCTCGCGGCGAACGGCGGCGTGGTCGAGAGCCGCGACGGGATGCGCTGGGACGGCACCGTGACGCGTCTCGCGAACCGCGGCACGCCGGCCATTGCGCTGCAGTCGCCGCTGACGGTGTCGGCCGGCGCCGGCCGCGTGACGCTCGGCGCGACGCGGCTCACGCTCGAGGGCGCGGCGATCGACCTGAAGTCGTTCGTGTTCGATCACGGCCAGATGCGCTCGGCGGGCACCGTGAGCGGCGTGTCGGTCGCGCGTTTCCTCGAGATCCGCCAGGAGCTGACGGGCCAGCGGCCGCCGGTGCGAACCGACGTCGTGCTCGACGCCGACTGGGATTTCTCGCTCGGCGCGAACTCGACCGGCCATGTGCAGGTGAAGCGTCGCGGCGGCGACGTGACGATCGAGAGCGGGCGCGGTATCGCGTCGCTGGGGCTGACCGACCTGTCCGCGCGCGCGAGCTTCACGCCCGGCAACCGGCTCAACGTGACGGCGCTCGCGAAGGCGAACCGGATCGGCACGCTCGACGCGAACGTCATCGTGCCGTTCGCGCTGCGCGACGGCATGTTCGGCGTGGCCGACGACGGCCCGCTGTCGGGCCGCATCGACGTCGACGTCCCGGCGCTGAAGACGACCGGCAACCTGTTCGGGCCGAGCTACCTGCTCGGCGGGCGCGCGGCGCTGAAGCTGACCGTCGCGGGCACGCCGGTGAAGCCGAACCTGTCGGGGATGCTGACGGGCGACGACCTGTCCGCGACGCTCGTCGACCAGGGCGTGCAGCTGAAGGACGGCATCGTGCGTATCAAGCTGTCGGAAAACCTCGTCGAATTCCAGCAGGTCGAGTTCCACGGCGGCGACGGCACGCTGCGCGCACTCGGCCGCGTGCGTCTCGACGGCGAAGCGCCCGACCTGACCGCGAGCATCGTCGCGGACAAGCTCGAGCTGTTCGCGGCGCCGGACCGGAAGCTGTCGCTGTCGGGCAAGGCCACCGTCGCGAACGACGGGCCGCGCGGTGCGCTGTCGATCGACGGCAAGTTCGTCGTCGACCGCGCGCTGTTCGACCTGCCCGAGGAGTCGGCGCCGCACCTGTCCGACGACGTGGTAATCGTTCAGCCGGACGGCACGGTGCGCGGCGAGACGCCGACGGGCACCGCGGTCGCCAAGCCGAAACCGGTCGAGGACAAGCCGGCGCCGTCGCTCGCGCCGCGCGCGAACATCGACATCGGCCTCGGCAACAACTTCCGCTTCAAGGGGCACGGCGCGGATCTCGGGCTGCGCGGCACGATCACCGTGATGAGCGCGCCGGGCGTGCCGCTGCGCGCGGTCGGCAACGTGCGCGTGACCGAAGGCTCGACGTATACGTCGTTCGGCCGCAAGCTCGCGATCGAGAACGGCTTCTTCACGTTCAACGGCCCCGTGTCGAACCCGGGCGTCAACATCCTCGCGATGCGGCGCAACCAGGAAGTCGAGGCAGGCGTGCAGGTCACGGGCACGATCCAGTCGCTGACGGTCAAGCTGGTGTCGGAACCGAACGTCACGGACAACGAAAAGCTGTCGTGGCTGCTGTTCGGGCACGGCACCGACCAGGGCAACAACGTCGGCCAGCAGGGCACGATGACGGCGGCGCTCGGGCTGCTCGGCAGCGTGACCGGCAAGCGCGTCGCGCAGACCTTCGGTCTCGACGAGGTGTCGGTCGGCCGCAGCGAGGTCGGCCTGACCGATCCGCAGGTCGTGCTGGTGTCGAAGGCGATCAACGAGCGGTTCGTGCTCGGCTTCGAGCAGGGGCTTCAATCGGCGAGCAACGCGTTCAAGGCGACGATCAACCTGACGCGCTTCTGGTCGGTGTCCGCGTACGGCGGCACGTTCCAGGGCGTCGACCTGAACTACACGCGGCGTTTCGACCGGTGGTTCGGGGGCCGGTGACGGCGGGGGGAGGCATGACAGAGCGCCGGGGACGACTCCTGGCGTTCTGCACGAGGTGGGCACCGGGGGCCTCAAGAGCCTGGCTCAGCATTCTTGCTCGTCGCCAAGGCCGTAGTTGCAAGCAAAGGGATCGTGCCACTTATTTTTTTTATATAGCAAATTGACTGCTCCCCCTCTGGACCAAAATAGTGTGGAAGTGCCTCCTGAATATAGTTGGAATTTGCCGGCGCTATTGTCGCTGAATGTAATTGTCCCGGTTGCGTAGCAGGGTGAGTAGCGTTCGGTCGTAATTATATGACTCTCAACAGGATATGCTTTTTCGAAATAATGCCTGACTTGGTTGATCGTTGGTTTAAATTTCTTGCAGCTTTCCGTCAAATTGGAGTCCTTGGTGTCAAGATTTAATCCTGTTTCATCGATCGTCACTGTACTCACGGTTCTTGCTTGGGCTGTTGTTTGTAGTGTGAGGAAAACAAGTGGGAGCAAGAGTTTGGCTGACCTGGAATTTACCATTTTGCGGTGGCTGCTTCTGTCGGTGTTTTGTAAGATAGCTGAGGGTGGCGATAAATTTCATGGGGTGAAATATAAAGAGTTTCGGTTAACTCTTTGATTAGCCATTGCAGGGATGAATTTTGCTTTTCCGTGACGCTTTCATACACTTTCTCCTTCCTGTTTGTGCCGGGTATGTCTTTGTCGTGTGTCTCTCCAACCAATTCAATGCCAATCGAGTCGTTGTTCGATGGGTAGCGATTCGGCCATATTTTTTTGTGCTCGTGAATTGATAGTTTTGTATATTTGTTTTCCATTCCGGTTGCTATCTTCAATTCTGCGGTAGGGCATTCGTGTGTAATAATGCAGCGAGATTTGAGTTTTCCGACGTGATTGGTTCTTTTGAGTAGTGAAGCTGTTTGATAGATTGTTCCGTCTTTGTCGATTAGGAAGTGCGCACCATTGGCGCCTTTTTTCCTGTAGCTATTGAAGGTGCTTTCTGCAGTTGGGCTGTCTGTTTGATGAACGACGATTCCATTAACCTTGCTCATTGGGCTTCGTTCAATTTCTGAAAAAATATTGACCTGGATGCGCTCCGCATCGACGTGACCTTGTTTTGAAATGAATAGCATGATATGTCCCGTTGTTAGATGGTCTTGTTGGCTTTAATGTCGTAACCCATGGCCACTGTTCCGGCGCTGCCGCCCTGGGCGTTCTGAATCACATATTCTTGCTTCACACGGGAGAAGGACAATCGAACTTCTTCGCGCGGGACCCGCATGTTGGGGTTGCTAACTGGTTTGACTCCGGTGACGAGCACGTCCTCCATCGTGATCTTCAGGTATTCGAGTGGTTTGCCGCCAGCTTTACGCATCACCAGCACAGCGCTGTCGAGAGGCTTGCCTGTCAAGCAATACTGAATCAGATTCGGTGTGGCGCGATCGATGTAGTGCTCGAACGCTAGATCGTCAACGGTGCATCTGCCTGCGCCACCACCGCTTCCCATGTGCATATTGGATTGCTGACTTACCGACCACGTCCACGTCAGGACCTCAATTTCATTCGAATGACTGCGATCGGTCGATTCGCCCTCGATACCCGTGAGCTTCAAGAAAATATCCTGCGCCATCTTATTTCTCCTATCGGATTATTGAGAAATCGAAAGCACCTGCCTGCTGCTCAAAGTGCTCTCGTGTGAAAAATTACTCATCCTGGTGCATTTAATCCATAGGACATGTATCGTTTTGACGGATTGTTGCGTTGGCGTCGGGGGGGTAATCTCGTAGGTCGTTGCAAACGGGGAGCAGCGTGCGGTAGATGTCATTGGCGCTCGCAACGTCAGCATCGACAACGGCGTGGCGCAGGCATAAAAAAACCACGCTATCTACGTGCGAGGGTTGTCGCGCAGGCAGCGCGCCGCATACTTCGCGCGCATGCCGGGCTTCGCGCCGCTGTGCGGTTCGAGGATGTAGAGGCCCGGCTCGGCCTTCTCGTCGGTTGCCGACGCCGCGAGCACCATCCCTTCGGACAGGCCGAACTTCATCTTGCGCGGCGCGAGGTTCGCGACCATCACCGTCAGCTTGCCCACGAGCTGCTCGGGCTGGTACGCGGACTTGATCCCGGAGAACACGTTGCGGGTCTTCTCCTCGCCGACGTCGAGCGTGAGCTGCAGCAGCTTGTCCGAGCCTTCGACCGCCTGGCACGCGACGATCTTCGCGATGCGCAGGTCGATCTTCGCGAAATCGTCGATCGAAATGGGCGCGTCGGTGCCGTCCGCGCCGTTCGCGGCCGCTGCGGGCTTCGCGTTCGCCTTCGCGGCCTTGGCGTCGGCCGTCGCGGCTTTCGCAGCCTTCGCGCTGCCGGCCGCATCCGTCGAGGCGCCCGCGCCGGCCAGCGAATCGCGGTTCGCGGCGAGCAGCGCGTCGATCTATTTCGGCCGCAGCGATGTCGGCCTGACCGATCCACAGGTCGTGCAGATCTCGAAGGCGATCAACGAGCGCTTCGTGCTCGGCTACGAGCAGGGGCTGCAATCGGCGGCCAACGCGTTCAAGGGGACGATCAACCTGACGCGCTTCTGGTGGGCGTCTGCGTACGGCGGCACTACACGCGGCGCTTCGACCGGTGGTTCGGCCAGCGGTGACGGTGGCGCGCGTCGCGTCGCGCGCGCAACCGGCTCAACGGTCGTTCGCGCCTGCCGTCGCGCACGCGGCGTATCCTTCCTGCGAGTCGGCGACCGTGACGTCGACCTGCAACAGCCGGCCGCGCGCATCGACCCGCCGCGCGCGGAAGTAGCGACGGTAGCGCAGCGCGGCGGCCGCGACAGGCGGCGTGATCCGCGCATTCCACGATTCCAGCGAAAAGCCGTCGGCTTCCAGCCATTGCAGCAGCCGCGACACGCCCGCGTCGTCGGGCGGCACCACGAGGTCGACGTCGTTCAGCGGCGTATCGGTGTCGTCGTCGGCGTCGCCATCGACATGGCCCGCTTCGGCCGCGAACCGGCGCGCGAAGCCGCCGATCACGGCGAACGCGAAGCCGTCGCGCGTCAGCGCGGCGACGAGCGCACGGGCGGCGTCGGCGTCGCTCGCAAGCGGCGCCTTGCGGCACACGAGCGCGTACTCATGCGTGCGATCGGTCGCGCCGTCGCCATGCGGCGCCGGGCCGCCCGCGCGTTCGTAGATCAGCACGCGTTCCTCGTGCAGCACGAAGCGTTCGCCGAGCAGCCGCGCGACATCCCACGCGAGCGGCACGAACCGGCCGCCGACGCGCAGGTTCTGCGCCATCGCAATGCACCAGCCGCCCGGTTCGAGCAGCGCGTGCACGCCCGCGAATACGTTGCGCATCCGTTCCAGATACGGCGCGTAGTGCGCGACGCCGTACAGCTGCCCGTCGGCCGCCTTGCCGGGCAGCTCGTCGCAGCCGAAATACGGCACGCTCGTCAGGCACAGCGTGAACGGGCCGCCGGCGTCGCGCGCGGCGGCTTGCGTCGCGGCGGTCGACAGGTCGCCCGCGAGCACCGGATGGCGGCCGGCCGCGGCGCCCGCCCGCGCGAGCCGTTCGCGCGCGAACGCCGCGCGCTCCGGATCGACCTCGACGCCGAGCGCCGGCGCGCTGCATTGCGCGGCGGCGACGAGCGTCGTGCCGAAGCCGCAGAATGGATCGACGATCCAGCCGCCCGGCGTCGCGTGGCTGCCGATGAACGGCACCATCTGCTCGACCCAGCCGCAATCGCGCGCGGCGAATGAATCCCGCGCGCGCAGGTCGGCGGGCAGGGTGGTGTCGGCGGCCTCTTCGGTCAGGCGCAGCCAGCTAGTCACGGTGGTCATCGTCGCTCCACAGGATGTCGCGCGTCGGTTGCCAGCCCGCGCACAGGTTGCCGTTCGGATGAAATACGAGCTTGTACACGGCGTCGCGCAGTTCATGCTCGCGCATCGCGCCGTAGTCGGACGCCTCGAACACGACCTCGAACCCGTCGCGGTGCGCCCAGCGCGCGTTCCAGAAGTAGTAGCCGCCCGTCAGCGCGATCGGCTCGCACCGGGACGCGAACGCGGGGTCGGCGACGCACGCGAGCAGCAGCGCGTCGATCGCGACCCGCGCGTGGTCGACGTAGCGCCGCGTCGCGTTGTGCCGGTACGTGTCGGGCAGCGCGGAGAACTCGCGGAAGATCACGGCGCTTGCGCCGAGCACGCGTGCGCGGTCCAGATAACGGAGCACGTCGGCCGGCGTCTCGACGCCGCCGCGCTGCACGATGCAGACGAGCTTGACCGGGAAGCGCTCGCGCGCGGCGGCGAACGCCGTCTCGAACGCGGCGTCGCGCATCACGGGCTGGCCGGGGCGAAAGCGCATGATCGACTGGTTCACGTCGTCGCGATCGTGATGGCGCGACCATTCGAGCCACGACAGCCCGAAGCTCGCGAGCGCGGGCAGCAGCGCGCCGCCGTGCTCGACGAGGCCCGCGCCGTTCGTGTACAGCACGCTGCCGCCGACGTCGGGGCCGTCGGCGCCGGCCGCGCCGAGGGTCGCGACGAGCGACAGCAGCCAGCCCGGATCGTCGGTGTTCTCGAGCCCGGACAGCGAATACGACAGCGGCACGCCGCGCAGCGCCCGCAGCGCGCGGCCGAGCCGGTCGAAATAGTTCGCGCCCGGGCGCAGGCTCGCGGCCATCGGGCCGGACGCGGTCTCGTCGACGAGCGTTTCCGAGCAGAACCGGCAGCGCGCGGAGCAGGGCTGCGCGGCGGCGTAGGGCGTGAACGTCAGCGGCTGCGCGAAGCGGATCGCGCGTTTGCCGAGCATGTGCGTGTGCCAGCGGGCATTGTCGTCGGCGGGCGGCTCGCGCAGCGCGAGCCACGCGAAGCGTTCGGCGAGCGCGCCGAACGCACGGCTGTGCGCGACGAGCGGCGCAACGCCGTTCGCGTCGGCGACCGGCACGAGCGGGATCGTCATCGGGGAACGGGCGCGGCTCATGCGGGACGACGCGCGCGTCCGGCCGGCCGGGAAGGTGTCGGGTGCGTTTTCATTTCGTTGTTCTGTGGGCGGAGCCCGCCGCCACGGCCCGTGGCCGACCGCTCGCGGCGGTCTTCGGAATCCGGCGGGTTCCGGTGCTGCATATTGCGTCGGCATGCGCGAGCGGCTGCCGCGCAAGCCGACATGGTAACGGAATCCGTCCGCGGGACGCACCGGGCGGCTCAAACATAAAAAAGCCCCGCACGCATCGTGCGGGGCTGTCGCGCAAAAGCGGCGGCGCGCGCCGCTTACTTCACGCGCATGCCGGGCTTCGCGCCGCTGTGCGGCTCGAGGATGTAGAGACCCGGTTCCGCCTTCTCGTCGGTGGCCGACGCGGCGAGCACCATCCCTTCGGACAGGCCGAACTTCATCTTGCGCGGCGCGAGGTTCGCGACCATCACCGTCAGCTTGCCCACGAGCTGCTCGGGCTGGTACGCGGACTTGATGCCCGAGAACACGTTGCGGGTCTTTTCCTCGCCGACGTCGAGCGTGAGCTGCAGCAGCTTGTCCGAACCCTCGACGGCCTGGCACGCGACGATCTTCGCGATGCGCAGGTCGATCTTCGCGAAATCGTCGATCGAGATGGGCGCGTCGGTGCCGTCCGCGCCGTTCGCGGCCGCTGCGGGCTTCGCGTTCGCCTTCGCGGCCTTGGCGTCGGCCGTCGCGGCTTTCGCAGCCTTCGCGCTGCCGGCCGCATCCGTCGAGGCGCCCGCGCCGGCCAGCGAATCGCGGTTCGCGGCGAGCAGCGCGTCGATCTGCTTCGGGTCGACGCGCGTCATCAGGTGCTGGTACGCCTTGATCGGCTGTTCCGACGACAGCGGCTTCGCGGCATCGGCCCAGGCGAGCGGCGCGATCCCGAAGAACGACTCGACGGCCTCGGCCACGCGCGGCATCACCGGCTTCAGCGCGAGCGACAGCAGGCGGAAGGATTCGAGGCTCACGCTGCAGGTTTCGTGCAGCGCGACCGCGTTGGCCGGGTCCTTCGCGAGATCCCACGGCTTGGCGCCGTCGACGTACGCGTTCACTTCGTCCGCGAGCTCCATCGTGTGGCGCAGCGCGCGGCCGTACTCGCGTGCTTCGTAGTGCGCGGCGATCCCGGGAATCGCATCGCGCAGCTTCGCGACGAGCGGATGGTTCATCGCGCTGTCCTGCACGCGGCCGTCGAAGCGCTTGATCAGGAAGCCTGCCGCGCGGCTCGCGATGTTCACGTACTTGCCGACGAGGTCGCTGTTCACGCGCGCCTGGAAATCGTCGAGGTTCAGGTCGATGTCTTCCATCGTCGCGTTCAGCTTCGCGGCGAAGTAGTAGCGCAGCCATTCGGGGTTCAGGCCCGTGTCGATGTAGCTCTGCGCGGTGATGAACGTGCCGCGCGACTTCGACATCTTCGCGCCGTCGACCGTCAGGAAGCCGTGCGCGAACACGTTGGTCGGCGTGCGGTGGCCCGAGAACTCGAGCATCGCGGGCCAGAACAGCGTGTGGAAGTACAGGATGTCCTTGCCGATGAAGTGATATTGCTCGGTGGTCGAGCCCGGGCGGATCCACGCGTCGAAGTCGACGCCGTTGCGGTCGCACAGGTTCTTGAAGCTCGCGTAATAGCCGACCGGCGCGTCGAGCCACACGTAGAAATACTTGCCGGGCGCGCCCGGGATCTCGAAGCCGAAGTACGGCGCGTCGCGCGAGATGTCCCAGTCGGCGAGCTTGGCCTCGCCGGCGTCGCCGAGCCATTCGCGCATCTTGTTGGTCGCTTCGGGCTGCGCGAGGCCGCTCACCCATTCGCGCAGGAACGTTTCGCAGCGCGGATCGGACAGGCGGAAGAAGTAGTGCTTCGAGGTCTTGCGCACCGGCGTCGCGCCCGACACGACCGAATACGGGTTCAGCAGTTCGGTCGGCAGGTAGGTCGAGCCGCACACTTCGCAACTGTCGCCGTACTGGTCCTTCGCGTGGCACTTCGGGCACTCGCCCTTGATGAAGCGATCCGGCAGGAACATTTCCTTGACGGGATCGTATGCCTGCTCGATCTCGCGCTCGGCGATGAAGCCGGCTTCCTGCAGCGCGACGTAGATCTTCTCGCTCAGCACGCGGTTCTCGTCCGAATCGGTCGAGTAGAAGTTGTCGAACGACACGCCGAAGCTGTCGAAATCGCGCTTGTGCTCGGTCCACACGCGGTCGATCAGCTGCTTCGGGGTCAGGCCTTCCTTCTCCGCGCGCAGCATGACCGGCGTGCCGTGCGTGTCGTCGGCGCCGATGTAGTAGACCTCATGGCCATGCATTCGCAGCGTCCGCACCCAGATGTCGGTCTGGATGTACTCGACCAGGTGGCCGATGTGGATCTGCCCGTTGGCATAGGGCAGTGCGGACGTAACGAGGATCTGGCGGCCACCTTGCGGCGCCGCAGCCTGCACGGAAGTGAGGTCGGATGCGGACATAGGGTCTGTAGAGGAACGGCGGGAAAACGACGGGAAACTGCGATTCTAGCAGGGGCGCGCGCCGGACAGGCGGGTGGCCGGCGCAGGCCGCGCGGGCGGGACGCAGCGGGCCGCAAGCGGCGTGCCCGGGCGTCGGATGTTGCGATGCAGCACAAATTGCGCAGGCAAAAAAAACCGGGGCGGATACGGCCCCGGAGCAACAACGACAAGAGGAGAATGGTGACGCGCCGGCAACACCAGCCGCGTACCGTAAATACTGACCACGGCCCGCGACAGAAGTTCGAAAATTTTTTCGATTTGTTACCGGCTCCGCCGGAAGCCTTGTCCGGCGGGGCAGTGCGGGCGACGCGAGCCGTGCATTCCCCGCCTGCGCGCTTAGTGCTGCGCAGCGCGCAGGTAGATTTCGACGCGGCGGTTCTGTGCGCGGCCGGCTTCCGTCGCGTTGTCCGCGATCGGGTTCGACGGGCCCATGCCCTGTGCCGACAGGCGGGCGCCGGCGACGCCGCGCTGCTCGAGCGCGTTCACGACGCTCTGCGCACGGTTCTGCGACAGCGTCTGGTTCAGCTGCTGCGAACCCGTGCTGTCCGTGTAGCCGACGATCGATGCCGTCACTTGCGGGTTCTGGTTCAGCGTCGTCGCCAGGTCGTTCAGCAGCGGCGTGAACGCCGGCGTGATCGCGTACTGGTTCGTCGCGAACGTCACCGAGCTCGGCACGTTCAGCTTCAGCGAGCCGTCCGGCTGCTCGGTCACCTGCGTACCCGTCTTGGCTGCCGACGGCGCGAGCTTGTTCTTGATCGCCTGCCAGTTGTAACCCGTCACGCCGCCGACCAGTGCGCCGACGCCCGCGCCGATCGCCGCGCCCTTGCCGCCGCCCGCCAGCGCGCCGATGCCTGCGCCCAGCGCCGCACCCGTGCCGGTACCGACGGCCGTGTTGTTGCCTTGCTGCGTGGCGCAGCCTGCCAGCAGTGCGCCGGCCAATGCGAAGACGGACAGACGGGTCGCGATTTTCATGTTCATCTTGGATTCCTCTCTTGGTTGAACGAGTCGACAACGACGACAACAACAGTTACGGCTCCACGCGCGGGCCGCCCGAAAAAGGAGGGCAGGCCTGCGCCAGCGGCAGCCGCCGAGGTGGCCGCATGCCCTGTCCGTCAGCGTGGCTGTTCGGGCAGTGCGACGCGTCAGCCTCTACAATATAGGCGGTTGGTGGCCGATTTGGCCCCATAGCATGCCGCAGGCGAAGAGTGCGCCGGGTCGCGCGTTCGCGCAATGGCGTGCAACAGATTCTTTCACTTTTCCCGATTTTCGCAGCGTAATTTGATATTTTTTGACGTTTGCGCGCGAGAAAAACGTTTTCACGGAGTTTCGATGAGCATTGACCGGGCACAAGTCGACGCCGCTTTGGCGGCTGTCGTCGACCCCAATACCGGCCGTCCGTATGCGGCGAACAAGGGCGTGCGCAACGTCGCGATCGACGGCGACGTCGTGGCGCTCGACGTGGTGCTCGGTTATCCCGCGCGCAGCCAGCACGACGACGTGCGCGCACGCGTCACCGCCGCGCTCCAGGCCGTGCCCGGCGTGCGCGACGCGCGCATCGCCGTGTCGCAGGAGATCGTCGCGCACACGGTGCAGCGTGGCGTGAAACTGCTGCCGAACGTGAAGAACATCGTGGCGGTCGCGTCGGGCAAGGGCGGTGTCGGTAAGAGCACGACGGCCGTCAACCTCGCACTCGCGCTTGCCGCCGAAGGCGCGTCGGTCGGCATCCTCGACGCCGACATCTACGGCCCGTCGCTGCCGACGATGCTCGGCATCCACGGCCAGCGCCCCGAGTCGCCCGACAACCAGTCGATGAACCCGCTCGTCGGCCACGGGCTGCAGGCGAACTCGATCGGCTTCCTGATCGAGGAAGACAACCCGATGGTGTGGCGCGGCCCGATGGCGACCTCCGCGCTCGAGCAGCTGCTGCGCCAGACCAACTGGCGCGAGCTCGACTACCTGATCGTCGACATGCCGCCCGGCACCGGCGACATCCAGCTCACGCTCGCGCAGCGCGTACCCGTCACGGGCGCGGTGATCGTCACGACGCCGCAGGACATCGCGTTGCTCGATGCGAAGAAGGGCCTGAAGATGTTCGAGAAGGTCGGGATTCCGATTCTCGGCATCGTCGAGAACATGAGCATCCACATCTGTTCGAACTGCGGCCACGAAGAGCACATCTTCGGCGCCGGCGGGGCCGAGCGGATGGCGAAGGATTACGACGTGAACGTGCTCGGCAGCCTGCCGCTCGACATCGCGATCCGCGAGCGGGCCGACAGCGGCGCGCCGACGGTCGCGGCCGATCCCGAAGGCGCGCTGGCGCGTCGTTACCGCGACATCGCGCGCGGCGTCGCGCTGGCGATTGCCGAGCGATCGCGCGACATGACCTCGAAGTTCCCGTCGATCGTTGTTCAAAATACGTAAAACCCTTGCGGGGCGGGGCCTCACGCTGTTTACGGCGCCGCGAGGCGCGGTATCATGGCGACTTTTCCCGGGTCCCTTTACCCGCCCGGCGGGCGCCGCGTCACACGCGGCGCCCGCCGGCATGAGGATCGAATGAAACAACGACATCACGGCGTGCGCGCCGGCCGCGTGCGGTACGCGCTGCTGGCCGCCGCCGCGCTGGGCCTGCTGGCCGGCTGCACCTCCTTTTCCTCGTCGCACGAAAAACGGGCCGACGCACAACTGCAGCCGACGGTCGGCTGGCAGGCGCGCGGTGCGGTGACGTTCGTCGAGCGTCCGGACGGCGTTCAGGTCACCTACAACCTGGCCGGCCTTCCGCCCAACAGCGATCATGCGCTACAGGTGCACGAACGCGGCGACTGCAACGCGGGCGACGGCTCGAGCGCCGGCCAGGTGTTCGCGCCGGCCGCCGACCGGTTGCGCGCGGGCGCGCGCGTCGCCGGCGATCTGGGCAACATCCATGCGGACGCGAACGGCGTCGCCGCCGGCTTCATCGTCGCTCCCGATCTGGCCCTCGATGGCGTGCGCTCGGCGATGAACCGCGCGGCGCTGGTGCACCGCGACCCGAGCGATCCCGCGTTTCCGCAGCATGGCGCGGGGCCCGCGCTTGCCTGCGGCGTGATCCGTTGACGGCCGCCGCGTGCGCCGGCCGATGATCGCGTAAAATGTCCGCCTTTCCCGGTCGCCGCTTTGTATCGGCGGCTTTCGTTTTCCGTCACGCAGCGTTTCCTGGCGCCCCGATATGAATCGACCCCCACGCTCTCTTTGTTCGCTGCCCCCCGAGGGGGCGGTCAGCCTCCTTGGGACGGCCCGGCGGAGGCTGACATGAGTATCAAGTCCGACAAATGGATTCGGCGCATGGCCGAAGAGCACAAGATGATCGAGCCGTTCGTGCCCGATCAGGTTCGTGCGTCCGAGGATGGCCGCCGGATCGTCAGCTACGGCACGTCGAGCTACGGCTACGACATCCGCTGCGCGGACGAATTCAAGATCTTCACGAACATCAACTCGACGATCGTCGATCCGAAGAACTTCGACGAGGGTTCGTTTGTCGATTTCAAGGGCGACGTGTGCATCATCCCGCCGAACTCGTTCGCGCTGGCCCGCACCGTCGAATATTTCCGCATCCCGCGCACCGTGCTGACGGTCTGCCTCGGCAAGTCGACCTACGCGCGCTGCGGGATCATCGTCAACGTGACGCCGTTCGAACCCGAGTGGGAAGGCTACGTCACGCTGGAATTCTCGAACACCACGCCGTTGCCCGCGAAGATCTACGCGAACGAAGGCGTCGCGCAGGTGCTCTTCTTCGAAAGCGACGAAGTGTGCGACGTGTCGTACGCGGATCGCGGCGGCAAGTATCAGGGGCAGCGCGGTGTCACGCTGCCGAAAACCTGATCTGGTTGCATAACGTCTCACCAGTTTCCGGGTGACCGCTGCGCGTGACGCGCCGCGGTCGTTCTTTTTGGAGAATCGCCCATGAAGTTTCGTTTCCCCGTCGTCATCATCGACGAAGATTTCCGCTCCGAGAACATCTCGGGCTCCGGCATCCGGGCGTTGGCCGAAGCGATCGAGAAGGAGGGCGTCGAAGTCCTCGGCCTCACGAGCTACGGCGATCTGACGTCGTTCGCGCAGCAGTCGAGCCGCGCGTCGTGCTTCATCCTGTCGATCGACGACGACGAACTCATGCTCGGCGAAACCGGCCCGGACGGCGAGCTGCCCGAGCTCGCGACCGCGATCATCGAGCTGCGCGCGTTCGTCACCGAAGTGCGCCGCCGCAACGCGGACATCCCGATCTTCCTGTACGGCGAGACGCGCACGTCGCGCCACCTGCCGAACGACATCCTGCGCGAGCTGCACGGCTTCATCCACATGTTCGAGGACACGCCGGAGTTCGTCGCGCGCCACATCATCCGCGAGGCGAAGGTCTATCTCGACTCGCTCGCGCCGCCGTTCTTCAAGGAGCTGGTGAAGTACGCGGACGAAGGCTCGTACTCGTGGCACTGCCCCGGTCACTCGGGCGGCGTCGCGTTCCTGAAGAACCCGCTCGGCCAGATGTTCCACCAGTTCTTCGGCGAGAACATGCTGCGCGCCGACGTCTGCAACGCGGTGGACGAGCTCGGCCAGCTGCTCGATCACACGGGCCCGGTGGCCGCGTCCGAGCGCAACGCGGCGCGCATCTTCAGCGCGGACCACCTGTTCTTCGTGACCAACGGCACGTCGACGTCGAACAAGATCGTCTGGCACGCGACGGTCGCGCCCGGCGACATCGTGCTGGTCGACCGCAACTGCCACAAGTCGATCCTGCACGCGATCACGATGACGGGCGCGATTCCGGTGTTCCTGACGCCGACGCGCAACCACTTCGGCATCATCGGGCCGATCCCGCGCGACGAGTTCAAGCCGGAGAACATCCGCAAGAAGATCGAGGCGAACCCGTTCGCGCGCGAGGCGATGCGCCAGAACCCGGACATGAAGCCGCGCATCCTGACGATCACGCAGAGCACGTACGACGGCGTCGTCTACAACGTCGAGATGATCAAGGATCTCCTCGGCGACCTGCTCGACACGCTGCACTTCGACGAAGCGTGGCTGCCGCACGCGACGTTCCACGATTTCTACCGCGACATGCACGCGATCGGCGACGGCCGTCCGCGCACGGGCGCGCTCGTGTTCGCGACGCACTCGACGCACAAGCTGCTCGCGGGCATCTCGCAGGCATCGCAGATCGTCGTGCAGGATTCGGAGAACCGCACGTTCGACAAGCACCGCTTCAACGAGGCGTACCTGATGCACACGTCGACGAGCCCGCAGTACGCGATCATCGCGTCGTGCGACGTCGCGGCCGCGATGATGGAGCCGCCGGGCGGCACCGCGCTCGTCGAGGAATCGATCGCCGAGGCGATCGATTTCCGCCGCGCGATGCGCAAGGTCGACGCCGAATACGGCGACGACTGGTTCTTCAGCGTGTGGGGTCCGGACGAGCTGTCGGAGGAAGGCATCGGTTCGCGCGACGACTGGATGCTGAAGCCGAACGACCACTGGCACGGCTTCGGCCCGCTGGCGGAAGGCTTCAACATGCTCGACCCGATCAAGGCGACGATCATCACGCCGGGGCTCGACGTCGACGGCGAGTTCGGCGAGACGGGCATCCCCGCCGCGATCGTCACGAAGTACCTGGCCGAGCACGGGATCATCGTCGAGAAGACCGGCCTGTACTCGTTCTTCATCATGTTCACGATCGGCATCACGAAGGGCCGCTGGAACTCGATGGTGACCGAGCTGCAGCAGTTCAAGGACGACTACGACAACAACCAGCCGCTGTGGCGCGTGCTGCCGGAATTCGTCGCGCAGCATCCGCGCTACGAGCGTGTCGGCCTGCGCGACCTGTGCACGCAGATCCACGACGTGTACCGCGCGAACGACATCGCCCGCCTGACGACGGAGATGTACCTGTCGGACATGGAGCCGGCGATGAAGCCGTCGGACGCGTTCGCGAAGCTCGCGCACCGCAAGATCGACCGCGTGCCGCTCGACGAGCTCGAAGGCCGCGTGACGAGCATCCTGCTGACGCCGTACCCGCCGGGCATCCCGCTGCTGATCCCGGGCGAGCGCTTCAACAAGACGATCGTGAACTACCTGCGGTTCGCGCGCGACTTCAACGAGCGCTTCCCGGGCTTCCACACCGACATCCACGGCCTCGTCGCGGAAGAGGTGAACGGCCGCGTCGAATACTTCGTCGACTGCGTGCGCGATTGACGATGGAACGGAATCGAATCGGGACGATGCGTGCGGCGGTGGCCGCGCTCGTCGTCTGGGCGGCCTGGTCGGCGGGATTGGGCGCGGCGCACGCGGAAGTCGCGGCGGCCGACCCGATCGACGTCGCGATGCGGCAATGCCTCGCGCGGCGCGACCGGTCTTCGCCGGCCGGCCAGATCCAGTGCATGGGTGAAGCGCAGCAGCAGTGGCAGGCCGTGATGGACGGCGCGTACCAGCGCCTGTTGAAGGATGCGCCGGCCGACGCGAAGCGCGGCTGGCAGGACAGCCAGCGCCGTTGGCTCACGTGGCGCAAGGACGAAGTGCATCTGCTGAAGGCCGTATACGACACCACGCGCGGCACGTCGTACGCGATGTCGAGTGCCGACCTGCAGTTGCAGCCCGTGCGCGATCGCGCGCTGGCGCTGCGCGGCGCGGCCGATCGCTATGCGCCGCCGGCCGGCGGGCCGGGCGGGGGGGCGGCGAAGGCGGCGGACAACGGCGCGGCGAATGCGGCGGCGGGCGGCCCGGCGAACGCGCCCAGGAGCGACGCGCGCGATCCGTTGCGCCGCATCCGGCCGTGCGAACAGGATGCCGCGTGCGAGCACGCGCTGTTCGACCTGAACCGCTATTACCAGAAGCTGCGCCGCAAGATGCCTGCGCATTCGGCCGCGACGCTGGTGCGCGCGCAGCGCGCGTGGGTCGGGTTCCGCGATGCGACGGCGCCGCTCGTCGGCGAGGACGGCCGCGTCGACCTGATCGGCGCGCGCATCGCGACGATGAAGCGGCTGTCGGAGACGGCGGGCAACAATTGACGGCCAGGCGACGCGTTGCGGCAACCAAAGGCGGGCACCGGAAGGTGCCCGTCTGCATTTGGGGAGGCGGGTTGGCTACGCGCGCGGCGCGTCGTGCAGCCCGAACCACGACGGCACGAGCGCAAGCGCATCGTCGAGCGAAGCGAGCACGTGCAGGCTCAGCGCGACGATTTCGGGCGTCGGCGCCTTCAGGTCGGGCACGGTGACGACCGCGGCGCCCGCGCCGGCGGCCGATTGCGCACCGAAATCGCTGTCCTCGAACGCGACGCATGCGTGTGCCGGCACGCCGAGGCGTTCGGCCGCGAGCCGGTAGACGGCCGGGTCGGGCTTGCCGCGTGCGACTTCGTCGCCGCCCGCGATCGCGCGAAAGAACGGCAGCACGCCGACCGCGTCGAGCCGCGCGCGGATCACGTCACCCGCGGACGACGACGCGACCGCGCACGGAATGCCGGCTTGCGCGAGCGCGCTCAGGAGCGCGTGCGCGCCGGGCTTCAGCGGAAACTTCGGATGCGGCTCGGGCGCCGCGAGCTGCTCGCGCACGCGGGTGCGCACCGCGTCGAACGTGCCGGCGTCGCCGATGATGCCCGAGAGAATCGTCTGGCCTTCGGCGAACGAGCGGCCGACGATCTGCAGGTAATCGGCGGTGGTCAGCGCGACGCCGTGCGCGTTCGACACGTCGATCCACGTGTTCATGATGGTCCGCTCGGAATCGACGAGCAGGCCGTCCATGTCGAAGAGCGCGGCGGAAAACATCATTGCTGAGGTCCGGAAGTCGGGGGGGAGAGGGCGGGCGACGCACGCAACGTGCGCGGCCCGCACCAACAAGAAACGGACGCCGCGGGGGCGTCCGTTCGCGGCGACGCTTACTGGCCGAGCGCGGCGCGGGCGGCCTTGACCGCCGCGCGCACCTGGTCGGGCGCGGTGCCGCCCGGGTGATTGCGGCTGGCGACCGACCCTTCGAGCGTCAGGTAGCCGAACACGTCTTCGCCGATCAGGTGCGCGACGTTCGGCAGCTCCTGCTTCATCTCGTCGAGCGTCAGGTCGGCCAGGTCGATGCCGCGGTCGTCGCAGATCTTCACGGCGTGCGCGACGGCTTCGTGCGCATCGCGGAACGGCAGGCCGCGCTTCACCAGGTAGTCGGCGAGGTCGGTGGCGGTCGAGAAGCCCTGCAGCGCGGCCGCGCGCATCGCGTCCGGCTTCACGGTGATGCCGGCCACCATCTCGGCGAAGATCCGCAGCGTGTCGGCGACGGTGTCGACCGTGTCGAACAGCGGTTCCTTGTCTTCCTGGTTGTCCTTGTTGTACGCGAGCGGCTGGCCTTTCATCAGCGTCAGCAGCGCCATCAGGTGGCCGTTCACGCGGCCCGTCTTGCCGCGCGCGAGCTCGGGCACGTCCGGGTTCTTCTTCTGCGGCATGATCGAGCTGCCGGTGCAGAAGCGGTCGGCGATGTCGATGAAGCCGACGCGCGGGCTCATCCACAGCACGAGTTCTTCGGAGAAGCGCGACACGTGCGTCATCACGAGCGCGGAAGCCGCCGTGAATTCGATCGCGAAGTCGCGATCCGACACCGCGTCGAGCGAGTTCGCGCAGATGCCGTCGAAGCCGAGCGTCTTCGCCACTGCATGGCGGTCGATCGGGTAGCTCGTGCCGGCGAGCGCGGCCGCGCCGAGCGGCAGGCGGTTCACGCGCGTGCGGCAGTCGCGCATGCGCTCCGCGTCGCGCGAGAACATCTCGACGTACGCGAGCAGGTGGTGGCCGAACGTGACCGGCTGTGCGACCTGCAGGTGCGTGAAGCCCGGCATGATCGTGTCGGCGTTCTGTTCCGCGAGGTCGAGCAGCGCGCCGCGCAGGTCGTTCAGCAGGCCGCCGATGCGGTCGATCTCGCCGCGCAGCCACAGGCGGATGTCGGTCGCGACCTGGTCGTTGCGCGAGCGGCCCGTATGCAGGCGCTTGCCGGCATCGCCGATCAGCGCGGTCAGGCGCGCCTCGATGTTCAGGTGGACGTCTTCCAGGTCGAGCTGCCATTCGAATTCGCCGCGCTCGATCTCACCCTTGATCTGCGCCATCCCGCGTTCGATCGCGGCCAGGTCGTCGGCGCTGATGATCTTCTGCGCGGCGAGCATGTTCGCGTGCGCGAGCGAGCCGGCGATGTCGACGAGCGCGAGACGCTTGTCGAAAAACACCGACGACGTGTAGCGCTTGACCAGCTCCGACATCGGTTCCGAGAAGCGGGCCGACCAGGCCTCGCCCTTTTTGTGCAGTTGGGACGTCATGGCGATTCTTCGAAGGGGATGTTGGGCGGCGTGCGCCGCCGAGGGAATCGCAGGATTTTAGCATTCGCGGCCGCGCGACCGGGCGGGCGTCAGCGCAGCGCGCAGGTCAGCGGGACGATGCGCGGCAGCGTGCCGTCGTCCGGGCGCTGGTACGCGAACTCGACGCTGCAGCGGCGTCCGTCGCCGGCAATCTCCAGATGATTGTCGGCGACGAGGCCGTCGACGAACGTGAGGCCGTCGTAGCCGACGATCGTGCGCTGCCCGCTCTCGACGTGGACGACTTCGAGGCCGGGCGGCAGCGGCGCGCCGTCGGGCGTGCGCAGCGCGATCGTCGCGGCGTGGTAGCGCGTGACCGGAAACCGCGCGAGCACGCCGGAGCGGGCCTGCGGCACCACGTCGAGCGACGTGTCCGCGATGCGCGCATCGGCCGGCACGTTCTCGTATGCGGCGAACGCGACCGTCGTGAACGATTGCTTCATCAGCGCGACGAATGTTGCGTTTCCCGCCGCGGGCGTGCTCGCGGCGCCGCTGACGGCGACCGGCTCGATCAGCGCGCAGTGCACGAACGGCGATGCGTACCAGATCGCGCTGAACGCCGGCGGCAGCGGCAACGTTGCCGCGCGCACGATGCAGCGCTCGGGCGGCGGGGGCGCGGTCGGCTATCAGCTCTACCAGGACGCCGGTCACACGACGCCGTGGGGCGACGGCACCGGCGGCACGTCGATGGCGACGGGCACCGGCAGCGGGCTCTCGCAGTCGGTCACGGTCTACGGGCGCGTGCCCGCGCAGACCACACCCGCGCCGGGTGACTACAGCGACACGATCACCGCGACGATCAGCTTCTGATGCGGCGTCACTCGCGCACGAGCACGACCAGCTTCAGGTCTTCGCGGTGCGCGGGCTTCAGCGTGATCTGCTGGTACACGAGGCGGCCGTCGGCCGGATGGTCGAATTCGCGCAGGCCGCCTTCGCGTTCGAACACGTCCTGCGAGGCCCAGTACTGTGCGAAGGCATCGCTGCCGGCGGTCAGTGCGTCGATCAGCGCACGCGTGGGCGCGTCGGTCAGGTGCCGGATCGAATCGGCGCGAAATTCGGCCGCGAGCCGCCGCGCGCGGGTTTCCCAGTCGACGATCAGCGTACGCGCGGCCGGCGACATGAAGGTGAAGCGCAGCAGGTTGCGGTCGTGCTCGCCGTCGAGCCAGCCGGAAAAGAGCGCGGCGGCCGGTGCGTTCCACGCGAGCGCGTTCCATTGCCGGTCGAGCACGTAGGCGGGCGTCGCGATGGCCGCGACGGTCGCGGCGAGCGTCGGCGGCAGGTCGCCGCCCGCGACGTCGGGCTCGGCCGGGTCGCGCTGCGCGGCCAGCTCGAACAGGTACGCGCGCTCGGCCTTCGACAGTTGCAGCGCGACGGCGATCCGTGCGAGTGCGTCGGCCGACGCGGACACGGGGCGGCCCTGTTCGATCCACGTGTACCAGGTGGGGCTGACGCCGCAGAGCTGCGCGACTTCCTCGCGCCGCAGCCCGGGCGTGCGCCGCCGCGGGCCGGGCGGCAGGCCGACGGCCTGCGGCGACAGCCGCTCGCGGTGGGCGCGGATGAATTCGCCGAGCGCACGGGCGGGCGTGGCGTCGAGCGGCGGGGTGGGGGCGGCGGGCGGAAGGTTCATGCGAAATCGTCAGGCGGGTGGATCGAATACCAGAATAACTGCTTAACTTGTACTGGTACAAGAGCAGGCCTATTGTAGCGGCTCACGCGTCTGGCCGCATCGGCGCGGACGGTCCCCACCAAGGAGAAGAATGCGATGAAACACCACGACCAGGTCGCCGACGCATTCGGCACGACGGCCGCCGCCTACCTGACGAGCACGGTCCACGCGACGGGCGCCGACCTGCAGACGCTCGCCGACGCGGTGCGCGCGACGCCCGATGCCGCGGTGCTCGATCTCGGCTGCGGCGCCGGCCACGCGAGCTTCGCGGTCGCGCCGCACGTGCGCGACGTGGTCGCCTACGATCTCGCCGCGCAGATGCTCGCGACCGTCGACGCCGCGGCGCGCGAGCGCGGGCTCGCGAACATCCGTACGCAGCAGGGGCCGGCCGAGCAACTGCCGTTCGGGACGGCGACGTTCGACTGGGTCGTGAGCCGGATGAGCGCGCACCACTGGCACGACATGCGCGCGGCGCTCGCCGAAGTGCGCCGCGTGCTGAAGCCGGGCGGCCGCGTGCTGATGATCGACATCGCCGGCAACGACCACCCGCTCCTCGATACGTACCTGCAGGCCGCGGAAGTGCTGCGCGACGCGTCGCACGTGCGCGACTACCGTGCGGACGAATGGCTCGCGATGTTCCGCGATGCCGGCTTCGACGCGCACGTGCACAGCCGCTGGCGGCTGCCGATCGATTTCGAGACGTGGGTCGCGCGCATCCGCACGCCGGCCGACAGCGTCACCGGCATTCGCGCGCTGTGGGCGCATGCGCCCGACGAGGTGCGCGGCTACTACGCGGTGCAGCCCGACGGATCGTTCGAGCACGACGCGCTGCTGATCGACGCGCGCTGAAACGAAACGGCCGCGACGCCCGGCAACGCGCGTCGCGGCCGCTGTGCGGGTTGCGTAGCGCGTGCGTCGCACGCGCACGCGCTCGCGCGGGTCAGCCCGTGTTGCGCAGGCCGGCCGCGATCCCGTTGATCGTCAGGTGAATCCCGCGGCGCAGCCGCGCGTTCGTGTCGCCCGCGCGGTGGCGCTTGATCAGCTCGACCTGCAGGTGGTTCAGCGGATCGAGATACGGGAAGCGGTTCTTGATCGAGCGCGCGAGCAGCGGGTTGGTCGCGAGGCGGCCTTCGTGCCCGGTGATTTCCGCCAGCGCCTGCGACGTGCGCTCCCATTCCGCGACGATCCGCTCGAACACGTGCTTGCGCAGCTTGCGGTCGGCGACCAGTTGCGCGTAGCGCGACGCGACCGCGAGATCGGTCTTCGCGAGCACCATGTCCATGTTCGACAGCAGGTTCGAGAAGAACGGCCAGGTCTTGTTCATCTTCTTCAGCAGCGCGACGCGCTTCGTGCGTTCGGCGTCGTCCTGCGCGCCGTCGAGATACGCACTCACCGCGCTGCCGAAGCCGTACCAGCCCGTCAGCAGCAGCCGGCACTGGCCCCACGAGAAGCCCCACGGAATCGCGCGCAGGTCCTCGATCCTGCGCTGCTTCGGATCCTGCAGCTTGCGCGAGGCCGGGCGGCTGCCGATGTTCAGCTCGGCGATCTCGGTGATCGGCGTCGACGAGAAGAAATAGTCGGTGAAGCCCGGGGTTTCGTAGACGAGCGCGCGGTATGCGGCCATCGCGGAATCGGACAGCGTCTGCATCGCGGCCTCGAACGCCGGCAGCTGCGCGGGCGCGTTGTTCTGCGGCAGGAGCGTCGCCTCGAGCGTCGCGGCGACGACCGTCTCGAGGTTCCGGCGGCCGATCTCCGGGTTCGCGAACTTGCTCGCGATCACCTCGCCCTGTTCGGTCAGGCGGATCTGGCCGTTTACGGTGCCCGGCGGCTGCGACAGGATCGCCTGGTAGGTCGGGCCGCCGCCGCGGCCGACCGTGCCGCCGCGGCCGTGGAACAGCCGCAGCGTGATCTTGCGGTCGCGGAACAGGTCGACGAGCGCGAGTTCCGCGCGATACAGCTCCCAGTTCGACGTGAGGAAGCCGCCGTCCTTGTTGCTGTCCGAATAGCCGAGCATCACTTCCTGCTCGGCGCCCTGGTGCGCGATCAGTGCGTCGATGCCCGGCAGCGCGAAGTATTCGCGCATGATGCGCGCGGCGTCGCGCAGGTCGGGAATCGTCTCGAACAGCGGGATCACCATCAGGCTGTTGCGCGCATTGCCGCCGGGCACACCGAGCGCGCCTTCGAGCAGGCCCGTTTCCTTCTGGAGCAGCAGCACCTCAACGAGGTCGCTGACGGTTTCCGTATGCGAAATGATGTAGTTGCGCACCGCGCGCGCGCCGAATTGGGCGCGCACGTCGCGCGCCTTCTCGAACACGCCGAGTTCGCTCCGGGCGAGCGCGGAGTATTCGAGGTACGGCGAGCGCAGCGGACGCGGATCGGCGAGCGCGGCGAGCAGCACGCGCAGCTTGTCTTCCTCGGCGAGCGCCGCGTAGTCGGCCTCGACGCCCGCGCGCGCGAACAGCTCGGCGACCACGGCTTCGTGGATGTCGGAGCTCTGGCGCAGGTCGATGCTCGCGAGATGGAAGCCGAACACTTCGGCCGCGCGCACGAGCGGCGCGAGGCGCGGCGCGGCGAGCGACGTGCCGTGGTGTTCGTCGAGCGACGCGGTCAGCACCTTCAGGTCGGCGACGAACGCTTCGGAATCCGCATACGGGACCGCGCGCACGGGCGGCGCGCCGCGGCCCGCGCTGCGCACGGGCACCGTGCCTTCGCCGAGACGCACGCGCGCGCTCGCGGCGAGCCGCGTGTAGATGCCGATCAGCGCGCGACGATACGGCTCGTCGACGCGGTGCGGCGACTGGTCGGGGGAAGCTGCCGCGAGCGCCTTCACGGCATCGTTCGCGCCGACGAGCAGGTTCGACACCGACAGTTCGGCGCCGAGCTTGTGCACCTGTTCCAGATAGTGCTCGAGGATCACCGCGGCCTGGCGGTTGATCGCTTCGTCGAGCGTCGACGCGGTCACGTTCGGGTTGCCGTCGCGGTCGCCGCCGATCCAGCTGCCCATCTGGAAGAACGCGGGGACGCGCGCGGACAGGCCGTGCTCGGCGAGCGCGGCCTCGATGTCGCCGTACAGCGCGGGCAGTTCGTCGAGGAACGTCGCGCGGTAGTACGACAGCGCGTTCTCGATTTCGTCGCCGACCGTCAGCCGTGAGTCGCGCAGCATGCGCGTCTGCCACAGCGTGGTGACGCGGGCGCGCAGCATCGATTCGTTGTACTGGCGCTCGCGGCCGGTCAGCTCCTGGTCGCGCTCGGCGAGCAGGCGTGCGATGTCGTGCTGCGCGTCGAGGATGCTCTTGCGCTGCACTTCGGTCGGGTGCGCGGTCAGCACCGGCACGATCAGCGCATCGTCGAAGAAGCGCTGCAGCAGTCGCTTCGACGCATTGCCGGTCGTTTTCAGTTGTTCGAGTGCGTACGCGACCGTGCCGGGCTGCGACGCGGAGCCGGCCAGCGCATGGATGCGGCGGCGGCGGTTGTGGTGGCGGTCTTCCGCGATGTTCGCGAGGTGCGAGAAATAGCTGAACGCGCGCACGACGCTCACCGTCTGCTCCGGCGTCAGCTTGCGCAGCTTCTTCTCGAGCGTCTGCGCGGCTTCGCTGTCGTCCTCGCGGCGGAACTTGACGGCGGTCTGGCGAATCGTCTCGACGACGTCGAATACGGTGTCGCCTTCCTGCTCGCGCACGACGTCGCCGAGCAGGCGGCCGAGAAAGCGGATGTCGTCGAACAGCGGGCCGTCCTTGTCGTCGCGCGTGCGGGCGCCCGGCTTCGTTGCGACGGCGGCCGCGCCGTTCGCGACGGCCTTGGCCGCGCGTTTTGTCTGACGTATCGGGTCTTTCGGTTTCGTTGCCGTTTTCGCACGGCCGTTCGCGGCGGTGGCGACGGTGTCCGTCGAGGCGTCGGAGGAGGACAGGGCAGCATTGCGGCGCGCCGTACGCGCCGATCCGGAAGACTTCACGATGGGTTTCCTTGGGAAAGCTCGAGTCAAAAGGAACTGCGGGCACTGCGATCCAGCGACTGCGACTTCTGCGGCACTTCCGCGCATCCGCGCCGCGGCCCGCGCCAGGCGGCGCCGGGGCCGGCTCCGGGCCCGGGCGGGCGGGGGCGTGCGTGCTACCATTGTTCGATCTTCAATCCCGTCCTTCGATGTTCCAGCAATGAATTCCGAGACTCTGTCGGCACAGCCGCCCGCGACGTTGACGATTGCTTCGCGCGAGAGCCGCCTGGCGATGTGGCAAGCCGAACATGTGCGTGATGCGCTGCGCAAATTATATCCAGCTTGTGACGTGAAAATCCTCGGAATGACGACGCGCGGCGACCAGATTCTCGATCGCACGCTGTCGAAGGTCGGCGGCAAGGGCCTGTTCGTGAAGGAACTGGAGGCCGCGCTGGCCGACGGCCGCGCCGATCTCGCCGTGCATTCGCTGAAGGACGTGCCGATGGCGCTGCCGGAAGGCTTCTCGCTTGCCGCGATCATGGAGCGCGAGGACCCGCGCGATGCCTTCGTGTCGAACGACTACGCGTCGCTCGACGCGCTGCCGGCCGGTGCCGTGGTCGGCACGTCGAGCCTGCGCCGCGAGGCGATGCTGCGCTCGCGCTATCCGCACCTGGACGTGCTGCCGCTGCGCGGCAACCTCGACACGCGCCTGTCGAAGCTCGATCGCGGCGATTACGCGGCGATCATCCTCGCCGCCGCCGGCCTGAAGCGCCTCGGCCTCGAGGCGCGGATCCGCACGCTGCTCGACGTCGACGCGAGCCCGCCCGCCGCGGGCCAGGGCGCGCTCGGCATCGAGATCGCCTCGCACCGCGACGCCGTCGCCGCGTGGCTCGCGCCGCTGCACGACCCGCAGACCGCGCTCGCGGTCGAGGCCGAGCGGATGGTGTCGCGCGCGCTCGGCGGCAGTTGCGAGGTGCCGCTCGCCGCGCATGCGGTGTGGCGCGCGGGCGAACTGTACCTGACGGGCCGCGTGTCGACGACCGACGGCAAGCGCGTGCTGACCGCCGAGGCGTGCGGCGCCGTCATGACCGTCGCCGATGCGCTCGCGCTCGGCCGCGCCGTGTCCGACGAACTCGAGGCGCAAGGCGCGCTCGAGATCGTCCAGGCGCTGCTCGCCGGCTCGCAGGCCGCCGCCGGCAAGGGCGACGCCTGATGGCGGGCGGCGCGCGCGCGTTCACCGCTGTCCTGACGCGCCCGGACGGCCAGTCCGGCGCGCTCGCGTCGCAACTGGCCGAGGCCGGTTGCGACGTGCTCGAATTCCCGTTGATCGATATTGCGCCCGTCGACGATCCGGCGCCGCTCGATGCCGCGTTCGCGGCGCTCGCCGACTACGCGCTGGTGATTTTCGTGTCGCCGAACGCGATCGACCGCGCGCTCGCGCAGTACGGCGCGATCTGGCCGAACGCGCTGCCGGTCGGCGTGGTCGGGCCCGGCAGCGTCGCGGCGCTCGAGCGTCACGGCATCGCGGCGCCCGCGCATCGCGTGATCGCGCCGCAAGTGCCGGCCGACGGCGGCGTACCCCATTACGATTCGGAAAGCCTGTTCGCGTGCATCGAGGCGGCGTTCGGCGGCGCGCCCGCGCTGGCGGGCAAGCGCGTGCTGATCGTGCGCGGCGACGGCGGGCGCGAATGGCTCGCCGAGCGCTTGCGCGAGGCCGGCGCGGACGTCACGCTCGTCGCCGCGTACCGGCGCGTCGTGCCCGAGCCGCGCGTCGGCGCGTGGGAGCGCGTGCATGCGCTGCTCGACGGCGAACCGCATGCGTGGCTCGTCACGAGCTCGGAAGGCGTGCGCAACCTGCACGAACTCGCGCGGGCGCATCTGAACGATGCCGAGATCGCCGCGCTGAAGCATGCGCCGCTCGTCACGCCGCATCCGCGAATCGAGCAGACCGCGCGCGCATTGGGTTTTGATAGGATTACGCTGACCGGCGCGGGCGATGAGCGCATCGTCCGCGCGTTTCGAACGATGGCCGACGAGGCCGTCCAACCGGCGACAGCCGCACCGGTGACTAAACGCATGACAGATACCAACGATTCCAAAAGCGTCGCTTCCCAGCCGGCCGCTGCATCCGCACCGCCGTCCCGTCCCGCCTATATGGCGTCCGAACCGCCCGCGCGCCGCGGCGGCAGCGCGGTGCTGTGGTTCGTCGTCGTCGTGCTCGGCTGCGCGGCGGGCGTCGGCGGCTACGCGCTGAACCGCAAGATCGACCGGCTCGACACCACGCTGGCGGCGCGCCAGAAGGCGCTCGACGCACAGACGGCCGAAACGCGGATGAAGACCGAGCAGGCGCTGGCGAGTACGCACCAGGTCGACACGCAGCTTGCGCAGCTCGACGGCAAGCTGGCCGACGCGCAGAGCGCGCAGCAGGCGCTGCAGCAGCAATACCAGGACCTGTCGCGCAACCGCGATGCGTGGATGCTCGAGGAAGTCGACCAGATGCTGTCGAGCGCGAGCCAGCAGCTTCAGCTGACCGGCAACACGCAGCTCGCGCTGATCGCGCTGCAGAATGCCGACGCGCGCCTCGCCACCTCGCAGAGCGCGCAGGCCGTCACGGTGCGCAAGGCGCTCGCGCTGGACATCGAGAAGCTGAAGGCCGCACCGGCGGCCGACCTCACGGGCCTCGCGATCAAGCTCGACGACGCGATCGCGAAGATCGACGCGCTGCCGCTGTCCGGCGAGGCGATCGTCCCGCACGAAGCGCCGAAGGCCGCGCCGGCCGACGCCGCATCGTCGGCCGTGGCCGGCGAGCCGCGCTGGAAGGTGTGGTGGCACGACTTCTCGGCCGGCCTCGGCCAGCAGCTGAAGGGGCTCGTGCAGGTGCGCCGGATCGACAACGCGGACGCGATGCTCGCGTCGCCCGACCAGGGCTACTTCGTGCGCGAGAACGTGAAGCTGCGCCTGCTGACCGCGCGCCTGTCGCTGCTCGCGCGCAACGACGGCGCGATGAAGGCCGACCTGCACGCCGCGCAGGCGTCGCTCGGGAAGTATTTCGACCAGGCATCGAAGGACACGCAGACCGTCGAGGATCTGCTCAAGCAGGTTGACGGCGCATCGCTGACGGTTGCGGTGCCGAACCTGAACACGAGCCTGAACGCCGTTCAGCAGTTCAAGAGCCGGGGGTAACGATGACGCTTCGAGGAATCGTCTGGCTCGCGGTCCTGTTCGCGATCGCCGCTGCGCTCGCCACCGTCGGCCGTTTCGACGCGGGGCAGGTGCTGCTCGTCTATCCGCCGTACCGGATCGACGTGTCGCTGAACCTGTTCGTGATCGCCATCGTCGTGCTGTTCATCGTCGTGTATGCGCTGCTGCGCATCGTGCGCAACATCTGGCGCATGCCGCAGCGGGTCGCAGCGTATCGCGCGCGTTCGCGCAACGAGAAGGCGCAGGCATCGCTGCGCGACGCGATCGCG
This sequence comes from Burkholderia cepacia, assembly GCF_001718835.1. Classification (NCBI taxonomy): domain Bacteria; kingdom Pseudomonadati; phylum Pseudomonadota; class Betaproteobacteria; order Burkholderiales; family Burkholderiaceae; genus Burkholderia; species Burkholderia cepacia. The sequence goes on along the minus strand of NZ_CP013443.1, from coordinate 2,885,119 downwards.
AACCTGTACGCGGGCCGCTTCTCGCGCGCGGAGAAGGCCGCGCGTGAAGCGCTGTCGGTCGACGCGAACCAGGGCGCGGCGAGTCTCGTCGCGGCGACTGCCGCGCACCGGATGCACGAGTACACGCGTCGCGACGACTGGCTGTCGAAGGTCGACGCACCCGAATGGCAGGACGCACGGCTGCTCGCCGCGGCCGACATGCGCGCGGACGCGCGCGATGCCGACGGTGCGCTCGCCGCGCTCGCCGACCTCCAGGCGGGCGGCAAGCGTATCCATGCGCAGCAGGTTGCGCTGCGCGCGCAGCAGCAGTTGAAGAACTGGGCCGAGGTGCTGAAGCTCGCGAAAGCGCTCGAGAAGCGCGAGGCGCTGCATCCGGCCGCGGCCGTGCGGCTGCGCCAGCAGGCGGCGGAAAACCTGCTGCGCGAACGCCGGCACGATCCGGACGCGCTGCTCGAGGTGTGGCAGTCGCTGTCGCCGGTCGAGCGCCAGTCGCCGCGTCTCGCCGATCTCGCGGCCGATCTCCTCGTTCCGCTCGAGCGCCGCAACGAAGCGCGCCGCATCGTCGAGGACGCGCTGGCCCACAACTGGGATGCGCGCCTGCTGCGCCGTTACCCGGATACGGCCGGCGCCGATGCGCTGCCGCTGATCCAGAAGGCCGAAGGGTGGAAGAAGGATCACCCGGAGGATGCCGACCTGCTGTTCGCGCTCGGCCGCCTGTGCCAGCAGCAGCAGCTGTGGGGCAAGGCGCAGTCGTTCCTCGAATCGGCGCTGAAGCTCGCCGACAACGAGGCGCTGAAGGTGCGTGCGCATCGTGCGCTTGCGCGCCTGTTCGAGCATCTCGGCGAAACCGACAAGGCCGCGAAGCATTACCGCGAAAGCGCGCTCGCGATCACCGTGGTCTGACGCGGCGGCGCGCCGCGCGCACGAAAACCCCGAACACCGGCCGGCGTTCGGGGTTTTTTCATCGGGGCGCGTCATTTGTCGACCAGCCGCTTCGGCACCGACAGCGCGAGCAGCCCGCCGAGCACGAGGAAACCGGCGAGCATGTACATGCCCGAATCGTTGGCGCCCGTCGCCTGCTTGAGCCAGCCCATCATGTACGGGCTCAGGAAGCCGGCGAGGTTGCCGATCGAGTTGATCATCGCGATGCCGGCCGCGGCCGCCGTGCCGCCGAGGAACGCGGTCGGCAGGCTCCAGAACAGCGGCAGCGTGGTCAGGATGCCCATCGTCGCGAGCGTGAGGCCGAACATCGCGAGCGCGGTCTGGTGCGCCCAGATCACCGACAGCACGAGCCCGAGCGCGCCGATCGCGGCCGGAATCGCGACGTGCCAGCGGCGTTCGCGGTGCCGGTCCGCGCTGCGCGCGATCAGGATCATCGCAACCACCGCGGCCGCATACGGAATCGCCGACAGCAGGCCGATCGTGAACGTGTCGGTCACGCCGGTGGCCTTGATGATCGTCGGCAGCCAGAAGCCGACGCCGTAGAGCCCCATCACGAACGAGAAGTAGATCAGCGCCATCAGCCACACGCGCGGGCTCGACATCACGGTGCCGAGCGGCAGGTCTTCCTTGGTCGCTTCCTCCGCGTCGACGTTGCGCGTGAGCAGCGCCTTTTCCTCGTCGGTCAGCCACTTCGCCTTCGCGATCCGCTCGTCGAGCGAGAAGAACACGAGCACGCCGGCCAGCACCGACGGGATGCCTTCGAGCAGGAACAGCCACTGCCAGCCGTGCCAGCCGCTCACGCCGTCGAACGCCTTCAGGATGAAGCCCGAGATCGGCCCGCCGATCACGCCGGACAGCGCGACCGCCGTCATGAAGAACGTCGTCATCCGGCCGCGCCGGTGCGCGGGATACCAGTAGGTCAGGTACAGGATCACGCCGGGAAAGAAGCCTGCCTCGGCGACGCCGAGCAGGAAGCGCATCACGTAGAACATCGCGGGCGTCGTGACGAACATCGTCAGGATCGAGATCACGCCCCAGGTCGCCATGATGCGGGCGATCCACACGCGCGCGCCGACCTTGTGCAGGATGATGTTGCTCGGCACTTCGAAGAGGAAATAGCCGAAGAAGAAGATCCCGGCGCCGAGCCCGTAGACGGTGTCGCTGAGGTTCAGGTCGCTTGCCATCTGCAGCTTCGCGAACCCGACGTTCACGCGGTCGAGATACGCGACTACGTAGCACAGCAGCAGAAGCGGCACGAGCCGCCACGACACCTTGCGATAGGTTGCTTCCTCGAATGCGCCGGACGAGCCCGGCAGCGACTGCGTCGATGTTGCCATGTTGTCTCCTGTCGTTGTTTGCATGATGCCGGGCTCGTGGGCCCCGTGCGGCTAGATGCAGCGCCCGCCGTCGACTTCGAGACAGACGCCCGTGATGAACTCGGCCTCGTCGGATGCGAGGTACAGCGCCGCGTTCGCGATGTCCTGCGGCGTCGAGAAGCGGCCGAGCGGGATCGTCGCGAGAAAGCGGCTGCGGTTCTCGGGGGTATCCTCGCAGCCCATGAATTCGGTCATCAACGCGGTTTCGCCGAGCACGGGGTTGATGCAGTTCACGCGGATGCGGTCGGCGCCGAGCTCGGCCGCGAGCGACTTGCTCGCGGTGATCATCGCGCCCTTCGTGCTGTTGTACCAGACGAGGCCCGGCCGCGGCCGCACGCCGGCCGTCGACGCGACGTTCACGAACACGCCGCCGCCCCGCTCGCGGAAGTACGGAACGAAGGTCTGCACGCACCAGAACAGGCTCTTCATGTTGACCGCGTACACGCGGTCGAATTCGGCTTCCGACACGTCGAGCACCGGCTTGTTGCGGTGTGTGGTGCCCGCGTTGTTCACGACGATCTGCACCGCGTGGAAATCGTCGAGCGCGGCCTGCAGCAGCGCGTGCCAGTCGTCCTGCCGCGACACGTCGCCGGCCACCGCGATCGCCTTGCCGCCCGCGAGCGCGATCTCGCTCGCGACACGCTCGGCCGCCGCGCCGTTCAGGTCGTTGACGACGACGTTCGCGCCTTCGCGCGCATACGTCTTCGCGATGCCTTCGCCAAAGCCCGAGCCGCCGCCCGTGACGATGGCCGTCTTGCCGCTCAACCGCATGGTGTGTCTCCTGTGCTGGATATGAGTGTCGTCGTGCTTCGGCATGCGGCCGCGCGCTGCCGGCCGCATGCCGCGTCCTGCCTGCCGCGTGTTCAGCCGTGCCGGATCGCGATCGTTTTCAGTGCGGTGAAGCCGTACAGTGCCTCGAAGCCCTTCTCGCGGCCATGCCCCGAATGGCCGACACCGCCGAACGGCAGCTCGACGCCGCCGCCCGCACCATAGTTGTTGATGAACACCTGGCCCGCCCGCAGGCGCCGCGCGACACGCATCTGGCGTGCGCCGTCGCGCGTCCAGATGCCCGCGACGAGGCCGTACGGCGTGCCGTTCGCCAGCGCGACGGCTTCGTCTTCGTCGACGAAACGCATCGCGGCGAGCACGGGGCCGAACACTTCCTCCTGCGCGAGCCGGTGCGACGGCGGCACGTCGCGCAACAGCGCGGGCGCCTGGTAGAAGCCGCTTTCGGGTGCGTCGGCGACGACCTGCCCATGCGCGGCCATCGGAATGCCGTCGTGCTGCGCGTCGGACAGGAAATCCCACACGCGTTGCTGCTGCTTCGCGTTGATCAGCGGGCCGCAGTCGAGGTCGGCGCGGCTCGGGCCGACGCGCAGCCCGTTGAACGCGGTGGCGAGCCGCTCGACGAGCGGTTCGTACACTGCGCGTTCGATCAGCACGCGGCTGCCGGCCGAGCAGGTCTGCCCGCCGTTCTGCACGATCGCCGACACGAGCACGGGCAGCGCCGCTTCGAGGTCGGCATCGGCGAACACGATCTGCGGCGACTTGCCGCCCAGTTCGAGCGTGACGGGTACGTGGTTCTCGGCCGCCATCTGCGTGACCAGCTTGCCGGTGGCCGGGGAGCCCGTGAACGAGATGTGATCGATGCCGGGATGGCGCGCGAGCGCGGCGCCGGCCTCATGGCCGTAGCCGGTGACGATGTTGAGCGCGCCGGCCGGCAGCCCGGCCTCGGCGGCCAGCTCGGCGACGCGCAGCAACGACAGGCATGCATCCTCGGCCGGCTTGACGACGCATGCGTTGCCGGCCGCGAGCGCCGCGCCGACGCTGCGCCCGAAGATCTGCATCGGGTAGTTCCACGGCACGATGTGGCCCGTGACGCCGTGCGGTTCGCGCACCGTCAGCACCGTATAGCCTGCCTGGTAGGGGAGGGTTTCGCCGTGCAGCTTGTCGGCCGCGCCCGCGTAGAACTCGAAGTAGCGCGCGAGCGCGGCGGCATCCGCGCGTGCCTGCTTCAGCGGCTTGCCGGTGTCGCGCGCCTCGAGCGCGGCGAGCTCGTCGTGATGGGCGGCGACGAGCATCGACAGCCGCATCAGCACGCGGCCGCGCTCGGCGGCGCTTTTGGCGCCCCAGGGGCCCGCGAACGCATCGCGGGCCGCGGCGACCGCACGCTCGATGTCGGGCGCCGTGCCGCGGGCAATGGCGGCGAACGGCTGGCCGTCGGACGGATCGACGACCGCGATGGTTTCCAGTTGCGCAGGCAACGTCCATTCGCCTGCGATGAAGTGCTTCGCCTCTTCCATGCGTGCTCCGATTCCATGCAGCGCTGCATATTGTTCGACGGCCGGACGATCAGCGCGATTATCGCGCCGATCGTCATCCGGACGCCACCGGTCGATTGGCTATAATGGCGCATTCTTTCCGGACATGCCGGCGGCGCGTGCCTCGACCGCGGCGTGCCCTGTCCCGAATTCCCATCGACCTACAGAGAGTGCTCATGAGCTTCAATCATGTTCCGGCCGGCAAGGACCTGCCGCAAGATTTCAACGTGATCATCGAGATTCCCGCGCAAAGCGACCCGGTGAAGTACGAGGCGGACAAGGAACTGGGCCTCCTCGTCGTCGACCGTTTCATCGGCACGGGCATGCGCTATCCGGTGAACTACGGCTACATCCCGCAGACGCTGTCGGGCGACGGCGATCCGGTCGACGTGCTGGTGATCACGCCGTTCCCGCTGCTGGCCGGCTCGATCGTGCGTTCGCGCGTGCTCGGCATGCTGCAGATGACCGACGAGTCGGGCGTCGACGCGAAGCTGGTTGCGGTGCCGCACGACAAGGTCTGCCCGATGACGGCCAACCTGAAGTCGATCGACGACGTGCCCGAGTACCTGAAGGACCAGATCAAGCACTTCTTCGAGCAATACAAGGCGCTCGAGAAGGGCAAGTGGGTGAAGGTCGAAGGCTGGGCCGGCATCGAAGCCGCGCACAAGGAAATCGCCGACGGCGCAGCGAACTACAAGAAGTAAGCGGCGCGCCGGCCGCGCCGGCCGGCATCGTTCGATGCAAAAAACCGCGCGTGTCTCGTCAGGAGGCCGCGCGGTTTTGTTTTGCGCGGGCGGTTTTCTTCGGCGCGGGCGCGGGCGTGGGCTTGGGCGCGGGGGGAGGGCCGCTCGCGGGCCGGGGCTTCGCGGCAGCGCGCGTGCGAGCCTTCGGCGTAGCTGCCTTTGCGGCCGGGCCCGTGCGGGTTGGCGATTGCTTGGCCGCGGCGCGACCACGTTTCGGCGCGGCGCCGTTCGGGGCGGCCGTATCGACTGCGACGGCGGCGTCCGCTGCCGTCACGCCGCCCTTCGGTGCGCGCTTGCGCGATGCGCGGGCCGGTGCGGCCTTTTCGTCGCCATCGCCGTCGGCGTCATCTGCGACTGCTGCCACCACCGGCAGCGCCGATTCGAGCGTCCTCATCCCCGCAGCCAGCTCGCGTTTTTGCTTCGGACTCAGCCGCTTGACCCAGTACTCGGCGCGCGATGCGATCGACCGGTCGGGCAGCGGGAACGACGCGAGCACCGCGCGCGGCTTGCGCGAGCGCGTGTAGCGCGCGCCCTTGCCGGCCGCGTGCTCGTCGAAGCGCGCGGCGACGTCGGTCGTGATGCCGGTGTAGACGCTGCCGTCGGCGCATTCGATCAGGTACAGAAACCAGGACATGGCAGGGCGGCAGGAGGTGGCGAAATTCGGCGAAGCCGCCAGTGTCTCAGAAAAGGCGCGCTAATCCGCGCCGCGCTTGAACGGGTTGTGGTCGTGCAATTCGTCGACGTACGCGTGGATGTGCTCGGTCTCGCGTTCGAGAAAGCGCGCGACGGCGTCCGAGAACGCCGGGTGCGCGAGCCAGTGCGCGGAGTGCGTGACGGTCGGCAGGAAGCCGCGCGCGAGCTTGTGTTCGCCCTGCGCGCCGCCTTCGAACGTGTCGAGCCCGGCCTCGATGCAGAATTCGAGCAGCTGGTAGTAGGCCGTTTCGAAATGCAGGCACGGCACGTGCTCGACCGCGCCCCAGTAGCGGCCGTACAGCGTGCCGCCGCCGTTTTCGCCGCGCCGGTAGACGGCGAGTGCGCTCGCGATCGGCTGGCCGCCGGCTTCCGCGATCACGAGCAGCAGGTTCTCGGGCATCGTCGCCCCGATCGTGCGGAAGAAATCGAGGTTCAGGTACGGGCTCGAATAGTGTTCGCGATAGGTCTGCCGGTAGCAGCGCGAGAAGAAGCGCCAGTCGGCGTCGGTGATTTGATCGCCGGTCAGGCGCCGGAACGTCACGCCCGCATCGTGCACCTTGCGCCGCTCCGCGCGGATGTTCTTGCGCTTCTTCTGCTCGAGCGTGCCGAGGAAATCGTCGAAGTGGCGGTAGCCGTCGTTGATCCAGTGGAACTGCACGCCTTCGCGCAGCATCATGCCCATCGATTCGAGGAGCGCCGCTTCGTCGCCGGTCGGGAACAGCACGTGCAGCGACGACACGTCGCTCTGCTCGGCGAATGCGAGCAGCGTGGCCGCGAGGCGGCGGCGCGCGTCGTCGTCGGCCGCGAGCAGGCGCGTGCCCTGCACGGGCGTGAACGGCACCGCGCACAGCAGCTTCGGGTAGTAGGGCAGGTCGTTGCGCTGGTATGCGTCGGCCCACGCCCAGTCGAACACGTATTCGCCGTACGAATGCTGCTTCGCGTAGACGGGCGCGGCGGCCGCGAGGCGGCCGGTGCGCTCGTCGGTCAGCGTGACGAAATGCGGCGACCAGCCGGTATCGTCGACCGCGCAGCGCGCGACGTGCAGCGCGTCTAGAAATTCGTGGCGCAGGAAGGGCGTCGGCTGCGCGTCGCGGGCGAGCAGCGCGTTCCATTCGTCGGCCGGCACCTCCGCGGGGGACGACAGGATGCCCGTGCGATAATCGATGCGTTCGTGTTTCAAGCGTGAATCCGTACCGTTCTGTGTCGCCGGATGCATGGGCCTGCGCGGCCCGCACCGGGACGATTTCGTCAGCCGTTCAGGGCGCGCCGCCGGGCTGCGCCGATCCCGCCATGAAAACCCGACTCGCTCTCGCCCAGATCAACGTCACCGTCGGCGATTTCGCCGGCAACGTCGCGCGGATCGTCGCGGCCGCGCGCGCCGCGCACAACGATGGTGCGCAGCTGATGGTCGCACCCGAACTCGCGCTGTCCGGCTATCCGCCGGAAGACCTGCTGCTGCGGCCAGCGTTCTATGCGGCCGCCGCCGCTGCGCTCGAAGCGCTCGCCGGCGCCTTGAAGGCGTTCGACGGGCTCGCGGTACTGGTCGGCCATCCGGTGCGCGTTGCAGGCGAAGGCGCGCCGGGCGGCGATCCGCACGCGCCAGCCGTCGATGGTAATGCAAACCGCCCGATCGAGCGCGGCGTGCCGCCGACCGATACCTACAACGCGGTATCGCTGATCGTCGGCGGCAAGATCGTCGGTACCTACCGCAAGCAGGATCTGCCCAATACCGAGGTGTTCGACGAGAAGCGCTACTTCGCGACGGACGCCGAGCCGCTCGTGTTCGAGCTGAACGGCGTGAAGTACGGCGTGATCATCTGCGAGGATGCGTGGCATGCATCGGCCGCGCAGATCGCGAAGGCGGCCGGCGCGCAGGTGCTGCTGATCCCGAACGGCTCGCCGTACCACATGAACAAGGAAGCGGTGCGCGTCGACATCCTGCGTGCGCGGATTCGCGAAACCGGGCTGCCGATGGTGTACGTGAACCTCGTCGGCGGGCAGGACGAACTCGTGTTCGACGGCGGTTCGTTCGTGCTCGACGCGCAGGGCGCGCTTGTCGCGAGGATGCCGCAGTTCGACGAAGGGCACGCGATCGTCGAATTCGACGGCGCGCGGCCGCTGCCGGGCACGATCGCGCCCGAGCTGTCGACCGACGCGCAGGTCTACCGCGCGCTCGTGACCGGCGTGCGCGACTACATCGGCAAGAACGGCTTTCCGGGCGCGCTGATCGGGCTGTCGGGCGGTGTCGATTCGGCGCTGGTGCTCGCGGTCGCGTGCGATGCGCTCGGGCCCGAGCGCGTGCGCGCGGTGATGATGCCGTCGCGCTTCACGGCCGACATCTCGACCACCGACGCGGCGGAGATGGCGCGGCGCGTCGGCGTGCGCTATGACGAGATCGCGATCGCGCCGATGTTCGACGCATTCCGCGCATCGCTCGCGGGCGAATTCGCGGGCCGCGCGGAAGATGCGACGGAGGAGAACATCCAGGCGCGCATCCGCGGCACGCTGCTGATGGCGCTGTCGAACAAGTTCGGCTCGATCGTGCTGACGACCGGCAACAAGAGCGAGATGGCGGTCGGCTACTGCACGCTGTACGGCGACATGGCCGGCGGCTTCGCGGTGATCAAGGACATCGCGAAGACGCTCGTGTACCGGCTCTGCCATTACCGCAACGCGGCGGCCGAATACGCGACGCGCGACATCATTCCGGAGCGGATCCTCACGCGCGCGCCGTCGGCGGAGCTGCGCGAGAACCAGACCGACCAGGACAGCCTGCCGCCGTACGACGTGCTCGACGCGATCATGCGGATGTACATGGAAGAGGATCGGCCGCTCGCCGGGATCGTCGCGGCCGGTTATGCGCAGGCGGACGTCGAGCGCGTGACGCGGCTCATCAAGATCAACGAATACAAGCGCCGCCAGGCGCCGATCGGCATTCGCGTCACGCATCGCGCATTCGGGCGCGACTGGCGCTACCCGATCACGTCGCGCTTCGCCGAGCGCCTCGATTGAGCCGCGCGCGGCGTAGAATCGGGCTCACGTCTTTTCATCCAAACGAGCATTGGGGGACAACCACCATGAAACGCATCACAGCCATCATCAAGCCGTTCAAGCTGGACGAAGTCCGCGAAGCGCTCGCCGAAGTGGGTCTCACGGGCCTGACCGTGACGGAAGTGAAGGGCTTCGGCCGCCAGAAGGGGCATACCGAGCTGTATCGCGGCGCCGAATACGTCGTCGACTTCCTGCCGAAGATGAAGATCGAGGTCGTCGTCGCGGAAGCGCAGGTCGACCAGGTGATCGACGCGGTGATCGGCGCGGCGCGCACCGGCAAGATCGGCGACGGCAAGATCTTCGTGTCGGATGTCGAGCGCGTGATCCGCATCCGTACCGGCGAAGAGAACGAAGCGGCCGTCTGACGCCGCCGGCGTCGATCGCCCGCGCCAATAAAAAACGGTGCGGATACCCGGTTGGGTACCGCACCGATACGCGCCTCTCGCAGCAGCGTGGAAAGTGTTGCCGAATCGTTCTTTGACGGCGCCTGATCAGAACAGGTGCTGGATGCCGGCGTAGACGCCGGTCTGGCTGTGGCCAGGGGTCGGGTTGTCGTTATAGCCGGTCTTGGTCGGGCCGCCGGGGCCGGCCGCGTTCGCCTCAAGTCCGAAGTTGGCGTTCTTGCTGTTGCGCACCGTCGCGACCTGCAGGTCGAACAGCGTGCGCTTGGAGATGTTGTACGAGCCGCCGACCGTGTAGATGTTCGCATTGCCGCCGCCGTGGTTCGCGTTCACGTGATACACGGCCGCGATCAGCGCCGCCGCCGGCGTGGCCTGCCACGTCACGCCGCCCCAGACCTGCTGGGTCGACGTAATCCCGTTGTTCAACGGATTGGCAGCGTCCGAATCGGCGCGCGAGGCCTGGTAAGCGGCCTGAACCTTGAACTGGCCGAGGAACACGTTCACGCCCGCGAAGTATTCACGCGAGTAGTTGAACACGTCGTCGAGCTTGCCGTTCTGCGGGTTGCGCGTTTCGTCGTAGATGCCGCGCAACTGGAACAGTGACGTGGTGTAGGTCACCTGGCCGCCGACGCTGCGGCCCTGGCCGGTCGTGCCGTTGCCGTTCCAGTTCGTCGCGTTCGACAGCGCGTACTGGCCGTAGAAGTCGAGGCCGTAGAACTGCGGCGACTGGTACGACACGTTGTTGCTGGTCTTGTTCCAGTTGCGGCCGCGCACCAGCGATGCCGTCGACCAGGCCGACTGGCCGAACGGGTCGAAGTCCCACACGCCGTTGGCGATTGCGAGTTCACGACCCAACAGCAGCGTACCGTACGTATTGTTCGCGATACCGATGGTCGCCCAGCGATTCCAGAGGCCGCCGCCGCCCGGGCCCGCGCCGCTCATCGTGTCGAAGCTGCCTTCCAGCTGGAAGACCACCTTGTTGCCGCCGCCGATGTCCTCGGTGCCCTTCAAGCCCCAGAGGCTCGTGCCCCAGTCGCCGCTTTCCGCGCGCCAGCGGCTTGTCGTGCCGCCGTTTCCGTTGCCGATGCCATTGATGTACTCGAGGCCGGCATCCAGGCGACCATACAGCGTGACGCTGCTCTGCGCGTGCGCCGTCACCACCCCAGCAGCCATCAGCGCGGCCGCGACCAAAGCTTTCTTCATCATCTCCTCCATACCCTGTCAAAAAGTCAACCCAGACTGCACGAGATGCCCGGAGCGCGAGCGCCGGGCAAAAGCGGGCAACTACGGAGACCTCATGCGAAGCCGGGCGGGCGCAGCACGCGGGCGAACAGACGGGTGGCCGTTGAGCGGTCCCGCGCAGCCGGGTCGGCCTGCGGGGTCTCCTTGTAGTGTCGTGAAGCTAAACTACATTTCACGAACTTCGTTTTGCTACTTTGGTTACTAATTTAGCAAAAATACAATTTTGTGGCGATGGAAATCGTTGTTTGACTAACACCTGTCGCCAATTTGCCATGCAACACGGCGCGCGACACCGTGGCGCGCGCCGGCGAATCGCCGGCAACGCCTTGTGCGGCAAGGGAGACACGGTTTTCGGGAAGTTGCGTCAAGGATTGCCACTATTGACGCAGGAGAAACGGAGACGTAAGCGCGCGATGCGCCAAATTGGTAAGTAATTCGTAATGATCGGCACGCTTATCCGATGCCTGCGACGCCCGCGCTGTCCGGCCGCGCGTCGAGCAACTGCGCGCGAATCCAGCGATGCGCATCGGTGCGCGCATGCTTCGCGTGCGAGTAGACCTTCACGGTGTAGCGCGGGATCTCGAACGGTGCCGGAAAGATGCGGATCGGCGCCGCGTGCCGCAGTGCCTGCGCGGCGCGGCTCGGCACGGTCATCAGCAGCGCGGATTCCGCGATCACGAACGGTGCGGCCAGCACCGTCGGCAACTGCACGGCGACTTGCCGCGCGAGGCCGAGCCGGTCGAGCACGTGGTCGACGACGCCGCGCGACTCGTTCCACGGCGTGACGACCACGTGGCGTGCCGCCAGGTACCGGTCGAGCGTGAGGCGGCGCCGGACCTGCGGATGGCGCTCGCTCGCGATGACGACGTAGTCGTCGGAGAACCAGTCGAAGTCCTCGATGCCCGGCGCGTCGGCCGCCGATTCCTCGTGGTAGCCGAGCGCGAAATCGATGCGGCCGGCCGCGAGCTTGTCGGTCGAGATCTTGCGGTCCGAGTGGACGACCCGGAAGCGCAATTGCGGCGCGACATGCTGGATGCGCGCGAGAAACGCCGGCAGCACGGCGAATGCCGTGTAGTCGGTCGCCGCGAACACGAACGTGCGGTCGCTTTGCGCGGGATCGAAGCGGCGCGCGCGGGCGAGCCCCTTCGACATCGCGTCGAGCGCGTCGCCGGCCCAGGTGGCGATGTCGTCGGCGCGCACGGTCGGCTGCATCTCGTTGCCGAGGCGCACGAACAGGGCATCGCCGATCGCGTCGCGCAGCCGCGCGAGCGCGTGGCTCAGCGCGGACGGGCTCAATGCGAGCTCGTGCGCGGCCGCGGCGACGGACCGGTGGCGGTACAGCGCGTCGAACACGAGCAGCAGGTTCAGGTCGAGACGGCGCAGGTCAGGATGCATCATGTTCAGGTCGGGATGAAAAACCTGCACTTCCTGCAGTGGCTCGGCGAACGTAGCATGACGTCTTCATCGGCGCCAGCGCGCGTGCGCGGCGCCGCCGTTTGCTGCATGCCGGCCGGGGAGGGCCTTTACCGTGCAAATCGACATTCGTTCCGCCACCGTCGCCGACGTGCCGCAGATCCTGCGTTTCATTACCGAGCTGGCGATCTACGAGAAAGCCGAAGACCAGGTGGTCGCGACCGTCGCGTCGCTCGAGCGCAGCCTGTTCGGCGACGGATCGCCGGCGCGCGCGCTGATCTGCGAGGTCGACGGCGAGCCGGCCGGCTTCGCCGTGTATTTCTTCTCGTATTCGACGTGGCTCGCCCGGCAGGGGCTGTATCTCGAGGACCTGTACGTGTCGCCGCGTTTTCGCGGCGCGGGCGCCGGGCTGCGGCTGCTGAAGGCGCTCGCGCGGATCGCGGTCGAGTCGGGTTGCGGGCGTTTCGAATGGAGCGTGCTCGACTGGAACGAGCCGGCGATCCGCTTCTACGAGAGCGTCGGCGCGGCGCCGCAGAGCGAATGGGTGCGTTACCGGCTCGCGGGCGACGAACTGCGCGCGTTCGCCGATGCGGCGCCCGTGGACGCCGCGCCGTCGGGCTGCGCATAAACGCAAGTAAGCGCACGTAAGCGCACGTAAACGCAGCCGGGCGCCGCGCGGCGAACCGCGGGGCGCCCGGCGTCGGGGCATCGAAGCGGATTCGGGCTTACTTGAGGCTGCCCGACAGGAACCCGCGCAGGCGTTCGCTCTTCGGGTTGGCAAACACCTCGGACGGCACGCCTTCTTCCTCGACGCGGCCCTGGTGCAGGAACATCACGTGGTTCGACACGTTGCGCGCGAAGCCCATCTCGTGCGTGACGACGATCATCGTGCGGCCTTCCTCGGCGAGCTTCTGCATCACCTTCAGCACTTCGCCGACGAGTTCCGGGTCGAGCGCCGACGTCGGCTCGTCGAACAGCATCACGTCCGGATGCATCGCCAGCGCGCGCGCAATGGCGACACGCTGCTGCTGGCCGCCGGAAAGATGCGACGGATACTGCTTCTCGACGCGCGGTGCGAGGCCGACTTTCTCGAGATACGCGCGCGCGCGCTCCTCGGCTTCGCGCTTGCCGAGCTTCAGCACGTTCACGGGCGCTTCCATCACGTTCTCGATCACGTTCATGTGCGACCAGAGGTTGAAGTGCTGGAACACCATCGACAGCTTGGTGCGCACGCGCTGCAGCTGCTTCGTATCGGCCGCGCGCAGCGCGCCCGTCTTGTCGAGCGCGGTGCGTACTTCCTCGCCGTCGACGAAGATGCGGCCCGCATTCGGCTGCTCCAGGAAGTTGATGCAGCGGAGCATCGTGCTCTTGCCGGAGCCGGACGAGCCGATCACGCTGATCACGTCGCCCGAGTTCGCCTTCAGCGACACGCCCTTGAGCACCTCGTTGTCGCCGTACCGCTTGTGCAGATCGTCGACGAAAAGCTTCTGAGTCTGGGAATTCATCAATAGTCCTGCGAAAACTTACTTGCCTTGCGGGCGCAGATACGCGAGCCAGCGACGCTCGGCCTGGCGGAACAGCCACACGAGCGTGAACGAGATCACGAGGTAGAGCAGGGCGGCAATGCCGAACGCATGGAACGACATGTAGGTCGCCGAGTTCACGTCGCGGGCGATCTTCAGGATGTCCGGCACGGTCGCCGTGAACGCGACCGTCGTCGCGTGCAGCATCAGGATCACCTCGTTGCTGTACAGCGGCAGCGCGCGGCGCAGCGCCGACGGCAGGATCACCCGGCGATACATCGTGAATGTGGACATCCCGTAGGCGCGCGCGGCTTCGATCTCGCCGTACGACGTCGCCTTGATCGCGCCCGCGAAGATCTCGGTGGTGTACGCGCAGGTGTTCAGCGTGAACGCGAGCAGCGTGCAGTGCATGCCGTCGCGGAAGAACGCGTCGAGCATCGGCGTGCCGCGCACGGCCTGCAGGCTGTAGAGGCCCGTGTAGCAGAGCAGCAGCTGCACGTAGAGCGGCGTGCCGCGGAACACGTACGTGTAGAGCCACACGGCGCCCGACAGCCACTTCTTCTTCGACACGCGCGCGACCGCGAGCGGCACCGACAGGCAGAAGCCGAGGCCGATCGACACGACCAGCAGCCACAGCGTGATCGCGACGCCGGTGATGCGGTAGCCGTCGGTGTAGAGGTAGTTGCGCCAGTATTCTTGGATGAGGTCGATCATAGGTCAGCCTTGCGGACGCCGGTCGAGTAGCGCTTTTCGAGCCACATCAGCACGAAGTTCGAGATCGTCGTGATCGCGAGGTAGACGGCGCCCGCGATCAGCGTGAAGAAGAAGAACCGCAGCGTGCCCTTGCCGGCGTCCTGCGATGCCTTCACGACATCGGCCAGGCCGATGATCGACACGAGCGCGGTCGACTTCACGAGCACCTGCCAGTTGTTGCCGATGCCCGGCAGCGCGAAGCGCATCATCTGCGGGAACATGATCCGCGTGAACACCTGCCAGTTGGTCATCCCGTACGCGCTGCCGGCCTCGAGCTGGCCGCGCGGCACCGACAGGAACGCACCGCGGAAGGTCTCGGTGAAGTACGCGCCGTAGATGAAGCCGAGCACGAGCACGCCGGCGAGGAACGGATCGATGTCGATCTGGTCCCAGCCGAGCGCGTCGGTCGCCATGTTCAGCCAGATCTGCAGGCTGTAGAACAGCAGCAGCATCAGCACGAGGTCGGGCACGCCGCGGATCAGCGTGGTGTAGACGGTGCCGACGCCGTTCGTGAAGCGGTTGCGCGACAGCTTCGCGCCCGCGCCGAGCAGCCCCAGCAGGAACGACAGCGCAAGCGAAAGCACCGCCAGCTTGACGGTTTGCCAGGTGCCAGCGAGGATCAGCGGGCCGTAACCTTGTAGAAACATATGTGGTCCTTGACGGCGCACCGGGTGCGCCGCGAAAGACGCGCTCCGCATGTTGCGCGGAACGCCCCGTGCGTATCATGACCGTCCGCCCGGCGAGGGCGCCGGACCTGCCTGCCGCGGTGGGCGGCGGGCGAGGGGGCGGGCGGCGCGTGGTCGACTGCCTGTACTGCGCGAACGCGGGGCGCGCCCCGCATCCATACCCGGCGCTCAGCGGGCCGAATAGACGCTGAACGCGAAATACTTGTGCGACAGCCGGTCGTACGTGCCGTCCTTGTGCATGTCGGCCAGCGCCTTGTTGATCTTGAGCTTCAGATCCGTATCTTCCTTGCGCAGGCCGATCGCGGTGCCGTCGCCGATCGTCTTCGGATCCTTCACTTCCGGCCCGGCGAACGCGAAGCCCTTGCCGCGCGGCGTGCGCAGGAAGCCGTAGTCGGCTTGCAGCTCGTCCTGCAGCGTCGCGTCGAGGCGGCCGGAGCCGAGATCGGCGTAGACCTGGTCCTGGTTCTGGTAAGGAATGATCGTCACGCCCTGCGGCTCCCAGTACGCCTTCGCGTAGGTTTCCTGCGTCGAGCCCTGCTCGACGCCCACGCGCTTGCCCTTCAGCGAGGCGATCGTCGGCAGCAGCGGCGAGCCGGCCTTCGCGATCATCCGCGCCGGCGCGTCGTATACCTTGTCGGAGAAGTCGATCTGCTCGCGGCGCTTGTCCGTGACGGTTAGCGACGACACGATGACGTCGAACTTCTTCGCCTTCAGCGCCGGGATGATCCCGTCGAGATCCTGCGCCACCCACACGCATTTCACGTTGATCCGCTTGCAGATTTCCTTGGTGAGATCGACGTCGAACCCGACGATCTCGCCGCTCGGCGCGGTCGACTCGAACGGCGGGTAGCTGGCGTCGACGCCGATCCGCACGGTCTTCCACTCCTTCGCGAAGGCGCTGCCCGCCACGAGGGCGAGGGCGGCGCACAGGGCGGCCTTCTTCATTTCGATCCTTTAATACTGAGATTCCGTGGCGGCGCGCCGGGCCTGTCGGGCCGTGCGCCGCGCCGTATTCTAGATAGCCAAAATTCGTGTTCGGCGGCCTGGCGGCGGCAACCGCCGGACAGGCGGGCGCCAAAAGGGCGGTATTTTACCCGAACGCGATACCCGGGCAGCGCACAAGCACGCTTCCAGCGGGATCCGTTGGCGGCGAGCGACGCGGGCGGCCCGGATCGGCGCCGCTGTTGCGGCATTCGATGCAGTCTCATCGAACATTGCATGAATTGCGTTCGTGCATGCAACGATCCGGTGCGCGTGCATGGATTGTTGCGGGCTCGGTGAGCCCCTACATTGGCGGCATCCCGACACACCGCCCCACGGACCGCCCATGTTCCAGATTCGCCGCGCCGCCGACCGAGGTCATGCCAACCATGGCTGGCTCGTGTCCCGTCACAGCTTCCCGATCGGTGGCGCTGGCGACGACGCACATCCGCCGTTCGGCGCGCTGTGCGTGCTGAACGACGACCGGATCGCGCCGACGCGCGGCTTCGGCATGCATCCGCACCGCGACATGGAGATCGTCACCTATGTGCTCGACGGCGCGCTCGCGCATCGCGACAGCCTCGGCAACGGGTCGATCATCCGGCCCGGGGACGTGCAGCGGATGAGCGCCGGCACGGGGATCGTGCACAGCGAGTACAACGCGTCGCGCGACCGGCCGCTGCATCTGCTGCAGATCTGGTTGCTGCCGACGGAGCAGGGCGGCCGGCCGGGCTACGAGGAACGACGCTTCGGCGAGGACGAGAAGCGCGGGCGGCTGCGGCTCGTCGCGGCGCCGGACGGGCGCGACGGCTCGGTGTCGATGCGCGCGGATGCGAGCATCCATGCGGGGCTGTTCGATGGCGGCGAAGCGGTGGTGTACGACGTGCCGGCTGGGCGACGCGTATACGTGCACGTCGCGCGCGGTGCGCTGGAGGTCAATGGCGAGCCGCTGGAGAGCGGCGACGGCGTGCGGATCGGCGGGGTGGCGTCGGTTACGCTGGCGAGCGGCCGGGCGGCCGAGGTGCTGCTGTTCGACGTCGCCTGAACGGGCAGGACGGGGTGGAGACGGGGGGGCGGGCCGGGCGCCCGCGTCCCCGTCTCCAATGTGCCGCCGCGCCGGGGAGGGCGGCGCGGCCGGCTTACTGCGCCGGTGCCGATGCGGCCTTGCCCGCCTGGCGGTGCTGTTCCCAGCGTTCCTTCATCTTCTCGTGGCGCTGTTCCATCTTCGCGAACTGCTGCTTGAGCGCCGTGCTGACCGTGGTCTTCTGCTGGTCGTTCAGGCCGTTGTAGAACGCGAGCCACGCGGCGGACGTCTGCTCGCGCAGTTGCGCGTTCTGCTGCTCGGCCTGCTGGCGCGCGGCGTGCATCGCGCTCAGGTCGAGGATCGGCTGGTTCTGCTGCGCCTTGAACTGCTCGCGCATCTGCTCGTGGCTCTTGCGCATCGCGTCACGGTTCTGCTTCATCGTGTTGACGGCGGCCTGCCACTGCTGTTCCTGCGACGCGTTGAGCTTCAGCTGGTCGTGCAGTTTCATGATCACGCCGAACGGGCCGCCGTCGTGCCCGCCGTGCATCTGGTGCATGCCCGGGCCGCCCGGCGGCGGCGCGTCGGCCGGCGGCGCGGCGTGCGCGGTGCCGAATGCGAGAGCGAGCACGGTGGCGGCCGCGATGGCCACGCGGGAAGTCTTCTTATACATTTCAGAAACTCCTGTTCGAAAGGTCCGGCGACGCGGCGGCGGGCGAAACCGCGGGGCCGCATCCGGTAAGACGCAGGTTAGCGAGGCAGGCCCCCGCCGGTGTTACGTGGCGCGGTGGCCGGGTTACCGCGCATTACAGTTCCCTTGCGCGGTAACCCGCAGTAACCCTTTCGTCCCTTTGTTTCGTTCTTTGACTCCGCCCTCGCGCGGTAAACTTCGAGCCATGACTACCCAGATCCTCATCGTCGACGACGACCAAGAACTCCGAGACCTGCTGCGCGACTATCTCGTGCGCCAGGGGATGGAAGTGTCCGTGCTGCACGACGCGGCGACGCTCGAGAAGCGCCTCGAGCGCGAGCGGCCCGACCTGATCGTGCTGGACCTGATGATGCCGGGCGTCGACGGCCTGACCGCGCTGCGCCAGTTGCGCGCGGCCGGCGACGACATCCCCGTGATCATGCTGACCGCGCGGGCGGACGACGTCGATCGCATCGTCGGGCTCGAGCTCGGCGCGGACGATTACCTCGGCAAGCCGTTCAACCCGCGCGAGCTGCTCGCGCGCGTGCAGGCCGTGCTGCGCCGCCGCCGCGCGACGCCGTCGGCGGCGGCGCCCGAGCAGCGCGAGCCGTTCGGATTCGGCCGCTTCGTGCTCGACTTCCAGGCGCGTACGCTGTCGGTCGACGGCAAGCCGGCCACGCTGTCGAGCAGCGAATTCGCGCTGCTTAAGATCTTCGTGAACCATGCGCTGCGCACGCTCACGCGCGAGCGGCTGCTCGAGCTGCTGCACGGGCCCGAGTACGACGGTACCGACCGCGGCATCGACGTCCAGGTGTGGCGCCTGCGCCGCATTCTCGAAACGGATCCGTCGACGCCGCGCTTCATCCAGACGGTGCGCGGGCGCGGCTACGTGTTCGTGCCCGACGGCGAGGCCCATGCGCAAGCCCATTGATTCACTGTTCGGGCGGCTGGCGCTGCTCGTCGTCGGTGTCCTGCTCCTGTCGCACTTCGCGTGGTTTTTCGCGATGCGCCTCGAGCGCAGCCAGATGCAGACGCGCTATGCGGTCGAAGAGGCCGCGTTCCTGGTCGACGCGGTGCGCCAGCACGTCGAGCGCACGCCCGACCAGCCGCTGCCGTCGCGTGTGCGGCTCGTGGCGCCGGACAGCGCCGACGTGCCGAACGGCGATCCGTCGAACCTGCCGGCGGCGCTCAGGCGGTTCCGCGACGACGTGAGCGAGCGGATGCCGCCCGGCACGCGCGTCGAGGTCGGCGCGCCCGGCCATCCGCCCGTGCTGTGGGTAAAGGAGCCGACCGACCGCAACTGGATCGTGGTGCCGGTGCAGCCGCTGCGGCCGCCGCGCTCGCTCGACCGGATGCTGCTGTGGCTCGGCACGATCTTTTCGGCCGGCGTGATTGCCGCGCTGTTCGCAGCCTGGCAGCTGCAGCAGCCGTTGCGTTCGCTTGCGCGTGCGGTCGCGCGCTTCGGCCGCGGCCAGCCGGTGCCGCCGTTGCGCGAACGCGGCCCGCGCGAGCTGCGCCAGCTCACGCATGGCTTCAACCAGATGGTGGAACAGGTGTCGCAGGCCGAGAGCGACCGGGCGGTGATGCTGGCGGGCGTGGCGCACGACCTGCGCACGCCGCTTGCGCGGATGCGGCTGCGGGCGGAAATGATGGACGACGTCCGGCTGCGCGACGGCGTCGTGCGCGACGTCGATTCGATGTCGCACATCGTCGACCAGTTTCTGGTGTTTGCGCACGGCGGGTCCGATCGCAGCGAGCCGGTGCCGGTCGATCAGGCGTGCGAGCGGATCGCACGCAGCTATCGCGCGGTCGCGCCGAACGCTCCGGCGGTCCAGACCCGGCTCGATGCCGATCCGGGCTTCCGCCTGCCGACGGCGACGCTCGACCGGATCCTGTCGAACCTGCTGGACAACGCGCATGCGTACGGTGCGCCGCCCGTGCTCGTCGAAACGGCACGCACGCCCGCCGGCTACGTGCTGTCGGTCAGCGACAGCGGCGGCGGGATCGCCCCGCGCGACCTCGCGGCGGCGACGCGGCCGTTCGTGCGGCTCGATCCCGCACGCGGCGGGAACGGCCACAGCGGGCTCGGGCTCGCGATCGTCGAACGGCTCGTACTCAGGCTGGGCGGGGCGTGCGACATCGGCAACCGCCCCGAAGGCGGCCTGCGCGTCGCGATGACGTTCCCGTTCGAGGTCGTGCCGAAGGACGAACCCCACGCACAGGCCGCATGAGCGCAGCGCGCGGCGCCGGCCTGGCCGGACGCCGCGCGCTGCGTCATTCGCCGAACAGCGTGCCGAGCGTCTCGGCCGCGTTGCTGTCGATGGTGTTGTAGGTCACGCTGGTGGCCTCGAAGATGTAGACGGTCGTATACCGGCCGAGGCGCTCCAGGATTTCCTCCTGCAGCGATTCAGGCACGACGTTCATGTTCAGGTACCATGCCGTCGACGACAGCCGCGTCTGGAACGACCCGTACTCCTGCATCAATTCGTAGAACGCGTCGGCATCCTGATCGCGGCAGACGATCACCAAATTTCCTGCCATTCCCTTTCCTCCCGCTCGTCGATCGATCCCCGTGGGGGCCAGCCCCGATCATACCTGCTTCGCCGTGTCCGGCTCCTGACGGGACGCACGGTTTTGCCCGCCGCGCGCGGCGGGCGGGTTCCCGGCCGGGCCGGATCACGGCATAATTCGGGCCTGCGTGCCGGCCGGCGCGTTGCGCGCCGCTGCGTCCCGCGCCGATCCGTCAGCCGCCGGCCCGTTCCGGGCCGATTCGCCCGCGCTGCGGCGGATTCCACCGTTTCGATCCGGACGGTTGTACCTGAAATACAGGTTGGTGTAGTGTCGTGCCGTTTGCGGATCGACTCGGCCGGAAATTCGCGAGCTGATGCCGTCGGCACGGATGCGACGCATTGCGCCTGCCTTGCATCGTGAGTCAAAACGAATTACCGCACCCGTGCGCTTTGCCATGAATCAACATCGACTGCCGGCTTCGTTCGGCCTTACCGGGGAGGGCGCCTGATGGACGTCGGATTCGTCAATCCGAACCGGACCGCCAACGCGTCCGCGTGGCGCGTTCTGCCGAACCGGTGGGATTTCATCGCGTTTCCGCTGATCATCTGCCTGATCGCGATGGCGGTCGTCGGTTTCCATGAAACGATGGCGCCGATCGCCACCCTGCAGACGCAGAAGATCTCGCTCGATCCGTCGAACCTGCCCGAATACGCGTTGCGCACCACGCTGCGCATGCTCGCCGCGATGGTCGCATCGCTCGCGTTCACCCTCGTCTACGGCACGCTCGCCGCGAAGAGCCGCCGCGCGGGCATGGTGCTGATCCCGATCCTCGACATCCTGCAGTCGGTGCCGGTGCTCGGCTACATCTCGTTTACGGTCACGTTCTTCCTCGCGCTGTTCCCGAGCCGCGTGCTCGGCGCCGAGCTGGCCGCGATCTTCGCGATCTTCACGAGCCAGGCGTGGAACATGACGTTCAGCTTCTACCAGTCGCTGCGCACGGTGCCGCGCGACCTGGACGAAGTGTCGCGCGGCTTCCACCTGACGTCGTGGCAGCGCTTCTGGAAGCTCGAGGTGCCGTTCTCGATGCCGGGCCTGATCTGGAACATGATGATGTCGATGTCGGGCGGCTGGTTCTTCGTCGTCGCGTCGGAGGCGATCACCGTCGGCAACCAGACGATCACGCTGCCGGGCATCGGCGCGTATCTCGCGCAGGCGATCTCGGACAAGAACCTCGGCGCGATCGGCTGGGTGATCCTCGCGATGACCGTCGTGATCCTCGCCTATGACCAGTTCCTGTTCCGCCCGCTCGTCGCGTGGGCCGACAAGTTCCGGATGGAAACCACGAGTTCCGGCAACGCGCCCGAATCGTGGCTGCTCGACCTCGTGCGCCGCACGCGCCTGATCCATCAGCTGCTCGTGCCGGCCGGCTGGCTCTTCGCGAAGGCCGCGCGGATTCCGCTGCGCCTGCCGCTGTCGGGCGCGATGCGTTTCACGCTGCCGAAAGTCGAGAAGAAGGCGTCGTTCGCCGCCGACATCGCGTGGGCGCTCCTCGTGCTGCTCGGCACGGCCTACGTCGTGTGGCGCGTCGTCAGCTTCGTGGCGACCGGCGTGACGATGGCCGAGGTCGGCCACGTGGTCATGCTCGGGCTCGTCACGCTGCTGCGCGTGCTCGTGCTGATCGCGATCGCGTCGGTGATCTGGGTGCCGATCGGCGTGTGGATCGGGCTGCGCCCGGCGCTTGCCGAGAAGATGCAGCCGCTCGCGCAGTTCCTCGCGGCGTTCCCGGCGAACCTGCTGTTCCCGGCGTTCGTGATCGTGATCGCGCGCTTCCACCTGAACGCCGATATCTGGCTGTCGCCGCTGATCGTGCTCGGCACGCAGTGGTATATCCTGTTCAACGTGATCGCCGGTGCGACGTCCTACCCGAACGACTATCGCGAAGCGGCGACGAACTTCCGCATCCGCGGCTGGCAGTGGTGGCGGCAGGCGATCCTGCCCGGCATCTTCCCGTACTACGTGACCGGCGCGATCACCGCATCGGGCGGCGCGTGGAACGCGAGCATCGTGTCGGAAGCCGTGCAGTGGGGCAGTACCAGGATCGAGGCGCACGGCCTCGGTGCCTATATCGCGCAGACCACCGCCGCCGGCGATTTTCCGAAGATCATCCTGGGCATCGCCGTGATGTCCCTGTTCGTTACCCTGTTCAACCGCCTGTTGTGGCGTCCGCTGTATGCCTTCGCCGAAGCGAAGCTGCGGCTCGACTGAGACCGATTGAGAGCGAAACGCGATGCAAAATCCGAATGCTGTAAACGCCCCCGTCCAGACGAACCAGCCGCCGCGCCTCGGCGAGGAAATCCTGCGCGTCGATCACGTCTGTCGCGGTTTCAACAAGACGCAGGGCGAGCTGCTCGTGCTCGACGACGCGAACCTGTCGCTGCGCGAAGGCGAGATCGTCGGCCTGCTCGGCCGCTCCGGCTCGGGCAAGTCGACGCTGCTGCGCATCATCGCCGGGCTGATCGAGCCGACCGGCGGCGAGGTGACCTACCTCGGCAAGCCGCTGCGCGGCCCGGCCGAAGGCGTCGCGATGGTGTTCCAGACCTTCGCGCTGTTCCCGTGGCTCACCGTGCTGCAGAACGTGGAAGCCGGGCTGGAAGCGCTCGGCGTCGGCGCGCGCGAGCGGCGCGAGCGTGCGCTCGCCGCGATCGACCTGATCGGCCTCGACGGCTTCGAGAACGCGTACCCGCGCGAGCTGTCGGGCGGCATGCGCCAGCGTGTGGGCTTTGCACGCGCGCTCGTCGTCGATCCGACGATCCTGCTGATGGACGAGCCGTTCTCCGCGCTCGATGTGCTGACCGCGGAGACGCTGCGTACCGACCTGCTCGACCTGTGGACGCAGGGCCGCATGCCGATCAAGTCGGTGCTGATCGTCACGCACAACATCGAGGAAGCGGTGTTCATGTGCGACCGGATCCTGGTGCTGTCGTCGAACCCGGGCCGCGTGATCGCCGAGATCAAGGTGCCGTTCAAGCATCCGCGCAACCGGCTCGACCCGGCGTTCCGCAAGCTCGTCGACGACATCTACGCGAAGATGACCGCACGCCAGACCGGCGAAGCGACGAAGAAGGGGCTGGAGCTCGGCAGCTGGCTGCCGCAGGTGTCGACCAACCTGATGGCCGGCCTGATCGAGACGCTCGCGATGGCGCCGTACCACGGCCGCGCGGACATGCCGGAAATCGCGCGTACGCTGCACCTCGAGGTCGACGACCTGTTCCCGATCGCCGAAGTGCTGCAATACCTCGGCTTCGCGGACGTGCGGGAAGGGGACGTGTTCCTGACGCCGCCGGGGCGCGTGTTCGCGGAATTCGGCACGCAGGAGCGCAAGCTGATGTTCGCGGACCACCTGCTGAAGCACGTGCCGCTGGCCGCGCGGATCAAGAAGGTGCTGAACGAGCGTCCGGGCCATCGCGCGCCGCGCGTGCGCTTCGAGCAGGAGCTGGAGGATTTCCTGTCCGACGGAGCCGCCGAGGAAACGCTCGACGCGGTGATCGACTGGGGCCGTTACGGCGAGATCTTCTCGTACAACGACCAGACGGAGATCTTCAGTCTCGAGGACGTCGAGTCCTGACCGGCGCGCCGGGCCGCCCGGCCCGGCAGCAGCGGGCACCGCGCGTCACGCGGCACGGCTCGTCACTGCAGGTTGCCCCAGCGGTCGACGGCCGGCTCCGCCGACGCCCACTTCCAGTGCGTGCCTTGCTGGCACGCATTCGCGAAATACCAGTCGGCCTTGTCGCCGTCCTTCACCGAGAACGCGAACTCCTTGCACAGCGCGAGCGCCGACGAATACGCGCGTGTGACCCGCACTTCGCCTTCTCCGTTTTCGAGCGGCAGCGTGTTCTTCACCTTCCACGGCTTCACTTCGCCGACGGCGAGACTGCCGGCCGTCTTCGCGATTGCATCCTGCTGATTCTGATGGAGCTGCTTCATCGTGCGGTTCACGGCTTCGTCGGTCGCGGCCTGCACGGCGATCCCGACACCGACGCCGACCGCCGGGTTCGCGGTGACGAGGCCCGTCGCCGCGCCGGCCAGCGCGCCGCTCGCCGCGCCGACCGACCCGCAGCCCGACAGCGTGGCCGCCGCCGCGCACAGCGCACCGATCGCCGCGATACGAATCGCGACGCTCATTGCAGCGCGCCCCAGCGTTCGGTCGCCGGTTCCGCCGACGCCCATTTCCACACGGGGCCGTCGCGGCAGATCGTGGCGACGTAGAACGCCGATTGCGCGGCCTTGTCGGCTTTCGCCGGCGTATCGACCGCGAACACGATTTCCTTGCAGTCGAGCGGGCCGATGCTGATCATCCGGCTGACCGTCACGCGGCCCTGTTCGTCGTCCTCGATCGGGAACGAGTGGTGCGTCGACCACGGCGCGACGCCGCCCACGTCGAGCGGGCCGGCCGCCTTCGCGATCTGCTCCTGGGTGTAACGGTGCGCGACGCGCTGCGTGTACTGGACGCCCGCACGCGCGCCGGCGACGGCGCCGAGGCCGATGCCCGTCGCGACGGCGGCGTTGTTGGTGACCTTGGAGGCGATCGCGGCACCCGCGATACCGGCGCCGGCTGTCGCGCCCTCGCTGTACAGCGAGTTGCAGCCGGACAGCAGTGCGGCCGTGGCGATCGCGGCCAGCACGACGCGCGCCGGGATGGCCCGGCGCGGCGATTCGAAACGAGTGTTCATCCCTGAGTGCAAGTCCTGTCTGGGTGAGCGGCCACGCGTGCGCGCCCTCATGCCGCGTCATTGTTTCGCAATTGTCATAGGAAAAATGCAAAGCTTTGACAAATCGCCGGCGGCCGGCCTCGCGCACGCGCGCGGCGCTATTGTCTGGCAGATGGTGGGCGAGGGGTCGAAACGTTACAAATTGAAGGTAATTGTTACTCTGGCGTGCAAGCTTCGCGCCTAGACTGTTTTGTTATGGAATGTTTCGACGACGGTCGTGCGCCGTTCAACCCATGAGACACCCAGCCATGCGCCGTTCCAGACGGCCTGCGCAGCAACCGCCCGACACGGGCGCCGGCGGCCCGCGGCCGCGCACCGATGCGCCATCCGCGCCGCCTGCCGGCGCGCCCGGCGAGACGCCGTCCGACGGCGATCACAACCAGGGCGGTGCCCGCCCGGAAGGGCTCGACTATCAACGCGACCTCGGCGTCGATCAGGACGCGTGACGTCCTTGTCGTTGCATTCCTGCGCCGCATCCATTGCCGCATTTCGTTGCATTTCGTTGCATTTCGTCGCATTTCTCACGTCTGAATCGCCGCGCGGCAGCCTTCGGGTTGCCGCGCCCGTCACGGCGCGCGCCTTGCGCGCCGGCTATTCGAATCAAGAAGGGGGAAGCCGCATGAGCAGATTGATCGTGGTATCGAACCGTGTCGCCGCCGGCGAGGACACGCGCCCGAGCGCGGGCGGCCTTGCCGTCGGCGTGATGGACGCGCTGAAGGAAACGGGCGGTGTCTGGTTCGGCTGGAACGGCGAGATCGTCGGTGCGCCGGATGCCGAGCCCGCGATCCAGCGGGACGGCAACGTGACCTATGCGACGGTCGGGCTGACCCGACGCGACTACGACCAGTACTACCGCGGCTTCTCGAACGCGACGCTGTGGCCGGTGTTCCATTACCGCGGCGATCTCGCGCGCTTCGACCGCCAGGAGTACGCGGGCTATCTGCGCGTGAACGCGATGCTGGCGAAGCAGCTCGCCGCGCTGCTGCGCCCCGACGACCTGATCTGGGTGCACGACTACCATCTGCTGCCGTTCGCGCATTGCCTGCGCGAGCTCGGCGTGAAAAACCCGATCGGCTTCTTCCTGCACATCCCGTTCCCGTCGCCCGACATGCTGCGTCTCGTGCCGCCGCACGAGGAGCTCGTGAAGTTCATGTGCGCATACGACGTCGCGGGCTTCCAGACCGAGGCCGACAAGCAGGCGTTCACCGACTACATCGAACGGCGCGGCATCGGCGCGGCGAGCGACGACGGGATGCTGCACGCGCACGGGCGCGTCGTGAAGGTCGCCGCCTATCCGATCGGCGTCTATCCCGACGCGATCGCACAGGCGGCCGTCCAGTACGGCTCACGCAAGCCGGTGAAGATGCTGCGCGAGGCGCTCGACGGCCGCAAGCTCGTGATGAGCGTCGACCGCCTCGATTATTCGAAGGGGCTCGTCGAGCGCTTCCAGTCGTTCGAGCGGATGCTCGCGAATGCGCCGGGCTGGCAGGGGCGTGTGTCGCTCCTGCAGATCGCGCCGCCGACGCGTTCCGACGTGCAGACCTATCAGCACATCCGCGAAACGCTCGAAGGCGAGGCCGGCCGCATCAACGGCCGCTTCTCGCAGCTCGACTGGACGCCGATCCAGTACCTCAACCGCAAGTACGAGCGCAACCTGCTGATGGCGTTCTTCCGGATGTCGCAGGTCGGCTACGTGACGCCGCTGCGCGACGGGATGAACCTCGTCGCGAAGGAGTACGTGGCATCGCAGGATCCGGCCGACCCGGGCGTGCTCGTGCTGTCGGAGTTCGCGGGCGCGGCGGCCGAGCTGACCGGCGCGCTGCTCGTCAATCCGTACGACCTGTCGCAGATGGCCGAGGCGCTCGAGCGCGCGCTGTCGATGCCGCTCGCGGAGCGGCAGGCGCGCCACGAGGAGAACCTCGCGCGGCTGCGCGGGAACGACCTGTCGGTCTGGCGCGACACCTTCGTCGCCGACTTGCGCAGTGTCGCGGCCGCCGCGTCGGTCACGCGGCGCGCGGGCCGGCGGATCGCGCATGTCTGAGCGCGCGCGAGTGGGCGGCGGCGCGGACGACGGGGCAGACGAGGCCGCCCGGCGCTTCTTCGTCGTGACCGGTGGCCCGGGTTCGGGCAAGAGCACGTTGCTCGATGCGCTCGAGCACGCCGGTTGCGCGCGCTCGCAGGAAGCCGGGCGGGGCGTGATTCGCGACCAGATGGCGATCGACGGCCCCGCGTTGCCGTGGCGCGACCCGGCCGCGTTTGCCGAGCTGATGCTGAGCTGGGAGATGCGCTCGTACGAGCTCGCGCGGCATGCGCGCGGGCCCGTGTTCTTCGATCGCGGCGTGCCGGACGTGATCGGCTATCTGCGGTTGACGGGGCTGGCCGTGCCCGCGCATGCGGAGGCCGCGGCCAACCGCTTCCGCTACCACCGGCGCGTGTTCATTGCACCGCCTTGGCCGGACATCTATGCGCAGGACACCGAGCGCCGGCAGGATTTCGCGGAAGCCGTGCGCACCTACGACGCGATGGTCGAGTGCTACACGTCGTACGGCTACCGGCTGATCGAACTGCCGCGCGAGAGCGTGCAGGCGCGCGTGCGTTTCGTGATGGACGCGCTCGACGAGACGTGATGCGCGCCGGGCGCCGGCCCGGTCAGGCCGATGCGCTCGGCTGCGGCGACGCGATGCGCAGCATGCTGACGAACGCGGCCACTGCCGCGAATGCCGCGGCGACATAGAGCGCGACGGTCGGCCCGTGCGCGGGCGCGATCCCGAAGATCAGCGCAACGAGCGCGGCGCCGAGCGTCTGCCCGGTCAGCCGCGCGGTGCTCAGCATGCCACCCGCGCCCCCGCTGCGCTCGTGCGGCGCCGACGACAGCATCGCGCGGTTGTTCGGCGACTGGAACAACCCGAAGCCCGCACCGCACAGTGCCATCCGCCACACGATGTCGACGGTGCCCGGGTGCGCGCCGATCGTCGCGAGCGACAGCAGCCCGGCCGCGAACAGGGCGAGCCCGATCCCGCCGAGGATGCCCGCCGAATAGCGATCCGACAGCACGCCCGCGAGCGGCGCGGCGAATACGATCACGAGCGGCCACGGCGTCATGTAGAGGCCCGTCTCGACCTGCGAGAAGCCGAGCGAGTGCTGCAGCCAGAACGGCAGCGCGACGAACGCGAGCATCTGCGACGTGAACGACGCCATCGACGTATAGATCGACAGCGCGAACATCGGGATGCGCATCAGGTCGACCGGCAGCAGCGGCGCGGGCTGCGACAGCTGGCGCTTCACGAAGAAGTAGCCGACGACGAACGCGACGGCCAGTTCGGCCGCGACGTACGCGTGGCCTTCGCCGTGGCCGAGCCCGTCGACCGCTGTGATCAGCAGACCGAACACGCACGCGTTCATCAGCGCGCTCGGGAAGTCGTACGGCGCATCGTGCAGCGGGTTGGACGGCAGCGCGCGCAGGCTGCCGATCACCGCGGCGATGCCGATCGGTACGTTGACCGCGAAGAGCCACGGCCACGACGCGAACGACAGGATCGCGGACGCGACCGTCGGCCCGATCGCCGACGACAGCGCCACCACCATCGCGTTGATCGACAGCCCGCGCCCGAGCATCGCCGACGGGTAGATCATCCGCACGAGCGCCGCGTTGACGCTCATGATGCCGGCCGCGCCGAAACCCTGGATCACGCGCATCACGGCCAGCATCGGCAGCGAACCGGCGAGCGCGCAGCCGAGCGACGCCGCGGTGAACAGCGCGAGCCCCGCGATGTAGATGCGGCGGTAGCCGATGCGCTCGCCGAGCGAGGCGAGCGGCAGCAGCGTGATCGTGACCGCGAGCTGGTACGCGTTGACGATCCAGATCGATGCGGCGTCGGACGCGTGCAGGTCGCGTGCGATCGTCGGCAGCGCGACGTTCGCGATGGCGCCGTCGAGCACGGCGAGCGTGATGCCCAGTGCGACGCAGACGATCGCCCAGTAGCGTTGCGGAAGCGGCAGGCCGGTATCGGGATTCATGGCTAAAGCGTGTCGGCCCCGGGCCGGGATGCGGCGCTGGGGCGTCCTTGTGGGGTTCGACGGCGGGAAGGCGCAGGCGGCGCGGACCCTTGCGGGTGCGAGCCGGCCGAGTGTATCACCGGGCCGCGCAACGCGTCGTCGACGCCGGCCGGCGGGCCCGCGCGATCATCCCTCGAAGTCGAGGCCGCCGAGCCGCACGAGCGGGTCGGCCTGCGTGCGCGACAGGAGATCGATGTCGCGCGCGCCTTCCCATGCGCCCAGCTTTTTCGGGAGGGCAGCCAGGTAGTGCTCGAAGCGCGCTTCGCCTTCCGGCTCCATCAGCCGCTCGATTTCGTCGGTGTCCCAGGTCAGTTCGAGATTCAGCGGATGCTCGAAGCCGCTGACATGCTCGTGCGGCGTGCTGCGGACGCGGACCTGCGACGGGTGCCCGTGGCCGCCATAGGGGACGACGTCGGTCAGCACGTGATCGGCGAAGAAGGCGGCGATCGCCCGTGCGATGCGCGGGGCGAATTCGGTATCGAAACGGTGGGCGGTTTCGGGCTGCATGAAGGCGTCTCCTTGGTCCCGAAAATGTAGCACGGCGCTTGCGCGTTTTGGCTCGCCGGTCCGGCGTAAACGTGCGTTACCACTTGCTGCATCTATTACGGCCGCCTGCCGCCACAATGCATCGCATCCAGTACCACTTCGCGTGGGAGCCCATCATGAAAAAAATTGCCGCAGTGTGTGTCCTCGCCGGTTCGCTTGCCGTGGCGGGTCCGGCGTCCGCGCATGGCCGCGACGGCGGCGCCGTCATCGGCGCATTGATCGGCGGCGCGGTGCTGGGCGCGATCGTGACGTCCGCGATGAATCCGCCCGTCGCGTATCAGGCGCCCGTGTACCAGGCACCGGCCTATCAGCCGCCGACGTACTACCAGGCGCCGGCGTATCAACCGCCGGCCTATGCGCCGGGTTATCAGCAGGCGCAGTACCAGGACGATGACGGCTATGGTTACGGCGGCCAGCCGCGCTATTGCTACGACCGCTACCAGCGCGCGTATGTGTGCGGCGGCGCGCCGGCGTCGGGCGGTTACGGCTATGTGCAGCCGGGCGGATGGTGAGCGTGGCTTCGTGCCGTTGAAAAGCAGAAGGCCCTCGCATCGAGCGAGGGCCTTGTTCGTTGATGGCGCGCCGGTGTCGTGGCAATTGCGCGGTCATGGCGCACATGCCGGGTCATTCGCGCCGCTGCACGGCGCCAGCACCGGATACAAACGGTTGCAATTGCGTCAGTGCCAGCGGCCGTTACCGCGGTCGTTGTCGCCCTGGCCGCCGCGCCAATCCCGGGCGCCGCCGCTCGCGCGATTGCCTTCGGTCGGGCGGTTGCCGCGATTCCATCCGCCGTTGCCGCGATCACCCCAGTTGCGATCGCCCCAGCCACGGTCGCGTCGCCAGTCGCGGTCGTCGCGCCGGTAATCGTGGCGATCCCAGTCTCGACCGCCGCCCCAGATGTTGACCGTGCCGTACACGGGCGCATACGCGGGGCCGTACGCGTAGCCGGGGTCCGAGTAATAGGTTTGTCCGTAGCCGTATCCGGCGTCCGGGGCGACGACGCAGCCGGCCAGCAGCGTGGCGACGGCGGCGGTGGTGGCGATGAGCTTGATCATGGCGTTCTCCCTTGGGGCGAATCATAAGAGGCGGAACGCCGCGCATCTGCCACCAATTGTGTCTCAAAATTACAGCGAAGTAAGGTCGGCGGGCGAAAGTGTTAGCATCCGGAGCTCATTTGTTTTTCAGGAGTACCTCGATGAAATTCGCGATCCGGGCCGCGCTGGCCGCCTTGTGCGTGACGAGCGCCGCCGCATGCGCGGCAGGGCCGGCGCCGGAGGCCGCGGTGACGGCCGAGTCGATCAAGATGTTTCCGCAGCCGGCGGCCGGCCAGCAGCGCGTCGTGATCGCGCTGCCCGCGCTCGAGAACGAAGGCGATGCGCGCGTCGAGCTGATGATCGGCAAGACGTTGCAGACCGACTGCAACCAGCAGTGGTTCGGCGGCGAGCTGACCGCCGAGGACGTGAAGGGCTGGGGTTATACGTACTACCAGCTCACCGACGTGAAGGGGCCGGCCTCGACGCTGATGGCGTGCCCGGGCCAGGCGCCGCAGCAACGGTTCGTGCAGGTGCGCGGCGATGGCCAGCTGCTGCGCTACAACAGCCGCCTGCCGCTCGTCGTCTATGTGCCGGACGGTTTCGAGGTGCGCTATCGCGTGTGGCGGGCGTCGGATGACGTGAAGCGCGCGGTCGTGCAGTAACGCGTTGGAGTGATGGGCCGCGTGGGTGTCGTGGAATGGTGATGCCTGCGCGGCTCCACGAGGACTTTGGTTGCCGGCACAGGGGCTCGCTTCTGGCCGATGTCATTACATGTCCGCGAAACGGGGCATGCAGCAGGTTACCGCGGACAAAAACAAAAAAGCCCGCTTGCGTTCGCATGGCGGGCTTCGGTGTTGGTTGCGGGGGTAGGATTTGAACCTACGACCTTCGGGTTATGAGCCCGACGAGCTGCCAGACTGCTCCACCCCGCGGCGCGAATTGTACTCATACCCCGGCACCGCGTCAAACGAATCGTCCTGACGAGAACGTTGCGGACTCAACGTTGTTTGCTGTGATGCTACGCGTTCGCATACTGGACCGAGTTGTGGCTCCGGTTCGACCATCTTTTCCAACTTTTGGCGTGCAAGTCCGTTCAGCAATTCCTCGCCCGTCAAAAATCCACCTTCGTTTTTATCCGAGATCTGCTCGGCGAGATCCGGCTGGTGAATGGATGTAATCTTCAACAGGCCGCCCAGGCCGTCGCCGTTGCGTCAGTCGCGACCGGCAACGCTGCGCTGCGCGCCTGGTTTGACATATCCGGGTTGAGGCGGAATCGGCTCGCCGTTTCCTCGCGTCAGGCTGATTAGTTCCCACTGTGAGTAATCCTCGGTGTCCTCACGGAACGCCTCGGGCAGGAAGCCGGCGTCGAGTGCCGTATCGAGTCCCTCGAGCCAGCGGAGCGTTTCCGGTGAGGCATCTCCCTCGCACGCCGCTTTGATGTCGTCGGGTACACCTTTCATGATCGCTTGCGCCAGTGCTTTCGCCGAGACGTCCGAGCGGATAGGGCCGCCGCAGTGATTGTCGAGGTACTTCGCTTTGCTGCTGGTCGAGTACCGGTAGAGCGCCTTACCTGGTCGATCGACAGGGTGGAATTCGCACCGCCATGCGCAGCCCGAAGGGGCGGCGTAGGGTAGAAGCATCATCTTCCCGTACCCGTTCCGGATGAGCCAAATGCCCGCGCGCAGCACCTTGGCTGCCGCGTCCATAGTGGTCTGCTCTGGTGACACCTTCGAATTCGCTGCGTCGTCGGATCTGCTCATTTGCGCTCGGCACCAGTCACTTTGGACAGACAGGCTGCCTGATTGGCTTCCCGATGTCTACGGCAGCGGTTCGTGACGCGCGGTTTTCCTGGGCACGTTGCGGCTCGTGCCCGCGCTCGCGAAATACACGCGGCGCAAAAAATGGACGGCGTCGGCGTGAAGGCTGCGAGATGTTCGACGGGGAAGTGATCATAAAAAAACCTCCTGCAAAGGGATAAAGACGCCAGCGCACGGGCGTGCCAGCGAGACCGCAAGTCTTGTCCATGGCTTGCAGGAGTTATAAGTGGCTGGGGTCGTCTTGAATGTCGCCGGATAAAGCGGAGCGGGAAGACTCGCAGCGGTGACTGAAATCGCGATTGCGCCAGTCTCCGGAGTGCCTCAAAAATCACGCAATAATTACCGAATCACAGGTTTTCAAGCAATAAATTCCGATTCCGATTTTCCCTGCTTTGTCTATTTAACGTCACCGCAACTCTTCTATGTCATTTGTTTGACAGGGTGCCTAACGATTTGATAATTTCGCGAGCTTAATTCATTGCGTTTTCAGTTATTTATGCGTTTGAGCATTTCGCATGAATGAGCGGGAAGCGTTTTCCAACAAACAAAAATCAGTGATCGCGATCCAGGGCATGCCATGAATTCTCCCGTCATCCCGCGCGTATTTGCCGGCGCCCTGCCGTCGCAGGAAGCCCGGCCCTTTCGCCTCTACTGGTGCAGCCGGCGCGACGACCTCGACGGCCTGCTGCTGGTCCAGCGCATTGATATCCAGGAGTCGCTGTGCGGCGGCATCGAGGGGCAGCTTGCCTGCATCTCGACCACGGCCGGCATCCCGCTCGAAACGTTCCTCGGCGAGCCCGTCATGGTTCAGATGATGACGGACCGTGGCGATGCGCAGCCGGTCTGCGGGATCGTCACTGATGCGTACGAGGGCGAATCCGACGGGGGGCTCGCGTCCTACAGGCTGGTCATGCGCGATGGCCTGTCGGTGCTCGAGCGGCGCATGAATTTCCGCATCTTCCGCAACCTGAGCGTGGTGGACATCGTCCAGTCACTCGTGCAGGAATGGTGCAGCCGGAGTTCAACGCTGGCGGGCACGTTTGATCTCGACGTGTCCCTGCTCGACCGGTCGCAGTACCCGGTGCGCGAGCAGACGCTGCAGATCGAGGAGTCGGACGCGGATTTCATCCGCCGCCTGTGCCGCCGCGACGGGATCTCGTGGTTCGTGCGCAGCGGTCAGGCCGGTGCGGACAACAGCCGGAAGCCGTTTCACTCGCTGGTGCTGTTCGACAACACGATGAAGCTCGAACGCGCGAAGGCGGGCACCGTAGCCTACCGACCCGATGCCACGACGGGCGCCCGCGATGCGCTCACGCTGCTGTGCATGGGCCGGCAACTGGTGCCGGGCTCGATCCGGCGGGCCAGTTGGAATGCCGAACAGGCGCGGATGGACCAGATCCAGGGCAGCACGCGCGTGGACCAGGGGGCGGCCGGCAATGACCTTGCGCAGCTGCTGTCGGATGTGCGGCTCGATCCGCCGCACATGGCCGAGTCGTGGGCCGACTATGACCGCAAGGGGCGGGGTATCGTGGCCGCGCACAGCGCGGCGTCGGTGCGGGCGAACGGCGCAAGCGGCGTGCGCGACCTCGGGGTGTGCTGCTGGGTCGCGGTGACGGGTCATCCGGAGCTGGACCGGCTGCCGGAGGCGCAGCGCCGCATCATGATCACGTCGCTGCATCACCGCGGCGAGAACAATCTGCCGAAGGACCTGAACGAACGCGCGCAGGCGCTCTTCGATGCGAACCGCTGGGCGTTCGGCGAGCCGCCGGTGTCGGTCGACACGCCCGTGCGTCCGGCCGCATTCGACGGCACCGCGCCGAGCCGCTACGAGAACACCTTCAGCGGCGTGCCGCGCAGCACGCCGCTCACGCCGCAGTACGACCCGCGCGTCCACCTGCCGCGTGTGCATCCGATCACGGGCGTGGTGACGGTGCCGGATGGCGAGGAGGTGTACTGCACGGAACGCGGCGACATCTACGTGCAGATCCAGGGGCTCGATGCGGCAGACCACGCGGACGGCGCCGGCACGAGCGGCACGCCGCGCGACAGCGCCTCGGTGCGCGTGCTCGGCGGCTGGGCGGGCGACACGTTCGGCGGCCAGACCGTCCTGCGCAAGGGCATGGAAGTGCAGCTTGATTTTGCCAATGGCGATCCTGACCGGATGTATGTGGCGGGCGTCTTCAGCAACGGCAGCAACATGCCGGCGGCGATGTTCAGCCGGACAGGGGACCTGCCGGGTAACCGCTACCTGTCGGGGATGCGTTCGCAGGAAATAAAAGGCCAGCGGCACAATCAACTGCGTCTTGACGATACGCCCTCGCAGATCAGTGCTCAATTGTCCAGTGAGCATGGCTTTACCCAATTGAATCTGGGGTACCTGACGCACCCACGCGAGAACGGCCAGGGAACCGCCCGTGGTGAGGGTGCGGAACTGCGCACGGACGCGGCGGCCGCCCTGCGGGCCGCGCAGGGCATCTTGCTGACGACCTATGCGCGCTCGCAGGCGAGCGGCAATCAGCTTGACCGCGATGAACTGGTGAGACTGCTGGGCGAGTGCACGGAACTGTTCAAGTCGCTCGGCGACTACGCAGGCCAGCACGGCGGGCAGGCGGCCGACACGGCCGGGCAGGACGCGGTGGCGACTGCATTCAAG
The DNA here is from genome assembly GCF_001718835.1 of Burkholderia cepacia. NCBI lineage: Bacteria > Pseudomonadati > Pseudomonadota > Betaproteobacteria > Burkholderiales > Burkholderiaceae > Burkholderia > Burkholderia cepacia. The sequence goes on along the minus strand of NZ_CP013443.1, from coordinate 2,849,896 downwards.
GGTTGGCAGGCGGGTGGCGGCTCCGGGAGCGAGGGCACATCAGGCGCGGGCAGTTCGCAGGCATTGATGGCCTTCGGTGCGCAGTCGGGCTCCGTGAACGTCACGCCGAAGACGCACGTGACCTACGCGGGCGGGAACATCGATCAGGTGGCGCAGCAGCATGTCCAGGTGACGGGCGGCCAACGGATCAACCTTCATGCGGGGCACGGTGTTTCGGTATTCGCGCAGTCCGAGGATTTTTCCGCCATCGCCAACCAGGGCAAGGTCAGGCTGCAGAGCCAGGCGGGCGACACGCAGATCGACTCGGCGAAGAACATCCTGCTCACGGCCGCGGGCGGCAAGCTCGCGGGCACGGCGAGCGACCAGGTGGTGTTCGTCACCTCGGGCGGTGCGTACCTGAAGCTGCACGGTGGGGATATCGAACTGGGCTGTCCCGGCAACTTCGTCGTCAAGGCAGCGGGCCACCAGTGGGGCGGCGCCGCGAGCATGAGTGCGGACCTGCCGACCTTTGACAATGCGCCGCTCGGCCGCGTGCCCCAACTGGTGAGGGCGTCCGACGGGAAGCCGGTCAGTGGCTTCGAGGGCGAAGTCCGGACCGCCTCGGGCCAGGTCGTCAAGGGTGTCACCGACAGCAACGGCAAGCTGACGCCGCTCAGCGGCAACCAGTTCGAGTCGTTCGTCGTGAACTTTTTCAAGAAGACCAGTTGAACTGAATACGGGAAGACTCAGGGAACATGACCGATTCCTCTCTTGATCCATCGGCGCCGCAGGCAGGCGCCGCGACCGATGCGGCCGGCGGTGCGGGATCGTCGCCACGCATCCAGGTCGGCAGCGGGCAGGGCATCAAGCTTTTCAGCAACAGCGACTATGTTTGCCCCAAACAGATGCCGTTGCCGGGCGTCGTCATCTTTGTCCACGGCGTGAACTCGGAAGGCGAGTGGTTTACGGCTGCCGAGGAAGGCCTGTGCCGTGGCCTGAACCGGCGGCTCGGGCGGCTCGACGACCAGATGACGTACAAGGGCGTCGAGGGCGGGCAGATGTCGCCCGTGCAATATACGGAAAGCCTGACGCCGGACGGGTATCTCAATCCCAAGCTCCTTCCCGACACCTACGTGAAGGATGATCCATCGTTCTCGCCCGTCATCCACTTTCGCTGGGGCTACAAGGCGAGCAAGGACGAGTTGAAGCTTTACGGCGCCAACGTCTTCCTGAACGAGCAGAACTACTGGGGTGGCGGCCCGTTTGCGAACGGCTGCAGCTCCCTTGCCGACCTATGGGCAAAGGGGCTCGACGACCGGGTATTTGGCTTCCTGACCGTCCAGGGGATGAACTCAACGGATCGCCTCGTCTATGCGACGCCGCCGCGCGCATACATGGTCCTGGCCGCACTGCGGCTGGCCAACCTGATCCGCTCGATCCGGGAGAAGCAGGCCGATGTGCCGATTACCGTCGTCTGTCATAGCCAGGGGAACATGGTCGGCATGACCGCGGCGTTCTTCGGCAGCAAGATGACATCCGTGAAGGACCCCCACGGCAAGACGGGTAAGTGCGTGGCGGATACCTACGTGCTGGCCAGTGCGCCGTACAGCGTCGTTGCAACGAACGCGCTTGACAACTGGTCGCAGCGCAAGAACAAGGACCCGAAGGGCGAGCATGGCCGGCAGACGTACAACTCGCGCATCCAAACCCTGGCGAACTTTTTCCAGATCATCGGCAGGCAGGCGGATAACGAGCTGGCTCCGGACGCGATCAATCGGGAGATGGAAAATGACCAGCCTTCGCCGACGAAGGGCGGCAAGCCGTACAAGGCCGAGAGCGACCGCAAAGACCACGGGCTGAAAATCGGTGAACACAATTACAAGACCTACGGGCGTGTGACGCTGTACTGCTGTCCGCACGATCAGGTGATTTCGGCGACTCCGGTGCAGGGGATTGGCTGGCGCGGGATGAGTGCTAAAGAAATCGATGCGGCCAAGGGACAGGGCATCTTTACGCAGCGCGTGTTCGCGACAAACTGGGTGGTCGGCGAAGAGTCTCTCAAGATGTACAACTACTGGGATCACGACTGGCGGGCGTCGGTAAGGAAGAATGACAAGGACTTCTTCTACCCGGCGTCGTCGAAAGCGGAATACGGGCTGGTGAGAGAGTTGCGTGGAGACCATTCTTTGCCGGGAGTGTTCGGCGCGGCCGTCGCGGCACCCTTCCTCAAGGTTGGACTCTTGCTGTTGGATATGCGGGTGAACGAGCCGCCACCGAGGATCGGGCCCAACAAGACATGGGAAGTGCCGCTGGAGGCGCCGCGGCTCGACGAACCGTTCGCGCCGCAGACGATCAAGTACGGCCGTCCGATGAAGGCGATCGAACTGGAAGGCCTCGATGGCACAAAGGTTACAAGTCAATTCAACGAGAGCTATGACCCGCCGTCGGCGGCACGCAATGCAGGCAAGAGCGCGGCCGACAGGAGTGAGAACGATCCGTACGATTCGTACAAGGTAGATACTTCGAAACTGGGCAACGGGGAAGACGCAGCGGCCACGGACGCACAGGGCACGGAGCAGAGCGAGGCGGCGCAGCGGTATGAGGATCATGCGGTCCTGCGCCAGGAGGCGCGCCGCGAAGTGCAGATTTTGAGTTCTGCGCCGGCCGACTGGGTGAATGCCGATGGCAAGGTGGTAGGGGAGGACAATCCTGCGGATGCATCCGCTGACTACAGCGCCTGGCATAAGAGCAGGATATCCAAGATCCTGATCGATGGCCAGCGCAACAACCCGACGAATCACTCGACCACGATGACCAACCCGGATCACGCGCAGAAGGCGCTGGCCTATGACGTGGCGATCGGGGTGTGTCATCTGTCGGCGGACGACTGGAAGGCGCTACGCATCGAGGCGGACTGGCGGATGTGGAAGGGCGTGGATAAAGACAATCCAGCCTGGAAATACACCAGGTATTTCACGGATGGGACGATGAAAGACGTGCCGAATGATAAGGGGATGACAGGCGAAGCGTCGCTTTACGAATGGGCGCACCGTGTTGACGAAGCCAAAATTCCCGATGGCATCGAGGATCACCGTGAGGGTTCACTTTATCTGGCGGCGAGGGCACTAGTATGAGCACGCTGCTTGAAACGTGGCCGCGTCGGGCGGGACTGGCGGTAGGCGCGATGATTGCGGCCGCCCTGGTGATGTGGATGCTGACAGTAAACGGAAGCCGGGCGATGCCCGACGGCTGGACAATGGGAGAGGTAATGAAACGACTGGTGATGCTGCCGGCCCTGCTGGCGTTTGTGGTGTTCGTGCTGGCGACGGCGTTGGTGTCCGGGCGTGCGCAGGCAGCCACGCCTCGCGAGACCGCATCGACGGCAGCAGCAGCGACAACCACGGGTAAGCCGTTCGTTGCGCAGGTGGTGGGGCTCGAATGGCTGAACCCGCTGCAGCGGCGCGATTATCCGACGGAGTGGCAGATTCTCTGGACAATGGGGCTCGTCAAGCCGAACCGCAATGACGATATGGTACGGACTGATCCGAAGAGCTTTGCGACGCTCCAATCGATTGGGGCACTTGTTAGCGGCGTCCGGGGATCGGAAACCTTCAAGGGCTTTTACGAGAAGTATGTCGATACGCTTATGCTGTTGTTCGGCGAACGGTACGTGATGAATAAAAAATACTTCTACACGGTCGCACCGGAGGACAAAAGGCAGTGGCGTGAACTGGCGGGTATCCGCGTCGAGTTTGCCTTCCCGGCTGGTCGCCTTGACCCTGCTAAGGCACACGACTATCTGCGCAATGAAATTGCCAGCGAGTTCAATATCGGCAACGTCTGGTCCCCGAATCTCTGGAGCAAGGACACCCCGCCCGATGTGCGTGTGACGCCCGGCGGCCCCAACGCGGGCTTTACCTCGCTGAACGCGGCGCTCGACTACCTGCAGGCGAACCCGCAGAAGAGCGTGTGGGTGATGAACTGGGATGCACCGAGTTTTCCGCCGAAGGACGGGCAACTCAATGAAAACATGGTGCTATTGATCCTTGCCGGCCCGGACATGAAAACCGAGCGCGCCCCGCTCGCCTGGATCGGCAAGGCTGCGACGGGCAACGTGCACGACTTCGAGGCGAAGGCCGGAACGACGCGCGCCGTCGAGGCATGGAAGGCCACGATTGCCGCTGCTGCGCAGAACGCGAACGTACCGGTGACGGACCTCAACTACGTGATCCACGACGCAGGCAAGGGCAACGATACCTCGTCGTCGCGAATTGGCACACTGGGCCGCACGCTGACCGAGACGCTGCCGGAATTCGACTTCCAGAAGCAGACCTTCAACACGCCGGGGCTGCTCGGCGAGATGGGCGCGGGTACAGCGCTGACCGACGTGGTATTGGCAATCGGCCGCGCGAACCATCTGGGCGAGCATGTACTGGTGGCGGGCACGACGGATGCCGAGCATCCGGTGGCGGTGGTGGTGAAGCCGCCGCAGCAGGTGGTGCCGATCGACGCAGGCGCAGACTGGTTCCGGGCGCGGGGCGAAAGCAATGCGTACCTGCCGTGGTGGGGACGGCGCTATGACGAGCAATACCGGCAGCAGGGCTATTCCTGGTAAACGACGGAACAAGGACGGACGCAATGCGCGGAATCATCCGGGTAGGCGATGCGACGAGTCATGGCGGCAAGGTCACGACGGGCAGCGCAATGAGCAAGGTCATGGACCGCCCGGTCGCGCGGCTCGGCGACCAGTGCGTCTGTCCGATGGACGGACACCAGAACTGCGTGATCGCAGAGGGCGATTCCGACTTCATCGTCGAAGGCAAGCCGGCCGCGTTCGATGGTCACAAGACGTCATGCGGCGCGACGCTGATTTCGAGCCTGTCGTCGTCCGGGCGTACCTGACGCGCCGGCGTATTCCCGATCTTCCCGCGGGCGGTTTTCTACCGCCCGCATTCATTTGATACGTCCGTTCTTGTTCCTGCTGCATGGATGACAACCTGCTCCCCCACTATGAGCGCGAACTGGCGCTGCTGCGCGGTTCGCTCAGCGAGTTCGCCCGGCGCTATCCGAAGCAGGCGGCGCGCCTGTTGATCTCGGGCCAGCACTCGGAAGACCCGCACGTCGAGCGTCTCATCCAGCAGGCGGCGCTGCAGAACGCACGTATCGGTGCAAAGCTCGACGACGACTACGCCGAATTCACGGAATCCCTGCTCGAAATCACCTACCCGGACTACCTGCGGCCGTTCCCGTCGTGCTCGATCGCTCGCGTCGAAGGCAGTGGCGCGACACAGCGCCTGACGCAGCCCGCCGTGCTCCGCCGTGGCACGGAAGTGAAAACGCGGACCGGTGAATATCCGTTCAGGACGGCATACGACGTTACGCTCTCGCCGCTGCGGATAGAAGGCGCACGCTACAGCCCATTCTCGTCCGCGCCCGCCAGCGTGCGGCTGCCGTCCGGCACGACCGCGGTGATCTCGCTGACGTTCGCGACGGCCACGGCCGGGATGCACCTGAGCGGTGTTGCGCCGGCGACAGCACGGGTCTTCGTCAACGGGCCACAGTCGACCGTCGCGGCGCTTATCGACGCGCTGCTGCAGCGCGCGTCGGTGTCGTTCGTCGAGGCGGAGGGCAACGGGCGTTGGGTTGCACTGCCCGCGGTACCTGTCTCGCCCGTCGGCTTTCACGACGACGAGGCGCTGCTGACAGGCAGCCAACGGGATCTGGAGGCGTCGTTCCGGCTGCTGTTCGAATACTTCGCCTTCCCGCAGAAGTTCGAGTTTCTCGACATCGATCTCGCACTGCTGCTGCGCGCGGCGGGGCCATGCGGACGGCTCACGTTGCATGTGCCCATCAGCGGCCTGCATCAGGAGTCCGCGCCCGCCGTCGCCATGAGCGACCTGTCCGCAGCGAACTTCCTGCTGTCGTGCACCCCGGTCATCAACCTGTTTCCCTGTCCGGCCGCCCCGGTGCTCTTCGAGGAAATGAAGCAGCCGGTCTATCCGCTTGTGCCGCAGACGCTGAAGCCGGAGCAGGCGCAGGTCTATGCGGTCGATGCGGTGCGCCTGACGAGACAGACGGACAGTGGCACGACGGTTGCGCCCGTCCCGCCGTATGACTCGCTTTCCCATCACAACGCACCGCAGTATGGGGATGAACGTGGCCCGGTGCCGTTCTTCTGGCTCGCGGAGCGCGACGCGCGGCTGTCGCGGTTCGTGGCCGGGCAGGACACGCTGCTGTCCTTCGTCGGTATGGATGGCCTGCCGGTCGAGCTGGACGATGGCGAACAGATCGATGCCGACCTGCGATGCACGAACGGCAACCGGCCGGCGTCGCTTGTGCACGGCGCAGCGGAGGGAGATCTGGTCTATGGCGACAAGGCGCTGGTAGGGCGGATCGCGATGCTGGTGCGGCCGACGGCCAGTACGTCCGGACCCAGGGAGAGGGGCCGGCACTGGGCGCTGCTGTCGATGATGTCCGCCGGGCCGTTCAGTCTGGATCAGAGCGGCCTGCCCGCGCTGAAGGATCTGCTCCGGCAGCATGTTCCGGACGGCCGGCAGCAGGCGCTGCGGCAGATCGACGGCATCGTGGGGCTGTGCCGCGACGAAGTGCTGGAGTGGATGACGGTTCCCGCGCCGCGGCTGGTGCGGGGGCTGAGGGTGAAGCTGACCGTCGACGAACAGGCGCTGGCAGGCCTGTCGATCGACACATTCGCGCGCGTGCTCGAAAGCGTGTTCGTGCGCTATGCCCCCGCACACAGCTTTGCGCAGCTCGTGATGCTGTCGGCGCAGAACGGCTCGGTGCTGGTGCGTGGCCGGTTGATGCCCGGCGGCATCCCGGCACTTTGAACAGGGCATCTTTACGCAGCGCGTGTTCGCGACGAACTGGAAGGTCGGCGATTTTGGGCGCAGAAGTGATGTGGATGCTGACAGCAAACGGAAGCCGGGCGCTGCCCGACGGGTGGACAATGGGAGAGGTAATGAAACGACTGGTGATGCTGCCGGCCCTGCTGGCGTTCGCTGTGTTCGTGCTGGCGACGGCGTTGGTGTCCGGGCGGGCGCAGGCAGCCACGCCTCGCGAGAACGCATCGACGGCAGCAGCCACAGCCACGGGCAAGCCATTCGTAGTGCAGGTGGTAGGGCTCGAATGGCTGAACCCGCTGCAGCGGCGCGATTATCCGACCGAGTGGCAGATCCTCTGGACGATGGGGCTTGTCAAGCCGAACCGTAACGATGACATGGTGCGCACTAACCCCAAGCGCTTCGCGACGCTCCAGTCGATCGGGTTGGTTAGCGGTGGCCGCGGATCGGAAACCTTCAAGGGCTACCATCACAAGTACATCGAAACGATTTTCAAGATCTTCGGCGAACGGTATGTGATGAATAAAAAATACTTCTACACGGTCGCACCGGAGGACAAAAGACAGTGGCGTGAACTGGCTGGCATCCACCTCGAATACGCGATTCCCGCTGGCCGCCTCGATCCCGACGAAGCCCGGGAATATGTGCGCCGCGAGATTGTCAGCGAGTTCAATATTGGCAACGTCTGGTCCCCGAATCTCTGGAGCAAGGACACCCCGCCCGATGTGCGTGTGACGCCCGGCGGCCCCAACGCGGGCTTTACCTCGCTGAACGCGGCGCTCGACTACCTGCAGGCGAACCCGCAGAAGAGCGTGTGGGTGATGAACTGGGATGCGCCGAGCTTCCCGCCGGTGGATAGCCAGCTTAACGAGAACCTGGCACTGCTGATCCTTGCCGGCCCGGACATGAAAACCGAGCGCGCCCCGCTCGCCTGGATCGGCAAGGCTGCGACGGGCAACGTGCACGACTTCGAGGCGAAGGCCGGAACGACGCGCGCCGTCGAGGCATGGAAGGCCACGATTGCCGCTGCTGCGCAGAACGCGAACGTACCGGTGACGGACCTCAACTACGTGATCCACGACGCAGGCAAGGGCAACGATACCTCGTCGTCGCGGATCGGCACACTGGGCCGTACGCTGACCGAGACGCTGCCGGAATTCGACTTCCAGAAGCAGACCTTCAACACGCCGGGGCTGCTCGGCGAGATGGGCGCGGGTACAGCGCTGACCGACGTGGTGCTGGCAATCGGCCGCGCGAACCATCTGGGCGAGCATGTACTGGTGGCGGGCACGACGGATGCCGAGCATCCGGTGGCGGTGGTGGTGAAGCCGCCGCAGCAGGTGGTGCCGATCGACGCAGGCGCAGACTGGTTCCGGGCGCGGGGCGAAAGCAATGCGTACCTGCCGTGGTGGGGACGGCGCTACGACGAGCAATACCGGCAGCAGGGCTATTCCTGGTAAACGACGGAACAAGGACGGACGCAATGCGCGGAATCATCCGGGTAGGCGAGGTGATGAAACGCCTGGTGATGTTGCAAGCCCTGCTGGCGTTCGCTGTGTTCGTGCTGGCGACGGCGTTGGTGTCCGGGCGTGCGCAGGCAGTCACGCCTCGCGAGACCGCATCGTCAGCCGAGGTTGGGGTTGTTGCTGCGGCGGGATTGTCGCAACCCCCAGAACACCCCTAGGCAAGGGGTTGTTTCTGCTGGCAGTCGATTGCGGAAGGGTGCAACAAAAACCCGCAAAGCCAAGCCTGGCAGGGTTCTCTTGTGAAACGCTGCAAAGCCCTGAAGGATATCTGGTCCCCCCGACAGGAATCGAACCTGTATCTAGCGCTTAGGAGGCGCTTGTTCTATCCATTGAACTACGGGGAGAGCCTGCGATTCCGGCGTGTCGCGCGCAGCGCGAACCGGACGGCAGTGTGGACAGCGCGCAGAGTATAGCAAACGTGCGTTCGCACCGGCACACGGAACGCGTGCCCGCGCGAATGCATTGCGCGATCAGAAATCGACGACGACAAAATCTTCCTTGCCCACGTCGCACAGCGGGCAGCGCCAGTCGGCGGGAATGTCGGCGAAGCGGGTGCCGGGTGCGATGCCTTCGTCGGGCAGCCCCTCCGCTTCGTTGTAGACCCACCCGCAAATCAGGCAGACCCAGCTCTGGTATTCGGTCACTTCGCTCATGTGGCGCTCACGATATTGAAATCAGGGTAATGCCGTCCGCAGCCTGGCCGGCGGACGAAAGGCGCAATGGTACCGGAATTTCGCCGAACGGCTCCGCAACGTCGTTTTAAACGTACGCATCGCGAACAACGCAACCGGAACACACATGCCGTACGTGCGGTGTATGCTTCCCGGGCTGTCCAACCATCAGGAGAATGCGATGCTGAACAAAAAGTGGATCGCGAGTGCGGTATGCGTGGCGGCGATGGCCGTGTCGACGGTCGCGCGGGCCGAGGCGCGCGTATATTTCGTCGAGCCGGCGGAAGGCGCGACAGTGCGGACCCCCGTACACGTGAAGTTCGGTCTCGAAGGCGACATGCAGCTCCGGCAGGCCGGCGACATGACGCCGGATACCGGCCATCATCACCTGCTGATCGACGGCCGGCCGATTCCGAAGGGCGACGTGATTCCGGCTGGCGAGCGTTCGCTGCACTTCGGCAAGGCGCAGACCGAAACCGAGATCAGGCTGCCGCCCGGCCAGCACACGCTGACACTGCAGTTCGGCGACGGCGCGCACCGCTCGTACGGCCCCGAAATGAGCCAGACCATCGTCGTCAACGCCCAGTAAGCGGCGAACCCGTGCGGGTGGCCCGGCGGTCCGCGCGAGGGGCCGCACGGGCCCTCCGCAACCAGCCGTTCCGCACCCGCCGCCCACGCCCGCCGCCCGGCAACCGGCCCGCACGGGCCGGCCTTGCGGCATCATCCGTCCGGCCATACCGGTGCCGGCGCCCGCGACCGGTACAATGGGCGCTTCCGATTTCTCTCTTCGCCGTCTCCCCATGTCGCTCTATTCCATTACCGGCGCGCAGCTCGCGTTCGGTCACGTCGCGTTGCTCGATCACGCGGATTTCTCGCTGGAAGCCGGCGAGCGCGTCGGCCTGATCGGCCGCAACGGCGCGGGCAAGTCGTCGCTGCTGAAGATCGTCGCCGGGCTCGCGAAGCCCGACGACGGGCTGGTCACGCGCCAGCAGGAGCTCGTGACCGTCTATGTGCCGCAGGAGCCCGAATTCGAGCCGGGCGCGACGGTGTTCGATGCGGTCGCGTCGGGGCTCGCGCACACGCGCGAAGTGCTCGAAGAATACGATTCGATCGCGCACCGCCTCGCGGATACGCCCGAAGGCGCTGAACACGATGCATTGCTCGCGCGGATGAACGCGCTGCAGTCGTCGCTCGACGCGCACGACGCATGGAACTGGCGCACGCGCGTGTCGATGACGCTCGCGCAGATCGGCCTGGCGGACGTCGACGCGCGCGTCGACGCGCTGTCGGGCGGGATGCAGAAGCGGGTCGCGCTGGCGCGCGCGCTGGTGTTGCAGCCCGACGTGCTGCTGCTCGACGAACCGACCAACCACCTCGACTTCGACGGCATCCGCTGGCTGGAAGAGCTGCTCGTCGCGCAGCGCGCGGGCCTGCTGTTCATCACGCACGATCGCGCGTTCCTCGACCGCGTCGCGACGCGCATCGTCGATCTCGACCGCGGCCGGCTGCTGTCGTACCCGGGCAATTTCTCCGCCTACCAGACGCGCAAGGCGCAGCAGCTCGAAGTCGAGCGCGTGGAAAACGAGAAGTTCGACAAGCTGCTCGCGCAGGAGGAAGTGTGGATCCGCAAGGGCGTCGAAGCGCGCCGCACGCGCAGCGTCGGCCGCATCGCGCGGCTCGTGCAGATGCGAAACGAGCGCGCGGAGCGCCGCAATTCGCAGGGCAACGTGAAGCTCGACGTCGCGCAGGGCGAGAAGTCCGGCAAGATCGTCGCGGAGCTGACCGACGTGACGAAGCGCTACGGCGGCCGCACGGTCGTCGATCGCTTCTCGACGACGGTGATGCGCGGCGACAAGATCGGCTTCATCGGCCCGAACGGCGCCGGCAAGACGACGCTGCTGAAGCTGATTCTCGGCGAACTGAAGCCCGACGAAGGCACGGTGCGCACCGGCACGAACCTGCAGGTCGCGTATTTCGACCAGATGCGCGCGCAGCTCGACCAGGAAAAGAGCCTCGCGGATACCATCAGCCCCGGCAGCGAATGGGTCGAGATCGGCGGCGTGCGCAAGCACGTGATGAGCTATCTCGGCGATTTCCTGTTCGCGCCGGAGCGCGCGCGTTCGCCGGTGAAGTCGCTGTCGGGCGGCGAGCGCAACCGGCTGCTGCTCGCGCGCCTGTTCGCGCGTCCGGCCAACGTGCTGGTGCTCGACGAACCGACCAACGACCTCGACATCCCGACGCTCGAACTGCTGGAGGAGCTGCTGGCCGACTACGACGGCACGGTGCTGCTCGTCAGCCACGATCGTGCGTTCCTCGACAACGTCGTGACGTCGGTGATCGCGTCCGAGGGCGACGGCAAGTGGCGCGAATATGTCGGCGGCTTCACCGACTGGCAGATCCAGAGCGCGCGCGCGGATCAGCTCGCGCAGCAGGAAGCGGCGAAGCGCGCGGTGAAGGAAGCGGCGCCCGTCAAGGACGAGCCGGCAAAAAGCGCTGCGGGCCGCAACGCGCAGCGCACGGTGAAGCTGTCGTTCAACGAGCAGCGCGAGCTCGATTCGCTGCCCGACCGGATCGCGATGCTCGAGGAAGAACAGAAGACGATCGGCGCACAGCTCGAAGACGGTTCGATCTTCGCGAAGGATCCGCAGGAAGGCACGCGCCTGACCGAGCGGTTCGCGGCGATCGACGACGAATTGCTCGCGGCGCTCGAGCGGTGGGAAACGCTCGAGGCGAAGCGCAAGCCGTGACGCGGGGCGGGGCGGCCCGTCGCGCGCGCGTGCGCCGCCGTGCTGCACCGCCGCGCTTTTCGTCCGATGGCGCGCCGCGCGGAACCAGTAGAATACGGCCCGTTTCGGGCGCTCGCGGCGTGCGCCGCGCGCCCGCTTTCGGAGCAGTCCAAGCACACCGTTGTTTCGATTCGCTTTTTTACGGAACTCAACGTTTTGTCCACGACGTTATCCACACGAGGTGTGGACAACGTCCCGATGAATGACGAAATTCAGCGCCTATGTCAACGAAGAAACCCAGCGCGGCCTATAGCGAAGCATCGATCAAGGTGCTCAAGGGTCTCGAGCCGGTCAAGCAGCGGCCCGGCATGTACACCCGTACCGAGAATCCGCTGCACATCATCCAGGAAGTCATCGACAACGCGTCCGACGAGGCGCTCGGCGGCTACGGCAAGCAGATCACGGTCACGCTGCATGCCGATCAGTCGGTCTCGGTCGAGGACGACGGCCGCGGCATCCCGTTCGGCATGCACCCCGAAGAAGGCGTGCCGGTCGTCGAGATCGTATTCACGCGCCTGCACGCGGGCGGCAAGTTCGACAAGGCCGCGGGCGGCGCCTACACGTTCTCCGGCGGCCTGCACGGCGTCGGCGTGTCGGTGACGAACGCGCTCGCGACACGCCTCGACGTGACGGTCTGGCGCGACGGCAAGATCGCGGAACTCGGCTTCGCCGAAGGCGACGTGGTGAAGCCGCTCGCGACGCAGGGCGCGGGCCGCGGCGAAAAGAAATCCGGCACGCGCGTGCAGGTATGGCCGAACCCGAAGTATTTCGATTCGCCGAACCTGCCGCTCGGCGAGCTGCAGCGCCTGCTGCGCTCGAAGGCCGTGCTGCTGCCGGGCGTCGAGGTCGTGCTCGTCAACGAAAAGAGCGGCGAGCGCCAGACGTGGAAATATGAAGACGGCCTGCGCGGCTACCTGCTCGACGAAATGAACGGCAGCGAGCTGCTGATTCCGCTGTTCGAGGGCGAGCGTTTCGCCGATTCGCGTTCGGGCGACGACACCTTCGCCGAAGGCGAGGGCGCGTCGTGGGTCGTCGCGTGGAGCGAGGAAGGTTCGCTCGTGCGCGAGTCGTACGTGAACCTGATCCCGACGCCGGCCGGCGGCACGCACGAATCCGGCCTGCGCGACGGTCTCTACCAGGCGGTGAAAAGCTTCGTCGAACTGCACAACCTGCAGCCGAAGGGCGTGAAGCTGCTCGCGGAAGACGTCTTCGCGCGCGTGTCGTTCGTGCTGTCCGCGAAGGTGCTCGATCCGCAGTTCCAGGGGCAGATCAAGGAACGCCTGAACAGCCGCGACGCGGTGAAGCTCGTGTCGTCGTTCTCGCGTCCGGCGCTCGAGCTGTGGCTGAACCAGCACGTCGAGCACGGCAGGAAGCTCGCCGAACTCGTGATCAAGCAGGCGCAGGCGCGCACACGCGCGGGCCAGAAGGTCGAGAAGCGCAAGAGCTCGGGCGTCGCGGTGCTGCCCGGCAAGCTGACCGACTGCGAGACCGAGGACATTACGCGCAACGAACTGTTCCTCGTCGAGGGCGACTCGGCGGGCGGTTCCGCGAAGATGGGCCGCGACAAGGAATACCAGGCGATCCTGCCGCTACGCGGCAAGGTGCTGAACACCTGGGAAACCGAGCGCGACCGCCTGTTCGCGAACAACGAGGTGCACGACATCTCGGTGGCGATCGGCGTCGATCCGCACAGCCCCGACGACAGCGTCGACCTGTCGAACCTGCGCTACGGCAAGATCTGCATCCTGTCGGACGCGGACGTCGACGGCTCGCACATCCAGGTGCTGCTGCTCACGCTGTTCTTCAAGCATTTCCCGCAACTGATCGAGCGCGGCCACGTGTGCGTCGCGCGGCCGCCGCTGTTCCGCGTCGATGCGCCGGCACGCGGCAAGAAGGCGGCGCAGAAGCTCTATGCGCTCGACGAGGGCGAACTGGAAGCGATTCTCGACAAGCTGCGCAAGGACGGCGTGCGCGAGACGCAATGGAGCATCAGCCGCTTCAAGGGTCTCGGCGAAATGAGCGCCGAGCAGCTGTGGGATACGACGATGAACCCCGACACGCGCCGCCTGATGCCGGTGAAGCTCGGCGAACTCGATTACGAGTCGACCGTCGCGCGCATGACGATGCTGATGGGCAAGGGCGAGGCAGCCGCGCGACGCGGCTGGCTCGAGGAAAAGGGCAACGACGTCGAAGCGGACATTTAAGCCGGGAATCCGCGCGGCCGGGCATGACGCCCGGCCCGGCCTCACGCCACTTACGAATACGGAATTCAGATGGACGACAACACCTCCGATCTCTTTGCCGGCTCCGACGCGCCAGAGAGCGATGCGCTGACGCTCGGCAACTACGCGGAGCAGGCGTATCTCAGCTATGCGGTCAGCGTCGTGAAGAGCCGCGCGCTGCCCGACGTGTGCGACGGCCAGAAGCCGGTGCAGCGCCGGATCCTGTTCGCGATGAACGAAATGGGCCTCGGCCCGGACGCGAAGCCGGTGAAGTCGGCGCGCGTCGTCGGCGACGTGCTCGGTAAATACCATCCGCACGGCGACCAGTCGGCGTACGACGCACTCGTGCGACTCGCGCAGGATTTCTCGCTGCGCTACCCGCTGATCGACGGGCAGGGCAACTTCGGCTCGCGCGACGGCGACGGCGCGGCGGCGATGCGGTACACCGAAGCGCGGCTCACGCCGATCTCGAAGCTGCTGCTCGACGAGATCGACCAGGGCACGGTCGACTTCATGCCGAATTACGACGGCTCGTTCGAGGAGCCGAAGACACTGCCGAGCCGCATGCCGTTCGTACTGCTGAACGGCGCGTCGGGCATCGCGGTCGGTCTCGCCACCGAAATCCCGTCGCACAACCTGCGCGAGGTCGCGGCGGCGGCGGTCGCGTTGATCCGCAATCCGAAGCTCTCGCACGCGGAGCTGATGAACCTGATCCCCGGCCCGGATTTCCCGGGCGGCGGCCAGATCATCTCGAGCGACGCCGAAATCGCGACGGCCTATGAAACCGGCCGCGGCAGCCTGAAGGTGCGCGCGCGCTGGAAGATCGAGGATCTCGCGCGCGGCCAGTGGCAACTGGTCGTCACCGAGCTGCCGCCGAACACGTCGGGCCAGAAGGTGCTCGAGGAAATCGAGGAGCTGACGAACCCGAAGCTCAAGCTCGGCAAGAAGACGCTCACGCCCGAGCAGCTCAACACGAAGAAGGCGATGCTCGACCTGCTCGAAGCGGTGCGCGACGAGTCGGGCAAGGAAGCGGCGGTGCGGCTCGTGTTCGAGCCGAAGTCGCGCACGATCGACCAGACGGAATTCGTGAACACGCTGCTCGCGCACACGAGCCTCGAATCGAACGCGACGCTGAACCTCGTGATGATCGGCGCCGATGGCCGGCCGGGCCAGAAGGGGCTGCTGACGATCCTCGACGAATGGGTGAAGTTCCGCCAGCTGACGATGACGCGCCGTTGCCGCCATCGTCTCGCGAAGGTCGACGATCGCATCCACATCCTCGAAGGGCGGATGATCGTCTTCCTGAACATCGACGAGGTGATCCGCATCATCCGCGAGTCGGACGAGCCGAAGGCCGCGCTGATGAGCGCGTTCGGCCTCAGCGAACGGCAGGCGGAAGACATTCTCGAGATCCGGCTGCGCCAGCTCGCGCGGCTCGAGAAGATCAAGATCGAGAAGGAACTCGAAGCGCTGCGCGACGAGAAGGCGAAGCTCGAGGAACTGCTCGCGAACGAAAGCGCGATGAAGCGGCTGATGATCAAGGAGATCGAGGCCGACGCGAAGCAGTACGGCGACGATCGCCGCACGCTGATCCAGCAGGAAAAGCGCGCGACGTTCGAGGCGAAGGTGGTCGACGAACCGGTGACGGTGGTCGTGTCGCAGAAGGGCTGGGTGCGGGCGCTGAAGGGCCACGGGCTCGACCCGGCCGGCTTCACGTTCAAGGCCGGCGACCATCTGTACGCGGCGTTCCAGTGCCGCACGCCGGACCGCCTGATCGCGTGGGGCAGCAGCGGCCGCGTGTATTCGGTCGACGTGTCGGTGCTGCCGGGCGGGCGCGGTGACGGCGTGCCGGTCACGTCGCTGATCGAGCTCGAATCGGGCTCGCACCTGATGCACTACTACGCGGCGCCGGCTGACCAGCAACTGCTGCTCGCGTCGAGCAACGGCTTCGGCTTCCTCGCGAAGGTCGGCGACATGGTGAGCCGCGTGAAGGCCGGCAAGTCGTTCATGACCATCGATGCGGGCGCGGTGCCGCTCGCGCCGATGCCGGTGCTGCCGAACGCGACGCAGGTCGCGTGCCTGTCGAGCGGCGGCCGCCTGCTGGTGTTCGGGATGGACGAGATGAAGACGCTGTCCGGCGGCGGTCGCGGCGTGATCCTGATGGCGCTCGACGACAAGGAAACGCTCGTTCAGGCGCTCGCGATCGATCCGGCCGGCGTCGTGCTGATCGGTACCGGCCGCGGCGGCAAGGCGCAGGACGAGACGCTGTCGTATGCGGGGCTGGCGCCGCACGTCGGCAAGCGCGCACGCAAGGGCCGCGCGCCGGAGACGAAGCTCAAGGTCGTCAACGAGCTGCGTCCGCTGCTCGGCTGAGCGCGCGTTCGGGCGGCATCACGGGCCGCACGGCCGCTTCGGCGGGCGTGCGGCCTTTTTCATGCGCGGCATGCCGGGTCGTCACTCGGCACTTGCAAAATATTGTGAAATCCCGCCACGGGCCTGAACCGCGCGAGGCTGCGCCTGTCGAACGTCGCTCGATGCCGCGTGCGTGCCGGTTGGCGCGCAACCCGTTCGCGCATCGCGCAGGCCCGCCGCATGCCCGGCCGGTCCGACGTATTCAACTCATAACAGGATGCTCGCCATGTCCCACGCTGTCTCCGTCGCGCTGTTTCTTCATCTGCTGGCCGTCGCCGTGTGGGTGGGCGGGATGGTCTTCGCCAACTTCTGCCTGCGTCCGGCGCTGTCCGACCTGTCGCCGCAGCTTCGGTTGCCGCTGATCGAAGGCGTGTTCGGCCGCTTCTTCAACTGGGTGTCGGGTGCCGTGATCGTGATCCTGCTGTCCGGCGGCTTCCTGCTCGTGGAATTCGGTGGCGCGCACGCAACGTGGTCGCTGCATGCGATGGCCGGGCTCGGCGTCGTGATGATGCTGATCTTCGGGCATATCCGCTTCGCGCTGTTCCCGCGCATCCGTCGTGCGGTGCAGGCGCAGAAGTGGCCGGACGGCGCGCGCGCGGTGAATACGGTGCGCCTGCTCGTCCTCGTGAACCTCGTGCTTGGCGTCGTCACGATCGGCGCGGCGGTGTTGTCGCGCGGCTTCTGACGGCAGCGGCCGACCGCGTGCGCGGCCGCGCCGCTCAGTCGGCGAGCATCGCATCGAGCAGCCATGAGCCGACCGGGCCGAGCGGCCGGTTGCGCGACCAGACCGCATCGACGCGCACGCGGCGCGGCCAGCCGCGCGCCCGCAGTTCGCACAGGCGATCGCGCGCGAAGTGGTCGACCATCCAGCGCGGCAGCTCGGCCCAGCCGAACCCCTGCACGGCCATCTCCAGCAGCATCAGGTAGCTCGGCGCCGACCAGCGGTGGGCGCCGGCGACGATCCGGCCGTCTTCGCCGCGCCCGTCCGGCATCGCATAGGTATTGAGGCGCAGTTCGCGCACGTCGCGCAGCGCGGCGTGCGGCACGTCGGCGTCGCCGTATTCGGCGAGCGCGTGCGTGCGGCCGACGAACAGCCCGATCTCCGATTCCTCCGCGATCGTCGCCGCGCCGATGTCGGCCGGGTAGGCCGCGCGCGCGGCCATCAGCCCGAGCTGTGCGCGCCCTTGCTGGATCAGGTCGAGCACGTCGTCGTGCTCGGCGATCTGGCATTCGAACTCGAGCGCGGGAAAGCGCCGCTCGAGCGCCGTCAACGTTTCCTCGTAGCGCTTCGACTGGTACGTATCGGATACGACGAGCGTCAGCCGTGCTTCCTCGCCGCGCGCGAGCCGCGCGGCCGTGCGGTCGATTGCCGCGCCGGCCTCGAGTGCGCGCTGCACCTGCGGCAGCAGCGCCCGCCCGGCGTCGGTCAGCGTCGGCGCGCGTGTCGAGCGGTCGAACAACTGCACGCCGAGATCGATCTCGAGGTTCGCGATCGCCTCAGACACCGTCGACTGGCGCTTGCCGAGCTTGCGCGCGGCGGCCGTGAACGAGCCGAGCAGCGCGGCTTCGGCGAATGCGAGCAGGGCTTCGGGGGCGTGGCGCATACGGGATCTCCTGGCATCGTCTTATCGGAAAAACCGATGATAACCAATTGGAATCATCCGGTCAGGCCGATCAGAATGGCGGGCATGGATGACACAGGACCCGAGGTTTGCGATGAAACATACGAATAAAACGATGACGGAACGGTTGCTGCATGCACTGACGTTCGAGCTGGTCGCGATCGCGCTGTGCGCGCCGCTCGGCGCGTGGCTGCTCGACATGCCGGTGTCGCACGTCGGCGTGCTGACGGTGATGGTGTCGCTGATCGCGATGGCGTGGAACATGGCGTTCAATACGCTGTTCGACCGGCTCGAGCGGCGCTTCGGCTGGGTGCGCAACGTGGGCCTGCGGATCGTGCACGCGGTCGCGTTCGAACTGGGGCTCGTCGCGATGGTCGTGCCGCTCGCCGCATGGTGGCTCGGCATCGGCCTCGTCGAGGCGCTGCTGCTCGACCTCGGCATCGTGCTGTTCTTCCTGCCTTATACGTTCGCCTTCAACCTCGCGTACGACAGCCTGCGGGCGCGCCGGCTCGCGCGACGCGTCGCCGCGTGAGCCGCAGGCGGCCGGCGGTCAGTGCGCGGCCGCCCACAGCCACACGCCGCATGCAACCGCGACCGTGCCGTACACGGCGTAGACGGGCACCTTGAAGCGCGCGAAGCAAAGTGTCGCGAAGGCGCCCGTCAGCCAGTACACGGGGTCGCCCGGTTCGCGGTGCAGGATCCTCACGACGGCGACGACGAGAAAACCCGTGGTTGCCGCGCGCAGCAGGCGCATCCCGTGCTCGAAGCGAGAATGGCGCTTGAGCCGGGACAGATGGTTCTGCGCGAACACGACGAGGCAGCCCGACGGAATGAACAGCGCGGCGGTCGCGAGCAGCGCGCCGACCCAGCCGTCGGTCAGGTAGCCGAGGAACGGCACGACGTTCAGCAGCGGCCCGGGCGCGACGGGCGACAGCGCGAACGCAAGCGTGAAGTCGTGATCGGAGATGCCCGTTGCCGGCGTGACGAACAGCGTCTTGAGCACGGGCAGCGCCGAAAAGCCGCCGCCGAACAGCGTCATGCCCGCGCCGGCGAGGCGCGGCCACAGCAGCGTCGCCTGATAGTTGCCGGGAATCGGCAGCGCGAACAGCGCGACGAACGCCGCGAGCACGACGAGCAGCTTGCGGTCGCGCTTCGCCAGCGTGAAATTGACCCGGTTCTCCTGCGGCGGCCCGGTCAGCCAGCCCGCCGCGAATGCGGCGAACAGGGTCACGACGAACGACGCGGGGCTGTGCGCGAACGCGAGCAGAATCGTCGACAGCGCGGCGATCAGCTGTTCGCGCCGTGTGCGCGCGAGCGCGCGCACCTGCTTGACCCACGTGACGCCGATCAGCGCGGCGAGCACCATGCCGAAGTGATTGATCAGCATCGGCGCAGCCAGCGAGCGTACGAATGGCGTGCGATAGAAGATCGCGAACAGCGTCATCAGGATGGAGAAGGGCAGCACGCTCGCGACGCCGGCGATCCACGCGCCGACGCGGCCATGCAGTGTCTGGCCGACCTGTACCGCCACGTTGCAGCCTACGGGGCCCGGCACGAGCCAGGCCAGCGACACGATGTCGCCGAACGCGGGCGGCTCGATGCGCCGCAGCCGCTCCACGTAGTGGCGTTCGAGCTGCGCCATCATCGAAAGCCCGCCCCAGGACACGGCGGAAATGCCCATGACGACCTTGAAAAAGGCCCACAGGGATTCCTGCTCCACGTGCCGGGCGGCTTCGACTTCGACGCTCATCATGGCGTGTATAGAGACGCGGACCCGTCGTCACTCGCGCGAACGGGCCCTGAATATAGGACGTCTGGCCATGGACGTACCTGCCTTGGGCATTGTCTGACCGATGGCGCGCGGCGGCCATGCGCGAAAACGCTAGGTAAACAAGCCGGACGGACAACGAAACAACGCGCGTCCGGGCGGCGTTGTTCAGGCGCCGGTGCTGCCCGTCGCGCGATGCGGGACGATTTTCGCGCGGCCGCCGCGCACGCCGAAGCGTGCGATCAGCGCGGGAATCGCGTCGGCCGGCACCGGTCGCGAGAACAGGAAACCCTGCGCCTCGATTTCGCCGAGCGCGGACAGCCACGTGATCTGCTCCTCGGTTTCCGTGCCTTCGACGACGACGGTCAGGCCGAGCGAGCGCGCGAGATGCACGATCGACGACACCATCACGCACACGCTGCGATCGTTCGGGATCGCCTGCACGAACGAGCGGTCGACCTTCAGCGTGTCGACGGAGAAGCGGTGCAGGTACGACAGCGACGAATAGCCGGTGCCGAAATCGTCGAGTGCGATCCGGATGCCGAGTTTCTTCAGTGCGACGATCTTCTCGGACACGAGTTCCGGATATTCCATCATCGCGGTTTCGGTGATCTCGATTTCGAGCCGGTTCGCGTCGATGCCGGTTTCCTGCAGCGTGCTCGAGATCGTCTCGATCAGGTCGCCGCGCCAGAACTGCACCGGCGAGATGTTGACCGCGAGCGTCAGCGTATCGTGGCCCTCGTCGCGCCAGCGCGCGATCTGCTCGCACGCGGTGCGGATCACGAAGTCGCCGATCGGCACGATCAGGCCGGTCGATTCGGCAATCGAAATGAATTCGTTCGCGGAGATGATCCCGTGCTCGGGGTGATCCCAGCGCGCGAGCGCCTCGAAGCCGGTGATGTGGCGGTGCGTGAGGTCGATCTTCGGCTGGTACGCGAGGAACAGCTGCCCCTCGGCGAGCGCGACGCGGAGTTGCTGTTCCCAGCGCATCAGGTGGTCGGCGCGGTGCGACAGGTGCGGCGCGTAGAACTGGTAGCAGTTCTTGCCGGCGTCCTTCGCGCTGTACATCGCGAGATCGGCCTTCTTCAGCAGGTCGATCTCGCTTTCGTTCGCGACCGTGTGCAGCGCGATGCCGATGCTCGCGTGCAGCACGAACGAGCTGCCGCGCACGTCGAACGGTTCGCTGAACATCCGGATGATCGCTTCCGCGAGCCGTACCGCGCGCCGCTCGACGTCGTCGCCCTTCATCACGACGACGAACTCGTCGCCGCCGATCCGCGCGAGCGAGCCTTCGTCGCCGACCGCATCGGCCAGGCGCGACGCGGTCATCTGCAGCACGATGTCGCCGGCGTTGTGGCCGAGCGTGTCGTTGACGGTCTTGAAGTTGTCGAGATCGATGAACAGCAACCCGAGCCGCGACAGGCTCGCCGGCATCGACACGTCGTTGCGCAGCCCGCGCAGCGTCGCATAGCGGTTCGCGAGGCCGGTGAGCAGGTCGTATTCGGCGAGCTGCGTCATCTCGCGCTCGCGGCCGAGCAGCTTGCCGATCAGGCCCGTCGCGACGCCGAAGAACGCGAGCATCGCGAGCGTGATGAAGCTTGTCATCAGCAGGTAGACGTTGCGCGTGTGGTAGTAGTCCGCGAATTCCTCGGTCTGCGACAGCCCGACCATCACCGCGAGCGGGTAGCCGTCGAGGTGGCGGTACGACACGATGCGCGTCACGCCGTCGATCGGGTCGATGATCGTGCCCGTCACGCGCTCGGCGATCGGGTAGACACCCGACGCCGAAAACGCACCCGGCGCGTTGCTGACCGAGCCCGTGCGCCGCGCGAGCACGCCGCCCGTATCGGACACGACCGCGATCACGCCTTCCTTGCCGATCGCCGCGTTGTTGTAGAAGTCGTTCGTGAAGTAGCTCGGGTCTTCCGACACGACGACGATGCCCGCGAAGCTGCCGTCCGGGTTGTTCAGGCGGCGTGTCATCTGCAGCGTCCAGTGGCTCGATACGCGGCCGAGCACGGGCTTGCTGATGAAGAGGCGGTCGTCGTTGTGCGCGAGGTGAACCTTGAAGTGCTCGCGGTCGGACAGGTTGATCGGCTGCGGATGCAGCTCGGCCGTGTTCGCGAACAGGATGCCCTTCGCGTTGACGAGCGACACCTGGATCAGCGTGTCGCTCGGCACGACGCCTTTCTCGACGGCACTCGCGAGGTTGAAGCGCGCGGGGGACTTCTCGAATTCGAACTTGACGAAGCGGGTGATCTGGTCGACCTGGTGGATCGCCTTGACCGTATGCTGCTCGAGCGCGGAGGACAGGATCGCCGCGGAAGCCGCCGCCTCCTTGTATGCGCTGTCCTTTTCCACCGAGAGTCGCGCGATGATCACGGCCCACAGCAGCGCAAGCGCCAGCATCCCGAGCAGCGGGATCGCAAATAGCGCACGCCGGCGCGATTTGCGCGGCGCGCGAAGCGGCCGGGTCGGCGGCGTGTGGTTGGACCGGGCGGAGCTCATCGGAAAGGGGCGGCGTCCTGGCGCGCATGCGCCATCCCGCAGGATGGCTGAATATGGGGTCGCGTCAGCGGCTGTTCATCTGCGGAAAAACGCATCTATGGACAGACCCTCAAGCGACGGATTAGGCCCGATATTACTGGCTGGAACGTTTTTGCGATAGCTGGGTAAGCATAGCGCCGGCAGCCGCGGTGCGCATGGCGCGCCGCGAAATATCCGATGATCAGACGGAAAGCCGGAAACTGCCGTCGACGATCGTGACGGCGCTGCCGCCGATCCACGTCGTGCCGTCGTCGTCGTAGTCGACGCAAATGCGGCCGTCGCGGCCGATCGCCGTACCCTGGCGGGCCGTATACGACGGGCCGGGGCGGCGCCCCTGCCGTGTCAGCAGCCCGGCCAGCGCGGCGTTTGCGCTGCCGGTGACGGGATCCTCGCCGAAGCCGAAGTTGCCGCCCGTCATCAGGCAGCGGATTTCGAACGTCGCGGGGCCGCCTTCTGCGTGCGGCGCATAGACGGCGAGGCCGTCCATGCCGTAACGGTGCGTGAGCGCCGCCAGCGCGGCCGGATCGGGCGACAGGCCGACGCACGCGTCGGCAGACTTCAGCCGCACGACCAGCCACGGCGCGCCGTTGTCGACCGCGCACGGCTCGGCTTCCAGGTCGATCGCGTCGCTGCGCAGCGCGGCAGCCAGCGCCGCGTAGTCCGAACGGTCGAGCGGCGTGACACGGGCCGGCGGCGCGGCGAACGCCCAGCCGTCGGCCTGCTCGCGCAGCGCAACCAGGCCGACCCCGCACTGCTGGATCAGCCGCCCCGGCGTACGCGGCCGCGCGCCGCTTTCCAGGAACGCATGCGCGGTGCCGAGCGTCGGGTGGCCGGCGAACGGCAGTTCACCGGCCGTCGTGAAGATCCGCACGCGGTAGTCGGCTTCCGGATCGGTCGGCGTGCAGACGAACGTCGTTTCCGACAGGTTCGTCCAGCGGGCGATCTCGAGCATGGCGTCGTCGCCGAGCGAATCGGCGTCGAACACCACGGCGAGCGCGTTGCCCTTGAACGGCACCGACGTGAACACGTCGACCTGCTTGAAGCGGACGAGACGGCCGGGCACCGTGTTGCGCCCGTTACGCAACTTCGGCGATCAGCTCGATCTCGACGCACGCGCCGAGCGGGATCTGCGCGACGCCGAAAGCCGAGCGTGCGTGCTTGCCCGCGTCGCCGAACACGTCGGCGATCAGTTCCGACGCGCCGTTCGTCACGACGTGCTGTTCGGTGAAGTCGAGCGTCGAGTTGACGAGGCTCATCAGCTTGACGATGCGCGTGACCTTGTTCAGGTCGCCGGTGTGCGCGTGCAGCGTCGCGAGCAGGTCGATCGCGATCGCGCGCGCGGCCGCCTTGCCGTCTTCCGTCTGCAGATCCGCGCCGAGCTTGCCGGCCCAGACCTTGCCGTCTTTCTTCGCGATGTGGCCCGACAGGTAGACCGTATTGCCGCTTTGCGCGCTCATCACGTAGGCGGCGGCCGGTGCGCCGGCGGTCGGGAGCTCGATGCCGAGCGACTTCAGCTTGTCGTAGACGTTAGCCATGGATTCGATTCCTCGTAGAGAGTCGTGACAGGAAAAAGGGGATCAGAGGCGCTCGCGCAGCAGCTTGCCGAGGCGAGCGACGCCTTCCTCGATCTTCTCGGGCGGCACCGTCACGAACGACAGGCGCAGCGTGTTCTGCTGCGGGTCGTTCGCGAAGAACGGCGCGCCCGGCACGAAGGCGACGTGGTTGTCGACGGCCGCGGCGAGCAGCTTCATGCTGTCGATCTGCGCGGGCAGGTTCACCCAGATGAACATCCCGCCTTCCGGCCGGTTCCACGTGACGCCCTCCGGCATGTGGCGCTCGAGCGCGCCGAGCATCGCATCGCACTGCGCGCTGTACAGCTCGCGGATCGTCGGGATGTGCTCGTCGAGGAAACCGTCCTTGATCACTTCGTGCGCGATGCGCTGCGTGAGCGTCGGCGTGTGCAGGTCGGTGGCCTGCTTGGCCTGCACGAGCTTGAAGTGGAGTTCCTCGGGCGCAATGATGTAGCCGATCCGCAGGCCCGGCGCGAGCACCTTCGAGAACGTGCCGAGGTGCACGACGTGATCGGGTGCCATCGACAGCATCGTCGGCAGCGGCTCGCCGCGGTAGTTCAGCGCGCCGTACGGATCGTCTTCCAGCACCGGGAACGGGCTCGACTGCGCGAACGCGGCGAGCGCGCGGCGGCGCTCGACGGGCAGGCGGCGGCCGGTCGGGTTCTGGAAGTTCGGCTGCGCGTACAAGAGGCGCGCGCCTTGCGTGAGTTCAGGCGTGAGGCCTTCAGGCAGCAGGCCCTGTTCGTCGGTCGGCACCTGCACGTAGCGCGGCTCGTACAGCGAGAACGACTGCAGCGCGCCGAGGTAGGTCGGGGTTTCGACGAGGATCGGGCTGCCCGGATCGACGAGCGCCTTGCCGAGCAGGTCGAGCGCCTGCTGCGAGCCGGTGGTGACCAGCACCTGCGACACGCGCACGCGGTAGCGCTCGGCGATCCATTCGCGCAGCGGCAGGTAGCCTTCGGTCGCGCTGTACTGGAGCGCGGCGGCCGGCGCATCGCGCAGCACGCGATCGGCGGCGGCGCGCATGCGTTCGGCCGGGAACGTCGCGGGGGCGGGCAGGCCGCCGGCGAACGAGATGACCTCGGGGCGTTCCGTGACCTTCAGGATTTCGCGGATCGCAGAGCTCGTCAGCTTGCGGGCGCGTTCGGAAAGCTGCCAGTGCGGCGGGTGCAGGTCGCTCGGATTCATAGTCTCCTCGTTCGGATATCGTGGTCAGTCAAGAAAGGTCGTTCGGGCGAATCGCTTCGACGCTGCCGGGTGGGCAGGCGTGAACGCGATCGAGCCTTCGCGGCCGGGTGGGCAAAACCGATCAGGCAAAACGTCCATTATGGCGCACCTGTTCAGCCGGCGCGAGCCGGTTGCGGGGCCGTGGCGACCGCCGAGCGGCGCCCGAGCACCACGGTGGCGATCACCGCGGCCGCGAACAGCCACGTGGACGACGTGACCGTTTCGCCGAACAGCAGCGCGGAAAAGGCGATCGTGAAGAAAATCTGCAGCAGTTGCACCTGGCCCACGCGCGCGATGCCGCCCATCGCGAGCCCCGCGTACCACGCGAAAAAGCCGATGAACTGCGAAAAGAGGGTCACGTAGCCGAAGGCGAGCCACGTGCGCAGCGCGAGCGGGCCCGGATGCGCGGCATGCTGCATCCATGCGAGCCAGCCGACCGGCAGCACGAGGAACGGCGCGGACACGACGAGCGCCCAGCAGATCACCTGCCAGCCGCCGATCTGGCGCGCGAGGCGCGCGCCTTCCGCATAACCGAGCGCACCGATGCCGACCGCGACGAGCATCAGCGCGTCGCCGGCCTGCACGGTGCCGCCGCCGTCGCGCAGCGCGAACGCGATCACGAGCGCGCTGCCGGCCACCGCGCTGGCCCAGAACGCCTTCGACGGCCGCTCGTGCGACAGCCATGCCGCGTACAGCGCGACGAACAGCGGCTGGAGGCCGTTGACCACCGCGCCGTGCGACGCCGGTACCGATTTCATCGCCCATGCGGAGAACACCGGATACGCGATGATCACGCCGGCCGACGTGATCGCGAGGCTTTTCAGTTGCGCGCGGGTCGGCAGCGGCTCGCGGCGCCACCACAGCAGCAGGCCGGCCGGCACCGCGGCGGCGAGCGCGCGGCCGAGCCCGTTGAGCAGCGGATGGAGTTCGGAGACGACGATACGCGTCATCGGCAGCGTCAGGCTGAAGATCATGACGCCGATGAGGCCGAGCAGCATGCCTCGGGTTTCGCGCGAATTCATGGGATGGGTGTCTCCGTGTTGCAGGTATTGGGGTGGGGTCGGGGCAGCGGGGCGCTCAGCGCAGCGTGCGCGCGCCCTGCGGCGTGTCGAATTCGGCGACGAGCGCGGGCGGGCCGTCGGCGGCTTCGAGGTCGAGCAGGTGGGCGGCGCCGAGCCAGTCGAGCTGCTCGCGGATCGCGTCCGCGCGCGGGTGGACGCCCTTGAGCGCCTTAAGCGCGACGCCGTCGCCCGGCAGCGATTCGGCCGGGTGGCGTGCGCTGTCCCACTGGATCAGCGACGGCACGAGGCCGTCGCCCGCGCCTTGCCACGCGGGGAACGCGCCGTCGTCGGGCACCGTGAGGCCCCAGCTCAGGTCGCCGCGCCGCATCGCGACGACCGGTGCGATGCGCGCCGGGTACTGGCTCCGCCACAGTGCGAGCTGGCGCGGACGGTCGACGCGCGCGACCCAGTGCGCGAGAAACGGGCCTTGCGCGAGCCGCGCGCGCATGGCCGGATCGTCGAGCGCGAACAGCCGGGCGCGCGGCGGCTCCGCGCCGTCGTTCGGCGCCGGCGCATCGGGATCGATCGCGATCACCTCGAGGTACAGCCCGCCCCACACGCCGAACAGCGCATTGTGGGTTCGCATCAGCGGGTGGCGGCCGCCGCCGGCCGGTTCGATGCCGAGCGCGTCGGCGACATGGCGTACGCCTTCGTCGAGCGTGCGCGCGGCGATCACGAGATGGTCGAGTGTCAGGGAGCGGGCTGCCATGAAGATCGGGGGTCGGAAAAGCAAGTCGGAAAAGTCAAAGTGTCGCGGTGGCAGGGCGCTCTGCCGGCCGGCGCGTCGGGCTTGCGCGGCGCCGGCGGGCGGCCCTGTCCGGCAGGCGCCGCCGCCGGCAGCGGCGGCCGCGCGCCGCATGGTCCGATCAACTGTAATCGTCGCTACCGGCACAGTAACGGTACAATCGGCGCGATTGCCTTCGGTACAGTTGGAGCCTTGCCATGTCGACCGTTCCGCTCGATCAGATTCCCGTGCCGCACGATACGGCCACGCTCACGCTTGTCGACCAGCTGGTCCAGTGGGCGCGGCGGCGCATCGACGAACGCGTGTTCCGGCCCGGCATGCGGATGCCGTCGATCCGCAAGCTCGCGCTCGACAAGAGCGTATCGCGCTTCACCGTCGTCGAGGCCTATGAGCGGCTCGTCGCGCAGGGCTACCTCGACTCGCGGCGCGGCTCGGGTTTCTACGTGCGCGAGCGGGTCGCCGGCCCGCAGCCGCTCGATCCGGCGTCGCGCGGCGCCGAGGCCGCGCCGGTGCACAACACGATCGACGTCGTCTGGCTGCTGCGCAACATGCTGCACACCGTCAGCCCGGAAAAGGGGCCGGGTCTCGGCTATCTGCCGGGCCGCTGGCTCGACGGCGAACTGATTACCGGCGCGCTGCGCGCGCTCGGGCGCCAGTCCGGCGCGCAGATGCTCGGCTTCGGCACCGCGCAGGGCTTCCTGCCGCTGCGCCAGCAACTGCAGACGCGCCTCGCCGAAGTGGAGATCGGCGTGAAGCCCGAGCAGATCGTGCTGGTGTCGGGGATCACGCAGGCGATCGACCTGATCTCGCGGATCTACGTGAAGCCCGGCGATGCGGTGATCGTCGGCGATCCGGCCTGGTTCCAGATGTTCGGCCGCTTCGCGGCGCAGGGCGCGCAACTCGTCGGGATGCCTTACACGCCGGACGGCCCCGATCTCGACGCGCTCGAGACGCTGGTGCAGATGTGGCGGCCGAAGATGCTCGTGATCAATTCGGTGCTGCAGAACCCGACCGGCACGTCGCTGTCGGCCGCGCAGGCGTTCCGGATCCTGAAGCTCGCGGAGGCGTACGACTTCCTCGTCGTCGAGGACGACATCTACGGCGACCTGTGCCCGCCGAGCTATCCGGCCACGCGCCTCGCGAGCCTCGACCAGCTGAAGCGCGTGATCTACCTCGGCAGCTATTCGAAGACGCTCGCGGCGAACCTGCGGGTCGGCTATGTCGCGTGCGCGCCGGAAATCGCGAAGGCGGTCACCGACCAGAAGATGCTGGTCGGGATGACGACGCCCGAGCTCAACGAGCGCGTGCTTTACAAGATCCTGACCGAAGGGCATTACCGGCGTCACGTCGAGCGGCTGCGCGCGCGGCTCGACGGCGTGCGCGACAAGACCGCGCGGATGCTCGAGCGCACGGGGCTCGGCCTCTTCACGATGCCGGCGGCCGGGATGTTCCTGTGGGCCGACACGGGCGTCGATTCCGACGCGCTCGCGGCGGTCGCGCACGAGGCCGGCTTTCTGCTGACGCCGGGCAGCCTGTTCTCGCCGCAGCAATCGCCGTCGACGTGGATGCGCTTCAACGTCGCGAACTGCGGCGATCCGGCGCTGGCGCCGTTTCTCGGTGAATATCTGGGCGCGGTGTCAAGGCGCGGGGCGGGGGGATGAGGTCCGCGCCCCGCGCCGACGGGGCAGGCAAGCGCTCAAACGGGGCGCTCCATGATCGGAGCGCTCGCTTCGAGCGGATTCGGATGACTTCGCTGCCGAGCGGCAGGTCGGACGCGTTACTTTTCCGAAGGCGCCACGCTACAACTTAGCGCATCCGCGCTGTCGTGCTTGTAGCCATCCGGATTCCTGTAGCCTTTTGCGATCCAGTAATCGGGATAGGCCGGGTCGAAAAGCAGCGATATCACGCCGAAATCGCAAGCCCGTCCTTTCAGCAGGTAGGCGATTTTCGGTTTGGCCGACGTCAGATCGCTTTCAATCACTTGATAGGGGCGCTTCGCGCAATTGGCAAAAGGCGTGTGCCATTCGATCGTTTTCTCGGTCACGCGAAGCTGGCCGTCGCATTGCCGACCGTGGCCGACGAAAGTCCCTGTAAGCGGCTGATTACCGGCATGCGCAACACTTGCCAGCATCGCTGCAAGAAGAGCAAGCCCCCGCGGAATTCTCACGGCGTGCATACCGACTCCTTGCCCTGCTGAATTGCCGCCAGCGCATAGTCGAGCTTTTTGGCGTAAGTGTCGGGCGCTTTCGTGTTGTAAAGCCGGCCGATGTTCGCCGTTGACGATAACTTCCAGCCCACGATGACTTTGCGTATTGTTGCCTTCTGATACTTCAAAACTTGTCCTGGGCGCAATATGCGGATACCGGGATTGAGCTTGCGTAGCGTGTCCGTAGTCGAACCTTGCTCCTTGGCGATCTTGTCTAGACTATCGCCAGGCTTGACGGTAATTTCGTACGTTCGTTGATCTGCGTCGGGTACGGTTTGTATTGAGAAATTGGCCATGCGCATGAGCAGATAACCGATGGCAGCACGAATGTTGTAACCGGGCAAGGTGCGTACATTGGCGCGAGTCAACGTTGATTTGACAGACGTCGGCAAGACAAGATCACCCCCTTCCTTACCTGACAACAGAGCGTCCAGGCCCGGATCGTTGTACATGCCGATTTGCATCGGATTGGTTGCCCACAATGGATCGCCGGCGCCGGTCTCGACCCATGCCATCGCCTTGATTAGTTGCCAGTCCAATGGACGATAACCGGCAACACCATCAAGGTGTCGATTGTACTCACCTACCGCTGCCCGAAACTCGCAATCGTAGATTTGCCATTTTGGATTTCCGGTTGCCGATTTAATACCGTCTTGCCATTTCTCGTAGCTGGATTTCGGTGGTGCGGGTGTAGCCATACTCGGTTTTCTCCATGATTGGTGGCATAGCACAGATTCGGATCGCGCTTTAACGTCGCGAGCCGTGACGGACCAGAACTGCCGGGGTTTCTGTCGCGCTACCCGCAGGCGACGATGCGGTGTGTGTTACGTCAAATGGCGGACGTTTTCCGCCATCACCGGCGCAGCGTCTAGCAAGCCGCCAACCGACGCGACCGCCCGATTCTCGATCGAGGGCATAATGTCGTCGGGGTGGAACGGGGCCAGCATCCCGCACGCAAGCGGACAGGCGTCGATCCGTATGGGAATCGCGCCCGAAAAATGGCGGGTGCCGAGATTGCCGCGCACGTGAAAGCGCTCGTCGGCTGGCCGTTGGGTTCGAAGCTGCACTGAATGATGTCGTCGTCCATCCGGCTGCGCATGCGTCATTGAAGCAAATTTCCGGCGGTGGAAATATTGGACTCGTTCGAATTTGTGCGGTTTGGCTGCCGGGGTTCGGCCGACACGCATGTGACGCATTCGCAATCCGCACGCTGCGATCGTCCGACGCCCCCTTGAAATTGCCTCGCCCATCCCCAGATGAGCGCGCGGACCCGTCCGGCATCGCGCGCCGGAGGCACCTTATCAAGTAAGAGGAAACAGCATCCATGGCACACGAAACGATGAGTTTTCAGGCAGAGGTCAAGCAACTTCTCCACCTGATGATCCATTCGCTCTACAGCAACAAGGAAATCTTCCTGCGCGAACTGGTGTCGAACGCGTCCGACGCGGCCGACAAGCTGCGTTTCGAAGGGCTCGCGGACAACGCGCTGTACGAGAACGATCCGAACCTGCGCATCCGCATCGGCTTCGACAAGGCCGCGCGCACGATCACGATCGAGGACAACGGCATCGGCATGAGCCGCGACGAGGCGATCGCGAATCTCGGCACGATCGCGCGTTCGGGTACCAAGGAATTCTTCACGAAGCTGTCCGGCGACCAGCAGAAGGACGCGGCGCTGATCGGCCAGTTCGGCGTCGGCTTCTACTCGGGCTTCATCGTCGCCGACCGGATCACCGTCGAGACGCGCCGCGCGGGCCTGCCGGCGAACGAAGCCGTGCGCTGGGAAAGCGCGGGCGAGGGCGACTTCACGATCGACGCGATCGAACGCGCGCAGCGCGGCACGACGATCACGCTGCACCTGCGCGAAGGCGAGGACGAGCTGCTGTCGTCGCACCGCCTGAAGTCGATCATCCAGAAGTATTCCGATCACATCGCGCTGCCGATCCTGATGCAGAAGGAAGAGTGGGATCAGGAAAAGGGCGAGATGGTCCTGAAGGACGAGGACGAGACCGTCAACCAGGCGAGCGCGCTGTGGACGCGTTCGAAGAGCGACGTCACCGACGAGCAGTACACGCAGTTCTACCAGCACATCGCGCACGACCACCAGGATCCGCTCACGTGGACGCATAACCGTGTCGAGGGCCGCAGCGAATACACGCAACTGCTGTTCGTGCCGGCGCACGCGCCGTTCGACCTGTGGAACCGCGACTACCGCGGCGGCCTGAAGCTGTACGTGAAGCGCGTGTTCATCATGGACGACGCCGAGCAACTGCTGCCGCAATACCTGCGTTTCGTGAAGGGCGTCGTCGATTCGGCCGACCTGCCGCTGAACGTGTCGCGCGAAATCCTGCAGGAAAGCCGCGACGTGAAGGCGATCCGCGAAGGCGTGACCAAGCGCGCGCTGTCGATGCTCGAAGAGCTCGCGAACGCGGAAGAGGATGCCGGCAAGGAGAAGTACAAGACGTTCTGGGGCGCGTTCGGCCAGGTGCTGAAGGAAGGCCTCGGCGAGGATCACGCGAACCGCGAGCGCATCGCGAAGCTGCTGCGCTTTGCGTCGACGCACGGCGACACCGACGCGCA
Organism: Burkholderia cepacia; assembly: GCF_001718835.1. Taxonomy (NCBI): domain Bacteria; kingdom Pseudomonadati; phylum Pseudomonadota; class Betaproteobacteria; order Burkholderiales; family Burkholderiaceae; genus Burkholderia; species Burkholderia cepacia. Next base: position 2,818,116 of record NZ_CP013443.1, on the reverse strand, counting down.
GGACGTGTCGCTCGCCGATTACGTGTCGCGCATGAAGCCCGAGCAGAGCAAGATCTACTACGTGACGGCCGATACGTGGCAGGCCGCGAAGAACAGCCCGCACCTGGAAGTGTTCCGCAAGAAGGGCGTCGAGGTGCTGCTGCTGACCGACCGCGTCGACGAATGGATGCTGTCGTTCCTGCATGAATTCGACGGCAAGCCGCTCGCGAGCGTGGCACGCGGCGATCTCGACCTCGGCGAGCTGAACGACGAAGAGAAGAAGGCGCAGGAAGAAGCGGGCGAGGCGATCAAGCCCGTCGTCGAGAAGATGAAGGAAGCGCTCGGCGACAAGGTGAAGGAAGTGCGCGTCACGTTCCGCCTGACCGATTCGCCGTCGTGCCTCGTCGCCGACGACAACGACATGAGCGGCTACCTGCAGCGGATGCTGAAGGCGGCCGGCCAGAATGCGCCGGCGATGCAGCCGATCCTCGAGATCAACCCGGAGCACGCGCTCGTGAAGCAACTGAAGGCCGACAGCGCCGATTTCGGCGACTGGGCCCACCTGTTGTTCGATCAGGCGCTGCTGGCCGAAGGCGGCATGCTCGACGATCCGGCGAGCTTCGTGAAGCGGACCAACGCGCTGCTGCTGTCGCGCGCCGCGTGAACACGCGCCTGCGATTCGACGGCGGGCAGGCCGGCTGGCGCGAGACGCCGCGGCCTGGCTGCACGCTCGACCAGCGCGACTGGCTGACGCGCGGCGGATCGCTGACCGCGCACCTCGCGCGGCTCGGCCGCGTGAACGTGCGCGTGACGCGCGAGGCCGTCGACTGCCCGTGGTTCGACGAGCCGGACGCGCTCGCCAGTTCGCCGCGCGCGCCGATGTGGGTGCGCGAGGTGATCCTGTCGGTCGACGGTACGCCTTTTGTTGCCGCGCACAGCATCGCGCCGCTGGCGGCCAGCAAGGGCGTGTGGCAGGCGATGCGGCGGCTGCGCACGCGGCCGCTGGCCGAGCTGCTGTACAGCGATCCGCAGGTCGAACGTTCTGCGCTCGTCAGCCGGCGCGTGATCGCCGGCCATCCGCTGTATGCGCTGGCGACGCATGCGCTGGGCGCGGGCGCGCGCGCGCCGCATGCGTTTGCTGCGCGGCGGTCGGTGTTCCAGCGTCACGGCAAGCCGTTGATGGTCACCGAATGCATGCTGCCGGCGCTGTGGCGGCATGTCGAAGCATATGGCGACGCTCTGCGCCCGTCGGGGGCCGGGTGATGCTGCAGGGGTTTGCGCCGGTCGTCGGGCCGCATACGCACACGATGATCCTCGGCAGCTTTCCGGGCGAGGCGTCGCTCGATGCCGCGCAGTATTACGCGCATCCGCGCAACCAGTTCTGGCGGTTGCTGGGGGCGGTGCTCGGCGAGCCTGCGTTGCATGAGCTCGCTTATGACGCGCGGCTCGAACGCGTGCTGAAGCACGGCATCGGCATCTGGGACGTCCTCGATGCGTGCCATCGGAAAGGCAGTCTCGACTCGGCGATCCGGAATGCGAAGCCGAACGACTTCGATGCGCTGCGCGAGCACGCGCCGCTGCTGAAGAAGGTGTGCTTCAACGGCAAGACGGCAGGGCGGTTCGCCGACGTGATCGGCCAGGCCGGGTACGAGACGCTCGTGCTGCCTTCGTCGAGCCCGGCGAATGCGATGTTGTCGTTCGAGCAGAAGCTGGTGCTGTGGCGTCGGATCAGGCTTTGACCGACAGATTACGTCCCACTTTCCGCCCGGACGGAGCTTGTCGGGATAGCGTGTTGAGCTTCCCATTCGCGTCGCGTCTTGGCCAGTTCCCGCGCGAGTATTTCCTCGTCCGGAAGGACCATATGATATTCGGCGGCGAGCACTTTGTTAGGCAGTCCCTCAAGGGCGTATCGCGCGATCGCGGCATTGGTTCGAGCACATAATATGAGCCCTACCGGCGGATTCTCGCCCGGAAGCGTCCAATGCTCCTTCGCATAGTTGCAGTACATATGCATCTGGCCGACGTCAGCATGATTCAGTTCGGTCAGCTTGAGATCGATGATGACAAGGCATCGCAAACGCCGGTGAAAGAAGAGCAGGTCCACGCGAAACCAGCTGTCGCCGATGCGTAGTCTTCGCTGTCGGCCCACGAACGTGAAGTCGCCACCGAGTTCGAGCAGGAAATCCTCAAGCCGTTGGATCAACGCCTCCTCGAGCTGCGTTTCCGAATATTCGTCTTTGAGATCGAGGAATTCGAGAACGTATGGATCCTTGATCGCTTCCTCGGGCGTCATTGCATCGCCGCGCTGCGCGACGCCACCCTCATCGAGTATCGCGCGCTTGTTCCTGGACATCAGCGCCCGAGTATAGAACTGACTGCCGATCTGTCTGTCTAGCTGGCGCACGCTCCAGCCGCCTCGCAACGCCTCGGCTTCGTAAAAGCTGCGCTCTTCGGACGAACGCGTACGTCGGATCAGGTGGACATAGTGCGTCCAGGAAAGCGGAAGACTCTCGGCCAATTCCTGGAGCGAAAAATCCCGAATCGGTGATACGGATTTTGATGCCGGATCTGCTGCCGCAGATTTCCGAATCAATGATTCGGAAATCGTGGCCGGCGGATAGCTCTGGTAGAACAGTCGCATCAGCTCCAAATTGTCGACCCCGAAACCACGGCCGAATCGCCTGGTCAGGTCCGCAGACAAGCGCTGCAGGAGCGCGTGCCCATACGCCGCGCGAGCATCGCCGCCTTGCTCGGATTCGACGATGCGACGGCCGATTTGCCAGTAAGTCGCCGTCATCAGGGCATTGATGCTGCGTGCCGCGGCCTTTCGACCCTGCTCGAGCATCGTGACCACATCGCTGAGTGTTTTCTTATAGTCATTCTCGGGCACTGTCACGTCGTTCATGACACCATCACTCCTCGATGTGCTTCATCACTGAATGTCTTGCCTTTCGAAAAAACGAACGGTGTGCAGGTTCTGGCATTCGTCAGCAGGTTAGAGACACATTCATGTATTGCATTGTAATGTAATTGAAAGAGTGCTCGTCAAGAGCCACACCGCGGAACTTTGGAGATGATCGAGGTGGGCGGTGCTGACGAGGTGTCAAATTTGCCAAAACGCTAACCAGTTCTGGCGGTTGCTCGGCGAGGTGCTTGGGGGGCTGCGGCGCACGAGCTCGCGCACGGCGTGCGTCTCGAGCGTGCGGTGCAGCACGGCATCGGCATTTGGGACGTGCTCGCCGCGTGCCACCGCGAAGGGAGTCTCGATTCGGCGATCCGGAATGCGAAGCCGAACGATTTCGATGCGCTGCGCGAGCACGCGCCGCTGCTGAAGAAGGTGTGCTTCAACGGGAAGACGGCGGGGCGGTTCGCCCAGGATCGACTCGGCATCCTTGTTCTGAATTTGCGCCAGCAGTTGATCGATCAGCTGATCGGGGAACAGCTTCGGCGCCTTCGGGTTCTTGCTCTTCTTGGTCACAGTTGCTTCGGTCATAGGACGTTATTTCCGTTATCGTCTCATGACCTCGACACACAAGAAATCTGACAGGCTCGCACGGGGTTTAAGGCGGCCCGGCCAGCCGTGGTCAATCGTCCTTGCCCCAACGCCATTTCGGCTTTTCGCCCCTCAGCCAGCACACGACGACCAGCGCCGCGGACAGCACCGCAACGCACGAGCCGAATGCGAATGGCGCGTCGTGCGGCGGCAGAAGCGACGCGCTCGCGGCGACGCCGAGCATGTACAGAAGCAGCGCCACCCAGCCTTGCCAGGTGACCGGCAAACCCCATCCCCATCCATAGCGTTTGGCCGGGAACCAGATTTTCTTGCCGTTCGATGCCATGCGATCTCCGGTCGTCAATGGATGCAGCGTAGCGCCAACAGGCGGCGAAGTCATGCGCGATCGAAGCGCTTCGCTACGGTGCTGTCGAGGGTCGTCCCCCGCCGCGAATGCTATCCTCTCGTCCGCTAAAACCGGCATCACCCAGCGAGATTCAATCATGACCCGACTGATCAAGCGCGCGTCCGCCGAGGCGCGCGCGTTCAAGAATGGCAAGCCGTCCGCGTACAACGGCTCCGAAAAACTCCAGCCGCCGCGCGTGAAGCGCCGCCCGGACATCGACGAGCACGACGACGTGCCCGTGCTCGAAGCGCCGCGCAAGCCGCGCTTCGCGCCCGTCACGTTCTCGGAAGAGGGCGGCGTGCGCTTCCTGCACTTCGGCACCGAATGGGTACAGGGTGCGATGCGGATCTCGAAGCCGCTGCACATCGAGCTCGAATACGCGCAGCAGATGATGGCGTGGCTGCTGTTCCTCGAAACGCCCGGGCGGATCGTCCAGCTCGGGCTCGGCACCGGCGCGCTGACCAAGTTCTCGCACCGCTTCCTCCCGCAAGCGAAAGTCGAGGCCGTCGAGCTGAACCCGGCCGTGATCGTCGCCGCGCGCACGATGTTCGCGCTGCCGCCCGACGATGCGCGTCTCGCCGTGCACGAAGCCGACGCATGGGATTTCGTCAACGATCCCGCCAACCGCGGCACGACGGGCGCGATCCAGATCGACCTGTACGACGCGACCGCGCGCGGCCCCGTGCTCGACAGCGTCGCGTTCTACCGTGCGGTGCGCGGCTGCCTCGCCGACGCGGGCATCGCGACGATCAACCTGTTCGGCGATCATCCGAGCTTCGTGCGCAACATGAAGCACCTGAACGCGGCATTCGAAAATCGCGTGATCGCGCTGCCGGAAGTGCATGACGGCAACCGGATCGCGATCGCGTTCTCGGGCCCCGCGCTCGACGTGTCGTTCGCCCGGCTCGACGCGCGTGCGAAGCTGATCGAGGCGGCCGTCGACCTGCCCGCGCGCAAGTGGGTGAAAGCTTTGAAAGCATCTGTCGCGCCGAACGCGACGTCGTTCTCGATCTGATGCCTCATGCGCCGGCCGGATGCCGGCGCGAGCGCGCGACAGGGACGGATCGTCCGGGTTCGCCCCTGCTTGACCGCGTGCTCGCGGCTCCTATACTGGCGCGAAGCCAGGGGAGCCGCAGCCTACCCGTTTTGCGCTCCTCTCGGCGCCGTACCCGCTCAACAAGATCGATAACCGGGAAAGAAGAGGAGACGTCATGGCTCACGATGCCGACGCCAACCGGGCCGCCAAGCGCTGGCTCTGGCTGCTGGTGCTGCCGCTGATCGCGATGGTCTGGGTACCGTCGTACAGCAAGATCGAACCGCAGTTGTTCGGTTTTCCGTTTTTCTACTGGTACCAGCTGCTGTGGGTCTTCATCAGCGCGGTGATCACCGCGTTCGTGTACTTCAAGACCAAGAACGCGTGGACGGGGGGCGGCACGCAAGGAGGCCGTCGATGAACCTTGCCGCGACCTTCGTCTTCGTGCTGCTGTTCATCGGCGTCACGATCATCGGTTTCCTGGCCGCGAACTGGCGGCGCGGCGATCTCGCCCATCTCGACGAATGGGGCCTCGGCGGACGCCGCTTCGGCACGATCGTCACGTGGTTCCTGCTCGGCGGCGACCTCTATACGGCGTATACGTTCGTCGCGGTGCCCGCGCTCGTGTTCGGCGCCGGCGCGATGGGTTTCTTCGCACTGCCCTATACGATCCTGATCTATCCGTTCGCGTTCGTCGTGTTCCCGAAGCTGTGGAGCATCGCGAAGCGGCACGGTTACGTGACGGCCGCCGACTTCGTCAATGCCCGCTACGGCAGCCGGATGCTCGCGCTCGCGATCGCGGTGACGGGCATCGTCGCGACGATGCCGTACATCGCGCTGCAGCTCGTCGGCATCGAAGTGGTGATCGGCGCGCTCGGCTTCGACACGACCGGCTTCGTCGGCGACCTGCCGCTGATCATCGCGTTCGCGATCCTCGCCGCGTACACGTACACGTCGGGCCTGCGCGCGCCCGCGATGATCGCGATCGTGAAGGACGTCCTGATCTACATCACGATTGCGGCGGCCGTCATCGTGATCCCGGCGAAGCTCGGCGGCTTCGGGCACATCTTCGCGAGCGTGCCGCCGGCGAAGCTGCTGCTGAAGGCGCCCGATGCGGCGAGCCTGAACGGCTACAGCGCGTACGCGACGCTCGCGATCGGCTCGGCGCTCGCGTTGTTCCTGTATCCGCACTCGGTCACGGCGATCCTGTCGTCGTCGTCCGGCAACTCGATCCGCCGCAACATGGCGATGCTGCCCGCGTACTCGTTCGTGCTCGGCCTGCTCGCGCTGCTCGGCTACATGGCGCTTGCGGCGGGCGTGAAGGACATGCCGCAGTACGCGCCGTACTTCAAGGCGTTCGGCCCGAACTTCGCTGTGCCCGCGCTGTTCCTCGAGTATTTCCCGTCGTGGTTCGTCGGCGTCGCGTTCGCGGCGATCGGCATCGGCGCGCTGGTGCCCGCCGCCATCATGTCGATCGCGGCCGCGAACCTGTACACGCGCAACATTCACCGAGAGTTCGTGAACCGCAACATGTCGCATGACCAGGAAACACACGTCGCGAAGCTCGTGTCGCTGATCGTGAAGGTCGGCGCGGTCGCGTTCATCCTCGGGCTGCCGCTGACCTATGCGATCCAGCTGCAGCTGCTCGGCGGGATCTGGATCATCCAGACGCTTCCCGCGATCGTGCTCGGCCTCTATACGCGCGTGCTCGACCATCGCGGCCTGCTGGCCGGCTGGGCGGCGGGCATCGTGTGCGGTACGTGGATGGCGATTTCGCTGAAGCTCGCCAGTTCGATCTTCACGATCCACCTGTTCGGTCTCGCGATTCCCGGCTACGCGGCCGTGTGGTCGCTGGTCGTGAACCTGGTGGTGGCGGTGGCGGTGAGCGTGCTGGTGCGCGTGATGGGCATGGCGCATGCGGAGGATCGCACGCGGCCGGAGGACTATCTCGACGTCGTCGAGAGCTGACGCGCGTCGAACGCACGGAAACGCAAGCGCCCGCCACCGTGAGGTGGCGGGCGTTTTTTTCTCGTCAGTCCGCTGCGCGTTTCGCGAGCTCCTCGCGCTGCGACAGGTCTTCGACGTTGACCATCCAGTGCACGCCGAAGCGATCCCTGGCCATCCCGAAGCCGAGCGCCCAGAACGTCTTGCCGAACGGCATCGTCACTTCGCCGCCGTCGGCGAGCGCATTGAACAGCTTCTGGCCTTCCTCGACCGTCGCCGGGTTCAGCGACAGCGAATAGCCGGCGTGCGCGGCGCCGGCCGGCTGGCTGCAGTCGCCGTCCGAGCACATGATCATCGAGTCGCCGATCGTGAAGCTTGCGTGCATCACCTTGTCGCCCATCTCCGGCGCCATCGGGTAGTCGGGATTCGGCGGCGCGTCCTTGAAGTGCATCTTGAACATCGTCTTCGCACCGAGTGCCTTTTCGTAGAACTGAAGGGCTTCGTCGGCACGACCGTAGAACGTCAGGTACGGTTGAACTTGCATCGTTGTCTCCTGTTCCGGGGTGAGCGCCCGGGAGGCGGCCGGCGCACCCGTGACGTGGATTGTAGTGCGTGGGTCTGACAGCGGGATGAAAAAACGGCCGCGAACGCAAGGTTCGCGGCCGTTTCCGGCAAGACTGCTGACGGCTGTTGTCAGACTGGCTGCCGCCTGCTGACGTTCGGCAGGGTTCAGCGCAGCGAGTCGATCAGCTTCTCGAGCTTCACCGCATCGGCGGCGAATACGCGGATGCCTTCGGCGAGCTTCTCGGTTGCCATCGCGTCGTCGTTCAGCTGGAAGCGGAACGACGCCTCGTCGATCGCGACGCGCTCGGCGGGCTTGTCGTGCAGCGCTTCCGGCGACAGCTTGCGCGTGACCGTGTCGTTGCTGTCCTGCAGCTTCTGCAGCAAATCGGGACTGATCGTCAGCAGGTCGCAGCCGGCGAGTTCGGTGATCTGGCTGGTCGTGCGGAAGCTCGCGCCCATCACTTCGGTCTTGTAGCCGAACGTCTTGTAGTACGTGTAGATGCGGCGCACCGACTGCACGCCCGGATCGTTCGCGCCACCGTCCTTCTCTTCATTCCACTCCGCGCCGGCCTGCTTCTTGTACCAGTCGTAGATGCGGCCGACGAACGGCGAGATCAGCTGCGCGCCGGCTTCCGCGCAGGCGGCGGCCTGCACGAGCGAGAAAAGCAGGGTCATGTTGCACTTGATCCCGTCCTTCTGCAGCACCTCGGCCGCGCGGATGCCTTCCCACGTCGACGCGAGCTTGATCAGGATGCGCTCGCGGCCGATGCCGGCGTCTTCGTACAGCTTGATGAGCTCGCGACCCTTGTCGATCGAGCGCCGGGTGTCGAACGACAGGCGTGCATCGACCTCGGTCGACACGCGGCCCGGGATCAGCTTCAGGATCTCGGTGCCGAATGCGATCAGCAGGCGGTCGATGACGAAGTCGGTGCTTTCGTTGCGATGATCGCGGACGGTTTTCTCGAGGATCGGCTTGTACGCGTCCTTCTGGACGGCCTTCAGGATCAGCGAAGGGTTCGTGGTCGCGTCCTGCGGCTGGTATTGCGCAAGCTGCTGGAAATCGCCCGTGTCGGCGACGACGGTCGTGTACTGCTTCAGCTGGTCGAGTGCGGTAGTCATGGCGATTCGGAAGAAGGGCGCAAGGCGCCGGGTTCTCACGGGCCGCGCGAGCGCGGCGGCGAAGCGAAGCGGCGCCGGGCGCCGCTTCCGAACCATCATTCTAGGCCCGATTCGCGTCGGGCACGTTTCGGCATGTCCGGCGAGCGCCGTGCCGCATTACGCGGGGCGGCGCGCGTTCAGGATCACCTGCGTGACGATCCCCGCGACGAGCCCCCAGAACGCCGAGCCGATCGACAGCAGCGTGAGGCCCGACGCGGTGACCATGAACGTGACGAGCGCGGCCTCGCGCTGCTTCACGTCCTGCATCGCGTTCGCGAGGCCGCTCATGATCGAGCCGAACAGCGCGAGCGCGGCGACCGACACGACGAGCGCCTTCGGCAGCGCCGCGAACAGCGCGGCGATCGTCGCGCCGAAGATTCCCGCGACCAGGTAGAACGTGCCGCACCACACGGCGGCCGTATAGCGTTTCGCGTGATCCTCGTGCGCTTCCGGGCCCGTGCAGATCGCGGCCGTGATCGCCGCGAGGTTCACGCCGTGCGAGCCGAACGGCGCGAGCAGCAGCGATGCGAGGCCGGTGGTCGCGATCAGCGGCGACGACGGGGTCTGATACCCGTCCGCGCGCAGCACCGCGATGCCCGGCACGTTCTGCGACGCCATCGCGACGACGAACAGCGGAACGCCGATGCTGACGATCGACGCGATCGAGAACGCCGGCATCGTGAACACGGGCTTCGCGAACGCGATGTGAAAGCCGCTGAAGTCGAGCAGGCCGAGGCCGCCGGCCACCGCCGTGCCGACGATCAGCGTCGTCACGATCGCATAGCGCGGCGCGAGCCGCTTGACGATCAGGTACGTGAAGAACATCGCGAGCACGAGCGCGGTCTGGAACTGCGCGGCGCGGAAGATCTCGATGCCGATCTCGAACAGGATGCCCGCGAGCAGCGCGGCGGCGATGCCGGCCGGAATCTTGCGCATCAGCGTGTCGAACAGCCCGCTCACGCCGACGGCCGTCAGCAGCACCGCGCAGACGACGAACGCGCCGATCGCCTCGGGGTAGGGCACGCCGGGCAGCGACGCGATCAGCAGCGCGGCGCCGGGCGTCGACCATGCGACGACGACGGGCGCGCGAAAACGCAGCGACAGGCCGATCGTCGTCAGCGCCATGCCGATCGACAGCGCCCAGATCCACGACGAGATCTGCGCATCGGACAGGTGGGCGGCGCGGCCGGCCTGGAACATCAGCACGAGCGAGCTCGTGTAGCCGGTCATCATCGCGACGAAGCCGGCGACGAGTGCCGAGACCGACGTGTCAGAGAAGAAGCGACCGCTCGCGCGGCCCGCGTCCGCGGTGGACGACTGATTCATGGGTGACTCCGGAGAAGCGGGCCGCGCGGGCGGCCGCCGTTACTTGCTGAGTGCGCGCATCGCGGTTTCGAGGCCCGCGAGCGTGAGCGGATACATGCGATGGCCGAGCAGGTCGCGAATCACCGCGACCGACTGCCGGTATTCCCATAGCCGCTCGGGCTCCGGGTTCAGCCATGCATGATGGGGGAACTGGTCGGCGAGGCGGCGCAGCCACACGGCGCCGGCTTCCGGGTTGTTGTATTCGACCGAACCGCCGGGCTGCAGCACTTCGTACGGGCTCATCGTCGCGTCGCCGACGAAGATCAGCTTGTAGTCGGGCGTGAACTTGTGCAGCACGTCCCACGTCGCGGTGCGCTCCGAGTGGCGGCGGCGGTTGTTCTTCCACAGGTGGTCGTACACGCAGTTGTGGAAGTAGAAGAACTCCAGGTGCTTGAATTCGGCCTTCGCGGCCGAGAACAGCTCTTCGGTACGCTTGATGTGATCGTCCATCGAGCCGCCGACGTCGAGCAGCATCAGCACCTTCACGTTGTTGTGGCGCTCGGGCACCATCCGCAGGTCGAGCCAGCCCGCGTTCGCGGCGGTGCTGCGGATCGTGCCGGGCAGGTCGAGCTCCTCGGCGGCGCCTTCGCGCGCGAAGCGGCGCAGCCGCCGCAGCGCGACCTTGATGTTGCGCGTGCCGATCTCGACGGAATCGTCGTAGTCGCGGTACGCGCGCGCCTCCCACACCTTCACCGCGGTGCGGTTGCCGTTCGACGGGCCGCCGATGCGCACGCCTTCCGGGTTGTAGCCGCCGTGCCCGAACGGCGACGTGCCGCCGGTGCCGATCCACTTGTTGCCGCCTTCGTGGCGCTCCTTCTGCTCGTCGAGCAGTGCCTTCAGGCGCTCCATCAGCTTGTCGAGCCCGCCCATCGCCTCGATCTGCGCCTTCTCCTCCGGCGACAGCTCGCGCTCGAGGCGCTTTTCGAGCCAGTCGAGCGGAATGTCGAATGCTTCGGACGGCAGCGCGGACACGCCGTGGAAATACGCGCCGAACGCCTGGTCGAACTTGTCGAAGAACTGCTCGTCCTTGACGAGCGTCATCCGTGCGAGGAAGTAGAACGCGTCGATCGACGGCGAGATCAGCCCGGCCTTCAGCGATTCGAGCAGCGTCAGGTATTCCTTCACCGAGACGGGCAGCTTGGCTGCGCGCAGCGCGTAGAAGAAATTGAGCAGCATGGCCGGGCCTTCGCGGGTGAGGGGGCATTACCGGTTGTGCCGGTTCATGTAGACGAGCCGTTCGAGCAGGCTCAGGTCCTGCTCGTTTTTCAGCAGCGCGCCTGCGAGCGGCGGCACGATCTGCTTGCGTCCACGCCGCGCAGCGCGTCGGCCGGGATGTTCTCGGCGAGCAGCAGCTTCAGCCAGTCGAGCAGCTCGGACGTCGACGGCTTCTTCTTCAGGCCCGACACGCCGCGCAGTTCGAAGAAACTCTCGAGCGCCGCGCGCAGCAGCTCCTCGCGGATGTCGGGGAAGTGCACCGCGACGATCTTCTGCATCGTCGACGGGTCGGGGAACTGGATGTAGTGGAAGAAGCAGCGGCGCAGGAACGCGTCGGGCAGTTCCTTCTCGTTGTTCGACGTGATGATCACGAGCGGGCGGTGCTTCGCACGGACCGTTTCGCGCGTCTCGTACACGTGGAATTCCATCCGGTCGAGCTCGCGCAGCAGGTCGTTCGGGAATTCGATGTCGGCCTTGTCGATCTCGTCGATCAGCAGCACGCTCGGGTGCCCGGCATCGAACGCCTGCCACAGCACGCCCTTGACGATGTAGTTCGAGATGTCCTTCACGCGCTCGTCGCCGAGCTGCGAATCGCGCAGCCGCGACACGGCGTCGTATTCGTACAGGCCCTGCTGCGCCTTGGTGGTCGACTTGATGTGCCACTGCAGCAGCGGCATGTCGAGCGCGGCGGCCACTTCCTCGGCGAGCATGGTCTTGCCGGTGCCGGGCTCGCCCTTGATCAGCAGCGGGCGTTGCAGCGTCAGCGCGGCATTGACCGCGAGCTTCAGATCGTCGGTGGCGACGTAGTGCGAGGACCCTTCGAAACGCATGGCGGCGCTCTTCTCAATCGGGGAAAAAAACCCAGTATAAGTCAGAAGGGCTGTCCGGTTGGGCCGCGCCCGCGTATCGTTGCGGGGCTGTGGCGGGGCGAACCGGGGCGCCTTATGGACGCGTTCCCTGCCGACGCGGTACAATCTGGCCGTTTTTTTTTGGCCTGCGTGGCGACCGACAAGCAAAACGGCGCGGGCCGTTGCCGCTTCGGCGCCAGTTTCCCCTCAAGCTAGGTTACAAGAGCTATGAACAAATTCGTCGGCAAACACGTCGTTGTCGCAGCGCTCGTGGCGCTCGCGGGCAGCGCGCAGGCGGCCGGTGTGGTCGGCAACCCGAAGGACGGGGCGAGCAAGGTCGCCATGTGCATCGGTTGCCACGGCATCCAGGACTACCGCGCGGCGTACCCGGAGGTCTACCGGGTGCCTGTCCTCGGCGGCCAGAACCAGCAATACCTCGAGAACGCGCTGAAGGCCTACCGCAAGAAGGATCGTCACTTCCCGTCGATGAATGCGATCGCCGGTTCGCTGACGGACCAGGACATCGCGGATCTGTCGGCGTACTACGCCGCCCAGAAGGCCGACTCGAAGGACAACCCCTACAAGTAAGCGCGCGCCGCCGATCTCTCCGGCGGGACAGGAGCATTCATGAACAACGCATTCAAGACGGCGGCGGTTGCACTGGCGGCCGGCCTCGCGATCGGTACCGCGCACGCGGCGGACATCACGAAGGGCAAGGAACTGGTCGAATCGCACAACTGCGCCGCCTGCCACGGCGCGCAGATGAACAAGCCGATCAACGCCGAATATCCGCGCCTCGCCGGCCAGCATGCCGACTACCTCGTGTGGGCGATGCGCCAGTACCAGATGGGCCTGACGAACCCGCTGCTCGGTCGCAACAACGCGATCATGCAGGCACAGGTGCAGAGCCTGTCGGTCAGCGACATGAAGGACATCGCGGCCTACATCGAGTCGCTGAAAGAAACCGATCTCGTGTTCAAGAAGTAAGCGCGACGGGCCCGGCGGGCCCGCGCAGCGAGGATACCCCGCCCCGGCGGGGTATTTTTTTGTCCGCGCCCGCAGGGCGCCGCGGCGGCGCTCAGTCGCGCGATGCGCGGCGCAGGATGCGCTGCAGGTACGCGTCGGTATCGGGCGGCGTGTTCGTGCGCTGGGCTTCCCAGATCGTCTCGCCGAGGCATTCCATGATCACGTGCTGCGCGTCGTGGGTCGAGTCGAGCCTGGCCGCGAGCTTGTCGTGCGCGGCGCGGATGCCGGGCGGCTGGTCGATCGACAACTGCTCGCTGATCGCGAGATGCATCGACAGGTGCAGGAACGGGTTCGTGCGGCCTTCCTCGGGCGTGTACTCGCGCGCGGCGGCGCCATCGGCATCGGCGAGTTCGGCGTGGTATTCGGGATGCTCGACGATCCAGTCGGCTGCGATCGCTTCGAGCGGCGTCAGGATCTCGCCGGCGCGCTGCTTGCGCCAGGTCTCGGTGAAAAAGCGACGCACTTCGTCGCGGCTTGGATTGAACATGGTGGGGAAGCGTCGTGATTCGGACGGCTTGATGCCGCGTCGCGCATTGTACGCCGGGACGGCGGGCGGCGCTGGCGGCGGGGGCGGGCGCGACGGGAAGCGGGGCGGCCGGGCGCGCGGGTAAGCGCGGGCTGGGCGGCGCGCCGAGCCGCCGATACACTCCTACGATTTCGGTATTTCGTCCACGTTCGCGCCGTCATGTCCTCCGCCCGTCCACCCTCCGCCGCCCTGCAGGGCACGCTCTACGTCGCGCTGTCCGCCGCCGCGTTCGGCGCGATGGCGATCTTCGGCCGCTACGCGTACGCGGCCGGTGTCGACGTGCTCGGGCTGTTGATCGTGCGCTTCGCGATCGGCGGCGCGGTGCTCGCCGCGATCGCACGGCATCGCCGCGTCACGTGGCCGCGCGGGCGCGCGCTTGGCTCTCTCGTCGCAATGGGCGCGCTCGGCTACGTCGGGCAGTCGTTCTGCTACTTCAGCGCGCTGCAACACGCGCAGGCGAGCCTTGTCGCGCTGCTGCTGTACCTGTATCCGGCCTTCGTCACGCTGCTGGCCGCGTGGTGGCTCGGCGAGCGCCTCACGCGCGCGAAGGCCGTCGCGCTCGTGCTGTGCGTCGCGGGTTCGGCGCTGATGGTCGGCGGCGGGCATGGCGAGCCGCTCGGGATCGCGCTCGCGCTGGCCGCCGCGGTGATCTATTCGCTGTACATCGTCGGCGGCACGAAGGCGACGCGCGGCGTCGATCCGCTCGCGACCACCGCGATCATCTGCCTGTCGGCGACCGCGACGCTCGTGGCGATCGCTGTCGTGCGCGGCACGGCGTTCGGCGCGCCGCCGCGCTGGCCCGCGACGGCCGGCGGCTGGGCGTCGATGCTTGCGATCGCGCTCGTGTCGACGGTCGCGGCGATGCTCGCGTTCTTTGCCGGGCTCGAACGGCTCGGGGCCGCACGCACGTCGATGCTGTCGACGCTCGAACCGGTCGTGACGGTTGCGCTCGCGGCCCTGCTGTTCGGCGAAGCGCTGTCGCCGCTGCAGTGGGCGGGCGGCGTCGCGATCCTGGCTGCCGTGCTGGCGCTGGTGCGCGCGGGCGGCGCGGCGGCCGACGATGCGACCGCGACCTCCAACGCCTGATCGGGGCGGGTCGCGTGGACCCGGGGCCGCGGCTGCGCGCGGCGGGTCATTCAGTGGGCGGTGGCGTCTTCGGCCTGAATTCGCACAGCGGCTCGATCGCGCAATGCCAGCATTCGGGCTTGCGGGCCTTGCACACGTAGCGCCCGTGCAGGATCAGCCAGTGATGTGCATCCTGGAGGAACTCCTTCGGCGTGAACTTCTCGAGCGCGGTCTCGACGGCGCGCACGTCCTTGCCCGGCGCGAGCCCCGTGCGGTTCGCGACCCGGAAGATGTGCGTGTCCACCGCGATCGTCGGCTGGCCGAACGCGGTGTTCAACACGACGTTCGCGGTCTTGCGGCCGACGCCCGGCAGGCCTTCCAGCGCCTCGCGATCGGCCGGCACCTCGCCGTCGTAGCGGTCGAGCAGGATCCGGCACGTCGCGACCACGTTCTTCGCCTTGGTCCGGTACAGGCCGATCGTCTTGATGTACTCGGTCACGCCTTCTTCGCCGAGTGCGACGATTTGTCGCGGGGTGTTCGCGACCGGAAACATCTTCCGCATCGCCTTGTTGACCGATACGTCGGTCGCCTGGGCGGACAGCATCACGGCGATCAGCAGCTCGAACGGCGTCGAGTATTCGAGTTCGGTGGTCGGGTGCGGATTGAGGCTCTGCAGCGTTTCGTAGATCGCGCGTCGTTTGCTGGCGTTCATGGAGCGTTCTGGTCGGGCGGTGCGGACGGGCCGCCGGGGCCGTCGTTGCCTGCGTCGTTCTTGTCGTCGTTGCCGCTCGCGGCCGCTGCATCGGCGTCGCGTCGGGCCTGCTGTTCCGCGAGCCGCTTGCGGCGCGCCTCGGCCGCGTCGATCTGCGCCTGGACGGCCGCGCTCACGCCCTCGGTGTTCTTCGGTCCGGCACCTTGCCCGGACAGTTCTTCCTTCTTCTTGCGCGCACGCTCGAGCGCGGCGGCGATGATCGCGCGCTTCTTCGCTTCGGCGTCGTCCGTGGCCGGTGCGGCGGATGGCGTTCCCGAGGGGGCCGCGGCCGGCTTCGCGGCGCTGGCCGCGCGGCGGGCGGCCGCGCGCGCTTCGGCGGCTTCGCGCTCGCGGCGCTGGCGCGCGAGCCGCAGGTCGTGGCGTTCGCGTGCGGCATCGGCCTGTTCCTGCGACCACGCGTCCCAGCCGGTGCGTTCGCCGGTCACCGGCAGCATCGCGATGCAGTCGACCGGGCAGGGCGGCACGCACAGGTCGCAACCCGTGCACAGCGACTCGACGATCGTGTGCATCTGCTTCGGCGCACCGACGATCGCGTCGACCGGGCATGCCTGCATGCACAGCGTGCAGCCGATGCACAGGCTTTCGTCGATGAAGGCGACGGCGCGCGGATGCTCGCTGCCGTTCACGGGGTTCAGCGGAATCACGGGCTTGCCGAGCAGGCCCGCGAGGCGTGCAATGCCTTCGGCGCCGCCGGGCGGGCACTGGTTGTAGTTCGCGTCGCCGGCGGCGATTGCCTCGGCGTACGGCCGGCAGCCGTTATAGCCGCACTTCGTGCATTGCGTCTGGGGAAGCAGATCTTCGATGCGATCCGCGAGTGTTTTCGAGTCGGTCACGGTGACAACGGGCGCAGCGGCGCCGAATGGCTCTCGGCCGCTTCGGGCGCGGCCGGAAAGGTTTGCCAAAGCTCGATTATCGCCGATTTCCCGCATTGCGCTGGACGCCGTCTGTGCGCATAATCGAACCGCTTTTTTGCAGGGGCTCAGCAGGAGGGCCGCCGCTTGCGGCGAGCCCGTTCCAGGGCGGCCGGCGCCGAGGCGGTGGGGGTGCCGGTCCGGATCAAGCGGCTCACATAGCAAAACGCCACCATGAATCAGCCAAAAATCAAAAGAGATCCTGAAGGTACGCGCCGCCGCATCCTGATGGCGGCAGCCGAAGAGTTCGCGAGTGGAGGGCTGTTCGGCGCGCGCGTTGACCAGATCGCACGCCGGGCCGAAACCAACGAGCGCATGCTCTATTACTACTTCGGCAGCAAGGAGCAGCTGTTTACGGCCGTGCTCGAACACGCGTTCTCCGCGCTGACCGAGGCCGAGCGCGTGCTCGACCTCGACGGCGTCGCGCCGGTGGAAGCCGTCACGCGGCTCGCGCATTTCGTTTGGGACTACTACCGCGACCATCCGGAACTGCTCAGGCTCATCAACAACGAGAACCTGCACGAAGCGCGCTACCTGCACAAGTCGACGCGGATCCGCGAGATGATGTCGCCGATCGTCGCGAAGCTCGGCAACGTGCTGACGCGCGGCCAGAAGGCCGGGCTGTTCCGCACCGACGTCGATCCGCTGCGCTTCTACGTGACGCTGTCGGGGCTCGGCTACTACATCGTGTCGAACCGCTTCACGCTCGCCGCGACGCTCGGCCGCGATTTCACCGACACCGAAGAACGCGCCGAGATGGTCCGGATGAACACCGAGGTGCTGCTCGCGTATCTGCTGCGTCGCTGACGAACGGCTTTCGGCCGCCGGATGCAAAAACGCCGCCGTGCGCTGGCACGGCGGCGTTTTTCGTCTGGCGCGCCGGCGTCAGGCCGCCTTGCGGGTGCGAGCGGGCTTTGCGCGCGTGCCGACGCGCTTCGCGGCGGGGGCCTTCGCCGGGGCGGCCGCAGCGGGCGTCTTCGCGCGCGCGCGTTTCGCGGCGGCGGTCTTCGCGGACCCGGCCGGCGCATTCGCGGCCGGTACGGCGGCGAGCGGCGCGGCCGGTTGCGCATCCGGGACATCCTTCGTCGCGCCGTGCTTCGGCTCCGGCGCATGCTCGCGGATGAAGTCGCGCAGTTGCGGATAGATGATCGTGCGCCAGCGGCGGCCCGAGAAAATCCCGTAGTGACCGCACTTCTCGGCGGTCAGGCTGCGGCGCTGGTCCTGCGGGATGCCCGTGCACAGCTCGTGCGCGACGTGCGTCTGGCCGCTGCCGGAGATGTCGTCGAGTTCGCCTTCGATCGTCATCAGCGCGGTGCGCCTGATGTCCTGCGGGCGCACGCGCTCGCCTTCGACATCCCACGTGCCCTCGGCCAGCCGGAATTCCTGGAACACGACGCGGATCGTCTCGAGGTAATACTCGGCGGCCATGTCGAGTACCGCGTTGTATTCGTCATAGAACTGGCGGTGCGCTTCGGCGTCTTCCTCGTCGCCGCGCAGCAGGCTCTGGTAGAAATCCCAGTGCGACTGCGCGTGCCGCTCCGGGTTCATCGCGACGAAACCCGTGTGCTGCAGGAAGCCCGGATACACCTGGCGGCCTTCGCCCGGATAGTTCGCGGGCACCGTGTGGATCACGTTGTTCTCGAACCACGCGGTCGAGTGCTGCGTGGCGAGCGAATTCACCGACGTCGGGCTGCGGCGCGCGTCGATCGGGCCGCCCATCATCGTCATCGTGAGCGGCGTGTCCTCGCCGCGGCTCGCCATCAGCGAGATCGCCGCGAGCACCGGCACCGTCGGCTGGCACACCGAGATCACGTGCAGGTTGCGCGCGCCGATGTGACGGATGAATTCCTGGATGTACGCGATGTAGTCGTGCAGGTGGAACGGGCCGACCTCGACCGGCACCATCCGCGCGTCGATCCAGTCGGTGATGTACACCTTGTGATCCTGCAGCAGCGTGCGCACGGTGTCGCGCAGCAGCGTCGAGTGGTGGCCCGACAGCGGCGCGCAGACCAGCACGACGGGCTCGTCCTTCAGCTGCGTGACGGCATCGGCGTCGTCCGAATAGCGCTTGAAGCGCAGCAGACGGCAGAACGGCTTCTCGATGATCGTCTGCTCGACGATCGGGATGTTGTGGCCGTCCTTGACGATCTGGTGAAGGTTGAATTCGGGCTTCTCGTAGTCCTTGCCGAGCCGGTACATCAGCTCGTACGCGGCGGCCATCCGCGGCGCGCCCGGCATCAGCGAGAACGGGCTGGACGGATTGGCGAACGATTTGGACGCGGCCTGGGCCCAGGCCGTCAGCGGGCTCAGCATGGCTCGCTGGAATTCGTGCAGTTGGTAAAGCATGCAGACTACTCCCGCGTGGGGGACGGTGCGCAAGGGCGGCGTGGGGCGTCGCGGCGTGCCGTGTGGGTCAGCGACCGGCCATGTTGCACTGCAGCCGGACAATCGCGTCGATCATATCGGACAACGATGGGTGGTGCAATGCAACATTTCCCCGATTTTTCATCAAAGTTTTGCGATTTGACGTTCTCTGAACAAGCCGCCCGCGCCCCGTTCAGCGCCCCGTGGCGACGGCCGGTGCCGGCTGGCCGGCCGCGCGCGCCATCGCGTCTTCGTGGTGCATCAGGTTCATCGCGGTATGCACGAGCGCCACGTGCGAGAACGCCTGCGGGAAGTTGCCGACGAGCCGCCCGGCCACCGGGTCGTACTCCTCCGCGAGCAGCCCGAGATCGTTCGACAGCGCGAGCAGCCGGCTGAACAGGCGGTGTGCGTCGTCGATCCGGCCCAGCAGCGCATAGTTGTCGACCAGCCAGAAACTGCACGCGAGAAACGTGCCTTCGCCGGGCGGCAGGCCGTCGTCGTATTCGGTCGTGCGGTAGCGCATCACGAGCCCGTCGTGCAGCAATTCCCGCTCGATCGCTTCGACCGTGCCGACGATGCGCGGATCTTCCGGCGGCAGGAAGCCGAGCAGCGGCATCAGCAGCACGCTTGCGTCGAGCTCGTCGCTGCCGTAGCTCTGTGCAAACGCCTGCTTGCTTTCGTGCCACGCGTTGTTGCACACGTCGGCATGGATCTGCTCGCGCAGCGCGCGCCAGCGGTCGAGCGAGCCGGGCAGCCGGAACATCTCCGCCGACTTGATCGCGCGGTCGAACGCGACCCACGCCATCACCTTCGAGAACGTGAAATGGCGGCGGCCGCCGCGCGTTTCCCAGATGCCTTCGTCGGGTTCCCGCCAGATCTTCTCGAGATGGTCGAGCAGCGCGCACTGCACCGACCACACCGTGTCGTCGGCCTGCAGGCCGCCCACGCGCGCGAGGTGCAGCGCGGCCATCACCTCGCCGAACACGTCGAGCTGGAGCTGGTTCGCGGCGCCGTTGCCGACGCGCACCGGCTTCGAGTCCTGGTAGCCGGGCAGCCAGTCGAGCTCCATTTCCGGCAGCCGGCGTTCGCCGGCGATCCCGTACATGATCTGGATCTGTTCGGGCGAGCCGGCCATCACGCGGCCGAGCCACGTGCGCCATGCGCGCGCCTCGTCGTAGTAGCCGCCGCGCATCAGCGCGAGCAGCGTGATCGTCGCGTCGCGCAGCCAGCAGTAGCGGTAGTCCCAGTTGCGGTTGCCGCCGATCTTCTCGGGCAGCGACGTGGTCGGCGCCGCGACGATCCCGCCGGTCGGCTCGTACGCCAGCGCCTTCAGCGTGATGAGCGAACGGCGCACGGCCGCCGCGTAGCGGCCCTGCACCTGGCAGCGGCCCGACCATTCGAGCCAGTAGTTCTCGGTGCGCGCGAGCATCGACAGCGGATCGCGTGCGGGCGGCAGCCGCATGTGCGACGCCGCATAGCTGAGCGAGAACGGCACGCGTTCATCGGCGTTCACGGTGAATTCCGCGAGCGTATGGAGGTTCTTGCCGGTGAGCGGCACCGGCGTGCGCAGCACGACGGTGTCGGGGCCCGCGATCGCCTTCATGCCGTCCTCGCGGGTCAGTTGCGTGACCCACGGAATCGAGAAACCGTAGTCGAAGCGCAGCACGAGCTCCATGCGCATCTTCATCGTGCCGTGGCGGCCGATGACGATCCGCACCAGCTCGGACCAGCCGTTGCCGGGCGGCATGAAGTCGACCACGGTGACGGCACCGTCGGCGCTTTCGTAGTCGGTTTCGAGAATCAGCGTGTCGCCGCGATAGCGGCGCGACGTGTGCGTGATCGCGGCGTCGGCGGCCGGCGCGAGCAGCCAGCGGCCGTGCTCGGGGGTGCCGAGAAGCGCCGCGAAGCAGGCGCCCGAATCGAAGCGGGGCCAGCACAGCCAGTCGACGGAGCCGTCTTTGGCGACCAGCGCGGCGGTATGGCCGTCGCCGACGAGCGCGTAGTCTTCGATCAGGGCAGGCATGGGCAGGCGATCCTTGTTACGCGTTCACTATCCGGACGGCGGTAGCCGGGCTTCACGTCCCGGCTTCGCGCCCCGTATACTCGGCCGGGCGGCGGAGCGCGTATACGGCCGGCGTTTCGTCCTATCTCAACACTTGAAGCGACTCGATGCAAGGAGGATTCAATGCCCAACCGTTTACGCGAGCGTGACGCACGCGCTTCGACACGAGGGTTCCCGCTTAGGCTCGCTCACTGGATGAAAGGTTTCGCGATCGTGCTCTCCCTTTCCGCGACCCATGCGTTCGCGCAACAGTCCGCGACGGCGCCCGCGGACGGCGTGTACAACCTGCTCGTCGGCACCTACACGGGCGGCGGCAGCGACGGGATCTATGTTTACCGCTTCGATACGAAAACCGGCAGCGTCGCGCCGGTGTCGTCGGCGAAGACGGTCAATCCGTCGTACCTGTTGCCGAGCCGCGACGGTCGCACCGTCTACGCGGTCAACGAACTGCCCGGCGACGACGGGCCGGCGTCGCAGCGCGGCGGCGTCAGCGCCTTCCGCTTCGACGCGAAGACGGGCGCGCTGAGCTTCATCGACCGCGTGTCGTCGGAAGGGAACGATCCTTGCTATCTCGCGCTGTCGCCGGACGGCAAGTACCTCGTGACGGCCAATTACTCGGTCGCGAAGGATCCGGGCGGCAGCTTCGCCGTGTTTCCGCTGCGCGACGACGGCGCGGTCGGCCAGGCCGTGCTGACGGTGCACCACGAGGGCACGGGGCCCGTGAAGGGGCGCCAGGACGGCGCGCACGTGCATTCGACGGTGTTCTCGCCCGACGGCCGTTACCTGTTCGTGCAGGATCTCGGCGCGGACAAGCTCTACGGCTATCGCTACACGGTGGACGGCAGCCGCGGGCTGATCAGCCCGACCGACACGCGCTACACGCCGGTCAAGGCGGGCTCGGGCCCGCGCCACATGGTGTTCAGCGCCGACGGCCGGTACGCGTACGTGACGAGCGAGCTCAACGCGGCGGTCGAGGTGTTCGGCTATCACGACGGCAAGCTGACGCCGGTCGAGACCGTATCGATGACCGCGCCGGGCTTCAAGGGCAAGGTCGGCGGCGGTGCGATCCACCTGTCGCCGGACGGCCGCTTCCTGTACGTGAGCAACCGCGGCGATGCGAACGACCTGGTGATCTACGCGGTGAACCAGGCCGACGGCCGGTTGAAGCCCGTCGGCCGCCAGTCGAGCCTCGGCAAGACGCCGCGCGAGTTCCTGATCGACCCGACCGGCAAGTGGCTGATCGTCGGCAACCAGGACAGCGATACGTTCTACGTGTTCAGGCGCGATGCGGAAACCGGCAAGCTCGACGCGAACCCGCAGAAGGTGGCGGTCGGCAAACCGGTCGACTTCAAGCTCGTTCCGGCGCTGTAAGACGCTTTACGCCGTAGATGCACGAAGGGCGCTGCCGATGCAGCGCCCTTCGTGCTTGTGGGGGGCGGAGCGCGTCGCTTACTCCGAGGCGGCCGGCACGAGCACCTCGCGGCTGCCGTTGATGCCCATCGGCGACACGAGCCCGGCCGCCTCCATCTGCTCGACGAGGCGTGCGGCGCGGTTGTAGCCGATGCGCAACTGCCGCTGCACCGACGAGATCGACGCGCGCCGCGTGCGCACGACGAACGCGACGGCTTCGTCGTACAGCGGATCGGCCTCCGCGTCCGGCGCGTCGCCGAACAGGTCCTGCGTCGCGCCGTCGGCGGCCGGGCCGTCGAGAATCCCTTCCTCGTACTGCGGCTCGCCGAACTGTTTCAGGTACTCGACGATCCGGTGCACTTCCTCGTCGGCGACGAATGCGCCGTGCACGCGCTGCGGATAACCGGTGCCCGGCGGCAGGAACAGCATGTCGCCCATCCCGAGCAGCGATTCCGCGCCCATCTGGTCGAGAATCGTGCGCGAGTCGATCTTCGACGACACCTGGAACGCGACGCGCGTCGGGATGTTCGCCTTGATCAGGCCCGTGATCACGTCGACGGACGGGCGCTGCGTCGCGAGGATCAGGTGGATGCCGGCCGCGCGCGCCTTCTGCGCGAGACGGGCGATCAGTTCCTCGATCTTCTTGCCGGCCACCATCATCAGGTCGGCCAGCTCGTCGATCACGACGACGATCAGCGGCAGCGTCGATAGCGGCTCGGGATCCTCGGGCGTCAGCGAGAACGGGTTGCCGATCTTCTTTTCCTTCGCTTCGGCATCGCGGATCTTCTGGTTGAAGCCCGCGAGGTTGCGCACGCCGACGGCCGACATCAGCCGGTAGCGCTTCTCCATCTCGCCGACGCACCAGTTCAGCGCGTTCGCCGCGAGCTTCATGTCGGTGACGACCGGCGCGAGCAGGTGCGGGATGCCTTCGTAGACCGACAGCTCCAGCATCTTCGGGTCGATCATGATGAGCCGCACGTCCTCGGGTGTCGCCTTGTACAGCAGCGACAGGATCATCGCGTTGATCGCGACCGACTTGCCCGAGCCGGTCGTGCCGGCGACGAGCATGTGCGGCGCCTTCGCGAGATCGGTGACGACCGGATGGCCGGTGATGTCCTTGCCCATCGCGATCGTCAGCTGCGAGGCCGAGTGCTGGTACTGGCGCGACTCGAGGATTTCCGACAGGCGGATCATCTGGCGCTTCGCATTCGGCAGTTCGAGGCCCATGCAGGTCTTGCCGGGAATCGTCTCGACGACGCGGATCGACGTGAGGCCGAGGCCGCGCGACAGGTCCTTCATCAGCCCGACGATCTGGCTGCCCCGCACGCCGAGCGCGGGTTCGATCTCGAAGCGCGTGATCACGGGGCCGGCCGACGCGCCGACCACCGTCACCGGTACCTTGAATTCCTGCAGCCGCTGTTCGATGACCTGCGCGGTTTGCGCGAGGTGTTCGTCGGTGATCGTTTCGATGTCGTCGGACGCGGGTTCGAGCAGGTCGAGGGTCGGCAGTTCGACGTTGAACGTCGCGGGCGCGTGGAATTCGAACGCGTTCGGGCGCGGCTGGGGTGGGGGCGGCGCGGCAGGGGCGGCATCGGGCGTCGGGGCGGCGATCGTTGCCGTGGGCGCTCCGGGCATGGACGTGCCGACGATTGCGGCGGCGGGCGCAGCCGGGCTGACCGGAACGGCTGCGGGTGCTGCCGGCGCGTCAGGCGCGGCGAATGCCGTGGCGGCAGGCACTGCAACGTGCGTCGGAGCGACCGTCGCCGTAGCGGGCGTCGCCAACGTTGCTCCGACGACTGTAGCAGCAGGCGTAGCAGCGGCTGTCGAAGCGGCCGTGTTTGCCGCCGGCACCGAGGGAGTGGCGATTGCCGCGGCGGGTGCTGCGACCTGCGCCGGAACGGCCGCCGCCGCCGCGGGTGTCGTCATCGTCAGTGCCGACGCACCGCCGATTACAGCGGCGGGTGCAGCGACAGACGCCGGAGCGGCAGCCATCGACGACGGCTGCGCGGGCGTGGCAGTTGTCGTGGCAGCGGAGTCGGGTTCTGCAGCGGGCGTTACGCGTGCCGACGTGTCGACGATTGCGGCGGCAGGTACCGCGACGGGCGCCGGAACGGTGATCGTCGCAGCTTGAGAAGCGGGTGCAGCGGCGGCGATTGCAGCAACGGTCGCCGTCGGGGTTGCCTGAGTGGAAGTTGTTGCCGCAGGCGTTGAGGGCGCAGCCGTGCCCGATGTCGCGGACAGGCCGTACAGCGACGGCGTGGCTGGCGTCGAGGACGGAAGCACGGGTGCAGTCGAAACGACCGGGGCAACCGGCGAGGGGGCTGCGGACGTCGGCGGGACGGTGGGCAAGACAGTCCACCCGCTTGCGATGGGCGGCTCCGACGGTTGTGCCGTCGCACTTGCGACTGCCGGTTGCTTGGTTGCGCCGGGCAGCCCAGCTGCACCTGCGGCGGGCGAATTCGTCAACGTCGACCAAGCGGGCGCGGCCGCCGGTGCGGGCACCGGTTCCGCGGCCGGTGAAGCGAACGACGGCGTCATGGCAGGTTCGACCGCCACCGAAGAGGGGAGACCTGCGCCCGCATTCTCGGACTTCGCTGCGCGATCGGTATCGCCCGGGCCCGCGGTCATTGCAGCCGCAGCGGCCGCGAGCGCGGCCGGTTCGATGGCGGACGCGTCGCCCGTTGCGACAGGCGTCGGCGCGGCCGCGGCGAGCGTACCGGCCGGTTGCGCCGTCGCGCCGGACGCGTGCGGCGGCGTAGTCGTTTCGGTCGCGGCCGTCGTCGCAACGGATGCGAAGGCCTCCGGGGCGGCGATGGATTCGGCACGCGACGCGTCGGCAATCGACGGCGCGACGACGTTTGCCGTCGACGCAGGCGTCACGGCGCTCGCTTCGACGGCTGCCGGCTTCGGAGGCGGCGCGGTTTGGGCGGCGTCCGACGACACTTCTCCGAGCGGCGAGACGGCCGACGCGGACGCGTCTGCGGCCTGCGTGGCGGCGACGTTCGTCGCGATCTCGGGGGCGTCGCTCGTCATGCCGGCCGGCGTGAACGTATCGGCCCCGGGGGCATCGGCGTTGCGCGCGACGGCAGCGGTTTCGACGAAGACCGCAGGAGCGGCATCGATTGCCGACTGCGCGGCCTTGGCCGATTCGGCCGGCTGAAGGAGCGCGCCGATTGCCCAGGCCGGCGTCGTGGCGGCGTCGGCTTGCGGCGCAAGCGACGGCGTGTCGACCGCAGGCGCGTCGGCAGGCACTGCGTTGGCCGTTTCCGTCCCGGCGATGTCTTCCCACGGGGCGAGGTCGATCGGGGCGTCAGTTTGCGGCACGGATTGCGTATCGGGCGTCGTCGCGGAGCCGGTTTCGATTTCCTGAGCGGCGTTGTCGGCGCCCGCAATGATCGGCGTGTCGGCAACGGCATCGGTCGCTGCGGCGATTGTGCCCGGCGCTGCGTCGACCGTCGCTTCCGGTGCCGATGCTTCGACGCCGGCTGTCACGATGGCGTGCGCTTCGGAGCGGATCTCCGGCACGGCGGCGTCGGCCGGCGCGAACGCAGGCAGCACGATTGCACCGTCGTGGCCGATGTCCGCCTTGAGGTCGTCGGCAATGCGGACGGATTCGTCCGTCTCCACGGCGGATGGCACGGAAACCGGCCCGGCGGACTCCGCCGGCCACATCGACGCAGCGGCGCCTGCCGCCGCGGCTGCGCCGGCCAGCGGCGCAGCCGCGCGTGCGGCTTCGGCCGGCGTCGCGTTGGCCAGCGACGCCCATTGAGCGGTGCTGGCCTCGATCGAACGCAGCGTGTCGTGCACGCTCGGCGCGGGGGTAATCGGCGTCGCGGGTTTTTCGGTCCATGCGTAAAGCGGCGCGCGCGCAGGCACGGCCGGTCGCTGGCGGGGTACGGCGGGCGGCACGGGGGCGGTCGTCGTCGCGGCAGGCGGGCGCGACAGCGGCCGTGCCGGCGCCGCGCCGGTCGGGCGGGGCGCGACGGTTGCGCGCGGCGCGACCGGCCGCCGGGGCTCCGCGGCAGGGCGCGCAGGCGTTGCCGGCGCCGGCCGGGGGCGGGCCGGCTCGAGCTCGAGCGGGGCCGGAGCGGGGCGCAGCGACTGGATGTTTGCTGCGGGGCGTGCAGGAGCCGCCGCGCCAACCGTGCCGGAGGTCGAAGAGGGCTTCGCCGGGCTTGCCGCGGGCGTCGCGGCCGGCCGGCTCGTCGGCGCGGGCTTCAGCCAGCCGGTGGGCGCAACCGGCTCGGTGTGCGGCCGGGGCGCCGTCTGGCCGCGCGTTTTCGGCCGCGCCTGCGGATCGGGTTTCCACAGCGTCGGGCGCGAGTACCGGCCGTTCTGGCGCGGCGCCATCGAATTGACGGTATGCGCGGTGGTCGGCTGTACGACGTCGTCGTCGCGATGCAGCGCGCTGCGCGGCAGGTCGGCAATGCCGCGCGCATCGTCGTCGCCGTTGCGCGACAGCCGAAGCCCGAACGACGTGTCGAGCCACGCGGCGACGCGCTGCCAGCCGACACCGGTCAGCCAGGGCAGCCCGGCGAAGAACAGCACGACCATCGCGACCGGCGTGCCGATCGGGCCGAGCACGTGGGCGAAGCCTGCCGAGAACGCATGGCCGAGCGCGTTCGTGTCGGGGCCCGACAGCGGGCTCGTCAGCGTGCAGCTGGCCACGAACACCGCGGCGAAGCCGAGCCACAGACGGATCGAGCCGCGGCCGGCGAGCCCGCCGCCGCCGGGCAGCATCGCCTGCACGAGACGCCAGAAGAGAAGGAGGAACCAGACGGCGGAGATGCCGAACCAGCCGAAGACAACCGTGTGCATGCTTTGAAACAGGAGTGGGGAGGGGCGCGCGGGGCGCG
Source organism: Burkholderia cepacia (assembly GCF_001718835.1). NCBI lineage: Bacteria > Pseudomonadati > Pseudomonadota > Betaproteobacteria > Burkholderiales > Burkholderiaceae > Burkholderia > Burkholderia cepacia. The sequence goes on along the minus strand of NZ_CP013443.1, from coordinate 2,791,119 downwards.
ACCCGCCGAGTTTAACCGGCTGACGATGCAGAAGACTTTAAAAGACGATCAGACGCGCCGCCGTGGGGCGCGCGTGCGTGACGCTTCACGCGGCGGGACGCGGTTAGCCGGACGCGGTCGGCCAGACGCGGTCGGCTAGACGCCTTCCACACGGTCCGCGGCATTACGGGCCGCGGCGCGTGAAGGTCAGCGTCGCGCCGTCGTCGGTCACGAGCAGCAGCTGCTGCGGTGCGCGCATCTGCACGCCGGTCTTGTCGACGTGGGCGAGTGCATCGAGGTACGCGGGTTCGAGCTGGCCGCCCGTGCCGGCGCAGGCCATCCGCGTGCCGGCGAGCGGCCCGAAGCTCAACAGGCCGTTCTTGATCGCATAGGTGCCCATGTAGCGGTTGCAGCCCGAGAACCCGCTCGCGCGCCGGATGCCCGACTCGGTCGACAGCGCGAGCTTGATCGGCTCGCCGTTGTCGCCGTGCGGGATCGCGCGCTGCGTGCCGTCGGCGTTCAGCCAGCTGGTGAGTTCCCAGCTCGTGTCGTCGAGCAGCTGGACGGCGGCCGGGTTGTACGGGTCGGGCGCGGGGGCGGCGGAATCGGGGTGGGTCGGCATCGCGCAGGCGGCGAGAAGCGTGGCAAGCGTCAACGCGCAGAGCGGCGCGCGCAACGGGCGAAGCAGGCCGGTGCGTGCGTGTGCGGCTGCGAACAGGTGGGACATGAGCCTCGTTCCTCATCGGATTCTGATCAAGGCGTAAGAGTAACGCACCCGCCCCGCGTCAGGCGAGGCGACCGTGCGCACACGAAAACGTTCTCGGCCCGCCGGCGCGTCGCGCGCGGCGACGCGAAACCGGCCCGAATGCGGCCCGAACGCGGCCGGACCGGCGTCGATGCGCGTGGTAGCATCGCAGTCGTTTTCGTCCTCCACCAGAAGCGGGTAATCACATGCAGATCGGTCAGCGGCTCGGTACGCCGCTCTCACCCTCGGCCACGCGCGTCATGCTGCTCGGCGCCGGCGAGCTCGGCAAGGAAGTCATCATCGCGTTGCAGCGGCTCGGCGTCGAAGTCGTCGCGGTCGACCGCTACCCGGACGCACCGGGCCATCAGGTCGCGCATCGCGCGCACGTGATCGACATGACGGACGCCGCCGCGCTGCGCGCGATCGTCGAGGCAGAACGCCCGCACCTGATCGTGCCTGAGATCGAGGCGATCGCGACCGACGCGCTCGCGGCGATCGAGGCGGCCGGTCTCGCCGAGGTGATCCCGACCGCGCGCGCGACGCAGCTCACGATGAACCGCGAAGGGATCCGCCGGCTCGCCGCCGAGGAGCTCGGCCTGCCGACGTCCCCGTATGCGTTCGCGGATTCGTTCGAAGCGTTCAGCGCGGCCGTCGCGAAGATCGGCATGCCGTGCGTCGTGAAACCCGTGATGTCGTCGTCGGGCAAGGGGCAGTCGGTCGTGCGCGGCGAAGCGGACGTCGAACCCGCGTGGCAGTACGCGATGGCGGGCGGGCGCGTGAACCACGGCCGCGTGATCGTCGAAGGCTTCGTCGATTTCGACTACGAGATCACGCAGCTCACCGTGCGCGCGATCGATCCGGCGACCAACGCCACGCGCACCTATTTCTGCGAGCCGGTCGGCCACGTGCAGGTGGCGGGCGACTACGTCGAGTCGTGGCAGCCGCAGCCGATGTCCGCGGCGGCGCTCGCGCGCTCGCGCGAGATCGCGCACAAGGTGACCGAGGCGCTCGGCGGGCGCGGGCTGTTCGGCGTCGAACTGTTCGTGCGCGGCGACGAAGTCTGGTTCTCCGAGGTGAGCCCGCGGCCGCACGACACGGGCCTCGTCACGCTCGCGTCGCAGCGCCAGTCGGAGTTCGAACTGCACGCGCGTGCGATTCTCGGGCTGCCGGTCGATCCGACGCTCGGCTCGCCGGCCGCGTCGGCGGTGATCTATGGCGGCCTCGACGAGCGCGGTATCGCGTTCGAGGGCGTGCGCGACGCGCTGGCCGTGCCGGGTGCCGACCTGCGCCTGTTCGGCAAACCGGAAAGTTTTGCGAAGCGGCGCATGGGCGTCGCGCTGGCGACCGGCGCGACCGTCGACGAGGCCCGCGAGCGCGCGAAGCGTGCCGCGGCGGCCGTCAAGCCCGTTTCCGGGCGCTGACGCCGCGCGAACACCGGCGCGCCCGCGCGGGCGCGCCTCCTCGCAACAACGTCTCGTGAGAGGACCTGCATGATTCGTCAAACCCTCGCCGGGCTCCTGCTCGCCGGCACCGCCGTTTCCGTCGCGCATGCCGCGCAACTGACCGTCGAAGAGATCGATGCCGATTCGCGCCAGTTCGCCGTCTACCAGTGCGCGAACCAGAAACAGCCCGTGCGCGTGTCGTACTGGCTCGCGGGCAACGGCCAGAGCTTCGCGCTCGTGCCGGTCAACGGGAAGCAGATGCTGTTCGTCGACACCGTGTCGGCGTCCGGCGCGCGCTACCAGGCCGGCCGCTATACGTGGTGGACGAAGGGCAAGGAGGCGACGCTGCGCGACGAGATCGCCGACCAGAATGCGCCGCCGCTGCTGGGCGACTGTGTCCAGGTCGAGAAGAAAAAGAAGAAGGGGTGATGCGGGCGGGGCGGTTTGCCGGGGAGGATTCCCGGCCGAATCCGGACCGAACCTGCTTGCGGACCGTTGCGCCGGCCGCGGCGCCTGAGTGCCGGGTTTGAGCGCCGGGTTTGAATGCCCGGTTTGACCGCTGCGCCCGGCTGTCACGGACACGTGGCCGCGCAGTGCTACAATACGCCCCTTTCCGCCGGCATTCGCGCCGAACGGAGTCCGCACGGCCCTGGGCCCTGATGGTCCATCGCGCCAGAGCGGCGCCGCGCGGCGCGCCGCGGCTCCGTCTATTTCCGAATTGTGATGAGCGCAGGCCCGGCTGGCCTGACGCACGATGTCCCCGCCGCGCCTTTTGAGCGAAACGCCACCATGTCCGATTCTGTCGCCAAGCCCGTCGACGCAACCTTCGATCAATTCGGCCTTGCCGCCGATATCCTGAAAGCCATTGCGGAGCAGGGCTATACGACGCCGACGCCGATCCAGGCGCAGGCCATTCCGGTCGTGCTCGCCGGCCGCGACGTCATGGGCGCCGCGCAAACGGGCACCGGCAAGACCGCGAGCTTCTCGCTGCCGATCCTCCAGCGCCTGCTGCCGCAGGCCAACACGAGCGCGTCACCGGCGCGCCACCCGGTGCGCGCGCTGATCCTCACGCCGACCCGCGAACTCGCCGACCAGGTCGCGGCGAACGTGCATGCGTACGGGAAGCACACGCCGCTGCGCAGCGCGGTCGTGTTCGGCGGCGTCGACATGAACCCGCAGATGGCCGAACTGCGCCGCGGCGTCGAAATCCTGATCGCGACGCCGGGCCGCCTGCTCGACCACGTGCAGCAGAAGACGGCGAACCTCGGCCAGGTGCAGATGCTCGTGCTCGACGAGGCCGACCGGATGCTCGACATGGGCTTCCTGCCCGATCTGCAGCGCATCCTGAACCTGCTGCCGAAGGAGCGCCAGACACTGCTGTTCTCGGCCACCTTCTCGCCGGAAATCAAGAAGCTCGCATCGACCTACCTGCGCAATCCGCAGACGATCGAAGTCGCGCGCAGCAACTCGACGAACGCGAACGTCACGCAGATCGTCTACGACGTCGCCGAAGGCGACAAGCAGGCGGCCGTCGTGCAGTTGTTGCGCGATCGCGGGCTCAAGCAGGTGATCGTGTTCTGCAACAGCAAGATCGGCGCAAGCCGGCTGGCGCGCAATCTCGAGCGCGACGGCGTGGTCGCGTCGGCAATCCACGGCGACAAGACGCAGATCGAGCGGATGCAGGCGCTCGACGCGTTCAAGCGCGGCGAGATCGAGGCGCTGGTCGCGACCGACGTGGCTGCGCGCGGCCTCGACATCGCCGAACTGCCCGCCGTGATCAACTTCGACCTGCCGTTCAGCGCGGAAGACTACGTGCACCGGATCGGCCGTACCGGCCGCGCGGGTGCGACGGGCGACGCGCTGTCGCTGTGCAGCCCGAACGAGCGCAAGCAGCTGGCCGATATCGAGAAGCTGATCAAGCGTCCGCTCGAAATGCAGACGCTCACGCTCGACAAGCCGGCGCGCCATCGTCACGACGAGCGCGGCAGTGAGCGCGGCGGCGAACGGGGCGGCCGTCGCGAACGCGACGAACATCGCGGTGCGTCGGGACGCCGCCCGGGCGGCTCCGAGCGTGGCCATCACCGTCGCCACGAAGCGCCGGTCGACGATTTCTTCCTGAAGCCGTACGAGCCGTCGGCGCCCGCGAAGCAGCGGGACGACGCGCAGCCTGCGCAGCAGCCCGAGAAGAAGGGGCCGAAGCGTCAGGTCGCTGCGTTGCTCGGCGGGTTCGGGATGCCGCGCAAGCCGTCGGCGTAAGCGTAACAAGCGATCGGCCGCGATCGAAAGGTCGCGGCGAGGCGGGCGCATGCAGGCAGCATGTGCCCGTTTTTCATTTGCGGCGGCGCAAGGCCGTCCCGGAATCGCTGAGAATCGGTGCCGGATCGATTGCGGCGGCGCAGGGCGACGCCCGCGTCGGCGCGCGAGCTAGTTCGCCCGAGGCCCGAAGCGCGTCGCCCACGCGGCCGTTGCGGCTGCGTGGAACGCATCGAGCGTTGCGCCCGGCAGCGCGCCGTGGTCGGGCGCGAGGCCCAGATGCGCGGCCGCAGCCTGCAGTGCCGGCAGCGGATCGTCGCGTTCGAGCGCGGTCGCGCCCGTCTGCTTGCTGAGTTTTTCGCCGTTCGCGTCGACCACGACGGGCACGTGCAGGTATCGCGGGGTCGGCACGCCGAGGCAGTGCTGCAGGTAGATCTGGCGCGCGGTCGAGTCGAGCAGGTCGGCGCCCCGGACGACGTGCGTGATGCCGGCATCGGCATCGTCGACGACGACCGCGAGCTGATACGCCCATTGCCCGTCCGCGCGTTTCAGCACGAAATCGCCGACTTCGGTCGCGAGGTTCTGCGTTTGCGTGTGCTGCCAGCGATCGTCGAACGTGACGATCGCGGCAGCGCCGTCCGGCACGCGCAGCCGCCATGCGCGCGCGGGCTTGCCGTGCAGGCCGGTGCGGCAGGTGCCCGGGTAGGCGAGCGTCGTGTGGCGCTCGTGCGCGGCGCGCAGCGAGTCGGCGATTTCCTTGCGCGTGCAGCCGCACGGATAGACGAGCCCCGCCGCCTTGAGCCGCTCGAGCGCGGCCGCGTAATCGGCCTCGCGCATGCTTTGCCAGACGGGCGGCTCGTCGGGCGTCATCCCGAAATGCGCGAGCGTCGCGAGGATGTCGTCGGCCGCGCCGGGTACCGTGCGCGGGCCGTCGAGATCCTCGATGCGCACGAGCCATGCGCCGCCGTGCGCGCGCGCGTCGAGCCAGCTCGCGAGCGCGCCGACCAGCGAGCCGAAGTGCAGCGGGCCGGTGGGCGACGGCGCGAAGCGGCCGCGATAGCCGTTCATCGATGGGCGGGCCGGAACGCGCTTACGCCGCGCGGACGTCGCTGGCGGCGTTCAGGCAGGCCGGGCACGACTGGCCGGGCACGTAGCTCGGCGACTGTTGCGCTTCCGGCGTGACGACCGCGCGGCACGCGAAGCACGTGACGTTCTCGGTGGGCTGGAGTTGCGGGTTCAGCGCGGTGCGGTAGTCGAACACGAAGCAGTCGCCGTGATAGTGCGCGCCGCCGACTTCCTCGAAGTATTTCAGGATCCCGCCTTCGAGCTGGTACACGTTCTCGATGCCGATTTCCTTCATGTGGATCGCGGCCTTCTCGCAGCGGATGCCGCCCGTGCAGAACGACACGACCGTCTTGCCTTCGAGGTCGGCGCGGTTCGCGTCGATCACTTCCGGGAATTCGCTGAACTTGTCGATCCGGTAGTCGAGTGCGTTGTCGAACGTGCCGACGTCGACTTCGAATGCATTGCGCGTGTCGAGCATCACGACCGGGCGGCCCGTGTCGTCGTGGCCGCGGTCGAGCCACGTCTTCAGCGTGCGCGCGTCGACGAACGGCGCGCGGCCGAGTTCCGGCTTGATCGCCGGCTTCTTCATCGTGATGATCTCGCGCTTCAGGCGCACGAGCATCCGGCGGAACGGCTGCGAATCGGACAGGCTTTCCTTGAACTGCAGCGACGCGAACTTGCCCTCGAACAGCGGATCGTGGCGGATGTACGCGATGAACGCGTCGGTGGCTTCACGCGTGCCGGCGATGAACAGGTTGATGCCTTCCGGCGCGAGCAGGATCGTGCCGCGCAGGCCGAGTTCGTTGCAGCGGGCGGTGACGAGCGGGCGCCATTGCTCGGTCGCGTCGAGCGACACGAAGTGATAGGCGGCGAGGTTGACGATGGTCATGATGGTCCGACGGGAAAACGGCCGCACGGCGGCCCGCAAAAAAGGGTGCGAAGCCGGGGCGTTGATTCGAAAACCCGTATTATCCCGCAAACGGCGCGGGCATCGGTATCTGGCCGATCGGCCAGCCGCGCGACGCGTCGCCGCGTGCATCGGCCGAACGGCCAAAGCGGGCATTTTTTGGGCAGCCTGCGCGGCGGGGCGGCTACAATAGCGCCCATGTCAGATCCCCGCTTCGTCCATCTTCGCGTTCACTCCGAATTCTCGATTGCCGACGGCATCGTGCGCATTGACGACATCGTCAAGGCGGCGGCCGCGGACGGTCAGGGCGCGCTCGCGCTCACCGATCTCGGCAACGCATTCGGCCTCGTCCGTTTCTACCAGGAAGCCCGCGGCAAGGGCATCAAGCCGATCGCCGGCTGCGACGTCTGGATCGCCAATCCCGACGACCGCGACAAGCCGTCGCGCCTGCTGCTGCTCGTCAAGGACAAGGTCGGCTACCTGAATCTCTGCGAGCTGCTGTCGAAGGCGTGGCTCACGAACCAGTACCGCGGCCGTGCGGAACTCGACGCGAGCTGGCTCGACGGCGAGCTCGCGCAGGGGCTGCTCGCGCTGTCGGGCGCGCAACAGGGCGATATCGGGCTCGCGCTGGCCGCGGGCAATGAAGAAGCCGCGCGCCGTCACGCCGAGCGCTGGTCGAAGGTGTTCCCGGGCGGCTTCTACATCGAGTTGCAGCGTTACGGCCAGCCGGGCGCCGAGGCGTACATCCAGCAGGCCGCGACGCTCGCCGCGGCACTGAAGCTGCCGGTCGTCGCGACGCACCCGACGCAGTTCATGACCGACGACGATTTCACCGCGCACGAGGCGCGCGTGTGCATCTCGGAAGGCGACATCCTCGCGAATCCGCGGCGCCAGAAGCGCTTCACGACCGACCAGTATTTCCGCACGCAGGACGACATGGCCGCGCTGTTCGCCGACCTGCCGTCGGCGATCGCGAACACGGTCGAGATCGCGAAGCGCTGCAACCTGAAGCTCGAGCTCGGCAAGCCGAAGCTGCCGCTGTTCCCGACGCCGGACGGCATGTCGCTCGACGACTACTTGGTCCAGCTGTCGAAGGAAGGGCTCGAGACGCGTCTCGCCCAGCTGTATCCGGCCGAAGCCGAACGCGACGCGCAGCGTGCCACGTACTACAAGCGCCTCGAATTCGAGTGCGGGACCATCACGAAGATGGGCTTTCCCGGCTACTTCCTGATCGTCGCGGACTTCATCAACTGGGCGAAGAACAACGGCGTGCCGGTCGGCCCGGGTCGCGGCTCGGGCGCCGGTTCGCTGGTCGCGTACGCGCTCGGCATTACCGATCTCGACCCGCTGCGCTACAACCTGCTGTTCGAGCGTTTCCTGAACCCGGAACGCGTGTCGATGCCCGACTTCGACATCGACTTCTGCCAGCACGGCCGCGATCGCGTGATCCAGTACGTGAAGGAAAAATACGGCGCGGACGCCGTGTCGCAGATCGCCACCTTCGGCACGATGGCCGCGAAGGCGGCGGTGCGCGACATCGGCCGCGTGCTCGACCTCGGCTACATGTTCACCGACGGCGTCGCGAAGCTGATCCCGTTCAAGCCGGGCAAGCACGTGACCATCGCCGACGCGATGAAGGAGGAGCCGCAGCTGCAGGAGCGCTACGACCACGAGGACGAAGTGCACCAGCTGCTCGACCTCGCGCAGCGCGTCGAGGGCCTCACGCGTAACGTCGGGATGCACGCGGGCGGCGTGCTGATCGCGCCCGGCAAGCTGACCGATTTCTGCCCGCTGTACACGCAGGGCGACGACGGCGGCGTGGTCAGCCAGTACGACAAGGACGACGTCGAAGCCGTCGGCCTCGTGAAGTTCGACTTTCTGGGTCTCACGACGCTGACGATCCTCGACTGGGCCGAGCGCTACATCCGCCGCCTCGATCCGTCGAAGGCCGACTGGTCGCTCGCGCAGGTGCCGCTCGACGATCCCGCCTCGTTCCAGATCCTGAAGAAGGCCAACACGGTCGCCGTGTTCCAGCTGGAAAGCCGCGGGATGCAGGGCATGCTGAAGGATGCGCAGCCCGACCGTTTCGAGGACATCATCGCGCTCGTGTCGTTGTACCGTCCGGGCCCGATGGACCTGATCCCGAGCTTCTGCGCACGGAAGCACGGCCGCGAGAAGGTCGACTATCCGGATCCGCGCGTCGAGCCCGTCCTGAAAGAGACCTACGGCATCATGGTCTATCAGGAGCAGGTGATGCAGATGGCGCAGATCATCGGCGGCTACTCGCTCGGCGGCGCGGACTTGCTGCGTCGCGCGATGGGCAAGAAGAAGCCCGAGGAGATGGCCAAGCATCGCGAGATCTTCGCCGAGGGTGCGGCGAAGAACGGCCTCACGCGCGAGAAGTCCGACGAGATCTTCGACCTGATGGAGAAGTTCGCGGGCTACGGCTTCAACAAGTCGCACGCGGCGGCCTACGCACTGCTCGCGTATCACACCGCGTGGCTGAAGGCGCACCATCCGGCCGAATTCATGGCGGCCAACATGACGCTCGCGATGGACGACACCGACAAGGTGAAGATCCTGTTCGACGATTGCATCGTGAACAACCTCGTCGTGCTGCCGCCCGACATCAACCAGTCGCATTACCGCTTCGAGCCGGTCGCGGAAGCCGACGGCAAGCGCTCGCGCACGATCCGCTACGGCCTCGGCGCCGTGAAGGGCAGCGGCCAGAACGCGATCGAGGAAATCCTGCGCGCCCGCGAGGAAAAGGCATTCACCGACCTGTTCGACTTCTGCGAACGGATCGACCGGCGCGTCGTCAACCGCCGCACGGTCGAGGCGCTGATCCGCGCCGGCGCATTCGATTCGCTGAATACGAACCGTGCCCAGCTGATCGCGTCGGTGCCGCTGGCGATGGAAGCGGCCGACCAGGCCGAGGCGAACGCGATGCAGGCCGGCCTGTTCGACATGGGCGCCGAGTCGCCGCATGCGCATGCGCTCGTCGACGAGCCCGCGTGGGACGACAAGCGCCGCCTGCAGGAAGAAAAGGGCGCGCTGGGCTTCTACCTGTCCGGCCACCTGTTCGATGCGTATCGCGATGAGGTGCGCCGCTTCGTGCGGCAGAAGGTCGGCGATCTGAAGGAAGGGCGCGACAAACTCGTGGCCGGCATCATCGCTTCGCTGCGCACGCAGATGACCCAGCGCGGCAAGATGCTGATCGCGCTGCTTGACGACGGCTCGGGCCAGTGCGAGATCACGATCTTCAACGAGCAGTTCGAGGCGAACAAGGCGCTGTTCAAGGAAGACGAACTGCTGATCGTGCAGGGGCAGGCGCGCAACGATGCATTCACGGGCGGTATCCGCTTCACGGCCGACACGGTGATGGATCTCGAACGCGCGCGTAGCCGTTATGCGCAGGCCGTGCGGCTGACGATGAACGGCAACGCCGACGCGGCCGCACTGCGCCGCGTGCTCGAGCCGCACGTGTCGAAGGACGATCCGGCTGCGGCGAACGCCGTCGAAGCGCCCGCGCCGCGCGGCGGCGGGCGCGACGGCGGCCGCCGCCCGCAGGCGCCGCTGCCGAACGGGCTCGCGGTGCAGGTTCACTACAGCAACGCGCGGGCGCAAGGCGAAATGCGCCTCGGCGACGCATGGCGCGTGAAGCCGAGCGACGTGCTGCTCGCGGAGCTGCGTGCGGCGTTCGACGGCAGCGTCGTCGAAATCACGTATTGAACGGGCTGAGCATACCGATCCGATTGCCAACGGAGACCAACGAGGCTCAGCCGATTTATGGATCAAGTTTTGGACCTGTTTCCCAACGACCGCCCCCCGCGCACGATCCTGGTCGTCTGCACGCGCCGCATCGGCGACGTGCTGCTGACGACGCCGCTCGTGCGTTCGCTGAAGGTGCGCTGGCCCCAGGCGCAGATCGACATGCTCGTGTTCCGCGGTACCGAAGGCGTGCTCGAGAACAATCCGGATGTTCGGCGCGTGATCACGGTCGCGCAACGTACCGGCATCGGCGAGCGTTTCGCCGATGCGGCGCGGATCTGGCGTCGCTATGATCTGGCGTGCGCCGCGATCAGTTCGGATCGTGCGCGGTTCTACTGCTGGTTCGCGGGCCGCAAGCGCATCGGTCTGTTGGCGCCGGAGCGCGTCACGCGGTTCAACCGCTGGATGCTCGATCGCCATGTCGTCGACGACAGCGATCTGCATACCGTCAATAGCGGCCTGCTGCTGGCGCGCGGGCTCGGCATCACTCCGCTCGCCGACGTGGTACCTCCCGCCGTCGGCCGCGGCGCTGCGGCAGTCGCGCGTTTCGAACAGCGTTTCGACGGCGCCGGCGAATTGCAGGGGCGGCCGTACGTGGTGCTGCATCCATTCCCGATGTACGCATACAAGCTGTGGCGTCTGGACGGTTGGGTCGAGCTCGCTACCTGGTTGCACGCTCAAGGATTCGCGATCGCTTTGAGCGGCGGACCGGCGCCGGCCGAGCGCGATTATGCGGAGCAGATCGCCGGCCGGTTGTCGGGCATCGTGCTGAATCGGGTCGGGCAGCTTTCATTGGCGGAAAGCGCCGAGATGATTCGACGCGCGCGTCTGTACGTGGGCCCGGATACGAGCGCCACGCATATCGCGGCGGCCACCGGTACGCCGACGCTGGCGCTGTTCGGGCCGTCCGATCCGGTGCGCTGGGGGCCGTGGCCTCACGGATGGGCCGCGGCGGTCAACCCGTGGCAACGCAAGGGGACGGCGCGACACGGCAACGTCTATCTGCTGCAGGGCGAAGGCAGTTGCGTCCCGTGTCTTAAAGAAGGGTGCGAGCAGCGCCTGGAGAGCCTGAGCGAATGCCTGACCACGCTCAGCGCGGCCCGCGTGATCCGGGCCGCGGGCGAATTATTGAACGTGCCGGCGCCTGACGCCATGGTGCGCGTCGATGCAATAGCGAGAGAGAACAAGCATGTTTAGCATTCTGATTCCGACCTGGAACAACCTGCCGTATTTGAAGCTGTGCATCGACAGCATTCGGCGGCATTCGGCCTACGAGCACGAGATCGTCGTGCACGTGAACGACGGCTCCGACGGTACGCTCGACTGGGTGCGTGAGCAAGGCATCGCGCATACGTGGAGCCGTGGCAACGTAGGCGTGTGCATCGCGTTGAACGACGTGGCGAGGCTCGCGACGCGCGACTGGATCGTCTACATGAACGACGACATGTTCTGCACGCCGGGCTGGGATCTCGCGTTTGAAAACGCGCTGCGCGGACTCGACCACTCGTGCGCATACCTGTCGTCGCATCTGATCGAGCCGACGCGGACCGGGAACGATCTGGTATCGGTCGGCGCGTTCGGCACGGACCCGCAGACCTTCGACGAAGCCGGCCTGCTCGCGCATGCGAAGCAGCTGAAGACCGTCGATCGTGACGGCGTCGCATCGCAGCCGACGCTTGTGAGCCGCGAGCTGTGGCACCGCGTCGGCGGCTACAGCATCGAGTTCGGACCGGGCATGAGCAGCGACAACGATTTCCTGATCAAACTGTGGCTGGTCGGTTGCCGTGTGTTCCGCATCGTCGGCGAAAGCCGCATCTATCACTTCAGCTGCCGCAGCACCGGGCGTATCAAGCGCAATCGCGGCGGCCGCGAGTTCCTGATGAAGTGGGGTATTTCGCCGCGCGAATTCAAGAAGAAGTACATGCGCGATGGCGCGGGCAATCCGCGCGACGCGCTGCCGAACGTGCCGGTGCCTAGCCTGAAGAGCCGCCTGAAGCGTTTGATGTATGCGTTCGGTCGTTATCCGACGCTCGATCTCGAGGCCTGGGAGCCGAACCTGCCGGCGCAGCTGCAGTTCGTCCCGCTCGCCGAGCGCGATGCGCGCTCCGGCGAGAAGAGCAGCGTCTGAGCATGCGTTTGAGGCCGCTCAGACCGGCCTCAGCCATTGCGCGTAACGTTCGCTGTGCGCGGCCAGATAGGGTGGGAAACTTTCGGCATCGGGCGTTTGCGCGACGTAGCGGCTGTTCGGGTTGAGCAGGTCCCGACCGCTGTGGATCTGTGCGTCGATATAAGCGAGGTTCTTGTGCTGGTCGCGCACGAACGCCTGATCGGCGATGCTCTCCATCTTGAGCAAGATTTTCTCCGGCGATAGCACCCACGTGAAATGCCAGCCGCCCGGCGTCAAGCGCTGCACTTCGAAGCGCCGGAACCATGCGCGGCGCAGCGAACGCAACGGTCCGGACGACTTGTATGAGCGCACCGCGTTGATGTTGCCGAAAAACCGTTCGACCTGACGCATCGTCGTGATCTTGGAGCCGGCCCAGATCGCGGGCCGGCCATCATCCTGTACCAGCTGATTGTTCAGGAAATACGCATACGCATGCTGCTGAAAATCGCCGCGGCGGTAGCGCGGGTCGTATGCGCGAATCGTGGACGGATACGGAATCTCGTCGAGGTCCGACACCAGGATCCAGTCGTCAGGCTGTGCGTCGTGCAGCCCATGGATCAGGTAGTTGCGCTGATAGTTCTCGTTCTTCCACGCGCTGCGCGCGCCCGGTGCGAAATGATCGACCACCAGGTAGCGAATCTTGTCGCGGTATTTCGCGAATTTCTCGATGTCGAAATTCAGCGGTTTGGGATTGCCGGTTTGGGTATAGACCGCTTCGGAAATCACGAAATAGTCGACGTGGTCCCACAGCGTTTCGAGTCGCAGCTCGAGCAGCATGTCCTCGTTGAAATAGCAGAAGCAGTCGTAAATCTTTGGGCGGGTCATGTTCAGGCTTGCGGGTGGTTGCTGCGATCGTCGCCGAGCAACATCATCTTCAGATAGCGGTAGTACGAGGTCTCGGCATTCGACACGGCCAGGATGAATCCCATCCTGCCGTCGAGGAAGCCGAGCTTGACGACATAAGTACGGATGAAAGTCCACAGGCCGTGCAGCACCGCGCGGCGCAAACCTCCCGATTTGCCGCGTGCGACTTTCTGGGCGGCGCTATAGCTCGAGTAGCTGTCGATCTTGCCGAGCACCTCCGAAAAATCGCGGTACGTGTAATGCAGCAGCGGCGTCGTCAGCCGCGCGCAACGGGCGCCGTCGTCGCCGATCACGCGTTCGTGCACGAGATCGTCGGAGAAGCGCGCCCGGCCGCGCACAAACAGGCGCTTCACATAGTCGGGACTCCAGCCGCTGTGGTGAATCCAGGTTCCGCAGTAATTGGAGCGGCGCGGAAGATCGTAGAGTTCGGCACCTGGCGAGGCGATGCAGGCGAGGATTTCGTCGCGTAGCTCGGGCGGAACGCGCTCGTCGGCATCGATCGAAAGCACCCATGTGCCGCGGGCCTGATCCAGCGCACGCTGCTTTTGAGCGCCGAAGCCGGGCCAGTCGGTTTCATGAACGATCGCGCCATACTCGCGGCAGATCGCCTGCGTGCCGTCGGTGCTGCCGGAGTCGAACACGATGATTTCGTCGACCCACGGCCGCAGCGACGCGAGACATGCGCCGATATCGCGCGCCTCGTTCTTGGTGATCACGATGGCGCTGAGTGTGGGGGCGGCGAAACGGTCGCTCATGAGATGTGATGCTCGGGTCGAGGCAGGTCTGGCAGGGTCGGCGAAGCTCGCGCAAGTATAGCAAGCGCGGGCGTTTGCGATGCCGGCAGCAGCACGGCCTCGGCGAAGCGCGTGGCGATCCCCACGATCGTCGGCGCCGGTGCGTCGGGCGCGCCGCTACGTCGGCCGGAAGCCCGTGTGCTATTCTCCGGCTGGTTATTTCAGGCAATAATCTTGCGATATCCGAAATCAATGAGCATGTTGTTCGATCGTCTGCGGCTTGGCGCCTGGTGCCGGAACGGGACGCAGCACGACCTCGCACCCGGTTGCCGGTGGGGCGATCTCGCGGCGGCGCTGGCAGCGGGACTGGGTGTAGCCGGATATCTCAGCTGGCGTGGTGCGACCAATACCGCTTTATTCGTCATGTTGCTGCTGGCGTTGCTGCATGGTCCTGGTTGGTGGGCCGAAGCGCGCGGCCAATGGCGCCGTTTCGCGCCGTTGATGATTGCGCTCGCCGCGCCGATCGTGGCGCTCGCGATCGGACAGCTGTTTCGGCACGAATGGGTGCTGAAGGCGTTCGACGCGCCCATGCGAATGCTGCTCGCGATTCCGATTCTTCTGTATTTCCATCAGCGCCGCATCGACTTTGCGCGCATCGTCGGCTACGCCGCGCCGCTCGGCCTGTTTGCGATGCTGATCGAGGTGTGGCTGAATCCGGCTGCCTCCCAGCAGTGGGGAGGGCGCTATGCGACTTATTTCGTCGATACCGATACGTTCGGTGTGTATGGGCTGGTGCTGACCGGCTTTTGCCTGTTCTCCCTCCGCGTCGCGCCGGGCGTCAGAGGCAAGATGCTGGCGGCGTGGCAGTCGCTCGGCGTGCTGGTCGGTATCGCGCTGATCATCGGTTCCGGTACACGCACCGCATGGTATGTGATACCGGTGGTGTTTGCGCTGTGGCTGTGGCTGAACCGGCGCTCCGTCAGACTGTGGTGGCTGCTGGTCTGTATCGCGGCACTGGCCGCCGTGCCGATTTTCGATCATGAAATCGCCGCGCGCCTGCTCAGCGGTTACGACGAGATTCGCCAGTGGCTCACTGGTACGCGGCGCGACACGTCGGCTGGCCTGCGTCTGACCATGTGGCACATCTCGTGGGAACTGTTCAAGCACCGTCCGTGGGGCGGCTACGGCGACACCGGCTATCTCGCGTTTCTGGGCCAGCCGTGGATCGCGTCGATCGCGCCGCCATCGCAGGCGATCGCGATCGAGCACGGCCCGCATAACGAACTGCTGGCGAACTTGCTGCGCTCCGGCGTGGCCGGCGGTGTCGCGGTCCTGTGTCAATTCCTGATTCCGCTCGTGGTTTTCGCGCGGCGATGCCATGCCGCCGACGATGCCGTGAAGAGGGCGAGTCGGCTCGGCTTGATTTATATCGTCTGCGTGATGGTGATGAGTGTCGGTTTCGAAATGTTCACGCTGAAATACACGGCGTCGTTCTATGGCTTGATGATCGCGTGCCTCGGTGCTCAGGTGCTGGCGGGCGAGGGCGCGGCGCGGCAGGCAGCATCGCGCACGACCGAGGTGGCACACGGATGAATCGATATACCAAAGTCAAGGTCGTTTGCCCGGGCGGCGCGATGACGGCCGGCCCCGAGGCGCTGCATCAGCTCGTCGCCGAACTGAACCGGCTCGGCCAGCCGGCGGCGATCGTGTATAGCCCGTTCGATCGGGCATTCGAGACACCTGAGCCGTATCGCAAGTACGCGGTCCCGGTGGAGGCGTATGCGGACGAGCGCGGCGAGCTGATTGTGTTTCCGGAGATCATGCCGACCAACGCGCTGCGCGTGAAGCGCGCCGACGCGGCGATCTGGTGGATGTCGCTGAACAATTACACGTGCGTGCGCTATGGAAACCCGCTGCGCGACCGCTTCCGCTATTTCAAGGCGTGGATCAAGGGCAAGCGACCGCTGGGTGGAATCGGCGCGTTGCGGCATCTGAAGCACTTTGCGCAGAGTCACCATGCGCAGACGTATCTCGCGGCACGCGGTTTTTCGGTGCTGCCGCTGACCGACTCGATTCCGGTCTACACCGCGCCCGACTATCTGGCGGCGTTGCCGCAGCGGCTAGCGGCCGCTCGGCACGACGACGTGATCCTGTACAACCCGAGCAAGGGACGGCCCGTCACCGAGCGTTTGATGCGCGCCTATCCGCAATGGCAGTTCAAGCCGCTGCGCGGCCTGAACCGGGAGCAGCTTGCCGACGCGTTCTGCGCGGCGAAGGTCTATATCGATTTCGGACACCACCCGGGCCGGGACCGTCTGCCGCGCGAGGCAGCCGTGCACGGCTGCTGCGTGGTGACGGCCCGGCACGGCTCGGCCGGCAACCCGGTGGATGTGCCGATTCCGGACAAGTACAAGCTGGAGCCGAAGGCGAGCGGGTTCGTCGAGCAGTTCGGCCACGTCATCGACGCGATTTTCGGCGATTTCGAGCGCTGCTCGGCTGAATTCGAGCCATACCGACAGATGATTCATCGGGAGGCGGACGTGTTCGATGCGCAGATCCGGCGCGCGTTCGAGCTCGGGGGCCCATCCGCCTTATAATCCGCTCCATTCACGGAGCTTCCCGGGCTCTTCGTCATTCGCATCAAAGGATCGTCTTGAGCAAGCACCAATCCGGTCTCAGAAAGCCAGTCGGCGACGGGGACACACAAACCTCCGCGGTCGGCAAGCGGCTGTGGGCCTACGTTCGCCCGCTGGCCGGCGTGCTGCTGCTCGGCGTGCTGGCGATGGCGGTCAGTTCGGCGACAGACGCCGGCATTCCGGCACTCCTCAAGCCGCTCCTCGACCACGGCTTCGGCAGTAACGGCAGCCGCCAGGCCATGTGGTTCGTGCCGGTCGCCGTGATCGGCCTCGCGTTCGCGCGCGGCGCCGCGCAGTACGCGTCACAGTATCTGCTGGCGTACGTGTCGAACCGGATCCTGCTGCAGATGCGTCTCGACATGTTCGCCCGCATGGTCAACACCGGCGCGTCGTTCTTCCAGCGCGAAACCGCGAGCACGGTGATCAACGCGATCGTGTTCGAGGTCAACCAGATCCTGTCGGTGCTGACGGGCGTGATGGTGACGCTGGTGCGCGATTCGCTGACGGTGATCTTCCTGCTCGGCTACCTGTTCTACCTGAACTGGCGGCTCACGCTGATCGTCGCGGTGATCCTGCCGGGCATCGGCTGGCTCGTCAGCAAGATCAACCGCCGCCTGCGTCGGCTCGGCCGCGATCAGCAGATGCTGACCAACGACTTGTCGTATGTCGTCGAGGAGGCGGTGGCCGGCTATAAGGTGGTCAAGGTCTATAACGGCGAGCCGTACGAAATCTCGCGCTTCAGCGAAATGGCCAAACGGCTGCGCGGCTACGCGATGCGCATGACGGTGTCCGGCGGCCTCGCTCAGCCGCTCACGCAGTTCCTCGCGTCGATCGCGCTCGCGGTCGTGATCACGATCGCGGTCGTGCAGTCGTCGAACGACCAGACGACGGTCGGCGGCTTCGTCGCGTTCGTCACGTCGATGCTGCTGGTGATCTCGCCGCTCAAGCACCTGATCGACGTCAACCAGCCGCTGCAGCGCGGGATGACGGCCGCCGAGCTGATCTTCGGGCTGATCGACGAGCCGGCCGAGCCGCAGGGCGGCGGCCGGCTGTTGCCGCATGCGCGCGGCGAGATCGAATTCCGCAACGTGTCGTTCGACTACGGCGCGGCCGAGCGGCCGACGCTCGACCGCATCTCGTTCAAGGTCGCGCCGGGTGAAATGATTGCGCTCGCGGGCCCGTCCGGCAGCGGCAAGACGACGCTCGTGAACCTGCTGCCGCGCTTCTTCGACCCGACCGACGGCGCGATCCTGGTCGACGGCGTGCCGGTGGCCGACTACGACCTCCACGCGCTGCGCGGCCAGATGGCGATGGTCAGCCAGGACGTCGTGCTGTTCAACGACACGATCGCCGCGAACGTCGCGTACGGGCAGACGCCCGACCGCGCGCGCGTGCAGGCCGCGCTCGAGGCCGCGAACCTCGCCGATGCGGTCGCCGCGATGCCCGACGGGCTCGACACGCTCGTCGGCGGCAACGGGATGCGGCTGTCCGGCGGCCAGCGCCAGCGGCTCGCGATCGCGCGTGCGATCTACAAGGACGCGCCGATCCTGATTCTCGACGAAGCGACGTCGGCGCTCGACTCGGAATCGGAGCGCCACGTGCAGGCCGCGCTCGAGCGGCTGATGGAAGGCCGCTCGACGCTCGTGATCGCGCACCGGCTGTCGACGATCGAGCGCGCGGACCGCATCCTCGTGCTCGAGGCCGGCAAGATCGTCGAAGAGGGCAGTCACGACGAATTGCTGCGCCACGGCGGCCTCTACGCGCACCTGCACCGGATCCAGTACCAGCAGCAGGCGGCCTGACGGGCGCGCGGCGAGCCGCCGCGCGTCTGCCGTCACGCCGGCGTGATAGTCTTCACGGCGCAGTCCGCAGTCGTTTCATTCGACCGAACAACACGGAGGAAACGCATGAAGATGACGCACCGCATGATGTTTGTCGCATTGATCGCGGCGACTTTCACGGCGCCGCTCGCGATGGCCCAGGACGAGGACGGGAATGGCCACCACGGCGGCCCCGGGATGAAGCATGGTCATGGACCGAAGCATATGCCGCCCGGCCAGATGCGCCATGAGGACGACGTGCCGCCGCGCTGGGCCGACCAGCCGCGCCGCGAGTGGCACAAGGGCGACCGGCTTCCCCCCGAGTTCCGCGATCGCCAGTACGTGATCGACGACTGGCGCGGTTATCACCTGAGCCCGCCGCCGCGCGGCTATCAATGGGTCGGCGTCGGCGGGGATCACCTGCTGGTGCAGATCGGTTCCGGCATCGTGCTGCGAGTCGGGCCGTAAGCGCCGCTCGCCAAGCCGGGCGTGCCAGCGTCCGGCGAAACCTTCCTTCCCCATTGCCGCGCTACGTGCGCGCCAGCCAGCGGCGCTCGATTTTCGACATCACCCAGCACACGCCCAGCGCACACACGGTGCCGAGCGTCACTTCACCGAGCCGCATCAGCGGAATGTCCCACAGCGGGCCGTTGCCCGGAAACAGCAGCACGATCGTCGCGGTTACGCCGCCGAGCCGTGCCGCGCTGCCGACGTTCAGGCACCAGCAGCAGACGATCACGACCGCGACGGTCATCGCATACGCGACGAGACGGTCGCCGCCGAGCGCCGCGCCGGCGAAGCCGAGCACGCCGCCGACCATCGCGCCGACGAACTGGTCGCGCGACAGCGACATCGTGTCAGAGTAGTTGTGCTGCGTGACGGCGATCGCGGTGATCGCCGCCCACACGGCCTGCTCGGTATGCAGCGCATGGCCGATCACGTAGGCGAGGCACGCGCCGCACACGGCCTGCACCGCCATCAGCCCGCCTTGCGCGAGCCGTTCGCCGAATGACAGCCCCTTGAACAGATCGAAGATCGACTGCTGGATCTGCTGGCGGGCTTCGTTGAGTGTCCTGATCGTATCCATCATGCGTTGGCCTGAAAGCGGGTAACGGCGGCGAGCGGGCGTCAGTGCGCCTGTTCGGGCGATGCGGCGGCCGGTTCGTCGGCCGCCGCGTCGCCGTTCTCGACGCGCGTTTCGGGCATCACGAGCCAGACCAGCAGCACGGCCAGCGCACCGGCGCCCGCGAGCCCGAAGAAGCTGACGGCATTCCCGAAATGATCGGCGACGTAGCCGGCGGCCGCGGTGCTGAGCGTCGCGCCGATCCCGGCCGCGAGCCCGAACAGCCCGATGCACAGGTTGTAGCGGCCCTTGCCGCCCGCGACGTCGGCCGCGATCAGCGGCAGCATCACGCCGAACACGGCGGCGCTGATGCCGTCGAGCATCTGCACCGGCACCAGCAGATACGGGCTGCTCACGCCCGCGAACAGCAGCGCGCGCACCGGCAGCGCGGAGAAGCCGAGCAGCAGGATCGGCCGGCGCCCCCAGCGCTGCGCGGAGCGGCCGACCCACGGCGACAGCATCGCGACGATCGCCTGCGGCACGATGATGCACGCGGCGATCACGAGCTGTACGTTCTCGCCCATCCCGGCCGTGACTTCACCGGCCGCGAGGTTAAGCATCGCCGCGTTCGACAGGTGGAACAGCACGACGCACGCCGCGAAGATCAGCATCCGGCGGTCGCGCAGCAGTTCGAGCAGTGTTTCGCGTTCGCCAGATTCGTCGCGGTCGCCGTGGTCGTCGGGCTGCGACGATTGCGGGATCACTTCGTGTGTCGGCTGGATCATCGCGAGTGCGAACAGCGCGGGCAGCGCCAGCACGGCGGTCAGCCAGAACACCGCGCGCGCGGAGAAGTATTCGCCGGTGAGCCCCATCAGGCCCGCCGCGACCGCGCTGCCGATCGATGCCCAGCGCGCGTTGCGGCCGAGCCGGTCGCCGAGGTCGGCGCGGCCGACGAGCGAGAACGAGATCGCGGCCATCGCCGGCACGAGCATGCAGCTCGCGAAACCGTGGAACACCTCGGCGGCGATCACCGGCACGATCGTCGGGCTCGACGCGAGCAGCACCGCGGACAGGATGATGGCCGCGATCGCCCACGCGGCCGCGCCTTTCTTGTTCTTCAGCGCATCGACGGCCGCGCCGCCCGGCACCTGGCTGACCATCGCGCTGATCGTGCCGATCGACAGCACCATGCCGATCTCGCCCTGTGTCCACTTGTGCGACGCGAGGTAGGACGCGATGAACGGCCCGAACCCTGTCTGAACGTTTGCAACGAAGAAGTTGAGCCAGTCGAGGGACCGGAGACTGCGTACGCTGACGGAATGCTTGATCGTCATCGGGTCGCACTCGCAGACGAAGCCGGTGCCGGGGCAACGGGCGGGTAGACCGCGACGATCGGCTTGTCGGCCGCGTAGGGCGGCGACGCCTTGATCTGTGCGTCGTTCAGGTCGAGCTGCGGATGCAGCGCCTTGTCGCGCGTGACGAAGCGCAGCGCGCCCCAGCTTGCGGCGATCGAACGGCGGTCGGTGTTGACGAGGCCGCCGAGGTCGAGCACGACAGCCTGCGGCTGCGACGCGCGGTCGATCAGCACGTCGACGACGCGGCCGATCTTCGTGCCGTTCGGACGCTCGACGTCGCTGTCGAGCAACGGCAGGCGCGTCGCGGGCGAGGCCGCGGCCGAACCCGACAGCGGCACGGCCTTGGGCCGCGCGGCCGGCGGCAGGTCGCCCGACGGCACGTCGAGCACGATCGGCTCCTGTTTGCCGCCCGGCGTGAAGCGGAACACGTTCCACGGGAAGATGACCTTGCGGTCGCCGACACCCATGAAGCCCTGCAGGTTGACGACCATCTCGCGCGGCTTGCCGCTCGCGTCGGTCACCATGTCGACCGCGCGGCCGATCACCTTGCCGTTGCGGCGCGCGACTTCGCTGTCGAGCAGCGCGTGGATCTGCGTACGGTCGAGGGGGCGCGTCGCGACGAGCGGGGCCGGCGCGGGTGGCGCCGGCGGCGGCGATTCGGGGCGCTGCACGGGCTTCGGCCGCGTGACTTCGCGGTGCGGTTTTTTCGGCGCCTCGGCTTCCGGCCGGACCGGCGCCGGCACGGGCGGCATCGTCAGCGGTTCGCCGGCGGCTTCCTCGACGGGTTCGACGAGCGCCTCGCTGATCGGCGCGGGCGGATTCTGGACCGGCAGCAGCCCGCAGCCGGACAGCAGCACGGCGGCGCCGAGAATCAGGAAGACCGTCGAGGACGGCAACGACTTGCGGGATGCGGGAAACGGAAGTCCGCCGCTCATTGACACTCACTCCATGGGTCGGGGGCGGCCCGAGGGCACGCGGCTGGCGATATGGATGGCGGGTGCGGGCGGCGCACCACGCGAGGGGAGATTTTAACGTGTCTCGCGGGAAAGGCCGAAGAACGCCGGGCGATCGACGCGAATCGGCGCGTGAGAGCCGCGTGCGGCGGCGTTCGCGCGGGCGTCGCCGCATCGCGGCGACCGGAGCCGGAAGGCCGGCGCACCGGGCCGTGCGACATGGCGCCGCAGCGGCCGGCCCGGGGTGCGTGTGCGTCGATCTGCGCGACGCACGCGCGAAGGCTTACGCCTCCTCCGGATACCAGGCGTCCGTGAAGTCGCTGACGGCGACGTCGGCCAGTTCGGGCCGGGCCTCGAGCCACCCGCGAACCGATTCGCGGTCCGCGTCGGTCGTCGTGCCGCGCGGTGCGCCGGAGATCACGTACGCGCCGATGCCTTCGTCCGCCGACGCGACGGTCAGCAGGCCGTTCGCTTCGACGAAGTCGATGAATGCGTCGATCAGTTCGCCGCGCTGGAGGTCGCTCAGCTCGGTGCGGTATTGGGCCGATGCGCAGAAGGCCAGCTCCTGGAATTCGCCGATGTGGAGTTTCTTGCGCTGGCGGCGGTTGTGTTGCTTGCTCATGGTACTTGATTAAATGCTGTAGGGATGGAAAAAGAGGCTTCGTGCGGCGGGAGCGCGTGCGTTCCGTTCACTTCACTTTACTTTACGCATTGCACATCCTTCCTGGGCACGGAGATGATCACCGGGTAGGTTCCGCGCTCGAGCTCCACGCGCGCGACCACGACCAGCGTCTGCGCGTCGCTGTCGTCGTAGACGCTGACCCGCTCGTGCCGAAGATACGTGACGCCGGTGCAGCCGGACGTGCGGCTGTCTTCGGAGACCTTGCAGTCGAGCGGATTGTCGGCGAGGTAGCGATACTTTTCCGGGGTCGCGAGGTATTCGCGCAGGCTTTGCGCGGAGCCGCCGACACCGGTGACGGTCGCGATCGCGCACGATTGCTGCGACGCGTCGCCGGCGGCCGACGTTTCGGCCGTTGCCGGCACGCTCGCGAACGCGAGCGCGGCGACGAATGATGTGGATGCGATGATGGACTTCATGGCGCGGTTACCCGTGTGCGGACTCAGCGCGGGATTGTAACCAACCCGCGCGGGGCGGGGTGTCGACAGGGCATCGCGCCGTGCGTCACATCAGCACGATATCGTACTGCTCCTGGCTCAGGTTCGACTCGACCTGCAGCGACACCGGCTTGCCGATGAAGTCGATCAGCATCGCGAGATGTTGCGATTCCTCATCGAGGAACAGGTCGATCACCTGCTGCGCGGCGATCACGCGGAATTCGCGCGGGTTGAATTGCCGCGACTCACGCAGGATCTCGCGCAGGATGTCGTAGCACACGGTGCGCGACGTCTTCACCTGGCCCTTGCCCTGGCAGGTCGGGCACGGTTCGCACAGCACGTGCGCAAGCGATTCGCGCGTGCGTTTGCGCGTCATCTCGACGAGCCCGAGCTGCGAGAAGCCGTTGACCGTCACGCGCGTGCGGTCGCGCGACAGCGCCTTCTTCAGCTCGGACAACACCGCGTCGCGATGCTCGGCGTTTTCCATGTCGATGAAGTCGATGATGATGATCCCGCCGAGGTTGCGCAGCCGCAGTTGCCGCGCGATCGTGTGCGCGGCCTCGAGGTTGGTCTTGAAGATCGTGTCGTCGAAGTTGCGCGCACCGACGTAACCGCCGGTGTTCACGTCGATCGTCGTCATCGCCTCGGTCTGGTCGATCATCAGGTAGCCGCCCGACTTCAGGTCGACGCGGCGCGACAACGCGCGCTGGATCTCCGTCTCGATGTTGTACAGATCGAACAGCGGCCGTTCGCCCGTGTAGTGGTGCAGCTTCGGGCTCACGGCCGGCGTGAACTCGCCCGCGAATTCCGACAGGCGCTGGTAGGTCTCGCGCGAATCGACCTGGATGCGCGTCGTGTCGTCGTTCGCGAAATCGCGCAGCACGCGCTGCGCGAGATCGAGATCCTGGTACAGCAGGCTCGTCGCCGGCAGCCGCTGCGCCTGCCCGACGATCGTCGCCCACGTCTTGCGCAGGTACGTGACGTCGCCGGCGAGTTCGTCGGAGGTCGCATCCTCGGCGATCGTGCGCACGATGTAGCCGCCTTTCTCGTCCGGCGGGATCACGGCGGTCAGCCGCGCGCGCACGGCCTCGCGCTCGGCCTCGCTCTCGATCTTCTGCGAGATGCCGATATGCGGCTCCTGCGGCAGGTAGACGAGCGTGCGGCCCGCGATGCTGACCTGCGTCGACAGCCGTGCCCCCTTCGTGCCGATCGGATCCTTGATCACCTGGACCATCAGCGTCTGGCCCTCGAACACGGTCTTTTCGATCGGCTGGTGCGGCGTGCCCGACTGCGGCTCGCCCGCGAGGCGCGGATGCCAGATGTCGGCGACGTGCAGGAACGCCGCGCGTTCGAGGCCGATGTCGATGAATGCCGACTGCATGCCGGGCAGCACGCGCACGACCTTGCCGAGATAGATGTTGCCGACCCGCCCGCGCGACAGCGTGCGCTCGACGTGAAGCTCCTGCACCGCGCCTTGCTGGACGAGTGCGACCCGCGTTTCCTGCGGCGTGAGGTTGATCAGGATTTCTTCGTTCATGGTGGGATTCAGAAGGCGACGCGCGCGGCGCGCAGCAGCGCCGCGGTCTCAAAAAGGGGCAGACCCATGATACCTGAATGGGAACCGTCGATCCGCTCGATGAACTCGGCGGCGCGCCCCTGGATCGCGTACGCGCCGGCCTTGCCGAACGGCTCGCCCGATTCGACGTAGCGTGCATACGCATCGCGCGACGCGGCCGCGAAGCGCACCGACGAGCGCGACAGCGCGGGCGGCAGCAGTTCGCCGTCGGCATCGATCACGGCGACGGCCGTCAGCACCGCGTGTTCGCGGCCCGCGAGGCGCGTGAGCATCGCGAGCGCGTCGTCGGCGTCGGCCGGCTTGCCGAGGATCGCGCCGTCGATCGTCACGGTCGTATCGGCGACCAGCAACGGCGAAGCCGGCTTGCCGCTCGCGACGAGGCGCGCACGCGCGGCCTCGGCCTTGGCGATGGTCACGCGCCGCACGTAGGCATCGGCGGCTTCGCCGGGCAGTTCGGCCTCGAGCGCTTCGGCGTCCTCGTCGGGGCGCGGCAGCAGCAGCTCGAAGCGTACGCCGATCTGCTGCAGCAGCTCCTGGCGGCGCGGGCTTTGTGAAGCGAGGTAAAGGGTCGGGAAAAGCGCGGGGGACGTGTGCTGGACGGCATGGTGTCGTTATCTCGGTGAGCGCGCGAGGCGCGCGTCTCGAGGACGACACGTCATGCGCGGTGGTAGGGGTGATTCTGCGTGATGCTCCACGCCCGGTAAAGCTGTTCGGCGAGCAGCACGCGCACCATCCCGTGCGGCAGCGTCATGCTCGAGATGCGCAGCAGCACGTCGGCACGTGCCTTCAGCTCCGGATCGAGCCCGTCGGCACCGCCGATCACGAACGCGACGTCGCGGCCGTCCTGCTGCCAGCCGGGCAGCGCCTGCGCGAGCTGCATCGTGGTCCAGTCGCGGCCGCGCTCGTCGAGCGCGACGAGGCGCGCGCCCTTCGGCAACGCGGCCTCGATCTTCTGCCGCTCGGCCGCCATCACGCTTTCGGCGCTGCGGCCGCCCGAACGCAGTTCGGGCTTGATCTCGCGCAACTCGATGCGCAGTTCCGGCGGCATCCGCTTCGTGTATTCGTCGAAGCCGGACGCGATCCAGCCCGGCATCTTGTGGCCGACCGCAAGGATGAAAAGCTTCATCGGGAGACGCGTAACGACTCGGGGTTCAACGGCGGCGGGCGGCCGTCTTGCGCGCCGGGCGTGCGGGCGCGGCTTCTTCCTCGTCGTCGTCGCCTTCGCTGGCCGTGGCGAAGCCGTTCCCCTTGCCGCCGCCGAGCTTCATCCGCACGGGCTTGTCGCCCCAGATTTCCTCGAGGTTGTAGTACTGGCGCAGGGCCGGCTGCAGGATGTGCACGATCGCGTCGCCGCAGTCGACGAGCACCCATTCGCCGGTGTCTTCGCCTTCGGAGCTGACGATGTCGCCGCCGGCTTCCTTGACCTTGTCCCGCACGCTCGACGCGAGGGCCTTGGTCTGGCGGTTGGAGGTGCCCGAAGCGACGACCACGCGGTCGAACAGTTCGGTCAGGTGGCTGGTGTTGAACACCTTGATGTCTTGCGCCTTGACGTCTTCGAGGGCGTCGACGATCACGCGCTGCAGTTTGCGAATATCCATGGATTCAGGAATGGTAGAGGCGATGTTGAAGAATATAGGCCCATACGGCGGCCGGCACATGCTCGGCCGATGCGTCGGGCATTTGCGCATGGCGCGCGATGCATTCGCGCAGGTGGGCGCGGATGTCGGTCGCGGCGATGTCGAACGAAAGGGTCGTATCGATCAGCAGGCGGCCGGCCGGCGTGGCCTTCAGCACGTCGGCGCCGGCCTGCCGCGCGGCGATCTCCCGCGCGACGTCCGGCGGCGCCGCGCCCAGGTCGAAGCCCGGGCGCGTCGACACGCAGATGTGCGCGTAGTCGAACAGCGTGCGCCAGTCGCGCCACGTGTCGAGGCGCACGAGCTGGTCGGCGCCGATCAGCAGCGACAGCGACGCGTCCGGGCCGATCCGCGCGCGCCAGCGCGCGAGCGTCTCGACCGTGTAGGTCGGGCCGGTGTGCTCGATCTCGTCGGTGGCGACGGTCACGGTCACGCCCGGCAGGGACAGCGAGCCGGCGGCCGCGCGGGTCATCGCGAGCCGGTGCTCGGCGGCCGACACGTCGCGCTTCTGGTACGGCTGCCCGGCGGGCAGCAGCACGAGTTCGGTCAGGCCGAGCAGCCCGGCGAACCGGCGCGCGAGCGCGAGATGGCCGTCGTGGATCGGGTCGAAAGTGCCGCCCAGCAGGCCGATACGACGCGGCAGCGGGGCGGGGCGGGTGGTGGTGTCCAGAAAAACGTGTCCTGTTCTTGAGGCGGCGGGGCGCGGCGGGCTCAGACCCAGTCGCGCGGCACGAGGAACTCGCTCAGGCGCGCTTCCGGAGAGCCCGGCTCGGGCTGCCAGTTGTAGCGCCAGTTCGCGACCGGCGGCATCGACATCAGGATCGATTCGGTCCGGCCGCCGCTTTGCAGGCCGAACAGCGTGCCGCGGTCGAACACGAGGTTGAATTCGACGTAGCGGCCGCGCCGGTAAGCCTGGAAGTCGCGCTCGCGCTCGCCGTACGGCAGCGCGACACGACGCTCGACGATCGGCAGGTACGCGTTCAGGAACGCGTCGCCGACGCTTTGCATCATCTCAAACGAGCGTTCGAATCCGGGCTCGGAGAAATCGTCGAAGAAGATCCCGCCGACGCCCCGCGTCTCGTTGCGGTGCTTCAGGAAGAAATACTCGTCGCACCACGTCTTGAAACGTGGATAGAGCTCGGCGCCGAACGGATCGAGCGCGTCCTTGCAGGTCTGGTGGAAATGCCGCGCGTCGTCCTCGAACGGATAAACCGGTGTCAGATCCATCCCGCCGCCGAACCAGAAGATCGGCGCCTCGCCGGGCTTCGTCGCGATCAGCATCCGCACGTTCATGTGCACGGTCGGGCAGTACGGATTGCGCGGGTGCAGCACCAGCGACACGCCGAGCGCCTCGAAGCCGCGGCCGGCCAGCTGCGGGCGCGCGGCGCTCGCCGACGGCGGCAGCGCGTCGCCCGCGACGTCGGAAAAACCGATCCCCGCGCGCTCGAACACGCGGCCGCCTTCGAGAATCCGCGTGCAGCCGCCGCCGCGCAGGCGCTCGCCGGGCCCGCGCTGCCACGCATCGGTCGCGAGCGGCGTGCCGTCGAGCGCGCCGAGCGCGTCGGCGATGCGTGTCTGCAGGCCCTGGAGGTACGTGCGCACGCGCGTCACGTCGTAGGTCGAATCGGTCATGTCTGGACTGGGTGCCCCCGCGCGAAGCGGGCGTAAAAAAGGCATCTGCCGGGCATTCTATCGAACCCCGGCAGAGGAGCCTGCGCCGCCGCGCGAGGCGGCGGCGGTTGCGACGTTACGCGCTCTTGCGGTTGAGCGCGCGGAAGCCGATGTCGCGGCGGTACTGCATGCCTTCGAAATTGATCTGGTTGATCGTGTCGTACGCATGCTGCTGCGCTTCGCGCACCGAATCGGCGAGGCCGACCACGCACAGCACGCGGCCGCCGGACGTCGTCAGCTTGTCGCCGTCGAGCGTCGTGCCCGCATGGAACGTGACCGCCTGTTCGGTCTCGGCCGGGATCCCGTTGATGCGGTCGCCCTTGCGCGGCGCGTCCGGATAACCGTGCGCGGCCAGCACGACGCCGAGTGCGGTGCGGCGGTCCCAGTCGAGCTCGACCGTGTCGAGCGTGCCCGCGATCGCCTGCTCGACGACCTTCGAGAAATCGCTCTTCAGGCGCGCCATGATCGGCTGCGTTTCCGGGTCGCCCATCCGGCAGTTGAATTCGAGCGTGCGCGGATTGCCTTCCTTGTCGATCATCAGGCCCGCATACAGGAAGCCCGTGAAGCGGATGCCGTCCTTCTCCATCCCGCGCACGGTCGGCATGATGATCTCGCGCATCACGCGTGCGTGCATCTGCGGCGTGACGATCGGCGCGGGCGAATACGCGCCCATGCCGCCGGTGTTCGGGCCGCGATCCTCGTCGAGCAGGCGCTTGTGGTCCTGGCTGGAAGCCAGCGCCAGCGCGTGCTTGCCGTCGACCATCACGATGAAGCTGGCTTCCTCGCCGTCGAGGAATTCCTCGATCACGACGCGGGCGCCGGCGTCGCCCAGCTTGTTGCCCGACAGCATCATGTCGACGGCCTGATGCGCTTCTTCCAGCGTCATCGCGACGACGACACCCTTGCCGGCCGCGAGGCCGTCGGCCTTCACGACGATCGGCGCACCCTTCGCGTCGATGTACGCGTGCGCGGCGGCCACGTCGGAGAACGTTTCGTACTCGGCGGTCGGGATGCCGTGGCGCTTCATGAACGCCTTCGCGAAATCCTTCGAGCTCTCGAGCTGCGCGGCTTCGCGGGTCGGGCCGAAGACCTTCAGGCCGCGTGCGCGGAACAGGTTGACGATGCCGGCCGCGAGCGGCGCTTCCGGCCCGACGAGCGTGAACGCGACGCCTTCGCTTTCCGCGAAATCGGCGAGCTCGTCGAGCGCCGTGATGTCGACGTTCTTCAGACGCTCGTCCTGCGCCGTGCCGCCATTGCCGGGCGCGACGTAGACCATCTGGACGCGCGGCGACTGCGCGAGCTTCCACGCCAGCGCATGTTCGCGGCCGCCGGAACCGACGACGAGTAGTTTCATGGGATTCCCCGCAGACTAGAAAACAGGGCGGCCGGCACGCTCAGGCGCGCCGGCCGCGGATTCGATCGGGCCGCCGCCGCAACGGGTGCGCGGCGGCCGGCATCTCATTCCTCGACGATGACGGCGTTCGTATACACGTCCTGCACGTCGTCGAGGTTCTCGAGCGCATCCAGGAGCTTCTGCATCTTCGCCGCGTCGTCGCCGGTGAATTCGACTTCGTTCTGCGGCTTCATCGTCACTTCGGCGAGTTCGGCCTTGAAGCCGCCGGCCTCGAGCGCGTCCTTCACCGCCGAGAACGCCTGCCAGTCGCACAGCACTTCGATCGAGCCGTCGTCGTTCGTGTTCACGTCGTTCGCGCCGGCTTCGAGCGCGGCTTCCATCAGCGCGTCTTCCGACGTGCCCGGTGCGAACAGGAACTGGCCGACGTGATCGAACATGAACGCGACCGAGCCGTCGGTGCCCATGTTGCCGCCGAACTTCGAGAACGCGTGGCGGACTTCCGCGACCGTGCGGGTGCGGTTGTCGGTCAGCGTGTCGACGATGATCGCCGCGCCGCTGATGCCGTAGCCTTCGTAACGGATTTCCTCGTAGTTCGCGCCGTCCGCGCCGCCGACGCCGCGATCGATCGCGCGCTTGACGTTGTCCTTCGGCATGTTCGCGTCGGCCGCCTTGTCGACCGCGAGACGCAGGCGCGGGTTCGAGTTGACGTCGCCGCCGCCGAGGCGTGCCGCGACCTGGATTTCCTTGATCAGGCGAGTCCAGATCTTGCCGCGCTTCGCGTCGGCCGCTGCCTTCTTATGCTTGATGTTGGCCCATTTCGAATGACCAGCCATACCTTTCTCCGTGCCCGGGCGCGCAGCGCGGGCGATTGTTTCAATGTGTCGTTGAGTCGGCGGCCGTATCGGCGGGCATGAAGCCGCGGGGCCGCGCGTGTCGAGTGGATCGAGATTTTATCACGCGGCGACCGCCGGATCGGGGCCGCCGCGCATGGCCGAACGGCCGGGCAGGCCGCCGCGGGCCGTGCCGGGCCTCAGTTCTTGGTGCCGAACAGGCGGTCGCCCGCGTCGCCCAGGCCCGGCACGATGTACGCGTGCTCGTTCAGGTGCGAATCGAGCGACGCGACGAACAGCTTGACGTCGGGGTGCGCGTCCTGGAACACCTGCACGCCTTCGGGCGCGGCCACCAGCGCGACGAACATGATGTTCGCGGCCGGCACGTTGCGGCGTTTCAGCACGTCGACCGCGTGCACGGCCGAATAGCCGGTCGCGACCATCGGGTCGCACAGGATGAAGATGCGGTCTTCCAGATCCGGCAGGCGCACCAGGTATTCGACCGGGCGGTGGTCGTCGGCGCGGTACACGCCGATGTGGCCGACGCGCGCGGACGGCACCAGGTCGAGCAGGCCGTCCGACATCCCGATGCCCGCGCGCAGCACCGGCACGATCGCCAGCTTCCTGCCCGCGATCACCGGCGCGTCGACCGCGACGAGCGGGGTTTCGACCCGCTTGGTCGTGATCGGGAGGTTGCGGGTGATCTCGTAACCCATCAGCAGCGTGATTTCGCGCAGCAGCTCGCGGAACGTCCGGGTGGACGTGTCCTTGTCGCGCATGTGCGTGAGCTTGTGCTGGATCAGCGGGTGATCGGTGATGAAGAGATTCGGGAAACGGCTGTCCTGTTTCATGACGGGGGCGCGCTGGCGCAAAAGGGGTTCGGGACGGCAGGCGGGCGGCGGGCCCGTCTGCGCGCAATGACGCAATTTTACCAAGGCGCGCCGCGTGATCCGGCTAATATCGACGTCTCACGACAATCCGCGCGCCGGCCGGCGCGCCGCAATCAACAACGGATATCGACGATGGATCTCGGCATCGAAGGAAAGACCGCGCTCGTGTGCGCGGCAAGCAAGGGGCTCGGTCGCGGCTGCGCGGAAGCGCTGGCCGCCGAGGGCGTGAACCTCGTGATCGTCGCGCGCACGCGCGACACGCTGGAGGCGACCGCGGACGCGATCCGCGCGGCGTCGGGCGTCGCCGTGACCGCGGTCGCCTGCGACATCACGACGCCGGAAGGCCGCGCGGCCGCGCTCGCCGCGTGCCCGCAGCCGGACATTCTCGTGAACAATGCGGGCGGCCCGCCGCCCGGCGACTTCCGCGACTTCTCGCACGACGACTGGATCCGCGCGCTCGAGGCGAACATGCTGACGCCGATCGAGCTGATCCGCGCGACCGTCGACGGGATGATCGCGCGCCGCTTCGGCCGGATCGTCAACATCACGAGTTCGGCCGTGAAGGCGCCGATCGACGTGCTCGCGCTGTCGAACGGCGCGCGCTCGGGGCTGACCGGCTTCGTCGCGGGGCTGTCGCGCAAGGTCGCGGGGCAGGGCGTGACGATCAACAACCTGCTGCCGGGCCTGTTCGACACCGACCGGATCGCGACCACGCTCGCCGCGTCGGCGAAGGCGCAGGGCGTGACGGTCGACGAAATGCGCGCGCGCCGTACGAAGGACATTCCGGCCGGCCGCCTCGGCACGCGTGCCGAATTCGGCGCGGCCTGCGCGTTCCTGTGCAGCGTGCATGCCGGCTACATCACCGGGCAGAACTGGCTGCTCGACGGCGGCGCGTATCCTGGCACGTTCTGACGCGCGCCGCGCGGCCGGCTTTTACGACGACAACGAACCGAAGGACCTGGAGATGAGCAAACCCCGCATCGCATTGATTGCGCACGACGCGAAGAAGGACGAGATCGTCGCGCTCGCGGGCGAATACCGCGCGACGCTCGCGCAATGCCGGCTGGTCGCGACCGGCACGACGGGCGGCCGCATCGCGGACGCGCACGGGCTGGAGGTGGAGCGCAAGCTGTCGGGGCCGCTCGGCGGCGACCTGCAGATCGGTGCGGAACTGGCGGACGGCCGCGTGGACATCGTCGTGTTCCTGCGCGACCCGATGACCGCGCAGCCGCACGACCCCGACATCACCGCGCTCGTGCGCGCGTGCGACGTGCACGACGTGCCGGTCGCGACCAACGTCGCGACGGCGCGGATGCTGCTCGACGATCTGATGAGGAAGATGGGTGCGGCCGGCTAGGTGCGGCCGGCCGCACGCATCCCGCACGCGACCCCGAATTACCCCTGCCGCCGACAGGGCGATGCACGAATCGTGACGACGCGCGAGAATCGGCCGTTGCGATGCGTGCCGACGGGCGGCTCGCCCACCAGCGCCTGAACTTTTCCGTGACTGAAGACGAAACGAGGAGCGAAACGATGCCGAAAGCAATCCGATACGACCAGCCGGGCGGCCCGGACGTGATGAAGTGGGTCGATGTCGAGGTCGGCGAGCCGAAGGCGGGTGAAGTCCGCATTCGGCAGCACGCGGTCGGGCTCAACTACATCGACGTGTATTTCCGCACCGGCCTTTATCCGCAGCCGCTGCCCGGCGGTCTCGGGATGGAGGCGGCGGGCGAGGTGACGGCCGTCGGCGAAGGCGTGACCGCGCTCAAGGCGGGCGACCGCGTCGCGTACGTCGGGCAGCCGCCGGGCGCGTATGCGCAGGAGCGCGTACTGCCCGCCGATCGCGTGGTCAAGCTGCCCGACGCGATCACTTATGAAGACGCGGCATCGGTGATGCTGCAGGGCCTGACTGCGCACTACCTGCTGCGCCGCACGTACCCGGTGAAGGCCGGCGACACGATCCTGATCCACGCGGCGGCCGGCGGCGTCGGCCTGCTGGTGTGCCAATGGGCGAAGGCGCTCGGCGCGACCGTGATCGGCACGGTCGGCTCCGACGAGAAAGCCGCGCTCGCGAAGGCGCACGGCTGCGACCATCCGATCGTGTACACGCGAGAGAACTTCACGGAGCGAGTGCGGGCGATCACGAACGACGCGCTGCTGCCGGTCGTCTACGACTCGATCGGCAAGGACACCTACATCGGCTCGCTCGACTGCCTCGCGCCGCTCGGTTACTTCGTCAGCTTCGGCAACGCGTCGGGCCCGCTGCCCGCGATCGATTCGAAGGAGTTCTCGTCGCGCGGCTCGCTGTTCTTCACGCGACCGACGCTGTTCTCGTACATCGCGAAACGCGCCGATCTCGAATCCGCGGCCGCCGAGCTGTTCGACGTGATCCTGTCGGGCAAGGTGAAAACCAGCATCAACCAGCGCTATCCGCTCGCGGAAGTCGGGCGCGCGCATGAAGATCTCGAAGCGCGCAAGACCACCGGCTCGACGATCCTCGTTCCCTGACGCCGCCGCGCCGGCCGCCGGGCCGGCGCGCGCGTCTCCCCGGGCGGCGCTGCGGCGCCGCCTGTCCCGCCGCCTTCCCCCGCCTTTTCGTTTACGCGTTTTTTACACGCCCCCGACGACCTTTGACCCGTCCTTTACGTGCGTTCCCATAAGGTTCTAGTCGTCTGATTTCGACGATGGAGAACAGAAAAATGGATGGGGTTTTCATCGGCGCACTGGTGCTCTTCACCGCGCTGATCCTCGGTTTGGTTGCCGGTTGCGACAAGCTCGTGCAATACGGTCGCGGGGGGCGGGCATGACCTGGATGCTCTGGCTGGCGGGCGCCTCGACGGCGCTGCTGTTCGCGTATCTCGTCTTTGCGCTGCTGCGCGCGGAGGACATCGAATGAACGCGAACAACCTGTTTCAGATACTGCTCTTCGTCGTCGTGCTGCTGGCGGCGGCCGTGCCGGTCGCGCGCTACCTGTCGTCGGTGATGGACGGCAGCTCGCGCGTCGTGCGCGTGTTCGGGCCGCTCGAGCGCGCGCTGTACCGCGTCGCCGGCGTCGACCCCGGCAGCGAGATGAACTGGAAGCAGTACGCGATCGCGACGATCGCGTTCAACGCGCTCGGCGCGCTGTTCCTCTACGGCCTGCTGCGCCTGCAGGGCTTCCTGCCCGGCAACCCGCAGCAATTCGGCGCGATGACGGTCGACGGCGCGTTCAACACGGCCGTCAGCTTCGTCACCAACACGAACTGGCAGGACTACACGCCCGAGCAGACCGTCAGCTACCTGACGCAGATGCTCGGCCTGACCGTGCAGAACTTCCTGTCGGCGGCAACCGGCATCGTCGTCGTGATCGCGCTGATCCGCGGCTTCGCGCGTCATACCGCGCAGACGATCGGCAACTTCTGGGTCGACCTCACGCGCGTGACGATGTACGTGCTCGTGCCGATGTCGATGATCATCGCCGCGCTGCTGATGAGCCAGGGCGTGATCCAGAACA
Organism: Burkholderia cepacia; assembly: GCF_001718835.1. Classification (NCBI taxonomy): domain Bacteria; kingdom Pseudomonadati; phylum Pseudomonadota; class Betaproteobacteria; order Burkholderiales; family Burkholderiaceae; genus Burkholderia; species Burkholderia cepacia. The sequence goes on along the minus strand of NZ_CP013443.1, from coordinate 2,756,801 downwards.
TGAAGGCGTACCAGGACGTGCCGGTGCTGCAGGCGAGCACCTATGCGGCGCCGAAGCTCGACGCGCAGGGCAATCCGGTGAAGGACGACAAGGGCAACGCGGTCACGGTGCCGACCCCGCTCACGAAGCAGACGCTCGCGATGGGCCCGGTCGCGTCGCAGGAAGCGATCAAGATGCTCGGCACCAACGGCGGCGGCTTCTTCAACGCGAACTCCGCGCACCCGTACGAGAACCCGACGCCGTTCGCGAACTTCCTGCAGGTCTTCTCGATCCTGATCATCCCGGCCGCGCTGTGTCTCGTGTTCGGCCGGACGATCGGCGACCGCCGGCAGGGCATCGCGGTGCTCGCGGCGATGACCGTTGCGTTCGTGCTCGCGATCGGCGTCGAGGTGAGCGCCGAGCAGGGCGGCAACCCGACGCTCGCCGCGCTGCATGTCGACCAGTCGACGGGTGCGCTGCAGCCGGGCGGCAACATGGAAGGCAAGGAAACGCGCTTCGGGATCGCGCAGACCGGCATCTTCACGGTCGCGACGACGGCCGCGTCGTGCGGCGCGGTCGACACGATGCACGATTCGCTGACGCCGCTCGGCGGCCTCGTGCCGATGCTGCTGATGCAGCTCGGCGAGGTGATCTACGGCGGGGTCGGCTCCGGCCTCTACGGGATGCTCGTGTTCGCGCTGCTCGCGGTGTTCGTGGCCGGCCTGATGATCGGCCGCACGCCCGAATACGTCGGCAAGAAGATCGAGGCGTACGAGATGAAGATGGTGTCGATCGTCGTGCTGCTCACGCCGCTGCTGGTGCTGGTCGGCACGTCGATCGCCGTGCTCGCCGATGCGGGCAAGGCCGGCATCGCGAACCCGGGGCCGCACGGTTTCTCGGAAATCCTCTACGCGTTCAGCTCGGCCGCGAACAACAACGGCAGCGCGTTCGCGGGCCTGACGGTCGGCACGCCGTTCTACAACTGGATGACCGCGATCGCGATGTGGTTCGGCCGCTTCGGCACGATCGTGCCGGTGCTGGCGATCGCCGGCTCGCTGGCCGCGAAGAAGCGCATCGCGGTGACGAGCGGCACGCTGCCGACGCACGGCCCGCTGTTCGTCGTGCTGCTGCTCGGCACCGTGCTGCTGGTGGGCGCGCTGACCTACGTGCCGGCGCTTGCGCTCGGCCCGGGCGTCGAGCACCTGATGATGTGGCTCGGCGCATGACGCGCGGCGACACGTTGAAAAGACTCAAGAGATTGAAGAGATCGCAATGACTCAACATTCCGCAACACGGTCCATGTTCGATCCGGCGCTGCTGCGCCCGGCGATCGTGGACTCGTTCAAGAAACTCACGCCGCGCACGCAGTTCCGCAACCCGGTGATGTTCTGCGTGTACGTCGGCAGCATCCTGACCACGATCCTGTGGATCGCGGCGCTCGCCGGCCAGGCCGAGGCGCCGGCGGGCTTCATCCTCGCGATCGCGCTGTGGCTGTGGTTCACCGTGCTGTTCGCGAACTTCGCCGAAGCGCTCGCCGAAGGGCGCTCGAAGGCGCAGGCCGCGTCGCTGCGCAGCGCGAAGAAGGACGTGATGGCGAAGAAGCTCAACGAGCCGCATCCGAAGTCGCCGATCCGCATCACGACCGCGAGCGACCTGCGCAAGGGCGACGTCGTGCTGGTCGAGGCCGGCGACGTGATCCCGGCCGACGGCGAGGTGGTCGACGGTGTCGCGTCGGTCGACGAATCGGCGATCACCGGCGAATCCGCGCCGGTGATCCGCGAATCGGGCGGCGACTTCTCGTCGGTGACGGGCGGCACGCGCGTGCTGTCCGACTGGATCGTCGTCAAGGTCACCGCGAACCCCGGCGAGGCGTTCCTCGACCGGATGATCGCGATGGTCGAAGGCGCGAAGCGCAAGAAGACGCCGAACGAGATCGCGCTGACGATCCTGCTCGTCGCGCTGACGATCGTGATGCTGCTGGCCACGGCCACGCTGCTGCCGTTCTCGATGTTCTCGGTCGACGCGATGAAGGCCGGCCACGTCGTGACGATCACCGCGCTCGTCGCGCTCCTCGTGTGCCTGATCCCGACGACGATCGGCGGGCTGCTGTCCGCGATCGGCGTGGCCGGGATGAGCCGGATGATGCAGGCGAACGTGATCGCGACGTCGGGCCGCGCGGTGGAAGCGGCCGGCGACGTCGACGTGCTGCTGCTCGACAAGACCGGCACGATCACGCTGGGCAACCGTCAGGCATCGACGTTCGTGCCGGCGCCGGGCGTGACCGAGGAAGCGCTGGCCGATGCCGCGCAGCTGTCGTCGCTGGCCGACGAAACGCCGGAAGGCCGCAGCATCGTGGTACTGGCCAAGGAACGTTTCAACATTCGCCAGCGCGACATGGCGCAACTGCACGCGACGTTCCTCGGCTTCTCGGCGCAGACGCGGATGTCCGGCGTCGACCTCCCCGGCCGCGAGATCCGCAAGGGCGCGGCCGACGCGATCCGCCGCTACGTCGAGACGCACGGCAGCCGCTTTCCGGAAGAAGTGCGCCGCGCGGTCGACGAGGTCGCGCGCCGCGGCAGCACGCCGCTCGTCGTGGCCGACCTGCATGAGGGGGCGGCGCGCGTGCTCGGCGTGATCGAGCTGAAGGACATCGTGAAGGGCGGCATCAAGGAGCGCTTCGCGGAGCTGCGCAAGATGGGCATCAAGACCGTGATGGTGACGGGCGACAACCGGCTGACGGCCGCGGCGATCGCGGCGGAGGCGGGCGTCGACGATTTCCTCGCGGAAGCGACGCCGGAAACCAAGCTCGCGACGATCCGCGAACACCAGGCGGCGGGCCGCCTCGTCGCGATGACGGGCGACGGCACCAACGACGCGCCGGCGCTCGCGCAGGCCGACGTGGCGGTGGCGATGAACACCGGTACGCAGGCCGCGAAGGAAGCGGGCAACATGGTCGACCTCGACTCGAACCCGACGAAGCTGATCGAGATCGTCGAGATCGGCAAGCAGATGCTGATGACGCGCGGCTCGCTGACGACGTTCTCGATCGCGAACGACATCGCGAAGTACTTCGCGATCATCCCGGCCGCGTTCGTGACGACGTACCCGCAACTGCGCGTGCTCGACATCATGCACCTGACGTCGCCGGCCTCCGCGATCCTGTCGGCGGTGATCTTCAACGCGCTGATCATCGTCGCGCTGATCCCGCTCGCGCTGAAGGGTGTCACGTACCGGCCGCTCGGCGCCGCGTCGCTGCTGCGCCGCAACCTGCTGGTGTACGGCCTCGGCGGCGTGCTGCTGCCGTTCCCGTTCATCAAGCTGATCGACATGACGCTCGCTGCACTCGGCTGGGCCTGAACCGGCCGCCATCGAAGGAAACATCATGAAAACGTTGATTCGCCCGCTCGTCGTGCTCTTCGTCGTCCTGACCGCCGTGACGGGCCTCGCTTACCCGGCCGTGATGACCGTGTTCGGCCAGGCCGTGTTCCCGTCGCAGGCGAACGGGAGCCTGATCGAGAAGGACGGCAAGCCGGTCGGCTCCGCGCTGATCGGCCAGCCGTTCGATGCGCCGAAGTACTTCTGGGGCCGGCTGTCGGCCACGGCGCCGATGCCGTACAACGCGACCGGCTCCGGCGGCTCGAACCTCGGCCCGCTGAACCCGTCGCTCGCCGACCAGGTGAAGGGGCGCATCGCGGCGCTGCGCGACGCGGGCACCGACATGTCGAAGCCCGTGCCGGTCGACCTCGTGACGGCGTCGGCGAGCGGCCTCGATCCGGAGATCACGCCGGCCGCCGCCGCGTACCAGGTCGAGCGCGTCGCGAAGGCGCGCAACCTGGCGCCCGACGCGGTCGCGCAGCTCGTCGCCGCGAACACGACGGGCCGCCAGTTCGGCGTGTTCGGCGAGGCGCGCGTGAACGTGCTGAAGCTGAACCTCGCGCTCGATGCGGCGCAGGCCGCGCACTGAGCGCACGTCCGGGCTTCCGGCGACAACCGGCGTCCGGCGCGGTCAGCCCCGCGCCGGACGCGCCTTTTCCCGACGGCGCTTGCGCCGTCTTTGCCTTTTGCGGCGATTTGGAACAACAATGCTCGTACTCGCGCGCATCCGGGCGCTCCGCCTTTCTGACGCATGAATCGTCCCGATCCAGACCAACTCCTCGACAAGCTGCAGCGTGACGAAGAAAAGCAGCGGCGCGGCCAGCTCAAGATCTTCTTCGGCGCATCGGCCGGCGTCGGCAAGACCTACGCGATGCTGCAGGCCGCGCGCCAGCGCCTGCAGGAAGGCGTCGACGTCGTCGTCGGCATCGTCGAGACCCACGGGCGCAGCGAAACCGCGGCACTGCTCGACGGTCTCGACGTGCTGCCGCTCGCGCGCATCGACTATCGCGGCCGCACGCTCGCCGAATTCGATCTCGACGGCGCACTCGCGCGCCAGCCGCAACTGATCCTCGTCGACGAACTCGCGCATTCGAACGTGCAGGGCGCGCGGCACCTGAAGCGCTGGCAGGATGTGTACGAACTGCTCGACGCGGGCATCGACGTCTATACGACCGTCAACGTCCAGCACCTCGAAAGCCTGAACGACGTGGTCGGCGCGATCACCGGCATCCGCGTGTGGGAGACGGTGCCCGACCGCGTATTCGACGCGGCCGACGAAGTCACGCTCGTCGACCTGCCGGCCGAGGAACTGCTCGAGCGGATGCGCGACGGCAAGGTCTATCTCGCGCAGCAGGCCGAGCGCGCGGTGCGCAACTTCTTCCGCAAGGGCAACCTGATCGCGCTGCGCGAACTGGCGCTGCGGCGCACGGCCGATCGCGTCGACGCGCAGATGCGCGAATACCGCGCCGACCGCTCGATCCAGCGCATCTGGCAGGCGCGCGAACGGCTGCTCGTATGCGTCGGGCCGGGCCCCGAGGCGCCGACGCTCGTGCGCGCGGCCGCGCGGCTTGCCGCGAGCCTGAAGGCCGACTGGATCGCCGTCTATGTGGAGACGCCGCGACTGCAGCGGCTGCCCGATGCGCGGCGGCAGCGTACGCTCGACGCGCTGAAGCTCGCCGCCGAACTCGGCGCGGAGACGGCCACGCTCGCCGGCGCCGACGCGGTCGCCGCGCTGATCGGCTATGCAAAGGTGCGCAACGTGTCGAAGGTCGTCGCGGGCGGCTCGCCGAAGGTCGGGCTCGTGCGCCGCTTCGTGCGGCCGTTCGGCGAGCAGCTCGCCGAACGCGCGGGCGACGTCGACCTGATGCTGATCCGTGCGTCCGCGAGCGACGAGGCGCGCGCCGCGCCGCTCGACGCGCGTGCGCGCGACTGGCGCGACGCGTTCGCGCAGTTCGGCACGCATCGCTCGCCGCCGCGGCACTACGCGTATGCGGCCGCGATCTGCGCGGCGATCACGGTCGTCGCGAGCCTCGTGTCCGAGCGGCTCGACCTGACGAACCTCGTGATGCTGTACCTGCTCGGCGTCGTGTTCTCGGCCGTGCGGCTCGGGCGCGGCCCGGGCGTACTGCAGTCGTTCCTGTCGGTGGCCGCGTTCGATTACTTCTTCGTGCCGCCGCGCATGTCGTTCTCGGTCAGTGACACGCAATACCTGCTGACCTTCTTCGGGATGCTGCTGACGTCGCTCGTGATCAGCCACCTGACGTCGACGCTGACGCGCCAGGCGAGCGTCGCGCAGCGCCGCGAGCGCCGCACCGGCGCGATCTACGCGATGGCGCGCGAGCTGGGCGCGGCGCTGACGACCGAGCAGATCGTCGAGATCGGCAGCCGCCACGTGGGCGAGGTGTTTCGCGCGCGCGTCGCGTTCCTGCTGCCCGACAGCGCGGACAAGGTGCGGCAGAAGATCGAGGAGCCCGACGCGGCCGTGACGCTGACGGGCGCGGACCTCGACAGCGACGTCGGCCAGTGGGTGTACGACCAGCAGAAGCCGGCCGGTCGCGGCACGGATACCTTGCCCGCGACGGTCGCGCTGTACCTGCCGCTGAAGGCGCCGATGCGCACGCGCGGCGTGCTCGCGGTCGCGTCGCGCGAACCGCGCGAACTCGAGGTGCCCGAGCAGCAGCGGATGCTCGACGCCTTCGCCGCGCAGATCGCACTCGCGCTCGAACGCGTGCACTACGTCGAGATCGCGCGCGACGCGCTCGTCAACATGGAATCCGAGCGGCTGCGCAACTCGCTGCTGTCGGCGATCTCGCACGACCTGCGTACGCCGCTCACGACGATCGTCGGTTTCTCGTCGATGCTCGCGAACGGACGCGCGGCCGCACAGGGCGGCGACACCGCGGCGGCCGAGCGCTTCGCGCAGCGCGAGGGCGAACTCGTCGATGCGATTCACGACGAGGCGCTGCGGATGACGGGCATCGTCACGAACCTGCTCGACATGGCGCGGCTGCAGGCCGGCAGCCTGCAGCTCAAGCGCCAGTGGTCGCTGCTCGAGGAAACCGTCGGCGCGGCGCTTGCCGCATGCAAGCGCGTGCTTTCGCGCCATCCCGCGCGCGTCGTGCTGCCGGCCGACCTGCCGCTCCTGCAGATGGACGCGGTGCTGATGGAGCGCCTGTTTACCAACCTGTTCGAGAACGCGGCGAAGTACACGCCGCCCGATACGCCGCTCGAGATCGGCGCCGAGCGTGTATCCGAAGACGGGCTGCCGTTCGTGCGCGTGCATGTCGACGATTACGGCCCGGGCCTGCCGGCCGGCATGGAAACGCGGATCTTCGACAAGTTCACGCGCGGCGAGAAGGAGTCGGCGACGCCGGGCATCGGGCTCGGCCTCGCGATCTGCCGCGCGATCGTCGAGGCGCACGGCGGTAAAATCGGCGCGCTCAACCGCACCGCGCCCGACGGCCACGTGACGGGCGCGCGCTTCTGGTTCACGCTGCCGGTCGAGACGCCGCCGGCCGCCCCTGCCGTATCCGACGACGAACCCGATGTGCCGGGTGCGTCGTCCCCATCCGAGTCATTGCCAGACCATGAGTGAACCCAGCCTGACCGTCGTCCTGATCGAGGACGAAAAGCAGATCCGCCGTTTCGTGCGTGCCGCGCTCGAGGAGGAGGACATCGCGGTGTTCGAGGCCGAGACGGGCAAGCAGGGGCTGATCGACGCGGCGACGCGCAAGCCCGATCTCGTGATCGTCGACCTCGGCCTGCCCGATACCGACGGCCTCGACGTGATCCGCGAACTGCGCGGCTGGTCCGAGGTGCCGGTGATCGTGCTGTCCGCGCGCACGCAGGAAGAGGAGAAGGTCGCGGCGCTCGACGCGGGCGCCGACGATTACCTGACCAAGCCGTTCGGCGTGTCGGAACTGCGCGCGCGGATCCGCGCGCAACTGCGCCGGCGCAACCAGGGCGGCGCGAACGAGTCGCCGAAGGTGAGCTTCGGCACCGTGACGGTCGATCTCGCGCTGCGCCAGGTGTGGCGCGACGGCGAGATCGTGCACCTGACGCCGCTCGAGTACCGGTTGCTCGCCACGCTCGTGCGCCACGCGGGGCGCGTGCTCACGCACCGGCAGCTGCTGCGCGACGTATGGGGGCCGTCGCATGTCGAAAGCCACCACTACCTGCGCATCTACATGGCGCACCTGCGCCAGAAGCTCGAGCGCGACCCGGCGCAGCCCGAGTACATCGTCACCGAGACGGGCGTCGGATACCGGCTTGTCGGCGCGGCCTGAGCGCCGCGCCCGGGGAGCCGCCCGCCCGGGCGTCGGCGTGCCATCCGCCTGAACCGGCCCCGAAGTCGCACACCGGCAGCCGATTCCCCGCTATGCTGGCCGTTGCGCAAACCGAACGAGGAGCATGCGATGACCGTCCGTCTGGCTTTCTCCTGTGTGCTGGCCCTCGCCGCGTCCGGCGCAGGCGCGCAACCGCTGCCGCCCGGGCAGCCGGCGTCGCCCGCGCCGAAGGCCGCGCTGGCCAATCCGGCGTCGGTGAACTGCGTGAAGCTCGGCGGGCGCCATGCGATCCGCAACACGCCGGGCGGCGACGTCGGCATGTGCGTGTTCAAGGACGGCCGCGTGTGCGAGGAGTGGGCGCTGTACCGCGACGACCGCTGCGTCGGCGGCGCCACGCCGAAGCGCGTATCGAAGTGAGCGCGCCGCGCGCCGCGGCGATGCCGCGCCGTCGCATCCGCCGGCCGCTTGCTATACTCGGCGCCGCCCGGGGACGACCCCGGGACATTCGCTTCAACGGGGACGGCCCCATCCGATACGGAGTACGTCGAGATGGCGTGGGTATGGTTGTTGATCGCCGGTTTGCTGGAAGTGGCCTGGGCGGCCGGCCTGAAATCGTCGGACGGCTTCACGAGGCTCGGTCCGTCGGTGTTTACGATCGTGACGGCGCTGGCCAGCTTCGGGCTGCTCGCGGTCGCGATGCGGCAGTTGCCGCTCGGTACTGCGTATGCGGTGTGGACGGGCATCGGCGCGGTCGGTGCGTTCGTGTTCGGGATCGTGATGATGGGCGAGGCGCTGACCGTCGCGCGCGTCGCGAGTGCCGCGCTGATCGTCGCGGGGCTGATCGGCCTCAAGCTGTCGTCGGCTGCCTGAGGTTTTTCCTCATGGGGATTTGCGCCGGACGCGCGGCGAGCCTGTCTATAATGGAACGCATTCGGGCCTGAATGCCGTTGCGTCGCGCGCCACGCGCCGCGCGGCCGGCCATATCCAGAATCGATCGGCGACGCGCACGTCACGCGCAAGGAGAGGGCCATGATCGAAGCCATTTCGCTCGGCGCGGGGCTCGCGTGGGCGAGCGGCCTGCGCCTGTACCTGACGGTGCTGATCGCCGGCCTGCTGGCGCGGTTCGGCTGGCTGCACCTGCCCGATACGCTGGCCGTCCTGATGTCGCCGTGGGTCATCGGCGCCGCGGCCGTGCTCGCCGTCACCGAATTCCTTGCCGACAAGATTCCCGCGTTCGACTCGCTGTGGGATGCCGTGCACACCTTCATCCGCATCCCGGCCGGCGCCGTGCTCGCGGCCGGTGCGCTCGGCCATGCCGATCCGACCGTGCTCGCGGTCGCGGGGCTCGCCGGCGGTTCGCTCGCCGGTGCCGCGCACGTGGCGAAGGCCGGCACGCGCGCGCTGATCAACCTGTCTCCCGAACCGATTTCGAACTGGGTCGCCTCGTCGACCGAGGACGGCCTCGTGGTCGGCGGGCTCGTGCTCGCGTTCTTCGTCCCGCTCGCCTTCCTGGTGCTGCTCGCCGCCTTCATCGCGGCTTCCGCGTGGGCGCTCCCGCGCCTGTGGCGCGGTGTCTCGGGCGGCTTTCGCGGCATGGCGAACCACATGGTGTCGCGGCTGAACTCGATCGGGGGGAAGCGCGATTGACCGGGCGGCGATCCGTGGGGCGGCCAACCGTGGGGCGGCCATCCGTGGGGCGGCCATCCGGTCGGCGTGATGATGCGGCCGGCGCGGCGCATGCCGGCCGCTTCGGCCTGCGTGACCTGATCCGCCAGGCCGCCCGCATGACCGCGCGCGACTGGCGCGCGGGCGAGCTGACGCTGCTGGTCCTTGCACTGGTACTCGCGGTCGCGGCGCTGACGAGCGTCGGCTTCCTCGCCGACCGCCTGCGCCAGGGGCTCGAGCGCGATGCGCGCCAGATGCTCGGCGCCGATTTCGTCGTGCGGGCCGACCGCCCCGTCGATCCGTCGTTCGACCGGCAGGCCCGCGCGCTCGGCCTGCGTACCGCGACGACCGCGATCTTCCCGAGCATGATCGGCTCGACCGTCGGCGAGGCGACCGGCGACGCGCCGCCCGCACGGCTCGCGGCCGTGAAGGCCGTGTCGCCCGGATATCCGTTGCGCGGCGCGGTCGAGATCCTGCCGGCCGGGGGCGCGCCCGCGCGCAAGGCGGACGGGATTCCCGCGCCGGGCACCGTGTGGGCCGATCCGGCGCTGCTCGATGCGCTGCACCTGAAGGCGGGCGATACGGTGCGCGTCGGGTTGCGCACGTTCAAGGTCGCCGCATCGATCTCCCGCGAACTCGATCGCGGGTTTTCGTTCGTCAATTTTTCGCCACGGCTGATGATGCGCGCGGACGAACTCGCCGCGACGGGGCTCACGGGCTACGGCAGCCGGGTCACCTATCGCCTGCTGGTGGCGGGCGACGCCGATGCGGTCGCGCGCTTCGAAGCGTATGCGCACGCACGCGTCGACGGCGGGAAGTTGCGCGGTGCCGGTCTCGAGTCGCTGCAGGAAGGCCAGCCGCAGGTGCGGCAGACGCTGGATCGCGCGCGCCACTTCCTGACGCTCGTCGCGCTGCTCACCGCGCTGCTCGCGGCGGTCGCGATCGCGATGGCCGCGCAGCGCTACATGCGGCGCCACCTCGACGGCTGCGCGACGATGCGCTGCCTCGGCGTGAGCCGCCGCACGCTCGGCGCGTTGTTCACGCTCGAATTCGCCGGCGTCGGGATCGTATCCGGTGCCGCGGGCGCGGTGCTCGGCTACGGCGGCCACTGGGCATTGCTCGCGGCGCTCGGCGGACTGATCGACGTGGTGCTGCCGCCGCCCACGCTGTGGCCGGCGCTGATCGGCGTGGGCGCCGCGCTCGTGCTGCTGCTCGGCTTCGCGCTGCCGCCGCTCGTGCCGCTCACGCGCGTGCCGCCGGTGCGCGTGCTGCGGCGCGAGTGGGGCGACGCGTCGCGCACCGCGTGGGCCGCGTATGCGATCGGCGTCGTGCTGTTCGCGGGGCTGCTGATCGTGGCCGCCGGCAACCTGAAGCTCGGGCTGATCGTCGCGGGCGGTTTCGCCGGCGCGCTGGTCGGTTTCGCGCTGATCGCGCGGCTCGTGCTGTTCGCCGCCGCGCGGGCGGTGCGCAATGCGCGCGTGGCCGCAGGCGTCGGCTGGCGTTACGCGCTCGCGTCGCTGCACCGGCGCGGCACGGCCGGCGCGCTGCAGATCACCGCGCTCGCGCTCGGCCTGATGTGCCTGCTGTTGATCGCGATCACGCGCAACGACCTCGTCGCGGGCTGGCGGCAGTCGACGCCGCCCGATGCGCCGAACCAGTTCCTGATCGACATCCAGCCCGACCAGCGTGCCGACGTCGCGGCCTATCTGACCGCGCACGGTGTGCGCGACGCGGTGCCCGCGCCGATGGTGCGCGGCCGCCTGGTCGCGATCAACGGCAAGCCGGTGAATCCGGATGCCTACCCGTCCGACGAGGCGCGCCGGCTCGTCGACCGCGAGTTCAACCTGTCTTATACGACCGAGCTGCCGTCCGACAACCGGATCGTCGAAGGCGACTGGTTCGGCACCGCGGCCACGCCGCAGATCTCGATCGAGGCCGGCCTCGCGAAGACGCTGAACGTGAAGCCGGGCGACGTGCTGCGCTTCGACGTGACGGGGCTGACGGTCGACGCGCCGATCACGAGCGTGCGCAAACTCGACTGGGGCTCGTTCCGCGTCAATTTCTTCGTGCTGATGCCGCCGCCGGTGCTGAAGGATTTCCCGGCCGTGTACCTGACGAGCTTCCATTTGCCGGCATCGGACGCCGCGCTGCTCGATCCGCTGATCGCGCGCTACCCGAACCTGACCGCGATCGACGTCGCGCCGATCCTCGCGCAGTTGCAGCGGATGATGCTGCAGGTGGTCGGTGCGGTGCAGTTCCTGTTCGCGTTCACGCTCGCGGCCGGTGTGCTCGTGCTCTACACGGCGCTGGCCGGTACGCGCGACGAGCGGGTACGCGAGGCTGCGCTGCTGCGCGCGCTCGGCGCGTCGCGGGCGCAGGTCAATGCGGTGCAGCGCGCGGAATTCGTCGTGGTCGGCGCGCTGGCCGGCGCGCTGGCGTCGGCGGGCGCGATCGCGGTCGGCTGGGTGCTCGCGTCGCGCGTGTTCGACTTCCAGCTCGCCGTCGATCCGTGGCTCGTGCCGGCCGGCATCGCGGCCGGCGTCGCGTGCGCCGGTGCGGCCGGCTGGCTGAGCCTGCATAATGTGCTGCGGCGCCCCGCGCTGCAGTCGCTGCGCGACGCATGAGCGTCGCCGGCGGCCCCGAAGATCCCGTTTTCCGACTATCCGTATGACCGATGTGAATGACGATGCGCCGTCGCAGCCGACGGCGTTCGAACTCGTGGGCGGTGAAGCCCGCGTGCGCGAAATGGTGGACCGCTTTTACGACCTGATGGACCTGGAGCCCGAGTTCGCGCAGATTCGCGCGCTGCACCCGGCGTCGCTCGACGGTTCGCGCGACAAGCTGTTCTGGTTCCTGTGCGGGTGGCTCGGCGGCCCCGACCACTACATCAGCCGGTTCGGCCATCCGCGGCTGCGTGCGCGGCATCTTCCGTTCCCGATCGCGTCGGTCGAGCGCGATCAGTGGCTGCGCTGCATGGCGTGGGCGATGGAGGACGTCGGATTGCCCGAACCGCTGCGCGAGCGGCTCATGCATTCGTTTTACGATACGGCCGACTGGATGCGCAACCGGCCCGGTTGACCGACCGGTACGCCGTCGCCCGGTTGCCGTCCGGAGTGCGTCTGGGCGGCGGCCGCGCCGCGCGCCGACAATGATCGTTCCCCATTCATGACGAGACCTGCCAGATGACGACACAAGCGCTGTTTCGCGAAGACGCGTACCTGACGCAATGCGATGCGGTCGTTCTGGCCGTCGGTGAAGATGGCATCCGGCTCGACCGCACCGTGTTCTATCCGCTCGGCGGCGGCCAGGCCGGCGACGCCGGCACGCTGACGCTGCCTGACGGCCGCGCGATCGCGATCGCCGATACGCGCAAGGCGAAGTTCGACGGCGCGACGCCCGACGATGCCGTGCACGTGCCTGCACCGGGGCAGGAGGCGCATGTCGCGGCGCTCGTGCCCGGCACGCGCGTGGTCGCCGAAATCGACTGGCTGCGCCGCTATCGCCACATGCGCCTGCATACGGCCGCGCACCTGATGTGCGCGGTGCTGCCGTACGCGGTCGACGGCTGCAGCGTGACGGCCGACTATGTCCGCCTCGATTTCGCGACATCCGACGCGATCGACCGCGACGATGTCGAGCGGCGCCTCGCCGGCCTGGTGGCCGGCGCGCACCCGGTCACGACCGAGTGGATCACCGACGACGAGATGGCCGGGCGGCCGGACCTCGTGCGCACGATGAGCGTGAAGCCGCCGATGGGCCTCGGCCGGGTGCGGCTGCTGCGCATCGAGCATGTCGACCTGCAGCCGTGCGGCGGCACGCATGTGCGCAACACGGCCGAAATCGGCGAGCTGCGAATCGCGAAACTGGAAAAGAAGAGCGCGCGCACCCGGCGCCTTGTCCTGGAGTTTGCATGACGGTGAATGACACGAACAACACGCACGGCGACGAGGCGGCGCTCGATCCGCGCGCCCGCGACGTGCTGGATTTCTGGTTCGGCCCGCCCGGCTCGGCGGAATTCGGCCACCCGCGCAAGGTCTGGTTCAACGGCGGGGCGGCGCTCGATGCAGCGCTGCGCGAGCGCTACGGCGCGTTGCTCGAGGCGGCGTGCGACGGCGGATGCGATCACTGGGCCGGCTCGCCGCCGGGTGCGCTTGCGTTGATCGTCGTGCTCGACCAGTTCTCGCGCAACATCCATCGCGGTACGCCGCGCGCGTTTGCCGCCGACCCGAAGGCGCTCGCGGTCGCACGCAGGCTGGTCGCCGCGGGGTGGGATGCCGGCCTGCCGAGCGGACATCACCGCGCGTTTGCGTATCTGCCGTTCGAGCACGACGAGTCGGTCGAGAGCCAGCGCGAGGCCGTGCGCCTGTGCGAGGGGATCAGGGAGGAGGCGGGGTGCGCCGGGTATCACGATTTCGCGCTGGCGCATGCGAACGTGATCGCGCGCTTCGGCCGCTTTCCGCACCGGAACGCGATTCTCGGTCGCGAGTCGACCGCGGAGGAGGCCGCGTTCCTGCGCGAGCCGGGGTCGTCGTTCTGAGTGGTGGGCGGCGGCGCGGGTTGAAGGCGCGACGCGCCTTCAACCACCGTCACTGCAGGTGCTGCTCGGGCGTGCGCACGTACACGCGCAGCAGTTCGTCGTTGTCGCCCGGGCGCGCGCCCGACCAGAACAATTTCCATTCGCTGCCCGGCGCCGGATCGACGGACCGCACGCCCTGGACGATCATCCAGGTGCAGCGCGTCGTTTTCGCGTCGTCGATCGGCGTGTGCTGGATGCCGGAGAAGTAGTACAGCATCGGCGCTTCCGATTCGCCGAGCCCGTGCAGGCTCGCCATGCAGTCGCCGTCGTTCCATTCGAGCGCGAGATGCGCGTTCAGGTCGTCGAACACCGAGCGGTAGCTCTTCGCGACGTCGAGCCACGGCAGAAGCAGCGTGTAGATGAGCCCCCATGCGACGAGTGCGCCGGCGCCCCACGACAGTGCGCCGCGCCAGAGGCCCGTCGCGCGCAGCTTCGGCAGCAGCGTGAGCCAGCCGACGGTCAGCACGAGCGCGCCGGTCACGAGCGCGGGTTCGATCGGCATCGTCCAGTCGAGCGGCAGCCAGCGGCCGAGCGGCGCCAGGTCCGCGCGCGATGCGGCCGGATCGGCCATCACCGCCCAGATTGCCCAGGCGAGCGCCACGACCGTGCCGAACAGGATGCGGCTCAGGTAATCCCACGCGAGATGCAGCCGGCGCGGCAGGCGTTCGACGGCCTGCGCGGCGACCAGCGCGAGCGGCGCGAAGAACGGCAGGATGTAGAGCTGGCGCGACGTCGCGGATACCACCAGCACCGTCAGCCCGACGCCGGTGAACAAGACGGGCAGCGCGACGCGCGGCGTCCGCCAGTCGCGCCACACGCCGCGCGCGAGCGCGACGATCGCGAGCGGCGCGACCGGGAAGCCGACGAGCAGGAACGCGCGGAGGATGAAGAACGGCTTGTCGTTTTCCGCGCCCAGTTCGGGGACGGAGAAGCCGAAGAAGCGGCCGACGTTGTTGTCCCAGAACCACGTCATGAACAGCGTCTCGGAGCGCATGAACAGCGCGATCGGCCAGATGAGCGCGAACGGCGCGAACACGAGCGCGGCGATGCCGAGCGCGCGTGCGAACGAGCGGGTGCGGCAGGCCGGATAGAGCACCAGCGCGCCGACGAGCGTGGCCGCGAACACGAGCGGCACGAACAGACCCTTCGCCATCAGGGCAATGCCGACGCCCGCGCCGAAGATCGGTGCGGCCCAGCGGTTTCCCGACTCGACCGGCAGGCCGAGCTGCGCGTGCCGTGCGCGCGCGACGTGCTGCATCACGAGTTCGAGCAGCCCGCTGAAGCCGATTGCCGTGCCGGCGAACAGCGCGACGTCGGTCATCATGTCGTGCACGTGCTTGATGACGACGAGGCTGCTAGCGCACAGCGCGACGGGCCCGATCACCTTCAGGTCGAACCAGGTGTCCGCGCGGCTGGCGATGCGCGCCGAGCGCGCGATGAAGCCGAACGCGAGCGCGGCGAACAGCGCGCTCGCGAGTCGCGCCGCGTCGTGCAGCGGCATCACGCGTTGCAGCAGCCATGCGAGGCTGGTCGCGACCCACGCGTAAAGCGGCGGCTTTTCCATGAACGGCAGGCCGGCATTGGTCGGCACGACGAAGTCGCCCGTCTCGAGCATGTGCTGGATGATGCCGAACGTGTAGGTTTCGTCCTGTTTCCAGGGATCGTGACCGAGTACGCCCGGCAGCACGTACGCGCAGAATACGGCGGCGACGAACAGCCATGCGCGCCAGCCGACCCGTGCGACGCGGCTGCGCGCGGGCGCTGTCGCGGCGGACGCGCTTGCGTCCTGGACGGGCCCGGCGAGGCCGGTTTCGGCGGATGCGCGGACGTGCTGAGCCGGGGCGGGCACAGACGTGCGTCGCCGGCTGGGCGCTGCGGAACCCTGCATGGAAAGATCTCTGGTCGAGCCGCCCGGCGGCATGCGCCCGGGGCAATAGGAGCCGCGCGCCGGCGGCGACGGACAGGCGGCGACGCCGGCTGTCGAAGTGCCTGCTAGTAGACCACGAAACTGTTACGGATGTTTACACAATCTGTTGCGGAATTGTGGAGATTTGTCGCGATGTAAGGCGGGGCAAGGGGAAGGGGCGGGGTGCGACATTCAGTCGCAGCGGCAGGGCTATCGGCCGCCGCCGACGTCGAGCAGCGCACCCGTCGTGTAGGACGCCGCGTCGCCAAGCAGCCAGACGATCGCTTCGGCGATCTCCTGCGCTTCGCCCGCGCGGCCGAGCGGCGTCGTTGCGCCGAGGCGGGCCGCACGGCCCGGCTGGCCGCCGCTCGCGTGAATTTCGGTCTCGATCAGGCCGGGGCGTACCGCGTTGACGCGCACGCCGTGCGGGCCGAGTTCCTTTGCAAGACCGATCGTCAGCGAATCGACCGCGCCCTTCGAGCCCGCGTAGTCGACGTATTCGTTCGGCGAGCCGAGCCGGGAGGCGATCGACGATACGTTGACGATCGCGCCGCCGCGACCGCCACGGTCGGTGGACAGCCGGCGCGCCGCTTCGCGCGCACACAGGTACGCGCCGAGCACGTTGGTGTCGAACATCCGCCGCAGCCGGTCGGTCGGCATGTCGGCGAGCGGCATCGACGGCGCGACGATGCCCGCGTTGTTGACGAGGGCGTCGAAGCGGCCGAATGCGGCCGTGACGGTGTCGAACATCGCGACGACGTCGGCTTCGTTCGCGACGTCGCCCGCGACGACGCATGCACGGCCGCCCGCGTCGCGGACGGCCTGCGCGGTGAGTTCGGCCGCCGCCGCGTCGCGCGCGTAGTTGACGCCGACGTCCCAGCCGCGCGCAGCCGCGAGCACGGCGGTCGCGCGACCGATGCCACGGCTCGCGCCGGTGATGAGGACGGCCTTGCGGTCGGACGGTGCGGTCATCGCGTGCGGGTTCCGGTGACGGTTACTTGGCCGCGTCGGGCGCCCACTTGTCGCGGGCGGGCGGCTGGTAGCGACGCAGTCGCTCGATCAGCTCGACGGGTTCGGATTCGATGCACAGGGCGTCGAAATAGGCCGGACGCATGAAGCCTTCGTCGACCGTATGGCGCAGCAGCGCGATCAACGGATCGTAGAACGAATCGATGTTGTAGATCGCGACGGGCTTGCGGTGATAGCCGAGCTGCGCCCACGTGTAGACCTCGAAGAGCTCTTCGAGCGTGCCGGCGCCGCCGGGCATCGCGACGAACGCGTCCGAGAGGTCGGCCATCATCTTCTTGCGGTGGTGCATGTCGGGTACGACGTGCAGTTCCGACAGCCCCGTATGACCGACTTCCTTGTCGACGAGCAATTCGGGGATCACGCCGACCGCACGGCCGCCGGCCGCCATCACTTCGTCGGCGATCACGCCCATCAGGCCGACGCGGCCGCCGCCGTAGACGAGCGTGAGGCCCGCGTCGACGAGCGCGCGGCCGAATGCGCGCGCGGCGTCGGCATAGACGGGCCGCACGCCGGGCGACGAGCCGCAGTAAACACAGACCGCCTTCATTGCTTGGCATCCTTGGCGGGGGCCTGCCCGGTGGAGACGGGGCTGCCGGCCGGGCGCGGCGAGCCGTCGCGCGGCGGCAGGTAGTCGGTGAACTGGCGCTTCGGCAGCTTGCCGGAGACCAGGTCGTCGAACAGCTGGCGCGAACGGCCGCGCAGGTACGGTGCCATCACGGAGATCACGTGCATGCTGACCTGGTGCAGTTCCTCGCGGATCGCGTCCTGGTCGTTGTACTTGCGAGGATGCATCACGTACTGATACGACAGCCAGTACGTCGAAATGACGGCCATGTTGGTGGCGATGACCTCGATCTCGGCGGGTGTGGCGACCATCTCGGCGTCGGATACGAGCAGCTCGCACATCTCGCGAGCGAAGCGCACCTTGTGGCTGATGATCTGCTTGAAGTGCGTCTCGAGCGTGCGATTGCGCGCGAGCAGGTCGTTGAGGTCGCGATACAGGAACCGGTAGGTCCACATGAAATCGGCCATGTACTGCAGGTACGACCAGGTTTCGTCGATCGTCGGACGGTGATCTTCGGGAAAGCGCAGCCGCCGTTCGATCTGCTGCTCGAACTGCGCGAAGATGCTGTTGATGATGTCGTCCTTGTTGCGGAAATGGTAGTACAGGTTGCCTGGACTGATTTCCATTTCCTCGGCGATCGTCGTGGTCGTGACGTTCGGCTCGCCGATCTCGTTGAAGAGTTTCAACGACAACTCGAGAATCCGTTCGCGGGTGCGGCGGGGAGGTTTCGCTTCCATGTCGTCCGGCCCTGTGTGTGCCGGACTGGCGGGCGCTGCAATCGATGCTGCGTGATTCGTCCGGCGCGGGTTGCTGTTCTATGTCTAGCGGACGATTATAAACCGGGGTTTCGCCACATCGGGCGCATTTCGTGTGCGCGGCCCCCTACGGCGCATGGTGCAGCGCCGCACGGGGGCGGTGCGCGGCGCGTGCGCCCGGTGCTTGTCTAGAAGCCCAGCCAGTGTGCGACGACCGGGCCGAGCACGAAGCCCCACGTCGTCACGCACGCGAACAGCGCGACCGTCACGGCTGCGCTGCCGAGGTCCTTCGCACGCTTGGAGAGTTCGTGGCGTTCGAGCGAGATGCGGTCGATCGCGGCCTCGACGCTCGAGTTCAGCAGCTCGACGATTAGCACCAGCAGCACCGACGCGATCAGCAGCGCGCGCGACGCGGCCGGCACCGGCGCAAACGCGCCGATCGGGAGCATCAGCGCGGCGAGCGTGAGTTCCTGGCGAAACGCGCTCTCCTCGCGGATCGCGACGCGAAAGCCGTTCAGCGAATGCTTGAGCGCGTACCAGGCGCGCGTGATGCCGCGGTGGCGCTTGTACGGGTTCGGCGGCAGCGGCGTCAGCCGATCGTCGGGGCCGAGCGGCTCGTGCGCGTGCACGTCCGCATCGGCATGCGGCTCTTCCTCGTCGAACGGACGGTGCCGTTGCGGCGTGGTGTCGGGGGGCGGGGTCTGGTCGTTCAGGTCTCGTTTCAAACGGCGGCACCTTCTGCTGGCGAGTACGCGGTCTTCGGCAGCGGCTTCAGATGCGACGCGAACTGCTCGGACGCCGCGCGCCACGAAAAGCGTTCGGCCCATGCGCGCGCAGTCGTGCGTTCGATCTTCAGCGCCTCGAGGCAGGCCTCCTGCAGGTCCTCGTGCATCGCACCGGCGTCGCCTTCGCCGAGCACGTCGATCGGGCCCGTCACGGGATAGGCGGCAACCGGCGTGCCGCAGGCGAGCGCCTCGAGCAGCACGAGGCCGAACGTGTCGGTGCGACTCGGGAACACGAACACGTCGGCCGCAGCATACACCTTCGCGAGCTCGGCCTGTGACAGCACGCCGAGATAGTTTGCCTCCGGATAGCGCGACTTCAGCTCCGCGAGCGCGGGACCTTCGCCCGCGACCCATTTCGAGCCGGGCAGGTCGAGGCGCAGGAACGCCTCGACGTTCTTCTCGATCGCGACGCGGCCGACGTACAGGAAGATCGGCCGCGCGGTATTGAGCACCTTCGATTCCATCGGCCGGAACACGTCGAGGTCGACGCCGCGGGTCCACAGCACGACGTTCGTGAAGCCGAATTTCTCGAGATCCTGCTTGACGACCGGCGTCGGCGCCATCACCGCGAGCGACGGGCCGTGGAACCAGTGCAGGAAGCGGTAGGTCGCCGCGAGCGGGATGCCGAAGCGCGCCTGCACGTATTCCGGAAAGCGCGTGTGATACGCGGTCGTGTACGGCAGCTTGCGCGAGCGTGCGTAGCGCCGCGCGGCGAGGCCGAGCGGGCCTTCGGTCGCGATGTGCAGCGCGTCGGGGGCGAACGCATCGATCCGTGCGCGCAGCTTGCGGTACGGCAGGATCGACAGGCGGATCTCGGGGTAGGTCGGGCAGGGCACCGTGCGGAATTCCAGCGGCGTCAGCAGTTCGACGCGGTGGCCGAGCGCGGTGAGTTCGCGCGACGTGCTCTTCAGCGTGCGCACGACGCCGTTGACCTGCGGTTCCCACGCGTCGGTGACGATCATGATCTTCATCGCGGCAATGTCCTGTAGTGCGGTTGTGTCAGGCAGTGGCCTTGGCCTTGCGCGACGTGGTTTCCGACGGCGCGGTGCGCATCACCGTCCAGTAGACGATCTTCAGTTCGCCTTCCATCGTTTCGACGAGTGCGGACAGGCTCTCGACCCAGTCGCCGTCGTTGCAGTACAGCACGCCGTCGATGTCGCGGATCTCCGCCTTGTGGATGTGCCCGCACACGACGCCGTCGCAGCCGCGGCGGCGCGCCTCGTCGGTCATCACGGTCTCGAACTGCGAGATGAAGTTGACTGCGTTCTTGACCTGGTGCTTCAGGTATTGCGACAGCGACCAGTACTGGAAGCCGAGCCGGCTGCGGATCCGGTTGAACCAGCGGTTCAGCACGAGGATCAGCGTGTAGAGCGTGTCGCCGAGGTACGCGAGCCATTTCGCGTGCTGGATCACGCCGTCGAACAGGTCGCCGTGCACGATCCACAAACGTTTGCCTGCGAGCGTCGTGTGGAACGCCTCGCCGCGCACCTGGATGTCGCCGAACGCGAGGTCGCAGAACTGCCGCGCGCCTTCGTCGTGGTTGCCCGGGATGTAGACGACCTGGGTGCCCTTGCGTGCCTTGCGCAGGATCTTCTGCACGACGTCGTTGTGTGCCTGCGGCCAGTACCAGCCCTTTTTCAGTTGCCAGCCGTCGATGATGTCGCCGACGAGGTACAGGTACTCCGAATCGTTGTGACGCAGGAAATCGAGCAGGTACGGCGCCTGGCAGCCGCTCGAACCGAGGTGGATGTCGGACAGCCAGATGGTGCGGTAGCGATGCGCGGACGGCTCGTGATCGTCGCGCTGCGTGGCGGACGCGTCGGGCAGTTCATGTGCCGAGAGGGCGTCGGCCGCGGCCGAGCCGGACAGGAAGGCGGTGGCGGCGCGGGCGCCGAGAGGGTGACGGAACAGGGAGGTCGCAGACGTTTTCTGGCCCATGCATGACTCGCGCCGGTTGACATTACCGGCATTCCGCCATGCGGGCGTGACTGTGCCGTGACAGTCACGAGACGTTCTTATTACGGCGCGCATGCGCCGTTCAGGGGTGAATTTTCGAGCGCCGCGCGAAGGCGGCGGGCGGCCGGTCCGGGGGCGGCGACGGTCAGCGCGGCATGGCGACGACGCGCGTGCGTGCGATCCGGTCGTGCGGAAACTGGCGGCCGGCATGCAGCCGGGCCGCGCCGGCCCACACGACGATCCACGCGGCGGCGAGCGCGAGCGTGACGGGTACCGACAGGCCGAGAAGCGGATGCAGCGCGAGCGGCGGCAGGAACCACAGCCAGCCGAGCGCATAGCGGACGAGCGCATGGCCGGCGCTCAGCGGCCGGCCGCTCGACGACTCGAGCCGCAGCCGCCACGTCTTCATCGGCAGCGTCTGGCCGCCGTGGGTCCAGAACCACACGAAGTACGCGCCGACCACGAGCGCGATCCAGGCGGCGAGCAGGTTGTGATGGACGAGGCCGTTGCGCTGCTGCGTCGCGAGGCTGAACGCGAGCCCGGCGAAGAACACCACGCCGAACAGCAGCACGCCTTCGTAGAGCAGCGCGGCGAGACGCCGCCGCACGGACGGCGGGGTGGCTGGAGACGGGCTCGTGCGCGGCACGGCCGCTCAGGAGCCCTTGAACAGCGAGGGGGCGTCGGCGGGCGACACCGGCGCCGGCGCGGCCGTCGTCGGGGCTGCGCCGGCGGTGGCCGAGGCGACTACCGGCGGGGCGGCGGCGCTGCTCGGCGCGGGCGGCGCCGGCAGCACGACGCTCGCGCCGCTCGCCGGATGCTCGTGCGCGTTCACGAGGCGGCGGACGTCACGGTCGGCGACGGTCGGCGGCGCGCTGACGACGCTCGGCCGGCGGCGGCGCTCGGCGGCCGCGAGCCGTTCCTTCTGCTCCTCGGGGAGTTGCTGGTACGCCTTCCAGGCCCGCTCGCGCGCCTGCGCGGACAGCTCCTTCGCACTCTGGTAGTTTTCGCGCGCGACGCGGCGCTGCTCGGGCGTCATCCGCGCCCATTCGGTCATCCGGTCCTGCAGGCGCTTCTGGTCATCGGGCGTCAACTTCGCGAAACGCGACGCGATCTTCAGCCATTTTCGCTTGCGCGCGTCGCTGAAGCCGTCCCACTGGTCGGCGAACGGCGCGAGTGCCGCGTGTTGCGCCGGCGTGAGGCGCGCCCAGGACAGCGGACCGGCGGCAGCGGGCAGCGGGGCGAGGTCGGCGGTCAGCGCGATGGCGGCCGACGCGAGCGCAGGCGCGTTGGTCGCGACGGCGACCGCCTCGGGTTGCGGGTGGAATCGTGGGTACGTGGCGACGTAGGAAACGGCGATCGCGATTACGCATCCGAAAAATACGGCCAGGCCGCGCTTCTGACTCACCCGTGCGATCCCCTCGTTATTGTCTGTTAGTGCGCACGCGACAGATACGCGTTGAACCCGTGATCGAGATACGCGTTGAGCGGCAGGTCGTCGCTGAGCATCGCCGCGTCGATGTCGGCGAGTTCGGCGGTGCGCTGCATGTCTTCCCAGTAGGCGATGCCGACGAGCCCCGCGAGCAGCAGTGCCAGCGGCCACGCGCGCAGCAGGCGGCGCGCGAGCGACACCGGCTGGCGCGCAGGCGTGACCACCGGGCCGTAGGCGCCGGCCGCGCCTGCGAACGCGGGGACGAACACCGGCGCCGCCACGGGCTCGGGCTTCTTGCGGGCGAGCGCAGCCCGGCGGGCGGCGGCCAGGCGGTCGGTGGTCGCGGCAGGCAGGTCGGCCGCGCGCTCGTCCAGCGCGCGGCGCACCTTCAGCGCGAATTCGTGTTCTCGATTTGCGGGAGCGGAGCTCATAGCGTGATTCCTTTGGCCTTGAGCGCTTGCGCCAGGGTGTGGGTGGCTCGCGAGCAGTGCGTCTTGACGCTGCCCTCGGAGCACCCCATTGCGGCGGCAGTCTCGGCGACATCCATATCTTCCCAATAACGCATCAGGAACGCTTCCCGTTGACGCGCCGGAAGTTTCTGGATTTCTTCGTCGATCAGGGCCAGAACCTGCTCTCGTTCGAGGCGGTGCTCGCTGCTTTCGACGCCCGCGTTGTCGTCCGCGGATTCGAGGGTTTCGAGCGGGTCGAAGTCGTCGTCGTCGGTGTTGTTCAGCGACGAGAAGAGCGTGACCCACGTGTTGCGGACTTTCTGCCGGCGGAACCAGTCGTGGATCGCGTTCTGCAGGATCCGCTGAAAAAGCAGCGGCAGTTCGGCCGCCGGCCGGTCGCCGTATTTCTCCGCAAGCTTGATCATCGCGTCCTGCACGATGTCGAGCGACGCATCGTCGTCACGCACGGCGTACGCAGCCTGCTTGAACGCGCGCCTTTCGACGCCCGCCAGAAAGTCGGCGAGTTCCTTGTCTGATGCCATTCCGTGAAGGTATGCGCTGCGGGCCGCTGCGTGGTGTAAAAGGTCGAAAAATTTCGTAAAACCCGCGGATGCTATCAAATTTTCGTGCCGCTTGGCACCGGGGCGGGCGAAGCACGTTGCGCGCGAGCAGCGGCGGCGGGCTGCCGGGCGGCGCCCATGATGCGCTGCGGGATATTTTGCTTGACGACCCATTCGCGACCCGCTATCGTCAATGATTCGCAACATGAAGTGATGGTCTCATTTGAGGCTGGCCCAAGAAGCCTGCCCTTCAAACTGGACGCGCCGCTTGAACCCGAGCCACAAGCCCGGCAGAGAGCACCCGATCAATTTTTTGCCGAAAATTCGAAAGGTCAAAATGAACATGCCCAGCGCGGAATTCTCCACGTCGGAACCCCTTTCCCCTCCCGATAGCGACTCCATCGGCGGCACCGTGCTCATGAAGGCACTGGCCGATGAAAACGTCGAATTCATCTGGGGCTACCCCGGCGGCTCGGTACTCTACATCTACGACGAGCTTTACAAGCAGGACAAGATTCAGCACGTGCTGGTGCGCCACGAACAGGCGGCCGTGCACGCAGCCGATGCGTATGCGCGTTCCACCGGCAATGTCGGCGTCTGCCTCGTGACGTCGGGCCCCGGTGTCACCAACGCGGTGACCGGCATCGCAACGGCGTACATGGATTCGATCCCGATGGTCGTGATCAGCGGCCAGGTGCCCACGGCCGCGATCGGCCAGGATGCGTTCCAGGAGTGCGACACCGTCGGCATCACGCGTCCGTGCGTGAAGCACAACTTCCTCGTGAAGGACGTGCGCGACCTCGCGGAAACCGTCAAGAAGGCGTTCTACATCGCCCGCACCGGCCGTCCGGGTCCCGTGCTGATCGACATCCCGAAGGACATCTCGAAGACGCCGTGCCAGTACGAGCCCGTCAAGAACGTGTCGCTGCGTTCGTACAACCCGGTCACGAAGGGCCATTCGGGCCAGATCCGCAAGGCCGTGTCGCTGCTGCTGACGGCGAAGCGTCCGTACATCTACACGGGCGGCGGCATCATCCTCGCCGACGCGTCGCGCGAACTGAACCAGTTCGCGGACCTGCTCGGCTACCCGGTCACGAACACGCTGATGGGCCTCGGCGGCTATCGCGCGTCGGACAGGAAATTCCTCGGCATGCTCGGCATGCACGGCACCTACGAAGCGAACATGGCGATGCAGCACTGCGACGTGCTGATCGCGATCGGCGCCCGCTTCGACGACCGCGTGATCGGCGATCCGGCGCACTTCGCGTCGCGTCCGCGCAAGATCATCCACATCGACATCGACCCGTCGTCGATCTCGAAGCGCGTGAAGGTCGACATCCCGATCGTCGGTGACGTGAAGGAAGTGCTGAAGGAGCTGATCGAGCAGCTGCAGACGGCCGAGCATGGCCCCGACACCGAGGCCCTCGCGCAATGGTGGAAGGACATCGAGGGCTGGCGCTCGAAGGACTGCCTGAAGTACGACCGCGAAAGCGAGATCATCAAGCCGCAGTACGTGGTGGAGAAGGCGTGGGAGCTGACGGACGGCAATGCGTTCGTGTGCTCGGACGTCGGCCAGCACCAGATGTGGGCGGCGCAGTTCTACCGTTTCAACAAGCCGCGTCGCTGGATCAACTCCGGCGGCCTCGGCACGATGGGCTTCGGCCTGCCGGCAGCGATGGGCGTCAAGATGGCGCACCCGGACGACGACGTGCTGTGCATCACGGGCGAAGGCTCGATCCAGATGTGCATCCAGGAACTGTCGACCTGCCTGCAGTACGACACGCCCGTGAAGATCATTTCGCTGAACAACCGCTATCTCGGCATGGTTCGCCAGTGGCAGCAGATCGAATACAGCAAGCGCTATTCGCATTCGTACATGGATGCGCTGCCTGACTTCGTGAAGCTCGCCGAAGCGTACGGCCATGTCGGCATGCGGATCGAAAAGACCTCGGATGTGGAGCCGGCGCTGAAGGAAGCGCTGCGCCTGAAGGACCGCACCGTGTTTCTCGACTTCCAGACCGATCCGACCGAAAACGTCTGGCCGATGGTACAGGCCGGCAAGGGCATCACCGAGATGCTGCTCGGATCGGAAGACCTGTAACGGCGCGACGCGTGCCTGGGCCGAAGCGGCCGCCTTCACGAAGGGCGGTGCGGCACGCGGCGGCGCGCGGCGCGAGTGAATTGACACGGACACATTCTGGAAGAAGCGAACATGAGACACATCATTTCCGTCCTGCTGGAGAACGAACCGGGCGCGCTGTCGCGCGTGGTCGGCCTGTTCTCCGCACGCGGCTACAACATCGAAACCTTGACGGTGGCGCCGACCGAAGACCAATCGCTGTCGCGGCTCACCATCGTTTCCATTGGCTCCGACGACGTGATCGAACAGATCACGAAGCATCTGAACCGCCTGATCGAGGTGGTGAAAGTGGTGGACCTGACCGACGGTGCACACATCGAACGCGAGCTGATGCTGATCAAGGTACGTGCAGTGGGCAAGGAGCGCGAAGAAATGAAGCGGATGGCGGACATTTTCCGCGGCCGCATCATCGACGTGACCGAAAAGACCTACACGATCGAATTGACGGGCGCGAGCGACAAGCTCGACGCATTCATCCAGGGGCTGGACGCGGGCGCGATCCTGGAGACCGTGCGCACCGGCAGCTCCGGCATCGGACGCGGCGAGCGCATCCTGAAGGTGTGATGCCGACATTGCCAAAGTGGCACGCCGGGTGCGCCGTCATGTCCCGGCCCGCAGTACTCCATCCGAACGAATTGTTGAATTTTTGAATTAGCGAAGGAACCATCATGAACGTTTTCTACGACAAAGACGCTGACCTCTCCCTCATCAAGGGCAAGCAAGTCACGATCATCGGCTACGGCTCGCAAGGCCACGCACACGCGCTGAACCTGAAGGACAGCGGTGTCAACGTGACGGTCGGCCTGCGCAAGGGCGGCGCGTCGTGGAGCAAGGCCGAGAACGCCGGCCTGTCGGTCAAGGAAGTCGCGGAAGCGGTGAAGGGCGCCGACGTCGTGATGATGCTGCTGCCGGACGAGCAGATCGCCGACGTGTACGCGAAGGAAGTGCACGAGAACATCAAGCAGGGCTCGGCGCTGGCATTCGCACACGGCTTCAACGTCCACTACGGCGCGGTGATCCCGCGCGCCGACCTCGACGTGATCATGATCGCGCCGAAGGCACCGGGCCACACCGTGCGCGGCACGTACTCGCAAGGTGGCGGCGTGCCGCACCTGATCGCGGTTGCGCAGAACAAGTCGGGCGCGGCACGCGACATCGCGCTGTCGTACGCCGCGGCGAACGGTGGCGGCCGTGCCGGCATCATCGAGACGAACTTCCGTGAAGAAACCGAAACCGACCTGTTCGGCGAACAGGCCGTGCTGTGCGGCGGTACCGTCGAGCTGATCAAGGCCGGTTTCGAAACGCTGGTCGAGGCAGGTTACGCGCCGGAAATGGCGTACTTCGAGTGCCTGCACGAACTGAAGCTGATCGTCGACCTGATCTACGAAGGCGGCATCGCGAACATGAACTACTCGATCTCGAACAACGCCGAGTACGGCGAGTACGTGACGGGCCCGCGCATCGTCACGGAAGAGACGAAGAAGGCGATGAAGCAGTGCCTGACCGACATCCAGACGGGAGAGTACGCGAAGAGCTTCATCCTCGAGAACAAGGCAGGCGCGCCGACGCTGCAGTCGCGCCGTCGCCTGACGGCCGAGCACCAGATCGAGCAGGTCGGTGCGAAGCTGCGCGCGATGATGCCGTGGATCGCGAAGAACAAGCTCGTCGACCAGACGAAGAACTAAGCACCGCGTGCTGTTCCGGCCCCTCGAATAGAGGGCCGGTACCAAAAAGCCGCCCGAAGGCAGCAGTGCCCCGGGCGGCTTTTGCTATCCTACGGGCTTTGCAATTCACCGAACACAGAACGAATCCATGAACTATCCTCATCCGATCATCGCGCGCGAAGGCTGGCCGTTCATCGCGATTGCAGCCGTCATCGCGCTGTTGATCCATGCCGTCGGGGGCTTCGGCTTCGCGTGGCCGTTCTGGCTGCTGCTCGTCTTCGTCGTCCAGTTCTTCCGTGATCCGCAGCGCCCGATCCCGGCGCAGCCGAACGCGGTGCTGTGCCCGGCAGACGGCCGCATCGTCGCGGTCGAGACCGCGCAGGACCCGTACGCGAACCGCGAAGCGCTGAAGATCAGCGTGTTCATGAATGTCTTCAACGTCCATTCGCAGCGTTCGCCGGTCGACGGCGCGATCTCCAAGGTCGAATACTTCCCGGGTGCGTTCCTGAATGCGGCGATCGACAAGGCGTCCACCGAGAACGAACGGAACGCGGTCGTGATCCAGACGGCGAGCGGCAAGACCGTGACCGCCGTGCAGATCGCCGGCCTCGTCGCCCGCCGGATTCTCTGCTATGTGCGCGCCGGCGAGCCGCTGTCGCGCGGCCAGCGCTACGGTTTCATCCGCTTTGGTTCGCGCGTCGACGTGTACCTGCCGCTCGGCAGCCGCGCGAAGGTGTCGATCGGCGAGAAGGTCTACGCGTCGTCGACGATCCTCGCGGAACTCGAACAGTAAGCGGCGGGGCGCACGATGGCCGCATTCAAACCGCGTCGGCCGCGCAACGGCGCCGGCCAGACGCCACGCCCGTTCCGCCGCAACAAGGTGATGGCGCCCGATCCGGCGCCGCAGAGCCGCCGCGCCGCGCGCCAGCGGTTCCTGAAGACGCGCGGCATCTACCTGCTGCCGAACGCGTTCACGACCGCCGCGCTGTTCTGCGGCTTCTTCGCGGTCGTGCAGGCGATGAACGTGCGCTTCGAGATCGCCGCGATCGCGATTTTCGTCGCGATGGTGCTCGACGGGATGGACGGGCGCGTCGCGCGCATGACGCATACGCAGAGCGCGTTCGGCGAGCAGTTCGACAGCCTGTCGGATATGGTGTCGTTCGGTGTCGCGCCGGCACTCGTGATGTACGAGTGGGTGCTGAAGGATCTCGGCCGCTGGGGCTGGCTCGCCGCGTTCGTCTACTGCTCGGGCGCCGCGCTGCGCCTCGCGCGCTTCAACACGAACATCGGCGTCGTCGACAAGCGTTTCTTCCAGGGGCTGCCGAGCCCGGCCGCCGCCGCGCTGATCGCGGGCTTCGTATGGCTCGCCACCGACAACCGCGTGCCGATGAAGCTCGGCTGGCTGCCGTGGGTCGCATTCGTGCTGACGATCTACGCGGGCGTGACGATGGTGTCGAACGCGCCGTTCTACAGCGGCAAGGCGCTCGACGTGCGGCACCGCGTGCCGTTCGCGGCGATCCTGCTGGTCGTCGTCGCGTTCGTGCTCGTGTCGTCCGACCCGCCGCTGATGCTGTTCTGCCTGTTCGTGCTGTACGGGCTGTCCGGCTACGTGTTCTGGGCCTACATGGCCGTGCGCGGGCGGGCGAACCCCGCGCGCTCGTCGCAGCGCGAGCATTGACGCGCGACACGTTCCGAAACGGCGGCCTGCGGGCCGCCGTTTTTTGCGCCCCTTTTTCCACGCGCGCTTCGGGCGTCGTCCGATTGCGCGCCCAACGGAATGCCGCTATAGTCGTCGGCATGACTGCATTTTCCCGCCTCCCCCTCCTTCTAGCCGGTGCGCCGCTACGCGCGCCAGCTTCGGCGCGCCTGCCGCGCTGACCGTTCCCGCCCTCCGTCAAGCCTCGTCTGTTGTTGAGCGTCGCCAGCGGTGGCGCGAATCCATCTCGTTGTACCTCCGAACAAAGAGCCCTGGAGCCCCCCATGACAGACAAGCTGATCATTTTCGATACGACGTTGCGTGACGGTGAACAATCGCCCGGCGCGTCGATGACGAAGGAAGAGAAAATCCGCATCGCGAAGCATCTCGAGCGGATGAAGGTCGACGTGATCGAGGCTGGCTTCGCGGCCAGCTCGAACGGCGATTTCGACGCGATCCACACGATCGCCGGTCTCGTGAAGGACAGCACGATCTGCTCGCTGGCGCGGGCCAACGACAAGGACATCCAGCGTGCGGCCGACGCGCTGAAGCCGGCCAACAGCTCGCGGATCCACACGTTCATCGCGACGTCGCCGCTGCACATGGAGAAGAAGCTGCGCATGACGCCGGACCAGGTGTTCGAGCAGGCGCGTCTCGCGGTGCGTTTCGCGCGCCAGTTCACCGACAACGTCGAATTCTCGCCGGAAGACGGCAGCCGTTCGGACCTCGATTTCCTGTGTCGCGTGCTGGAAGCCGTGATCGCCGAAGGGGCGACGACCATCAACATCGCCGATACGGTCGGCTACGGCGTGCCCGAGCTCTACGGCAACCTCGTGAAGACGCTGCGCGAACGCATTCCGAACTCGGACAAGGCGATCTTCTCCGTGCATTGCCACAACGACCTCGGGATGGCGGTGGCGAACTCGCTCGCCGGCGTGAAGATCGGTGGCGCGCGTCAGGTCGAGTGCACGATCAACGGTCTCGGCGAGCGCGCGGGCAACACGTCGCTCGAGGAAATCGTGATGGCCGTGAAGACCCGCAAGGACTACTTCGGCCTCGACGTCGGCATCGACACGACGCAGATCGTGCCGACGTCGAAGCTCGTGTCGCAGATCACCGGCTTCGTCGTGCAGCCGAACAAGGCGGTGGTCGGCGCGAACGCGTTCGCGCATGCGTCGGGCATCCACCAGGACGGCGTGCTGAAGGCGCGCGATACCTACGAGATCATGCGTGCGGAAGACGTGGGCTGGACCGCGAACAAGATCGTGCTCGGCAAGCTGTCGGGCCGTAACGCGTTCAAGCAGCGCCTGCAGGAGCTTGGCGTGTCGCTCGACAGCGAAAGCGAACTGAACGCGGCGTTCATGCGCTTCAAGGATCTGGCCGATCGCAAGGCCGAGATCTTCGACGAGGACATCATCGCGATCGTGTCCGAGGAATCGGCGCTCGCACACGAGCAGGAGCACTTCAAGTTCGTGTCGCTGTCGCAGCACTCGGAAACGGGCGAGCAGCCGCACGCGAAGGTCGTGTTCGGGGTCGAAGGCAAGGAAGTGACCGGCGAGGCGCGCGGCAACGGTCCGGTCGACGCGACGTTCAATGCGATCGAGAGCGAAGTCGGCAGCGGTTCCGAGCTGCTGCTGTACTCGGTGAACGCGATCACGACCGGTACGCAGGCGCAGGGTGAAGTGACTGTCCGGCTGTCGAAGAGCGGGCGGATCGTCAACGGCGTCGGCACCGATCCGGACATCGTCGCCGCATCCGCGAAGGCGTACATCTCCGCGCTGAACAAGCTGCATTCGAAGGACGACAAGCTCAATCCGCAGCGCTCGTAACCGCGTCGCGCGCGATCGAAACGCCCCGTGCGGCCCTGCGCCGCCGGGGCGTTTTTTCATTCCGCGCCCGCTCACTCCGCGGTCGGCGAGCGGAATTGCCAGCGCCGCGCGGCGGCGCGAGGCGGCGGGCACGGCCGGCGGAACTCGACGGCGATGCCGCGTCGCGGCGCATCGGCGACGAACGCGTCGAGCAGTTCGA
The DNA here is from genome assembly GCF_001718835.1 of Burkholderia cepacia. Taxonomy (NCBI): domain Bacteria; kingdom Pseudomonadati; phylum Pseudomonadota; class Betaproteobacteria; order Burkholderiales; family Burkholderiaceae; genus Burkholderia; species Burkholderia cepacia. The sequence continues at coordinate 2,725,958 of NZ_CP013443.1, read as the reverse complement.
GCACATCGTGATCGATGTAGTCGGCGCGTGTCGCGTCGATGATCACCGCGGCCCGATCGGGAATGTGCCGCAGGTGATGCTTGACCTGTACCTTGCCGAGAAACGACACGTCCTTGCGGAACGACAGCAGGAAGTGGTCGTCGTGCTGCGCGAGCGTCACGGGGCTCTTCAGGTTCGCGACGGCGACGGCCAGCACGCTGCACGCGAGGCCGAGCGCGATGCCGAACAGCAGGTCGATCGCGAGCACGCCGGCGATCGTCGCGGCGAACGGTACGAACGCGGCCGGCCCCTGTTTCATCACCGAGCGGAACAGCGCCGGTTTCGCAAGCTTGAAGCCGGTGTGGATCAGGATCGCGGCCAGGCTCGCGAGCGGGATCAGGTTGATCAGGCCGGTGAGTGCGAACACGCTCGCGAGCAGCAGCATCCCGTGCACGATCGCGGACATCCGGCTTTGCGCGCCCGCGTTGACGTTCACCGAGCTGCGCACGATCACCGACGTGATCGGCAGCCCGCCGACCGCGCCGGCGACGAGATTGCCGACGCCCTGGGCCTTCAGTTCGCGATCGGGTTGGGTCGGCCGGCGCTTCGGGTCGATCTGCTCGACGGCTTCGAGGCTCAGCAGCGTCTCGAGGCTCGCGACGACCGCGAGCGTGATCGCGACGCGCCACACGTCCGGATTGACGAGCTGCGCGAAGTTCGGGCCGAGCTCCGCATGCTTGAGCGACGCCGCGAAGGCCGCGAACGAGCCGAGTTCGGGCAGCGCGACCCGGTGCGCGGCGCCGGGCGCGAGCGCGGGCGCCAGCGCGCCGAGCACGAGCGTGGCGCCGATACCCAGCACGACGACCGCAAGCGGAGCCGGCACCGAGCGCACCAGCACGAAGCGGCGCAGCGCGGACGTGTCCCACGCGATCAGCAGCGCGAGCGACGCAAGCGCGATCGCCGCCGCGATCCACGCGGCGCTCAGGCCGGGCAGCGCGGCGAGCGGTTGCGCGGCCGAGCCGCCGATTCCGAACGCGAACGGAATCTGTTTCACGATCAGCAGCAGGCCGATCGCGGCGAGCATGCCCTTGATGACGGGTGAAGGGACATAGGCTGCGAAGCGGCCGGCGCGCAGCATGCCGAACCCGAACTGCAGGACGCCGGACAGCAGCACCGCGAGCAGGAATGCGGAGAAGCTGCCGAGTTGTGCGATACCTTCGACGACGATCACGACGAGGCCGGCGGCCGGCCCGCTGACGGACAGGGACGAGCCGCTCAGCAGCGCGACGACGATGCCGCCGACGATGCCGGATACGAGCCCGGCAAACGGTTCGACGCCGGATGCATTGGCGATGCCGAGACACAGCGGCAGCGCGACGAGGAACACGACGACGCCGGCGACGATGTCGCGCGGCAGGGTGGACAGGCGCTGGTTCAGTTTCATGGTCGGGGGCGGTTTCGTTGGCGTGTGGGTCGGGATGGGGTTCAGCCGAGCGCCGGTGCGGGCGCCGCCTGCGTGGGCGCGGCGTCCGCCGGCTGCGTCGCGTAGCCGGAGTCGAGTTCCTGCAGGCGGCCGTCCGCGAGCGAAAAGATCCAGCCATGCACGAGCGGCGGCCGTTCGCGGCCCCGCACGATCGGGGACGCGCGCAGCAGCCGCACCTGTTCGAGCACGTTGAGCTCGGCGAGGCGGTCGGCGGCCGCGGCGGGGTCGAGGCCGGCGAGCGTGTCGTGGTGCCGGCGCGCGAGCGCGCACAGCGGCGCGATGCGGCGTGCGACGTGCGGCAGGTCGGACGGCGGCGGCAGCAGCGATGCGCGTACGCCGCCGCAGCCGTAGTGCCCGCACACGATCACATGGTCGACCTTCAGCACACGCACCGCGTACTCGAGCACGCTGGCGGAATTGTCGTCGTCGGGATGGAACAAGTTCGCGATGTTGCGATGGACGAACAGCTCGCCGGGTGCGCAGTGCGTGATGGTTTCGGCCGGCACGCGGCTGTCGGCGCAGCCGATCCACAGCACGCGCGGGTTCTGGCCGCGCGCGAGCGCGTCGAAGAAGCCGGGCGTGTGTTCACGCGTTTCGCGGGCCCAGGCGATGTTGGCAACCAGCATGCTCTTGGGGCGATTCATGAGGACTCCTTTTTGATGAAAGCAAATGAAAATCCATCGAAACGGACGGATTAGGATGCTTTCTGAATTGAAAGGTTGAATTTCGACTGATATTAGGGGTATGCCCTAGATCAAGGGGGCAATGAAACAAATTGTTTCAAATTAAATCGAGATAGTGCATGGATTGCACCAGCTTGATGCATTCGATGCATCGCCGATACGATTTCTCGCGGAGGTATGTGTGGCGGGGGATTCCGGTTAATGGTTATTGAACTTCATTGGTCCGGAAAGGATTGCTGCTCTATTTTGAGATTAAATAGGGTGGCGGTAAAAAAGAAAGGCCATTCTCGCAATAATTCGTGAATGGCCGTTGCGGAAATGCGCTGGAATCGCGCCGCGCGCTTAGAAAAGATTGCGGCGGTCGGGGTCGTGCAACGGGTCGGGTGTTTTCTGCGTGATGCGCAGGATGCCCTGCGGGTCGAAGTAGAAGCTGTACATCATGTACCAGACGTTGTCCTCGAGATACCGGTACGTCCACACCTCGCGTTTCATCAGCGGGAAGTAGGACGTCTCGACGGGGCGTCCGAAGTTGACGAGGACGTCGGTCTTGGTCCACTTGCCGATCTCCGCGCGATAGAACTCGCTCGGCTGCAGGACCTGGCGCACGTTGACGATCTTGCCGGACCCGTCGACGTCGGCCGCGACGGTGATCTCGCCCATCGGCTGGGTCGGCCACATCAGGCGCTTGCCGCCGCCGGGCAGGTCGTAGATCTCGCGCGGCGGGCCCATGCGTGCGACGATCGCCGACTCGTCCTGGCCGGCCTGGTATTGCTGCCACGGTTGCGCGCAACCGGCCAGCAGCGCGGCGGCGCTGGCGAGCAGTACCGGGACACGAATACGCATGTGTTTCTCCAAGAATCACGGGGAATACGCGTGTTGTATCACGGACCGCGCATTCCGGCGCGCGGCCCGGAAAAATTCGGTGCGGGATCGCGCGAGCGCTCGCGCGCTTGCCCGCGCGGGGCGCCCGGGCCTATGATCCGCGCTTCTCACGCGGATTCGGGGGCAGGCAAGCCGATGCAGATATGGAAGCGGTGCGCGCTCGCGTTGAGCGCGGGGTGGATGCTGGTGTCGTCCGCATTTGCCGGCGGCGAGCCGGTGCGGATCGCGCTGATCGAGGGGATGTCGGGCCCGTTCGCGAACGCGGGCGCGGCGGTCGAGCGCAACCTGCGCTTCGGCGTCGAGCAGGTGAACGCGGCGGGCGGCGTGAAGCTGCGCGACGGCGCGCACCCGCTCGAACTCGTCGTGCTCGACAGCAAGGGCAGTCCCGAGGAGGCGCTCGTGCAGCTGCGCGCGGCCGCGGATCGCCATATCGGCTTCGTCACGCAGGGCAACAGCTCGGCCGTCGCGGCCGCCCTCGTCGCGGCGCTCGACAAGCTGAACGCGCGCGATCCGGACAACCGGATGCTGTTCCTCAACTATTCGGCCGACGATCCGGCGCTGACCGGCGCGCGCTGCAGTTTCTGGCATTTCCGCTTCGATGCGCACGCCGGCATGCGGATGGCCGCACTCGCGGACGTGATGGCGCGCGACCGCGCGCTGCGCAAGGTCTACCTGCTGAACCAGGACTACAGTTTCGGCCACGACGTCAGCACGCTCGCACGGCAGGCGCTGGCCGCGCGGCGCTCGGACGTGGCGATCGCCGGCGACGAGTTCCACCCGATCGGCCGGATCAAGGATTTCTCGCCGTACATCGCGAAGGTCCGCGCGAGCGGCGCGGACGCCGTCGTGACCGGCAACTGGGGCAACGACCTCACGCTGCTCGTGAAGGCGGCGCGCGAGCAGGGGCTGAATGCGAGGTTCTATACGTTCTACGGCAACAGCCTCGGCGCGCCGGCGGCGCTCGGCGACGCCGGTGTCGGGCGGGTCGTCGCCGTGGCGGACTGGCATCCGAACGCCGGCGGCGCGAAATCCGACGCGTTCTACCGGGCGTTCCGGAACCGTTTTCCGGCTGCCCAGGACGACTATCCGGTACGCCGCATGAGCCTGATGGTCGAGATGGTCGCGGCGGCCATGAACCGGGCCGGCTCGGCCGATCCGGTGGCGGTCGCGCGCGCGCTCGAGGGCCTGTCGTTCGACGACGGCTTCCACGCGTCGCGGATGCGCCCGCAGGACCATCAGTTGATCCAGCCCCTTTATGTGATGGAGATGGACAAGGCCGGCACGCCGGGCGTGCGCTTCGACAACGAGGGATCGGGCTACGGGTTTCGCACCGTGCTGGCGGTCCCGCCGCCGCAGACGGACGCGCCGTCGACGTGCTCGATGACGCGCCCGTGACAAAGCGGTTCGGATCGTTGCGGAGTTGTGCTACAATGCCCGCCGGTTGTAAGTCACGGCACGGCCATTCTTCCGTGTCCGCCTGTTCAGTTAGAAAGTAGAAACCAAGTAGAAACCAAGGAAATCTCATGTCTGTTGCAGATATCAAGAAGTCGGAAGTCGTTGCTCAGTTCGCCCGCGGTACGAACGACACGGGGTCGCCCGAAGTCCAGGTCGCACTGCTGACCGCACGTATCGTCGAACTGACGGGTCACTTCAAGACCCACGCGAAGGATCACCACAGCCGCCGCGGCCTGCTGCGCATGGTGAGCCGTCGCCGCAAGCTGCTCGACTACCTCAAGGGCAAGGATGCCGACCGTTACCGCGCACTGATCGAGAAGCTGGGTCTGCGTAAGTAATCGAGGCGATTGCCGCCAGCAAGATGCCTGTGTCAGTCCGCTGATACAGGCATTTTGTTTTTGCGCGGTGCGTAGCGTCACACGCATCGCAGGCTGTCCGGCACGTTCGTGCGGGGCCGCCGCCACGACCGGTACCGGGGCAGGATTTGTGTCATTCCAGCGCGTCGCTGCACGAGTGCCGCGCTGGAATGGCATAAAAAACACACCTTGCTCCGGGTGATTCGGTCGGGACGCCGCCGCGCGGGATGGCCGGCGCGGCGAATGAAATGCATGAATACAAAGGAGCAACCATGTCCATGTTCAACAAGGTCGTGAAGGAATTCCAGTGGGGCCAGCACAAGGTGCGCCTCGAAACCGGTGAAGTCGCCCGCCAGGCAAGCGGCGCCGTGATCGTCGACGTCGAAGACACCGTCGTGCTGGCAACCGTCGTCGGCGCGAAGTCGGCGAAGCCGGGCCAGGATTTCTTCCCGCTGACCGTCGACTACCTCGAGAAGACCTACTCGGCCGGCAAGATCCCGGGTGGCTTCTTCCGTCGCGAAGGCCGTCCGTCGGAGCACGAGACGCTGACGTCGCGCCTGATCGACCGTCCGCTGCGCCCGCTGTTCCCGGAAGGCTTCTACAACGAAGTCCAGGTCGTGATCCACGTGCTGTCCGTGAACCCGGAAATCCCGGCGGACATCCCCGCGCTGATCGGCGCATCGGCTGCGCTCGCTGTGTCGGGCCTGCCGTTCAACGGCCCGGTCGGTGCCGCGCGCGTCGCCTACATCGACAACGCGTACGTGCTGAACCCGACGCGTGACCAGATCAAGGCGTCGAGCCTCGACCTCGTCGTCGCGGGTACGGAACGTGCGGTGCTGATGGTCGAATCGGAAGCCGACCAGCTGTCGGAAGAGGTGATGCTGGGCGCCGTGGTGTTCGGCCACGAGCAGATGCAGGTCGCGATCGACGCGATCCACGAACTGGTGCGCGAAGGCGGCAAGCCCGAGTGGGACTGGCAGCCGGCGCCGAAGAACGAGGCGCTGATCGCACGCGTGACCGAGCTGGCGCAGAACGACCTGCTCGCCGCTTACCAGCTGCGCGACAAGCAGGCGCGTTCGACGAAGCTGAAGGAAGTTTACGCGGCGACCTCGGCGAAGCTCGAGGAAGACGCGCAGGCAGCCGGTACGGCAGCGGCCGACAAGGCCACGGTCGGCAACGTGCTGTTCGACATCGAAGCGAAGATCGTCCGTTCGCAGATCCTGAACGGCGAGCCGCGTATCGACGGCCGCGACACGCGCACCGTGCGCCCGATCGAGATCCGCACGGGCGTGCTGCCGCGTACCCACGGCTCGGCGCTGTTCACGCGCGGCGAAACGCAGGCGCTGGTCGTCGCGACGCTCGGCACCAAGGGTGACGAGCAGATCATCGACGCGCTCGAAGGCGAGTACCGCGAACGCTTCATGCTCCATTACAACATGCCCCCGTTCGCGACCGGCGAAACGGGCCGCGTCGGCTCGCCGAAGCGTCGCGAAATCGGCCACGGCCGCCTCGCGAAGCGCGCGCTGGTCAAGTGCCTGCCGAGCGCTGACGAATTCGGCTACTCGATCCGCGTCGTGTCGGAAATCACCGAATCGAACGGTTCGTCGTCGATGGCGTCGGTGTGCGGCGGCTGCCTCGCGCTGATGGACGCCGGCGTGCCGATGAAGGCGCACGTCGCGGGTATCGCGATGGGCCTGATCCTCGAAGGCAACAAGTTCGCGGTGCTGACCGACATCCTCGGCGACGAAGATCACCTCGGCGACATGGACTTCAAGGTGGCCGGCACGGAGCAAGGTGTGACGGCGCTGCAGATGGACATCAAGATCCAGGGCATCACGAAGGAAATCATGCAGGTCGCGCTCGCGCAGGCGAAGGAAGGCCGCATGCACATCCTCGGCAAGATGACGTCGGCGGTTTCGGGTGCGAACACGCAACTGTCGGAATTCGCGCCGCGCATGATCACGATCAAGATCAACCCGGAAAAGATTCGCGACGTGATCGGCAAGGGCGGTTCGGTGATCCGCGCGCTGACGGAAGAAACGGGTACGACCATCGACATCTCGGACGACGGCGTCGTGACGATCGCGAGCACGAACAGCGACGGCATGGCCGAAGCGAAGAAGCGCATCGAGAACATCACGGCCGAGATCGAAGTCGGCCAGGTGTACGAGGGTACGGTTCTGAAGCTGCTCGATTTCGGCGCGATCGTGAACCTGCTGCCGGGCAAGGATGGCCTGCTGCACATCTCGGAAATCGTCAACGAGCGTGTGAAGGACATCAACGACTACCTGAAGGAAGGCCAGCAAGTGAAGGTCAAGGTCATCCAGACGGACGAAAAGGGTCGCGTGCGCCTGTCGGCGAAGGCGCTGCTGAATGAAGCAGCGGCAGCGGCACAGTCGGACACGCCGCCGCAGCAGTAAGCGGGCAGGCGGACCAACGGCCGGCAGTGCGAAAGCGTGCCGGCCGTTTTTTCTGTAGCATCGTTGTGCGGCGCAGCAGCGCCGGCCACGTGCCCGTGCCGCGCACGGGCACGCCCATCCGATTCCGATCCCGATCCCGGAGCGACCATCGCCATGAAAGCCATCGAAATCATCGAATTCGGCGCCCCCGACGTGCTGAAACTCGCGGAGCGTCCGCGCCCCGAACCGAAGCGCGGCGAAGTGCTGATCAAGGTGGCGGCTTCCGGCGTGAACCGGCCCGACGTGTTCCAGCGCAAGGGCGCGTATGCGCCGCCGCCGGGCGCGTCGGACCTGCCGGGCCTCGAGGTTGCGGGCGAGATCGTCGGCGGCGACCTGTCCGACGCGGCGCTGAACCCGTTCGGCCTGAAGCTGGGCGATCGTGTGTGTGCGCTGCTCGCGGGCGGCGGTTATGCCGAGTACGCGGTCGCGCCGCTGCTGCAATGCCTGCCGGTTCCCGGCGGCCTCACCGATATCGAAGCCGCGTCGCTGCCCGAAACGTTCTTCACCGTGTGGAGCAACGTGTTCGACCGTGCGCAGCTCGGCGCGGGCGAGGGCGGCGGGCAGGAGACGCTGCTCGTGCAGGGCGGCTCGAGCGGCATCGGCGTGACGGCGATCCAGATCGCGCATGCGCTCGGCTTTCGCGTGTTCGCGACGGCCGGTAGCGCCGACAAGTGCCGCGCGTGCGAGGCGCTCGGCGCCGAGCGCGCGATCAACTACAAGACGGAAGACTTCGTCGAGGTCGTGAAGTCGCTGACGCACGATCGCGGCGTCGACGTGATCCTCGACATGGTGGCAGGCTCGTACGTGCCGCGCGAACTGTCCGCGCTCGCGGATGGCGGCCGTCTCGTGCTGATCGCGCTGCTCGGCGGCGCCAAGGCCGACGTCAACCTCGGCGAGATCCTGCGTCGCCGGCTGACGATCACGGGTTCGACGCTGCGCCCGCGTCCGGTCGAGTTCAAGGCGCAGATCGCCGCGCAACTGAAGGCGCGCGTGTGGCCGCTGATTGCCGATGGCCGCATCAAGCCGGTGATCTATCGTGTATTGCCGGCCGCAGATGCCGCGCAGGCGCATGCGCTGATGGAAAGCAGCGAGCATACCGGCAAGATCATGCTCGATTGGGGCGCGAACAGCTGACCGGCCGGCCGCGCCTTGCCGGTCACAGCTGGTCGGCCGGGCTTGACATGCGCGGTTTGACCGGTTCAAGCCGTGCGCAGTAAAATCGCCGGTTTGCTTCGCCAGATCAAACCTGACGGCCGGTCGCCGGCCTGTCGATGACGAGACAGACACGATGTCGAAACAGAGAACTAAGCGTGTGATCGGCAACTGGAAGATGCACGGCCGGCTGGCCGGCAACCAGGCGTTGCTGAACGAAGTGGTGCAGGGTGCGGGCGCGGTGGCGGCCGAAACGTCGGTCGGCGTGTGCGTGCCGTTCCCGTATCTCGCGCAGGTTCAGGCGCAGCTCGACGGCGGCCGTGTCGCCTGGGGGGCGCAGGACGTGTCGGCGCACGAGCAGGGTGCGTTCACCGGCGAAGTGGCGGCCGCGATGGTCGCGGAGTTCGGCGCACGCTACGCGATCGTCGGTCATTCGGAGCGTCGCGCGTATCACGGCGAGCGCAACGAGACGGTCGCCGCAAAGACCCAGCGCGCGCTCGCGGCGGGGCTCACGCCGGTCGTGTGTGTCGGCGAGACGCTCGACGAGCGCGAGTCCGGTGCGACCGAGCAGGTGGTCGGTGCGCAGCTCGACGCGGTGCTGGCCGTGCTGACGGCCGACGAGGCCGCGCGCATCGTCGTCGCTTACGAGCCGGTCTGGGCGATCGGCACGGGCAAGAGCGCGACGTCGGCGCAGGCGCAGGACGTGCACGCGTTCCTGCGTGCGCGTCTCGCGGCAAAGGGTGCGGCGGACGTGTCCGTGCTGTACGGCGGCAGCGTGAAGCCGGACAACGCGGAAGAGCTGTTCGCGCAGCCGGACATCGACGGCGGCCTGATCGGCGGCGCGTCGCTGAAGGCGGAAGATTTCCTGGCGATCTGCCGGGCCGCGCGCTAAGCGGTCCGAGATCGAATTGAACCATGAGGGCGGCCGGCCGTTCCGGTCGCCCGATCCAATCGGGTGGGTGTGATGCTGTTATTCAAGACGCTGATTATTGTGGTGCAGGTGCTGTCTGCACTCGGTGTGATTGGTCTCGTGCTGCTGCAGCACGGCAAGGGTGCCGACATGGGCGCTGCGTTCGGCAGCGGCGCGTCGGGCAGCCTGTTCGGTGCCACGGGGTCGGCGAACTTCCTGTCGCGTACGACGGGCATTCTCGCGACGATCTTCTTCGTCGCGACGCTGGCGCTGACGTACCTCGGCTCGTACAAGTCGACGCCGTCGGCCGGCGTGCTCGGCACGGCAGCGACTGCGCCGGCATCGGCACCTGCAGCATCGGCGCCGGTAGTCGCGGCATCCGCCGCCGTTGCGGGTTCGGCTGCGAGCGCGCCGGGCCAGGACGTCCCGAAATAAAAAGTTAAATTTTTTGCGATTGTGCGTTGAACAATTCCGGAACTCGGGTTAGAATTTAATTCTTGAAGCGATTCGCGGGAAACAAGTAGTTACAACCCCGGTTGCATGCAGTGCCGACGTGGTGAAATTGGTAGACACGCTATCTTGAGGGGGTAGTGGCGAAAGCTGTGCGAGTTCGAGTCTCGCCGTCGGCACCAAAGTTACTCAATGCCAGCCGCTTCTAGTGGCTGGCATTTTTCATTTCTGGGGTGTGCTTGCGGTTGTCTTGCGATCGCATGCACTCCGAAATGATTCCTTCCGCCGGAAGTGGTATTCTCCGGACGCTCAGAACCAACCGATAGAGGATTGCCTTGAACCTCGCAGCCTATTACCCCGTCTTGTTGTTCCTCCTCGTGGGCACTGGTTTAGGTATAGCGCTGGTCAGCATCGGCAAGCTCCTTGGTCCCAACAAGCCGGACGTCGAGAAGAACGCACCGTACGAGTGCGGCTTCGAAGCCTTTGAAGACGCCCGGATGAAATTCGACGTCCGGTACTACCTCGTCGCCATCCTGTTCATCATCTTCGATCTCGAAACCGCATTCCTGTTTCCGTGGGGCGTCGCGCTCCGGGATATCGGCTGGCCGGGTTTCATCGCAATGATGATTTTTCTGCTCGAATTCCTGCTGGGCTTTGCCTATATCTGGAAGAAAGGCGGCCTCGACTGGGAGTGATGGGTTAATCGCCGGTTTGCATGGGCGGCCACGCTCGGTCGCTCGTCTGGAGTGGAAAGCAAATGAGTATCGAAGGGGTCTTGAAGGAAGGGTTTGTCACCACGACGGCTGACAAGCTGATCAACTGGACGCGTACCGGCTCGCTGTGGCCGATGACGTTCGGGCTCGCGTGTTGCGCCGTCGAAATGATGCATGCGGGCGCGGCCCGTTACGACCTTGACCGGTTCGGCGTCGTGTTCCGCCCGAGCCCGCGCCAGTCGGACGTGATGATCGTCGCCGGCACGCTCTGCAACAAGATGGCGCCCGCGCTGCGCCGCGTGTACGACCAGATGGCCGAGCCGCGCTGGGTGATCTCGATGGGGTCGTGCGCGAACGGCGGTGGCTACTACCACTACTCGTACTCGGTGGTTCGCGGCTGCGACCGGATCGTGCCGGTCGACGTCTACGTGCCGGGCTGTCCGCCCACGGCCGAGGCGCTGGTCTACGGCGTGATCCAGCTTCAGGCGAAGATCCGCCGCACCAATACCATCGCCCGTCAATAAAGCCCCGAGCGTCCCCTCAATATGGCAAGCAAAATCGAGACCCTCAAGGCAAACCTCGAAGCCGCGCTCGGCGCGCGCGTGGTGAGCCTCACCGAAGCGATCGGTGAACTGACGCTCGTCGTGAAGGCGAGCGATTACCTCGAAGTCGCAAAGACGCTGCGCGACGATCCGAAGCTCCGTTTCGAGCAGCTGATCGACCTGTGCGGCGTCGACTACCAGACCTTCGGCGACGGCGCCTACGACGGCCCGCGTTTCGCGGCCGTGTCGCACCTGCTGTCGGTCACGAACAACTGGCGTCTGCGCCTGCGCACATTCGCGCCGGACGACGACCTGCCGATCGTGGCATCGCTGGTCGACATCTGGACCTCCGCGAACTGGTACGAGCGCGAAGCGTTCGACCTGTACGGCATCGTGTTCGAAGGCCACCCCGACCTGCGCCGCATCCTCACCGACTACGGCTTCATCGGTCACCCGTTCCGCAAGGACTTCCCGGTGTCGGGCTACGTCGAAATGCGTTACGACCCGGAAGAGAAGCGGGTCGTGTACCAGCCGGTGACGATCGAGCCGCGCGAAATCACGCCGCGCGTGATCCGCGAGGATCGTTATGGCGGTCTGAAACATTAAGGGGGCGTCATGGCAGAAATCAAGAACTACACGCTCAACTTCGGCCCGCAGCACCCGGCAGCGCACGGCGTGCTGCGCCTCGTGCTCGAGCTCGACGGCGAAGTCATCCAGCGTGCCGATCCGCACATCGGCCTGCTGCACCGCGCGACGGAAAAGCTCGCGGAATCCAAAACCTTCATCCAGTCCGTGCCGTACATGGATCGTCTCGACTACGTGTCGATGATGGTCAACGAGCACGGCTACGTGCTCGCGATCGAAAAGCTGCTCGGCATCGAAGTGCCCGAGCGCGCCCAGTACATCCGCGTGCTGTTCGACGAGATCACGCGCGTGCTGAACCACCTGATGTGGATCGGCGCGCACGCACTCGACGTCGGCGCGATGGCCGTGTTCCTGTATGCATTCCGCGAACGCGAAGACCTGATGGACGTGTACGAAGCGGTGTCCGGTGCCCGGATGCACGCGGCGTACTACCGTCCGGGCGGCGTCTACCGCGACCTGCCTGACGCAATGCCGCAATACAAGGCGTCGAAGATTCGCAACGAGAAGGCGCTCGCGAAGATGAACGAAGCGCGCAGCGGCTCGGTGCTCGACTTCATCGACGACTTCTTCACGCGCTTCCCGAAGTGCGTCGACGAATACGAGACGCTGCTCACCGACAACCGGATCTGGAAGCAGCGTCTGGTCGGGATCGGTGTGGTCAGCCCGGAACGTGCGCTGCAGATGGGCCTGACGGGACCGATGCTGCGCGGCTCGGGCATCGCCTGGGACCTGCGCAAGAAGCAGCCGTACGAAGTGTACGATCGCATGGATTTCGACGTGCCGGTCGGCGTGAACGGCGATTGCTACGACCGCTACCTGGTTCGCGTCGAAGAAATGCGCCAGTCGATCCGCATCGCGAAACAGTGTATTGAGTGGCTCCGCAAGAATCCGGGCCCGGTGATGACCGACAATCACAAGGTTGCACCGCCGTCGCGCGTCGGCATGAAGACCAACATGGAAGACTTGATTCACCACTTCAAGCTCTTCACCGAAGGTTTCCATGTGCCGGAAGGCGAAGCGTACGCGGCGGTCGAGCATCCGAAGGGTGAGTTCGGCATCTACCTCGTGTCGGACGGTGCCAACAAGCCGTATCGCCTCAAGATTCGCGCGCCGGGTTTTGCGCACCTGGCGTCGCTCGACGAAATGGCGCGCGGTCACATGATCGCCGACGCCGTCACGATCATCGGTACGCAGGACATCGTGTTCGGCGAAATCGATCGCTAATGGTTGCGCCGCCCGTTTGTCTCGCGGGCGGCGAGCGGTAAGTCACACGCGAAGTCACATGCTGCATGCGCTGAACCGGCGCGGCTTCGCAAGCTGTCAACAGAGTGAGCGCCAGGTCTGCCGTCCATGCACCCCAGTGTGCGGCAGGTTGTTCGTTCGGTAGGAATTGAAAGAGTCGTGTCTGAAAATGATCTCAGCTGAAGGCCTGAAGGAAATCGATCGAGCGTTGACGAAGTATCCCGCCGATCAGAAACAGTCCGCCGTGATGTCGGCGTTGGCCGTCGCTCAGGAAGAGCACGGCTGGCTGTCGCCCGAACTGATGCAGTTCGTCGCGGACTATCTCGGCATGCCGGCCGTTGCCGTGCAGGAAGTCGCGACGTTCTACACGATGTACGAGCTCAAACCGGTCGGCAAGCACAAGATCACGCTCTGCACGAACCTGCCGTGCCAGCTCGGCCCGCACGGTGGCGCGGAAGCGACTGCCGACTACCTGAAACAGAAGCTGGGCATCGGCTTCGGCGAGACCACGCCCGACGGCAAGTTCACGCTGAAGGAAGGCGAATGCATGGGCTCGTGCGGCGATGCGCCGGTGCTGCTGGTGAACAATCACAGAATGTGCAGCTTCATGAGCCGCGAGAAGATCGACCAGCTGCTTGAGGAGCTCTCGAAATGACGTCCCTCCACGACCGTCACATCAAACCGCTGATCCTCGCTGGTCTGAACGGCGAGAACTGGCATCTCGAAGACTACGTTGCGCGCGGCGGCTACAAGCAGCTGCGCCGCATTCTCGAAGAAAAGATTCCGCCGGAGCAGGTGATCGCCGACGTGAAAGCGTCGGGCCTGCGTGGCCGTGGCGGTGCGGGCTTCCCGACCGGCCTGAAGTGGAGCTTCATGCCGCGCCAGTTCCCGGGGCAGAAGTATCTCGTCTGCAACTCGGACGAAGGCGAACCGGGCACGTTCAAGGATCGCGACATCCTGCGCTGGAACCCGCATGCGCTGATCGAAGGCATGGCCATCGGCGCGTATGCGATGGGCATCACCGTCGGCTACAACTACATCCACGGCGAAATCTTCGAAGTGTATCGACGCTTCGAGGCCGCGCTCGATGAAGCGCGTGCCGCGGGTTTCCTCGGCGACAACATCATGGGCTCGGAATTCTCGTTCCAGCTGCACGCGCACCACGGTTACGGCGCGTACATCTGCGGCGAGGAAACGGCGCTGCTCGAGTCGCTCGAAGGCAAGAAGGGCCAGCCGCGCTTCAAGCCGCCGTTCCCGGCGAGCTTCGGCGTGTACGGCAAGCCGACCACGATCAACAACACCGAGACGTTCGCCGCCGTGCCGTTCCTGCTGTCCATCGGGCCGCAGAACTACCTCGAGATCGGCAAGCCGAACAACGGCGGCACGAAGATCTTCTCGGTGTCGGGCGACGTCGAGCGTCCGGGCAACTACGAAGTGCCGCTCGGCACGCCGTTCGCGACGTTGATGGAGCTCGCCGGCGGGATGCGCGGCGGCAAGAAGATCAAGGCCGTGATTCCGGGCGGGTCGTCGGCACCGGTGATCCCGGGCGACATCATGATGCAGACGGATCTCGACTACGATTCGATCGCGAAGGCGGGCTCGATGCTCGGTTCCGGCGCGGTGATCGTGATGGACGAGACGCGCTGCATGGTGCGCTCGCTGCTGCGCCTGTCGTACTTCTACTACGAGGAATCGTGCGGCCAGTGCACGCCGTGCCGCGAAGGCACCGGCTGGCTGTATCGCGTCGTGAACCGTATCGAGCACGGCGAAGGCCGCCAGGAAGATCTGGACCTGCTGAACTCGGTGGCCGAGAACATCATGGGCCGCACGATCTGCGCACTCGGCGATGCGGCGGCGATGCCGGTACGCGGGATGCTCAAGCACTACTGGGACGAATTCGCGTACCACGTCGAGCACAAGCACTGCATGGTCGGCGGCCACGCGCACGCGGCGGCAGCCTGAAGCGAACCGGTTGCGGAATTTGAGCGCACGGTCGGGCGAAGGCGCGAACGGGCGGAAATAGGTTAAGGACCATTCACCATCATGGTTGAACTTGAAATAGACGGCAAGAAGGTCGAGGTGCCCGAAGGCAGCATGGTGATCCAGGCTGCGCACAAGGCGGATACGTACATTCCTCACTTCTGCTATCACAAGAAACTGTCGGTTGCGGCCAACTGCCGGATGTGTCTCGTCGAAGTCGAGAAGATGCCGAAGGCCGTGCCTGCCTGCGCGACCCCCGTGTCGGCCGGCATGATCGTCCATACGCAATCCGACAAGGCCGTGAAGGCGCAGCAGTCGGTGATGGAATTCCTCCTCATCAACCACCCGCTCGACTGCCCGATCTGCGATCAGGGCGGCGAATGCCAGCTGCAGGATCTGGCGGTCGGCTACGGCAAGTCGTCGTCGCGCTACTCGGAAGAAAAGCGCGTGGTGTTCCACAAGAACGTGGGCCCGCTGATCTCGATGGAAGAGATGTCGCGCTGCATCCACTGCACGCGCTGCGTCCGCTTCGGCCAGGAAATCGCCGGCGTGATGGAGTTCGGCATGCTGGGCCGCGGCGAGCATTCGGAAATCACGACGTTTGTCGGCAAGACGGTCGACTCCGAAATGTCGGGCAACATGATCGACCTGTGCCCGGTCGGCGCGCTGACCAGCAAGCCGTTCCGCTACAGCGCCCGTACGTGGGAACTGTCGCGCCGCAAGTCGGTGAGCCCGCACGATTCCGTCGGCGCGAACCTCGTCGTGCAGGTGAAGAACAACCGCGTGATGCGCGTGCTGCCGTTCGAGAACGAAGCGATCAACGAATGCTGGATCTCGGACAAGGACCGCTTCTCGTACGAAGGCCTCAACAGCGAAGAGCGCCTGACGAAGCCGATGCTGAAGCAGGGCGGCCAGTGGATCGAAACCGACTGGCAGACCGCGCTCGAATACGTCGCGAAGGGCCTGAAGGGTATCGCCGCGGATCACGGCGCGAACGCGCTGGCGATGCTCGCGAGCGCGCACAGCACGGCTGAAGAGCTGTTCCTCGTGAAGCAGCTCGCCAACGAACTGAAGACGCCGAACGTCGATTTCCGTCTGCGTCAGCAGGATTTCTCGGCGCCCGTCCAGGGCGCACCGTGGCTCGGCATGCCGATCGCCGATCTGTCGAACGTGGACGCCGCGTTCGTCGTCGGTTCGTTCCTGCGCCGCGACCACCCGCTGTTCGCATCGCGCCTGCGTCAGGCTGCGAAGAACGGCGCGAAGCTGCACTTCCTGCACGCGACCGATGACGATTCGCTGATCCCGACCGCGCAGCGCATCGTTGCCGCGCCGTCGGCATGGCTCGACCAGCTGGCCGGCATCGCTGCCGCGGTCGCGCAACTGCGCGGCGTCGCGCTGCCCGACGCGCTGGCAGGCGTCACCGCATCGCCGGCTGCGCAAGCTGTCGCCCAGTCGCTCGCGAACGGCGAACGCCGTGCGGTGCTGCTCGGCAACGTCGCGGTCCGCCATCCGGAATTCGCGAAGCTGCACGCTGTCGCCCAGTGGATCGCCGACAACACCGGCGCCACGTTCGGCTTCCTGACGGAAGCGGCGAACACGGTCGGCGCGCACGTCGTCGGTGCACTGCCGGGCGAAGGCGGCCTGAACGCACGTGAAGCGTTCGCGCAGCCGCGCAAGGGCTACGTGCTGCTGAACGTCGAGCCGGAATTCGACACCGCTGATCCGGCACAGGCACTGGCCGCGCTGAACCAGGCGGAAATGGTCGTCGTGATGTCGCCGTTCAAGCACGGCCTCGACTACGCCGACGTGCTGCTGCCGGTTGCGCCGTTCACGGAAACGGCCGGCACGTACGTGAATGCGGAAGGCACCGTGCAGAGCTTCAACGGCGTCGTGCGCCCGCTCGGCGACACGCGTCCGGGCTGGAAGGTGCTGCGCGTGCTCGGCAGCCTGCTCGGCCTGCCGAACTTCGAGTACGAGACCGCGGAAGAAGTGCGTCTCGCTGCGCTCGGCGACGCCGGCGTCGCGGGCCGCCTGTCGAACCAGACGTCGGTCGCGCCGGTGCGCGCGGCCGCGAATGCCGCGAACGGCGGCTTCGAGCGCCTGGCCGATGTGCCGATCTATCACGCCGACGCGCTCGTGCGCCGTGCAGGTGCGCTGCACCTGACGGCCGCCGCGAAGGCGGCGAATGCCGCAGCGCTGCCGGCCGCGCTGTTCGACAAGCTGGGCTTGAAGGAAGGCGACGCGGTGCGCGTGCGCCAGGGCGAGCGTGCGGTGCAGTTGCCGGCCGTGCGCGACGCGAATCTTGCGGAGACGGTCGTTCGCGTGTCGGCGGCAACGCCTGCCGGCGCAGCGCTCGGCAGCCTGTCCGGTGAACTGGTGGTGGAGAAGGCGTAAATGAGCTTGTTCGATACGATCAACGCGGGCGGGTCCCAGCTTCTCGGTTTCGCATGGCCGACGGTGTGGGCCATCGTGCGCATCCTCGTCGTCTCCGTCGTCATCCTGCTGTGCGTCGCGTACCTGATTCTGTGGGAACGCAAGCTGATCGGCTGGATGCACGTGCGTCTCGGCCCGAACCGTGTCGGCCCCGGCGGTCTGCTGCAGCCGATCGCCGACGTGCTGAAGCTGCTGCTGAAGGAAGTCATTCAGCCGAGCGCCGCCAGCCGCTGGCTGTACCTGATCGCGCCGGTGATGACCGTCGTGCCGGCGTTCGCCGTGTGGGCCGTGATCCCGTTCCAGGCCGAAGCGGTCCTCGCGAACGTGAACGCGGGCCTGCTGTACGCGATGGCGATCTCGTCGATCGGCGTGTATGCGGTGATTCTCGCGGGCTGGGCATCGAACTCGAAGTACGCGTTCCTCGGCGCGATGCGCGCCGCGGCACAGATGGTGTCGTACGAAATCTCGATGGGCTTCGCGCTGGTGCTGGTGCTGATGACGGCCGGCAGCCTGAACCTGTCGGAAATCGTCGGTTCGCAACAGCACGGCTTCTTCGCCGGCCACGGCGTGAACTTCCTGTCGTGGAACTGGCTGCCGCTGCTGCCGGCGTTCGTCGTGTACTTCATCTCGGGCATCGCCGAAACGAACCGCCACCCGTTCGACGTGGTGGAAGGGGAGTCGGAAATCGTTGCCGGTCACATGATCGATTACTCGGGCATGGCGTTCGCGCTGTTCTTCCTCGCCGAGTACATCAACATGATCGTGATCTCGGCGCTGGCTGCGACGCTGTTCCTCGGTGGCTGGGACGCACCGTTCGAATTCCTGTCGTTCATCCCGGGCATCTTCTGGCTGGTGCTGAAGGTCTTCGCACTGCTGTCGGTGTTCATCTGGGTCCGCGCGACGTTCCCGCGCTACCGTTACGACCAGATCATGCGCCTGGGCTGGAAGGTGTTCCTGCCCGTCACGGTGATCTGGGTGGTCGTGGTCGGCTGCTGGATGATGTCGCCGCTGAACATCTGGGTGGTGAAGTAAGGACGAAATCATGACGGCTATCCAACACTTCTTTAAGACTTTCTTCCTGACCGAGCTGCTGAAGGGGCTCGCGCTGACCGGTCGTTACACGTTCAAGCGCAAGTTCACCGTGCAGTTCCCGGAAGAGAAGACCCCGATTTCGCCGCGCTTCCGCGGGCTGCATGCGCTGCGCCGCTATGAAAACGGCGAAGAGCGCTGCATCGCGTGCAAGCTCTGCGAGGCCGTGTGCCCCGCGATGGCGATCACGATCGAATCGGAAACGCGCGCGGACAACACGCGCCGCACGACGCGCTACGACATCGACCTGACGAAGTGCATCTTCTGCGGTTTCTGCGAAGAGAGCTGCCCGGTCGATTCGATCGTCGAGACGCAGATTCTCGAGTACCACGGCGAAAAGCGCGGCGACCTGTATTTCACGAAGGAAATGCTGCTCGCGGTGGGCGATCGCTACGAGAAGGACATCGCCGCGGCGAAGGCTGCCGACGCGCCGTATCGTTGATTGTGTTTGCAGTGCCGGCCCGGCAACGGGCCGAGCCGCCGCGACGGGTGCGGCTCGCGAGAGCGTTCCGCAAGCCGCGCCTGACTATGGCCTAACGATGAACCGGTAATCATGGAATTCACGACCGTACTGTTCTACATCTTCGCGCTGCTCCTGGTGGTATCAGGGCTGAAGGTGATCACTTCGCGCAACCCGGTGGCGTCTGCGCTTTTCCTTGTGCTGGCGTTCTTCAACGCCGCCGCGATCTGGATGCTGCTGGAAGCGGAGTTCCTCGCGATCCTGCTGGTGCTGGTCTACGTGGGCGCCGTGATGGTGCTGTTCCTGTTCGTCGTGATGATGCTGGACATCAACATCGACTACCTGCGCCGCGACTTCAAGCGCTTCGTTCCGATGGCGACCGTGGTCGGCGCGATCATCGTGATCGAAACCGCGCTGATCCTGTGGCGCGGCTACGGCGACACGCAGACGGTGCACGCGATGGCGACGGGCGAGATGGCCAACTGGTCGAACACGCGACTGATCGGCAAGGTGATCTACACCGACTACATCTTCGCGTTTGAAATCGCCGGCCTCGTGCTGCTGGTCGCGATCATTGCCGCGATCGGGCTGACCGAGCGCAAGGGCAAGGACAGCAAGCGCCAGCGCGTGTCGGATCAGGTCAAGGTGCGCCGCAACGACCGTGTGCGCCTCGTGAAGATGGAAGCGGACAAGCCGCAGCCGGAAACGGCGCAGAGCGAAGCCGGTTCGGGCACCAACGGCTAAGCGGAGGAAAGGAAAACCCATGCTGACTCTTGCTCATTACCTCGTGCTCGGCGCGATCCTCTTTGCGATCGCGATCGTCGGGATCTTCCTGAACCGCCGCAACGTCATCATCATCCTGATGTCGATCGAACTGATGCTGCTGGCGGTGAATACCAACTTCGTCGCGTTCTCGCATTACCTCGGCGATGTGCACGGCCAGATCTTCGTGTTCTTCGTGCTGACCGTCGCCGCAGCGGAAGCCGCGATCGGCCTCGCGATTCTGGTGACCCTGTTCCGTAAGCTCGACACGATCAATGTCGAGGATCTCGATCAGCTCAAAGGTTAATTTCAGGCAACGCTGTTATGTCAACGACACTCAATGAAAACCTGCTGCTGGCGATTCCGCTCGCTCCGCTGGCCGGCTCGCTGATTGCGGGGCTGTTCGGGAACGCAGTCGGGCGCAAGGGCGCACACCGGATCACGATCTTCGGCGTAATGATCGCGTTCCTCCTGTCGGCGAAAGTCTTCTTCGACGTGATGGGCGGCGCGAGCTTCAACGCGACCGTCTACGAATGGATGAACGTCGGCTCGCTGAAGCTCGAAGTCGGCTTCCTCGTCGATTCGCTGACCGCGATGATGATGGTCGTCGTGACCTTCGTCTCGCTGATGGTGCACGTGTACACGATCGGCTACATGGCGGAAGAAGACGGCTACCAGCGCTTCTTCTCGTACATCTCGCTGTTCACGTTCTCGATGCTGATGCTCGTGATGAGCAACAACTTCCTGCAGCTGTTCTTCGGCTGGGAAGCGGTGGGTCTGGTGTCGTACCTGCTGATCGGCTTCTACTTCACGCGTGAGAGCGCGATCTACGCGAACATGAAGGCGTTCCTCGTGAACCGCGTGGGCGACTTCGGCTTCCTGCTCGGCATCGGCCTGCTGCTCGCATTCGCCGGCTCGATGAACTACGGCGAAGTGTTCGCGAAGCGCGCTGAACTCGCGAGCCTGCACTTCCCGGGCACCGACTGGGGCCTGCTGACCGTGGCCTGTATCTGCCTGTTCATCGGCGCGATGGGTAAGTCGGCACAGTTCCCGCTGCACGTGTGGCTGCCGGACTCGATGGAAGGCCCGACCCCGATCTCGGCGCTGATTCACGCGGCGACGATGGTGACGGCCGGCATCTTCATGGTGTCGCGCATGTCGCCGCTGTTCGAGCTGTCGGACACCGCGCTGTCGTTCGTCACGGTGATCGGCGCGATCACGGCGCTGTTCATGGGCTTCCTCGGCATCATCCAGAACGACATCAAGCGGGTGGTCGCGTATTCGACGCTGTCGCAGCTCGGCTACATGACGGTCGCGCTCGGCGTGTCCGCGTACCCGGTCGCGCTGTTCCACCTGATGACGCACGCGTTCTTCAAGGCGCTGCTGTTCCTCGGCGCCGGCTCGGTCATCATGGGCATGCACCACGATCAGGACATCCGCAACATGGGCGGCCTGCGCAAGTACATGCCGATCACGTGGATCACGTCGCTCATCGGTTCGCTCGCGCTGATCGGTACGCCGTTCTTCTCGGGCTTCTACTCGAAGGACTCGATCATCGACGCGGTGAAGCTGTCGCACCTGCCGGGTTCGGGCTTCGCGTACTTCGCGGTGGTCGCGAGCGTGTTCGTCACGGCGCTGTACTCGTTCCGCATGTATTTCCTGGTGTTCCACGGCGAAGAGCGCTTCCGCAAGCCGAAGCATCCGGAATCGCCGATGGGCATGGCGGCCGCGCACGGCCACGACGACCACGGTCATGGCCATGGTCATGATGACCACGCGCACGAGCCGCACGAGACCCCGTGGGTCGTGTGGGTGCCGCTGGTCCTGCTGGCGATTCCGTCGGTGATCATCGGCGCGATCGCGGTCGGCCCGATGCTGTTCGGTGATTTCTTCCAGCACGGCGTCGCATTCGACAAGGTCATCTTCATCGGCGAAAACCACCCGGCGCTGGCCGAGATGGCCGAAGAGTTCCACGGCTGGGTCGGCATGGGCCTGCACTCGGTGTCGGGTCTGCCGGTCTGGCTCGCGCTCGCCGGTGTCGTTGTCGCCTGGTTCCTGTACCTGAAGCGTCCGGATCTGCCGGCGTCGATCCGCCGCGCGTTCGGCCCGATCTACACGCTGCTGGACAACAAGTACTACATGGACAAGATCAACGAAGTGGTGTTCGCCCGTGGTTCGGTGGCGATCGGCCGCGGCCTGTGGAAGGAAGGTGACGTCGTCGTGATCGACGGCCTCGTCAACGGCAGCGCCCGGTTCATCGGCTGGTTCGCCAGCGTGATCCGCTTCCTCCAATCCGGTTACATCTATCACTACGCGTTCGCCATGATCATCGGCATGCTGGGGCTCCTGACCCTGTTTGTAACGCTCGGCGGCAAATAAGGCGGGGGACAACTTTAATGCACGCTTTTCCGATTCTCAGTACCGCGATCTGGCTGCCGATCGTTTTCGGCCTCCTCGTGCTTGCGGTGGGTAATGACAAAAATCCGGGGACGGCCCGCTGGATCGCACTGATCGGTTCGCTGCTCGGCCTTGCGGTCACGATCCCGCTGATCACGGGCTTCGATTCGAGCACGGCTGCGCTGCAGTTCGTCGAGAAGTCGACCTGGATCGAGCGCTTCGACATCGCGTATCACCTCGGCGTCGACGGCATCTCGATGTGGTTCGTCGTGCTGACCGCGCTGATCACGGTGATCGTCGTGATCGCCGCATGGGAAGTGATCACCGAGAACGTCGCGCAGTACCTCGCGGCGTTCCTGATCCTGTCCGGGATCATGATCGGCGTCTTCTCGGCGGCCGACGGCCTGCTGTTCTACGTGTTCTTCGAAGCGACCCTGATCCCGATGTACATCATCATCGGCGTGTGGGGCGGCCCGAACCGCGTGTATGCGGCATTCAAGTTCTTCCTGTACACGCTGGCCGGCTCGCTGCTGATGCTGGTCGCGCTGATCTACCTGTACACGGAAACGCATTCGTTCGACCTCGCGACGTGGCAGAACGCCAAGATCGCGATGACGCCCCAGATCCTGCTGTTCATCGCGTTCTTCCTCGCGTTCGCGGTGAAGGTGCCGATGTGGCCGGTGCACACGTGGCTGCCGGACGCGCACGTGGAAGCGCCGACGGGCGGCTCGGTCGTGCTGGCCGCGATCATGCTGAAGCTCGGCGCGTACGGTTTCCTGCGCTTCTCGCTGCCGATCACGCCTGACGCGAGCCACTTCCTGGCCCCCGTCGTGATCACGCTGTCGCTGATCGCGGTGATCTACATCGGCCTCGTCGCGATGGTGCAGGCCGACATGAAGAAGCTGGTCGCGTATTCGTCGATCGCGCACATGGGCTTCGTCACGCTCGGCTTCTTCATCTTCAACCAGCTCGGCGTCGAAGGCGCGATCGTCCAGATGATCTCGCACGGCTTCGTGTCGGGCGCGATGTTCCTCTGCATCGGCGTGCTGTACGACCGCGTGCACTCGCGCCAGATCGCCGATTACGGCGGTGTCGTCAACGTGATGCCGAAGTTCGCGGCCTTCGCGATGCTGTTCTCGATGGCCAACTGCGGCCTGCCGGGCACGTCGGGTTTCGTCGGCGAGTTCATGGTGATTCTCGCGGCCGTCCAGTACAACTTCTGGATCGCATTCGGCGCGGCGTTCACGCTGATCCTCGGCGCTGCCTACACGCTGTGGATGTACAAGCGCGTGTACTTCGGCGCGGTGGCGAACGATCACGTTGCCAAGCTGAAGGACATCGGCCGTCGCGAATTCCTGATGCTGGCCGTGCTCGCCGCGTTCACGCTGCTGATGGGCCTGTATCCGAAGCCTTTCACCGACGTGATGCACGTTTCCGTGGAAAACCTCCTCTCCCATGTCGCGCAGTCCAAGCTGCCGCTGGCGCAGTAATCGCGAGCGGAGGAAATCAAGATCATGAACGCTCCTATGAATGTCCTGTTGCCTGACGCGCTGGTGATGGCCGCCATCGTCGTCGCATGGCTGAACGACACCTTTACCGGTGCTTCCGGCCGCCGCCTGACTTACCTGATCGCGGTCGTATCGTCGGTCGTCGCCGGCGTGTGGTTCGCGGTGCAGGCACTCGACCCGCAGCAGTACTACTTCTTCTCGAAGATGGTCGTCGTCGACTCGTTCGCGAGCACGATGAAGGCCGTCGTGTCGTTCGGTTTCGCGGTCTCGCTCGTCTATTCGCGCAAGTACCTCGAGGATCGCGACATGTTCCGCGGCGACGTGTTCCTGCTCGGCATGTTCTCGCTGCTCGGCCAGCTGGTCATGGTGTCGGGCAACAACTTCCTGACGCTGTACCTCGGTCTCGAACTGATGTCGCTGTCGCTGTACGCAGTCATCGCACTGCGCCGCGACGCCGCGCAGTCGAGCGAAGCCGCGATGAAGTACTACGTGCTGGGCGCGCTCGCGTCGGGCTTCGTGCTGTACGGCATCTCGATGCTGTACGGCGCGACCGGCTCGCTCGAGCTGGGCGAGGTGTACAAGGCGGTCGGCGGCAACACCGACGCAGCCGTGCTGATGTTCGGCGTGGTATTCATCGTCGCCGGTATCGCATTCAAGCTCGGCGCCGTGCCGTTCCACATGTGGGTGCCGGACGTCTACCAGGGCGCACCGACCGCGATGACGCTGTTCGTCGGCGGCGGCCCGAAGGTTGCTGCGTTCGCGTGGGGCCTGCGTTTCCTGGTGATGGGCCTGCTGCCGCTCGCGCAGAACTGGCAGACCGCGCTCGTGATCCTCGCCGCGCTGTCGCTGATCGTCGGCAACATCACCGGTATCGTCCAGCGCAACATCAAGCGGATGCTCGCGTACTCGGCGATCTCGAACATGGGCTTCGTGCTGCTCGGCCTGCTCGCAGGCATCGTGAAGGGCGACGCGGCAGCGCCGGCGAATGCATACAGCTCGGCGATGTTCTACGCGATCGTCTACCTGATCACGACGCTCGGCTCGTTCGGCGTGGTGATGCTGCTCGCACGCCGCGATTTCGAAGCCGAAACGATCGACGACTTCAAGGGCCTCAACAAGCGCAGCCCGGTGTTCGCGTTCGTGATGATGGTCATGATGTTCTCGCTGGCAGGTATCCCGCCGACCGTCGGCTTCTACGCGAAGCTCGCGGTGCTCGAGGCGACCGTCAACGCGGGCCTCACGTGGCTGGCCGTGCTGGCCGTGATCACGTCGCTGTTCGGCGCGTTCTACTACCTGCGCATCGTCAAGCTGATGTACTTCGATGCACCGCAGGATGCAACGCCGATCACGGGCGATTTCTGCAAGCGTACGATCCTCGTGCTGAACGGCCTGGCGGTCGTCGTGCTCGGCCTGATCCCGAGCCCGCTGCTGACGGCCTGCCTGCAGGCAATTCGCCACACGCTGCCGCTGTAATGTCGGCAGCCGGCTGGTTTATCGTGCTGTTGGCGTTCGTCTGCGCCAACCTGCCGTTCCTGAACCAACGCCTCTTCGCCGTCGTGCCGTTCGGCGCGACGAAGAAGAGCGGGTGGGTGCGGATCGGCGAGCTGATCGTGCTGTACTTCATCGTTGGCGCGCTCGGCTTCTGGCTCGAGTCGCGCGCCGGCAACCGCTTCGAACAGGGCTGGCAGTTCTACGCGATCACGTTCAGTCTTTTCGTCGTGTTCGCGTTTCCCGGCTTCACGTTCCAGTATCTCGTCAAACGACGCTGACGGCTTCGGCCGTCGCGCTCATTCCCGGAGCCGCCGATGGCCGAACTACCCAATCACGACGCCGCACTGACCGAAACCTGCCTCGAAAGCGAGGCGATCTTCGACGGCGCGTTCCTCAAGCTCAAGCGCGATATCGTCCGCCTGCCGGACGGCAAGAAAGCCACGCGCGAATACGTCCAGCATCCGGGCGCGGTGATGGTGATCCCGTTGTTCGACGACGGCCGCGTGCTGATGGAAAGCCAGTTTCGCTACCCGATCGGCAAGGTGATGGCCGAATTCCCGGCCGGCAAGCTCGACCCGAACGAAGGCGCGCTCGCCTGCGCGGTGCGCGAGCTGCGCGAGGAAACGGGTTACACCGCACGCGAGTACGTGTTCCTGGCCCGCATTCATCCGATCATTTCTTACTCGACCGAATTCATCGACCTGTACCTGGCGCGCGGGCTGACGGCCGGCGAGCGCAAGCTCGATGAAGGCGAATTCCTCGAGACCTTCACCGCGACGCCGGCCGATCTGCAGGAATGGGTGCGCACCGGCCAGATTTCCGACGTGAAGACAATCATCGGTACGATGTGGCTCGACAAGGTGCTGTCCGGTACGTGGCCGCTCGGGCCGGTCCTGACGCCCTGAAGGCAGCGTCAGCGGCGCGACAGGCGCCGCGCTACAATTCAATGACATCGGGCGCCCGCAGCAGCGGGCGTCGGTTTAGCACGATCGTTCACAAAACCGCTTTTTGCGCTACACTCGCCACACGCCCTGATTCAGCATGAAGGTCCTCGATTTGCAGTGCCCGCACGGTCATCGGTTCGAAGGCTGGTTCGCTTCCGCCGATGAATTCGAAGCGCAGTTGTCCCGCAAGCTGGTCGAATGCCCGGTGTGCGGAACGACCGAGGTCAACCGTCTGCCGTCGGCGCCGCGCCTGAATCTGTCGGGTGCGACGCAGGCTCAGCCGGCCGATCCGCGCGCAATGCAGGCGCAGGTGATGCGAGCACTGCGCGAGGTGCTGGAGAAAACCGAGAATGTGGGCGAGCGCTTCGCCGAGGAAGCGCGGCGCATCCATTACAACGAGGCGCCGGCACGCAGCATTCGTGGCGTCACGACGCCGGAGGATGCGCAATCCTTGGCCGAAGAAGGCATCGACGTGATGCCGCTGCCGATTCCCGCCGCGCTGAAAGAACCGCTGCAATGACGTATGCAGTGAGTCCTTGCCGGGCTGGATGGCCGCGGTCAGGAGACACTGCGCATGGATCTGGATTATTCCCCCGCCGACGACGCGTTCCGCGTCGACGTCCGCGCCTGGCTCGAGGCCAACCTGCCTCACGCACTGCGCGCCAAAGTACTCGATCACAAACGACTCGACCGCGAGGATTTCGCGAGCTGGCACCGGATTCTCGGCCAGCGCGGCTGGTCCGCGCCCGCGTGGCCGGTTGAATATGGCGGCCCGGGCTGGAACGCGACGCAACGGCACATCTGGGATGAGGAGTGCGCGCGGATCGGTGCACCGACCGTGCTGCCGTTCGGCGTATCGATGGTCGCGCCGGTGTTGATGAAATACGGCAGCGAAGCGCAAAAACGTCATTATCTGCCGCGCATTCTCGACGGCTCGGACTGGTGGTGCCAGGGCTATTCGGAGCCGGGTTCGGGATCCGACCTCGCGTCGTTGCGCACGCGCGCCGAGCGCCAAGGCGATCACTACGTCGTCAACGGCCAGAAGACCTGGACGACGCTCGGCCAGTACGCCGACATGATGTTCTGCCTCGTGCGCACCGATCCGGCCGCGAAGAAACAGGAGGGCATCTCGTTCCTGCTGATCGACATGAAGACGCCCGGCATCACGGTGCGCCCGATCGTCATGCTCGACGAGGACCACGAGGTCAACGAAGTGTTCTTCGAGGACGTGAAGGTGCCGGTCGAGAATCTCGTTGGTGACGAGAATCGTGGCTGGACCTACGCGAAATACCTGCTTGGCCATGAGCGCACCGGCATCGCGCGCGTCGGCGCGTCGAAGCGCGAACTCGCGTTCCTGAAGCGCGTGGCGTCGAACCAGCGCAAGAACGGCAAGCCGTTGCTTGCCGATCCCGTATTCGCCGCAAAGGTCGCGGCGCTCGAGGTCGAGCTGATGGCGCTCGAGGTGACGGTGCTGCGCGTCGTCAGCCGCGAGACGAGCGGGAAGGGGCCGGGCCCCGAGGCGTCCATGCTGAAGATCAAGGGCACGGAAGTGCAGCAGGCGCTGACCGAGCTGATGGTCGACGCGATCGGCCCGCTCGCCGCACCGTTCGACGTTCCGTTCCTCGACGGCCGGCGCGAGCACAGCATCGCCGGCGATGACGACGCGGCGCCGCTGGCCGCGTACTACTTCAACTACCGGAAGACGTCGATCTACGGCGGTTCGAACGAGATCCAGAAGAACATCATCGCGCAGATGATTCTCGGACTGTGAGGAGCGGCATATGGATTTCAGCTTTACCGATGAGCAGCAGCAGTTCGCCGATGCGCTGCGCCGTTATCTCGGCGAGCAATACGGCTTCGAAGCGCGCCAGGCCATCGTGCGCAGCGACGCGGGCGTATCTGACGCGCAATGGCAGGCATTCACGGAACTGGGGTTGACCGCGCTGCCCGTGCCGGACGCACAGGGCGGCTTCGGCGGCGGCCCGGTCGACATGCTGGTCGTGATGCAGGAACTCGGCCGCGCGCTCGTGATCGAGCCCTACTGGGCAACGGCGGTGGGCGTCGAGGCCTTGCGCATCGCCGGCTCCGGCGCCGGCGAGGATGCCGCGCTGCTGGAGGCGGTCGCGCAGGGGCGCAAACGTGTGGCGGTCGCATTCCACGAGCCGCATGCGCGCTACGACCTGTTCGCGCTCGACACGCGCGCGAGCGGACCGGACGGCGCGCAGCGCCTGACCGGCGTCAAGTCGATCGTGCAGCACGGCGCGCAAGCGGACGTGTGGATCGTGCCCGCGCGGCTCGACGACGGCGCGGTGGGCCTCTTTGCCGTCGAGCGCGGCGCGGCGGGCGCGGACGTCGTCGACTACCGGACGATCGACGGCCAGCGTGCCGCGACGATCCGGCTGCACGATACGCCCGCGCGCCGGCTCGCGGGGGGCGAACGCGATGCGGCGTCGCTCGAGCGGATCGCCGATTACGCGACGTTCCTGCTGTGCGCGGAGGCGGTCGGTGCGCTCGACGAACTGAACCGCGCCACGGTCGAATACACGAAGACGCGCGAACAGTTCGGCATGCCGATCGCGCGTTTCCAGGCACTGCAGCACCGGATGGTCGACATGCTGATCCATGCCGAACAGGCACGTTCGCTGACCTACCTGGCAGCCGTACGCTACGCGAGCGGCGATGCCGACGCGCGGCGCAAGGCCGTGTCGGCCGCGAAAGCGCGCGTCGGCGCCGCCGCGCGTTTCGTCGGCCAGCAGGCCGTTCAACTGCACGGCGGCATGGGCGTGACCAACGAGGTTGCCGCTGCGCACCTGTTCAAGCGGTTGACGATCATCGAGACGACGCTCGGCGACACCGATCATCATCTTGCGCGCATCGCGGCACTGCCCGATTTCGCGCAGGCCGACGCGGCATAGCGGCAAATACGGCGCGTGCGCGCGCAAACCAAGGAGAGACTAGAGTGGGCATCAGTTACGAAGATCTGGTGGTCGGCAGCACCACCGAAGTGGGCCGTTACACGTTCGAACCCGACGACATCAAGGCGTTCGCGCAACGCTACGACCCGCAGCCGTTTCACATGGACGAGGCGGCGGCGGAAGCCTCGCCGTTCGGCGGGCTTGTCGCGAGCGGCTGGCATACGTGTTCGGTGTTCATGGGCATGCTGGTGCGCAACGTGCTGCCGGGTTCGACCAGCATGGGCTCGCCGGGCATCGACTCGATCCGCTGGCTCAAGCCGGTGCGTGCGGGCGATACGATCACGATGTACCAGAAGGTCCACGACAAGCGCGTGTCGGAGAGCAAGCCCGACCGCGGCATCGTGTCGACGGAATGGGTCGGCGTGAACGCCGCAGGCGAGACGGTGATCACCGTGCATACCAAGGTGATCTTCGGGCTGCGCCATCCGGCCGGAGCGAGCGCGTGACGGCGGCGGCCTTGCCGCTGATCGCGTCGGCGCAGGCGCTGCAGGCACGCGTCGGCGCCGAGCCGCTCGCGAGCGGCTGGATCGCGATCGACCAGCATCGCGTCGACGGGTTTGCCGACGCGACCGGCGATCATCAATGGATTCACGTCGATCCCGAGCGCGCGCGGCGCGAGTCGCCGTTCGGCGGGCCGATCGCCCATGGGTTCCTGACGCTGTCGCTGATTCCGGCATTGATGGCCGACGCGATGCGTTTCGAGCAGAAGATGGGCGTGAACTACGGGCTGAACCGCGTGCGGTTCCTGAAGCCGGTGCCGGTCGGCGCGCGTGTGCGCGCGCTGTTTGCCGTAAAGAACGCCACCGACGTGGAGAAGGGCGGCGTCCAGGCGACGTGGGCCGTGTCGATGCAGGTCGAAGGTGCCGAGACGCCGCTGCTCGCGTGTGCGGCCGAGTTCGTCACGCGGCACTATTTCTGAAGTGCCGGCGGGCTCGCGCATCGGGCGTCGCGCGATGTGCGGCCCCATGCGCGATGCCCGTAACGTTCAGTGCTTCGCGTATTGCGTTGCGCCGAACAGCACCTCGCGTGCCTTGTCGTCCTGCAGCGCCTTGCGCATCGACGCAAGCACTTCGACACCGCGCTCGACGGCCGGTCGTGCGGCGATCGTGTCGTACCAGCGCTTCACGTTCGGCAATTCGTCGAGCACGATGCCCTGGTTCTGCCATGAGCGTGTCCACGGGAACGTCGCGATGTCCGCGATCGTGTACGTGTCGCCCGCGAGATATTCGGATTCGCCGAGACGCTTGTCCATCACGTTGTACAGGCGCTTCGCCTCGTTCGTGTAGCGGTTGACCGCATACTCGATCTTCTCCGGCGCATACAGGCGGAAGTGGTGCGCCTGCCCGAGCATCGGCCCGACACCGCCCATCTGGAACATCAGCCATTCGAGCGTTGCGTAGCGTGCGGCCGGATCGGTCGGCAGGAACTTGCCGGTTTTCTCCGCGAGGTAGATCAGGATCGCGCCCGATTCGAACAGCGAGATCGGCTTGCCGCCGGGGCCGTCCGGATCGACGATCGCGGGGATCTTGTTGTTCGGGCTGATCTTCAGGAATTCCGGCTTGAACTGGTCGCCTGCGCCGATATCGACCGGATGGACACGATACGCGAGGCCCGTTTCCTCGAGCATGATGTGCACCTTGTGGCCGTTCGGGGTCGCCCAGCTATAGACGTCGATCATCGTGAACTCCTTCGTTGCGTGCGCGAGAACGGCGCTGGCAGCGCCGCGACAGGCGGTCATTAGAGCATGGATCGACGCAGGCTGCCGGCGGCCGCCGCGCGCCGTTCGACGCAGCGTGCGAGCGAAAATTTCGTGATCAGCGCTTGTAGCGGGGCGGGCGCTTCTCGAGAAAGGCGGTGATGCCCTCGAGCCCGTCCGCATGATGCAGCGACGCGACGAAATGATCGCGTTCGGTGCCGAGATGCGCGTCGAGCGGTTGCGTCGTTGCGTCGTCGAGCAGCGACTTGATGCGCGTGAGCGCGTTCGGCGAGATGCCGGCGAGTGTATCGGCCCATGCCAGCGCGTCGGTCAACGCCGTGCCCGGCACGGCGAGCCGGTTGACGACACCGAGCGTGTGCAGACGTTCGGCTGCGACGGGTTTGCCTTCGAACAGGATCTCGGCCGCGATCGCGCGCGGCAATGCGCGGGCGATGAACCACGACCCGCCCCCGTCGGGTGTCAGGCCGACACGCGCGTATGACATCAGGAACTTGGCATCGTGCGCAGCGACGATCAGGTCGCACGCGAGCGCGAGCGAGAAGCCCGCGCCGGCCGCGGCGCCTTCGACCGCCGCGATCACCGGCTTCGTCGAAGCGTGGATCGCCGTCACCCATGCGGCGAGCTGATCGATGCTGTCGGCCTGGTAGGACGGATCCTTCGAGCGGTTGTCGAGCAGCCGGTTCAGGTTGCCGCCCGCGCAGAAGAAGCGATCGGCGCCGGTGAGCACGACAGCGCGAATCCCGGGATCGCGCTCGGCGGTGGCGAGCGCCTCGATGCCGGCCGCGTACATGTCGGGATGCAGCGCATTGCGTGCGCCGGGATTGGATAGCGTGAGGACGAGCGTCGAGTCGCTCTCGGGCGGACGCGAGGCCAGCAGTTCAGCACTCATGCGAGCGTGTCTCCATCGGATGGCGGGGCTGCGGCGCCGCGCGCGCTGATGCGGCCGATGCCGTAGCGGATGTAATGTTGTCGTGACGGACGTAATACTTGCTTTAGACTAGCACGAACGTGCTTTTCAGCGCGCCGAATCCCGATACGCCGGGCATCGGCCCGGCCACATCCCCGCGGGGAAGGAGACTCCGATGCTACAGCTGTGCGGTATTCCGTTGTCCAACTATTACAACAAGGTGAAGTTCGTCCTGCTCGAGCACGACATTCCGTTCGAGGAGTCGGTGTGCGGTTTGCCGATCAGCGATCCGGCCCGGCTCGCCGATTCGCCGCTCGGCAAGATTCCGTTCCTGAAGACCGAAGAAGGCGCATTGTTCGAGTCGCAGGTGATCATCGAATACCTGGCGGCGCGTTATCCGGACAAGCCGATTTTCCCGTCCGACCCGTTTGAGGCGGCGAAGGTGCGCGAACTGGTCGAGACGCTCGAGCTGTATCTCGAATGGGTGGCGCGCGAGGTCTATACGGAAGCGTTTTTCGGCGGCAAGGTCAGCGACGGGATGAAGGCGCACGTCGAAAGGCGTCTGCCGCGCGCGATCGATGCGTTCAAACAGATGACGCAATTTTCGCCGTATGTGCTCGGCGAGTCGTTCGGCCTCGCCGACATCGCCGCATGGGTTCATCTGCCGGTCATCGGGATGGCGACGAAGGCCATTTTCGGACGCGATTTCCTGCTCGACGCGGGCATCGACTGGAAAGCGCATGCGAAGATCGTCGGCGAGCGTCCGGCCGCGCAGCGCGTCGCCGAAGATCGCAAGGCGTATCTCGCGGCGGCGAACGGCAAGCTTCCGTGAGCGTCGCGTTCGCTTGACGCTGTCCTGCGCCGCGCAGGTTCGGGCGGCGCGGGCTTGCTTACAGCTTCGCGAGCCGTTCGAGCGCGGACGCGAGCGTGCTTTCCTGCTTCGCGAAGCAAAAGCGTACGACGCCCGATTCGTGCGGCTCGTGATAGAACGCCGACACCGGAATGGCGGCCACGCCGATCTCCGACGTGAGCCACTTCGAGAATTCCGCTTCCGGCAGGTCGCTGATCGCCGAATAATCGACGCACTGGAAGTACGTGCCCGTGCAGGGCAGCAGCTTGAAGCGCGTGCGCTCGAGGCCGGCCCGGAAGAAGTCGCGCTTCTTCTGGTAGAAGTCGGCAAGCGTCAGGTACGGTGCCGGGTCGCGCAGGTAGTCGGCGAGCCCGACCTGCATCGGCGTGTTCACCGTGAACACGTTGAACTGGTGGACCTTGCGGAATTCCGCGGTCAGCGCGGCCGGGGCTGCGACATAACCGACCTTCCAGCCCGTCACATGATAGGTCTTGCCGAAGCTCGACACGATGAAGCTGCGCGCGGCGAGTTCAGGATAGCGGGCGACGCTCTCATGGCGCGCACCGTCATAGACCATGTGCTCGTAGACCTCGTCGGACAGGATCAGCACGTTGGTGCCTCGCACGATCGCTTCGAGCTTGCGCATGTCCGTCTCGCGCCACACGGTACCCGTCGGGTTATGCGGCGTGTTGATCAGGATCATGCGCGTTTTCGGCGTGATTGCGGCCGCCAGACGATCGAACGGAATCGCGTAGTCGGGTGCTTCCAGCGTGACGAACACAGGTGTGCCGCCCGCGAGTTCGATCGACGGCAGGTAGCTGTCGTAGGTCGGTTCGACGACGATCACTTCATCACCCGGATGCACCGTGCACAGGATCGCGGTCAGCAGTGCCTGCGTCGCACCGGCCGTGACGGTGATTTCGGTCGCCGGATCGTAACGCCGGCCGTAGACCTGCGCGATCTTGTCCGCGATCGCCTCGCGCAGCGGCGCGACACCGGCCATCGGCGGATACTGGTTGTGCCCGTCGCGCATCGCGGCGGCAACCGCATCGACGATGCGCGGATCGCAGTCGAAATCCGGAAAGCCCTGGCCGAGGTTCACGGCGCCTTTTTCTGCTGCAAGCGCGCTCATGACCGTGAAGATCGTCGTGCCGACGTTCGGCAGGCGCGAAGGGAAAACGGGGGTCGTTGGCATGTCTGAAGGAGCGTTCATCGATACGGTCGAAATCGGGTGGTGTTGCGTGCGTCAAGCCGGCGTGGCGTCGAGCGCGCAGGCCTCGGCAAAGGGGGCTGGTTGCGCGATCCGGAAGCCGAAATCGCGCGCGGTGCGCTTCGCGAGCTTCAGCAGCGCGCGGTCTTTCGACACGAGCCACTCGGCCTGGGCGGCGCGGGCGAGTTCAAGAAACTTCTGGTCGTCGCGGTCCTTGCACTTCGGCAGCGGCGGCGCGTCGGCGTCGACGGCCGGCGGCTCGACGAGGCTCGCCAGGCGGGCGACGGTCGCGAGCGCGGCCGCCTTGTCGACGGCGCGCGCCTGGAACTGCGGATAGTCGAGCACATACTCGAGTTCGGTCAGGCAGCGGCCGTCGATCACGGCGGCAAGCGTACCGCGTTCGAGCGCGGCGCGGATCGGGCGCGTAGCGGGGTCGTCGAATACGAGGATGTCGATCCAGACATTCGAGTCGAGCACGACGCGATGCGCGGCATGCGGGGCGGGAGAGCGGGTCATTCGTTACAATCGGTGGTTTTCGTCTGACCGCAAGGCACGGCGTGCCAGCGAGCCTCTATGATAATCGTTCTCTCTCCCGCCAAATCCCTCGACTACGATACGCCCGCACACGTCCAGTCTTACACGAAGCCTGCATTCGTCGACGACGCGTCCGAGCTGATCGACGGCCTGCGCAAGCTCTCGCCGCAGGACATCGCGACGCTGATGGATATCTCCGATCCGCTTGCGCGCCTGAATTTCCAGCGTTATGCGGACTGGTCGCCGACCTTTACGCCGGCCAACGCGAAGCAGGCCGTGCTCGCATTCAACGGCGACGTATATGAAGGATTCGACGCCAAATCGCTGTCGTCCGCCGATCTCGACTATGCGCAGCAGCACGTGCGCGTGCTGTCGGGGCTGTACGGGCTGTTGCGTCCGCTCGATCTGCTGCAGCCGTACCGTCTCGAGATGGGTACGCGCTTCGCGAACGCGCGCGGCAAGGATCTGTACGCGTTCTGGGGCGACCGCATCACGCGGGCGCTGAACGAGCAGCTCGAAACGCGCAGCGGCGCGGCGCGCGTGCTCGTCAACTGCGCATCGACCGAATACTTCAAGTCGGTCAAGCCGAAGCTGCTGGCCGCGCCCGTCGTCACGCCGGTGTTCGAAGACTGGAAGGGCGGCCGCTACAAGATCATCAGCTTCCATGCGAAGCGTGCGCGCGGCCTGATGGCGCGTTTTATCGTCGAGAACCGGATTGCCGACCCGAAGGCGCTGAAGGCATTCGCGACTGAAGGCTACGCGTTCGATGAGGCTGCGTCGAACGATTCGACTTACGTATATCGCCGGCGAGTCGGCGAGTGACCCCTGCCGGCCGTTCACGAGACGGCCGGCGCCTGAATGAGGCCGGGCAAGCGCTACACCGCCTGTTCCGGTCGCCCAAGGAGAGACAGATGGCCCTTTCGATCACCAGCAATTTCGACGCGGGCGCAATCGACGTCGTGTCGTGCGACAGCCCCGATGCGATTCGATTGCGCGTGCGCGGTGACAACCGCTCGGAATTCGCGCAATGGTTTTACTACCGCTTGACGGGCGCGCGCGGCGAGCGCTGCGTGATGACGTTCGAGAATGCCGCCGAATGTGCGTATCCGTCGGGCTGGCGCAATTACAGCGCCGTGGCGAGCTATGACCGGGTCGACTGGTTCCGCGTGCCGACGACGTTCGACGGCAAGACGATGACGATCGACCATACGCCGGAATTCGACAGCATCTACTACGCGTATTTCGAACCGTACTCGGAAGAGCGTCATGCGGCATTTCTCGGCGCGGTCCAGCAGTTGCCGCAGGCGAGCGTCGTCGAGCTCGGTCGCACGGTTGAAGGTCGTCCGATGTCGTTGCTGACGCTCGGTACGCCGGAGACCGACGGCGTACCGAAGAAGAAGGTATGGATCATCGCGCGCCAGCATCCCGGCGAGTCGATGGCCGAATGGTTCGTCGAAGGTCTCGTCAAGCGGCTGGCCGGATGGGGCGACTGGGCCGGCGATCCGGTCGCGCGCAAGCTCTACGATCGCGTGACGTTCCACATCGTCCCGAACATGAACCCCGACGGCAGCGTGCATGGCAACCTGCGCACCAATGCGGCGGGCGCGAACCTGAACCGCGAGTGGATGGCGCCCGATGCCGAGCGCAGCCCCGAGGTGCTGGCCGTGCGCGATGCGATCCATGCGATCGGCTGCGACATGTTCTTCGACATTCACGGCGACGAGGATCTGCCGTACGTGTTCGTTGCCGGGTCGGAAATGCTGCCGAGCTTTACCGAGCAGCAGGGCAAGGAGCAGACCGCATTCATCGAAGCGTTCAAGGTTGCGAGCCCCGACTTCCAGACCGAGCACGGCTATGCGGCGAGCAAGTACAAGGAGGACGCGCTCAAGCTCGCGTCGAAGTACATCGGCCACCAGTTCGGCTGCCTGTCGCTGACGCTCGAGATGCCGTTCAAGGACAACGCGAACCTGCCGGACGAGCGAGTCGGCTGGAACGGCGAGCGAAGCGCGGCGCTTGGCGCGGCGATGCTGGCGGCGATCCTGGTGCACGTCGACACGTTCGCGTAAGCGCGTTTTCGGCGGGGCAAGAAAAAGCCGGGGCATCACTGGATGTCCCGGCTTTTTTTGTCTGCCGTTGTCGTCCCGTCGTGTCAGGACTTCTTCGCCGTTGACTTCTTCTTCACGGCCTTCTTCTGGGGCGTGGATCGCTTCGTTGCCGAAGCCTTCTTGGCGGTGCGTCCGGACGCTTTCGCCTTGGTCTTGCCCTTCGCCGACTTGCCCTTGACGCTCTTCTTCGACGGCGCAGGCCGTTCGGCACGCGGCTTCAGCGGTGGAACCGGGTCGTTCCAGCTGAATGCGAGCATTTGCTGACCGACATAGCCGCATCGAAATTTCAGCGGCGTCGGGGCGCTGCCGTCGCTGTGAATGCCGAGTCCGTCGACAGTGACGATATTGTCGACCTTCACGCGCTGCTTGCCCTGGTCGAACGAGTCGTTCCATGGCGTGATCGTCGCGTTGCCGCTGTCGAATGCGTTCGGCGCGAAGTCGACGCGGTCGAACGCCGACGACGTGCTCGCGATGAAGCTGCCGTGCGCCGCACAATCGGCGGCGAGCGGATCGGCATGCATTTCGTTGACGAATTTGTTGATCAGTTCGGAGCGCTGGTCGAGCAGGTCGGCGAATGCCGGTGTCGGAAGCGCAAGCGACAGGCCCGCAATACAGGCTGCCAGCTTGCCGAGCGCCCGGAAAATCCGGAGCGACGCAGGAGAGCTGTCCATCTGGTTATTGGTGAGGAGCGAATGAGACATCGGGCACGTATAGATGCCCGATGAAGAACCGGAGTTCAATCTTAGCGTAAAAAAGTCGCGTGACTGTAGACGTGGTGCTCTCCCGCGTCGGGGAAGCAGCGCGATGACGCAAGAACCCGCAAGATTGTTGCCGCGGGCGCACGCTTACGCGCGCGGGCCGCCGAGGCGATAGCGCCGGACGTCGAAGGTCGTGACCCATGCGGGGCGATAGACGGCGATGAGTGCCGTCGCCATGCCGGTGAACCACGCTTCGCCGAGTGCGAGCAATGCGGTGTTCAGCAGATAGCCGGCCGGAATGACGATGGCGGTGCCGTCCGCCAGCGCGAGCTGGACTCCGGCCGCGGCAGCGGCGACCGCGATGATCGCGATGGCCGGCGACAGGAATCCCTGGCCGGTGATGAACGACGCGAGATTGTGCGGCAGCCATGCGAGTGCGGCGCGCTGCAGCAACGACGATACCGCGACGGGCCATGCGCCGTAGATCAGATAGGTCAGGCCAATGCCCTGCCAGGGCGCGTCGAAAATGATCGCGGCGACTACCGTCACGACCCCCATCGCGATCAATGCGAGTGTCCAGTCGAACAGTGTGACGAGCAGCGTCGCGCCAAGCAGATGCATGACGATGCCGTCTTCGAGCCACGCATTCGAGGCCCAGAGGACCGTAATGGCGGTGACGAGCGCAAGCCACACGTGCTGGAGCGTGGCGTCCTGCAGGCGCACGAAGGGACGATTCCAGATCGCGAGCGCGAGCAGGGCCACGGCGGCGATCCAGCCACCGATGCCAACCCAGAGCGGAAGCGGTGTGAAGAGAAAACCCATGCGTCCATATTACTCGTTGAACATCAAACATGGGAATTCGCTCGCACGTCGACCGTCGCGATCGCGATACGGTCAACCCTAGCGATCGCGGCGGAACCGGGCGGGCGGTTCGGCGGCGTGGAGCGTCTTCTGCATGCCGTCGTTCGCAGCCGGCGACGGGTACTTGTGTTTGTCGTGCTTGTCGCGCACGGCGCGCAGCGACACCGGCCCGCGTTCGCCCAGCACCGGCCGGCGCGTGCCGTCGCGGCTCGACAACAGGACTTCGAGGTGGGGCGACAGCCAGCCGTTGTAGATCGCGACCGCGGCGGCGCGGTTGGCGGCACCGAGTTGCTGGAAGATGCTGGCGAGGTGGATCTTGACGGTGCCTTCGCTGATGCCGAGCGTACGGGCGATCATCTTGTTGGTGCTGCCCATATGGACGAAGCGCATGATCTGGGCTTGGCGTGGCGACAGCACGCGGGTGGCCGAACGGCGGGGAATCGACCCGGCGAGCTCCTGGACGTGCGCTTCGTGACGGGTCACGAGCAGCGAAGGCAGGAGGTTGAGAGCGATCGGCGGGATGTAGTGGCCGCCGAGCAGCACCATTTCGAATGCGCGGACGATCAGGTGCGGCCGTGTCGAGCGAGGGATCACGCCGGTGACGCCGCAGTTGAAGAGGCCGCGGACGGTTTCGGGCGTGGCGTCGTCGATCAGGACTGCGGCAGGCGAAGGCGAGCACGCGCTGCAGAGCGCCTGAAGCTCGCTGAGTCGGCCGACGTCGAGCCAGTCGATCGCGACGAGGTCGAAACGCTGGTTGCGCAGCAGCCTGCGCGCCTGAAAACTGTCGGGCGCATCGTTGATGCTGGCGTGACGGTCGATCTGCCGCAACAGAGCCTTCAGTCCGTCACGCCGCTCGGCGTCTGAATTGAGCATCAGGAACCGCATAGTCTGACCTCCGTAAGGTTGTAAGTCGCACCGAGCTGCTGGTGTCATGTCTCGAGCTCGATCATGACAAAGACCTTACACGATGTCTGCTTGGCTGAAAGGCTTAGGAAAAGTCAGAAATTTTTTTAGGACAAGAAAAAAGCCGCTCCGATGGCAACCAGGAGCGGCTTTCGACGAGCCGGCCGTTCGGGAGACGCGGCGGGTTCAGTGGAAGTGCGGCTGGGCGGGTGACGCGTCTTCCGGCATTTCCGCGTGGACGATTTCGCCGAGCGGATCTGCGTAGAGCGGCACGCCGCAGTCGTCGCAGTATTCGGGTTCGAAGCGGCCCGCGTGCCGCCGGACGTCGGTTACGCCGCATTCCTTCAGCAGGCTCACGATTTCCTCGAGCGGTCCTTCGATCGGCGCTTCGCCTTCGAGCGCGCTGTCATCGGTCGCCACGTCCCCATTTTCACGACCGTAGAGCGGCCAGACGACGCCGTAGATTACGTCGTTGCTGGCACGCCGCGTGAAGCCGACGCGATACTCGTCGATCCGGCGTTCGCCGAAGCCGGCGACCACCGCGCGCAGCTCTTGCGGTGCTGCACCAAGTGTGTCGAAAAGATAACGAATGGCGGTTCGCACCGTGTGCGGACGCACGCGTTCGTCCGCATCCCGGCAAGCGGAATAGTACGCGTCCGGAAGCAGGCATTCGAATTCGCAGCCGGGCAGGGCGATCGACAGGTTCGGGCCGCCCTGGGCCGTCCATTGCTCGAGGCACTGGCCACGTTCGATCCGGGAGCCGTGCTCTTCCTCTTGCCACCGGAACAGCGGCGCGCCGGCGGGCGCGGCGACGACGGCGAGCAGGAAGCGCGGGTCGGCCAGGATCGGCGAGGTTTCAGGCAGGTCGCCGAAGCTGAGTTTGGGCGCGTGCTGGGTGATCGCTGCATGCGCGAGCTGCTGGGCCAGCCGGTAGGTTTCGACGTGGTGCCGCGGCAACTGGTCAATGCTGTAAAGGAACGGTGCCAGGCCGACGAGGGTGCGGTTCGCAAGGACGTGAGCCTGCAGGTGCGTGCGCAGGGCTTCGGCGGTGTCCGTCTTCAGCGGACCCGACGGGATCATGTAGCGCGTCCATGCGAGAACCGGGACGGCGACCAGCAGCGCGTCGAACGGTTGGCCGTCGTGCTCGATCACCATCGACTCGCTGTGCGTCTCGGCCATGTCAGCGAGCGCACCATAGGCGTCGGGATGATTTTGCTGAAGATGGTCGAGCGCTGCGTCGAGCGTGGTCTGGTTGCCGTTGCGGACAATCTTGGCGAGCAGCGCGTCGAGCTTCGCTTCCCAGAAGCGATCCTCGATGCGGCTGCCCGACGCGAAGAGCGCAAGCGACAGACCGACCAGTTTGTCGGCATCGGGGGGGAGGCGTTTGGCGATTCGCTGGCGCATATTAAAGACGTATATAGAAAGAGGCGAAGAACCTCACATTCTAGTCCGTTCTGCGCACAGTAAGCGGTCTCGCGCTGCGGCATCGAGTGTGCCCGAATCAGGGACTATGTAAAAAACCGCTTCGAACCCCTTGCGCGGAACGTGGGAGGTGCTTAGAATCACGCCTCTTTCGCGCTAACGGAAACGCGGCGCGGAAGGGGGAAGGCAGATGAACCCCGCAGTCGCAACGAAGTTTGTAAAAAAGTTGTTGACGAGCTGCGAAACACGGTTCATAATCTCGCTTCTCTGCTGCTGAAAACGCAGCGCTGCTGAGAAACACGAAGTTCCTCGCAGATTGCTCTTTAAAAATTAACAGCCGATAAGTGTGGGCGCTTGATGACAGCGAGCTGATCCTCGGATCAGATAGCGAAAGTATCAAGAGTCTCACACTAAAGTAAGTCAGGTTTATGAAGTAATTCATTTACCTGTCAGCTTTGAGTGAGCGACCGGTTCTACGGAACCGAAAACAGTAACAGGTTTGAACTGAAGAGTTTGATCCTGGCTCAGATTGAACGCTGGCGGCATGCCTTACACATGCAAGTCGAACGGCAGCACGGGTGCTTGCACCTGGTGGCGAGTGGCGAACGGGTGAGTAATACATCGGAACATGTCCTGTAGTGGGGGATAGCCCGGCGAAAGCCGGATTAATACCGCATACGATCCACGGATGAAAGCGGGGGACCTTCGGGCCTCGCGCTATAGGGTTGGCCGATGGCTGATTAGCTAGTTGGTGGGGTAAAGGCCTACCAAGGCGACGATCAGTAGCTGGTCTGAGAGGACGACCAGCCACACTGGGACTGAGACACGGCCCAGACTCCTACGGGAGGCAGCAGTGGGGAATTTTGGACAATGGGGGCAACCCTGATCCAGCAATGCCGCGTGTGTGAAGAAGGCCTTCGGGTTGTAAAGCACTTTTGTCCGGAAAGAAATCCCTGGTCCTAATACGATCGGGGGATGACGGTACCGGAAGAATAAGCACCGGCTAACTACGTGCCAGCAGCCGCGGTAATACGTAGGGTGCGAGCGTTAATCGGAATTACTGGGCGTAAAGCGTGCGCAGGCGGTTCGCTAAGACCGATGTGAAATCCCCGGGCTCAACCTGGGAACTGCATTGGTGACTGGCGGGCTAGAGTATGGCAGAGGGGGGTAGAATTCCACGTGTAGCAGTGAAATGCGTAGAGATGTGGAGGAATACCGATGGCGAAGGCAGCCCCCTGGGCCAATACTGACGCTCATGCACGAAAGCGTGGGGAGCAAACAGGATTAGATACCCTGGTAGTCCACGCCCTAAACGATGTCAACTAGTTGTTGGGGATTCATTTCCTTAGTAACGTAGCTAACGCGTGAAGTTGACCGCCTGGGGAGTACGGTCGCAAGATTAAAACTCAAAGGAATTGACGGGGACCCGCACAAGCGGTGGATGATGTGGATTAATTCGATGCAACGCGAAAAACCTTACCTACCCTTGACATGGTCGGAATCCTGAAGAGATTCGGGAGTGCTCGAAAGAGAACCGGCGCACAGGTGCTGCATGGCTGTCGTCAGCTCGTGTCGTGAGATGTTGGGTTAAGTCCCGCAACGAGCGCAACCCTTGTCCTTAGTTGCTACGCAAGAGCACTCTAAGGAGACTGCCGGTGACAAACCGGAGGAAGGTGGGGATGACGTCAAGTCCTCATGGCCCTTATGGGTAGGGCTTCACACGTCATACAATGGTCGGAACAGAGGGTCGCCAACCCGCGAGGGGGAGCTAATCCCAGAAAACCGATCGTAGTCCGGATTGCACTCTGCAACTCGAGTGCATGAAGCTGGAATCGCTAGTAATCGCGGATCAGCATGCCGCGGTGAATACGTTCCCGGGTCTTGTACACACCGCCCGTCACACCATGGGAGTGGGTTTTACCAGAAGTGGCTAGTCTAACCGCAAGGAGGACGGTCACCACGGTAGGATTCATGACTGGGGTGAAGTCGTAACAAGGTAGCCGTATCGGAAGGTGCGGCTGGATCACCTCCTTTCCAGAGCTTCTCGCAAAGTTGAGCGCTCACGCTTATCGGCTGTAAATTAGAGACAGACTCAGGGGTCTGTAGCTCAGTCGGTTAGAGCACCGTCTTGATAAGGCGGGGGTCGTTGGTTCGAATCCAACCAGACCCACCATTGTCTGGCGTTAGTACACCTGAGGCAAATCTGTACACATGGGGGCATAGCTCAGCTGGGAGAGCACCTGCTTTGCAAGCAGGGGGTCGTCGGTTCGATCCCGTCTGCCTCCACCACAATCTTCAATGCGAAGTGCTTGGTTCGAAAGCGAACCGAGAATTTTGCATTGGCGATTGAGCCAGTCAGAGTGATACGTAGTAAGTATCGGCTGTCGTTCTTTAACAATCTGGAAGAAGTAAGTAATTTGGATAGCGGAAGCGTCTTGAGATGGACGTGGAAACTATCCGGGTTGTGATTGTATCGATGTATCTCAAGATGATTCGAACTTCATGTTCGGCTCAATTTGGAATACGGCACAACGCGAGAACTCAACCTGTAGCGACTGTCGATGAGACAGACTCGTTATAGGGTCAAGCGAACAAGTGCATGTGGTGGATGCCTTGGCGATCACAGGCGATGAAGGACGCGGTAGCCTGCGAAAAGCTACGGGGAGCTGGCAAACAAGCTTTGATCCGTAGATGTCCGAATGGGGAAACCCACTCCTTTTGGAGTATCCATGGCTGAATACATAGGCCATGCGAAGCGAACGCGGTGAACTGAAACATCTAAGTAACCGCAGGAAAAGAAATCAACCGAGATTCCCAAAGTAGTGGCGAGCGAAATGGGATGAGCCTTGCACTCTTTATTTGTATTGTTAGCCGAACGCTCTGGAAAGTGCGGCCATAGCAGGTGATAGCCCTGTAGGCGAAAACAGTATGAAAGAACTAGGTGTGCGACAAGTAGGGCGGGACACGTGAAATCCTGTCTGAAGATGGGGGGACCATCCTCCAAGGCTAAATACTCGTGATCGACCGATAGTGAACCAGTACCGTGAGGGAAAGGCGAAAAGAACCCCGGGAGGGGAGTGAAATAGATCCTGAAACCGCATGCATACAAACAGTCGGAGCCTCGTAAGGGGTGACGGCGTACCTTTTGTATAATGGGTCAGCGACTTACGTTCAGTAGCAAGCTTAACCGTATAGGGCAGGCGTAGCGAAAGCGAGTCCGAATAGGGCGTTCAGTTGCTGGGCGTAGACCCGAAACCAGGTGATCTATCCATGGCCAGGATGAAGGTGCGGTAACACGTACTGGAGGTCCGAACCCACTAACGTTGAAAAGTTAGGGGATGAGCTGTGGATAGGGGTGAAAGGCTAAACAAACCTGGAAATAGCTGGTTCTCTCCGAAAACTATTTAGGTAGTGCCTCGTGTCTCACCTTCGGGGGTAGAGCACTGTCATGGTTGGGGGGTCTATTGCAGATTACCCCGCCATAGCAAACTCCGAATACCGAAGAGTGCAATCACGGGAGACAGACATCGGGTGCTAACGTCCGGTGTCAAGAGGGAAACAACCCAGACCGCCAGCTAAGGTCCCCAAATATAGCTAAGTGGGAAACGAAGTGGGAAGGCTAAAACAGTCAGGAGGTTGGCTTAGAAGCAGCCACCCTTTAAAGAAAGCGTAATAGCTCACTGATCGAGTCGTCCTGCGCGGAAGATGTAACGGGGCTAAGCTATATACCGAAGCTGCGGATGCGTGCTTGCACGCATGGTAGGAGAGCGTTCCGTAAGCCTGCGAAGGTGCCTTGTAAAGGGTGCTGGAGGTATCGGAAGTGCGAATGCTGACATGAGTAGCGATAAAGGGGGTGAAAGGCCCCCTCGCCGTAAGCCCAAGGTTTCCTACGCAACGTTCATCGGCGTAGGGTGAGTCGGCCCCTAAGGCGAGGCAGAAATGCGTAGCTGATGGGAAGCAGGTCAATATTCCTGCACCGTCGTTAGATGCGATGGGGGGACGGAT
Organism: Burkholderia cepacia; assembly: GCF_001718835.1. Lineage (NCBI taxonomy): Bacteria > Pseudomonadati > Pseudomonadota > Betaproteobacteria > Burkholderiales > Burkholderiaceae > Burkholderia > Burkholderia cepacia. Next base: position 2,681,756 of record NZ_CP013443.1, on the reverse strand, counting down.
CGCGGAAGGTTGTCCGGGTGTTGGAAGTCCCGGTCGCTGCATTGGAGAAGGCGCTTAGGCAAATCCGGGCGCAGGATTCAAGGGTGTGGCGCGAGCTCCTTCGGGAGCGAAGCAATTGGAAGTGGTTCCAAGAAAAGCCTCTAAGCTTCAGTCTAACGATGACCGTACCGCAAACCGACACAGGTGGGCGAGATGAGTATTCTAAGGCGCTTGAGAGAACTCGGGAGAAGGAACTCGGCAAATTGGTACCGTAACTTCGGGATAAGGTACGCCCTTGTAGCTTGACTGGCCTGCGCCAGGAGGGTGAAGGGGTTGCAATAAACTGGTGGCTGCGACTGTTTAATAAAAACACAGCACTCTGCAAACACGAAAGTGGACGTATAGGGTGTGACGCCTGCCCGGTGCCGGAAGATTAAATGATGGGGTGCAAGCTCTTGATTGAAGTCCCGGTAAACGGCGGCCGTAACTATAACGGTCCTAAGGTAGCGAAATTCCTTGTCGGGTAAGTTCCGACCTGCACGAATGGCGTAACGATGGCCACACTGTCTCCTCCCGAGACTCAGCGAAGTTGAAGTGTTTGTGATGATGCAATCTACCCGCGGCTAGACGGAAAGACCCCATGAACCTTTACTGTAGCTTTGCATTGGACTTTGAACCGATCTGTGTAGGATAGGTGGGAGGCTATGAAACCGGAACGCCAGTTTCGGTGGAGCCGTCCTTGAAATACCACCCTGGTTTGTTTGAGGTTCTAACCTTGGCCCGTGATCCGGGTCGGGGACAGTGCATGGTAGGCAGTTTGACTGGGGCGGTCTCCTCCCAAAGCGTAACGGAGGAGTACGAAGGTACGCTAGGTACGGTCGGAAATCGTGCTGATAGTGCAATGGCATAAGCGTGCTTAACTGCGAGACCGACAAGTCGAGCAGGTGCGAAAGCAGGTCATAGTGATCCGGTGGTTCTGTATGGAAGGGCCATCGCTCAACGGATAAAAGGTACTCTGGGGATAACAGGCTGATACCGCCCAAGAGTTCATATCGACGGCGGTGTTTGGCACCTCGATGTCGGCTCATCTCATCCTGGGGCTGTAGCCGGTCCCAAGGGTATGGCTGTTCGCCATTTAAAGAGGTACGTGAGCTGGGTTTAAAACGTCGTGAGACAGTTTGGTCCCTATCTGCCGTGGGCGTTGGATATTTGAAGGGGGCTGCTCCTAGTACGAGAGGACCGGAGTGGACGAACCTCTGGTGTACCGGTTGTGACGCCAGTCGCATCGCCGGGTAGCTATGTTCGGAAGAGATAACCGCTGAAAGCATCTAAGCGGGAAACTCGCCTTAAGATGAGATATCCCTGGGGACTAGATCCCCTTGAAGGGTCGTTCGAGACCAGGACGTTGATAGGTCAGGTGTGTAAGCGCAGTAATGCGTTCAGCTAACTGATACTAATTGCCCGTAAGGCTTGATCCTATAACAAGGCTGTCTCGATAGCCGTTAGCGCTTCAGCGCTTACGGATATCGAGCGTCGAGTGCGAGGCACTCGACGTACTGCGGTTGAAGTGCCGCGTATGTGTGAGATACAGCTCACAACCTCAATTACTGCTTCTTCCAAGATTGGTTGTGCTGCGAAGCCAGCACAACAACCCTCTTTGCCTGATGACCATAGCGAGTCGGTCCCACCCCTTCCCATCCCGAACAGGACCGTGAAACGACTCTACGCCGATGATAGTGCGGATTCCCGTGTGAAAGTAGGTAATCGTCAGGCTCCCTAAGCCAGAAACCCCCGCCCGATCAGGCGGGGGTTTTTGCATTTCCAGTGACGGAAATGGCACGGTGCCCCCTCTAACGTCCATGGAGCGGCCCCTGCCCGGAACGAACCGGCATGATTTGATACGATCAGGATGCCGCCGGGAACACACAGGGCGGTGCTTCGCGAATCGAAACGCGTACTCGACGAGAGGGTGTGGAATGAATATCGGCGACGCGTCGCGCGAATCCGGAGTCAGCGCAAAAATGATCCGCTATTACGAGCAGGTCGGTCTTCTCATACCGGCCAAGCGGAGCGACTCCGGCTACCGGATCTACGGCGCGGACGAAATTCACATCCTGCGCTTCATCCGTCAGGCCAGACGCCTTGGTTTTCTCGTCGAGGACATCCGCAGGCTGCTGACGCTCTGGCAAGATCGTTCCCGCGCGAGCTCAGAAGTGAAGTCGATTGCGCTCGAGCACGTGGCCGAACTCGACAAGCGCATCGCGGAGTTGAGCGACATGCGCAATACGCTGGTTGACCTGGCCGCGCACTGCAGTGGCGACGATCGGCCCGAATGCCCGATTTTGGCGCGCCTTGCTGCCCCCGTTTCCGAACCAGAATAGTGCATGGCCTCAAGGGGGCGAGCAGGGGAGATGTTGCAATTTCAATGAAATCAACGGGTTGCGTCATATCCCTTGCGAATCATTCCAATTTGGAATGGCTGGCATGCAACCATTTCACTAGCATCTTGGTGCGGCATCGTTATAATTCGGGATAACCCTATACGGGAAATCCCTGAATTCCGATTCACCAGGGGTCCCCCCTTCCTTGGAGAACGTCATGATCGCCTACATCGTCGAAAAGCTGAGCAACTGGTTCGAATCCGCAGAACGTGAACGCCGCGAGGCTTACCTTGCCACGTCGTCGGACATCGTCCAGCTCGAGAGCCGCATCCGCTCGCTCGAAACCAACGGCTACTCGCTGTAATCGGAGTCGCCATCAGGCGCCGATTGCGCCGGACATAAAGCAAGCCCCGTATTGACGGGGCTTTGTTTTTTGTGCGATGTATCTGGTGAAGCCGGCCGCATGGCGTTATGGTATGGGCCTGTTTTACAACCTGAAGGGCAAAATCATGCGCTTGCGTATCGCTGATGGGTACGGAGTATCACTTGCGCGCGTTGGTCTGGCCGGCGCGTTGTTCATTCACGCACTGGCCGGTTTTGCCGCGACGGCCTCGCAGCCGCTGATTCTCGATACGCAACGCGGCATCCAGGATGGCAAGGGCGGACTCATCTTGCAGACCGCGCCGTTGTCGCGCGAACCGATCGTCGAGCCCGCGAGAATGCGGACGCCGGCCGAGCAAGCGCCGAATTCGTCGATTCCGGTGTTCGTCGCGCCGTACATCAACGTTCCGGGATGGAGTGCGCCGCCTGCCGGTCAACCACTCCCGTTGCCGCAACCCCAGCCGCGCCAGCCGTAGCCGGTCGGCGCGTCGCTCAGTTGCTCCGGTGCTCGATCTCGCACCGGGCGCCGCCATCTTGCCCCAGCGTTTCGACCAGGTAGGGCAGCGTTTCCCTCATATTCGCGGCGAGGGTAAAAGGCGGATTCAGGATGAACATCCCGCTGCCGTAGAGACCGAGTCCGTCAGCGGGCGGATTCGACACCGTCAGTGTCAGGTGCAGCCAGTTGTTCGGTTGCAGACGCTTCAACTGCTCGGGAAAACGCTGCGATTCCGTCCGGGTCACCTGCGGATACCAGACGGCATAGCAGCCCGTCGCGAAACGCTTCAGACACTCCGTCACGCAAGTCACCGTGCGCGCGTAATCCTTCTTGTCCTCGTAGGACGGGTCGATCAGCACGAGTGCACGTCGCGGCGGTGGCGGCAGCAGCGCCTTGATGCCTTCGAAGCCGTCTCCGGCAAAGATCATCGCGCGTCGCCCCGCATCGCGGAAATTGTGGCGCAGCACGTCGATTTCCGTCGTGTGCATTTCGAACAGTCGCATGCGGTCCTGCTCGCGCATCAGCCGCCAGGCGAGATACGGCGAGCCGGGGTAGTAGCGCAATTCGCCGTCGTCGTTCAGTGCCCGTACTTCGTCGAGGTACTCGGCCAGCACCGGCGGCAGATTCTTGTCATTCCACAGGCGACCGATGCCGGTGTCGAATTCCGACGTCTTTGCCGCGTAACCGTCGCGCAGCGAGTACACGCCGGCACCTGCATGCGTGTCGATGTACCAGTACGACTTGTCTTTCTTGTTCAGGTAGCGCAGCAGCTGGACGACGACGGCGTGCTTGAGCACGTCCGCGTGGTTGCCTGCGTGAAAACCGTGACGATAACTGAGCATGGCGGGCTGCCTGAAACGAAAGTTGAATCGATGAAAACCTGTTGATCGGGTACCGCCGACCAGGTGCTGTCGGCCAGGCGCTGCTGGCGAGGCGGGCGTCGATGCGGGCTGCGTATTGTACGCGAGTGGCCGACGGTCTCCTGCTATTCGTACGCGTTGCCGACCAGATCCTCGATGCGCTGCAGGACGTCCGGCGTCAGCTTTGCCACGACGTCGAGCGCGCGCATGTTGTCGCCGATCTGCTCGATCCGCGACGCGCCCGTGATGACCGAGCTCACGTGCGGATTCGCGAGCACCCACGCGATCGCGAGCTGGCCGGTGCTGCAGCCGAGCTCCGCGGCGACACTGCCAAGCCTTTCGACGATATCGTTGCGGGCCGGGTCGATCAGCCTCTCGCGCATCCAGTCGTAACCCTGTAACTGCGCGCGGCTGCCGGGCGGTACGCCGTTACGGTACTTGCCGGTGAGCAGGCCCGATGCCAGCGGGCTCCAGGTCGTGAGGCCGAGACCGTAGTCGTCGTAGAGCCGTGCATATTCCCGTTCGACACGCGTGCGGTGGAACAGGTTGTACTGCGGCTGCTCGACAACCGGCTTGTGCAGGTGATGCCGTTCGGCGATCTCGCAGGCAGCGCGGATTTCGTCGGCGCTCCATTCCGACGTGCCCCAGTACAGCGCCTTGCCGCGCACGATCATGTCGCTCATTGCCCAGACAGTTTCCTCGATCGGGGTGTTCGGATCGGGGCGATGGCAATAGACGAGATCGACGTAGTCGAGTTGCAGCCGGCGCAGTGAGTCGTCGATGGCGTTCAGCAGGTATTTCCGGTTCAGCGTGTGATACTGGTTCGGCGCTTCGGCGAGCCCCCAGAAGAACTTGGTGGACACGATATAGCTGACACGCGGCCAGTCGAGCGACTTGAGCGCGTGACCCATGATTTCCTCGGATTTGCCGCCGGCGTAGACCTCGGCGTTGTCGAAGAAATTGACGCCTGCGTCGCGTGCCGCGGCAAGGCATTCGCGCGCGGCCCGCTGGTCGACCTGGTTGCCGTACGTCACCCACGAACCGAGCGAAAGCTCGCTGATCTGCAGGCCGGAGCGGCCTAGCCGTCGATAGTGCATGCGAATCTCCCGCGTGACAGAACCGACCTTAAGCTTAGACGTTTTGCGCGCGAACGGCGGGGCCGATCGTGCACAATGGCGGCTGGCCCGCCGACGATCGCGCACCCGCGCGGCGGACCGGCGCTTTATTGACCCAAGATCGAAGGAGACGTGCATGGCAGCGGATTTGAGCGGCAAGGTGGCGGTGGTGACGGGCGCCGCGAGCGGCATCGGCAAGGAAATCGCACTCGAGCTCGCGAAAGCGGGCGCGGCCGTCGCGATCGCCGACCTGAACCAGGACGGCGCGAACGCCGTTGCCGACGAGATCGTCAAGGCGGGCGGCAAGGCGATCGGCGTCGCGATGGACGTGACGAACGAGGACGCCGTGAACAGCGGTATCGACAAGGTGGCCGAAACGTTCGGCTCGGTCGACATCCTCGTGTCGAACGCGGGCATCCAGATCGTCAACCCGATCGAGAACTACGCGTTCTCCGACTGGAAGAAGATGCAGGCGATCCACGTCGACGGTGCGTTCCTGACGACCAAGGCCGCGCTCAAGCACATGTACAAGGACGATCGCGGCGGTGTCGTGATCTACATGGGTTCGGTGCATTCGCACGAAGCGTCGCCGCTGAAGTCGGCGTACGTGACGGCCAAGCACGGGCTGCTCGGCCTGGCCCGCGTGCTGGCGAAGGAAGGCGCGAAGCACAACGTGCGCTCGCACGTCGTGTGTCCGGGCTTCGTGCGCACGCCGCTGGTCGACAAGCAGATTCCGGAGCAGGCGAAGGAGCTCGGGATCAGCGAAGAGGAAGTGGTGAAGAAGGTGATGCTCGGCAATACGGTCGACGGCGTGTTCACGACGGTGCAGGACGTCGCGCAGACGGTGCTGTTCCTGTCGGCCTTCCCGAGCGCCGCGCTCACGGGCCAGTCGGTCGTGGTCAGCCACGGCTGGTTCATGCAGTAAGCCGCAAAAGAAAACGCGCTCCGTGGAGCGCGTTTTTCACGTCGGCGGGACGGCACCGAAAGATGCCGTCTTGCGTGCCGGCGAATTACTTCAGGACGGCCGCGACCGCGTTGGCGACGACGTCGAGGTTGCGCGTGTTCAGCGCGGCGACGCAGATCCGGCCCGTGCCGACCGCGTAGATGCCGAACTCGTCGCGCAGACGATCGACTTGCGCCGAGGTCAGGCCCGAATACGAGAACATCCCGCGCTGCGCATTGATGAAGCTGAAGTCGCGATCGACGCCGCTTGCCTTCAGGCGCTCGACGAGACCGTTGCGCATCGCGCGGATGCGGTCGCGCATTTCACCGAGTTCCTGCACCCACGAAGCGTGCAGTTCCGGCGATGCGAGCACCGCTGCGACCACGGCGCCGCCATGGGTCGGCGGGTTCGAGTAGTTCGTGCGGATCACGCGCTTCAGTTGCGACAGCACGCGCGTCGCTTCTTCCTTGCTCGACGTGATGATCGACAGTGCGCCGACGCGTTCGCCGTACAGCGAGAACGACTTCGAGAACGACGACGACACGAATGCGTTCAGGTCGGCGGCGGCAAACAGGCGCACGGCCGCAGCGTCGGCATCGATGTTCTCGCCGAAGCCCTGGTAGGCCATGTCGAGGAACGGCACGAGGTTGCGCGCCTTCACGACGTCGACGACCTGCCGCCATTGCGCTTCGGTCAGGTCCACGCCGGTCGGGTTGTGGCAGCACGCGTGCAGCACGACGACCGTGCCGGCTTCGTAGCCGTTCAGCGCCGACAGCATGCCTTCGAAGTTCACGCCGTTGGTGGCAGCGTCGTAATACGGGTACGCAACGACTTCGAAGCCGGCTGCTTCGAACAGCGCGCGGTGGTTTTCCCAGCTCGGATCGCTGATCGCGACCTTCACGTTCGGGTTCACGGTGCGCAGGAAATCGGCGCCGATCTTCAGCGCGCCCGTGCCGCCCAGTGCCTGGGCCGTGACCACGCGGCCCGCTGCGATCAGCGGCGAATCGTTGCCGAGCAGCAGCTTCTGCACGGCCGCATCGTAGGCGGCGATGCCGTCGATCGGCAGGTAGCCGCGCGGCAGGCCCGCTTCAACCCGCGCCTTCTCTGCTTCGCGAACCGCGCGCAGCAGCGGGATCTTGCCTTCTTCGTTCGTATACACACCGACGCCGAGGTTGACCTTGGTCGGACGCGCATCGGCGTTGAAGGCTTCGTTCAGGCCCAGGATCGGGTCGCGGGGAGCAAGCTGGACAGCAGAGAAGAGCGACATGATGATTCGGCAGTAGTGAAAAGAGGGTCAGGCTTTCAACGGGCGGGGCGGCGGGCGCGGGGACCGCGCGCGGGCAGGCACGACGCCGGAAAGCGCAGCAGCCTGACATTGTAGCGAATTCGCGCTGCCGGGGGCGGCGTTTCGGCGGCGAAATTCGGCCGGGAATCGCGGTTCCCGGCGGTCGTCGCGCGTCAGGAGCCGACAGCAGTTCGCCCGGCCGCGAAGCGCTAGAATGATTCTTTTGCCCTCGCTCCGGCCGCATTCCATGTCCGAACATCATGCCGAAACCGGCGACGCGCTCGACGAATCGAAATTCGTGACCTTCGAAGGGTCGCCGTTCCAGCTGTACCAACCGTATCCGCCCGCAGGCGACCAGCCGACCGCGATCGACACGCTCGTCGAAGGGGTCGAGGACGGCCTGTCGTTCCAGACGCTGCTCGGCGTGACGGGCTCGGGCAAGACCTTCACGATGGCGAACACGATCGCGCGGCTCGGCCGCCCGGCGATCGTGTTCGCGCCGAACAAGACGCTTGCCGCGCAACTCTACTCGGAATTCCGGGAGTTCTTCCCGCGCAACGCGGTCGAGTATTTCGTCTCTTACTACGACTATTACCAGCCTGAGGCCTACGTGCCGCAGCGCGACCTGTTCATCGAGAAGGACTCGTCGATCAACGAGCACATCGAGCAGATGCGGCTGTCGGCGACGAAGAGCCTGATGGAGCGCCGCGACGTCGTGATCGTCGCGACGGTGTCGGCGATCTACGGTATCGGCAATCCGTCCGAATACCACCAGATGATCCTGACGCTGCGCGCCGGCGACAAGCTCGGCCAGCGCGACGTGATCGCGCGGCTGATCGCGATGCAGTACACGCGCAACGAGCAGGATTTCCAGCGCGGCACGTTCCGCGTGCGCGGCGACACGATCGACATCTTCCCGGCCGAGCACGCCGAACTGGCCGTGCGCGTCGAGCTGTTCGACGACGAGGTCGAGACGCTGCAGCTGTTCGACCCGCTGACCGGCCGCGTGCGGCAGAAGATTCCGCGCTTCACCGTGTATCCGTCGTCGCACTACGTGACGCCGCGCGATACCGTGATGCGCGCGGTCGAGACGATCAAGGACGAACTGCGCGAGCGGCTCGAGTTCTTTCACCGCGACGGCAAGCTCGTCGAGGCGCAGCGCCTCGAACAGCGTACGCGTTTCGATCTCGAGATGCTGCAGGAGCTCGGCTTCTGCAAGGGCATCGAGAACTACTCGCGGCATTTCTCGGGGGCGGCGCCCGGCGATCCGCCGCCGACGCTCGTCGACTACCTGCCGCCCGACGCGCTGATGCTGCTCGACGAATCGCACGTGCTGATCGGCCAGTTGAACGGCATGTACAACGGCGACCGCGCACGCAAGGAAAACCTCGTCAACTACGGGTTCCGGCTGCCGTCGGCGCTGGACAACCGGCCGCTCAAGTTCCCCGAGTTCGAGCGCAAGATGCGCCAGGTCGTGTTCGTGTCGGCCACGCCCGCCGACTACGAGAAGCGCGTGACCGGGCAGATCGCGGAACAGGTCGTGCGGCCGACGGGGCTCGTCGATCCGGAAATCGAAGTGCGGCCGGCGAGCTCGCAGGTCGACGACGTGCTCGCCGAGATCAACGCGCGCGTGAAGGCCGAGGAGCGCGTGCTGATCACCGTGCTGACGAAGCGCATGGCCGAACAGCTCACCGAGTTCCTGGCCGACCATGGGGTCAAGGTGCGTTACCTGCACAGCGACATCGACACGGTCGAGCGCGTCGAAATCATCCGCGACCTGCGGCTCGGCACGTTCGACGTGCTGGTCGGGATCAACCTGCTGCGCGAAGGGCTCGACATTCCCGAGGTGTCGCTGGTCGCGATCCTCGACGCGGACAAGGAAGGTTTCCTGCGCGCGGAGCGCTCGCTGATCCAGACGATCGGCCGGGCCGCACGGAACGTGAACGGCAAGGCGATCCTCTACGCGGACAACATGACCGAGTCGATGAAGCGCGCGATCGGCGAGACCGAGCGGCGCCGCGCGAAGCAGATTGCCTACAACGAGCAGATGGGCATCACGCCGCGCGGTGTCGTGAAGCGCATCAAGGACATCATCGACGGCGTCTACAACGCGGACGAGGCACGCGCCGAGCTAAAGGAAGCCCAGCAGCGTGCGAAGTTCGAGGACATGTCGGAAAAGCAGCTCGCCAAGGAAATCAAGCGCCTCGAGAAGCAGATGGCCGACTACGCGAAGAACCTCGAGTTCGAGAAGGCTGCCGCGACCCGCGACCAGCTTGCGCTGCTGCGTGAGCGTGTGTTCGGCGCGAACGTCGGCGATCACGTCAACGGCGGCCGGTAAATCTTTCCATACGTCACAGAAACCTTGCGGTAACGAGCCTGTAAGCCTTGTCGGATCAGGGGTTTACATGGCTCGTCGTTTGTTCCGGAACAGGTTCGGTGCTAAACTTCGCAATTATTGAGAATTGTTCGCATTAACGTTATTCGTCGCGTTAGTGTTTTCGGCGGGCGGGCCTGGCGGTCGGTCCGCATGGTTCCAGATCAAATAACAAGGAGTGTCCATGTTGGGTTCTTCGTTCATCCGCACGACGGTTGCGGTAGCGGCGGCGCTTGCCGCGATGTCGGCCTCGGCGGCCGAATATCCGATCGGCAAGCAGCAGATCCAGGGCGGCATGGAAATCGGCGCGGTGTACCTGCAGCCGATCACGATGGACCCGGAAGGAATGATGCGCAAGGCGTCGGATTCCGACATCCACCTCGAGGCCGACATCCACGCGGTCAAGAACAACCCGACGGGTTTCGCGGAAGGAGACTGGATGCCGTACCTGCAGGTCACGTACAAGCTGACGAAGCAGGGCGACACGAAGTGGAAGGCTGAAGGCGACCTGATGGGCATGGTCGCGAGCGACGGCCCGCATTACGGCGACAACGTGAAGCTGAACGGCCCGGGCAAGTATCACCTGACGATGGTCGTCAAGCCGCCGATGCAGACGGGCCACATGGCGTTCGGTCGTCACATCGACAAGGAAACGGGCGTGGGCGCATGGTTCAAGCCCATTACCCTCGAGTACGACTTCCCGTTCGCCGGTATCGGCAAGAAGGGCGGTTACTGATCGGCGGCATCACGGACGGCGTGCTTCGGCGCGCCGTCGGCGTAGAGAAACCAGAATGAAAATTCCCCAGAAAATCGTTGCCGCAGCCGCTGCGTTGTGGCTTGCCGGCGCAGCATACGCTGCCGATCTGCCGACGTTCAAGCTCGAAATGACGGACGGCAAGCTCAATCCCGCCCGCATCGAAGTGCCGGCCGGCCAGCGCTTCAAGATCGAGATCAGGAACACCGGCAAGGGCGCAGCCGAATTCGAGAGCGTCCAGCTGCGCAAGGAGAAGGTGCTCGCCCCGGGTGCCGATTCGTTCGTGGTCGTCGCGCCGCTGTCGCCGGGCGAATACAAGTTTTTCGACGATTTCCACCAGCAGGCGCAGGGCGTGATCGTCGCGAAGTAACACGTTTTATCTGCGCGCAGGCTCACCTGCCCGGTGTTCTGCGCGTCAGGAGGTATCGATGGGTCAGATCTTGTTCATCGTCTGGCGGGAGAGCGTCGAAGCGCTGCTCGTCGTCGGCATTCTCTATGCATGGCTGAAAAACGGCGACGACGACGCACGCCGCGGCCTGCCTTTCCTGTGGGCCGGCGTCGGTGTCGGCTTGCTGATGGCCGTGGGCCTCGGCGCCGCGCTGGTCGGTTTCACCGAAGTGCTGTCCGGTGACGCGCAGGACTACTTCCAGACTGCGATGGTGCTGATCGCATGCGTGCTGATCGTGCAGATGGTGCTGTGGATGCGCCGGCACGGCCGCACGCTGAAGCGCGACATGGAGCAATCGCTTCAGCAGAGCACGCGCGATTCGAACTGGTGGGGCGTCGCGGTGCTGGTCGCGCTTGCGATCGCGCGCGAGGGCAGCGAGACGGTGATCTTCCTGTACGGTCTCGGTTTCGGCCAGTCGGGCCACGTCGACGGCAGCCAGATGCTCGCGGTCGTGATCGGCCTCGGCCTTGCATTTTTCACGTTCTATCTGCTGCAGCTCGGCGGCAAGTACTTCTCGTGGCGGCACTTCTTCCGCGTCACCGAAGTGATGCTGCTGTTCCTCGGCGCAGGCCTGTTCCAGACCGGCGTCGACAAGCTGATCGACAAGGAAATCCTGCCGCTCGGCATTTCGCAGGTGTGGGACACGTCCGCGATCCTCGATGATTCGGGCACGTTCGGCTCGCTCGTCGCGACGCTGACCGGTTATCGCGCGCACCCGGCACTGACCAACCTGGTTGCGTACGCGGTGTACTGGGCGGTGGTCTGGCTGTTGATGAAGCGTGCGAGCCGCCGCCCGGCCGCAGCCGCGGGGCGCGCCGCATGAGTACCGTCGCCGGCGCAAGACCAGGCTGGCTCGCGCAGGCGGGCCAGTGGATGCAGCGCCACGGCGCGCTGATCCGCGGCATCCAGTGGGCCGTCGTCGCCGTCTATGCGTTCCTGATCATCGTGCCGGCGGTGTTGCCTCTGCCGGACGACTCCGCGCACCTGTGGAGCAACCTCACGCTGATCGCGCAATTCACGTTCTGGGGCATCTGGTGGCCGTTCGTGCTGCTGTCGATGGTGATGCTCGGCCGTGTCTGGTGCGGCGTGCTGTGTCCGGAGGGCGCGCTCACCGAATTCGCGAGCAGGTTCGGCCGGGGCGGCCCGATTCCGCGCTGGATACGGTGGGGTGGCTGGCCGTTCGTCGCGTTCGGGCTCACGACGATCTACGGGCAGATGGTGAGCGTGTACCAGTACCCGCTCGCGGTGCTGTTCGTGCTCGGCGGCTCGACCGTCGGCGCGATCGTGATCGGCGTACTGTACGGCCGCGAGAAGCGCGTGTGGTGCAAGTACCTGTGCCCGGTCAACGGCGTGTTCGGGCTGCTCGCGCGGCTCGCGCCGATGCGCTACAAGGTCGACGAGGATGCATGGCGCCGTTCGTACAAGAACGGCGAGCACGGCCATCGTGTGATTCCGATCAACTGCGCGCCGCTCGTGCCGTTGCGCAACATGCAGGGCGCGGCGGACTGCCATATGTGCGGCCGCTGCAGCGGGCACCGGGATGCAATCTCGTTGTCGGCGCGCTCGCCGTCCGACGAAATCGTGAATCTCGGCGCGCAAAAGGCGAACCCGTGGGACACCGCGCTGATCCTGTACGGCCTGCTCGGCGTGGCGATCGGTGCGTTCCACTGGACCGTCAGCCCGTGGTTCGTGCAGATCAAGCAATGGCTCGCGGGCTGGCTGATCGACCATGACATCACGTGGCCGCTCGAAACCAATGCACCGTGGTTCCTGCTCACGCATTATCCGGATCGCAACGACGTCTTCTCCTGGCTCGACGGCGGGCTGGTCGTCAGCTACATCGTCGGCACGGGGCTCGTGTACGGCACGGCGCTGCTGGTGCTGCTGGCCGGCGCCACGCTGATGCTCGGGCGCTTCGAGCGCGTGCGGCTGCATCATCTCGCGCAGGCGTTGATCCCGATCGCGGGGGCGGGCGTGTTTCTTGGCCTGTCGGCCACGACGCTGTCGCTGCTGCGTGCCGAGCACGTGCCGCTCGGTTGGGCAACCGATGTACGCATCGCGATCCTGGTCGGCGCCAACGCATGGAGTGCATGGCTCGCGTGGAAAGTGACGGGGCGCTATGCGGCCTTGCCGCGCCGCGCGGCCGCGTTCGCATGGTTTGCCGTTGCGCTTGCGGTCATCGACAGCGCATGGTGGCTGATGTTCTGGGGCTTCGCGCGTTTCTGACCAAAGATGACCGAATCAGGCCTGTGCGCAGACCGCCGCGCCGCATGCCGTGCATGAAATGAAAAAGCGACACGTCCTTCGACGTGTCGCTTTTGTCTTTGCTGCGAGAACCAAAAAAGTGGCTTGGCTTGCTGCAACGGCTGCTTGAGTGTGTTTGCACGAAGGGGTCTAGATCTCGCGTGCAAGCCGTTACGCTGGCTAATGCCCAACACCTCTCAGGGAGGTGGTCCCCACAATACTCGGTCGTTACTTCGTCAGGATCAGTTTGCCGAGCCGCGTGGCGCGCAACTGATAGGTCTCTCCGTTATGCGCGATGCTGACGTGGCTTTGGCCTTGCAGCAGCGCATCGCTGCTGACGACCCGCGTGCCTGCATCGCGGTTGCCGGCGGGCTTCGCCGGCGTGGTGACCGCTGCCGTCTTCTGGCGGCTGCTGCCTGCGGTGCCGATCGGGCGGCGCAAGGTCAGCGTGGTCGGGCGCATGGTGTCGGTCATTCGGTTGATCGGTGACTGTCGATACGATGGAATGAATTCTAAATGATAACTATTCCCATTTACAAAAACTCTTTATCGATCGAAACCTTGAATCTGATAGGACGAATCAAAGAGGCGGCCGCATGCGGCGGCCGCCGTCGCATCAGTGCAAGGGATCGGGATCCTTGCGGCCTTGCGCATACTCGCGGATCAGGCGGACCGTGTCGATATCCGACGTGCGGTACGCCTCCTTGACGATCCCGTGCGTCTGGCGCGCGTCTTCGCTGTCGTCAGTGACGACCAGCGTCGTGCGGTACTCGAAACGCAGGAACAGCTCGTGGTCGTCGCGTTCCTCGATCGTCATCGTCAGCGAGCCGCCGATCTCGCCGTCGGCGGCGCGGATGTCGTAGCGGACCTGTTGATTCGGCGTGAACGTGACGTGGTCGCGCACGGTCGCGTGACCGTAGTGCAGTTCACGTTCGAGCGTCGTCTCCGTCCGTTCGTGGACGACGCAGCTGTCGAGACCGAGCACGAACAGTTGCGGCTGTTCGGCGCGCAGCACGAGACCTTCCCAGAGCTGGTCGCGGGTGAGGGTGGGCACGGCCGGATCGTCGGAGTTGATCTGGATCAGGTGTTCGAAGTTCAAGGGGACGGGTTCCTTCTGGTGGCGGGCGCCACATGGATCAAGAAGTTATTGTGACGCAAATTCCGCGCGATCGCGGCACCTGCGTCCCCGAATCGACACGGTTCAGGATGCAATGCGGCCCATGCGCCCCGTCTGGTAGTCGACGACCGCCTGCCGGATCTCTTCCTCGGTATTCATCACGAACGGGCCGTAGCGGACGATCGGCTCGTTGAGCGGTACGCCGCCGATCAGCAGCAGGTCGAGCGGCTCCGTGCCGGCGGAAAACGTGACCGCGTCGCCGTCGCAGCGATAGGTGACCAAGTGGCGGGCGTCGATTGCCTGCCGGTCAGGCCCATAGAGGCCGGTGCCGGTTATCGGGTACGCGAATACGCGATAGCCGGCGGGCACCGGTTGAGTGACCGTCGCGCCCGGTTCGAGCGTGAAATGCTGGTAGAGGATCGGCGTGCGCGTCTCGATCGCCGCCCGGACGCCGAATGCTTCGCCGGCGATGACGCGCACGCGCGCGAGACCGTCCGGCGACGTGGCGCTCGGGATGCGATCGGCCGGGATTTCCTGGTAGCGCGGCGCGATCAGCTTGTCGCGCCGCGGCAGGTTGACCCACAGCTGGAAGCCGTGGGAGCGGCCGCCAGCCTGCGCGAATTCTGGATCCGGCATCTCGCTGTGCACGACGCCGGCGCCCGCCGTCATCCATTGCACGTCGCCCGGGCCGAGCGTGCCGGCATGGCCGGACGAGTCGCGATGACAGAAGCGCCCGTCGAGTGCGTAGGTCACGGTCTCGAAGCCGCGATGCGGATGGTCGGGGGCGCCCTTGGCTTCGCCGGGCGCGTAGTCGACGGGGCCCATTTCGTCGAGCAGCAGGAACGGATCGAAATCCATCAGCAGCCGGGTCGGGAACGGGCGGTGAACCACGAAGCCGCCGCCTTCGGTCGCGCGAAGTGCGGGGTACGTGCGGTCAAGGGAACGATCGGTCGACATGCGGCAGGCCTCGGAAAGATGGAATAGCGTCATTTTTGAAACATAGCGCTATTATATTGGCCGGTTTGCCTATTAATTCAGCTCAGTTCGCAATGGATTGTTCTGAAATTGGAACGATGAGATGAATATCGATGCACACAACCTGAACGACCTCATGTACTTTTCGCAGGTCGTCGAACATGGCGGTTTCTCGGCCGCGGAGCGCGTGCTGGGCATCTCGAAATCGCGCCTGTCGCGGCGCCTGACCGAACTCGAGGCGGCGCTCGGCGTGCGCCTGCTGCAGCGCTCCACACGCAAGCTCGCGCTGACCGAGGCGGGGGAGCTGTTCTACCAGCACTGCCAGGCGATGCTGGCCGAAGCGCAGGCTGCGATGAACGCGGTCCAGCAGTTGCGCGCGTCGCCGCGCGGCTCGGTGCGCGTCAGTGTGCCCGTGACGCTGTCGCAGACGATGCTGTCGCGCATCCTGCCCGAATTCCTGCGCCGCTATCCCGAGGTGAAGGTGCACGTCCGCGTGACGAATCGCGTGATCGACCTGTTCGAGGATTCGATCGACGTCGCGTTGCGTGTGCGCTCGGAGCCGCCGCAGAACGCGAATATCGTCGTGCGGCCGCTGTGGCGCACCGAGCAGATGCTGGTCGGCGCGCCGAGCCTGCTGAGCCAGAATGCGCCGCCGCTGGTGCCGGACGACCTGAGCGGATTCGAAACGCTCGATACGCCGAGCGTCGACGGGCGGCACGTGTTCAACCTGATCGCGCCGGACGGTACGCGTCACGTGCACGAACACGACCCGCGGTTGGTGACGGCCGACCTGATGACGATCCGCGAAGCCGTGCTCGATGGCCTCGGCATCGCGGCGCTGCCGGAGATGATGTACGGCAACGCGCTGCGCGCGGGGCAACTGTCGCCGGTGATGCCGGGCTGGACGTTGCCCGTGCCGCAACTGTACGCGGTGTTCGTGTCGCGGCAGGGGATGCCGCCCGCGGTGCGTGCGTTTGTCGACTATCTGGTCGAGAAGCTCGATCACGGCGCTTACAAGGAGCCGGGGTGTCCGGAGCGAGCGAAGAAGGAAGCGGCTGCCGATGTTTCGGCGACCTGAACACGGCGTGCACGGCGAGGCAAATTTGTTTTGTCATTGAAGCGTCGCCTGCAATCGCAAGTTTCAATCGCCGGAACCTTGAATGCGCGTGCGTGCAGGCCTATATTGAAATCCCATTTCGTGAAGGAAGTTCTGAGCGAAATCAGGTGGCCGCATATATTGTGAGCCAGATAGGGCAGAACGCGCAGTCCGTGCAGACCACGGCAGAGTCGCATTTGCGTTGCTCGAGGCGCAACCGATACCGCCAAAGAGCCCGCCGCCCGAAGGCGCCCGCGTGCGCATGAAAAAAGGCCTTCATCTGGCGATGAAGGCCTTTTACTTTGTGTGCGGCCGATTGGGTAGGGCCGGTCACAGGTGCATTCGGCGAGCGCCCGATTGCGCGTGCGTTACTTCGCTTTTGCGGTCGGCTCGGTCACGAAGCCGAGCTTCGTCAAACCGCCGGCCTGCGCATCCGACATCACCTCGGCGACGTGTTCGTAGGCAACCTTGCGGTCCGCACGCAGGTGCAACTCCGGCTGCGGCGTGCGTTTTGCCGCTTCCGCGATGCGCTGCTGCAATTGTTCGCGCGTGACCGTGTGGTCGTCCCACAGGATCGTGCCGTCGCCCTGGATCGCGACGTCGACCGTCTGCGGTTTCTCGTCGACGGGCTGGCTGCTGGCATGCGGCAGGTCGATCTTCACCGCATGCTGCATCGCCGGGATCGTCACGAGGAAAATGATCAGGAGTACGAGCATGACGTCGACGAGCGGCGTCATGTTGATCTCGCTCATCACTGCATCGTCGTCATCGTCGCTGAAACCGGTGTTCATTGCCATGGTTCACCCCGTCTCAGCTGGCGCGCGTCGCGAGACGCAGGCCGTCGCGCGTCGACGACGATGCGAGGCTCGCGCCCGTCACGAAATACGCGTGCAGGCCGTGCGCGAAGCGGCGCAGCTTGCTGACCACGCCCTTGTTCGCACGGGTGAGTGCGTTGTAGCCGAGCACGGCCGGGATCGCGACGAACAGGCCGAAGGCGGTCATGATCAGCGATTCGCCGACCGGGCCCGCGACCTGGTCGATCGACGTCTGGCCGGATGCGCCGATCGCGAGCAGTGCGTGGTAGATCCCCCAGACCGTACCGAACAGGCCGACGAACGGCGCCGTGCTGCCGATCGACGCGAGGATCGCGAGGCCGCTTTGCATGCGCGAGATGCCTTCGTCCATCGTGTCCTTCAGGCAGCGCGTGACCCAGTCCGACACGTCCATGCGGTCGTGCAGGTGCGGTTGCGTCTGGTGGTGGTGATCGGCGGCTTCCTTGCCCGACAGCGCGAGCGCGAGGAACGGGTTGTCGTTCGGCGTCGAGGCGGCGAGCCCGAGCTTCTTGATGCCGTCGTCGAAGTCGTCCGAATGCCAGAACGCCTGTTCGGCGTTCTTCGTCAGGCGGTTCAGGCGGATCACGTTCCAGCCCTTGATGACGATCACGATCCACGACAGGACCGACATCACGAGCAGCGTGATCGCGATGGCGCGCGTGACGAAATCACCTTGCGCCCAGACGTGCGCGATACCGTAGCTTTGCATTTTTATTCCTTTCGAATCTTCCGGATGAGGCAGTGTTAGTCGGTGAGCCCGAAGTTGTAGGGCTGGGTACGGGCAGCGCGGATCGCCTGGCCGTTCTCGATATAGGGACGGCACGTCGACGCGCGCATCGCGGCGAGGGCGGCTTCGTCGAGACGCGGGTAGCCGCTGCTCTTCTGCAGCTGGACGCTTTCGATCTTGCCCGTCACGCCGATGACGAAATGCACGTACGCGGTGCCCGATTCGCCGCGGCGGCGCGACATCGACGGATAGTCGGGCTTCACGAACGCGCATTGGAGCGTCGGGACATTCTTCGGCGCGCTGACCTGCATCGTCTCGCGCGCCGGGCCGGGCGCGGCCGACGGCGCGGCGGCAGCCGGTGCGGCAGGCGCAGGCGCAGGCGTCGGGTCGGCCGCGGGGGCGGGTGTCGGCGACGGCACGGGCGACGGCGCAACCGGCTGCGGCGTCGGCTTCGACACCTTCGGCACCGGCTTCGGCTCGACCTTCGGCTTCACGCGCGGCGTGGGCTTGGGCGGGGTCGGTTGCGGAATCGATTCGGCCGCGACCTGCTGCGCGATCGGCGCAGGCGTGATCAGTTGCGCGGTGATCGACTGAACCTCGACGTTTTTCGCCAGCGGCGCGTTGCGATGGAGCCAGGCGGCCGTCAGCATGATCGCATGTGCGGCAAGCACACCGACGGCGACGACGATCACTCGGGGATTCATACGTGGTGCGGCCGGCAAGACGCCGGCAGGAGCGGAATGCGAAGCCTGCATGTTAGCTTGAAAGAACGATGTCGCACCCGGGGCGCGGCGGGTGAATCGGCATCACTTGCGGAAGATCAGCAGCGAGATGCAAACGGTGGTCACAAATCCGATCAGCAATTCCATCACAGGCTCCTTGGCAGGTAAGCCGCTGGCTCGCGCATACGGTGGCTTGCTGACGGTCAAAACAAGAATGCGGCCTGGGCCGCACACAAACTCGGCGCCGGTCAGGCAGCCTTGCGTTCGTAGAACGTGACCGGGATCGGGTGAGCGTGGTGCTCGACGCCGCATTGGCTTGCGCAGACGCCTTGTTCGGCCATGAGATCGCGTACGGACTCCTCGCACTTGCCGCAGCACGTGGCCACGCCGAGCTCGAACTGGAGTTCATCGAAAGAGTTCACGCCCTCTGCGAGGGACGCGCGAATCTTGCGATCGGAAACAGACTTGCACACGCAGACGATCATGGTGAGTTGCGATAGCTAACGTTAATGCGAATTATTATCATTAATTTTGCGGACGTTGACAAGCCCGCATCCGGCTTTTTTGTAACAAAACCAGACCCTTAGGGCCTGTTCACGCTAATAACGGGCTTGCGAACGTGCCTTGCCGGCCGTAGTGCAAGGAGGAAGGAGCGCCGTTTGGCCGGGCCAAACAAGCGACGCCCGACGCCGCAATACGGCCGGCAAGGCACGTTCCCCTGATCTTGAAAATTCATTCGTGGGGCTGGCCGCCAGAAGGGCCGATCGCCGCGTCATGCTCCTTGCGAATACGTCCAGTATTCGCTGCGTCGCATTCCTCGCGCTCGGCCCTTCTGGCGGCCAGCGCAAGCCCGTTATTAGCGTGAACAGGCCCTAAGGGGTTACTGACGGAGAAGGGGGCCGGATGAGGGCGTCAGGCGGCCGTGCACCCGTGTGCGTTCGGCGAGGAAATGGTGACGGATTCGACCGGTGCGGCGAGACCGAGCAGCGTCGATGCGAGTACCTGCAACTGGCGGCCGTCGCTGGTCGAGCAGAAGCGCGGCGGCGCCGCGCGCGTGCCGGCCGGCGCACGCAGGCTGCGCTCGTCGAGAATTCGCGTGAGCTGGCGCGCGATTGCGTCGCTCGTGTCGACGATCGTCAGGCGGTCGCCCACAAGGTCACGAATCGTTTCCGTGAAGAACGGGTAATGCGTGCAGCCGAGTACCAGCGTATCGGCGCCGTCGTCGAGCATCGGCTGCAGGTAGCTGTCGAGCAACGCGCGCAATGCGGGCGAATTCGTGTCGCCGCGCTCGATGGCCTCGACGAGCCCGTGGCCGGGCTGGCAGATGAAGCGGCGGCCGGCGCCGTAGCGGTCGAGCAGCGCCTGGAAGCGCGGGCTGTTCAGCGTCGACTGCGTGGCGAGGACGCCCGCGACGCCGCTCGCGGACGCGGCGACGGCCGGCTTGATGCCCGGCTCGACACCGACGAGCGGCATCGGCAGGTGTTCGCGGATCGCGGCGATCGCGCGCGCGGTCGCGGTGTTGCAGGCGATGACGAGCGCCTTCGCCCCTTCGCGAGCCAGCCACTCGCCGATTGCCAGCGTGCGTTCCGTGATGAACGCCTCATCGCGCGGACCATAAGGCGCGTGGTGCGAATCGGCGACGTAGATGAACGATTCGTCGGGCAGCTGCGCGCGCACGGCGCGCAGTACCGACAGGCCGCCCAGCCCTGAATCGAAGATGCCGATGGGGGCGACGGTCGTGGCCGTCGCGGCGATAACGGATGGTGTCGACATGAAAGGCGGGTGGCGATGGCGGGAAGGGTGGAGCGCGCTTACTCCGGCGAACCCATCATCGTTTGCTGGTAGTTCTGCAGGCCGACCTTGCCGATCAGGTCGATCTGCGTTTCCAGCCAGTCGATGTGCTCTTCGGTGTCGTCGAGGATCTTTTCGAAGATCTCGCGCGACACGTAGTCACGAACCGATTCGCAATAGGCGATCGCTTCCTTGCAGGTGGACTGCGAGATCTGCTCGAGCTTCAGGTCGCACTTCAGGATCTCTTCGGTTTCCTCGCCGACGAGCAGCTTGTGCAGGTCCTGCAGGTTCGGCAGGCCGTCGAGCATGAATACGCGTTCGATCAGCCAGTCGGCGTGCTTCATTTCGCCGATCGACTCGTCGTACTCGTGCTTGCCCAGTTTCTCGAGGCCCCAGTGCTTGTACATGCGCGCATGCAGGAAGTACTGGTTGATCGCCGTGAGTTCGTTCTTCAACTGGGCGTTCAGATATTCGATGACTTTCTTGTCGCCTTGCATGGCTTGTTCCTTGTTCAGTGGGGCTTCAGAAACCGAAAGATAATCGCTCGAAAGCGAAATGCCAAGCTTCCGGCGCTCGTCCGAGCGGCCAACGCGGCGGGATGAGAATGAGAAGCAAAAAGGCGGGGCCGCCGAGGCGGGGCCGCCCAGGCCGGACAGGTGTCCGGCCTTTCGGGCGTTCGCGCTTACGCTGCGGCGACCGGGATCTTGCCGATCTTCGCCTGCCACTCCTTCGGGCCGGTCTGGTGCACCGACGTGCCCGACGAATCGACGGCGACGGTCACCGGCATGTCCTGCACGTCGAACTCGTAGATCGCTTCCATGCCGAGGTCTTCGAATGCGAGCACCTTCGCGCCGCGGATCGCCTTCGACACGAGGTACGCGGCGCCGCCGACGGCCATCAGGTAGGCCGCCTTGTGCTTCTTGATCGCGTCGATCGCGACCGGGCCGCGCTCGGCCTTGCCGACCATCGAGATCAGGCCGGTCTGCGCGAGCATCGTCTCGGTGAACTTGTCCATGCGCGTGGCCGTCGTCGGGCCGGCCGGGCCGACCACTTCGTCGCGCACCGGATCGACCGGGCCGACGTAGTAGATCACGCGGTTGGTGAAGTCGACCGGCAGCTTCTCGCCCTTCGCGAGCATGTCGGCGATGCGCTTGTGCGCAGCGTCGCGGCCGGTGAGCATCTTGCCCGACAGCAGCAGCGTCTGGCCCGGCGTCCAGCTGGCGACTTCTTCCGGCGTCAGCGTGTTCAGGTCGACGCGCTTGCTGGTTTCCGTGTTCGGTTCCCACTGGACCTTCGGCCATGCGTCGAGCGACGGTGCTTCAAGCTTGGCCGGGCCCGAGCCGTCGAGCACGAAGTGCGCGTGGCGCGTGGCCGCGCAGTTCGGGATCAGCGCGACCGGCTTCGATGCCGCGTGCGTCGGTGCCGCCATGATCTTCACGTCGAGCACGGTTGCCAGGCCGCCGAGGCCCTGGGCGCCGATGCCGAGTGCGTTGACCTTCTCGTGCAGCTCGACACGCAGTTCCTCGACCCAGTCCTTCGGGCCGCGCGCGATGATTTCCTGGATGTCGATCGGCTCCATCAGCGATTCCTTCGCCATCAGCATCGCCTTCTCGGCGGTACCGCCGATGCCGATCCCGAGCATGCCCGGCGGGCACCAGCCCGCGCCCATCGTCGGCACCGTCTTCAGCACCCAGTCGACGATCGAGTCGGACGGGTTCAGCATCACGAACTTCGACTTGTTCTCCGAGCCGCCGCCCTTCGCCGCGACCTGCACGTCGACCTTGTCGCCCGGCACGATCTCGTAGTGGATCACGGCCGGCGTGTTGTCCTTCGTGTTCTTGCGGGCGCCTTCCGGCGGATTGACGATCGACGCGCGCAGCACGTTGTCCGGGTGCGTGTAGCCGCGGCGCACGCCTTCGTTGATCATGTCGGTGAGGCCCATCGTCGCGCCGTCCCAGCGCACGTCCATGCCGACCTTCACGAAGATCGTGACGATGCCGGTGTCCTGGCAGATCGGGCGGCGGCCTTCCGCGCACATGCGGCTGTTCGTGAGGATCTGCGCGATCGCATCCTTCGCGGCCGGGCTCTCTTCCAGCTCGTACGCGCGGCCGAGGGCCTGGATGTAGTCGAGCGGGTGGTAGTAGCTGATGTACTGCAGCGAATCCGCGATGCTCTGGATCAGGTCTTCCTGTTTGATGACGGTCATGGCTGAGACTCTGTGGGGACAGTGGGGAATGCGTTGCCGGCGGCATGTTCCGCCGGCTTGCGGGACGCAGCGGCAGGGGCGCGCGTCTCGTGGAAATGGGCCGGGTGCGTGTGCGTCGTCAGGCGGTCGACCCACGCCATCACGAGCGCCGACACCAGGAACGACACGTGGATGATCACCTGCCACATGATCGCGTGCATCGTGTGCTGGTCGGGGTTGATGAACGTCTTCAGCAGGTGGATCGACGAAATGCTGATCAGCGCCATCGACAGCTTCACCTTCAGCACGCCCGCGTTCACGTGGTCGAGCCACTCGGGCTCGTCGGGGTGGCCCTCGATGCCGAGGCGCGACACGAACGTTTCGTAACCGCCGACGATTACCATGATCAGCAGGTTCGAGATCATCACCACGTCGATGAGGCCGAGCACCGCGAGCATCACGCTGATTTCGTCGAGGCTGGTCGCATGCGACAGCAGGTGCCAGACTTCCTTCAGGAACAGGAACACGTAGACGGCCTGCGCGACGATCAGGCCGAGGTATAGCGGAACCTGGAGCCAGCGGCTCATGAAGATTAGTCTGGGCAGCGGACGCATGCGGCGGACGACGGGACGGACGGGCGAATGCGGGTCGGTCTGCGAGGCGGACATGATGGGCGAACGGAGGCGTGTATCGGGGGGTAGTAATTCGGAAAGGCGCGCTATTGTAACGCGTCGGCCGGCGCGACTGCAGTGACGCGCCCCGCGACCGGGCGGGGCGCCGGGGACGGATCAGGGCGCGACGGGCGGGGTGCGTTTCACACGCAGGCTCGCGAGCACGATCCCGGTGACGACGCACGCGAGTGCGATGCCGTGGGCGAGGGTCGGGCGCTCGCCGAGGAACGCGATGCCGTACGCGGCCGCGGCGACCGGCAGCACCGCGCTGAACACGCCCGCGAGGCTGCCCGGCACGTGCCGGATGCCTTTCATCCACAGCCAGAAAGAGAAGATGCTGGCCGACAGGCCGTACCAGACGACGAGCGCCCAGGTGCCGGCCGGCACGCTCGCGTAATCGAAATGCCACATGGCCGTCGCGCCGAGCGGCAGCATCAGGCACAGGCCGAACAGGTGCGTGTACGCGCAGATGTCGATCGGCGCGAGCGTCTGCGTGAGCCGGCGCGACAGGATCACGTAGATCGATTCGCAGCACACCGCGCCGAGGATCAGCAGGTTGCCGGTCAGCGACGACGACGCGCCGTGCCCGGCGGCGCTGCCGTTCGCGAGGTTGATCGTCACGACGCCGGCGATCGCGAGCGCGATCGACACCAGCGCACGGCCGTTCGGTTTTTCACGCAGGATCAGCCACGCGAACAGCGCGACGATCGCCGGAATCGTGCTGGTGATCACGCCGGCCGCGACCGCGCTCGTGCGCTGCACGCCGTTCAGCATCAGCAGCGTGAACATGAAGGTGCCGAAGAACGCCTGCAGGAACAGGTTCAGCCATTCGCCGCGCCTGACGGTGCGCATCTTCACCGGGCTGAACAGCGGCCACAGCACGGCGATCGCGATCACGAAGCGCAGTGTGGCGAGGATGGCGACGGGAACGAAGACGACGATCGATTTGCCGATACCGACATTGCTGCCGACGAACAGCATCGACAGAACGAGAAAGAAAGCGTAGCGATTCAAGCTGGAATCCGGAAGGCGAGTTCAGTTAGGATTGTAGGGTCGCGCTCGTTACAGCGTAAAGCTGCAGGCGGCGCCGCCCGGCGAAACGGCCGTGCCGCGTAAGTGACGGGTAAGTTGGAGCGCTTATTGTGGACACTGTCGGGTCGCCCGGTCGCCATCGTGCGACGTGGTGCGGCGCAGCATCGCGCGGCGGCCTTCGGGTCGCGCGCGGATGGTGGGTAGGAGACAGCGGCGCGCATGCGCCGGCCAAGACGCGCGGCGCGCACGATCGCGCCGCCATGCAGAGGATTCATGTTCACCAAGGGGTAGTCGATGTCTGCGATTGAATCGGTTCTTCACGAAACCCGCCAGTTTGCGCCGCCCGCGGCGCTCGAGCAGGCGGCGACCATTTCCGGCATGCCGGCCTACCGGGCGCTCGCCGCCGAGGCCGAGCGCGATTACGAAGGCTTCTGGGCGCGTCTCGCGCGCGAGGGCCTCGCGTGGCACAAGCCGTTCACGAAAGTGCTCGACGAGAGCAACGCGCCGTTCTACAAGTGGTTCGAAGACGGCGAGCTGAACGCGTCGTACAACTGCCTCGACCGTCACGTCGAAGCCGGCAACGGCGAGCGCGTCGCGGTGATCTTCGAAGCCGACGACGGCACCGTCACGCGCGTCACCTATGCGGATCTCCTCGCGCGCGTGTCGCGTTTCGCGAATGCGCTGAAGAAACGCGGCATCGGCAAGGGCGACCGCGTCGTCATCTATATCCCGATGTCGATCGAAGGCATCGTCGCGATGCAGGCCTGCGCGCGCATCGGCGCGACGCACTCGGTCGTGTTCGGCGGCTTCTCCGCGAAGTCGCTGAACGAGCGGCTCGTCGACGTCGGCGCGACGGCGCTCGTCACGGCCGACGAGCAGGCGCGCGGCGGCAAGACGCTGCCGCTCAAGAGCATCGCCGACGAGGCGCTCGCGCTGGGCGGCTGCGAGGCGGTGAAGAGCGTGATCGTCTATCGCCGCACCGGCGGCAAGATCGACTGGCATGCCGACCGCGACCTGTGGATGCACGAACTCACGGCCGCCGAATCCGACACCTGCGAGCCGGAATGGGTGAGCGCCGAGCATCCGCTGTTCATCCTGTATACGTCGGGCTCGACCGGCAAGCCGAAGGGCGTGCAGCACAGCACCGGCGGCTACCTGCTGTGGGCCGCGCAGACGATGAAGTGGACCTTCGACTGGAAGCCGGCCGACGTGTTCTGGTGCACGGCCGACATCGGCTGGGTCACCGGCCACACGTACATCACGTACGGCCCGCTCGCCTGCGGCGGCACGCAGGTCGTGTTCGAAGGCGTGCCGACCTGGCCGGACGCCGGCCGCTTCTGGAAGATGATCGGCGACCACAAGGTCAGCGTGTTCTATACCGCGCCGACCGCGATCCGTTCGCTGATCAAGGCCGCCGAAGCCGACGACAAGGTGCACCCGAAGAGCTACGACCTGTCGAGCCTGCGCATCATCGGCACGGTCGGCGAGCCGATCAATCCGGAAGCCTGGATGTGGTATCACAAGCACGTCGGCCAGGCGCGCTGCCCGATCGTCGATACGTGGTGGCAGACCGAGACCGGCGGCCACATGATCACGCCGCTGCCGGGCGCGACGCCGACCGTGCCGGGTTCGTGCACGCTGCCGCTGCCGGGCATCATGGCCGCGGTGGTCGACGAAACCGGCCAGGACGTGCCGAACGGGCAAGGCGGCATTCTCGTCGTCAAGCGCCCGTGGCCGGCGATGATCCGCACGATCTGGGGCGACCCGGAGCGCTTCAGGAAGAGCTACTACCCGGAAGAACTCGGCGGCACGCTATACCTCGCCGGCGACGGCACCGTGCGCGACAAGGACACCGGTTACTTCACGATCATGGGCCGGATCGACGACGTGCTGAACGTGTCGGGCCACCGGCTCGGCACGATGGAGATCGAATCGGCGCTGGTCGCGCACGAGCTGGTGGCCGAGGCGGCCGTGGTCGGCCGTCCTGACGACACGACGGGCGAGGCGGTGGTCGCGTTCGTGGTGCTCAAGCGTTCGCGCCCGGAAGGCGAGGAGGCCGCGGCGCTCGCGAAGACGCTGCGCGACTGGGTCGGCAAGCAGATCGGGCCGATCGCGAAGCCGAAGGACATCCGCTTCGGCGACAACCTGCCGAAGACGCGCTCAGGCAAGATCATGCGGCGCCTGCTGCGTTCGCTCGCCAAGGGTGAAGCGATCACGCAGGACACGTCCACGCTCGAGAATCCGGCCATCCTCGAGCAGCTCGCCGAAGTGCGCTGACCGTACCGGTTGCGCATCACGCGCACGAGCCCCTGCGCGGCAATCCCGATTGCCCGCGCAGGGGCTTTTTGTTACATAACGGCATGACCGTTCCGACCCGATCCGCGCCTGCCGCGCCACCGCCCGTTCCCGAACCGCTCGCGCGTGCCCACGCACGTTACTGGCGCTTCAACGTCGCGCTGATCGCGGTGCTGATGGCGATCGGTTTCGCCGTGTCGTTCATCGTGCCGTTCTTCGGGCCCGCGCTCGCGAGCGTGCGCTTCGCCGGGTTCAGCCTGCCGTTCTATGTCGGCGCGCAGGGCGCGATTCTCGTGTATCTCGTGCTGATCGTCGCGTACATCGGGCTGATGCAACGCGCAGACCGCACGCTGCGCCGCGCGTACGACGCGTACGCGGCGCAGGCCGGCGACACGCGTGGCGGGCGCTGACGGATGCTGACGCATCGATTGATCCGCGCGTATGCGCTTTACACGCTGGGGTTTCTCGGATTCGTGCTGCTGATGTGGCGGATCGAGCGCGCCACCGGCTCCGGCGTCTGGATCGGCTACGTGTTCCTGTTCGTGCCGATCGCCGTGTATGCGGTGATCGGGCTGCTGTCGCGCACGTCCGATCTCGTCGAATACTACGTGGCCGGGCGGCGCGTGCCGTCCGCGTTCAACGGGATGGCGACGGCGGCGGACTGGCTGTCGGCCGCGTCGTTCATCGGCCTGGCCGGCTCGCTTTACGCGACCGGCTACGATGCGCTCGCGTACGTGATGGGCTGGACGGGCGGGTTCTGCCTCGTCGCGTTCCTGCTCGCGCCTTATGTGCGCAAGCTCGCGCGCTACACGATTCCCGATTTTCTCGGTACGCGCTTTTCGAGCACGGCCGTGCGTGCGCTCGCGGCCGGCGCGGCGATCCTCTGTTCGTTCGTGTACCTGGTCGCGCAGATCCAGGGGATCGGCCTGATCGCGACGCGCTTCATCGGCGTCGATTTCGCGATCGGGATCTTCTGCGGGCTCGCGGGCATTCTCGTGTGTTCGTTTCTCGGCGGGATGCGCGCGGTCACCTGGACGCAGGTCGCGCAGTACATCATCCTGATCAGCGCGATCCTGATTCCGGTGTCGCTGATCGCGATGAAGAACGGGCTCGGCCCGGTGCCGCAGTTCAGCTACGGCAAGCTGATGGAGCGCGTCGCGGCGCGCGAGGCGCAGGTGCGCGATTCGCGCGACGAGCAACAGGTGCGCGACGCGTATCGACGACAAGCCGCTGACATCCAGACTCGGCTCGACCGGCTGCCTGCGTCGTATGCGGATGCACGCCGGCATCTCGCCGACCAGCTGGCCGACCTGCGGCGCCACAACGGGCCGCTGCGCGAGATCAGCCAGCGCGAGCGCGAGCTGGCCGACTTTCCGCGCGATCCGGCGGCGGCGCGGGTCGCGTGGACGCAGGCGCGTGACGACCTGCTGGCCCGTGCCGAGCCGCCGGTACCGATGCACGAGCCGTTTCCCGCCGCGAGCGATGACGAACGCAAGCCGCGCGAGCGGAATTTCCTCGCGCTGCTGCTGTGCCTGTCGCTCGGCACCGCGAGCCTGCCGCACATCCTGACGCGCTACAACACGACCACGTCGGTCGCGTCGGCGCGGCGCTCGGTCGGGTGGACCTTGTTCTTCATCGCGCTGTTCTACCTGAGCGTGCCGGTGCTCGCGGTGCTGATCAAGTACGAGATCCTCGCGAACCTCGTCGGGCGGCCGTTCGCGGAATTGCCGGCATGGGTCACGCAATGGCATCACTTCGAGCCCGACCTGATCAGCGTCGTCGAGGTGATTCGCGACGGCATCGTGCACTGGTCGGAAATCCAGATGCAGCCGGACATGGTCGTGCTGGCCGCGCCGGAGATTGCGGGGCTGCCGTACGTCGTGTCGGGACTGATCGCGGCCGGTGCGCTTGCCGCGGCGCTGTCGACCGCGGACGGGCTGCTGCTGACGATCGCGAACGCGCTGTCGCACGACGTCTACTACTGCATGGTCGCGCCCGACGCGTCGAGCCAGCGGCGCGTGACGATCTCGAAGGTGCTGCTGCTCGGTGTCGCCCTGTTCGCGTCGTATGTCGCGTCGCTCAATACGGGGAAGATCCTGTTTCTCGTCGGCGCCGCGTTCTCGCTGGCGGCCTCGAGCTTCTTTCCGGTGCTGGTGCTCGGCGTTTTCTGGAAGCGCACGACGACGCGCGGCGCCATCGCCGGGATGGTGACCGGGCTCGCGGTGTGCGTGTACTACATCGTGTCGACCTATCCGTACTTCACGCAACTGACGGGATTCGCGGGGCGCACGTGGTTCGGGATCGAACCGATCAGCTCGGGCGTGTTCGGGGTGCCGGCGGGGTTCGCGGTGGCGATCGTCGTCAGCCTGCTCGACCGCCGGCCGGACGATTACACGCGTGCGCTCGTCGACTACATTCGCCATCCGTGACGGGTGTGCACGAGGGAGTGGCGGGGCGCCGCAAGAGTTTGCTATACTCTCGCTCTTCCCGGAGAGATGGATGAGTGGTTTAAGTCGCACGCCTGGAAAGCGTGTATAGGTGAAAGCCTATCGGGGGTTCGAATCCCCCTCTCTCCGCCAGAATATAAGGCCCCGAAAGCCCCGCCAGTAAAGGAAAGTCCAATACTGGTAAGGGTTTCGGGGCTTTTGCTTTTCCGGGTATGTCAATTCAGCATGTCAATTCGCGTGTCAAAATACGTGGGTGGACGACATGCAATCTCTCCCAAATGGGCTCCGCCTGGAGGGCTCGGTTTATCACCTTCGCATTGGTATCCCGGATAAAGTGCGGCACCTTTGGCCGCGCCTGAAGAATGGCAATCTGGCGACCAATGCTTTCCAGCAAGCCTTACGACCTCTGACCGAGCAGAGGCGATCACACTGGCCCACAAGCTGATAGCCGAGTATCGGACCAAGTTCCAGGCCCAGGTCACTTCGCCAAGCGCGGAAGGGATTGCGGCGTCGACGCAGCAGTCGGCGCATATCACGGCGAACCTGCACGCGGATTGCCGCTGTATGTCCTGTCGAACCGATAGCGACCGAGGTTCGTGCCAGGTTCTACGCGTCTTCTCCGGGCCACCACGGCTTCCCCGCCCGGTCGATCAGGTAGTCGTCTAGGTTCTTCCCTTCGAGCCATTTCGGGCGCGGACCATGGCCGGACCACGTTTTGCCCGTGGACGAGTCGTAGTATTTCGCTGGCGCCCGCTGTTTGCGCGACTTCCGGAAGCCCGCTGCCCTCAGCAATTCGTCTTCCGTGATGCCGTACAGCGCAACGCGCTCCTGAACGGCTGCCAAATATGCTTGCTTCTCGTCCTTCTTGACGTCCGCAAGACGGGTATTCAATTCACGCAGTTGCGCTTGGAGATTCTGAAGGTCAGTGGTCACGATTGAACATAGAGCAATTCTAAACCTACGAGATGATAGCGGACCGGGCGCGCACAATGAAAATTTCCGATATTTCAAGGATGACACAAGTTCATGTTGGCGATTTTCATAGCTGTCGATATCATCGTGTAGGATCAGCAGCGTTACTATTCCCCCGTGCACCTGCCGTCTCGCGATGTTGTATAAATTTCAACTAACACCACATCGTATGTTGGCAAAAAAAATAAATTGATGAGTAGAGGGGCGGTGGCGGTAATTGCACGAGTCACTGTCGTTTCAATTTTTGCAACACTTCTTATGATATCTGCAGGGAACGTTATGTCGAAGGCAAATGGCATCAGACATCAGGAGTCGAGGGAATTCTGGATGGAGAAGCTGGGTCTAGAGCCTCATCCTGAAGGGGGGTATTTCAGATACGCGTTCGGATCGGATATTTTCCGAAAAACAGCGAGCGGTGCTGAAAGGAAAAATTATAGCGGGATCTATTTCATGGTGACACATGACAGCCCGTCCCACTTTCATCAGATGAAATCAGATGAAATATGGTATTACCATTCAGGCGATCCGATGACTATGCATGTCATCGATGAGACGGGAAAATATCGCACGACCCGTATCGGCCCTAACCTGGAACGTGGGGAGGTACTCTCTGTAGTCATGCGTGGAGGGTGGATTTTCGGGGCATCGGTTGATTCAGGTGATTACACTTTGGTCAGTTGCGCAGTTGTGCCGGGCTTTGACGCATCGTCTTATACACAAGCCTGGCCTCCGCAACCGTAGGCCGGAACAAACCGTCGTCGAGCAATAAGAGCGCGCGGGGCTTGTAAACTTTCGGCGCGTCGCGTTTACTCTCGCTTTTTGCGTGAACGCCTTGGCCCTGGAAGCACCGTACTGGACGGAAACTGAATTTACCGACCTTGACCTTGGCGACGCGCGCTTGAACAAGCGAGCGAGGACATTGATGGAACGATTGGCGGCCAAGCCGACGGCCGGCGTGCCGCAGGCGTGTCGGGGCTGGGGCGAGACGATGGGGGCGTACCGCTTCTTCGACAACGACGAGGTCGAGTGGGGAGCGATTCTGGAGCCGCACTGGCGGCAGACCGAGCAACGCATGGCAGCCCAGTCGGTCGTGCTGTGCCTGCAGGACACCACGGAACTGGATTTCAACGGCCGGCAGGCAATGGGCCTCGGACCGCTGTCTTACGAGGCGCAGCGCGGGATGTATTTGCATCCGACCTACGCGGTGACGCCCGAGCGGGTGCCGCTGGGCGTGCTTGACGCGTGGATGTGGGCGCGTGAGCCCAAGGACGCGCAGGGCAAGCGCGGCGGCCTCAAGGAAAGCCTGCGCTGGATCGAGGGCTACGAGCGGGTGGCGGAAACGGCAGCGAGCTTGCCGCACACGCGACTGGTGTACGTCGCTGATCGCGAGGCGGACATGCTCGCACTGATGGTGCGGGCGCAGGAGCTGGACACGCCGGCGGATTGGCTGATTCGCTCGACCCACGACCGTGCGCTGCCCGAGGCAGCGAAGCTGTGGGCGGCGACGACAGAAGGCGCACCGCTCGGCGAGATTGCCTTCACGATGGGCTCGCGTCACGGCGTGAAGGCGCGCCAAGTGCGTCAGCACGTATGGTTGCGGCGCATCGAACTGCCGGCAGGTGTTGGTCAAAGCGTAGCGGCCACGTGTCTGGTGGCGCGTGAGTTTGATGCACCAAGCGGCGTCAAGCCGATCGAATGGCGCTTGCTGACCAACCGCGAAGCCACGACGCTGCCGGAAGCGATTGAACTGATCGACTGGTATCGGGCGCGCTGGGAAATCGAGATCTTGTTCAACGTGCTGAAGAACGGCTGCCGAGTCGAGGCGTTGCAATTGGGCACGATTGAACGACTTGAGCGCGCGTTGGCACTGTTTCTGGTGGTGGCGTGGCGGATCACCCATCTAATGCGCCTGGGCCGCAGTTGCCCCGATCTCGATGCCGAACTGTTCTTCGATGCCGATGAAATTCGCGGCGCGTATTTGCTCACCGACGTCAAGCAGCCGGCCCAGCCCAAGCTCAACGAGGTGCTGCGCTTGATCGCGCGCCTGGGCGGATTCCTCGGCCGCAAGGGCGACGGCGAACCCGGTGCGAAAGCCATCTGGCTCGGACTCAAAGAGGTTCATGTCGCCGCCAAGACATTGCAAAAGTTACGTGCCGGCGGTCACGCCGACAATTGTGTATAAGCCGATGGCTTTGACGATGCTGATTATAGAATTCTTACTCAATCTGAGTTATTGGGGAAGTATCCGCAATATCGAGATATCATATTGAAGATGGCATATCAGAATCTGCCCAAGTGACGCAGATGTTCGAGTTTCGAGGGTGGGTCCGTGGTTCTATCGTTTGTTTGGTGGATCGATTTTGGACAGGATCAGTTATGGTAATGGCAAACAATATCGTACGGAAATTCCTGACCGATACGAGGCACCGACAGAACACTGCAGAAGGAGCCGGTGCCGGACAAAGCGGAGTTGTCGAAGTTGCCCGTAGACCAACTGAAAAGATTGCGCCAAGCACTGTTGCCTTACGGCCTCAAGCTTCTCGAATCGGAATGGCACGGGTGGAATGCGCAATATCGATTCCGATGTCGACGAGGACATGAGCTGAGTCGTTCCGGGTCGCATCTGCTGTACACGCTCGTGGCGTGTCCAGCCTGCCGTGACCAGGACGCTCTGTTGTATCTGGACCGAGTGGCTCGCAAAGCAGGTGGTCGCTGCCTGTCGGACCGTTATGCTGGTCGTAAGGCTAGCTACGAGTTTGTCTGCCGTGAAGGACATGTCTTCGAGAAGACAGCCAGCAACTTGCAGAAAGGATCATGGTGCGTGTTGTGTGCCCGTTCGGAGCATTCGAAGCGGATGACCGATCCGGACGGGATGAAACGCCTGCGTGCGGCCGCGCGGGATCGCGGCGGGAAATGCTTGTCGACGACCTACACAAAACTTGCAGATCGCTATCGCTTTCGGTGTGCGGAAGGGCACGAATGGGAGACGGTCGGTCTCGATGTGACGAGAGGTGCATGGTGTCGGCAATGCGCCAACGTGAAAAAGTCAGTAGCTTATCGTCGCGCTGACGGCCTTGAGGTAATGCGGGCTCACGCATTGGGACGAGGTGGCGTGTGCCTCGCGACCGAATACGCCGGAAACGATGCGTATTATCAATTCCGTTGCGAGCATGGTCACGAATGGGAAACGCAGGGAGCGAAGATCTTTCGAGGATCGTGGTGCCCGAGATGCCAGAACAAGGGCAACGTATATGACATCGCCGATATGCGCAGCTTAGCGAAAGCACATGGTGGCCGGTGCCTTTCGCGTGCCTACAAGAACGCCGCGACAAAACTTGAATGGGCGTGTGCACATGGTCATCGCTGGTCGGCGGTGCCGGGAGCGATCGTTGCGGGAAGGTGGTGTCGTGTGTGTAGTTATAGTTCTTTGAAGCTCGGTATCGAACTGATGCGGACGATTGCTGCCGAGCGCGGCGGTCAATGCATCTCGACGGAGTATGTGAATTCCAGCACGAGGCTCGAGTGGGAATGCCATATCGGGCATCGTTGGTTCGCGACGCCGAATACGATCAGACGTGGTCATTGGTGCCAACAGTGCGCTTTTCTGGCAATGACCACCAATCCGAAGACAATTCGCAAACGTCGCCATCTTCCGGTAAGCGCCAGGTGCAGATTGGAACAAGCGTAGAGTTGACGTCATTCTTGGCAAACCGCGCAAGGTCTCGCGAGGCATGTCGGGAAGTTTGAGGATGACATTTAATATCAGAAAAAAACAGTGACCAGTAAAGCACACAAGTTCAATTACGTCGCATTGATGATCGGCCTGTGCGCAGCTGTCTGGACGCTGATTTCGCTCAGCGACAAGCTGACCTTCATTAAATCTTCGGTTGCAACGCAAGGTACGGTCGTCCGACTGGACTATGGCGAGCGTCACCCCGAGATTTCCTTTGTGACGCAAGCTGGCGAGCATGTATCGTTTCCCGGGAGCTTTGTCTCAGTGGAAGTCGGCGATTCTGTTCCTGTCCGCTACGATCCGACCAAGCCACTTGCAACAGCGAAAGTCGATACGTTTACCAACATGTGGCTTGAGACTCTTATATCGGCCGTGTTTGCGATCGCGTTCCTTTATGCTGGGTTGACAGGCCAGTCATTCCGGCCGAGGTATGGATAAACCATGTGGATAAAGACACTGAGAGAAAGCGAGTGGAAATACGATACTGGAGCAGGGGGGGGGGAGGAGGCTTAGACTCTAGTTTCAAGTGCAACACCTGTATTGAGATAGGGTGTTGCGATGAAGAAAAGCTACAGCCACCTGAGCGCGGAAGAACGTGCGGTGATCATGATCGAAAGCGGAAAGAAGGTGAGCGTGCGCGCGATCGCCCGACTGCTCGGACGCAGCGCATCGACCGTCACGCGAGAACTGGCGCGCAACCGCGCCGAGTCTGCGCGATGTTATGACGCGACGGTCGCGGCCAAGGCCTACCGCACGCGGCGCGAGCGAAGCCGGCGGCCGCGCAAACTGCTTGCCGCAAGCGCGCTGTACTGGCATGTGCATCATCAACTGGTCTATCGGCGCTGGTCGCCGCAGCAAATTGCTGCCAGACTTCGCGAGATGCACCCAGACAGCCCCGACCAGCGCGTCAGCCACGAAACGATCTACGCGGCGATTTACACCCATCCTCGTGGTGGCTTGAAGCAAGCCATGATCGAGGCGCTTCGCCAGGAAAAGCCTGCGCGCGGCAACCCGCGCAAGACCCTTGCCCGCAAGAGCTTCGTACCGGAAGAACTGCGCATCATTCACCGGCCCGAGCAGATCGAAACGCGCAAATGGCCGGGGCATTGGGAAGGCGATCTGGTCAAGGGCGCCTTCAATCGCTCCTGCGTGGGCACGCTGGTCGAGCGCAAGACACGCTTCGTGGTGCTGTGCCGCATGGACGGCTGTACGGCGAAGGATGCACTCGAAGGCTTCACGCGCCAGATGAAGAAGTTGCCGGCGTTCTTGCGCGAGAGCCTGACGTATGACCGTGGATCGGAAATGACCTGTCATGTCGAACTGGCCGAGCGGCTGAATCTCGATATCTGGTTTGCGGACCCATACGCGCCTTGGCAGCGAGGCAGCAACGAGAACACCAACGGTTTGCTGCGCCAGTTCTTGCCCAAGGGCATGGACCTGTCGGGCGTCACGCAAACGCAGTTGAACGACATCGCCAAATTGCTCAATGGCCGTCCTCGTCAAACCCTCGGATGGAAAACGCCGGAAGAGGCGATGGCCATTGAATTGGCTGCCGCTGGATTAGCGAAACGTTGCACTTGATTCTTGAGATCGCCAGGTATTGAACTGCTTCTTGCTTCGGGCGGCGTCATCGTGTTAGATCCACCATCGGGCCAGCCTGAGCAGTTCAAATACGCGGGCGTCGGGGTCGGATTGTCTCTTCCCGTTCTCAAATGGCTCAAGCTAGGTAAGCTTGAGCTACCGAAGCTCAATGTCCGTGGACGCAGCGTTGGCGGAACCGGTGCGACAAAAGGCTTTGACAGCGGTGGCACGGTGTACATGACCGAAGTGACCTGCCGAGCACGACAAGTTTCTTGCCGTCCTGGGTAATCAGGAATGCAGACAGCGTTTCGTCGTATTTCGAATCCTCGAGCCACCGGTCGGTGATCGGGCCGATACCCTTGCACCCGGCCGTCAGACCGGACGCCGTCGCGATGGACAGCGCGAGAAAATGTCTTCTTTTCATGAACGCCGCATTGAATATTGTTATACAGCGGCACTGTGCAAATGCCGGACGGGATGCCTGATGAAACCCGTTGTCCGGACGGCCGGTTTATTGCTTGCGTATTGCAGGGTTTGAATCGGCTTCCCGCCTTACGTCTCGATCTCGACGACCCGCGCCAGCACCCGATCCAGCAGCGTCTGCGCAAACGCATACGTCGGCGCTTCCGCCGCGAACAGGATCCGGTAGACCAGCGGCGCGATGACGTAATCCATCAGGGTCTGGCAAGCCGGCGGCGTCTCCCCGCGCGCAAGCGCCTGCTCGCGCATGCGGTCCAGCTGTTCCTCGACACAGCGCGCACATTGCCCCGCATTGAGCGGATCGGCGCTGCTCAGCACGTCGCGCAGCAGCGTCCGGCCGACCTCGGACGACATCTCCTCGAGATACTGGGCCAGCCAGTGCTCCATGTCCTGTCGAAACGAACCCGTGTCCGGCGGAAGACTGTCGGGCAGGAGATGCTCGACGGCCACGTCGGAAAGCAGCTGCGGCAGGTCGCCCCAGCGCCGGTAGATGGTGGACGGCGTCACGCCGGCGCGCGCCGCAATAGCCGGCACGGTCAGGCCGTCCCGGCCGTGTTCCTGCTGGAGGCCCCGGACTGCGCGATGCACGGCTTCCTGCACACGCGCGCTGCGACCACCCGGCCTCAATCCCTTTCTCGTCGTCATGGTCGATTCAATTCCTTCATGCAACACATCCAACAACGAACGCTGCTAAAGCAAAATATTTGCATTTGTGCTCGATCATCGCTATCTTAAAGCGCATTCTTTGCTTTAGTGAGCCGGCTGGCCCATGTCGAACATCACCCAAACCGAAGCACCTGCCGGAGCGGCGCCCGCTGCGACGGCTTCCGCGATGACGACCCACACGATCACGCTGGTGGGCTATCTGGCCGCGTCGAGCGTGCCGACGCCGCTCTATCGGCTTTATCAGGCGCAATGGCATTTCTCGCCGATGCTGCTGACGCTGATCTTCGGGGTGTATGCGCTGTCGCTGCTGTCTGCGCTGATCGTGGCGGGAGCGCTGTCCGATTATATCGGCCGGCGTCCGGTGATCAGCGCGGCGCTCGTGCTTGAAATGGGCGCGATGGGGCTGTTTCTGGCGGCGGCCGGCCCGGGCTGGCTCATCGCCGCCCGGGTGCTGCAGGGCGTGGCGACCGGGCTCGCCACCGCGTCCGTGGCGGCCGCCCTCATCGACCTCGACCGGGAGCGGGGCGCG
This sequence comes from Burkholderia cepacia, assembly GCF_001718835.1. NCBI lineage: Bacteria > Pseudomonadati > Pseudomonadota > Betaproteobacteria > Burkholderiales > Burkholderiaceae > Burkholderia > Burkholderia cepacia. Next base: position 2,644,644 of record NZ_CP013443.1, on the reverse strand, counting down.
TTCACCAACGGGCTGGCGCCGATGGGCGGCATGTCGCTCGGGGTGCTCGGATCGACCGCGCTGGCCCAACTGGCGCCGGCGCCGTTGCATCTCGCATTTGTCCTGCTGCTGGCGCTGTTCGCGTTTCAGCTGTTGCAGACGTGGCGCACGCCGGAAACGGCGGGCGGCCGGCCCGGCGCGCTGAAGTCGCTGCGGCCGAGCATTTCGGTGCCGCCGGCCGCCAGGGCCGAGCTGCTGGCGATCACGCCGATCAACATAGCGGTGTGGGCGCTCGGTGGCTTCTATCTGTCGTTGATGCCGTCGCTGATCGGCAAGGTGACCGGCGCGGCGTCGGTCTGGTTCGGCGGGCTGAGCGTCGCGGCGCTGACGTTGAGCGGCGGTGCGGCCGTCCTGGTCGTGCGCGTGCGCAAGCCGCTGCCGGTGCTGATCGTCGGCGCGCTGGCGCTGCTCATCGGCATTCCCGCGATCCTCGCGGGCGCCGATCTGGGCGTGACGGCGATCCTGCTGGTCGGCTCGGTGATCGCCGGGGTCGGCTTCGGCGCGGGTTTTCTAGGCGCGGTGCGCAGCGTGATGCCGCTCGCGCAGCCGCACGAACGCGCGGGGCTGATGGCGGCCTTCTATGTGGAAAGCTATCTCGCGAACTGCCTGCCGGCGATTCTCGCGGGCTATATGACGCAGCGGCTCGGCTTGCTGAAGGTCGCCAATTTCTATGGCGGCGCATTGATGCTGCTGGTGCTGGTGGGACTGGTGCTCGCGATCGTGCGGCATCGGAGCGATCGCCGCGTGGCCGGACGGCCCGCGCATTGAACGGGGGGATTTCAGCGCCGCGCTGGCGGCGCCGGAATCGGATTTCCGAACAATCGACGGAGAAGAAACAGATGGACAAGGACAATGCAGAGGGCGTCACGCAGGCCGCATCGCCGGGCGACGCCGCGTTGCTCGGCCTCGGCGCGGCCGCGGCCGTCGCCGCGATGCAGCGCGGTGAAATCACCGCGGAACGGTATGCGACGGCGCTGCTCGAGCAAGTCGAACGCTGAAGCACGCTCAACGCATTTCGTACGCTGGATCGCGATGCGGTGCTGCAGGCGGCCCGCGCGGCCGACGAACGGCGCAGGCGCGGCGGCGCGCTCGGCCGGCTCCATGGCTTGCCGGTTCCGGTGAAGGACAGCGTGAATACGCGCGCGCTGCCGACGTCGAACGGCACGCTGTCCCTGTCGGGCTTCCGGCCGTCCGCCGACGCCGGCGTGATCGGCCTGCTCGGCGAGGAAGGGGCGATCGTCATGGGCAAGACCAATCTGCACGAGCTGTCGTTCGGCTGGACCAGCAACAACGAAACCTTCGGGGCGGTTCGCAATCCGTACGATCTCGCGCGCAGCCCGGGCGGCAGCAGCGGCGGCTCGGCCGCCGCGGTGTCGGCCCGGATGGCGCCGCTCGCGGTGGCCGAGGATACGTGGGGATCGATTCGCCTGCCGGCGTCCTTCTGCGGGATCGCGGGTTTTCGCCCGAGCCGCGGACGCTATCCGGACGACGGCATCATGCCGTTGAGCCGCAACTTCGATCAGGTCGGCCCGCTTGCCCGCTTCGTCGAGGATCTCGTCCTGTTCGATCGGATTGCCGCGCGCGATGCGCGTGCGATCGAGCCGCGCCCCGTGACCGAGATGCGCGTCGCCGTCCCGGCGGCGCTCTGGGCGGAGCTCGATCCCGAAGTTGAGCGGGTCGCGCGGCATGCACTGGCGCGCCTGCGCGAAGCGGGCGTATCCGTCGTGGAAATCGCCGGCTCGCTGAACGAGGTGGCGCGCGCGGCCGGCATCGTCGGGACGATCGTGGCCGCCGAACTGCGCAGCAGCGTCGCGGATTTCCTTCGACGCCACGAAGCGGGGGTTGCTTTCGACGATCTGTACGCGACGCTCGGGTCGAATACGAAGAACCTGATGGATGCGATGGTCCTGCCGCCGCACACGCCCACGCGCGAAGCGTACGAGGCGGCGTTGCGCGAGCGGAATGCGCTCGCGTCGAGCGTTGCCGCCGGCATGCGCGAGCATCGCGCGGACGTGCTCGCGTTTCCGGTTGCCATGGTGCGTGCGCCCCGGATCGGCGAGGAAACCGGCGTGACGATCGACGGCGGGCGCACGATCGACGCGTTCGACGCACTGGGCCGCAACGTCGGGCTCGGCAGTTGCGCCGGCATGGCGAGCATCGTGCTGCCCGCCGGACGCGCGGACGACGGCATGCCGGTCGGGATCGAGTTCGCCGGGCTGCCGGGCGGAGACAGGGACGTGCTCGCGATCGGACTTTCGCTGGAACGGTTGCTCGGCGGCGTGGAACCGCCTGCGGTTCGGGCCTGATCGTCGGGTTCGGTGCAGCGACGGACCCATGCGTGAGCGCGATGCGCGGGGCGCGGTTACGGGTCGAGCCGGTTCGCGTCGACCGTGGAGTGATTGCTCACGTGCGCACGCAATTCAGCGAGCTGCCTGTGCACGTCGCGCGTCAATACGTCACGCGATACGACGTCGATGGCGACGGAGGTGTCGAGGTAATCGCGCTCCATATGCAGCACGACCTCGTCGGTGAAGAACGCGCCGGCGATATAGCTGCCCCGTTCCTGGCCGACGCCGTGCCATCCCGGCGCGGCGTCCAGCCATGCGTCGAACGCCTGCTCAAGAGCGGCGATATTCCCGTAGGCACCGTGGACGTATCCGCGATTGCGCCAGGTCACGTGTGCGGAGAACTGCAGGTTGTCGACCGGGTTATCCCATAGCCGGGCGATCAGGGCGCTCGGAATTGCGCGCAACGGGACGCTGATCACCAGGTCCGGCGACTCGGGCAGGAGGCGCTCGTTCTCGTCGCGAACGCGCGGGTCGAGCGCGCCGCATTCGACGAGCAACGCGGTCATGTCGCGCCGAAGCGCAGCCACTTGGACCATGGCGTTGACCACGACACGATCGATCGAGGCGACGTCCGGCTGGCCGGTCAGCGTCCGCTTCAGTTGAGCAGGCAACGACGGCGGCGGGGTATCGTCCGCGGCGGATTTTGCCGCTTCGGTCGCCCGCGGCGCCTGCGGCCGCCTGAGCACGCGCAGCAGCACGTAGAGGATGACGACGCCGGCCAGCGCAACAACCCAACCGTTCATTCTTTGTCCCGTACAAATTTCGCGAATTCGCGAGAATATAAAGGCCGACGACGGCTTTGGGAATGCGCGGCGAATGCCGCCGATCCAGCCGTCCTTCAAAACATGTCGCCCCGCAGCCCCGCGTCACGCGGTCGGTGATCCGTAATGGCCGATCGACGCGCAGCGCCCGAAATCTTTCAAGGCGCTTTCAATCGTGCCGATCGCCGCAAGCCGTCACGCCCTTGTCACAAGCCCGCCGGGCCTGCTTTCCGCCGGAAGAAACTTCCTCTCCCTTCACGGTTCCCGACGTTTCGCTTCGTCAATGAATGCAAAATGAAAGCATTCTCTTGACGCAGGGCATTCACCCCATTTATTGTCCGTCTGCCGCCCGTGAGAGAGCACGGCGGCAATCGCGGATGCGCGCCTCGCGCGCACGACAACACGCAGCAGAAAGCAGAAAAGGAAACGTGGTAGCCACATGAAGCCGCTATTCGACGACAAGAACTCCGATGCGGTCAGCGTCCGTCCTTCCATTCCGTCCTCGTCTCCCGTCGTTACGTCGCCCGCCGTCGCCATGCCGCCGGCGGCCGACGCCGCGCGCCTGATCACCGTCGACGAGATCGACCAGCTCGGCGCGACGCAGGGCACGCGGATCGCCGCCTTCTCCCAGCAGATTCTCGCGAGCGTCCGCGCGTCGGATGCCGACCAGTTCGGTGACAAGCTCAACGAACTGATCGCGACCGCGAAGGGGCTCGATCCGCGCGGCGCCGACAAGGGCGGGCTGCTCACGCAGGTCACGCGGCTGTTTCGCTCGACCAAGGAGAAGCTGCTGTCGCAATACGAATCGGTGAGCAAGCGGATGGATACGCTCGTCGTCGAGCTCGAGAGTCATGCGCGGCGCCAGAAGGCCGGCATCGACGAGCTCGAGCGGATGTACAACGACAACTACGCGCTGCACCAGGAGCTCGCGCAGTCGAAGGCGCACGGCGAAACGGCGCTCGCGACGCTGCGTGCGCATCTCGCGGCCGGCCAGCAGCCGGCGGACGACGCGTTCGCCGCACAACGCCTGCTCGACGTGAAGCGCAAGGTCGACGCGCTCGAAAGCAAGCTCGACGACCTCGACCGCGCGATGCTGATGTCGAAGCAGCTCGCGCCGCAGATCCGCATGGAGCAGGACCAGAAACGCACGCTGACGTCGAAGTTCATGACGATCAAGACCGTGCTGATCCCCGCGTGGACCAATGCGTTCGCGCTCTACCTCGAGCAGCTCAGCACGAAGCGCGCGGCGGCGCTCGCGAACGCGACGTACGACGCGGCCGACGAGGCGATCCGCGCGCAGGCCGACCTGAATCGCCAGAACGCGCAGGAAGTCGCGAAGCTCGGCCAGCGTCCGGTGATCTCGACCGACACGTTCGAATACGCGCAGCAGCAGCTGTTCGGCGCCTTCGACGACATCACGCAGATCATCGCCGACGGCAAGCGCCAGCGCGAGCAGGACGCGCCGCGCCTGCGCCAGCTCGAACAGGACCTGATCACCCGATTCGCTCCGAAGCACAACTGAGAGAACTGAGAAGAACTGAGAGAACACCGCATGATTACGCTTGAGAAACGCGCGGCGAAGGTCGCGATCGTCCTCGAAAAACGCCAGATCCTGAAGCCGCCCGTCGTGCGCGTCGGCGCGGCGCTCGACATCTCCGGCTCCGCGAAGCCGCTCTATCAGTCGGGCGTGATTCAGGAGACGCACGACCGGATCCTCGGCATCGCACTGAAGTTCGACGACAACGGCGAAGTCGACACGTGGACCTTCACCGAAGGCTTCAACCGGCTGCCGACCGCGACGCCGGACAACTACGGCTCGTACATTTCCGACCACGTGCTCGAAGCGCGGATCGACAAATGGGGCGGCACGCAGTACGCGCCGGTGATGAACGACATCGTCGACTTCTTCTTCCGCGCGCCGGAGCCGTCGCCGAAGCGCGAGGAAAAGCGCGGTTTCCTGAGCCGGCTGTTCGGCGGCGCGGACGAGACGCCCGTGCCGGCGGCTGCCGCGCCGGTCAACGGCCATCTGCCCGCGTGGGTGCTGTTCGTCACCGACGGGCAGAACCCGAAGAACGATCGCAAGCGCGTGCGCCAGCTGCTGGCCGAGTCGCAGCACTACCCGCTGTACTGGTCGCTCGTCGGCGTCGGCGACCCGAGCGAATTCGGCTTCCTCGCGGAAATCGCGGAAGAGATGCCGAACGTCGGCTTCCTGCATCTCGAATCGCTCGACATCAGCGACGAACAGATCTACGAACAGTTGATCACGCAGGAATTCTGCGACTGGGTGCGCGCGAAGTAAGCGCGGCCCGCACGTCATTTTTCCCGAAACTCGAAACCCCACATCATGTTGAAAGACTTCAAGATCCCGCTGTCGCTCACGGCGCTCGCACTGGTCGCCGCGTATTTCCTCGGCGGCGTGAAGGACATGCTGATCGTCGCGGTCCTGTGCGTGCTCGAAATCTCGTTGTCGCTCGACAACGCGGTCGTCAACGCCTCCGTGCTCAAGAACTGGTCGGAGAAGTGGCGCAACCGCTTCATGGTGTTCGGCCTGCCGGTCGCCGTGTTCGGCATGCGGCTCGTGTTCCCGCTGCTGATCGTCGCGGTGATCGGCCACATCGGCATGTGGGATGCGCTGACGCTCGCGATCGAGTCGCCGGAGAAGTACGCGGCGATCCTGACTTCCGCGCATCACCAGGTGTCGGCGTTCGGCGGCGCGTTCCTGCTGATGGTGTTCTTCAAGTTCATGCTCGACACCGAGAAGGACGAGCACTGGATCGGCTTCCTCGAAGGCCCGATGCGCCATCTCGGCCGCATCACCGCGCTGGAAGTGGCGCTGACGCTCGCGATCGTGATCGTCGCGTCGTTCTACGTGCCGTCGGCGGAACAGGTCGCCTTCCTGCTCGCGGGTGCGTTCGGCGTGATCAGCTTCGTGATCGCGCACGGCATCGGCGACCTGATCGGCGGCGAGGAAACGGGCACGCGCGTGGTGCGCGAAGGCGTCGCGGGCTTCATGTATCTCGAGGTGCTCGATTCGTCATTCAGCTTCGACGGCGTGATCGGTGCATTCGCGCTGTCGAACAACATCTTCCTGATCGCGCTCGGCCTCGGCGTCGGCGCGGCCTATATCCGGGAGATGACGCTCGTGCTGCTGAAGAAGGGCACGCTCGCGCAGTATCGCTATCTCGAACACGGCGCGTTCTGGGCGATCGGTGCGCTCGCAACGATCATGTTCCTCGGCGTGAAGTTCGAGGTGCCCGAGGTCATCACGGGCCTGGTCGGCGCGGCGATGATCGCCGCGGCCGTGTGGTCGTCGATCGTCGTGCAGCGCAAGGAAGATCGCGCGACGGCCGGCGGCAAGTGACGGTGCGCGGCACCGATTGACGAGGGGCTGCCGCGGGCAGCCCGGGTTACCGCCGGTGGTCGGCGGATTCCAGCAGAAGAGGTTCAGATGATCAATTTGTCGAAAGGCGGTCGCGTCAACCTGTCGAAGGAAGCGCCCGGCACGCAGAAGTTCCGCATCGGTCTCGGTTGGGACGCGAACGCGACGGACACGGGCACGGATTTCGATCTCGACGTGTCGGTGTTCCTGTGCAAGTACGACGCGCAGGGTAATCCGAAGCTGATCTCGGATCAGCATTTCGTGTTCTACAACAGCGAAGTGCGCACGATGGAGCGCAAGGACACCTTCATCCAGCCGGGCGACGATTTCCCGAAGCGCGGGATGCCCGCATCGAAGTGCCTGGGTGTCGTGCACAGCGGCGACAACCGCACGGGCAGCGGCGGCGGCGATGACGAGGTGATCTTCATCGACGTGACGAAGCTCGCCGCGGACATCGAGGAAATCTCGGTGGTCGTGACGATCGACCAGGCCGAGGCGCGTCGCCAGAATTTCGGCCAGGTGCGCAACAGCTACATCCAGATCGCCGACGAGGTGTCGGGCGCAGTGATCGCGAAGTATGCGCTCGAGGAAGACTTCTCGATGGAGACGTCGGTGCAGGTGGGCAGCTTCTATCGCCGCGACGGCCACTTCATGTTCAAGGCGGTCGGCGCCGGCTACAACCGCGGCCTGGGCGACTTCGTGCGCGCGTACGGCGGCGCGGTCTGACTCGCCGCAGCCCGGCGCACGGACCACCGGCGCGCCGGGCGGGATGCACCGATGACCCGCCAGCCTGACGAGCCGAAGCCGCTCGATTTCGACGGCGCGCCCGCGCGCACGCCGGGCCGGCTCGCGTTCGATGCGCCGCCGGCCGACGCATCGCGGCCGGCCGACCGGCCGGCGCCGCAGGCGCTCGACTTCGGGCCGGCGCCCGAGCGGCCAGCGCGCGCCGCGCCAGCCGAGGCAGTCGGCCGCGCGGTATTCGGCGAATCGAACCATCCGCAGCTCGAAGCGTGCTTCCGCGCCGCGCAGGCCAGCTTCCCGAATCTCTATCCCGACTACGCGCCGCGCATCGAGCGGCATATCCGGCAACTGGTGCCGCTGAAGCTCGCGACGGTCGCGACGATCGGCGACACCGCGCTCGAAAGCGCGGGCAACCTCGTCGAAGCCGTCGCGGCCGCCACGCGCGAATTCAACGAACTCGGCGCGGCCGACATGATGGCGGGGATGCTCGCGCAGGCGACGCGCAAGGCCGGCATGTTCGAACGCTGGTTCCGTCCGTCATCCGGCCACGTCGATTACCGCGCGGCGCTCGGTGCGCTCAAGCAGTCGCTCGGCTTCTTTCCGCGCCGCACCGAGGAACTCGCCGCGAAGGTTCGCCATGCGGAGGAAAACCTCGTGGTCGTGCTCGCGGCGCTGAGCGCGGTGTCGGACGTCGTGCGCGCACCGGACGACGCGGGCGTCGAGCGCACGCTGTTCGACCGCCGTAACATCGTCGGGCAGGCGGTGCAGCAGATTCGCATGCAACCTGCGCAATTGCGCGGGCTCGACGAGCGCGTGACCGATCTGCTGTCGCGTGCCGATCACCTGATGAACGTCGTGCTGCCGGCGGCGGCCGCGGCGCGACCGCGCGGCTGAGCGGCGAGGGGCGAGCGCCGCTCGCATCCCTACACGCCGCACCGGGTGCGCGCCGGCCGGCGCGACGCCCAATTCCCTGAAACAAGAATGAAAGCGGCCTTGCCGCGCCCATATCCCTTCGACGCACCCGTCGCGCGCGACTGACTGCCTGCGGCCATCGGAACGCGCGCCAGCCTTCGTTCCGGACAACACGACCCATCGACGCGCTGGGTCCCCCCTACCCGAAAAGTAGGGGGGTGACCCATCCCGGGCTTGCGTGCGCCTCTGCACAATCCAGCTACGGGTCATTGCGAAGACGTCGCCGGCCCGCGTTCGCAACCGAGCATGACGTCCAGCGCGTATCGCTGGTTGACCCCAAGGATGGAGGTCATATGTTCAGCACCCGCACGTACTGCAGCAGTGTGGCGGCACTGTTGCTCCTGTTGTTCGCCGTTCCGTCGTTCGCGCAATCGTTCCGTGTCCAATGCCCGTTCACCACGCCGTCGCATCCGACCGCGCTGCCGCTCGGCGCGGGCGAGCCGGCCTACACCAAGCCGACCTATACGGGGCAGACCTCCACCGCGACCGGTGCCGTGAACGGCGCGATCAAGTGCCAGCAGATCTCGGGCGGCGACGGTTACGCGACGATGGCCAATGGCGTGCAGACCTACCTGTTCGCGTTCGGTCCGCTGTCCGGCCTGGCGGACATCAAGGCCGGCCTGCCCGGCACGGAGTTCGCGTCGGTGTTCAACACCGTCGGCGATCCGCGAACGGACCCGACCTACAACGGCGCGGTCGGCCTCGCGCCCGATCCGGACGCGGGCGGCGCGCTGACCGGGCATGTCGATCCGCGCCCGATCATGGACATCGGCGTGATGAACGGCAACGAGCCGGCGCCGCTGATGGCGATCGACGAGGACGACGAGTTTTTCCTCACGCTCACGAACGTCGGGATGATCATGCGTCCCGACCTGTTCGAAAAGCACACGGTGCACTTCCACGGCTACCCGAATGCGTCGTCGTTCTATGACGGCGTGCCGGACGCGTCGGTCGCGATCAACATCGGCGCGAGCTTCACGTACTACTACCTCGCGCCGGATGCGGGCACCTATTTCTGGCACTGCCACATCACGCCGCCGGAGCACCTGCAGATGGGCATGGTCGGCCAGATCTACGTGCGGCCGCGCCAGGACCGGGTGCCCGCGGGCGTGTCGCTGTACGAGTCGCTGGTCACCCAGCAATCCGACCTGCGCACGCGCTGCGGAAACGACATTCTCTGCTCGACGCCGCTGCCCAAGCAGGACACCGGGCTCGTGCGCGCGGCCAACCCGAACATTCCGCCGACCAGCCCGGCGACGCTGTCGCTGTACGCATACAACGACGGCGACGGCTCGACCGCATACGACGTCGAGTACCCGGTCCAGATCCACGGCTTCGATCCGAACTTCCACTTCGTCGGCATGACGTTCAATCCGGAGCCGTTCACCGACATGAAGGACAAGTTCTTCCTGTTGAACGGCCGCAGCTATCCGGACACGGTGACCGAAGGGCCGATGTCGACGCCGTCGTCGGATGCCGCGATGCATCCGTCGCAGCCACTGGCGACGCTGATCAACATCCCGGCCGGCGGCAGGGCGTTGCTGCGGATCTCGGATCTCGACGTGACCGAATACCAGACGCTGGCGTCGCTCGGCATCCCGATGCACGTGATCGCGATCAACGCCCGGATGCTGCGCGACATGGCCGGCAACAACCTGGCCTACGACACGAATTCGATCACGCTCGGCGGCGGCGAGTCGCTCGACCTGATCCTCGACGCCAGCGACAAGACGAAATACCACTCGGGCCAGATTTTCTACCTGTACACGCCGAACCTCGATCACCTGTCGAACGATCAGGAAAACTTCGGCGGCCTGATGACCGAGGTTCACATCTGCAGCGCGGTGGATCCGATCACGAAGCATTGCACTCTTTGAGGGCCAAGGCCCGCCTGCTGGATCGGGCGGGCCCGACCGGGAACTCCTGCACTGAGGAGAACGACCGTGGGACACATCACTCACCGCGCGTGGACCGAGACGCTCGCGCACCTTGGACGGCTCGCGCGCGTCGTCGTCGCGACGCTCGCCGCGCTGCTGTCGATGCATGCGCAGGCCGCCGCGCCGGGCATCACCGGCAAGGTCTTCAACCTGAGCGCCGAGGAAGCCCGCATCACGCAGCCCGACGGCACGAGCGTCTATTCGTGGGGCTACGGTTGCGCGGCGAACAGCGCGACGCCGCTGGTCTTCTCGCCGTCGACGATCGCCGGCGCGACCTGTCCGACGATGCAGATCCCCGGCCCGACCTTGATCGTCAGGCAGGGCGACATCATTACCGTGACGCTCACCAACAATCTTCCCGTCGCGGCCGGCAACACGTCGATCCTGTTTCCGGGGTTCAACGTATGCGCCGGGACGTTGAGCCCGGACGGCAAGACCTGCAGCGGCGCGGCGGCCGGCAACGGTGTGCCGGGACTGCTGACGCAGGAGGCGCCGCACGGCGGGACGGTCACCTATACGTTCGTCGCTGCGACGCCGGGCACGCACACGTACTACAGCGGCACGCAGGGCGACCTGCAGGTCGAGATGGGGCTGTACGGCGCGATCATCGTGCTGCCGAACACGTCGGCCAACACGGCGGGCTGCATGGCGCTCCCGGATACGGGCAGGCCCTTCGGCCAGCACGATTTCCGCAACGCGCCGGCGGCCTTCGACAACAGCGCGGCCTGCTACGATCGCGAGTATCTGTTTCAGTTCTCCGAAATGGATCCGAAGATCCATCAGCAGGCGGAACAGCAGGTCGCGGCGAACACCACGTGCACGAAGCCGACCGGCTGCATGACGGTTGCGACCGAGCCCTACCATCCGGCGTACTTCATGGTCAACGGCCGCTCGATGCCGGACGACATGGACCCGAACTACGCGCCGCAGTATCCGCACCAGCCGTACAACGGCAACCCGCACATGCATCCGGGCGAGCTGGTGCTGCTGCGGATCATCGGCACGGGCCGCTGGCAGCATCCGTTCCACGAGCACGGCAACCACGTGCGGGTGCTCGCGCGCGACGGCAACCTGCTGCTGAGCGCGGCCGACCCGAACAATCCGGCGGCGGCTCAACTGCCGGCCGGCCCGCTGCTGTTCACGACGACCACGACGCCGGGCCTCACGATGGACGGGATCTTCTATTGGACCGGCAAGGGCCTGAACTGGGACGTCTACGGCCATTACGCGGGCGACGGCAGCGTCTGCATCCCGGACGCGAACGGCTACTACACGACGGCCTCGAACCCGCCGGCCCCGCGCGACGCGCCGAACTACTACGAGTGGTGCCAGGACCACGGCAAGGCGCTCGAGAAGGCGCCGTTCGGCAAGGTCGGCAGCGGCGGCCCGGTCACGCTGCCGGACTCGCACATCCTGACGAACGGCTTCTGGTATGGCGGCAGCCCTTATCTCGGACCGGACGCGACCACGCGCGCGACGTCTCCGACAGGTACGACACCGCCCAGCGGGATACAACTGAACCCGGCAGCGACGGAAGCAGGCTTCGCATTCATGTGGCACTCGCATAACGAGCGCGAGATCACGACGAACAACATCTTCCCGGGCGGAATGATGATGATGATGCTCGTCGATCCTCCGGTATTTCCGATCGACGAATCCAATTAGGGGTGGGGAGAAAGGCGATGAGATCCACCAAGCTCACAGCGACGCTCTTCGGCCTGTTCAAGGCAGGGGTCGCGGCATCCATGTTGCTGACGGCCGGCGAGGCATGCTTCGCGCAGGCGGTCGTCAATCTGACGGCGAAGGCCTCCACCGCGCTGATGCCGGACGGGCAGTCCGTGCCGATGTGGGGCTACGCGTGCACGTCGGCCGCCAACGCGACGGTGCCGGCCGCGAACGCCACCTGTGCGGCGGCGAATCCGGCCGCCGGCGCGAACTGGTCGCCGGTGGTGATCACCGTGCCGGCCGGGCAGCTGCAGATCAACCTGACGAACAACCTGCCGGCCCCGGTGCCGACCTCGCTCGTCATCGTCGGGCAACTGGGCGGTGGGCTGGGGAATGCACCGACGACCAAGCCGGGTCCGGTGCATCCGACGCAGACCGCGACGACCTGGCCGATCGTATCGTCGACTACGGCCCCCCCGACGCCGTACTCGGCGCCACCCGCCGCGTTTACGCCGCCCGCGCAAGGGCCGCGCATCGAATCGTTCGGCACCGAGGTGGCGCCGACGGTCGATCCGAAGGCGTACACGACGCTCACGTGGGCGAACCTCAAACCCGGCACCTATCTGCTCGAGTCGGGCACGCACCCGTCGATCCAGGGGCCGATGGGCCTCTACGGCGTGCTGGTCGTGAAGAGCCCGAGCGTCGCCGCCTCGACCTGCGCGTCGACGAACCAGGCCTATCCGAATACGGCGACCTGCTATGACGCCGACGTGCCGCTCGTGATGAGCGAGATCGATCCGGTGCAGAACGCGGCGGTCGCCGCGGCCGTCGCGACCAAGGGCTTCAGCGAAACCGCCGCATGGTCCGGTCAGCCGGGCGGATGCGGCGATTCGAAGTCCGTATCGTTCGGCACCTGCTACCCGCCGGTGGTGAACTACGATCCGCGCTATTACCTGATCAACGGCGTCGCGTTCGACCGCACGAACCCGAACGCGTCGGCATTTGCGCCGGGCGCGACCGTGCCGGCGTCGACCGGGCAGGTGCTCGTGCGCTTCGTGAACGCCGGCCTGCGCATGCATATTCCGGCCGTGGTCGGCGCGCAGACGGGCAATCCATCCGTTCCCGGGTTCTCGCTCGTCGCCGAGGACGGCAACGTGCTGCCCGGCAACCCGCGCATCCAGAACTCGGTGTTCATGGCCGCCGGCAAGACGTATGACGTGATGCTGACCGCGCCGGCTGCAGGGCCATTGCCGGTGTACGACCGCGAGCTGAGCCTGTCGACCAACAACCAGCGCGACGGCGGGATGCAGGGCTACATCGCGGTCAACAACGCGCTGCCGTCGGCGACGCCCGGTCTCGGCGAAACACCGACGGCCGCGGGCGCGAACTACTTCTTCGTGCCGGGCACGACCCTGACCGTGTCGGACCCGGCCAAGGGCGTGATCGCGAAGGACTCCGGCGTCTACGGCGTGAAGGTGCTGACGGCGCCCGCCACCGGCACGCTCACGCTGAACACGGACGGCACGTTCACCTATCTGTCGAGCAGCGCGGCGAACGACAGCTTCGTCTATCAGTCGACGAACGGCACGCCGCCGGTGACGGCGACGGTGACGTTGACCGCCTGCACCGCGGCCAATGGCTGCCTGTCGACGCCGACAGCGGGCAACGCCAGCTTCACGAGCAACATCGCGTCGCGGCTGCAGGTCGGCGCGCCCGGCGTGCTCGCCAGCGCGAGCGACCCGGCCGGGCTGCCGCTCACGGCGCAGCTCGTCGGGACGGCCCAGAACGGCGCCGTCACGCTGAACCCCGACGGATCGTTTACCGCCACGCCGACGACGCCGCCGCTTGCCGGCAGCAGCGCGTCCGCGCAGACGGTGACGTTCCAGTACAACGTCACCAATACGCAAAAGCAGACGAGCACGACGACCGGCACCGTGACCGTGACCTTCAATCCCGGCAGCGGGCTCGTCGTGAACGTGATGGATGCGCCGAGCATGGCGCCGGACGCCGTCGCGCCCAACAAGGCGGTCAAGCTCACCGACTATCGCTGGATCATCGAGGAAGACCGCACGATGCAGATCGATCCGGCCTGCCAGGTGAACTCGGCGACGTCGCGGCCCGCGAACTGTCCGCCGCTGCCGGTCCCGAGCCTCGGCACGAATTTCCATACGAGCTACATGCCGGTGGTGGCCGCGGGCTGCGTCGGCGTGGTCGCGTGCGAATCCGGGCAGACCGTGTACGACCCGGTGTCGAATACGCACCTGCCGACCGTGTGCGACGTCGGCAACGGCGTGTGCCGCACCGGCGCGAACGTCACGCAACAGACGGCGGTCGATCCGAAGTACGTGGCGCTCGATCCGACCAAGCATTACTACATCTCGATCATGCCCGGCGACGCCGGCAACACGTTCTCGAACGCCGGCGGTGCTCCGTACAACGGCGCGAGGCAGTTCAGCATCGCGCTCGACTGCCCGTCGGGCCCGAGCGGCGCGGACTTTGCGCCGGGCACCGGCAAGTGCGGGCACAGCATGGGCGGCGCGCCGATCTCGCCCGCGCAGATCGCGGCCGCGCGGGCAGGACAGACCGCGGCGGGACAAGCGGGGCAGCTCAACGTGCTGCTGACGCAGACGCCGTATCCGACCGCGAAGCTTTCGGTGTTCGTGTTCGAGGACGATGCGCCGCTCAACGGCGAAGTGGACGTCAGCGGCGGGTCCGACGGCTTCGGCAGCGCGCGCGAACCGGGCCTCGGCGGGTTCGAGATCAAGCTCTGGGACGACGCCGGCGGCACGGGCGATCCGACCGGGCAGATGAGCTACGACATGTTCAACATGCCGCTGTCGAATTCGCTGCAGGGCACCATCGACCCGCTCACCGGGCTCAATGCCTGCCCGATCACGCCGGCGACCGACGGGCTGGTCGGGATGATTCCGACCTGCCCGAAGTACGAGTCGGACGGCAAGACGCTGTCGCCGCTCGTCGGCCAGGCCGTGATCGCGAACCTGATGCCGGGCCGCTACGGCGTGATCGCGACGCCGGCGGCCGACCGGATCGGCCGCGGCGAGGAATGGCTGCAGACCAATACGCTCGACGGACAGAAGGCGCACGACGCGTTCATCAAGGTCGGCGGGCCTGCGTACTTCCAGGAGTTCGGGCCGGCAGGCTATCACGTGTCGATCGGCTTCGCGAATCCGCAGATCATCAACGCGAGGAGAACCAACGCGGCGAAGACGGGGCTGTGCGACACCGGCCCATGCGCGAACACGATCACGGGCCGCATCACGAACCTGCACTACAGCCGCCCGCCGAACGAAAACCTGTACGGCAGCGGGTCGCACGATTCGCTGGCCTTCTCGCAGTGCTACGTGAGCGTCGGCGACCCGGACGGCGAGGATTACGGCTTCACGAAGTGCGACGCGCAGGGCAAGTTCACGATCAGCGGCCTGCCGAACGGCACGACGCGCATCACGGTGTTCGACCAGTGGAACGACCAGATCGTCGACGGGCTCGCGAAGGCGGTCCAGCTTCCTGCCGCCAACGGGAGCACGACGGTCGATCTCGGCGACATTCCGGTGCTGCAGTGGCAGACGAACCTCTATACGCGCACCTTCATCGACCTGCATGGCGACGGCATCTCGCATCCGGACGATCCCGGCATCGCGCTGGCTTCGGTCAACCTGCGGTTCCGCGACGGCAGCTTCTCGGTGTTCAACGCGACCGACGCCAACGGCTATGCGCCGTTCAACGAAGTGTTTCCGCTGTTCAACTGGTATGTGGTGGACGACGACATGACGCGCTTCAAGCCGACCGGCACGCACGTGGTGTATGACGCGGGCGGCCCGGTCGACGGCACCGGCGTGCCGGGCAGCGGGAACTCGACGATTGCGAAGAATTTCGCGAACACGGTCGAAGCCGTACCCGTGCCGTCCAATCTTCAGGTGCCGGGCGCGAAGTACTGCGCGGACGCGGACTGCGCGTCGACCGGCAGCGGCTCGACCGGCCGGGTCGATCCGCCGTGGGTGACGTCGGAGGCGTGGCAAGGCTTCTCGGGCCAGAACTCGTTCATCGAGTACGGCAAGACGCCGTTTGCGAAGGGCGAGAACGGCGGGATTCGCGGCGAGGTCATCTATGCGTCGACGCGGCCGTTCGACGATCCGACGCTGCTGATCCACACGAAGTGGACGCCCGACGTGCCGAACGTCACGGTGAACCTGTACCAGGAGGGCACGGCCGCGGACGGCACCGCCAACCTGACGCTCGTGGACACGACCAGGACGTCGAGCTGGGACGACTGGGCGCAGGGCTTCCGCGCCGACGGCGTGACGCCGAACATGAACTGCCCGGGGCAGAACACGAGCGACCCGTTCTACTTCACGTTGCAGAACAGCACCAACTGGCTCGATCCGCAGCATCGCCAGCTGCCGGCGAACGCGCAATTCAAGTGCTACGACGGAATGCACGTGTTCAACCAGATCCAGCCGGCGCCGTATGACGGCGCATACAAGTTCCCGAGCGTGACCGCGACGGATTCGACCGGCAAGCCGGTTGCGTCGAACTGCACGATCTGCGTCGGGAAGAACCCGGTCGACGGCACGCCGATGCTGCCGCCCGGCAAGTACGTGGTCGAGATCATCGTGCCGCCGGGCTATGAACTGGTGAAGGAGGAAGACAAGAACATCCTGATCGGCGACAACTACATCGCGCCGGTGACGCAGCAGTTCGGCGGGATCGGCAACGTCTACATCCTGCCCGACCAGGCCGCGGTGAACTCGACCTACAACAGGAACAATGCGCAGAACCCGACCACGGACCTCGGTTCGACGCCGCATGCCGAAGGCGACACCGGCAGCGTCGAGCGGTTCTGGCCGTGCGTCGGCGAGCTGCGCATCGTGCCCGACTACATGAGCATCTTCCCGGGCTCAAAGGAGGTGGCGCCGTTCGCGGGTGCGTCGCGGCATCTGTGCGACCGCAAGGAAGTGGTGCTCACCGACGAGGAGTCGGTGCTCGCGAAGTTCTGGATCTTCAGCTCGACGCATGTTTCCTCGCACTACACGGGCTTCATGCTCGACGACTTCTCGTCGGAGTTCGATCCGTATTCGCCGCAGTTCGGCGAGAAGTTCGCGGTGCCGAACGTGCCGATTTCGTTCAAGGACTTTTCCGGCAACGAAATCTCGCGCACGTATTCGGATCAATGGGGCATCTACAACGGGCTGACGTTCTCGACCTGGGAAGTGAATCCTCCGAACCCGACCGGCTACGCGCCGACGATGATGGTCGCGTGCATGAACGACCCGGGCCCGATTCCCGACCCGAAGAACCCCGGCAAGACGATCACCGATCCGCTGTACAACCCGGCATACAGCCAGTTCTGCTACGAGATTCCGTTCATGCCCGGACAGACGCAATACATGGACACGCCGGTGGTGCCGGTGCAGGCCTTCGCCGACGGATACAACCAGCCCGACTGCGCGTATCCGGATGCGACGCCCGCGATCGCGAGCGTGACCGGCGATGCGAGCGGCGGCGGCGCGGGCCCGTGGGTGAGCGCGCCCGGTCATCGCCTGACGATCAAGGCGCTGGGCGACCAGCAAGTGCCGAACAACGCGTACACGGGACCGAGCCAGTCCACGGCGCCGTTCAACCAGAAGTTCATTACGCGCCACTACGGCTTTGGCAGTACGAAGGGAACGGGATCGGTCACGATCGCGGGCGTCAATGCGCCTGTCGTGTCGTGGAGCGATACGCAGATCGTCGTCACCGTGCCTAACCTGAGCCTCGCGATCCCGCCGCTGATGAAGCCGGCGTCGACCTGCACGATCCAGCAGATGGGCGCGCCCGCGACCCAGTGCGGCGAGCTCGTGATCACGGCCGGCAACGGCAAGCGGTCGATCGACACGGTGACCGTGACGATCGGCGGCAAGCCGCCGACCTTCGTCAACGGCGAGAACGGCGCGAACAACGCGCTCCAGAACGCGATCGACAATGCGAGCGCGGGCGACCTGATCGTCGTCGGTCCGGGCACGTACAACGAGATGCTGGTGATGTGGAAGCCGGTCCGGCTGCAGGGCGTCGGCGCGCCGTCGGTGACGGTCAACGCGAACACGCATCCGTCGGGCAAGCTGGACCCGTGGCGCCGGCTGGTCGACTGCCTGTTCGGCGTGTCGCTGGACGGCGGGCCGATCACGGCCTATGACCCGACGAAGCCGATCGGGCCGGCCAACAACCCGTACGATCCGACGAACGCCTACACGTGCTCGACGCAGATGCAGGGTCATGCGGACGCGATACCGTTCGAGCCGACCGTCGGCTGGGACGCCAACCTCAACGGCAACCTGGGCGAACTGCTGATGGAGCCGTCGCTGATGGGTGCGTACGAGGGCGCGGGCATCACGGTGCTGGCCAAGGGCGTGCGGCCGAGCACGAACTGCACCGCGAACGGCATCTGCACGCCGCTCACGACGAAGGATTGCACGACGGACCCGAACAACCCGAACTACAGCAACTTCCTGTGCAATCCGTCGCGCATCGACGGGATCACGTTCACCAACAGCTCGCAAGGCGGCGGCGGGATCTTCCTGCACGGCTGGAACCATTACACGGAGGTGTCGAACAACCGGGTGACGAGCAACGCGGGCACGCTCACGGGCGGCATCACGATCGGCCAGGTCGAGGTGCCGGACGGCACGATCGCATCGGACGGCGTGACGCAGCTGGCATTCAAGTACAACACCCATGTCAACGTGCATCACAACGCGGTCACGTCGAACGCTGCGTACGGCGACGAAATCAACTCGACCACGCCGTCGGCGGCGGGCGGCGTGACCTTCTGCTCGGGTTCCGACTACTACCACTTCAACTACAACTGGGTATGCGGCAACATCAGCAGCGGTGACGGCGGCGGCGTCGCGCACTTCGGGTTCAGCTACAACGGCGACCTGTCGCACAACGTGGTGCTGTTCAACCAGAGCAACAACCCGACGCTCCCGACGTACGGCGGCGGCATCATCGCGCAGGGCGTGCCCCCGGACGGCACGTTCTGCGAGAGCTCGACCGTCGACGTCGATTGCGCGCCGCAGCTGTCCGACGGCGTCGGCCCGGGCCTCGTGATCGACGGCAACCTGATCATGGGCAACACCGCGGAAAGCGGCAAGGGCGGCGGCCTGCGGCTGCAGAACGTGAACGGCACCGACGTGCAGCGCAGCCTCGCGAACCCGAGCAACTGGCATCAGGTCAGCGTGATCAACAACATCATCGCGGACAACGTGGCAGGCTGGTCGGGAGGCGGTGTGTCGCTGCAGGACGCGGTGCGCGTGAACTTCATCAACAACACGGTGATCGCGAACGATGCGACGGCGTCGGCAGGGGTGCTGTTCAATACGCCGGCGGCCTCGCAATCGAACGTGCTGCCGCCGGGATGCACGACCAGCCCGAACAGCGCGGATACGACGTGCACGAGCTACATCGAGACGTCGACGCCGCAGCCGGCAGGGCTGGAGGTTGCGCCCAATTCGCAGCTCCTGCAGGCCGCGTTCATCCCGCCCGCGAACTTCACGGGGACGGTGAGGTGTCCTGCGAACGAGCCGAACTGCACGAAGTTCTCGAACCCGGTGCTGAGGAACAACGTATTCTGGCAAAACCGCTCGTTCTATATCTCGGTGAGCGCGCAGCCGAACCCGAACATTCCCGGCGTGCAGAACGCGGTGACGTTGAATCCGAGCCTGAACCAGAAGGGGACGTCGACAGGCTTCTGTGTGACGGGCGGCACGACTCCGCCGGTCTATTGGGACATCGGCGCATACGGCGACACCGGGCCTGCCAACCATCAATCGGGATTGACGATGAACCCGCAGTTTTCGATCCTGACCAGCACGACGGGTTACGCCGCGAGCAACCGCGCGCAAAACCCGCAGACGGTCCGCCAATACTGCAACGGCTCGCGCGTGCCGCCGGAAGCGGGCGGAAACGGCTTTGCCGTGCCGCCGGGGATTGCCGACGCGGTGTTGCCGAACCCGCTGTTCGGCCTGATGCCGACGGCGACGCCCGATGAAGGCAACCAGTGGATCAACATGTCGTACGGGCCGCTGTCGCTGTTCAATGAGGCGCTGTTGCCGGGCCAGACGGGCTACAACGTGATGATGGGCAACTACTCGATCAAGAGCACGTCGCCGGCGATCGGCGCCGCCACGGGGGCCGGCGCGCCGAATCACGACATCTTCGGCACGCCGAGGCCGCAATTCGGCAGGTACGACATCGGCGCGGTCGAGTTCGTGCAATCGGGCAGCCAGATCGACCCGCTCGCGCTGGGGGGCCAGCCGAGCGGCCCGGGGCTCGGCCTGCCGGGCCTCATCCAGCAGGTCCTCGCGCCGGCGGCGGGGCTTATCCCGGCAACGCCGACACCGCCGCAGGTGAACCCGCCGCAAGCCCCGGCCGGCCTCATTCCGCAGGTGCTCGCGCCGGCGGCGGCGACGCTCAATGCGATCACGGGAACGCTGCCATGAAACGTTCGACCTGCCGCGCGGCGACGGCGCTGCTGCTCGCGCTCGGCGCGTGCCTCGCCGCGGTCCGGCCTCAGCCGGCCGCGGCCGGGCAGGGCGCGCCGGCGGTCCAGAAGCACTCGCCGTACCTGCCCGTGAGCCTGCCGCGACAGGCGCGGGCCTATTACCAGCTCGCAAAAGGCGTCGACGACCTGCACGTGCGCAGCACCGCGTCGGGCAACCTGATCCGCTTCAGCTACCGGGTGACCGATCCACGCAAGGCGCTGCCGCTCGCCGACAAGCGGGCGGCCGCCTACCTGTACGGCGAAGCGAGCCACGCGATGCTCGTGGTGCCGGTGATGGACCAGATCGGCGCGCTGCGGCAGTCGGGCCAATTGGAGGTTGGCCAGGAGTACTGGATGGTGTTTTCCAACAAGGGCGAGCCGATCAAGCGCGGCGACCGGGTCAGCGTGCTGATCGGTTCGCTCCATATCGACGGACTGGTGGTCGAGTAACCACACCCACGCGCAGCCGGCCGCGCGGTGCAAGCCGGCGGCCTGCCTGCGAGGAGAAAAAGTCATGAACCGGTTTCTTTTCAGGTCGATCCCGGTGGCGTGCGTCGCCGGTTTTCTGGCCTGCGGCCAGGCCGCCCTTGCGGCTTCGGCGGCGGGGAATGCGCAAGCACCGTCGGCCTCGCATCTGAGCGCCGCGCAGATCGTCGAGCGCAACGTCGCGGCCCGCGGCGGGCTGCAGGCGTGGCGCGCGGTGTCGACGATGAAGATGACGGGGCAGCTCGATGCGGGCGGCAAGAAGAACGTCCGGCTGCCGTTCACGCTGACGCTGAAGCGTCCGCACAAGAGCCGGCTCGAGATCGTGTTCGAGCAGCAGACGGCGCTGCAGGTGTTCGACGGCGAAAAAGGCTGGACCGTGCGGCCTTATCTCGGACGCAACGAGGTCGATCCGTATACACCGGCCCAGCTCAAGTCGGCCGCGGCGTCGGCCGAGCTCGACGGTCCGCTGATCGACTACGCGAACAAGGGCACGACGATCCAGGCGCTCGGCACCGAGCAGGTGGAAGGGCATCGCGCGTACGTGCTGAAGCTGACGACGAAGGACGGGGCGCAGCGGCGCCTGTGGGTCGATGCGTCGACCTTTCTCGAACGGAAGATCGAAGGCGAGCCGCGCGTGCTCGACGGCAGGACGCACAGTGTCGCCATCTTCTATCGCGATTACAAGAAGGAAAACGGCGTCGTCGTCCCGCATACGCTCGAGACCGTCGTGAGCGGGGTCAAGGAAACGCGCAAGATTACGATCGAGCACGTCGCGCTGAACGAGCCGGCCGACGATGCGATGTTCGGCAAGCCGCCGCTCACCGTCGCGAAGGCGGCGAGCCGTTAGCCGGCAGCCACCGGTCAGGCATCCGAACGGAGGGGGGAGGAGGCCATGAGACGAATCGAAGCGTGGGTGTTCGCCGGCTGCGTGACGGCGGCCTTGTGCGCGTGCGGGCAAATGCCGGGGAATGACCTGACGGCGGAGCAGATCGTCGAGAAGAACGTCGCGGCGCGCGGCGGGCTCGACGCATGGCGCAAGATCCGGACGATGGTCTGGTCCGGCCATGTGGACAGCGCGAACGCGCCCGTGCGGGACATGCCGTTCATTCTCGCGATGAAACGGCCGAACAAGACGCGCTTCGAGATCACCGTGTTCGGCCAGAAGGGCGTGCGTGCGTTCGATGGCCACGAAGGCTGGAAGCTCGGCGCGAACGCAGGCGGCAGCGCGAGCGTGCGGCCCTATACGATGGAAGAGCTGGTGTCCGCGCGCGACGAGCAGGTGATCGACGGGCCGCTGGTCGATCATGACGCGAAGGGCGTCGGCGTGGCGCTCGACGGCGTCGACCGGATCGACGGGCGCAATGTGTATCGCCTGGCGGTGAAGCTGCCTTCGGGCGCGCTGCGCCATGTGTGGATCGACGCGCAGACGTTTCTGGACGTGAGGGTCGACCGCGAGGTGCGCGGGCCGCGCGGCGCGGTGACCGTCGACGTGAACTACAGCGACTACCGGACCATCGACGGCTTGCGGATACCGCTGAAGATCGTCACCGGCGCGGCGGCGTCGCCGAACAAGGACACGCTGGTCATCGACAAGGTGTCGCTGAATCCGCCGCTCGACGATGCGATCTTCGCCAGGCCGGTCTCGACGGACCGGCGCCGTCCGGTTTCGATCGATGCCGACGTGACGCCGCGGCAGTCGCGCACCGGCCGGCCGACGCCACGGCCATGAACGGCGTCCGGGGGCGGCTGCGCGCCCTCGCGCGGCCTTGCACGCGCGCGTCGCGCATGCTCGCGCGGGGCGCGCAGCTGGCCGCGCTGCTGGCTGCGCTGATCATGCCGGCGGGCGCTGCGCGCTGCGGCGAGCCGGCGGCGGCGGACGTGGGGCAGGCGATCTTCCAGCGCGGCCTCCTGGGCTCGGGTGAACCGCTCGAAGCGGTGCACAAGGACGGCGTGCGCCTGCAGGGCGCCGCCGCCGCATGCATCAATTGTCATCGGCGCAGCGGCCTGGGCTCGAAGGAAGGCAACAACACGATCCCGCCGATCACGTGGCGCTACCTGGTCCATCCGCGCGCGCAAACCGCCGAGGATCTCGACATTCCGTACGTTCCCGGCATGCGCACCGATCGCGAGCCGTACACGGAGGCGCTGCTCGCGAGAGCCGTGCGCGACGGGATCGATTCCGAAGGCAAGCCGCTCGGCAACCTGATGCCGCGGTACGCGCTCGGCGATGCCGACATGGCCGCGTTGACCGGCTACCTCAAGCGCCTCGACCAGCGCAGGCCGTCGGGCGTGGCGGACGCGGTGCTGCATTTCGCGACGATCATCACGCCGGACGCGGACCCGGTGAAGCGCGCGGGCATGCTCGACGTCCTGCGGCACTACTTCGCGGACAAGAACGCGTTTCCGTTCGGCGCGACGCCGCCGCTGCGCTCGACGCGCAAGATGATGTTCATGGTCAATCGCCGCTGGGAACTGCATGTGTGGGAACTCAAGGGACCGCCGGACACGTGGCATGAGCAGCTGCGACAGGATCTCGCGCGGCAACCGGTGCTGGCGGTGGTGTCCGGGCTCGGCGGCAGGAACTGGGCGCCGGTCCATGATTTCTGCGAGCAGGAGGCCGTGCCTTGCCTTTTTCCGAACGTCGAGGTGCCGGTCGAAACGGATCACGACTTTTATTCGGTGTACTTCTCGAAGGGCGTGCTGCTCGAGTCGGAGCTGATCGCGAAGCGCATCCTGGACGAGGCCGGGGCGAGGCCGGCTGCGAAAGCCGTGAAGACGGTGTGGCAGGTCTATCGCGCGGGCGACAACGGCGAGCGGGGCGCGCAAGCGCTGGCTGCCGCGCTGAAAGGGCGCGGCTTCGCGGTGTCGAACCGCGCGCTTGCGCCCGGCGACAGCGTCGCGCACGCGCTGCACCGGATGCCGCGCGACGACGTGCTCGTGCTGTGGCTGCGGCCACCCGACATCGCGGCGCTCGACCACGTGCCGCCCGCGTCGGACACGGTCTTCATGTCGGGGCTGCTCGGCGGGCTCGACAACACGCCGCTACCGCCAAGCTGGCGCGGCGTGACGCGCATCGCGTACCCGTTCGACTTGCCGGAGGGGCGGCGCGTGCGCGTCGATTATGCGTTCGGCTGGTTCACGATCCGGCAGATTCCGATGGTCGCGCCGCAGGTGCAGGCGGACACGTATCTCGCATGCGGCCTGCTCGCCGAGACGCTCAGCCATCTGGTCGACGCGTTCGTGCGCGAGTATCTCGTCGAGCGCATCGAGGACATGCTCGAGCGCCGCATCCTCACGGGCTACTACCCGCGCCTGACGCTTGCCCCCGGGCAGCGCTTCGCGTCGAAGGGCGGCTATATCGTCCGGTTCGCCGGGCCGGATCGCATGAAGCTCTCGGCGGACGGCGGCTGGATCGTCCCCTGAGCGGCCGCCGTGCGTTGATCGGGTAGAGATCAGCACGCGACAAGAGGAGGTTGCCCCATGTCGGTTCTACTTGGCGCCTTGCACAATGAAGATATCGCGCGATGCTCGCATGCTGCGCCGGAGCGTGGCGACACAGGGTGCTGGGGGAGAATTGCGATGACGAACTTTCTTGTCGGCCGTGGCGCACCTCATCAATGGCTTCGTCGAGGCTGGATGATCGCGCTCGCGGCACTCGCGCTGCTGCAGTTTTCCGCGGCGCACGCGCTGCCGATCTTCGCGCGCCAGACCGGGCAAAGCTGCGTCGCATGCCATGCCGGCGGGCAATTTCCGGAGCTCACGCCGTACGGGCGCCTGTTCAAGCTGAACGGCTATACGCTCGGCGAGCGCACGATTCCGCTCGCCGCGATGGCGATAGGCGACCTGAGCACGACGAGAGCCAACAGCGACGCCGGCGGCAATCCGATCAATCCGAAGAACGGTCAGCCGATTTTCGACTTCGCGAGCGTGTTCCTCGCCGGGAAGATCACCGACCATATCGGCGGCTTCGCGCAGTTCACCTATACGAACTACGATCACCAGGACGGCAGCGGAAAATGGAAAGGCCACTGGGCATCGGACAACACCGACTTCCGCTTCGTCGACCGGATCATGTCCGCCGCGAACGACCTGATCCTCGGCGTGACGGTGCACAACAACCCGACCGTGCAGGACGTGTTCAACACCGCGCCGGCATGGGGCTATCCGTACATCTCGTCGACGATCAGCCCGGTCGCGAAGATCCCGAACCTGCCGGTGATCGAGGGAAGCCTCTCGATGCAGGCTGTCGGCACGGGCGCGTACCTGTACTGGAACAAGACGGTCTATGCCGAGCTGACCGCGTACAGCACGGCCGACGGCATCTGGTCGTTCCTGAGCCACGGGAACAAGGAGGGGAACCCTGACCACCCGCAGGTCTATCTGCGCGGCTACAACCCGTATGCGCGCATCGCGCTGACGCACGACTGGGGCCCTCACAGCCTGATGGTTGGCGCGTTCGGGTTCAGCGTCAACATCTATCCGAACGACCCGAACAATTTCCCGATCTTCGGCACCGGCGTCACGCGTTATCGCGACTATGGCTTCGACGCGCAGTACCAATACCTGCTGGAGCCGCACACGATCACCGCGCAGGCGCGCTACGTGCGCGAGAACATTCACGACCCGAACAACTTCGTGGTGAGCGACAACACGGCGGCGAACCTCAACTCGCTGCGGCTCAAGGCGTCGTACATCTACCAGAACAAATACGGCGTCAGTCTGTCGTTCTTCAACACGACGGGCACGCCGGACAGCACGCTGTACGCGGCCAGCGCGAACTTCCATCCGAACACGCAGGGCTGGACGCCGGAGATCTTCTGGATACCGGTGCAATACGTGCGCGTCGGCCTGCAATACACGCACTTCACCAAGTTCCTCGGCGCGACGACCAACTATGACGGAAACGGGCGCAACGCGAGGGACAACGACACGCTGTTCCTGTACCTATGGGTCGCTTCGTTCTGACCTCCCGTCCGGCGTTTCCCGTGCGCGTGGCCGACTGGAGCACGCGCAACGGGAGGGCGGCGCGCATCTCGCATCGCGTGTCGGTGCGCATGCGCACCGTCGCCGAACGGAATCGTTTCAGAGGGCGGCAAAAATTGCGGCAAGGAGGTTCGTGACATGAACAAGATGGCCCATCTCGTGTCGCTTGCGATGCTGCTGGCCGGGTCGGCGTGCCACGACCTGGAGCGCTCGCGGCAAGTCGACAACCCGGCCGTGGCGGGCAAGACCATCGCGCTGCAGGTGTGCTCGAACTGCCACGGCGCGACCGGCGTGTCGGTGTCGCCGATGTTTCCGAAGCTCGCCGGGCAGCGCAAGGAATACCTCGTCGATCAGCTGACGGACTTCAAGCTCCACACGCGGGCCGATCCGAATGCGAAGCGGTACATGTGGGGCTTCACGCACCTGACCGACGCGCAGATCGACGAGCTCGCCACGTATTTCTCCAGCCAGAGCACGACGCTGGGCGACGCCGGCGATCTCGCGCTGATCAGCGCGGGCAAGGCGATCTTCGAGTCGGGCCTGCCGGACAAGGGCGTGTCGGCGTGCATCAGCTGTCATGGCCAGCACGGCGAGGGTGTCAGCCGGTTTCCCCGTCTTGCAGGCCAGCATGCGGACTACGTGATCAAGCAGCTCAGGATCTTCCGCGAAACGGACACCCGGCCGCGCGGCACGGTCATGAAGGAGGTGTGCGCGAACATGTCGGAGCACGACATGCGCGCGGTGGCGGCGTACGTCGAGGCGTTTCCGCCGGAGGCCGACGCGTCGGCGAGTCCGCCCGAGGACCGCTGAACATTTCAGTGCTTCGTCTCCCCCCGGGGCGGGGCACTGCTTTTTATTCCCGCGGTACGCGGTTCCGCCACGGTGACGACGATGAAGATCATGCACTCCTCTCGCGGCGGCGCGGCGCTGGTCCGCCAGCCGCGGCAGCGGCGACTGGCTGCCGAACCGCTGCTTGCGCCACACGGCGCGCGCCCGTTCCTGCTGCGTCTCGACATCGTCGACTGGCTGTTCGCACTGGCGCTCGTGGTGGGCGCGGGCTATGCGCTCGTGCACTACAACGCGCACATGGATTACTACGACAAGGCGGTGATGATCGGCACCGTGCCGGCGCTCGTCACGCTCGGTTGGCGCTGGAAGCCCGCGCGGCTGATGATGGCGTCGATCGCCGTGCTGGCGCTGCTGTCGATCCAGATCTACCAGGGCGATCTCGCGCGCGCCGATTCGGCGTTCCTCCTCAAGTACTTCCTGTCGAGCCAGTCGGCGATCCTGTGGATGAGCGCGCTGTTCGTGCTCGCGACGGTGTTCTACTGGATCGGCCTGCTCGCGCGTTCGGCGTCCGCCGCCGCGATCGGCCAGAAGCTCACGTGGGTCGCCGTGCTGATGGGCTTCACCGGCCTGATGGTGCGCTGGTACGAGTCCTACCTGATCGGTGCGGACGTCGGGCACATTCCGGTGTCGAACCTGTATGAAGTGTTCGTGCTGTTCAGCCTGATCACCGCGCTGCTCTACCTGTATTACGAAGGCCACTACGGCACGCGCTCGCTCGGCGCGTTCGTGCTGCTGGTGATCAGCGCGGCGGTGGGCTTCCTGATGTGGTACTCGGTCGCGCGCGATGCGCAGCAGATCCAGCCGCTCGTGCCGGCGCTGCAGAGCTGGTGGATGAAGATCCACGTGCCCGCGAACTTCATCGGCTACGGCAGCTTCGCGCTGTCGGCGATGGTGTCGGTGGCGTACCTGATGAAGGAGCGCGGCGTGCTCGCGGATCGCCTGCCGACGCTCGAGGTGCTCGACGACGTGATGTACAAGTCGATCGCGGTCGGCTTCGCGTTCTTCACGATCGCGACGATCCTGGGCGCGCTGTGGGCGGCCGAGGCGTGGGGCGGCTACTGGAGCTGGGACCCGAAGGAGACCTGGGCGCTGATCGTGTGGCTGAACTACGCGGCGTGGCTGCACATGCGGCTGATGAAGGGGCTGCGCGGCACGGCCGCCGCGTGGTGGGCGCTGACGGGGCTGATCGTCACGACGTTCGCGTTCCTCGGGGTCAACCTGTTCCTGTCGGGGCTCCACAGCTACGGGCAGCTTTGACGCGGCGCGCATGGCGCCGTCTACCGTGTTCTACCCATGCATGTCGGCGAGTGTTCCCACTTCAAGCGGGCGGCGCGCCGGACGAGAATGTCATCGGGTGCATCCGTGCATGCGTGACGCAAGGTAGGGGGAGGAGCCGTGAGACGCATCTATTTTCTGTTGCCGACGCCGCAGTGCGCGCATCTGATCGTGAACGAGCTCCTGCTGCAACGGGTCGAGTGGCGGCACATCCATGTCGTTGCAAACCGCCACACCGTGCTTGACGGCTTGCCGACGGCGACGCTGGCGCAGCGCAGCGACCTGCTGCCGTCGCTGGCGCGCGGCACGGCCGTCGGCTGTGCGACCGGGATGGTGATGGCGCTGCTCGCCCTGGCCTTTCCGCCGGCGGGCCTGCCGATCGCCGGCGGCGCCGTGGTGACGATCACGTTGTCCGGCGCCGGCTTCGGCGCATGGGCGGCGTCGATGATCGGCGTCGACGTGCCGAATACGCGCCTGAAGCGGTTCGAGGAAGGGATCGAGCGCGGCGAGCTGCTGATGATGATCGACGTCGCGAAGGACCGCGTGCATGAAATCGAAGACCTGATCAAGCTTCACCACGCGGAGGCGCACCTCGAGGGCGAGGACCCGACCATTCCCGCGTTTCCTTGAGCGGCTGAACGGGGTGATGCTACCGTTCGCACGGCGTCCGCACCGCGCATCGGCTAGTTCGCGGCCAGCAGCTGCTTGTAGCGCGCGAGCACGCGCGGCACGTAAAGGCGCGTCTGCGCAAACGCCGGGATGCGATAGCCGGCGCGGATCACCGCGCTCTCTCCGGCGTTGTATGCGGCCAGCGTGAGCTCGACGTTCTCCTTGAACAGGTCGAGCAGGAATCTCAGGTATTGCGCGCCGGCCAGCACGTTCTCGCGCGGATTGAGCATGTCTCCGCGCGAAAAGCGTCGCGCGGTGTCGGGCATCAACTGCATGAGTCCGAGCGCGCCCTTGTCCGACACCGCCTTCGGGTTGTAGCCGGACTCGACGTCGATCACCGCGCGCAGGAGCTCGGGGCGAACGCGAAACGCATGGCTCGCTTCCTCGATCACGTCCGCGAACCGCGACAGCACGGCGCCGTCGGCCGGTTTCGACGACGCGCGCGGCGCGTCCGGCCCGGCGGCCGGCGGGCCCGCGACGATCACCTTCAGGCCGGCCTTGCCGGGCTCGTTCGTCAACACGATGACGCCGCTGCTCGTGACCTCACCGAATATCTCCGCGCATGCGCCGCACGGCCATGCGGCGCCGAGCCCCACGCATGCGGCGACGATGGCGTTTCCCAGGCGGGATGAAAGGCAGTGGTGCATCTTCCGGATCTCCTGCACCTGAATTGTGGTGTACGAAAAATCCGTGCTGCAATGGGGCGCCTCCCTACACTTCGATGCACGTATCGCCGGACGTGACGGGTTGTGCAAGATTGTTACATCGGTAATAGGCGGTAATGAAAATCGAGCGGCGCCGATTACGATTCTTGCGGTGCGCCATCCGGTTTATTCCGGCTTTTATGTTGTCGCGATTCAATCATTTTCGCCGGTCGCGAAAAACGAGTGGTAATTCCGCTATCCGTAGTCGCACTAATCCGGAGAAAGGCCCCAAAAGGATTCATTCCTGAAACACACCGGACGAACCCCGGTCGTTTACGGGCGGCCGTACCGCGCCCGGGCCCCGGCTGGGGCTGGCAGGCCGGGCCGTGGCGCGAACCTTGCTCAATCGAGCGACATGACAGTCGGTTGCGGAGGCAAGTGCATGGATAAATCAGGACTGAGAACGATACCCAGCTAGCGTTGCCGGCCCTGCGGATACGACATGGCCATATCGAACGTTCCGCAGCGACCGGGTAGGGGGGCAACCGGGAGTGGAAGACGTGAACACCAAATGTCGCGTGGTAATTGCAGAAGACCATGATCTGCTGAGAAGCGGCCTGCGCTCGATGCTGTGCGCGCAAGGCGATTACGAGGTGGTCGGCGAGGCGAGGGACGGCAAGGAGGCGTGCCAGCAGGCGCTCGCGCTTGCCCCGGACCTGATGCTGATCGATCTGTCGATGCGCGGGATGAACGGCATCGATGCCAGTGCAACGATCAAGCGGCGCTCGCCGCAGGTGCGCATCGTTGCGCTGACGGTGCACCAGAGCGAGGAGTATGTGCGGGAAGCGCTGCGTGCGGGCGTCGACGGCTACGTGCTCAAGGACGTGTCGTTCGACGAGCTGCTGCTGGCGATGCGCACGGTCATGCAGGGCAAGAAGCACCTGAGCGCGGACGTGTACGGGTACATGGTCGATTCGTTCGTGACCGGCCGCGAAATGCCCGCGCCGAAGACGGCCTGGGACATCCTGACCGCGCGCGAGCGCAGCGTGCTGAAGCTGATCGCCGAAGGGCGCACCAACCGGCAGGTCGGCCAGTACCTGAACCTGAGTCCGAAGACGATCGAGAAGTATCGCGCCAGCATGATGCACAAGCTCCATATCGCGAACCTGACGGAGCTGGTGCTCGTCGCGATGAACATGGGGCTGCTGACGTCGCTGGCGGCGAAGTGCGCGGAGCCCAACGCGAACGACGTGCCCGCTCACTCGACCGGCCACGGCAGTCAGGCGGGCGACGCCGATGCGAGGGCGCCGTTGCGCGAATATCCGCTCGGCGAGGCGGACGGCTGAGCGGCACGGCTGCGCGCCAGGCGCGCGTCGCGTCACAGCATCCAGGTCGCCGAGACGAGCGTGCCGCTCGTGGCCGACGACCGGATCGAGAACGTGCCGCCGTGCGACTCGACGCGGTACTGCATGCCGATCAGGCCGAGCCCGGTCATGCGCGCGTCTTCCGTCGCCAGCGGGCGGTGCTCGTAGCCGACGCCGTCGTCCTGGATCGTCAGCAGCAGGCCGCCCGCGACGTGCTGCAGGCCGAGCGAGATTTCGCTGGCTTGCGCGTGCTTGACGATGTTGTTGAGCGCCTCCTGCGCGACCCGGAACATGTCCGCTTTCAGATGCTCGGGCACGTCGTCGTCGTCGACGTCGCAATTGAACGTGACCGATAGCGTTTCCGTGTCGCGCTCGATGCGCCGGCACAACGAAGCCAATGCCGCGGGCAGGCCGAGCTGGTCGAGCATCAGCGGCCGCAGTTCCCCGCATATCTGCCGCACGTCGCCGATCGTCTCGCGGATGCGCTGAACCGTGGCGTCGAGCAGGCTCGCGGCCTCGTCGATGTCGCCGCGGCGCAGGCGCATGAGCGCGTCCTCGTTCATCAGCTTGACGAGCGTCAAGGCCTGGCCGATGCCGTCATGCAGTTCCGAGCTCAGCCGGTGGCGCTCCTTCTGCTGACCCAGCATCAACCAGGTCTGGCAAGCGCGCGCATTTGCGTCGAGCGATTCGGACGGGCCGTGCGGCTTCATCTCGAAGCTCAGCGGTTCCTCGAACAGCGTCAGCAGCATGCCGGCGCCCGCGTCCCCGGCGGGGAGCGGCTGCTGATGCAGCAGGAGCGGCACGGGATGGCCGGTGCGCCCGCAGAGCGTCGCGCTGAACGAGTGAAACGGGCTGCGGGCGCTCGTCGACAATTCGTCCGTCAATTCGGCATGGGTGTCGTCGGGCGCGAGGTCGGCGAGATGCTTGCCGACGAGATCGTCGTTCGAGTAGCCGAGCAGCGCCGCGGCGCTGCGATTCACGCAGACGAAGACGCCGTCGGGCGTGAGAATGGCAAGCGCCGCCCCGCGCGCATCGGTGACGATGCCCGCGCCGCGATCGCCTGGACGGACCGCGCTGCGAAGCTTGCGCATCGCGTCGATCAGGTCGAGCAGCCTGATCTGCGGTCCTTCGGGCTGGCGTTCACGCATGAGAGCTCCCGATGCTGCGTTATCAGGAAACCGCAATTTCGCTGTGATTCTAGGCCGCGACCGGCGCATCCAGCAATCGGGTGAATGCGGGTGCGCGGCGTGGGGGGCATCCCGGCTGCGGACGACGGGTAATCCACCAAGCGGACTTACCCTACCGGCCTTTGGGGGGCGTCATCCAATGACCGTTGCGGACAGATTCCGGACACTGCACTGGCGAGGTGGAGAAGCCTTCGCGGCCTCGCTTATCGCCAGGGAGACGGATATGAAAGGGACTGCGAAATCGACGGCGGGCGCATTCTTGCTCGCGGGCGCCGCGCTTGCCGCGGCTGCGGCGTGGGGCGCGCCTGAAGAGAGCGTCGCCGGAAGCGTCATGGAGAACGCGGCCGGAAGCGCGGCCGGAAGCGCGACCGAGAGCGCGACCGAGAGCGCGACCGAGAGCGCGGCGCCGAGCGCCGCCGCGAATGCGACCGAGAATGCGACCCGCGACGCGGCCGAGGATGCTCAACGGAACGCTGCCGGCAGCGCCAACGAGAACGATGCCGGGAGCATGATGGAGACGCCGGCCGAGCAGGCGCCCGACGCGGCTCCGGCGAACACCGGCGGAAAGGCGGCCGGCGAAGCCGCCGAAAGCGCGATCGACAACGCCGTCGGGAACGCTGCCGAAGGCGCCACCGAAAGCGCTGCGGAAAGCACTGCCGGAAGCGCGGACATGCACATGCATCACGCTGTCGCGCCCGGCACGACGCACTCGATGGCCGACTATGCATTGCCGCCGGTGGAACTCGTGCGGGACGACGGCAAGACCGTGTCGCTAGTCGACGAGCTGAACGACGGCCGGCCGGTGATCCTGACGTTCATCTACACCAGTTGCACGACCATCTGCCCGATGATCAGCCAGACGCTCGAGCGGCTGCAGGGCGAGCTCGGCAGCGACCTCGACAAGGTGCACATCGTGTCGATCTCGATCGACCCGGAAGAGGACACGCCCGCGCGGCTGCGGGCCTATGCGGCGAGATTCGGGGCCGGCCCCGAGTGGCAGCACTACACCGGCACGGTCGACGCGAGCATCGCCGCGCAGCGCGCGTTCAACGTGTACCGCGGCGACAAGATGAATCACGCACCGGTGGCATTCCTGCGCGCCGCGCCAGGCAGGCAATGGATGCGCATCGACGGCTTCGCGACGCCGTCGGAACTGCTCGCGGCCTATCGCGACGTCGTCGCGTCGGACTAGCCGCGCGCGTCCGGCAAGGAGCGACGAAATTGGACAAGAAGACTCGCGTGCTGGTGGTCGAGGACCAGCATCTGTTGCGCGTCGGCCTGTGCCGCATGGTTTCCGAGCTGGACGACTACTGCATCGTGGGCGAGGCGAGCGGCGGATACGAGGCCTGCCGCCTCGCCGCGCTCACGCAGCCCGACCTGATCCTGATGGACCTGTCGATGCCGGGCGGCAGCGGCTTCGAGGCGATCGCGGCGATCAGGCGCGATGCGCCGCATGCGCGCATCATCGTGCTCACCGTTCACCGCAGCGAAGGTCACGTGCAGGAGTCGTTCGCCGCCGGGGCGGCCGCCTACGTGGTCAAGGATGCGTCGTTCGCCGATCTGGTCCGCGAGATGCGTTTCGTGATGCAGGGCAAGTGCGTGGTCAGTCTCGACGCGTATCGATCCCGCGCATGCGCGCAGGGCTTGCGCGACGAGTCGGCGCACAAGGCGCGGCTGTGGAATGCGTTGACCGGCCGCGAACGCATGGTGCTGCGGCTCGTCGTCGAAGGTCATACGAGCCGGCAGGTCGGCGAGTGCCTGAAGCTCAGCCCGAAGACGGTGGAAAAGCATCGCGCGAACCTGATGCGCAAGCTCGGCATCGCGAACCTCGCCGGCCTCGTCCACTTCGCGATCGACATCGGCGTGCTCGCGCTGAGCGACGACGACCGGGTGTGAAAACCCGCCAAAAAACGGGTGGAGCAACTGGGGGGGCTTTACCCATGCCGATGGACGGCACTCCCTACTTCTGGCCCGTATCGACCTGAACAAGAATGCATTCAAGGGCTTCAGCGCTGCTGAAGCGGCGGGTCGCTACAGGGAGGCAGCCGTGCGCGACGAATCGTCCTCGATCCAGCCCGGCGTGCCGGGGCACGTGCGGCTCGGCGCCGCGCCGCTTTGCCGCGCGTGCGCAAGCCGCGGCTTCACGCTGCTCGAACTGCTCGTCGTGATGGTCATCATCGGCTTGCTCGCGGGTCTCGTCGCGCCACGGTATTTCGAACAGGTCGGCAAGTCGAACGTGAAGATCGCGCGCGCGCAGATCGTGTCGCTCGGCCAGGCCCTCGATCAGTACCGGCTCGACGTCGGCACCTATCCGACGACCGAGGAAGGTCTCGACGCGCTCGTGAACAAGCCGCAGAACGCGCAGCGGTGGAGCGGCCCGTATCTGCAGAAGGCCGTGCCGGTGGACCCGTGGGATCGGCCGTACCAGTATCGTTCGCCCGGCGAGCATGGCGACTACGACCTGTTCTCGCTCGGCAAGGACGGGCGCGGCGGCGGCACCGGCGAGAACGTGACGATCTCGTCGTGGTAGGGGGCAGGCGCGGTGCTCGCGCCTGCCGTGAGCGGGCTCTGGCAAGGAGAGTCGACGTGAAGTTCGTGCTGCGTGTCTTCGATACGAGTGGCTCGGTCCAGACGCTTCGCGTCGACAGCGATTCGCCGGCGAGCGCGAGCGCGCTCGCGCGCTCGCGCGGCTTTCGCGTCGTGTCGGTGAGCGCGGACGCGCGGCGGCAGCGGCGCGGCGCGAACCGGCTCGGCATGCCGGGCGCGCGCTTGAACGTCGAGCTGTTCGCGCGCGAGCTCGCGGCGCTGCTCGACGCGGGCGTCGGCGTCGTCGACGCGCTGCGCACGCTCGGCGGCAACGAGCGGCGCGAGGCGTCCGCGCAGGTGTATCGCGACCTGCTGCGGCAACTGGAAGAGGGGCAGTCGCTGTCCGCGGCGCTCGAGCATGCGAGCGACGTCTTCCCGCCGGTGCTGGTCGCGTGCGTGAAGGCGAGCGAGCAGACCGGCGGGCTCGCCGGCAGCCTGACGCGCTATTCGCGCAACAGCGCGACGCTCCACGAGCTGCGCGCGCGCGTGGTGTCGGCGGCGATCTATCCGACGGTCCTGCTGTTCGTCGGCGCGGCCGTCGTGCTGTTCCTGCTCGGCTTCGTCGTGCCCCGGTTCGCGACGCTGCTCGAACACAGCGGGCGCGAACTGCCGCTGATGTCGCGCCTGCTGATGGCGTGGGGCGGCATGGTGCACGCGCACGGCGCCGGGCTGGGCATCGGCCTCGCGGTGCTGGCCGTGGCGACGGCCCTCGCGTTGCGCCGGCCGGCGCTGCGGATCTGGATCGCCGATCGCCTGCTGGCGCTGCCCGGCATCGGGCAGCACTTCCGCGTGTTTCGCCAGTCGCAGTTCTATCGCACGACGGCGATGCTGGTCGACGGCGGCATTCCCGCCGTGCGCGCGTTCGACCTCGCGCGCGGCCTGGTCGGCGGCGCGGACCGGGCCGCGCTCGCGCTCGCGCTGCAGCAGGTGCGCAACGGCGCCCGGATTTCCGACGCATTCCAGCAGGCCGGCCTCGCGAACGCGATCGCGTACCGGCTGCTGACGGTGGCCGAGAAAACCGGCGGCCTCGGCCGCGTGCTCGACCGGATCGCCGCGTTCCAGGAAGCGCAGGTCGCGCGCACGATCGACCTGATCTCGCGGCTGATCGAGCCCGCGATGATGATCGTGATCGGCGTGGTCATCGGCGGGATCGTCGTGCTGATGTACCTGCCGATCTTCGAGATCGCGTCGAGCATTCAGTAGACCGCTTGGGGCACGCACGTGGATACCGTCACCACACCATCGGAAGCACTCCCCGACGCGGGCGCCGACCTGCGCGACACGCTGCGCGCGCTCGCCGAGCGGCACGGTTCCGGCATTCGCGCGCTCGAGGAGCTGATGGCGCGCACGTCGCTCGGCGCGGACGAGCTGCGCACGCAGCTCGCCGCGCAATTCCGGATGAAGCCGATCGGCATGCGCGAGCTGAGCCGGCTCGAACCGGATTTCGACGTGGTGCCGTTCGTCGACGCGACGGCGCGGCTGTGCGTGTGCTTCCGCCACCCGGACAACGGCAACGCGCTGCTGTTCGCCGTCGCCGATCCGCTCGATGCGCGCACCCGCGGCT
Source organism: Burkholderia cepacia (assembly GCF_001718835.1). Classification (NCBI taxonomy): domain Bacteria; kingdom Pseudomonadati; phylum Pseudomonadota; class Betaproteobacteria; order Burkholderiales; family Burkholderiaceae; genus Burkholderia; species Burkholderia cepacia. The sequence continues at coordinate 2,608,659 of NZ_CP013443.1, read as the reverse complement.
GGGTCGAGCACCGGATGCGCGCGCGGCCGGCGGTGCCGTACGGCTGGGCGCTCGCGAGCGCGGGCGACCTCAACGCGTACCTGACCGTGCGCGAGAAGGACGTGCGCGCGATGGACTCGCTCGCGTTCGACGATCCGATCCAGCGCACCGCCGATCCGGCGTCGCTCGCGCTGACGCTGCAGGGCATCAGCAGCGACGACAGCCCGGTGGTGCGGCTGCTCAACTCGACGATCTACGATGCGCTCAAGATGCTGGCGAGCGACATCCACCTCGAATGCCGCGCGAACGGGCTGATGATCAAGTGCCGCGTCGACGGCGTGCTCACCGTGGTCGGCCGCATCGACGGGCGCGACGTCGCGGACCAGGTGCTGTCGCGCGTGAAGGTGATTTCCGAGCTGGATATCGCGGAGCGCCGCGTGCCGCAGGACGGGCGCTTCAAGGCGCTGTACGCGGGGCGCGAGATCGATTTCCGCGTGTCGATCATGCCGAACCAGTTCGGCGAGGACGCGGTGCTGCGGATTCTCGACCGCTACCAGCTGTCGCAGGCCGCGGGCGGCCTGACGCTCGAGGCGCTCGGCTTTCAGCCGGCCGACACGCGCTTCATGCGCGCAATCGCGTCGATGCCGTACGGGATGCTGCTCGTCACGGGGCCGACCGGCAGCGGCAAGACCACGACGCTCTACGCGATTCTCACCGAGATCAACAACGGCCTCGAGAAGATCGTGACGATCGAGGACCCGGTCGAATACCAGCTCGGCGAAATCCTGCAGATTCCTGTGAACGAAGCGAAGGGCCTGACGTTCGCACGCGGGCTGCGCTCGATCCTGCGGCACGACCCGGACAAGATCATGGTCGGCGAGATCCGCGATCCCGAAACCGCGCAGATCGCCGTGCAGGCCGCGCTGACCGGGCACCAGGTGTTCACGACCGTGCATGCGAACAACGTGTTCGACGTGATCGGCCGCTTCACCAACATGGAGGTCGATCCGTACAGCTTCGTGTCCGCGCTCAACGGCGTGATCGCGCAGCGGCTGTTGCGCCAGTGCTGCCCGGATTGCCTGGCCGAGGACACGGTCGACGCGGACGCGCTCGCGCGCTCCGGCATCGACCCGGACGCGGCCGGCAGCTACCTGTTTCGCCGCGGCGCGGGCTGCGCGATGTGCCGCGGCAGCGGCTATCGCGGGCGGCGTGCGATCGCGGAGGCATTGCGCATGAACGACGAGCTGCGGCAGCTGCTGTCGGAGCGCGCGCCGCTCGGGCACATCAAGGCGGCGGCGCTGCGCGGCGGGATGACGACGCTGCGCACGGCGGCGATCGAGCTGGTCAGGCGCGGCGAAACGACACTCGAGGAGATCAACCGTGTCACGATGGTTGAATAGTCCGGTTGCGATCGGCGTCGGCGCGCGCGAGGTCGTCGTCGGCGCCCGCACGCGCGGACGGTGGTACCTGCGCAAGCGGGCGCCGGCCGCCGAGCCGGTCAGCGTCGCGATTCCCGATGCGCAGTTCGGCACCGAGCCGGGCGTGCTCGACGCGCTGCGCGTGGCGCTCGGCTCCCTGCCCGGCGCCGGGCAGCAGGGCGAGGCGGCGCCGGCCGCGGCGCCGATGATACGCAGTGCATACGTCGTGCTCGACGATTTCTGGTGCAACCACGCGATCCTGCGCGGCGACTTCCGCACGTTGCGCGCGCGCGAGCTCGACGCCGTCGCGCGCGCGCATTTCTCGGACACCTGCGGGATCGACGGCGATGCGCTGGTCGTGCGCCTGTGCGTGCAGCACGGCGGCCGTGCGCTGTTCGTGAGCGCGATGCCGCGCGCGCTGCACGACGGCATGCACGAAGCGTGCGCCGCCGGCGCGATTCGCATCCGCAGCCTGCGGGCGTGTCTTCCGCAGTTGCTGAACCGGATCGCGGCGGGGTGCGAAGGCGATGCGCTGCTGCTGTTCGTCGCGGGCGAGCTGATGCAGGCGGTGATGATCGAGCGCGGCGGCTGGGCCGCCTACGACGCGCAGCGCCTGTTCGCGGGCGATGCGGGCGACGCGTCGCGGCTCGCCGAACTCGCCGGGCAACTGTTCGAGCGTTCGGCGACGCGGGCGGGCCTGAGGCGCGAGGACTGCCGGATCTACCTGTGCGGCATCGACATGGACCCAGCGCCGTTCGCCGAACGTTTCGCGGCGGCGATCCGCCCGCCGCAGCCGGCCCTCGACGGGTCGCTCGCGCGCCGGCTGATGGAGGTGGCGCAATGATTCCGCTCGTCGACATCGATTTCGGCCGGCGCCGTGCGCGCGCCGCGCCGGGCGGCATGATCCTGCTGGCCGTCGCCGCCGTGCTGCTGATCGCGTGCGGCGCGCGGCTGTGGCACGCGTATGCGGAAAACGATCGCGCGCAGGCGGCGGTGGAGGCCGTCCGCCATCGGACGTTCGCGCAGCGGCACGTCGCGAAGCCGCCGCCGACCCCGGCGGCGAAGCTCGCGGAGAAGCAGGGCCAGGCGATCCTGCGCGAACTGACGGTGCCGTGGCAGGACCTCTTTTCGATCGTCGAGGATTATCCGGATCACGACGTCGCGCTGATCGGCATCGACCAGAACCCGGCGCAGAGCCAGATCCGCATCACCGCCGAGGCGAAGAACCTCGACGCGATGGTCGTCTACCTGAAGTATCTGCAGGCGAGCGTGCTGCTGCGCGAAGCGGTGCTCAACGGACACGTGATCGAGGACAACGTGCCGGGCAAGCCGGTGCGTTTCCAGGTCACGGCCGTGTGGAGGAAATCATGAACGCGGCCCGGTTGCGCGACGCGCTGCTCACGGTGCGCTACGAACTGCGGCGCGCGTTCGGCCTGCCGGGGCTCGCCGGCGTGCTGATGCTCGGCGCGGCGGCCGTCCTGTACGCGGCCGTCGCGAACGTGGAAGCCGATACGCGCGCGATGCGGGACCCGGCGGGGCTCGCGCGGGCGGCGCGCAGCCATCCGGCGGGCGAGCGCCACGCGGCGGCGGAAGCGGTCGCGCTCGACGCGCTGCCCGACCTGTTTCCGCGCTTTTCGCAGAGCGCGGACGACATCGCCGCGATCTTCGCGCAGGCGCGCGACAGCCACCTGACGCTCGGGGCCGCCGAGTATCAGGTGACGACCGACTCGGGCGCGCGCTTCGCGCGCTATCAGGTGCTGCTGCCCGTCAAGGATCAGTACGGCGCGATCCGTCAGTTCGTCGCGCGGGTGCTCAACAACGTGCCGAATGCAGCGCTGCAGGAAATCCACGTCGCGCGCCCCGCCGTGAACGGCAACGTGCTCGACGCGCGCGTGCGTTTCGAGCTCGTCTACCGGAGCGCGCAGCCATGAAGCCGCTCGCCGTGAAACCCGCCGCCGTCATGCGCATCGCGCTGGCGGTGTGCTGCATCGTCGCCGGCGTCGTCGGGTATCGGATGCTGGTCGCGGCGTCGCCGGCGCCGTCGCCGCGCGCGGCGTTCGACCGCCTGCACCGCGATGGCGCGCCCGCGCGGCCGGTTGCCGGGCATCGCGCGCCGCCGTCTCGAGCAATCGCGCAAGCGGCGTCCGCGGCGTCTGCGGCGTCGGGCGCACAGGTCGACGCGCCCACGCCGGCGGCGACGCCGCGGGAGAAACTCGCCGCGTTGCGCGCGCCGGTGTCCGTCGAATCGGCGAACGATCCGTTCACCGCATCGTCGTGGCTGCCGCCGCCGCCCGTCGAGGCGCCGCTGCCCACCGCGCGCCCGGCGCCGCCGACGGCACCCCCGGTGCCGTTCACCTACGTCGGCGAACTCGATGCAAAGGCGGACAAGCCGCAGGTGTTTCTCAGCAACGGCGATCAGTTGCTGATCGTGTCGCCCGGCGACGTGATCGATGGCCAGTACCGTGTCGACTCCGTGTCGGCGTCGAACGTGGTGCTGACCTATCTGCCGCTGAACCAGACGCAGGTGGTGTCCATTCCAGTGGAGGCAAAGTGATGAAAACCTCACGCACACGGGGGGCGCGCCGCGACGGGAACAGCGGTTCATCGACATGCGTCGCGCCTGTCACCCCGTTCGATTCCCGTTGCGCGCCGGCGAGCCGGATCGCGACGAAACGCGCGCTGGCGATCGCCGCGGCGGTGCTCGCATGCGGCGGTTGCGCGCACGTGCCGAACCTCCACGACGATCCGACCAACGCGCAGGTGAAGATCGACGCGATGCACGACCGCGACGCCGAAATCAACGAACTCCTCGACAACGCCGACCGGCTTCGCCAGGACAACCAGTTCGACGCCGCGTCCCGCTCCGTTTACATGGCGACCGAGCTCGATCCGCGCAGCGAGCGTGCGCGCAGGATCGGCACGATGATCGAGCAGGACCGCAAGCACCTGGCGATCCTGCAGGAAGCCGACCGGATGATGAAGCGCGGCTCGTATGCGCAGGCGGCCGATCGCGTGCATCGCGTGCTGGTCGAGAACCCGGCCAATGCGATGGCGCTGCGGATGCAGCGCGAGCTCGACGAAAAGCGCCGGCAGCAGCACGCGGAACGCGACGACAAGCTCGCCGCTTCGTCGATCATGCGCACGCCGGTGTCGCTGCAGTTCCGCGACGCGAACGTGCGGATGGTATTCGAGGCGCTGTCGCGCACGTCCGGACTGAACGTGATCTTCGATCGCGACGTGCGGGCCGACCTGAAGACGACGATCTTCGTGCAGAACGCGTCGCTGCAGGACACGGTCGACATGATCCTGTTGCAGAACCAGCTCGACAAGAAGCAGATGAACGCGAACACGCTGTTCATCTACCCGGCGACGCCGGCGAAGGAGCTCGAATACCAGGAGCTCAAGGTGCGCACGTTCCAGTTGTCGAACGTCGACGCGAAGCAGATCCAGTCGCTGCTGAAGAGCCTGCTGAAAGTGAAGGAAGTCGTGATCGACGAGCGCGCGAACACCGTGACGATTCGCGGCACGCCGGACATGATCAAGGTGGCCGACGAGATGATCGCCGCGCAGGACTTGCCGGAGCCGGAGGTGATGCTCGAAGTCGAGGTGCTGGAAGTGTCGCACGAGCGGATGTCGCAGCTCGGCATCAACTGGCCCAGCTCGTTCACCGTGTCGACGCCGAGCACGGTGAATACCTGGGGCGCGCTGCATCATCTGCCGGTCAATGCGCTGAACGTGAGCGGCCTGTCCGCCACCGCGGACTTCAAGCTCACGGACACCGATGCGAACCTGCTCGCGAGCCCGCGCATCCGCACGCGCAACAAGGAGAAGGCGCGCATCATGATCGGCGACAAGGTGCCGGTGATTTCGAGCTCGAGCACGCCGAGCACGAGCGGCCCGTCGTTCACGCAGATGATCCAGTACCTCGACGTCGGCATCAAGCTCGAGGTGGAGCCGCAGGTGTATCGCGACGGCGACGTCGGCATCAAGCTCAATCTCGAGGTCAGCAACATCACCAATACGATCCAGAGCGGCAATTCGCAGGGGCTCAGCTCGCTCGCGTATCAGATCGGCACGCGCAGCGCGTCGACGAGCCTGCGGCTGCGGGACGGCGAAACCCAGATCATGGGCGGGCTGATCTCGGACGAGGACCGCCGCAACGCGAACAAGGTGCCGGGGCTCGGGCAGTTGCCGCTGCTCGGCCGCCTGTTCTCGGATCACGAAGGCGATCACAAGAAGACCGAGATCGTGCTGCAGATCACACCGCACATCGTCCGGCCGCAGGTCGCGGCGGACGCGGACACGCAGGAAGTGTGGTCGGGCACCGACGTCAACGTGCACGCCGACGAGCTGCGGCTCGATCCCGTGGCGCTGAACGCGGAAGCGCCCGCGGAGCCGGCCGCGCGGCCCAAGGCGCGGCCGGTGCCCGGCAGCGTCGGCGGCGGCACGTCGGGCGCGAGCGCGGCTTCGGCGTTGGGCGCGGCGGCGACCCGCGCGCTGCCGTCGCCGGAGACCGGCGCGTTCGGGCAGATGCCGGCCGCACCGCGCACGACGCCGCCGCCGGAGCCGTACGGCGGGCGCTTCTCGCGACAGCAGCCCGCGCCGGCGACGGCGCCCGCGAAGGCGGCGGAGCCCGCGCAGGGCGCGGCGCAGGCGGCCGAGCCGGCGGGCAACGAAGCGGAACCGGCCCCGGGCGCCACCGTGACGCCGGTCGCGCCGCCGGCGCCTGCGGCACCGTCGGCACCGTCGGCACCCCCGGCGCCAGCCGCGGCGCCGGCCGCCGCCGCGCCGCCGCCGTCGACGCTGCAGATGCCGGCGGGCGACATCCCGAACGAAAACCCGCTGCATCCGATCCAGAACGGGAACTGAGCCGTGGCCACCCGGAACGGCACGGGGCGTCACGCCCGGCGCGGCTTCACGCTGATCGAGATGGTGATCACGCTCGCGCTCGTGGGCATCCTCGCGCTCGCGATCATGCCGTTTTCCGAGCTGGTCGTGCAGCGGCAGAAGGAGAAGGAGCTGAGCGCCGCGTTGCGCGAGATCCGCACCGCGCTCGACGCGTACAAGGACGCGAGCGACGCGGGGAAGATCGAAAAGGACGCGGAGGCGTCCGGCTATCCGCCGTCGCTGGGCGTGCTCGTGACGGGCGTGAAGGACGCGCGGGACCCGAAGGGCGGCCTGCTGATGTTCCTGCGCCGCGTGCCGCGCGATCCGTTCTTCACCGGCGACCCGGATACGCCGGCCGAGGAGACCTGGAACGTGCGCGCCTACGGCCAGCCGCCGGATCAGGCGGCCGGCGGGGCGTCCGGCGAATCGTCCGGCGCATTGTCCGGAACCGACGCGGCCGGCAAGGACGTGTTCGACGTGACGTCGAAATCTGCGCGCGTCGGCATCAACGGCATCCCGTACAGACAATGGTGACGGTGCACCCATCATGAAACCCGCTCGCATGCACGGATCGCACGGCTTCACGCTGATCGAAATCGTGGTCGTGATGGCCATCATCGGCCTGCTCCTGACGCTGGCGGTGCCGCGCTACCTGCACAGCATCGAACGCGGCAAGGAGCAGGTCCGGCAGCAGAACATCGCGGTGATGCGCAACGCGATCGACCAGTACTTCGGCGACAACGGCCAGTATCCCGAGACGCTCGACGAACTGGTCGCGAGGCATTACCTGCGCGTGGTCCCGGTCGATCCCGTGAACGGCGACGACAAATGGGCGGTGATCGCATCGCCGGACGAGACCAAGCCGGGGGTCTACGACGTGGCGCCCGCGAGCAGCGCGCAGGGCGAGCCGCCGCACGCGGCGGGAGCGGCGCGATGAGCGCGGCCGGCCGGGCCGCGTGCCGGGCGCATGCCGCGCGTCAGCGCGGGCTCGTGCTGCTCGCGCTGCTGCTCGCGCTGATGCTGATGTCGATCGCGCTGGCCGGCGCGCTGGACGTCTGGGCGCTGCAACGGCGCCGCGAAGACGAGAAGCAGCTGCTGTTCGCCGGCGACCAGTACCGCAGGGCGATCGTGCGCTACTACGGCCTGGCCCGCGCGTACCCGGCGAGCGTCGACGATCTGGTGGACGACACCCGCTTCCCGAAGCCGATGCATCATCTGCGGCGCGCGTATCCGGACCCGCTGACCGGCCGGGCCGACTGGATGTTCCTGTGGCGAGCCGACCGCTTCTACGGCGTCTACAGCAGCGTCGACCGGGCCACCGTCAAGCGTGCGGGCTTTCCGCGGCAATACGCGGATTTCGACGGCGAAGAGACCTACGCGAAGTGGAAGTTCCTTTACCTCGCGCCGGGCCTGGCCATGCCGGCCGGCGATGCGGCGCCGGCCGCCGCGCAGGCCGCGTCCGATGCGGCGGCCAGCGCGCCGAGCCTGTCCGGGTTCGGCGGGTATCTGCCGGGGCAGCAGCGGTCCGGGTTGCGGTGACGCGCGGCGGATCGGCGCGCGCGGCGAAGTCTCTGTTATCTTCGGGGGCTTCCGAACGACTTCCCGACTGATTTTCATGACCGACCGCATCGTTGCCGCATTCGATTTCGACGGCACCATCACGACGACCGACAGCTTCCGCCATTTCGTCCGCTATGCGGTCGGCACGCCGCGCTTCGCATGGGCCGGGCTCCGTGCACTGCCGTGGATCGTCGCGATGAAGGCCGGGCTGCTGTCGCGCGGCGACGCGAAAGCGAAGTTCGCGTCGTTCGCGTTCGGGCCCGTGCGCGAGGACGCGCTGGAGGCGGCCGCGTGCCGCTTCGTCGCGACGGACCTGCCGGGCCTCGTGCGTCCGGAAATGCTCGAACGCATTCGCGAGCACCGGGCACGCGGGCACGAAGTCGTGCTGGTGAGCGCGTCGCCGTCGCTGTACCTGGAGAAGTGGGCGAAGACGGCCGGCTTCGATGCGGTGCTCGCGACGCGGCTCGCGTTCGAGCGCGGCACGTTTGCCGGCCGGCTCGACGGTGAAAACTGCTGGGGGCCGCAGAAGGTCGTGCGGCTGCGCGCGTGGTGGGGCGAGCATCCGCCGCGGCAGCTGTTCGCGTACGGCGACAGCCGCGGTGACAAGGAAATGGCCGAGCTCGCGAACTGGTCGTGGATCCGCGGGCAAGGGCCGATGCCGCCGATCGACGCGTGACGCCTTGCGTGGATGGCAGCTCGCGGCGCGTGCGCGCCGCTTACTGCAGCATGAAGATCTCGTATTCGAGCGTATCGAGCTTCCGGTCCAGCCAGCTCATCCCGACGAGCACCACGACGAGCAGCGCGATCGCGAATCCGTACCCGTAGAACACCGGGCCGGCGGCGAGCGACGCCGCGGTCAGGCATCCGTTCAGCGCGCAGAACATCGCGATCAGCGCGAGCGCCGGCCGCTGCCGGTCGAGGTAGATGAAGCTGTTCATGATCGCGAGGAACACCATCTGCAGGCTGGTCGCGATCACCTGCACCGACAGCAGCGGCATGTAGAGCCGCGAGATGCCCATCGCCTCGAGCAGCAGCGGGCCGGTCGCGAGCACGACCAGCACGGTCAGCGCCTGCACCTTGACGATGTCGAACAGCGCGCTGCGCAGCGACTGCGCCATCGCGTCGTGCGCGTACTCGATCTGCTGCAGCGAGCCGCCTTCGCGGATCGCGGTGTTGAATGCGCGGTAATGCGCCGCGAACTCGGTCTCGACGCGCAGCATGAACACCGCCATGCCCGGCGTGATCGCGAGATACGCGAGGAAGATCGGGATGTCGTAGATGACCGACGCATGCAACGATCCGATCACGGCCTGCCCGGAGCTCGGCGAATACCAGAACATGATCTTGTCGATCCAGATGCCGAGGTTGTACAGCAAGCCGATCAGCAGCAGCGCGGGATAGTGATGCGCGCGCCGCAGCAGGTCGAACGAGACCACGCGCGACGCCGAGAAGCCGCCGTAGACGCGGATCAGCAGCAACAGCAGCAACAGCGTCTGGCCGAGCACGAAACCGTACAGCAGCCCTTCGAGGCCGAAGCGCTTCAGCGCGACCGCGGCCACCGTCGTCACCGCGTAGCCGACGAAGAACGCGCGCAGGATGCCGGTGTATTGCTTGAGCCCCGCGAGAAACACGCTGGCGATCCAGATGTCGCACAGCAGCGCGAAGCCGGTGACCATCAGCGCGCGGTACAGCGCGCTTTGCGCGTCGAACGCGAAGCCGGCGGCGAGCAGGCCCAGCATGATCGCGCCGGCCGTGACCGCGAGCAGCGCGCCGGTGAAGTTCGGCAGGATCGCGTCGAGCTGCCGGTCGAACAGGCGGTCGCTCGTGAAGCGGGTGAGCGTGAGCTGCATCGGGCCGGTGACGATCAGGCTCGCGGCGATCAGGTAGGTCGCGGACACCTGGAAATCCGACACGATCGCGTTCGGCAACAGCGGCGACGCGCCGAGTAGCCCGACCAGCAGGATGCCGACGATCGACCAGATCCACGGCCCGGCGCCGACCAGCCCGGCATACGTATACGCGCGCATGACGCCGAGCAGCGAATTGTGCCGGGCGAGCCGGCGCAGCTTGATTCCGATGGCTGACATCGATCGCTCCTTCGTCCCGGGCCGGTTGCCGTCGCTCGCGGCGGCGCGCCGGCGACCGGCGCAAGCCCTTCGTTCGCGGCGCCTGTCGCGCGCCGCCAGCCACTCGCCGCGCGCCACTAGCCGTGCGCCGCTGGCCGCGTGCCCGCGTACGGACACGCCGACGCGGCGCCGGCCGCGCGTCCCGCGTCCGGCATGTGCCGGTCCGGCGCGCCGGCCAGCATCGAGTACAGCGCGCGATAGGCGCCGACCATCCGCTCCTGCGAATAGAAGCGCTCGACGCGTGCGATGCCGGCGGCTTGCGCCGCGCGCCACGCGTGGTCGTCGGCGAGCAGCGCGAGCGCCGCGTGCGCGAGCGCGACCGGGTCCGCGATCGGCACGAGCCGGCCCGCGGCGCCGAGCGCGGCATCGTCGGCGTCCGAGCCGTGGATCAGCGCGCAGCACGCGCCGACGTCGGTCGTGACGACCGGCACGCCCGCGGCGAACGCCTCGAGGATCACGAGCGGCAGCGCCTCCGAGATCGAGCTCAACACCAGCACGCCGATCTTCGGCAGCAACTCGTCGATGCGCTGCATGCCGAGCAGCGTCACCTTGCCCGCGAGGCCGAGGCGGTCGATCAGTTCGCGGCACTCGGCCGCGTACGACGGGTCTTCGCTTTCCGGCCCGGCGATCCAGGCCTCGGCGTCCGGCATCGCCCGCACCACGGTCAGCATCGCGCGGATGAAGGTCTTCACGTCCTTGATCGGCACGACGCGCCCGATCAGGCACAGCACCTTAGGCGCCTTGGCCGGCCGCAGCCGGCGCAGCGGCGCGAGGCGGCGCAGGTCGACGCCGTTCGGAATCGTGTGCGTCTTCGGCGGCGGCGCGCCGTCGACGATCTGGCGGCGCCGGTTGCCTTCGTACAGCGCGACGATGTCGTCGGCGGCCGCGTAGGTCATCTTGCCGAGCGCCTCGAAGAAGCGGGCCCACATCTCGTGGAAGTAGCCGATATGCGACGCGTCGTATTCGATCAGGTTGCGGTTGTCGCGGATCCACTGGCTCTGGAACAGCTCGATCTTGCGTTCCTTCGTGTAGATGCCGTGCTCGGAAATCAGCAGCGGCCGCCCCTGGCGGTGCCGCAGCAACGCGCCGAGAAAGCCCGCGTAGCCGGTCGACACCGCGTGATACAGGCGCATCGGGATCAGCTGCTCGGCGATGCGCGCGAGCTGCCACAGCGGACGGTGCATCAGGCGCACGGACCAGAAATAGTCGGAGAACGACGGGTCGCTGCAGTACGCGCGATACTGGTCGGTGAGGAACGTCCACGCTTCCTGGCTGTACAGGAACTGCGCCTCGTCGAGCCGGTGCTCGTCGGTCAGGTCGTCGACGACGCGCCGCACGAGCCGGTTGTCGAGCGGCGCGTCGGCGGGCCGCCGGAGCTGTTCGTGCAGCAGCGCGATCCGCTCGAACGCGTCGCGGTTGCCGGGCACGCTGCGCACCGGCCCGGACGGCGGATCGGCGTCGTACAGGTAATGAACCTCGAGGTGGACGACGTTGGCCGGCAGCGGGTAGGACATCTTCGGATAGTCGTCCGGCTTGCTGCCGAGAAAGCACAGGCCGAACGTGTACTCGGGAAACGCGCGGATGATCTCGTGCACCCACGACGACACGCCGCCGCTCACGTATGGATAGGTGCCCTCGAGCAGCAGCCCGATGTCCGCGCACGCCGCGCGCGGCAGCACGTTGCCGAGCGCATCGGTGACGGTGGCCGGCCGCTTGCCGGGGTGTGTGTCGAGACCGGAGTCGCGCATCATGGTGGACGTTCCTCGTCACGTATTCCAGTAGTCGGCGATCGGCGCGAGCCGGTGAGGCGGCACCGCCGGCAGGCCGTCGAGGCAGCGCCGCACCGCCGCGTAGTCGCGCCGCAGGTAGGCGATCTCGGCGAGATAGGGCAGCACCCGCATGCGCGGAAAGCCGCAATCGATCGCTTTTTTCAGCATCGCGTCGGCGTCGTCGAGGCGGCCGGTCTCGAACGCGAGGCGGCCGCGCAGCCGCCACAGTGCGCCGTCGAGCGGCTGGTGGCGCAGCGCGCGCACCGCGTGCGCGTCGCCCTGCTCGATTGCGTTGCGATAGAGGTCGCCTTCGACGAGGCGCGCATAGACCAGCTCGCAATACAGTTCGGCGAGCGTCTTGTCGACGCGGCAGCGTTCGTCGTCGGACAGGCGCCGCGCGAGCCGTGCACGTTCGACGTCGATCTGCTGCGTGACGCGCTTCTCGCTCTTGTCGAGCATGCCGTATGCAAGCAGGCGCACGTCGTCGGCCGGATCGTTCAGCAGCCCGTGCAGGATCGGGCTGGCGGCGCGCACCGGCATCGTCTGCATCGCGACGAGCGCGGTCACGCGGCGGCCGACCGCCGCCTGCCGGTTCAGCAGGCCTTCCTTCACCTGATGCTCCTGTGCATACGAGAGCGTCGCGAGCAGGTGCGGCGCGAACTGCGGCTCGCGCACGAGCGCGATCAGCGCACCTTCGTCGAGATGCGGAAACGCGAACGCGTGCAGGCGCACGGCGAGGCGCACGATCGCGTCGACCACGAAGCGGCCGGCCTCGCACGTCGCGAGCAGCGCCCGCCCGCCCGGCCACGTCGGTCTCCGTCGCAACGGCGCGGCGCGGGTGGTGTGGGCGCGGGCGTTGCGCGACGCCCGCGGGGCAGGGTCACGCGAGGTCATCACGGTCGGCCAGGATTTGGCGCAGCGCGCCGTCGGACGGCGCGCCGGCGAGCGGTGCCCAGCGCGCGACGATGCGCGCGTCCGCAAAGCCGAGGCCGAAGCGGTTGCGCACGTCGGTTTCGATCCGTTGCAGCTGTGCGTCCACGGCGGCCTCGTCGCACAGCGGCATCAGGAACACCAGCGCGCACGTGCCGCCGGCACGCACGACCCACTGCACGTGAAAGTCGAGATTGGTCCGCTCGACGTGATCGAAGATCGCCTGCGCCTGGCGGCTCGCGCCGAACTGCAGCCGCACCACGGACGACGCGATGCCGCTCGTGCGCTGCAGGTCGGCGAGCCGTGCATATTCGAGCGCGAAGTCGTAGGGGCAATCCGGGAACGCCTGCAGCACGTCTCGCGTGACGGCTGCGTGATGCACGCCGTTCGCGTAGTAGCTGCCCATCACGAACATCAGCTGCAGGTTCTCTGCGGTCAGCGCGAGGAACGGCAGCTGCGACACGACGAGCACGCCGATGACTTCGTCGCCGGCGCCGATCAGCGGCGCGCACGCGACATAGCGGGTGTGTGCGCGGTCGCGCGCGTCGAGCGACTGCAGGTGCGCGAGCGCGAGCTCGTCGAGCGCGGCGACGACGAGCGGATCGTCGGCGTGGAAATCGAACGGCGCACCGGTCGCGGCGACGGGCACGGCGGCCGGTACGCCGTCGTGCAGCGCGTGGATCTGCGCGGCCTCGATCTGGCACGCCTGCGCAACGGTGTCGAGAAAGCGCTGTGCGCCGGGCAGCGGCGCGTGCGCGCCGGCGGCGTCGTGCAGCATCATCTCGCGCAGCCGCGCGAGCGCGTCGCGTAGCGTCGACGGCCGAACGAGCAAGTCCTGTTCGAGCTGGTCGTGCGACAGCCGCAGCAGGTACTGGTTGTTCGTCAGCACGGACAGGCGTTCGCTCAGGTAGTCGTTCGACACGCGTGCCTGCGACAGCCGCGCGGCCCACGTGTCGCTGAACTGGCCGGCGATCAGCATCGTGATGAAGCCGCCGACGAAGAAGTCGCGCGGAAACACGTCGGCGAGCGGCAGGCGCGCATAGAACACTCCCCACGCGACGCCCAGCAGCACGCCGCCGCCGAGGCCGGCGACGGTGCCGTAGCGCAGCGCGACGAACAGCGGCAGTAGCCACATCCACGGGAACGCCTTGCCGATCAGCAGCGGATCGGCAGGGGACAGCACGCGGCACAGCGCGAAGACGGCGACGGACAGCACGAGCGTTTCGAGCGCGACATACGCCGCCGCGTGATCACGCGGCAGCAGCGACGCGAAACGCGCGGCCGACACGCGCCGCAGCAAGCGCGCGCGCAGGCCGGGGCGCGGCATGCGCGGCGGCGCGTCGGCCTGTGCGTTCATGCCCGCGCCGAGTCGTGTCGATTTGGAGTCGATCGCCATCGCTTACCTCGCGCATCCGGATCGTTGTCGTGTGTCGCGGCCGTGTGGGCCGTGTGCCTGCCGTCATCCCGGGCCTCACGATGCCGGGTCAGGAATCGGCAACGCGCCGCCCATGGGCAGCGCGATGCCGGGATTCGGCTGGCCGCCGCAGGTCTCGACGCCGGCGTCGTAGCCGACGCCGGTCCCCGATAGGGTGACGGCCTGCGCCGTCGATGCTGTCCCTCGCGGAGACGCAAATAACGTACCAGTGATCGGGCTACCTTGCGCATGGGTGGACGACCCACGCGCCGGGGCGTCGAACACGCTGAATCGCGCGTATTTCGTTTCATGGCTGATACATCGGAACCGATATCGGTGCACCGCAGGCCGGCGCGGCTTGCCGCGCACATGTGGGGCGGCATCTGCCGGGTGCGCGTGCAACGGGATCGCGCATTGCCGTCGACGCCGGCCGTCGGCGCACGGCGCAGGCCAGTTTGCGGTGGCGCGTAACAGATGTGCAACAGCGTACTGAAAGGGTTCGCGTCGCCCGCGTGCACTACGGGAAAGTCCGCCCCGACGTTTCGTGTTCCTGCCGGGTTCGCGCCTTGATCTTCGAAATGTCTTGGTCTATTTCTTCATCGAAGGCATCGCGCTTTCATGCGTGATCGATTCGATAGCGCGACGCGTTCGTGTGCAGACGAGACACGGAAACAGGGAGGGCGCGCCGCGACGCAAGAATGACAGCACAGGGGTACGCAGTGCAAAGCCAACGGCCGTTGGGCCCGGGGGGCATGGTCATGTTGGGGAGGATTCGACGTCGCCTGGTCGGCGCGAGGGCGCTCATTGCGTGTCTCGCGCCGCTGTCGGCGTCGGCGCAGGCCGCTTCTCTCGACACGGCTTCGCTTCCAGCCGATTCCGCCACCACGTTCGCGGCGCCGCTTGCCACGGCCGACGCGGGCGAAGCGCGCGCGGGCGCGGCCGTCGCGCCGCTGCCCACCTTCGCGTTCTTCTACGGCGCGCATGTGCCGGTCATCGCGCTGTCGTCATTCGACAGCGTCGTCGTCGAGCCCGACAGCGACTTCGATCCGGGTGCGGCCGACACGTCGCGCACGACGTGGCTCGCCTACGTGAGCGTCGGCGAAGTGACGGCCGCGCGCAGGTATTTCAAGGACATCCCGAAGGCATGGCTGCGCGGCGAGAATCGCGCGTGGGGCTCGGCGGTGGTCGACCAGTCGATGCCGAAATGGCCGGCGTTCTACGTCGAGCACGTGATCGCGCCGCTGTGGGCGCGCGGCTTTCGCGGCTTCTTCCTCGATACGCTGGACTCCTACCAGCTCATCGCGAAGACCGATGCCGAGCGCGCGCGCCAGCAAGCGGGCGTGGTCGCGGTGATCGACGCGATCAAGGCGCGCTTTCCGTCCGCGCGGCTGATCCTGAACCGCGGCTTCGAGCTGCTGCCGCGCGTGCATGCGAGCGTGTATGCGGTCGCGTTCGAGTCGCTCTATCGCGGCTGGAGCCAGGCGCAGCAGCGCTATACCGAAGTGACGCCAGCCGATCGCGCGTGGCTGATGCTGCAGGTGGGCGCCGCGAAGGCGTACGGCCTGCCGGTGGTGTCGATCGACTATTGCCCGCCGGCTGACGACGCGTGCGCGCGCGACACCGCGGCGCGGATCCGCGCGGCCGGCGTGATTCCATACGTGACCGGGCCGGCGCTCGACGTCGTCGGCGTCGGCGCGTTCGCGCAGGGGCTGCGCGCGTCGGCGCTCGCGGCGCGCGAGGCCGTGCGCGCGCAACGCCGCGACGCTGCGCCGGCGGGCGGCCCCGCGCCATTCGTCGACATGGGGGCCGACCGTGCAATCTGACCGCAAACGACTCGTTTCGCCGCTCGGCATCGCGGGCTTCGGCGCGGCCGTCGCGCTGTCGCTCGTCGCGGTGTTTCCGCGCGGCACGCTCGAACGCGCGCTGCTCGACAGCCGCGAGACCGACATGCTCACCGTCGCGTATCTGCGCGCGTGGCTGCGCGCCGACCCGAACAACGCGCATGCCGTCGAGCAACTCGCGCACGAATACATCGCCGAAGGCCGCTACGACGATGCGGAGCGGCTCGTCGCGCAACTGCGCGCGTCGCCGGACGCCGACGTCAGGCTGCGCGCGCTGCTGTCCGGCATCGGCCTCGCCGAGCAGCGGCTCTATGCGCTGCCGGAAGGCGCGCCCGAGCGCATCGGCCGCATTGCGCGGCTCGATGCGCTGCTCAACGATGCGCTCAACGCGCCGTTGTCGCCGGCGCAGCTGCAGATGCTCGCGGTCAAGGCGACCGCGCTGAACGACGGCGGGCTCGCCGCGCGCTGCTACCATCGCCTCGCGATGCGCGAGCCGGCGCGCGCGATCTTCTGGCTCAACAAGGAATCGGCCGCGCAGCTCGCGGGCGGGCACTACCGCGAGGCCGCCGACGCGGCGTTCGCGGCGAGCGAGCGCGCGACGTCGAAAGCCGAGCGGCGCGCGCTGTTCTTCGCGGGGCTGCGCGCGCTGCAGGGCGGCAACCTGCTCGGCGACGCGATGCTCGCCGCGCGCGAGCACGTCGGCGAGCTCGCGACCGATGCGCGCACGCTGCGCTTCCTGATCACGCTGGCGATGGCGGCGGGCCGCCCCGACCTGGCCTCCGACTACACGAGCCAGCTCATGAACCTGCACGGCGCGGGCAAGCGCGCGGACGCGACGCCGTCGGCGGCGCGCAGTGACGCGGCCGACGCGCCGCGCCTCACGCTCGCGGTATGGCGCTGGAGCGACGAGCCGCATATCGTGCGTGTTGCGCAGGCGGCGAAGGTGCCGGACGAATCGGCCGACGAGGCCGCGCCGTCCGACGAGGAACTCGCGTTCAAGGTCTACCTGCAGAACAGCAAGCTGCGCGAAGCGGAGGAGGTCGCGCGCCACGCGCTCGCGCGCGACCCGAATTCCGTCGTGTGGCACGAGCGGCTCGCGCAGGTCGCGACCTGGAACAACCGGCCGCGCGTCGCGCTCGATGCATACCTGTGGCTCGCGAAGACGCGCAACGACGAAGCGTCGTGGCAGCAAGTGCTGCGGCACGCGCCCGCGCTGCGCGACGATCGCGCGCTGCTGGCCGCGATGCAGCACGAGCTCGAGCGCGGCGGCGCGAAGGTCGATCGCCGCAAGCAGCTCGAATGGATCGATGCGTACGTCGCGATCCAGGAGGGGCGCGCCGACCCGGGCGCGGCGATCCGCTTCCTCGCGATGCAGGCGCACGGCGCGCTGCGCCAGCCGGTGCTGGAACGCACCGCGGCGCTCGCGGAGCGCACCGGCGACGACGCGCTGGCGTTGCGCACCTGGCAGACGCTCGAGCATGACTACGGCCCGAACCCGGCGTATGCGACGAAGATCGCGGTGGCGCTGTACGGCCAGCATCGCTATGCGGAGGCGCTCGCGGCGCTGGAGAAGGCGAAGCCTGCGGCGGACACGGCGCCGAACGCCGACGCGTACTGGCGGCTGTATGCGACGCTCGGCAAGCTGGCCGGCAAGCCGGACGTGGTCGTCGAGGGTTCGCGGCACCTGCTGAAGGGCGGCCGCGAAACGCCGGGCGACCTCGAGCAGATGATCGACGCGCTCGACGATCAACCGCTCGACGCAGGCCGCGTCGCCGAATTTGCGTACCGCCGCACCGGCGAGCTGCGCGACCTGCGGCGCGCGGTGTACTACTACACGCGCGCCCGCGCGTACGAGCGCATCGCGACGCTGCTGAATTCGCTGACGCCCGCGCAGGCGGCCGCCGCGGAACGCGATCCGGAATACCTGATGGCGCGCTCGCAATACTGGCGGCTCGTCGGCGAGCCCGCGCGGGCGATCGACGACGTGCGCGCGGTGCTGCGCATCCAGCCCGACAACGCGAATGCGCAGGTCGCGCTGATCTGGCTGCTGAACGACGCGGGCAGCGCGAGCGAACTGCGCGCCGCGCTGCGCGCGTACCGGTCGCGCGCGAGCGCCGACACGCCGCTCGCGGCCGCGTATGCGGCGGCCTACCTGCAGCTCGGCGATGCGCGCGCCGCGTTGCATTTCCTGCGCCTGAACCTGCCGTCGCATCGCGACGACATGCTGTGGCGGCTGACGGTCGCCGATGCGCTGGAGCTCGACGGGCAGACCGACGAGGCGTGGCAGATCCGGCGCACCGCATGGAAGAAGCTGCATCGCGAGCGGATCGACCAGCGCCGGCCGCCGCGGATGACGCCGGACGAATACGACATGGCGCGCGTGCGCTTCATCGCGCTCACCGACCGCTTCGCGGGCGGCGATGCGTCGAAGCGGCTGCTGATCGAGCTGCTGCGCCGCGACGAGCAGGCGGGTGCGGCGGCGGCGTCGAAGGCGGCGGCGGATCTCGGCGACCTGTCGATGCTGCCGCCGGCGACCGCGCAGTCGCTGACCCGCCGCGACGAGCGCTATTCGGCGATCGCGAACGAAGCGCTGCTCGCGTGGAGCCAGTCGCACGACGCGTACGACTTCGAGCGCGACTGGCTCGCGTGGCGCTACACGCAGCACCTGTCGCAGCCGTCGTACGCGAAGGCCGCGCTCGCGCTCGCGAACGACGATGCCGCGACGCTGTCGCAGATGCTCGACGATCCGGCCGATCCGATGCCGGTCGCGACGAAGATCGCCATCGAGCAGCGCGTGGGTCGCGTCGAAGCGGCGCAGCAGGATGCGGCGCAGGCGCAGAACCTGCTGCCGGACAACGACGCGATGCATGCGACCTACGTCGATGCGGTGATGCCGACCGCGCAGGCGATCGCGCCGGGCTTCCGGTATCTGCATACGGGGCCGCTGCTGTTCTACGAGACCAGCATCGGCGCGGGCGTGCGCATCACGCCGACGCTCGCGTTCGCGTTCCGCTACGTCGACCGCGCGCAGCACGGCGACGCGTCGCTGCCCGGCGTGCCGGGCAAGGACCGCAACTTCGAGGGTGTGCTGCGCCGCTACGGCACGATCGATCGCGAAGCGCTCGTGCTCGGCCGCCGCAATGCGCTGCGCGACTTCACGACGGTGCGCATCGAAGGCGCGCTGTTCGAGGGCCGGCCGCTGAGCTTCAGCTATTCGCTCGGGCGCAACCAGGAAGCGACGGAATCGGCGCAGCTGCAGGTCGGCGGCGTGAAGGACGACGTGGTCGGCGCGGTCGCGTTCCAGCCCGACCCGCACGTGTTCACGCGGGCACGCGTCGAATACGCGCGCTTCTTCGGGCAGGACCGCTCGTACCTCGGCCACGGCACGCTGATCACCGCGGACGGCGGCTACAAGCTGCGCATCGCGTATCCGGACTTCACGGTGCGCGTCGCCGTCACGCGCGGCGACTACACCGCGAACGGCACGCCGGGCGCGCTGCTGCGGCAGATGGCGCCGAACGGCGTGCCGCTGACGTCGCCGCTGTTCGTGCCGCGAAACTTCACGCAGGTCGCGCTGCTCGGCGGCTTCGGCAACGGGCTGCTCGACGGCTATTCGCGCCGCTGGCGGCCGTTCCTCGAGGTCGGCCCGTTGTACGACTCGAATGCGAAGTGGGGCGAGCGCGTGACGGCGGGCGCCGTCGGCAGCGTGCTCGGCCACGATCAGCTCGGCCTCTACGTCACCCATGCCAGCGCGTCGGCGAACCAGTCGACGCCCTTCACCGAAGTCGGCATCCGCTATCGCTGGATGTATTGACCCGTCAAGCAAGGAGAGCGAAATGAACGAGAGCGCATCGCCGCATGCGGCGGACAAGCCGGCGCGGCACGCAAGGACCGCCCGCCGCTGGTGGCTGGCGCTGGCCGCGGCGGGCGCGCTGCTCGCCGGCTGCGCGCAGGTCGACAGCGGCCCCGTGTCGCCGTTCGAGGCGAACGGCGGCCACAGCGACCTGCGCATGGCGAACACCGGCTGGGCCGTGCTGCCGATCGAGAACAACACCGAGACCGCGAACGCCGGCCAGCGCGCGGCGTCGATCGTCGCGGGCTTCCTGCGCGCGCAGGGCTACACCGACGTGCGCGAGTATCGCGCGCCCGGCGACGACGGGATGTTCGTCGACTGGACCGGCACGGACGTCGGCAAGGCGAAGAAGTGGGCGACCGACAACCACCTGCGCTACGGGCTGACGGGCGCGGTGAACGAGTGGCGTTACAAGGTCGGGGTCGACGGCGAGCCGGCGATCGGCATCGCGCTGCAGATCATCGACCTGCAGACCGGCGCGGTGGTGTGGAGCGGCACCGCGAGCCGCACGGGCTGGAGCCGCGATGCGGCGACGAGCGTCGCGCAGGGGCTGGTGCGGCAGTTGCTGACGCCCGTCGTCGGGTCCGGCGAGCGGCGCGCGCGGTCGTAGCGTGCGAGCGGCGCCCGGGCGGGCGCCGCATGGAGGTGTGAAGCCGGAGGCGGGCGGGGCGCCCGGCCTCCGGCGCGTCACGCGCGTGGCGCGCGCGACGCATCATGGCGGATCAGAAGCCCCAGTAGCAGACCGTGCCCTGGCCGGCGCTCGCGTCCGACACGTACGGCGAGAAGCCGTGCGAACGGGCCGACGTGTATGCGCTCGACGCGTCGACGGTGTTCGTGCACGAGCCGACGTAGTCGACGGTCGCGATCCAGAACGGATGGCCGCCCGGCGCGAGGTTCATGCTCTTCCAGTTCAGCAGTTCCTGCTCCGCGCCCTGGTCGTAGCTCGGCTTGTACACCTCTTCGTGCGCGACGCCGTCGAGCAGGCTCGCGTACTTCACGCCGCCGGTGGTGCCGAGGCGCGTCACGTCGCTGGTCGCGTTCTGCATCACGATCAGCAGCTTCGGATACTTCTGGCGCAGCTTGCGCACGAGGTCGAGGCCGCCCTGGCTGCACGACGCGTCGCACGGGCCGTTGGTGGTCGACGTGCCGTGCTCGACGATTTCCATGTTGTCGAGATAGAAGCCGTCCGCGCCCTGCGCGACGAGGCGCGGCGCGACGTAGTTGAGGATCAGGTTCTGGTAGTCGGCGTTGCCGACGTTCATCCACGTCTCGTCCGAATAGCCCTGATACGCGCCGCGTTGTGCGGCCGTGTTCGCGCCGCACGACACGAAGCCGCTCGGTGCGCTGTTCCAGTAGTCGCGCCAGTGCTCGCACGAGCCGAGGTTCAGGTAGCTCAGCACCTTGTTCTGGCCGTTGTTCTTCAACGTCGCGACCTGCGCGGCGGTGAAGTTGCCGACGCCCGGATCGAGGTCGATGTCCATCACGCGGTACGTGGTGGCCGCGCGGTTCAGGTCGAGGCCGGACGCGTCGCCGTAGTACGTCATCCACGGGCCGGAAACCGGGAAGCCGGGGCCGCTCGTCGCGGTCGTGGTCGTCGTCGTCGTGGAGCCGGACGTCGTGCCGGACGAGGTCGACGTCGACGTGGACGTCGTGGAGGTCGAGCCCGTCGACGACGTGGAGCTCGAACCGCCCCAGCCGCCGTTCCACTTCAGGGCGCTGGCGGATTGGGTGCCGCCGTCGTCGCCGCCGCAGGCGGCCAGCATGGCGGGGAGGATCAGGGAGAGAGCCAACGGGGCAATCTTTCGCATCGGTTGATTCCTGTTCAATGTGGTGCGGAGGCCGGTTGCGCGCAACCGGAGGACACCCCCCGACACAACGCCGCGACGAAACGGCGCGCGCGACGACGCGGCGCCCGTGAGGGTGCGCAGCTGCAATCAGGGGATCGGCAAGCGACGTTCGACGGGCCTGCCGTGACACCGACAGAGCCGAACGCGTGGCGGCTTTGGACGCCGCCAACTCTCCGCCGTCGCACGCAATCGCCGCGCGCCGGGCTGTTGGAGAGAGCAAGATTGTTATTGATAAGGCAAATTGATAATTAAATCGGATGATTTAAATCAATCGAGGATCGACTTTAACCGAGCAGGATTTTTACCAAAGTAACGAAATGTATGCCGCGTAACAGCACGTAAGAACAGAGGATTGGGCGCGGAAAAGCGCGATGCGGCGCGATGCCGGTGCGTCGCGCCGCATGCTGCGGATTTCGTATGAACGAGCAGGAATTACCACTCGTTACGGTTTCTGTTACAAGTCGGCCTGTGCGCCGCGCGCCGGGCGATACGACCCCCAGCGATTCGCGCGCGCGAACGTGCCGACTCCGGCTCCCGTGACAATGAGATCTGCCATGCACTACCTGTACGACGACGTCGCCCGCCTGCTCTTGCACGTTCCATCGCTCCGGTTGAATCGGCCCGCTTCGGCTCAATCATGGCTGACGGACGTCGTCGAGGCCGGCGCCGAACTCGCGCACATGCTGCGCGACTATCCGCGCGTGCGGTACGAGCCCCTCGATTTCCACTACGTGTGCCGGCAAAGTCTGTCCGCGTTGAACGATGCGCTTCTCGCTGACCTGACCCGGCACTTCGGCTGGCGGGGCAGGCATTGGGCCGCGCTGCTGGCGGCACTGTCGGGCGATGCGCGTTATCTGCCGCACCTCGAAGCGGCGCGGCACGACGCGGCGGTCAGCTGGGTGACCGCGCTCGCCGAGGCTGCGTTGAACCCCGCGGCGGCTTTGGCGGCGTCTCCTTGCTGCCAGCTGATCGTACGCCTGCGGGAACAGCTCGCCCCATTGCCGCGCGTTGCCGTGCGGTTGCGCGCCAATCCATCCCCGGAAGAATGGGCGGCCACCGCGGCGGCCGCTCGCGCCGCCTATCGCAACGGCGATGTCGACGCGGCCCGCGCGATTGCCCGCCGCCTCGACGTGTGGTGATCGTCCGGCCGGTGGACGAGATCGCCGCGCGCGTCGGCTATACGGATCGCGCGAACTTCACGCGGGCGTTCAAGCGCTGGACGGGTGTCGCGCCGAGCGAGCGGCGCTGAGCGATGACGGGTGGCGCGCCGCGTCACACGATCGCGACCCAGTTCGCGCCGCGCCCGCCCGGCACGCGTGCGTGCGGCGACAGCGCGCCGCTCTCGGGCGCGATCGCATACACCGACACATGCTCCGAGCGCTCGCCGCACGCGACGAGCCAGCGCCCCGACGGGTCGATCGCGAACCCGCGCGGCTGCGTCTCGGTGGCCGTTGCGTGCGCGGGTTCGAACGTGCCGTCCGCATGGCGGCGATAGCAGATGAGCCGGCTCGTCGTGCGCTCCGACACGTACGCGAAACGCCCGTCGGGGCTCAGGTGCAGGTCGGCGGCCCAGACGGAGGGTTCGGTGGGCGCGGGCGGCCGCGCATGGCCCGGCGCGAGTGGCGCGAGCATCGCCGGGCGCGGCGTGATGTGCGCATCGCCGAGCCGGCCGGTGTCGGGGTCGCGCGCGAACGTGGCGAGCGTGGCCTGGAATTCGCTGACGACGACGAGCGCACGGCCGTCGCGCGCGAACTGCAGGTGGCGCGGCCCGAAGCCGCGTTCGACGCGCGCCTCGCCGCGCTCGATCGCGCGCAGGCCGCGCATGTCGTGGGCCAGCTCGAAGCAGAAGATCCGGTCCGAGCCGAGCGAGCCGACATAGGCGAAACGGTTGTCCGGCGACACGATCACCGAGTGCGCGTTCGCGATGCCGCCCACGACCTGCAGCGGCGTGCCGTCGCCGTCGCGCACGCGCGCGGCGTCGTAGAGGCTCAGCGAATTTCCGCCGTACGACGCACCGAGCAGCCAGCGGCCGCTGCGATCGAGCGACAGGTACGCATGGCTCGCGTCGATCGCGGCCGACGCGACGCGCGTGAGCGCGCCGCCGCCCGGATCGACGTCGAACGCGACGATCGACGGCCGCTCGCCGCGCGTCGCCGCGTACAGCCGCGACCGGTCGGCCGAGCGCGCGAGCGGCATCACGGCATCGCCGGCCGGATGCCGGCCGAGCGGCGCGAGCGTGCCGTCGGCCGCGAGGGAGAACGTGGCGAGGTCGGCATCGGCGGCGTTCGAGACGACGACGGTCAGGCGGTCAGTGTTCGGCATGGCGGAGCATCGTGGAGGACGTGAGCGGTTCGTCGGCCGGCAGGCCGCGCGGCGGATCGCTGCGCCGATGCGTGCGCGCGAACAGCGCGGCCACGGCGGCGACGAGCGAAGCGATCGCGAGCGCATACAGCCCGCCCGTGATCGAACCCGTATGTTGCTTCAGATAGCCGAACGCCGTCGGCGCGACGAAGCCGCCGAGGTTGCCGACCGAGTTGATCAGCGCGATCACGGCCGCGGCCACGCGCGTGTCCAGATAGCCCTGCGGGATCGGCCAGAACAGCGACGACGCGGCCTTGAAACCGAGCGCGGCGAAGCAGATCGACGCGAACGACCAGACCGGATCGTGCGACGTCGACGCGAACAGCCCGCACGCGGCGAGCACGAGCGCGAACGCGAGCCAGCGCTGCGGATGCTTCCATTTCGACGACAGCACCGCGAAGCCGTACATCGCGCCGATCGCGATCATCCACGGAATCGTGTTGTACAGGCCGACCTGGAAATCGGTGAGGCCGCCCATCTTGCGGATGATCGTCGGCAGCCAGAAGGTGGCCGCGTAGATCGTCAGCTGGATCGAGAAATACAGGAAGCAGAACAGCATGATCTGCGGATCGCGCAGCAGCGCGGTGGCGCGCACCGGCACGTTCGAACGGACGTCGCGCGTCGCGCGTTCCTCGTCGAGCGCGTTCTGCAGCGCCGTGCGTTCGTCGGCGGTGAGCCACGTCGCGTCGCGGATGTGCGATTTCAGCAGCAGCCAGCTCGCGCCGCACAGCGCGACCGAGAACAGCCCTTCGATCAGGAACATCCATTGCCAGCCTTCGAGACCGAAGCCGCGGATCGACAGTAGCGCACCGGTGACGGGCCCGGACAGCACCGACGCGAACGCGGAGCCGCCGAGGAAGATCGCCATCGCCTTGCCGCGCTCCTGCGGCGGCAGCCATTGCGACAGGTACAGCACGACGCCGGGGAAGAAGCCGGCCTCGGCCGCGCCGAGCAGGAAGCGCAGCGCGTAGAACGACGTGTCGTTCCACACGAACGCCATCGCGGCCGCGACGATGCCCCACGTCGCCATGATCCGCGCGAGCCACACGCGGGCGCCGTAGCGCTGCATCAGCAGGTTCGACGGCACCTCGAACAGCGCGTAGCCGACGAAGAACAACCCGGCACCGAGGCCGTACGCGGCCGCGCCGATGCCGATCGACGCTTCGAGGTGGCGATCGACGAAGCCGACGTTCACGCGGTCGATGTAGTTCGCGATGAACATGATCAGCACGAGCGGCAGCACATGCCACTTCACTTTCGAGACGGCGGACGCGAGCGGGTCGCGTCCGGGCAGGGCGGGCGAGGGCGGGTTCAAGCGTGTCTCCGGTCGGGGCGGCAGGCGTTTCGGACGCCGGCGCGGCGAGGCCGTGTAGTATGTCGTCGTATGACATGGTACGCGCGGGCACGCTCGCCGGGGTCGCGGGTTTACCCGAGAAGTTGCGGATTTCTGGATTCGAGCCGGCTTGGAAGCGTGGATTTGATATCTGATGACGTATGACATGGTTGGCGTGTCGGCACCGGATTGCCGCTGCACCTGCGGCGCGGTATTGACGGCCGCGCTCGCCGTCGCGTCAAAATATCGGGTGATCGACGCGACCGGCAGCGGCTCCAGCGCCATGCCGCGTTGCAGAACAGGGAAACGGACGATGCAGGGACTCGACGGCGGACGCCACTTTTTCGCCTTCAACGGCGACGCGGACGGCCTGTGCGCGCTTCAGCAACTGCGGCTCGCGGAGGGCGTGCGCGGCACGCTCGTGACCGGTGTGAAGCGCGACGTGCGCCTGCTGGCGCGGGTCGACGCGCGCGCGGGCGACATCGTCACCGTGCTCGACGTGTCGCACGACCAGAATCGCGATGCCTGCGCGCGGCTGCTGCGCGACGGCGCGACGGTCCGCTATTTCGATCATCACTTCGCGGGTGAACTGCCCGACGATCCGCGCTTCGAAGCACATATCGACACGGCGGCCGACGTCTGCACGAGCGCGATCGTGAACCGTTATCTCGGCGGCCGGCACGTGCGCTGGGCGATCGTCGCGGCATTCGGCGACGAACTGCCGGCGCTCGGCGACGCGCTCGCGCGCGAGCACGGGATCGACGCGGCGCATGCGCGCACGCTCGCCGAACTGGGGCTCTACCTGAACTACAACGCGTACGGCGAATGTGTCGGCGATCTGCATTTCGACCCGGCGGCACTCGCAGACGCGATGCTGCCATGCGTCGACCCGCTCGAGTTCGTGCGCGAGACGGCCGTGTTTGCCGCACTGCGCGACGGCTACCGCGACGACATGGCTCGGGCGTGCGCGCTCGCGCCGCTGCGCGAGGTGCCCGGTGCGACGCTGGTCCGGATGCCCGATTATCCGTGGGCGCGGCGCGCGACGGGCATGCTCGCGAACGAGCGGATGCGCAACGCGCCGCATGCGGCGCTCGCGGTGCTGTCGCCGCGCGCGGACGGCGGGCTCGTCGTCAGCGTGCGCGTGCCCGAAGGCCGGCCGCTCGGCGCCGACGAGTTCTGTCGCGGTTTTCCGACCGGCGGCGGGCGCAAGCGCGCGGGCGGCATCAATCATCTGCCGGAAACGGAGTTCGACGCGTTCGCCGAGCGGTTCGAGGCGGCGTTCCGGCTGGACTGACGTCGCGTCGCGTTCGGCCGCACGCAGGTGAGCGTTACCCCTGCACGGCAGCCTGCGCACGCACGGCCGCGTCGCATTCGGCTGCTTCGGCGAGCATCCAGTCGCGTACCTCGGCGACTTCGCGGCGCGGTGCCGGATCGTGCTGGAACAGCCAGTACGCGTAGCCGTTCTGCGGGGCGGGCCGGTGCGGCCCGAGCACCGCGAGCCGCCCGTCCGCGAGCATCGGCGCGACGAGCGCGAGCCGCCCGAGCGCGACGCCCTGGCCCGCGATCGCGGCCTGGATCACCTGGTCGTACTGGTTGAAGCGCAGCACGCCTTTGGGGCGTGCGTCGCCGAGCCCGGCCGCGAGCAGGTGCGTGCGCCATTGCAATTGCGGCTGCGGCGGCCCGTCGAATTCGAGCAGGACGTGGCCCGCGAGCGCGGCGGCATCCGCGATCGGCCGCGCCGCATGCGCCGGGTGCGCGACCGGCACGACGATCTCGTCGAACAGGTGCAGCGCACCGGCCGGCGCGCGGTCGCGCGGGCAATAGCGGATGCCGAGGTCGATGCCTTCGGCGCGCAAATCGAGTACCTTGTCGTTCGCGGCGACGCGCAGGTCGATCTCCGGCAGGCGCGCCTGCAGCCGCCCGAGCCGCGGCAGCAACCACAGCGCGGTGACGCCGATGCTCGCGGTGATCGTGACGGGCTGGCGCTCGCGTGTGGCGGCGAGCGATGCGACGGTGTCCTGCAGGCCGTGCAGTGCCGCATCGGCGACGCGAAACAGGCGCTCGCCTTCCGGCGTGAACGCGATCTTCCGGTAGCCGCGCTGCAGCAGCGCGACGCCGAGATGCGCTTCGAGCGCGTGCACCTGGCGGCTGACCGCCGATTGCGTGACGCACAGGTCCTGCGCGGCGAGCGTGATGCTCATGCGGCGGCCGACGGCGACGAAACCGCGGACGAGGTCGAGCGACGGGAGACGGACGAGCGGCGTTGACATGCGCGTGACTCATGCGAACGGAGCAGCAAGATTGGTCGAGTTTGCGCGATGCGTCAAGTTCGGCCGGGGCGAGGTGACTCGATGACGAATTCGAACGGGACGGCCGGCGCGCTGCCGGCCGATGCGCCGGGCGTCGTCCATGCGCGCCACGCGGCGGCGCGGGCGCGGCATGCGCCGGCGGGCACGGTCGTGCGCGGCGGAACCGCGCCGCGCGCACGGCGATCGATTAACATCGGACCTTTCGTCCTGCCGGTCCCGCGTCGATGACCCTCCCGTCCGCTCCCGATTCCGCCTGCGACGCGCACGCCGCGCATCGTGCCTATCGTGCGCATCCGCTCCACGTGCCGGCGGCCGCGCGCCGCGCGGGCGTGCAGGTCGTGCGCGTCGATTTCGACTGGCAGGTGCCGCTCGTGTCGCCCGCGTATGCGGCGTTGAGCGACGCCGAACGCGCACGGGCGGGCCGCTTTCTGCGTTCGCAGGACGCGGTGCGCAGCGCGGGCACGCGCGTCGCGCTGCGCGACGTGCTCGGCGCGCAGCTCGGCATCGCGCCGCACGCGGTGGCGCTCGTCGTCGGCGAAGCCGGCCGCCCGGCGCTCGATCCCGCACATCACCCGCATCATCCGTCGCTCGATTTCAACGTGTCGCATGCGGGCGATCATGCGTTGCTCGCGTGGGTGCCCGCGGGCCGCGTCGGCGTCGATATCGAGTGCTGCGACCGCGCGGCCGACTGGCGCGCGCTGACACGCGAAGTCTGCGCGCCCGGCGAAGCCGCCTATCTCGACGCGCTGCCGGACACCGCGCGCGCGGCGGCGTTCATGCGCGTGTGGGCGGCGAAGGAAGCGCTGCTCAAGGCACTCGGCACCGGCATCGTCGGCGGGTTGCGGGCGTTCGCGGTCGTGCCGCCGCGCGATGCGGCGACGCCGGCGGTGGAGGTCGTCTCGCCCGCCGCGCCCGCCGCCGGCGTCGCGGCGTTCGACGCGGCGTGGCTCGACGCGGCACCCGGCTACGCGGCGTGCATCGCGTGGACGCGTGCGTGAGCGCCGCTCATTCGAGCGGTGCGTCGTTCGGTGCCGCGTAGCGCGCCCTGATCACGTCGCTCATCGGGAAGTCGAACGCGAGCCCCTTCGGCGGCACCGGCTTCATGAACCACTTGTCGTACAGCGCATCGATCTCGCCGCGCTTCATCGACTGCACGAGCACGCCGTCGACGAGCGCCTTGAACTGCGGATCGTCCTTGCGCAGCATGAATCCGTAGGCCTCCGACGACTGCGGCGTGCCGACGATCTGCCAGTCGGCCGGCTTCGCGGCGAGCTGGCGCACGCCCGCGAGCAGCACGTCGTCCATCATGTACGCGGCCGCGCGGCCCGATTCGAGCGTGAGGCGTCCTTCGCCGTAGTCCTTCGCGCTGATGATCTGCATGTTCATCTTCTTTTCCTCGTTCATCCTGCGCAGCAGGCGCTCGGACGTCGTGCCCTGGTTCGTCACGACCGTCTTGCCGGCGAGGTCGGGGAAGTCGCGGATGCCCGAGCTCGTGCGCGTGAGCAGGCGCGTCGTCGCGACGAAGAAGGTGGTCGAGAACGCGACCTGCGCGTGACGCGCGGCGAGGTTCGTGGTGACACCGCATTCGAGATCGACGGTGCCGTTCTGCACGAGCGGGATGCGGTTCTGCGACGTGACGGGGATGAAGCGCACCTGCAGGTCGGGCTTGCCGATGCGCGCCTTCACGGCGGCGATCACGCGGTCGCACAGGTCCTGCGAGAAGCCGATGACCTTGCCGTTCGCGTCGACGTAGGAGAACGGCACCGACGTTTCGCGGTGGCCGATCGAGATCAGGTTGCTTTGCCGGATCTTCTCGAGCGTGCCGGAGAGCGGCTCCGCGGCGAGCGGCGCGCAGGCCGCGGCGCAGGCGGCGGCGAACGTGCAGCGGGCGAGCAGGGCGGTGATAACGGACAAAGCGGACAAAGGAGACGAACGGGACGGGGTGTTCATGGCGGTCTCTCCGCGGCGGATGATATGAATCGTATGTTGCCAAGACAAAAATAATCGCAACATGTGATAAATACCGACCCAGCGTGCGCCGGCCTGCGGACCATTCCGGGCATCAGGGAAACTCCCAAGTCGAAATCGGTGAAAAACGGGTTGTCTAGACAAGTTCAGGTGGCTACACTTCAAACCACTCCGAACTTGTCTAGACAGGATTGCTCACATGATTACGTTGACCCCCGGCCACCTGACCCTCCCGCAACTGCGCAAGATCGCACGCGAATCCGTGCAGCTGGCGCTCGATCCGGCCAGCTTCGCGAAGATCGACGCCGGCGCGAAGGCCGTCGCCGACATCGCCGCGAAGGGCGAGCCGGCGTACGGCATCAACACGGGCTTCGGCCGCCTGGCGAGCACGCACATCCCGCACGACCAGCTCGAACTGCTGCAGAAGAACCTCGTGCTGTCGCACGCGGTCGGTGTCGGCGAGCCGATGGCACGTTCGTCGGTGCGCCTGCTGATGGCGCTGAAGCTGTCGAGCCTCGGCCGCGGCCACTCGGGCATCCGCCGCGAAGTGATGGACGCGCTGATCAAGCTGTTCAACGCGGACGTGCTGCCGCTGATCCCGGTGAAGGGCTCGGTCGGCGCATCGGGCGACCTCGCGCCGCTCGCGCACATGTCGGCCGTGCTGCTGGGCGTCGGCGAAGTGTTCATCCGCGGCGAGCGCGCGAGCGCGCTCGACGGCCTGCGCGTCGCGGGCCTCGCGCCGCTGACGCTGCAGGCGAAGGAAGGCCTCGCGCTGCTGAACGGCACGCAGGCATCCACCGCGCTGGCGCTCGACAACATGTTCGCGATCGAAGACCTGTACCGCACCGCGCTCGTCGCGGGCGCGCTGTCGGTCGACGCGGCAGCCGGTTCGGTGAAGCCGTTCGACGCACGCATTCATGAACTGCGCGGCCATCAAGGCCAGATCGACGCGGCCGCGTCGTATCGCGACCTGCTCGAAGGCTCGCCGATCAACCAGTCGCACCGCGACTGCGACAAGGTGCAGGATCCGTACAGCCTGCGCTGCCAGCCGCAGGTGATGGGCGCGTGCCTGGACCAGATGCGCCACGCGGCCGACGTGCTGCTCGTCGAAGCGAACGCCGTGTCGGACAACCCGCTGATCTTCCCGGACACCGGCGAAGTGCTGTCGGGCGGCAACTTCCACGCCGAGCCCGTCGCGTTCGCGGCCGACAACCTCGCGCTGGCCGCCTCGGAAATCGGCGCGCTGGCCGAACGCCGCATCGCGCTGCTGATCGACGCGACGCTGTCGGGCCTGCCCCCGTTCCTGGTGAAGGACGGCGGCGTGAACTCGGGCTTCATGATCGCCCACGTGACGGCAGCCGCCCTCGCATCGGAAAACAAGACGCTCGCGCACCCGGCGTCGGTCGACTCGCTGCCGACCTCGGCGAACCAGGAAGACCACGTGTCGATGGCGACGTTCGCCGCGCGCAAGCTCGCCGACATCGCGGACAACACGAAGCACATCCTCGCGATCGAACTGCTGGCCGCCGCGCAAGGCGTCGACCTGCGCGCGCCGTACCACACGAGCCCGAAGCTCGCGCCGGTGATGGAAACGATCCGCGCCAAGGTCGCGCACTACGAGCTCGACCACTACTTCGCACCGGACATCGCGGTGATCGCGAAGCTGGTCGGCGAGCGTGCGTTCGCGAAGGTCGCGCCGTTCTCGTTCGCGTCGGAACAGTAAGCCCATGAGCGCGCCGGTCTACCAGGAGATCAAGGATTTCATCCTGGCCCGCATCCACGCAGGCGAGTGGGAAGAGGGCGACCAGGTGCCGTCCGAGAACGAGCTGGCGCGCGAGTTCAAGGTGGCGCGCATGACCGTCAACCGCGCGCTGCGCGAGCTGACGGCCGAGCAGGTGCTCACGCGCATGAAGGGCGCGGGCACCTACGTCGCGCGGCCGAAGTACGAGTCGACGCTGGTGGCGATCCGCAGCATCTCGGAGGAGGTCGGCGCGCGCGGGCATGCGTATCGCGCGAGCGTGCTCGGCCTCGACACGATCCGCGCCGACGAGGTGCTCGCCGACGAGATGCAGGTGGCCGTGCGCACGACGCTGTTTCATTCGCAGGTGCTGCATTTCGAGAACGACGAGCCGGTGCAGCTCGAAGAGCGGTGGGTGAATCCGGCGGTCGCGCCGGATTACGCCGAGCAGGATTTCACGAACACGACGCCGAACCTGTACCTGATGCGCGCGGCTCCGCTGCAGCGCGTCGAGTACCGGATCGAAGCGGCGGCCCCGGCGCCGGAGCGGCGCGAGCAGCTGCGGATGGACGACGTCGAGCCGTGTCTGGTTTTACATCGGCGCACCTGGTCGCAGGGCGTCGTCGCCTCGGTGGCGAATCTGTGGCATCCCGGCAGCCGTTATCGCTTCACCGGGCATTTCTGATTCCTACTATTTGATATTATTTCCCTCGGGAGCAGTCGTCATGAACCATCCGATACACATCGATCCCCGTCTCGACCCGACGCGCACGATCCGCGCGCCGCGCGGCAGCGAGAAAGTCTGCAAGACCTGGCTGGCCGAAGCGGCCTACCGGATGATCCAGAACAACCTCGACCCGGAAGTCGCCGAGCACCCGCATGCGCTCGTCGTGTACGGCGGCATCGGCCGCGCGGCGCGCAACTGGGAATGCTACGACCAGATCCTCGCGTCGCTGAAGGATCTCGAGGAGAACGAGACGCTGCTGATCCAGTCGGGCAAGCCGGTCGGTGTGTTCCGCACGCACAAGGATGCGCCGCGCGTGCTGCTGGCCAATTCGAACCTCGTGCCGCACTGGGCGAACTGGGACCACTTCCACGAGCTCGACCGCAAGGGCCTGATGATGTACGGCCAGATGACGGCCGGCAGCTGGATCTACATCGGCAGCCAGGGCATCGTTCAGGGCACCTATGAAACGTTCTTCTCGGTCGCGAACCAGCACTTCAACGGCGACCCGTCGGGCCGCTGGATCCTGACGGGCGGCCTCGGCGGCATGGGCGGCGCGCAGCCGCTGGCCGCGACGATGGCCGGCTTCTCGATGATCGCGGTCGAATGCGACGAGACGCGCATCGATTTCCGCCTGAAGACGCGCTACGTCGACAAGAAGGCGACGACGCTCGACGAGGCGCTCGGCATGATCGACGAAGCGAAGCGCACCGGCAAGCCGGTGTCGGTCGGCCTGCTCGGCAACGCGGCCGACGTGTTCGCGGAGCTCGTCACGCGCGGCATCACGCCGGACTGCGTGACCGACCAGACGAGCGCGCACGACCCGATCAACGGCTACCTGCCGCAAGGCTGGACCGTCGCGCAATGGCGCGAAGCGCAGAAGGTCGATCCGCAGAGCATCGTGAAGGTCGCGAAGCAGTCGATGGCCGTCCAGGTGCGCGCGATGCTGACGCTGCAGGAGCGCGGCGCGGCGACGCTCGACTACGGCAACAACATCCGCCAGATGGCGCTGGAAATGGGCGTCGAGAACGCATTCGACTTCCCGGGCTTCGTGCCGGCCTATATCCGCCCGCTGTTCTGCGAAGGCAAGGGCCCGTTCCGCTGGGTCGCGCTGTCGGGCGATCCGGAAGACATCTACAAGACCGACCAGAAGGTGAAGGAGCTGATCCCCGACGATCCGCACCTGCACAACTGGCTCGACATGGCGCGTGAGCGCATCGCGTTCCAGGGCCTGCCGGCGCGGATCTGCTGGGTCGGCGTGAAGGATCGCTATCGCCTCGGCCAGGCGTTCAACGAAATGGTGAAGAACGGCGAACTGAAGGCCCCGATCGTGATCGGCCGCGACCACCTCGACACCGGTTCGGTCGCGAGCCCGAACCGCGAGACGGAATCGATGAAGGACGGTTCGGACGCCGTGAGCGACTGGCCGCTGCTGAACGCGCTGCTGAACACCGCGGGCGGCGCATCGTGGGTGTCGCTGCACCATGGCGGCGGTGTCGGCATGGGTTTCTCGCAGCACTCGGGCGTCGTGATCGTCGCCGACGGTACCGCCGAAGCGCACGAGCGTCTCGGCCGCGTGCTGCTGAACGACCCGGCGACGGGCGTGATGCGCCATGCGGATGCCGGCTACGAACTCGCGCAGCAGACGGCCCGCGAAGCCGGCCTGAAGCTGCCGATGCTCGGCCGCTGAGCATGACGGCGCTCCACCAGGCGCCGGCGAACGTGGCGCCGGCCGCCGCGATGATCCGCGCAGCGGATCTCGTCGCGTCGCCATGGAAGAACGGCGGCG
Organism: Burkholderia cepacia; assembly: GCF_001718835.1. Classification (NCBI taxonomy): domain Bacteria; kingdom Pseudomonadati; phylum Pseudomonadota; class Betaproteobacteria; order Burkholderiales; family Burkholderiaceae; genus Burkholderia; species Burkholderia cepacia. The sequence goes on along the minus strand of NZ_CP013443.1, from coordinate 2,574,813 downwards.
GCGTGACGCGCGAGATCGCCGCGCATTTCCCCAAGGGGACTTCCTTCGGGGCGCCGCCGGGCGCCGCGCTCGACGCGTTCGCGTGGCGCGTGAGCGTCGCGGACGTCGGCACGGCCGGCCCGTTCTCGCGTTTCGACGGCATCGACCGCACGCTCGTGCTGCTGTCCGGCGCGGGCATGACGCTCGCCGAGGAAGGCGGCGCACGCCACGTGCTCGACGCACCGCTGGCCCGCGCGGATTTCGCGGGCGAGGCGGCGATCGACGCGACGCTGCACGACGGCGCGACGCGCGACTTCAACCTGATGACGCGCCGCGCGACGGCGCACGGGTCGGTCGCCGCGTGGCGCGCCGGCACGCATCGCATCGCGCGCGCGGACACCGTGCTGCTGTTCTGCGCGAACGGGACGGTGCAGGTCGCGCTCGACGGCGCAACTTACACACTGGAAGAAATGGACACGTTGCGGCTCGACGGGCCGCGGCGTGCGTTTGACGTCGTCGTGAGCGGTAGCGGCGCGTTGCTCGCCGTGTCGCTCGACGCTACCGATACGAACTGATTGCATGAAACCGACTGTCTGGCATCACCTGAGGCTGTGTCCGCACGGCCATCCCGACGAGACGATCGACGACGCGGCGATCGCCGTCGACGAAACCGGCACGATCGCCTGGCTCGGCGCGATGTCCGCGCTGCCGCACGGTTATGCCCACTGGCGGCGCGAGGATCTGCACGGCGCGTGGGTGACGCCGGGCCTCGTCGACTGCCATACGCACCTCGTGTACGGCGGCACGCGTGCCGACGAATTCGCGCAGCGCCTCGCGGGCGTCAGCTACGAGGAGATCGCGCGGCAGGGCGGCGGGATCGTGTCGACGGTGCGCGCGACGCGCGCGGCCGACGAGACGACGCTGTTCGTGCAGGCCGCCGCGCGGCTGCAGCCGCTGCTGGCCGAAGGCGTGACCGCGATCGAGATCAAGTCGGGCTACGGGCTCGACCTCGCGAGCGAACGCAAGATGCTGCGCGTCGCGCGCCAGCTCGGCGAGCGCTTCCCGGTCACGGTCTATACGACCTTCCTCGGCGCGCATGCGCTGCCGCCGGAATATGCGGGCCGCGCGGACGCATACATCGACGAAGTGTGCGACCGGATGCTGCCGGCGCTGGCCGACGAGGGGCTCGTCGACGCGGTCGACGTGTTCTGCGAACGCATCGGCTTTTCGCTCGCCCAGACCGAGCGCGTGTTCGAAGCCGCGACGCGGCGCGGGCTGCCCGTGAAGCTGCATGCGGAGCAACTGTCGAACGCGGGCGGCACGGCACTCGCCGCACGCTATCGCGCACTGTCCGCCGATCACCTCGAATTTCTCGACGAAGCCGGCATCGAGGCGATGAAGGCGGCCGGCACGGTCGCCGTGCTGCTGCCCGGCGCGTACTACTTCATCCGCGAGACGCAACTGCCGCCGATCGAGCTGCTGCGCAGGCACGGCGTGCCGATCGCGCTCGCGACCGATCACAACCCCGGCACGTCGCCGCTCGAATCGCTGCTGCTGACGCTGAACATGGGCTGCACGCTGTTCCGCATGACGGTGCCCGAAGTGCTGCAGGGCGTGACGCGCCACGCGGCCGCGGCGCTCGGCCGCGCGGATCGCCACGGCGCGCTCGAGGTCGGCCGCCAGGCCGACTTCGCCGCGTGGTCGGTCGGCTCGCTGGCGGAGCTCGCGTACTGGATCGGCCGGCCGCTGTGCGAGCAGGTCGTACGCGGCGGCACGACCGTGTTTCGCCGGATGAATGGATAGATAGCCTTATGACCGACACCCTGTTGTTCGCAGACCATGCGTACCTGCCCGACGGCTGGCGCCGTAACGTGCTGCTGCGCTGGGACGCGGCCGGCACGCTGACCGGCGTGACGCCCGACACCGACGCCCCGGCAGGCGTCGCGCGTGCGTCCGGGCCGGTGCTGCCCGGCATGCCGAACCTGCATTCGCACGCGTTCCAGCGCGCGATGGCGGGGCTCACCGAATACCGCGCGAATCCGGCCGACAGCTTCTGGAGCTGGCGCGACCTGATGTACCGCTTCGCGCTGAAGATCACGCCCGACGCGCTCGCCGCGATCGCGCGCTGGCTGTATGTCGAGATGCTCAAGTGCGGCTACACGTCGGTGTGCGAATTCCACTACGTGCATCACGCGCAGGACGGCTCGCGTTATCCGCAGATCGCGGAACTCGGCACGCGCGTGGTCGACGCCGCGCGCTCGGCCGGCATCGGCATCACGATGCTGCCCGTGTCGTACCAGTTCGCCGGTTTCGGCAACAAGCCGCCGCGCGACGACCAGCGCCGCTTCATCAATACGCCCGACGGCCTGCTCGAGCTGCTCGACGCGATGCGTCGCGCGGCGCCGGAGCATGGCGGGCTGCGCTACGGCGTCGCACCGCACTCGCTGCGGGCGGTGTCCGAGAACGGGTTGCGCGTGCTGCTCGACGGGTTGCCCGACGACGCGCCCGTGCATATCCATATTGCCGAGCAGACGGCCGAAGTCGACGACTGCGTGCGTGCCTACGGCGCGCGCCCCGTGCAATGGCTGCTCGATCGCTTCGACGTCGGCGCACGCTGGTGTCTCGTGCACGCGACGCACGTCGATGCGGCCGAAACGGCCGCGCTCGCGCAGCGTCGCGCGGTCGCCGGCCTGTGCCTGACGACCGAGGCGAACCTCGGCGACGGCGTGTTCCCGGCCGTCGACTATCTCGCGCAAGGCGGCGTGATCGGCGTCGGCTCGGACAGCCATGCGTCGGTCGACTGGCGTGCCGAGCTGCGCCTGCTCGAATACGGGCAACGGCTCGTGCACCGCGCGCGCAACGTGCTGGCGAGCGACACGCAGGCGCATGTCGCCGACCGCCTGTTCGACGCGTCGCTCGCGGGCGGCGCGCAGGCCAGCGGGCGGCGTGTCGGTGCGCTGCGCGAAGGGTGCCGTGCCGACTGGCTCGTGCTCGATCCCGATCATCCGGCGATTGCCGAACACGACAGCACGTCGTGGTTGTCGGGTATCGTGTTCGCGGAGCACGGCGAGACGCCGGTGCTCGACGTCTACACGGGCGGCGAGCGCGTCGTGAGCGGCCGCCGCCATCGCGACGAAGCCGTCGCGTATGCCGACTACCGCGCCGCACTGGCGCAACTGCTGCGCTGACGCGCGCAACCGGCGCACGCCGCCTGCGTGCGCCGGCAGACCTTCAACGGTGATGCGACATGACTGAACAACCGGCTGTATTCACGCTGAAGCAGGGCACGTTGCCGCTGCTGATCTCGATTCCGCACGCAGGCACGCACATCCCCGACGACATCGCCGCGACGATGACGGCCGACGCGCGTTTCGTCGACGATTGCGACTGGCATCTCGAACGGCTGTACGGCTTCGCGGCCGGCCTCGGCGCATCGATCCTCGTCCCGTCGCATGCGCGCTACGTCGTCGACCTGAACCGTCCGCCCGACAACGAGAACCTGTACCCGGGGCAGGACACGACAGGGCTCGTGCCGGTCGATACGTTCGACAAGGCGCCGCTGTATCCGGCGAACGCGCTGCCCGGCAACGACGAGATCATGCGTCGCCGCGATCGCTACTGGCGGCCGTATCACGACGCGCTGCAACGCGAGGTCGCGCGCCTGAAGCGCGAGCACGGCCGCGTGCTCGTGTGGGAAGCGCATTCGATCCGCTCGCACGTGCCGCGCTTCTTCGACGGCCGCCTGCCGGACTTCAACTTCGGCACGTCGAGCGGCGCAAGCGCCGCGCCGGGCCTGGCGGAGGCGCTCGCCGCGCGCGTGCTCGAACATGGCGGCTATACGGCCGTCGCGAACGGGCGCTTCAAGGGCGGCTACATCACGCGTCACTATGGCGTGCCCGAGACCGGCGTCGAGGCCGTGCAGCTCGAGCTCTCGCAGATCACCTACATGGAAGAGACGCGTCCTTACGCGTACGACGAAGCGCGTGCGGCGCGGATTGTGCCGCTATTGCAGACGCTCGTCGAAACCGCGCTCGCGCATCGCTGAACGCGACGGGCGGCGCATTGCACGAGGCGGCATCGATTCTGCGGATCGATGCCGCCATTGTTTTTGTCAGGGTTAATACCGACGCGAACGCCTGAAAATTTGACGCAATTTTTAGGTGATATAAGCTGAATGTCAGGAAGTCGTCACAAACGACGGCTTGCTTGCGTGTCGCTGCACGGGTTGAACCGTGCACTGCAATGCGATACGTGTTCAGCGTTCATCCGTCAGTCGAGTACGATCGTGAAAGCCGCCAGCCTTTCGATACGCCGGACGCGAAGTCCGTCGGCGGGCGCGCCGCCTCAGGCCGGGCCGATCCGGCATGCTGATCGCGGCACGCATTCCGCCCTGTCCAGCGAGCCTCGCCTCACCGCCATGTCCCATTGCGGCCTGCGCCGCTTCAACCTCGTGGCCGCCCACGTGTTCAGCGCGGTGCAGTGCGACGGCAGCGCATCGTTGTTGCCCTAGCGCCGTTTGCCTCATCCGTTCCGGGCCGCACCGCATACCGCAGCGCGACGCATGCGGCGCGTCGTTGCGCGTGCGCGCGCCGATGCTTCGGGAGACGCGATCATGAGGGCGCGCGCGATCGTAGCCGTGACCGCCGACCGCATCCTGCGCGGTGCGCATCCGAACCACACGGCGGGGGAGAAGTACCTGGCCGCGCTCGTCGACGGCGCGGGTGCGCTTGCCTTCGTGCTGCCCGCGCTCGGCGCGCGCCAGCCGGCCGATGCGATCGTCGCGGCGGTCGACGGGTTGCTGTTGACCGGCAGTTACTCGAACGTCGAGCCGCATCATTACGGCGGTGCCGCGAGCGCGCCCGACACGCTGCACGATCCCGCGCGCGATGCGACCGCGCTGCCGCTGATCCGCGCGGCGATCGAAGCGGGCGTGCCCGTACTCGCGATCTGTCGCGGCATGCAGGAGCTGAACGTTGCCTACGGCGGCACGCTGCATCAGCGGCTGCACGCGACGACCGGCTTCGACGATCACCGCGAGCGGCCGGCCGATCCGCTCGAACGGCAGTACGGCCCCGCGCACGTCGTGCAGTTCGCGCCGGGCGGCCTGCTGCAGCGGATCGCGCGCGGCGCGCATGAAGCGACGGTCAATTCGCTGCACGACCAGGGCATCGCGCAGCTCGGCGCCGGGCTCGTCGTCGAGGCCAGCGCGCCCGACGGACTGGTCGAGGCCGTCAGCGTGCGCGGCGCGCGCGCGTTCACGCTCGGCGTGCAGTGGCATCCCGAATGGCGCTACGCGGAACAGCCGCTGTCGCGCGACATCTTCGCGGCATTCGGTGCGGCGTGCCGCGCGCGCATGACGCATCGCATTCATGCGGCCGGCGGCGCGACGCCGTCGCCGGCCGCATCCGACGTCGACTGATAGAGGCCGATCATGCAACCCGAATTGAGCGAATTCCTGCGACAGCACCGCATCACCGAAGTCGAGGCGATCATTCCCGACATGGCCGGCATCGCGCGCGGCAAGATCATTCCGCGCAACAAGTTCGAATCCGGCGAATCGATGCGTCTGCCGCAGGCCGTGATGGTGCAGACCGTCACCGGCGACTATCCGGAGGACGGCACGCTGACCGGCGTGACCGATCCCGACATGGTGTGCGTGCCCGATCCGTCGACGATCTGCCTGATTCCGTGGGCCGTCGACCCGACCGCGCAAGTGATTCACGACTGCGTGCACTTCGACGGCTCGCCGGTCGAGATCTCGCCGCGCTACGTGTTGCGCCGCGTGCTCGACCTGTACAAGGCGAAAGGCTGGCAGCCGGTTGTCGCGCCCGAGCTCGAGTTCTATCTCGTCGACATGAACGCCGATCCCGACCTGCCGCTGCGTCCGCCGGTCGGCCGCACCGGGCGCGCGGAAACCGGCCGGCAGTCGTATTCGATCGAGGCCGTCAACGAGTTCGATTCCCTGTTCGAGGACATCTACGAATACTGCGAGATGCAGGGGCTCGATATCGAGACGCTGATCCATGAAGTCGGCGCCGCGCAGATGGAGATCAACTTCGTGCACGGCGATGCGCTGTCGCTGGCCGACCAGGTGTTCCTGTTCAAGCGCACGGTGCGCGAGGCCGCGTTGCGTCACAACATGTACGCGACCTTCATGGCGAAGCCGATGCAGGACGAGCCGGGCTCGGCGATGCACATCCACCAGAGCCTCGCGGATCCGCAAACCGGCCGCAACCTGTTCGCCGATGCGAAAGGCGACGTGACGCCGCTGTTTCGCGGCTATCTCGCCGGATTGCAGAAGTACACGCCGGCGCTGATGCCGATCTTCGCGCCGTACATCAACTCGTACCGCCGCCTGTCGCGTTTCATGGCCGCGCCGATCAACGTGCAGTGGGGCTACGACAACCGTACGGTCGGCTTCCGCATCCCGCAGTCGGGCGCGTCGGCGCGCCGCATCGAGAACCGGATTCCGGGCGTCGACTGCAATCCGTACCTCGCGTTCGCGGCGACGCTCGCCGCCGGCTATCTCGGCTTGTCGCAGCAGCTCGCGCCGACCGAGCCGATCGCGTCCGACGGCTACGACCTGCCGTACCAGCTGCCGCGCAACCTCGAGGAGGGGATCTCGCTGATGGCGGCGTGCACGCCGCTGGCCGGCATTCTCGGCGACAAGTTCGTGAAGGCCTACCTGGCGCTGAAGGACACCGAATACGAAGCGTTCTTCCGGGTGATCAGCTCGTGGGAGCGCAGACATCTGCTGCTGCATGTGTGAGCGCGCACCACCGCACTCCGGAGGACACGTGACCGATCGCAACGAATCTGCCTGGATCCAGCCCGCCGCGCCGGCCGCCGCACCGCGCACGACGCAGGCGCGCTCGACCGCCGAATACCGCGCGCTCGACGCCGCGCACCACATCCACCCGTTCTCGGACATGGGTGCGCTGAACCGCGCGGGCAGCCGCGTGATCGTGAAGGCCGACGGCGTCTACCTGTGGGACTCGGACGGCAACAAGGTCATCGACGGGATGGCCGGCCTCTGGTGCGTGAACGTCGGCTACGGCCGCAAGGAACTCGCCGACGCCGCGTATCGCCAGATCCAGGAACTGCCGTTCTACAACACCTTCTTCAAGACCACGCACCCGCCGGTGATCGAACTCTCCGCGATGCTCGCGGAAGTCACGCCGGCCGGCTTCAACCACTTCTTCTATTGCAACAGCGGCTCGGAAGGCAACGACACCGTGCTGCGCCTCGTGCACCAGTACTGGCGCGTGCAGGGCCAGCCGCAGAAGAAGTTCGTGATCTCGCGCAAGAACGGCTACCACGGCTCGACGATCGCGGGCGCGACGCTGGGCGGGATGGACTACATGCACGAGCAGATGCCGTCGAAGGTCGAGCACATCGTGCACATCGACCAGCCGTATTTCTTCGGCGAGGCGCAGGCCGGCGAGACGCCGGAAGCGTTCGGCCTCGCGCGCGCGCAGCAGCTCGAGGCGAAGATCCTCGAACTCGGCGCGGAGAACGTCGCGGCGTTCATCGGCGAGCCGTTCCAGGGCGCGGGCGGCGTGATCTTCCCGCCGTCGACGTACTGGCCGGAAATCCAGCGGATCTGCCGCAAGTACGACATCCTGCTGGTGGCCGACGAAGTGATCGGCGGGTTCGGGCGCACCGGCGAATGGTTCGCGCACCAGCACTTCGGCTTCGAGCCGGACCTGATGACGCTCGCGAAAGGGCTGACGAGCGGTTATGTGCCGATGGGCGCGGTGGCGCTGCACGACCGGGTCGCGCAGGCGCTGATCGAGCACGGCGAATTCAATCACGGGATGACGTACTCGGGCCACCCGGTGGCGGCGGCCGTCGCGGTCGCGAACCTGAAGCTGCTGCGCGACGAGGGGATCGTCGAGCGCGTGAAGCACGACATCGGGCCGTACTTCCAGCGCCGGCTGCGCGATGCGCTGGGCGACCATCCGATCGTCGGCGAGATTGCGGGAGCGGGGCTCGTGGCGGGCGTTCAGCTCGCGCGCGAGCCGGCGCGGCGCGTGCGCTTCGAGCATGGCGGGGAGGTCGGCACGATCTGCCGCGACTTCTGCTTCAACGGCAACCTGATCATGCGCGCGACCGGCGACCGGATGCTGCTGTCGCCGCCGCTCGTGATTCGCGAGGCGGAGGTCGACGAGATCGTCGACAAGGCGAAGCGGGCGTTCGATGCGACGGCGCAGCGGGTGGGGGGATGACGCTGCGGGGACGTCATGTCTTGCGGCGGCGGTCACGTTCGATCCGCGCCGCCAGCCACCTGAGACCGGGCTAGGCCGTTATGCGAGGGGCGGTGTTCGGCGCATCGGCACGTCGCGACAACCAGCGTCCGACCGATCGTGTCATCGGTCGTTCCAGCAACCGGTGGCAAACGAAAGCCACGAGAATCGAACTGATCACCACTGCCGCGCAGACAAGGTCGCCGGGCAGTCGGTGCTGCCGGTCGATCATCTGAATGACCTTCAGCGTGACCGGCACCGACAACACATGTGTCAGATAGAGCGAATAGGACGCGTCGCCCAGTTTGCTGAAAAAACCGTTCCAGCGGATGCGCGCTTCGAGGGCGAGCGCGACGACCACAATGACGAATGCCGGCAGGCCGAACACAATGAACCGGTTGTCGTCGGTCAGCGTTGGCGCGTACATCGTTCTGAGCGCGATGGCGCCCAGCAGCGCAATCGGCGCGGCGGCCAGCGGCACTCGCTTTCCTCTCGCATAGCAGGTGCCGATGCAGCAGCCCGCGACAAACTCGAGCACGATGGGGTTTGTATAGACGAGAAACGGCACGCCCGAGCCGTGCGCGAGCCGAAGCAGCGACGTGAAGCCGAGAAACGCCGCAACCGCGATCAGCGGGCGGCGGGTGACGCACATCGCGGCTGCGAACACCACGTAGAACCACGCTTCGTAGTTGAGCGTCCAACCGACGTTGATGACCGGTGCGATGATTCCGGCCCAGTTGATCGAAGGCAGGAACAGGAATGACGTGACCACATGCCAGAGGTCGACACGGGCGTGCCCGAAGGCAGTTGGCACGATGGCGAGAAGGGCGACGAACAGGGCGGTGAGCGTCCAGTATAGCGGCACGATGCGTGCGATTCGGGCAGCCAGGAATTGCCGTGCCGACTGCACACCCCGGGATTCTCCATAGCTGACGAGCGCAATGACGAAACCCGAGATGACGAAGAAAACGTCAACGCCGAGCTCGCCATATCTTGAAATGTGCGGAACGATGCGAGAGGCCCATCCATACGTGCCAACGTTTCCTTCGGTGTGGAACGCCACCACCCCGAGTGCCGCGAGCGCGCGCAGCACTTGTATCGATTCGTATCGTCGTGTTGTTGCCATTTCTTGCCTGCGGGAAAGCGTCGGAAGCATGCGATATTACCCGCTGTCCTTCATTGGGTGGGCAGGTGAGTGCTGAGAGGTCGGAAATCGCGCCATTCCGCACAAAACGAGATGTTGAAGCTCGAATGGTCGCGAGTGGATTTCGATCGGGCGGTTTTGTCGCTGGAGCCGGGTGATACGAAGAACGGCAAGCGCCGCGTGGTGCCCTGAACGATGAGGCGATGGCGGCTTTGAGGGACCAGCGCGAATGGGTGCGGGTGACGGTGCCTCGTTCGCCGTGGGTGTTCGCGGTGGCGTCGGGCGATCGCATCACCACGATTCAGAAGGGGTTCCGCGCCGCATGCGCTCGCGCGGGGATTGACGATTTCAGAGTGCACGACCTGCGCCACACCTTCGCTTCGTGGCTCGTCATGGCGGGCGTGTCGCTGTACGTCGTGAAGGATTTGCTCGGGCACTCGTCAATCACGGTGACGGAACGATATGCGCATCTGGCACCACATATGGGGCACGAGGCGGTGCGAACGCTGCACGCCTAGGTGTAGGTGCAGAAGACTGGATGAGGTTTTACGTCAAATAAAGGGGGCGGAATGCTATTGACTGTGGCACGATGTATTATAGATCGTGCCGTTATCTACTAAAGGTTGTGCCATGAAAACGTTAGATGTGTCTCAGGCTGCTGCCGCCGCACATGCGGGCGGTGTCCTGTCGGCTGTTCTCAAAGCCGAGGGCGGTTCATTCTACGTCGAGCTGGAGACGCGGACGGCCGGAACGGCCGTGCTGGTCACGTCGAACAATCGTCGGCCGCGAGCGTTTCGGAACCCTGTCAAGGCGCTTGAGGTGATCCGCGAGCTAGGGTTGCAGTCGGGGCGGTTCTCGCTCGAAGCGTGGCGACCGGATGAGGTCGAGATCGAGCGTTCGAGCCGTCCGGATCGTGCGGCGGCGATGAAGCAGACGCACGCGAACGCGGCGGCCTATGACAAATGGTTGCGCGAGCAGGTGCAGGCGTCGATCGACGACCCGCGCCCGAGTATCGAGCATGAGGACGTAATGAAAAAGGCTCTGGCCCGCGTCGAAGCGATGCGAAAGGGGAAGCGTGCTAAGACTTAAGTGGCGGCCGATGGCCGAGGAAGACCTGTTGAGCATTTTGGAGAACATCGGGGAGGATGATTCGGATGCCGCATTAGCCTTGGTGCAGATGATTCGTGAAAAGGTTGAGGGGTTGAGGGTTCGCCCGAGGTTGTACCGAGCCGGGCGGGTTTCCGGAACGAGAGAGATGGTGGTGCATCACAATTACGTTGTCTTGTACAGCATTGAAACAGACGCGGTAGAGATTCTGCGCGTGAAGCATGCGCGGCAACTTTGGCCCTAAGTTCTGTTCAGGTGCCAAGATTCTAGTACCGTGGTTCTTGCGACTATCGCCAATCAATAAATACTAGGACTTGTTCCATGGCTACGGATGCAGACATTGCAAAAGAATGCGAGGAAATCTCGAAGATTTGGGGTAATCCGGCTGCTCGTAATGGACTCTTTGGCAACATCCTGAAGTCAGTCAAGGTCCAAGCAGTGCGAGGTATGACGGCTGGTTTGGAGTTCTCGTGGCCGGTAACTGCGATCGCTGGTGCGAATGGCGGGGGGAAGACCACTATTCTGCAGTTGTGTTCTGCCGCCTATGTGAAGAACGAAGGCGGTAGGCATCACAAAATCGGCGATTGGGTCCGCGCCGCTATAAAAGATGAAACGCCGGCATTTGATGCTGGATCATCCGTGACGTTTAGCTTCTGGAATGATGCCCCCGGCCTATCGATTCCCTACGTAAAAGAGCGCACGCGTTGGGGTTACCCGCGGCGGAATAATCCGGCGCGACATGTGCAGTTTTTTGGGATCTCAACTTTCGCGCCTCGAATCGAGCGTAAGGATCGATTGCATGTCTTTCGATCGCAGATTGAAATCAAGGCAAGCGCGAAGTTTGACCCTCCATTGCTCAATTCCATATCCAAAGTGTTGGGGGTTCCATACTTGGACGGGACGATGCATACCGTTGGCTTTGAGGTTGGGCCTTGGACCGATGATCTGCCGTTGGTGAATCGAGGTGGGTACGGTTATGCGGAGCCGCATATGGGGGCCGGCGAGCAGAAAGTCATTCGCATGATGCGGGCGATTGAGGCTCTGCCTGCGCGCGCTCTTATCTTGCTGGAAGAGCCGGAGATTACTTTGCATCCCGACGCGCAACGTGGGCTGGCGTGGTATCTCATGAACGTTGCGCGGCGGAAGGGGCATCAGATTGTTCTGAGTACCCATTCTGCGGAGTTGTTCGAGACCCTGCCCGAAGAGGCGCGGGTTTTGGTGGTGCGAAGAAAAGTAGGGGTGGATGTGATCCCTCGCGTTCCGTTCATTACTGCTGCTCGTGAGCTGTCTAGTGTGGTGAGGACGAACAAAGATCTGATCCTGGTTGAAGATGTCATGGCTCAGGGATTCTTGACGGATATCTTGGAGCGCTGCGATCGAGCGATGTTGCGCAACACATGCATCGTTCCGGTTGGAAATACCCATGAGGTTTACCAGCTGGTTCAGACGTTCCGGGGTGAGGGGGTGAGGGCGGTTGGGGTGCGCGACCCGGATATCGGTCCGGCACCCGAGAAGCATGTTTTTTCGTTGCCCGGGAATTGTGCCCCGGAAGAGCTGATGCTAGCGGAAGAGAACGTCGCTGCCGCTGATGGTCTTCTCAATGGGGTGAGTGAGGCATTCGATCGTGCAAAGGTTGCCGGCGTCGGTTTGGTGGGGAGCAAGTTTGCGAAGAAGGTGTTTCCCGTGCTTGCCGAGGAATTGGGTATCGAAGTTTGGAAGCTTCGGGACAGGCTTACTTCGGCGTGGTTCGGAAAAAATGGCGATGAGGCGAGGCAGCTGGTGGCCGCAATAAAGGCGGGACTCGCGAACGAGTAGTTGTATAGGGAGGGCTGCGTTGAGTAGCTACTCCTGCGCGGACGAAAAAAAAGCCCTGCGAGCGCAGGGCTTTTTCTTTGCCTAGTGGCTTTGCGCTGGCGCCGGAGAGAACTGCTCGATCCAGCGTTTGACGCGTCGCCACAAGCGGCGAATTCTTTGGTGGGCGGTACTGGGATCGAACCAGTGACCCCTGCCGTGTGAAGGCAGTGCTCTACCGCTGAGCTAACCGCCCAAAGAAGCTGAAATTATGTCAGGCTTTTTCGGGTTCGTAAAGCACTTTCTGCAAATATTTTTACGGGCACGCACATTCGTGTCGTGGACGGCCTCGAAGTTCGTGACGAACGCCAGCCGGCACGCCGTCGCGACACCGGCGCGGCTCACCCCGCGAGCACCGGCAGCGCATCGATCGACGCGCGCAGATAGTCGGCGAAGCGCAGCGCAACCGGCTCGGCCGTGCCGCTGCGCTTCAGCGCGAGCGTGCGCGATTCGAGCGACGCATCCTTCAGCGGCCGGAACGCGAGCCGGTCGCTCTTCACCTGTTGCAGCACGCGCGGCACCAGTGCGATACCCATCCCGAACTCGATCATCGACAGGATCGTCTGCCACAGCCGCGCTTCGTGACGGATCAGCGGACTGAATCCCGCGTTCACGCATTGCGCGATGATCAGGTCGTGATAGTGCGGCGCCGCTTCGCGCGGGAACAGGATGAACGGCTCCGCGGCCAGCGCGGCGAGCGCGACCTGCCTGCGCCGCGCGAGCGGGTGCGCGGCCGGCAGGCAGCACACGAACGGTTCCGCATAGACGGGCGCCGATTCGACCTCGGGCGGGAAGTGGCCCCAGTGCGCGTAGCCGAGATCGATCTGGCCGCGCTGGATCGCCTGCACCTGCGCCTGCGTGTTCATCTCGCTCAGCACGACCTCGACGCCCGGATAGTCGGCCTCGAAGCGCCGCACCGCATCGGGCAGCCCGCGATACAGCATCGAATGGACGAAGCCGATCCGCAGCCGGCCCGCGAGACCGGACGCGGAGCGCACCGTCAGGCGCTCGGCCTCGGCCGCCTGCAGCAGCAGCCGGCGCGCTTCGCCGAGCAGCACCTCGCCCGCGTTGGTCAGCGCGACGGTCTTGTTGGTGCGCGAGAACAGCTGCACGCCGAGCGCGTCCTCGAACTTGCGGATATCGAAACTCAGCGCCGGCTGCGAGATGAACAGGCGCTTTGCCGCGCGCCCGAAATGCAGCTCCTCGGCGACCGCCACGAAATATCGAAGCTGCTTCAGTTCCATCGCCTCTTCCCCCTGGCTTCGGCATCGATAAGCGATATCTATCGTACCGGATAAATCCTGTATTGGACGCTTATCGATCGCGGGCCTACGCTGATCGGACCGCTTGGCATGGGCAGGAGACACCGACTTGAACGACATCGATCGCGCGCCGACCACCGGCGCATCCAACATCCCCGACAGCCGGGGCCTCGATTTCTTCATCGCGGATCCGGATCTGGGCGTGCTGCTGAGGCTCCATCTCGGCGATGCGCGATATGCGGAACTCGAACCGCAGCTGCACGCGCTCGGCGCGCGCGTCAGCGGCGAGCTCGACGAATGGGCGTCGCGCGCGGACAAGCATCCGCCGGTGCTCGAGCACCGCAACCGGCGCGGCGAGGCCGTGCAGCGGATCGACAAGGATCCCGCGTATGTCGCGCTCGAACGTGTCGCGTATGCCGAACTCGGGCTCGCGTCGCTGAGCCACCAGCGCGTCCCGGCATCGCCGCTCGTCAAGTACGCGCTGACGTTCCTGTTCGTGCAGGCCGAATTCGGGCTGTGCTGCCCGGTCAGCATGACCGATTCGCTGACGCGTACGCTGCGCCGCTTCGGCGATCCGGCGCTCGTCGCGCGCTACCTGCCGAGGCTCGCGTCGCGCGACTTCGACACGCTGTACCAGGGCGCGATGTTCATGACCGAGCAGGCGGCGGGTTCCGACGTCGGCCGGATCGCCACGCGGGCGACGCGCGAGACGGATGCACACGGCGAGACCGTCTGGCGCCTGACCGGCGACAAGTGGTTCTGCTCGAACGCGGACGCCGATCTCGCGATGGTGCTCGCGCGGCCCGACGGCGCGCCGGACGGCATCAAGGGCCTTGCACTGTTCCTGCTGCCGAAGACGCTGCCGGACGGCACGCGCAACCGCTACCGGATCGTGCGCCTGAAGGACAAGCTCGGCAGCCGGTCGATGGCGAGCGGCGAGATCGCGCTCGAAGGCGCGCAGGCTTTCCTGATCGGCGAGATCGGCCGCGGTTTTCACCAGATGGCCGACATGATCAACATGTCGCGGCTGTCGAACGGCGTGCGCGCGGCGGGGCTGATGCGGCGCGCGCTGAACGAGGCGCTGCACGTCGCCGCGCACCGCGAGGCGTTCGGCCGCAAGCTGATCGAGATGCCGCTGATGCAGCGCCAGTTGCTGAAGATGCTGCTGCCGGCCGAGGCCGCGCGCGCGATGTTCATGCAGATCGCGCTGCTGCTGCCGCAGGCCGATGCGGGCGACGAGCAGGCCGCGCGCTGCGTGCGGATCCTGACGCCGCTGATCAAGTTCCGCGCGTGCCGCGATGCGCGCCGCGTGACGGGCGATGCGATGGAAGTGCGCGGCGGCACCGGCTACATCGAGGAGTGGAGCGACGCGCGCATCGTGCGCGATGCGCATCTCGGCTCGATCTGGGAAGGCACGAGCAACATCGTCGCGCTGGACGTCGCGCGGGCCGCGCAGCGCGAGCAGGCGCTCGACGCGCTGCATGCGTTCCTCGCCGACCGGCTCGGCCAGGCGCCGTTGCCGGACGCGAGCCGCACCGTGTTCAGGCGCGTGCTCGCGCGCGCAACCGATGCGCTCGCGCAGGTCGCGGCGAGCGGCGACGACGCAGGGGTGCGGCAGGCCGCGTCCGCGCTGTACTACGCAAGCGCGGCCGTGCTGATGGCGTGCGAGGGCGTATGCACGGCGCCGGACCATCGCCGTCTTGCGCTCGCGCACCTGGTCGTGCGCCACAAGCTGCTGCCGGTCGACCCGCTTGCGCCGCCGTCGCGCCGCGCGTGCCACGACGAGGCGGCGACGGTCGACGCGCTGCTGCGCGGCGCGCCGGTGTCGCTCGACGCAGCGCTCGACCTGCTGCCGGAGGTCGAACGATGACCGCATCGCGTGCAAGGCGCACTGGACGGCCTGAAGGTCGTCGACCTGAGCCGCGTGCTCGGCGGCCCGTACTGCACGCAGGCACTCGCCGACCACGGGGCGACGGTGGTCAAGATCGAGCCGCCGGGCGGCGACGAGACGCGCGGCTGGGGGCCGCCGTTCCTCGGCGATACCGCGTGGTACTTCATGGGCGTGAACCGCAACAAGGAAGGGCTCGCGCTCGACCTGTCGCGCGACGAGGGGCGCGCGATCCTGTGGCGCCTGCTCGAAGAGGCCGACGTGCTCGTCGAGAACTTCAAGCCCGGCACGCTCGCGCGCTGGGGAATGGATTACGCGCGCAACCTGCAGCCGCGCTTCCCGCGCCTGATCCACTGCGCGGTGACGGGCTTCGGCGAAGCGGGCCCGCTCGGCGGGCTGCCCGGCTACGACGCGGTGATCCAGGCGATGGCGGGGCTGATGAGCGTCAACGGCGAGCGCGATGGCGACGCGACGCGCATCGGTCTGCCGATCGTCGACATGGTCACGGGCCTCAATGCGCTCGCGGGCATCCTGCTGGCGCTCGCGGAGCGCGAGAAAAGCGGATGCGGGCAGTCGATCGACATCGCGCTGTACGACTGCGGCGTGTCGCTGCTGCATCCGCACCTGCCGAACTTCTTCGGTTCGGGGCGCGTGCCGGCGCGCAGCGGCAACGCGCATCCGAACATCGCGCCATACGACAGCTACCGCACGGCGACCGTGCCGATCTTCCTCGCGATCGGCAACGACCGGCAGTTCGCGCGGCTCGTCACGCATCTCGGCGTGCCGGCGCTCGCGGGCGATCCACGCTTCGTCGACAACCGCAGCCGCTGCGCGCACCGTCCCGAGCTGAAGGCCGAACTGGAAGCGCGGCTCGCCGCGCACGCATGCGAGCCGCTCGCGCGCGACCTGATGGCGGCCGGCGTGCCGTGCGGGCCGGTGCGAACGGTGGCCGACGTCGCGCACGATCCGCATGCGCTGCACCGGAACCTGTTCGTCGAGATCGGCGCGTATCGCGGCACCGCGTCGCCGGTGAAGCTGTCGCGTACGCCGGCTACCTATCGTTCGCCGCCGCCCGCGCTGGGCGGCGACACGCGCGCGGTGCTCGATCGCCTCGGCGTCGATCCCGCGCTCCAGCAGCAACTGCTCGACGCCGGTGTGCTGAAGGCGCCCGACTGACGCGAGGCCGCCGGCCGGCGGCACAGCCCGGCCATCCGGAAAAGGCGCGCGACAGTCGCGCCACCGATCACAGACATGGAGACATCGATGAGCCAACCGCAATCCCTTCCCGCCGCGAACCCGCGGCCCGGCCGCGCCGCCTTCGCGGCGTTCGTCGGCACCACGATCGAGTGGTACGACTTCTACATTTACGGCACGGCCGCGGCGCTCGTGTTCGGCAAGGTGTTCTTTTCGAGCACGATGGATCCCGGCGTCGCGACGCTGCTTGCGTTCGTCACGTTCTGGGCCGGCTTCGCCGCGCGGCCGCTCGGCGGCATCGTGTTCGGGCATCTCGGCGATCGTGTCGGCCGCAAGACCGCGCTCGTGATCACGCTGGTGATGATGGGGCTCGCGACGACCGGCATCGGCCTGTTGCCGGGCTATGCATCGATCGGCGTGTGGGCGCCCGCCGGCCTCGTCGCGCTGCGCGTGCTGCAGGGCATCGCGGTCGGCGGCGAGTGGGGCGGCGCGGTGCTGATCGCGAGCGAGAACGCGCCGAAGCATCGCAGCATCCTGTACGCGGCGTTCGCGCAGCAGGGTTCGCCCACCGGCAACCTGCTGGCCACGGCCGCGTTCTTCGCGCTGAGCGCGCTGCCGACACCGTCGTTCCTGATGTGGGGCTGGCGCATTCCGTTCCTGCTGTCGGCTGTGCTGGTGATCATCGGCATGGTGATCCGGCTGAAGCTCGAGGAGTCGGCCGACATGCAGCGCGTGCTCGCGCGCAAGCGCACCGTGAAGCTGCCGCTGCGCGACGTCGTGCGCGATCACTGGGTCGTCGTGCTGCTCGCGGCCGGCACGCTGCCGGTGATCAACGTCACGTACTTCCGCAGCACGTTCGCGCTGTCGTGGGCGACGAAGGAACTCGGTTACGCGCAGGGCACGTTCCTCGGCATCCTGTCGATCTCGCTCGTCGTGCAGTTCCTGATGCAGCCGGTCGGCGCGTGGTTCGTGTCGAAGATCGACATGCGCCGCGCGATGTGCTGGATCCTGATTCCGGAAATCGTGCTGATGCCGGTGATGTTCCATGCGCTCGCGACGCGTTCGTACTGGGTCGCTGTCGCGGGCATGTGCATCTCGACGATTCCGTCGGCGATGTTCTACGGCGCGGTCGGCGGCGTGCTCGCGCGCGTGTTCCCGGCGAACATCCGCTACACGGGCCTGTCGCTCGCGTATCAGCTGAGCGCGCTCGTCGTCGGCGGCGGCACGCCCGTGCTCGCGCAGGCGATCCTCAACGCGACCGGCAGCATCGTCGGCGTCGCGGTCGCATCGGGGCTTTACGCGTTCGTGTCGCTCGTGTGCATGCTCGCGCTGCTGAATCGCACCGGGTATCGCGCGGACGAACTGTCGACGGCCGAACGCAGCGACGCGGCCGAATGGGGCGCCGACAACGCGGCGAGCGGGCCGGAGCAGGCGGGCGACGGCGGTGCGCTGAAGCCGGCCGGCTGAGCGGCGCGGCGCGCGCTGTCGCCGCCGGAAGTCGCCCCCCAAAACGAAAACGGCACCGCGCGTCGCACGGTGCCGTTTTCGGTTTCGCTGCAAGACCGGCCGAAGCCGGCCGCTCGAACCGCGTCAGCCTTCCGTCGGCGGCACGTAGCCGGACGCCTGGTCCGCGCCGTCGCCGAAGAAGTATTTTTCCGTCTGCTTCATCAGGTACTGGCGCGCGCGCGGGTCGGCCATGTTCAGGCGGTTTTCGTTGATCAGCATCGTCTGCTGCTTGAGCCAGCCCTGCCACGCTTCCTTCGAGACGCTCTCGTAAATGCGCTTGCCGAGTTCGCCCGGCAGCGGCGGGAAATCGAGGCCTTCGGCTTCCTTGCCGAGCTTCGCGCATTGGATCATTCGAGCCATCGTGTACTTCTCCTGTAATCGAACTGGGGGGAGGGCAGTCGTGCCTGCGCTCAGAGCTGCTTCATCAGCACGAGCGACTTGCGCTGCCAGTTATAGAGTTTGCGGCGGTCTTCGGGGAGGTCGTCGACGCTGACCTTGACGAAGCCGCGCTTGAGGAACCAGTGCTCGGTGCGCGTCGTGAGCACGAAGATGTGCGTAAGGCCGCGCGCGCGGGCGCGCTGCTCGATGCGCTTGAGCAGGCGTTCGCCGTCGCCCGAGCCCTGCGCTTCCGGCGCGACCGTCAGGCACGCCATCTCGCCGATCTTCTCCTGCTGGTACGGATACAGCGCCGCGCAGCCGAACAGCACGCCATCGTGCTCGATCACGGAGAAGTGGTCGATGTCGCGTTCGATCTGGTGGCGGCCGCGGCGCACCAGCGTGCCGTCCGACTCGAGCGGCTCGATCAGCGACAGGATGCCGCCCACGTCGTCCGGCGTCGCTTCGCGCAGGCTCTCGAGGTTCTCGTACGAGATCATCGTGCCGACGCCGTCGTGCAGGAACAGTTCGAGCAGCATGCTGCCGTCGAGCGACTGCGGGATCAGGTGGGCCCGGGTCACGCCGCCGCGGCATGCGCGGATCGAGTGCTTCAGGAAGAACGCGTCGTCGCCCTGGACGTTGCCGGAATCGAGCAGCTCGGCGGCCGCGTCGAGCGACATTTCGCGCACCAGCTCGCCTTCGTCGTCGACGATGCCGGGCGCTTCGGTCAGGAAGATGATCTTGTCGGCGCGCAGTGCGATCGCGGCGGCCGACGCGACGTCTTCCATCGACAGGTTGAACGCTTCGCCGGTCGGCGAGAAGCCGAGCGGCGACAGCAGCACGAGCTTGCGGCTCGCGAGAGAATGACGGATCGACTCGGCGTCGATCTTGCGCACGATGCCCGTATGCGCGAAATCGACCCCGTCGAGAATCCCCACCGGCCGCGCGGTCACGAAGTTGCCCGACACGACGCTGATGTGCGCGTGCGCCATCGGCGAGTTCGGCAGCCCCTGGCTGATCGCGGCCTCGATGTCGA
Source organism: Burkholderia cepacia (assembly GCF_001718835.1). Taxonomy (NCBI): domain Bacteria; kingdom Pseudomonadati; phylum Pseudomonadota; class Betaproteobacteria; order Burkholderiales; family Burkholderiaceae; genus Burkholderia; species Burkholderia cepacia. Next base: position 2,555,225 of record NZ_CP013443.1, on the reverse strand, counting down.
GACGCACCTCACCGGCCGCTTCCTTTGCGGATTCGAGCGCGCGCGCATCGGTGATGCGCAGCCCGTGCGAAAACTCGGATTCGACACCGTGCAGGCTCAGCTGCTCCTCGACCTGCGGGCGCGAGCCGTGCACCAGCACGATCTGGATACCCATCGCCTGCAGCAGCGCGATGTCGGACACGAGCGCGTTCAGGAGCCCCTGCTGCACCACCTCGCCGCCGAACCCCACGACGAACGTGCTGTTGCGGAACTTGTGGATATAGGGCGCGACGGAGCGCATCCAGTCGACGAACTGCGCGTGACTGGCGGCCGAATCGTCGGCGGCCGGCGGCGTCGCGGCGCCGGTCTGGGCGGGGGGGAGGTCGGTTTGGGAATTCATGGGCGGGATTATAATGCGCCCCCATGTCGAATGTTTCTAAAAGTCCCGCGCCGACGCGGGCCAATACGCCGTCGGCGAAGCACCCGGATGGTGCGGCCGACGCGCGCCAGCCTGAGGACCGGACGTCACGCGCGCCGACGGGCAATCCGCAGCGCGGGCAGCAACGCGAGCGACGCAGCGAGTCGCAGGCCCAGCCGCAGCGCGAGCCGCAACGAGAACGGCGCGATGCGCCGCGCGAGTCCGGCGCGCCGCGCCGCGAGCGTCCGCCGCGCGCCACCGTCCCGCCGAATCCCGTTCCGCCGATCACCTACCCCGAAAGCCTGCCCGTGTCGGGCAAGCGCGACGAAATCGCGCGCGCGATCGCCGGTCATCAGGTCGTCATCGTCTGCGGCGAAACCGGCTCGGGCAAGACCACGCAGCTGCCGAAGATCTGTCTCGATCTCGGCCGCGGCCTCGGCGCCGGCGGCACGGGCCTGATCGGCCATACGCAGCCGCGCCGTCTGGCCGCATCGTCGACCGGCCGCCGGATCGCCGAGGAACTCGGCACGCCGTTCGGCGAAGTGGTCGGCTACAAGGTGCGCTTTACCGACAATCTCGCGCCGGGCGCGTCCGTCAAGCTGATGACGGACGGGATCCTGCTCGCCGAGACGCAGACCGATCCGCTGCTGAAGGCGTACGACACGCTGATCATCGACGAGGCGCACGAGCGCAGCCTGAACATCGACTTCCTGCTCGGCTACCTGAAGGAAATCCTGCCGAGGCGGCCGGACCTGAAGCTGATCGTCACGTCCGCGACGATCGACGCCGATCGCTTCGCACGCCATTTCGGCACCGACGAACGTCCCGCGCCGGTGATCGAGGTGAGCGGGCGGCTGTATCCGGTCGAGATGCGCTACCGGCCGGTAGCCGAGGATCGCCCGGCGGTGAAGAACGCCGAGGGCACGGGCGGCCGCGATCGCGTGAAGACCGCGCGCGAAACCGAGCGCGACCTGATGGACGCGATCGTCGACGCGGTCGACGAGCTGTGCCGCGAAGGCCCCGGCGACGTGCTGGTGTTCCTGCCCGGCGAGCGCGAGATCCGCGAGGCGGCCGAGGCGCTGCGCAAGCACCATCCGCCGCACACCGAGATCCTGCCGCTGTTCGCGCGGCTTTCGGCGGCCGACCAGGACAAGGTGTTCAAGGCGTCGAACGCGCGCCGGATCGTGCTCGCGACCAACGTGGCCGAAACCTCGCTGACGGTGCCGGGCATCCGCTACGTGGTCGACACCGGCCTCGCGCGCGTGAAGCGCTATTCGTACCGGAACAAGGTCGAGCAGCTGCAGGTCGAGTCGATCTCGCAGGCTGCCGCGAACCAGCGCGCGGGCCGTTGCGGCCGCGTGGCCGACGGCGTCTGCATCCGCCTGTACGAGGAAAGCGACTACCAGGCGCGCGCGCGCTTCACCGATCCGGAAATCCTGCGCTCGTCGCTCGCGTCGGTGATCCTGCGGATGAAGTCGCTGCACCTGACGGCGATCGAATCGTTCCCGTTCCTCGAACCGCCGCCCGGCCGCGCGATCGCGGACGGCTATCAACTGCTCAACGAACTCGGCGCGGTCGACGACGACAACGCGCTGACGCCGCTCGGCCGCGAACTCGCGCGGCTGCCGCTCGACCCGCGCGTCGGCCGGATGATTCTCGCCGCGCGCGACCAGCAGTCGCTGCGCGAGGTGCTGATCATCGCGAGCGCGCTGTCCGTGCAGGACCCGCGCGACCGGCCGATCGAGGCGCAGGAGCAGGCCGACCAGGCGCACCGCCGGTTCGCCGACGAGCGTTCCGAGTTCCTGCAGTGGCTGAAGATCTGGGCGTGGTTCGAAGAGGCCGTCGCGCACAAGAAGTCGAATCGTCAGCTGATCGACGCATGCCGGCAGAACTTCCTGTCGCACCTGCGGCTGCGCGAATGGCGCGACGTCCATTCGCAGCTGCTGACGGTCGTGCGCGAGCACGGCTGGCGGCTCAACGAGGTCGAGGCGACCTACGAGCAGGTGCATCTGGCCCTGTTGACGGGCCTGCTCGGCAACCTCGGCCTGAAGGCCGACGACGATCCGCACTATCTCGGCGCGCGCGGGATCAAGTTCTACCTGTGGCCCGGCTCGGCGCTCGCGAAGAAGGCCGGCCGCTGGGTGATGGCGGCCGAACTCGTCGAGACGAGCCGGCTGTACGCACGCTGCCTCGCGAAGATCGAGCCCGAATGGGTCGAGAAGATCGGCGCGCACCTGCTGAAGAAATCGCTGTCGGAGCCGCACTGGGAGAAGCGCCCCGCGCAGGTCAGCGCGTTCGAGCGCGCGACGCTGTACGGGCTGCCGATCTACCACCGCCGGCGCGTCGCGTTCGGCAAGCAGGATCCGGCGCGGGCGCGCGAGCTGTTCATTCGCGGCGCGCTGGTCGAAGGCGAATTCGACACCAAGCTGCCGTTCTTCGCGCACAACCGCAAGCTGCTCGCCGACATCGAGCAGCTCGAGCACAAGTCGCGCCGGCAGGACGTGCTGGTCGACGACGAGTTGATCTACGCGTACTACGACCAGGCGATTCCGGCGGGCATCCACACGGGGGCCGCGTTCGAGCGCTGGTATCGCGACGAGGTGAAGCAGGGTGGCCAGCCGGAGGACAGGCAGCGCCTGCTGTACCTGTCGCGCGACGACCTGATGCGCCACGAGGCGGCGGGCGTGACGACCGAGCTGTTCCCGAAGCGCGCGACGATGGCCGGCGTCGAGATGGCGCTCACGTATCACTTCGAGCCGGGCACGCCGCGCGACGGCGTGACGCTCGCGGTGCCGCTGTATGCGCTGAACCAGGTCGACGCGCGCCGCTGCGAGTGGCTCGTGCCGGGGATGCTGAAGGAAAAGGTGCAGTTGCTGCTGAAGTCGCTGCCGCAGAAGCTGCGCCGGCACTGCGTGCCGCTGCCCGAGTACGCGGCCGGCTTCGTCGAGCGGATGGGCCGCGAGCGCTTCGGCGCGGGCGGCCTCGTCGAGGCGCTGATCGCCGATGTGCGCGGCGAGACGCAGGTCGCGATGAAAACGGCCGACTTCAAGCTCGAGACGCTGCCCGCGCACCTGTTCATGAACTTCAAGGTGGTCGACGAGCACGGCCGCCAGCTCGCGATGGGGCGCAATCTCGCGCAGCTGCGCCAGGAGCTGGGCGCGCAGGCGCAGCAGCAGTTCCAGAAGATCGCGGCGGCGTCGACGATCACGGCCGGCGGCGACGCCGATGCGGCCCCGTCCGCGGCGCCGTCCGCCGGCGCGGGCGCCGCGCAGGGCGGCAAGAGCGGCGGCAAGATCGGGAAGGGCGCACCGCCGCAGACCGCCGCTCCGGCGGAAGCCGGCGCGACGGCGCTGTACGAGAACCTGACGACCTGGAATTTCGGCAAGCTCCCCGAGCTGCTGGAGATCCGCCGGCGCGGCCAGACGCTGTACGGCTACCCGGCGCTCGTCGATCGCGGCACGCATTGCGACGTCGAGGTGTTCGATTCGCCGGAGGAGGCCGCGCGCATCCACCGGGCCGGCCTGCGGCGATTGTTCGCGCTGCAGCTGAAGGAGCCGATCAAGTTCCTCGAGAAGAACCTGCCGGGCCTGCGCGAGATGGCGATGCAGTACATGTCGCTCGGCACGCAGGACGAACTGCGCGACCAGCTGATCGACACGGCGCTCGACCGCGCGTGCCTGCAGGACCCGCTGCCCGACGACGACGCGAGCTTCCACGCGCGCCGTGACGAGGGCCGAAGCCGCCTGAACCTGCTCGCGCAGGAAATCGCGCGGCTGGTCGGGCAGGTCCTGGCCGAATACGCGGGGCTCGTGAAGAAGCTCGCGCAGGCGAAGCCGTTCGCGCAGGCGCACGCGGACCTGCAGCAGCAGCTTGCCGCGCTGGTCGGCAAGCGCTTCGTGATCGATACGCCCTACGCGCAACTGGCGCACTTCCCGCGCTACCTGAAGGGCATCGCGCTGCGGATCGACAAGCTGAAGGCCGATCCGGCGCGCGACGCGAAGCAGTCGGCCGACCTGCTGCCGCTTGCCCAGCAGTACCAGCGCGCGGTATCGCAGCGCGGCGGCGTCGCCGATCCGCGGCTCGCGGAATTCCGCTGGCTGCTCGAGGAATTGCGGATTTCGCTGTTCGCTCAGGAACTGCGCACGCCGATGCCTGTCTCTGTCAAGCGTCTGCACAAGGTCTGGGAGTCGATGCAGCGCTAGGTGTTTAGTCCCGGCCGCCGGCCGGCGGCGCGCCCCGCGCGGGAATCTTTCGCGCGCGCGGGAACGCCGCCGCCGGCCCTGCGTCGAAGTGGCGCAACGTCCGTTTCCGTCAACCGGCGGGGGCGGTCGTCCGTTTTACAATGACGCTTGTTCCACGACGTGAGTCTTCATGCGCACTTTCCTTTCCCTCGGCCGCACGCTCGCGCTGGCCGCCGCCGTGCTGGCGCCCGCCGCCCACGCGAATAACGTGATCATCCTCAATTCGGCCGAAGCGACGCTTTCCCTGATCGACCAGCAGACGCGTCAGGTCGTCGGCACGATGCCGACCGGCAAGGAACCGCACCACCTGATGGCAACGCCCGACAATTCGTCGCTGATCGTTGCAAATTCGGTCTCGAACAGCCTGATGTTCCTCGATCCGAAGACGGGCAAGCTGCAGCGCACCGTCGAGGGGATCGACGATCCTTACCAGCTCGGCTTCTCGCCCGACCGCAAGTGGTTCGCGGCCGCCGGCCTGCGCCTCGACCGCGTCGACATCTACGGCTACGACGGCCGCGACCTGAAGCTCGTGAAGCGCGTGCCGCTCGAAGTCATGCCGAGCCACCTCGCGTTCACGAAGGACAGCAAGACGCTGCTCGTGTCGCTGCAGGTGTCCGGCGAGATCGCGGCGATCGACCTGCCGACGCAGACGGTCAAGTGGAAGATGAAGGTCGGCAAGGTGCCGGCCGGCCTGTGGCTCACGCCGGACGACAAGTACCTGCTCGTCGGGATGACGGGCGCGGATTACGTCGCGGTGGTCGACTGGCGCAACCAGAAGGTCGTCAAGCAGATCTACACCGGCAAGGGCGCGCACAACTTCCGTTCGCTCGCCGACGGCACGCACGTCGCGGTGACGAACCGGGTCGCGAACACGATCAGCATCATCGACGAGAACACGCTCACCAACGTCGGCGACATCACCGGCCTGCTGCCGGGCCCGGACGACATGGAGTTGTCCGCCGACAAGAAGACGCTGTGGGTGACGTTCCGCTTCGCGAAGAAGGTCGGGATCATCGACCTGGCGTCGCGCAAGCTGGTGCAGACGATCGCCGTCGGCCGTTCGCCGCACGGGATCTACTTCTACGACCGCGCGCCGTGGCGCGCCGCGAACGGCGCGTGACGGGCGGGGGCGAACGATGCTGCACCTGATCGATGCGTTCGTATCGGACATCCAGACCTGGCTGTACGTCGACGTCGTGCAGCCGCTCCTCTTCAAGTTCAACCTGATGGACTATGACGAGGACACCTACGACGCGCTGTACTGGGTGATCGTCGGCGCGCTGCAGATGGTGCTGATGTTCGTGCTGCTGCGCCCGCTCGAGGCGCTGCTGCCCGTCGAGCGCTGGACGAACCGCCGTGCCGTGCGGGTCGACGTGATCTACACCGCGATCGCGAAGCTCGGCATCTATTCGCTGTTCTTCTTCTTCGCGCTGCAGCCGCTGTTCGACAACTTCCAGGCGTGGCTGCGCCTGCACGGGGTCGCGAACGTCAACCTCGACTACCTGTGGCCGGGCGTGACCTCGAAGCCGATCGTCGCGTTCGCGATCTATCTCGTCGTGCTCGATTTCGCCGGCTACTGGTATCACCGCTGGCAGCACAAGTTCGGCATCTGGTGGGAACTGCACGCCGTGCATCACAGCCAGCGCCAGATGTCGCTGTGGTGCGACGACCGCAACCACGTGCTCGACGACGTGATCCAGTCGTGCTTCTTCGCGGCGATCGCGCTCGTGATCGGCGTGACGCCGTCGCAGTTCGTCGTGCTGACCGCGTTCACCAACTTCATGCAGAGCATTCAGCACACGAATGCGCGGCTGTCGTTCGGCTGGCTCGGCGAGCGCCTGTTCGTGAGCCCGATCTTCCATCGGCGCCACCATGCGGTCGGCTACGGCCACGAAGGCACGAAGTACGGCTGCAACTTCGGCGTGCTGTTCCCGTGGTGGGACATGATGTTCGGCACCGCGTCGTGGAACCGTACGGTCGAGCCGACCGGCATCCGCGACCAGGTCGAGGGCGTGTCCTACGGCGACGGCTTCTGGGCGCAGCACGGCCTCGCGTTCGTGCGGATCTTCCGGCGCCTGTTCCCCGCCAAGCGCGGCGCGGCGTCGGCCTGATCCGGCCTTCCCACGTTGAGCGGCTCTCCCACGCGGCCCGCATGTGCTTTGGCGCATGCGGGCCGCGTGGTTTATCCTTTCCCCGTTTTTCTCCGTCGATACAGGCTCGCATGAACGACTTGCTGCGTTCCTTCGTCCGGGCATTGGCGAGCGCACTGCATCCGCGCATGCTCTGGCTCACCCTGATGCCGTTTGTCGTCTCGGCCGTCCTGTGGGGCGTCGTGCTGTGGTTCTCGTGGCAGACGCTGCTGGACCTCGCACGCGGCGCACTCGACGGCTTCGTGCTGACGGCCATGCTGTACCGCGCGTTCGACGCGATCGGCATGTCGCAGCTGCATGCGGTCGTCGCGCCGTTCGTGGTCGTGTCGCTCGCGATTCCGCTGATCGTGCTGACCGTGCTGTTGCTGATCGCGACGATTTCGATGCCGGTCGTGATCAAGCACCTGTCGAACCGGCAGTTCGCGGCGCTCGAGCCGAAGCGCGGCGGCACCTTCTTCGGCAGCGTGTTCAATTCGCTGGGGGCGGCACTGGCCGGCGTCGTCGTGCTGGTCGTCACGATCCCGCTGTGGCTGATTCCGCCGTTCTTCGCGCTGCTGCCGCCGGTGATCTGGGGCTGGCTCACGTACCGGGTGATGACCTATGACGCGCTCGCGCTGCACGCGAGCCGCGACGAGCGCCGGGCGCTCGTGCGGCGGCACCGCTGGCCGCTGATCGGCATCGGCGTCGCGACCGGGCTGCTCGGCACCGTGCCGACCTTCGTGTGGGTATCGTCGGTCTGGATGATGGTGCTGTTCCCGTTCGTCGCGGCGGCCATGATCTGGGTTTACGCTTTCATCCTCGTCTTCTCGGCGCTGTGGTTCGGGCATTACTGCCTGCGCGCGCTGGAGGACCTGCGTGCGAGTTCGCGCGCCACCGCAATCGACATGGGGCAGGCATGAGCATCGGCATCATCATCATCGGCGACGAAATCCTTTCGGGCCGCCGGCAGGACAAGCATCTGGCGAAGGTCATCGAGCTGCTCGGCGCACGCGGCCTCGCGCTCGACTGGGCCGAATACGTCGGCGACGATCCGGCGCGCATCACGGCGACGCTCGCGCGTGCGATCGCGTCGGGCGACATCGTGTTCTCGACGGGCGGGATCGGCGCGACGCCGGACGACCACACGCGCCAGTGCGCGGCCGCCGCGCTCGGCGTGCCGCTCGAGCTGCATCCGGAAGCGAAGGTGCTGATTTCGGAGCGGATCCGCGAAACGCACACCGACCCGGCCACACCGGTCGATTTCGATTCCCCGGAGAATCAGCACCGCTTCAACATGGGCGTGTTTCCGGTGGGCGCGACGATCATCCCGAACGGCTACAACCGCATTCCCGGTTTCTCGGTCGGCGACCTGCATTTCGTGCCGGGCTTCCCGGTGATGGCGTGGCCGATGATCGAATGGGTGCTCGATACGAAGTACGCGCACCTGCATCACGCGACGCCGCACGCGGAGCGCTCGCTGTACGTGTTCGAGCTGCCGGAATCGACGCTCACGCCGCTGATGGAGCGCATCGAGCGCGATTTCCCGGGCGTGCGCGTGTTCAGCCTGCCGAGCGTGGGCGATGCGGAGCGCGGCGGGATCTACGCGCGCCGTCACATCGACCTCGGTGTGAAGGGCGAGCCGGAAGCGGTCGCGGCCGCGTACGTGAAGCTGCGCGAAGGCGTGCACCTGCTCGGCGGCGACGTCGTCGAGCCCGAAGTGACGCGCGCGTCGTAAGCGGGAACGCAACGGGCCGCAGTCGTTCACCAACGCGGCCCGTCATCGGCATGTCATCGCCCGGCTCGACGGTGACGCAGGCGGCGCGCGTGCGCCGTCAGGCGCCGATCCACGGCAGTTTCCGGAAGCACCAGCCGTCGACCGTCTTGCGGTGGCCTTCGGCGTCCTTCGCACCCTCGAAGCCTTCGAGCAGGTCGAACGCCTTCGTGAATCCGGCCTGCGTGGAGGCGACCGCGGCGAGCTTCGAGCGCGCGGCGCTGCGGCACAGGAACAGCACCGGTGTGCCGGGTTCGACGGCCGCCTTGAGCTCGTTGACGAATTCGGCGTTCGGCACGCCGCCCGGGTAGCGCGTCCATTCGAGGTGCAGGTACTGGCCGTCGCCGACGAGCGGGCGGCCGATCCAGTCGAGTTCGGCGCGGGTGCGCACGTCGACGAGGCGCGCCGACGGATCGAGCTGCAGCAGTTCGAAGGCTTCGGCCGGCAGCAGCGCCCCGGCGTAGTTGAGCGCGCCTTGGGCGCGGCGTTCGTCGGCCTTCGCGTAAAGCTGGTCGAGCGTACTCATGGCAGGGAGTCTCCGTATCGGTCAAACGAACATTCTAGCGCGCCGCCTGCCGCGCGATGCCCGTGCGCCACGCGGCCCGTGCACGGCGCGCGTGCTCACCAAAAGGGTGCAAAATGCGTGAAATGCACCATAATGATTCATTCGGGATGCCGCGCACGATGGGGTGCACCATCTGGGTGCCTGCGATGAACCGGCAAGGCCCCGAAATTGCGCGGCGTAGCGCCGTCGCGGCGAGCCCCGGCGCGATTTGCGCCCGTCGTTCGCAAAGGTGGCACGGAAGCTGCTATATAGAATTCGGTCGAATCGGGGCGCGCTGCGCCAAAGCAAGACCCCGGTCAGCTCGATAAACGAGGCGGTTCCCAGTCCGCCGGAATTGTTCAATCAGGAGAAGAGGTTATGAGTAAAACCGTCGCCGACGTCATGCAGCTCGTGAAGGACGAGGACGTCAAGTTTGTCGATTTCCGCTTCACGGATACGCGCGGCAAGGAACAGCACGTGTCGGTGCCGGTTTCGGCGTTTGACGAAGACAAGTTCGAAAGCGGCCATGCATTCGACGGCTCGTCGATCGCCGGCTGGAAGGGCATCGAGGCGTCGGACATGCTGCTCATGCCGGATCCGAACGCCGCGTTCGTCGACCCGTTCTATGAAGAGTCGACCCTCGTGCTGACCTGCGACGTGGTCGAGCCGGCCGACGGCAAGGGCTACGAGCGCGATCCGCGTTCGCTCGCGAAGCGCGGCGAAGCGTACCTGAAGAGCACGGGCATCGGCGACACGGCCTACTTCGGTCCGGAACCGGAATTCTTCATTTTCGACTCGGTCCAGTGGAACACGGACATGTCGGGCTGCTTCGTGAAGATCAACTCGGAAGAAGCGCCGTGGTCTTCGGCCAAGGAATTCGAAGGCGGCAACACCGGCCACCGTCCGGGCACGAAGGGCGGCTACTTCCCGGTCGCACCGGTCGACACGTTCCAGGACATGCGTTCGGAAATGTGCCTGCTGCTCGAACAGCTCGGCATCCCGGTCGAAGTGCACCACCACGAAGTGGCGGGCCAGGGCCAGAACGAAATCGGCACGAAGTTCTCGACGCTGGTGCAGCGCGCCGACTGGACGCAATGGTCGAAGTACATCATCCACAACGTCGCGCACTCGTACGGCAAGACGGCGACGTTCATGCCGAAGCCGGTCGTCGGCGACAACGGTTCGGGCATGCACGTTCACCAGTCGATCTGGAAGGACGGCCAGAACCTGTTCGCGGGCAACGGCTACGCCGGCCTGTCGGAACTGGCGCTGTTCTACATCGGCGGCATCATCAAGCACGCCCGTGCACTGAACGCGATCACGAACCCGACGACGAACTCGTACAAGCGTCTGGTCCCGCACTTCGAAGCACCGGTCAAGCTCGCGTACTCGGCGCGCAACCGTTCGGCATCGATCCGCATTCCGCACGTGTCGAACCCGAAGGGCCGCCGTATCGAAACGCGCTTCCCGGATCCGATGGCGAACCCGTACCTGTGCTTCACGGCGCTGATGATGGCCGGCCTCGACGGGATCCAGAACAAGATCCATCCGGGCGAAGCAGCGGACAAGAACCTGTACGACCTGCCGCCGGAAGAGGATGCAAAGATCCCGACCGTCTGCGCGGGCCTCGACCAGGCACTCGAAGCGCTCGACAAGGATCGCGAGTTCCTGACGCGCGGCGGCGTGTTCACGGACGGCATGATCGATGCGTACCTCGCGCTGAAGGAGCAGGAGCTGGCGAAGTTCCGCATGACGACGCACCCGATCGAGTTCGAGATGTACTACTCGCTGTAATCGGCGATGGCGCTTCGATTCAGCGCCGTCTTGCCGGTTCGTTCCCGCCGCGCGGCTGGCGGCGGGGGCGGCGGAGTCTGAAAGGGGCGGCGTTCAGCCGTCCCTTTTTTGTTCCGGTGATTTTCCTTTTCTGGCCCGTTGAGGCGCGACAAGCACGCGATGGTTCTGAAGAATCTGATCAAGGCGAAAACGGGGCAGCCCGAGCGACTGACGGACGACGAGCGGCTCGCCCGCTCGGGCCTGCTGGCGGGGCTGGAAGCGCTGCCGACGGTCGTGATCGTGCTCGACCGCAAGACGCTGCGGATCGCGTTCGCGAACCCCTCCGCGGAGGCGATGCTCGACATCTCGCGCCGGCAGCTCGCGCAGCGGCCGTGGGGCGAGATTTTCCCGAACGCGAACGAACTGGCGTCGACGATCACCGCGATCGGCGAGGAACGCTTTCACGCGACGCACCTCGATACCGTGCTCGACCGGCCCGGCCGCGAACCGCTGCACGTGCACGCGATCGTCGGCTTCCTCGAGACCGCGCCCGATTTCGTGCTCGTCGAGCTGTTCGAGAACGAACGGCAGTCGCGCACCGATCGCGAGGAGCGCATCCACGACCTGACCGCGGTCAACAAGCAGCTGATCCGCAACCTCGCGCACGAGATCAAGAACCCGCTCGGCGGCATTCGCGGCGCGGCCCAGCTGCTCGAATTCGAACTCGGCGAGCGCGAGCGCGGCGAGTTGCGCGAATACACGCAGGTGATCATCAAGGAGTCCGACCGCCTGCAGACGCTCGTCGACCGGTTGCTGGAGCCGCACCGGCATCCGCACATCGTCGGCGACGTGAACATTCATGAAGTCTGCGAACGCGTGCGCGCGGTGATGCTCGCGGAATTCCCGCGCGGGCTCACGATCGAGCGCGACTACGACGTGAGCGTGCCGGACCTGCGCGGCGACAAGGAGCAACTGATCCAGGCGCTGCTCAACATCGTGCGCAACGCGGCGCAGGCGCTGCGCGAACGGATCGCGCAGGGCGACGCGAAGATCGAGTTGCGCACGCGCATCGCGCGCAAGGTGACGATCGCGAAGCGCCTGTACCGGCTGGCACTGGACTTGCACGTGATCGACAACGGACCCGGCATCCCGGAAGACATCCGCGACCGGATCTTCTATCCGCTCGTGTCCGGGCGCGACGACGGCAGCGGCCTCGGCCTGACGCTCGCGCAGACGTTCGTGCAGCAGCACGACGGGACGATCGAGGTCGAAAGCCGGCCCGGACGTACCGAATTTCAGATCCTGCTGCCGCTCGATCATTGAGCGACGGCATGGCGATTCACCGGATTCACCAATATCTGACCGACCTATGAAGCCGATCTGGATAGTAGACGACGACCAATCGATCCGCTGGGTGCTTGAAAAGGCGCTCGCCCGGGACAGCTTCGCGACGAAGAGCTTCGCGAACGTGCGCGACGCGCTGGCCGCGCTCGACCACGAGACGCCGCAGGTGCTCGTATCCGACATCCGGATGCCGGGCGGCTCGGGCCTCGAGTTGCTGCAGGCGATGCACGAGCGCCTGCCGGGCCTGCCCGTCATCATCATGACGGCGTTCTCCGATCTCGACAGCGCCGTCGCGGCGTTCCAGGGCGGCGCGTTCGAATATCTCGCGAAGCCGTTCGACGTCGACAAGGCGGTCGAGCTGATTCGCCGCGCGGTGGAAGAAAGCCTGCGCGGCGGCGTGCCGCAGGACGAGCGCGTGGCCGAGGCGCCCGAGATGCTCGGCCAGGCGCCCGCGATGCAGGACATGTTCCGCGCGATCGGCCGCCTGTCGCACTCGGCCGCGACCGTGCTGATCACCGGCGAATCGGGCACCGGCAAGGAGCTCGTCGCGCGTGCATTGCACCGTCACAGCCCGCGTGCGAACGGGCCGTTCATCGCGCTGAACACCGCGGCGATTCCGAAGGATCTGCTCGAATCCGAGCTGTTCGGCCATGAGCGCGGCGCGTTCACCGGCGCGCAGACGACGCGGCAGGGCCGCTTCGAGCAGGCCGAGAACGGCACGCTGTTCCTCGACGAAATCGGCGACATGCCGTTCGACCTGCAGACGCGCCTGTTGCGCGTGCTGTCGGACGGGCAGTTCTATCGGGTCGGCGGGCACAACCCGCTGCGCGCGAACGTGCGCGTGATCGCCGCGACGCACCAGAATCTCGAATCGCGCGTGCGGCAGGGCCTGTTCCGCGAGGACCTTTACCACCGGCTCAACGTGATCCGGCTGCGCCTGCCGCCGCTGCGCGAGCGCAGCGAGGACATCGCGCTGCTCACGCGCCACTTCCTGCAGAAGAGCGCGCGCGATCTCGGCGTCGAGCCGAAACGCGTGTCCGACGAGGCGCTGGCCTACCTGACGTCGCTCGCGTTTCCCGGCAACGTGCGCCAGCTCGAGAACCTCGCGAACTGGCTGACCGTGATGGCGCCCGCGCAGACGGTCGAGATCAAGGACCTGCCGCCCGACCTCGTGCCGGCCGGCGCGCCGGTCGTCGCGGTGGGCGACGCGGCCGACGCGCAGGCGGCAGGCAGCGACGCGAGCGCGTTGCCGCCGATCGCCGGCGTGACGGGCGCGCCGGCCGCCGCTGCGCCGAACGGCAGCGCGCCGGCCGGCTATCCGGTGTGGGAGCACGGTTTGCGCACCGAGGTTGCGCGGCTGTTGCGCGAGAACTCGGCCGACGTGATGGACGAACTCGCACGCCGCTTCGAGGCGGCCGTGATCCGCGAGGCGCTCGACTTCACGCGCGGTCGCAAGGTCGAGGCCGCGGAGCGCCTCGGCATCGGCCGCAACACGATCACGCGCAAGATCCAGGAACTCCATCTGGAGCCCTGAGCACGATTTGCGGCATGCGCGGGCATCGCGCATGCCGCGATCGGACATAATCGCGGTTTGCACGCAGTTTGCCATTCCGCCCATCCGCAATGTCCGATTCCTTCCGCTGGCCCGCCGGGGCCGACCCGTTCCGTTTCCTCGAAGCGCTCGACAGCAAGCGCGCCCGCACGTGGGTCGACGAGCAGAATGCGCGCACGCGCGCCGCGCTGCGTGACGACGACGCGTATCGCGCGCTGACGGCGCGCCTCGCGAAAGCGTACCTGCCGCGCGAACGCCCGGTGATTCCAACCCGCTGGCGCGACTGGGCCTACGACCTGTGGCAGGACGATCTCCATCCGAAGGGGCTGTGGCGCCGCACGCGCTGGGACGACTGGCGTGCGGGCCGGCCGGCGTGGGAAACGCTGCTCGACGTCGACGCGCTCGGCGCGGAGGAGGGCGAATCGTGGGTGTTCGAGCAGGACGCGATCCTGTATCCGGACGGCGATCGCGCGCTGCTGTCGCTGTCGCCGGGCGGTGCCGACGCGGTCGTCGTGCGCGAATTCGATCTCGTCGAACGTCGTTTCGTCGAGGGCGGCTTCACGATCGACGCGCCGGGGCATCACACGGTCGGCTGGATCGATCGCGATACCGTCTACGTGAGCTGGGATCGCGGCGACGCGCACGCCACCGCGGCCGGCTATCCGTATGAAGCGCGGCGCTGGGTGCGCGGCACCGCGCTTGCCGATGCGCCCGTCGTCTTCAGCGGCGAACCCGACGACATCAGCGCGGGCGCGGGGTTCGATCCGATCGACAACCGCCACGTCGCGTGGCGCAGCGTCGACTTCTTCGACGCGCATGCGTACCGGCTGACCGACGCGGGCGAGTGGGCGCGCTACGACGTGCCGACCCATGTCGAGGTCGGCTTCTGGGAAGGCTGGCTCATGCTGGAGCCGCGCCTCGACTGGGATTGCGGCGGCGTGCGCCATGCGGGCGGCTCGCTGCTGGCGATCCGCGAGCAGGCGTTCCTGGCCGGGTCGCGCGAACTCACGACGCTGTTCGCGCCGCAGCCGACGACGTCCGCGTGCACGTGGACGCATACGCGCACGACGCTGATCGCGAGCTGGCTCGACGACGTGCACAACCGCACGATGCTGTGGCAACCGCGACAGGCCGACGACGGTACGTGGACATGGGATGCGCGGCCGTTCGAGTGGGCGGGCGACGCGCAGATCGACGTCGAGCCCGTCGAGCCGACGCTGAACGACGAGGTGTACGTCGACGTCGACACCTATCTCGATCCGCCCGAATGCTGGCTGGCGGATCTGGCCGACCGCGCGGACGATGCGCCGTCGCGCCGCGTGCTGCTCGACCGGCCGCCGGTGCAGTTCGACGCGACGGGGCTCGTCGTGCGCCGCGCGAGCGCGCGCTCGCAAGACGGCACGATGGTGCCGTACACGCTGATCGGGCCGCGCGATGCACTCGATCCGGCCGAAGGCGCCACGCGCGTCGCGCGGCCGTGTTTGCTGTCGGGCTACGGCGGCTTTGCGATCCCGAACCTGCCGGGCTACAGCGATGCGTTCGGCATCGGATGGCTCGAGCGTGGCGGCGTGATGGCGTTCGCGCACATCCGCGGCGGTGGCGAGTTCGGGCCGCGCTGGCACGTCGACGCGCAGCGCGAACATCGTCAGCGTTCGTTCGACGATTTCATCGCGGTGGCCGAGGATCTGGCCGCGACCGGCGTGACGAGCGCCGCACAGCTCGGCATCGAGGGCGGCAGCAACGGCGGGCTGCTGGTGGCCGCGTGCATGGTGCAGCGGCCGGAGCTGTTCGGTGCGGTGCTCTGCCGCGTGCCGCTGCTCGACATGCGGCGCTATCCGAAGCTGCACGCGGGCGCCGCGTGGCTCGACGAATACGGCGATCCGGACGATCCGCGCGAAGCTGCGGCGCTGGCCGCGTATTCGCCGTATCACCGCGTGCGCGAAGGCGTCGCGTATCCGCCGTTACTGCTGACGACATCGACGCGCGACGACCGCGTGCATCCCGCGCATGCGCGCAAGATGGCCGCGCGCATGCATGCGCTGGGCCATGAACGGGTGTGGTATTGGGAGAACACCGACGGCGGCCACGGCAGTGCCGACGACCTGGAACGCGCGGAAGCCGACGCGGCGGAATTCGGGTTCCTGTGGGCCCATCTCGGGCCGGCGCCCGCGCGGCGCTGAACGCGCGCGGGCTGCCCGGTCAGCCGACGACCGCGACCACGGGCGTGTGGTCGGACGGCTGTTCCCACGTGCGCGGCGTGCGATCGACCTCGCACGACGTGCAGGTCTGCGCGAGCGCCGGCGACAGCAACACGTGGTCGATGCGCAGCCCCGCGTTGCGGCGGAACGCCATCATCCGGTAGTCCCACCACGTGAAGGTCTTCTCCGGCTGTTCGAAGCGGCGGAACGCATCGACGAAGCCGAGTTCGATCAGTTGCGCGAAGTGGGCGCGCTCCTGCGGCGACACGAGGTTCTGGCCTTCCCATTTCGCGGGGTCGTGCACGTCGCGGTCTTCCGGCGCGATGTTGTAGTCGCCGAGCAGCGCGAGCTTCGGGTAGCGCTGCAGCTCGGTGCGCAGCCACGCCTGCAGCGCGTCGAGCCATTGCATCTTGTAGACGAACTTGTCCGAGTCCGGTGCCTGGCCGTTCGGGAAATACGCGGACACGATGCGCACGCCGTCGACCGTCGCGGCGATCACGCGCTGCTGGGGATCGTCGAAGCCCGGAATGTTGCGCACGACGTCCGATTCGTCGACGGACAGCGTGTCGCGCGCGAGGATCGCGACGCCGTTGTAGGTCTTCTGGCCCGTGAACCAGCTGCGGTAGCCAGCGGCTTCAAGATCGGCGCGCGGGAATTTCTCGTCCGGCAGCTTCAGTTCCTGCAGGCACAGCACGTCGGTGCCGCTTTGCGCGAGCCAGTCGAGTACGTGCTGCTTGCGGACGTTGAGCGAGTTGACGTTCCAGGTGGCGATTTTCATGGACAGGTGCGGTGGCGGCATGTATTCGAAGGCCGCCATCTTACCGCGAGCGTGGCGCGCCGGCGCGCGCGATGCGTCGCATCGACGATGTCGCCGTGATGCGGCCAGCGACCGATCGAGAAAGAAAAATGACAAAGAGTTGTTGACGTGACTACGCAATAACCCTATAATTTATTTCTCTGACGCGGGGTGGAGCAGTCTGGCAGCTCGTCGGGCTCATAACCCGAAGGTCGTAGGTTCAAATCCTACCCCCGCAACCAAGCACACCAGACGATGTGCGGCGCAAGTGACCGATGCGCGCTTCGTCGACAGGAACCCGGCTTCGTGCCGGGTTTTTTGTTTTCTGCGCGCGTCTCGCGCGAGCAGCGTATGGGTGCGTATGGGTCAACGCGCCGCCCACTCGACCGCCGCCTTCGCATGCAGCGCGGTCGTATCGAACACCGGCAGCGGCGAGTCGTCCGCGCCGATCAGCAGCGTGATTTCCGTGCAGCCGAGGATCACTGCCTGGGCGCCGCGTGTCGCCAGTTCCTCGATGATCGTCACGTACGTCGCGCGCGACCCCGCGTCGACCACACCGTGGCACAGCTCGTCGTAGATGATCCGGTGCACGTCGTCGCGCCCGCGTTCGTCCGGCACGAGCACGTCGAGCCCGAACTTCCCGCGCAGCCGCTCCGCGTAGAACGGCAACTCCATCGTGTAGCGCGTGCCCAGCAGGCCGACGCGCGAGACGCCCGCCGCAAGCAGTGCTTCGCCGGTCGGATCGGCGATATGCAGGAACGGCAGCGTCACCGCGGCTTCGATCGCGGCGTGGACGCGATGCATCGTGTTGGTCGTCAGCACGACGAGATCGGCGCCGGCCGCTTCGAGCTGCCGCGCGGCGCCGGCCATCCGTTCGCCGAGCGCGGCCCAGTCGTGCGTGCGCTGCAGCGCTTCGATCTCCGCGAAATCGACCGTGACCAGCACGCTCTTCGCGTTGTGGTGCCCGCCGTGCAGCGCCTTCGAATGGCGATTGATCATCCGGTAATACTCGGCCGACGATTCCCAGCTCATCCCGCCGATCAGTCCGATCGTCTTCATTCGCAACTTTCCCGTTTCCTGTATCGCCGCGAGTATAGGTGCGCGAGCGCGTGCCCGGCGATACGCTTCGCGCGAAGCCGGCCGGTACGGAGCGGCCGTGCGTGGCAGCACGCGGCAGTTGAAACCGGCACTGTGTTTTTGTACAGTATCGGCACCGTGAACCCGACCATCATTCCGCCTGCCGAACCGAGCACGCCGCCGCCGGGCGACGCGCTGCCGCGCATGCGCAAGATCATTCATTGCGATTGCGACTGCTTCTACGCGTCGGTCGAGATGCGCGACGACCCGTCGCTGCGCAACCGGCCGCTCGCGGTCGGCGGCCGGCCCGACCAGCGCGGCGTGATCGCAACCTGCAACTACGAGGCGCGGCGCTACGGCGTGCATTCGGCGATGTCGTCGGCGCTGGCGATGCGCAAGTGTCCGGACCTGCTGATCCTGCCGTCCGCGATGGACAAGTACCGCGCGGCATCGCGGCAGATCATGGCGATCTATCGCGATTACACGCCCGACGTCGAGCCGCTGTCGCTCGACGAGGCGTACCTCGACGTCAGCGGGTCGCAGCGCTGCCAGGGCAGTGCGACGCTGATCGCGCGGGAGATCCGCCAGCGCGTGCACGATACGGTCGGCGTGACCGTGTCGGCCGGCGTCGCGCCGAACAAGTTCATCGCGAAGATCGCGTCCGACTGGAACAAGCCCGACGGGCTGTTCGTCGTGCGGCCGCACGAGATCGACGCGTTCGTCGCGGCGCTGCCGGTGCGCAAGCTGCACGGCGTCGGCAAGGTGACGGCCTCGCGGCTCGACCGGCTCGGCATCCAGACCTGCGCGCAATTGCGCGACTGGCCGCTGATCGACCTGCACCGTGAATTCGGCGCGTTCGGGCGGCGGCTGTACGAACTGTCGCGCGGGATCGACGAGCGGCCGGTGCAGGCCGACCAGGAGCGCAAGTCGGTCAGCGTCGAGACGACCTACGTCACCGACCTGACGACGCTCGAGCAGTGCGCGGCCGAGATTCGCAAGCTGACCGTCCAGCTCGACGCGCGTATCGCGCGGGCGGGCGCCGCGCGCTCGATCCGCAAGCTGTACGTGAAGATCCGCTTTGCCGATTTCCAGCGGACGACGGTCGAGTGCGTGGCCGACGCGACGCATGCGGATACGGCCGTCACGCTGCTCGCGAAGGGGCTGCAACGGCGTGCGCAGGCGGTGCGGCTGCTCGGCGTCGGCGTGCGCATCGACGAGGATACCGCCGAGCGCCACGGGCAGTTCTCGCTGTTCGAACCCGAGCCGCCGGCGTCATGAAAAACGGCACCGCGCATTGCGGTGCCGTCGTCATCGATGCGTGCAAAACGGGCGGGGCGCTCAGTGCGCGGGTGCGGCCATCCCGTTGTGGCGCAGCAGCGCATCGATCTGCGGCTCGCGGCCGCGGAATGCCTTGAACGAATCCATCGCCGGGCGGCTGCCGCCGACCTCGAGGATTTCGCGGCGATAGCGCGTGCCGGTCGCCGCGTCGAGCACGCTGCCGCTCGCGGCAGCCGCTTCCTCGAACGCCGCGTACGCATCGGCCGACAGCACCTCGGCCCACTTGTAGCTGTAGTAGCCGGCCGCGTAGCCGCCCGCGAAGATGTGGCTGAACGTGTTCGGCCAGCGCGAGAACGCGGCTTGCGGGATCACGTGATAGCGTTCGTTGATCTCGCGCGCGAAGGCGGTCACGCCGGTGGCGCCTGCCGGGTCGAAGTCGACGTGCAGCAGCATGTCGAACATCGAGAACACGATCTGGCGCAGCGTGCCGAGCCCGCTCTGGAAGTTCTTCGCGGCGATCATCTTGTCGAACAGCTCGCGCGGCAGCGCGGCGCCCGTGTCGACGTGCGACGACATCGACGACAGCACGTCCCATTCCCAGCAGAAGTTTTCCATGAACTGCGACGGCAGCTCGACGGCATCCCATTCGACGCCGTTGATGCCCGACACGCCGAGCTCGTCGACGCGCGTGAGCATGTGGTGCAGCCCGTGGCCGAATTCATGGAACAGCGTGATGACTTCGTCGTGCGTGAAGCATGCGGGCTTGCCGCCGACCGGTGCCGAGAAGTTGCAGGTCAGGTACGCGACCGGCGTCTGCACGGTGCTGCCGCGCTTCGCGCGCGAACGCGCGTCGTCCATCCACGCGCCGCCGCGCTTGCCTTCGCGCGCGTACAGGTCGAGATAGAACTGCGCGACGAGCGAGCCGTCGCGGTTCTCGACGCGGAAGAAGCGCACGTCCTTGTGCCACACCGGCGCATCGTCCGGCTTGATCTGGACGCCGAACAGCGTCTCGGTGACGGTGAACAGGCCCTTCAGCGCGGCCGGCTCCGGGAAGTACTGCTTGACCTCGTTCTCCGAGAACGCGTAGCGCTGCTGGCGCAGCTTCTCGGCCGCGTAGGCGATGTCCCACGGCGCGAGTTCGGCGAGGCCGAGTTCCTTCGCGGCGAACGTGCGCAGCTCGTCCCAGTCCTTTTCCGCATGCGGACGCGCGCGCGTCGCGAGATCCTCGAGGAACGCGATCACCTGCTGCGGCGACTCGGCCATCTTCGGTGCGAGCGACACTTCGGCGAAGTTGCGGTAGCCGAGCATCTGCGCTTCTTCGCGGCGCAGCTTCAGCGCATCGGTGACGATCGCCGTGTTGTCCCATTCGGCCTTGCCGTCGCCGTACTGCGGCCCGAGTTCCGACGCGCGCGTCGCATAGGCGCGGTAGAGCGTCTCGCGCAGCGCACGGTTGTCGGCGTATTGCAGCACCGGGAAGTACGACGGGAAGTGCAGCGTGAATTTCCAGCCTTCCTTGCCGTCCTTTTGCGCGGCTTCGCGGGCGGCCTCGATCGCGTCGCCGGGCAGGCCGGCCAGTTCTGCGTCGTCCTGCACGATGTAGGCGTACGCGTTGGTCGCGTCGAGCACGTGATCGGAGAAGGCCTTCGACAGCGCGGCCTGCTGTTCCTGCAGTTCGGCGAAGCGCGGCTTCTGATCCTCGGGCAGCTCGGCGCCCGACAGGCGGAAGTCGCGCAGCGCGTTGTCGAGGATCTTTTTGCGTTCGGTGGACAGCGTTGCGTATTCGGCACTCGCGGCGATCGCCTTGTACTTCTCGTACAGCGCGAGGTTCTGGCCGACGCTCGACCAGAATTCGGTCACGCGCGGCAGGTTTTCGCCGTAGGCGGCCCGCAGTTCGGGTGTATCGGCGACCGCGTTCAGGTGGCCGACGATGCCCCACGCGCGACCGAGCGGCTCTGTCGCGTGCTCGACCGTCTCGACGACATCCGCCCAGGTTGCCGGCGTCGCGGTCGCGCTTGCCGTCTCGACCGCGCGGTTGGCGGCATCGAGCAGCGTGTCGAGCGCGGGCGTCACGTGTTCCGGGCGGATCTCGCCGAAGCGGGGCAGGCCCGAGAAGTCGAGAAGCGGGTTGGTGTTGGCGCTGGCGGACATAAGACTCCCTGTCTGTTGCCGGATGAACCGGGGTGATGGAGGGGAGGGCGCGGCGGAGCGCCCGATATCGACATTATTGGGGCGCATCGCGCGCTTTCCAATCGTTAGTTTCTAACGGCGCGATTGGCGCGGGGCCGGAACACGCCCGACGGCGGCCGGCCGGATGCCGGCACGCAGACGCGCGCCGGCGGGAGGGGGATGGTCAAGCGGCCGCGGCGGCGCGCTCGGCGGCTTCGATCGTGTTGATCAGCAGCATCGTGATGGTCATCGGGCCGACGCCGCCCGGCACCGGCGTGATGTGGCCCGCCACATCCTTCACGCCCGCGAAGTCGACGTCGCCGCACAGCTTGCCCGCGTCGTCGCGGTTCATGCCGACGTCGATCACCGTCGCGCCGGGCTTCACCATGTCGGCCGTCAGGATGTTGCGCTTGCCGACCGCGGCGACCACGACATCGGCCTGCCGCGTGTGCGCGGCGAGGTCGCGCGTCTTGCTGTGGCAGATCGTCACGGTCGCGCCGGCGTCGAGCAGCATCATCGCCATCGGCTTGCCGACGATGTTCGAGCGGCCGATCACGACCGCGTTCGCACCCTGCAGCGGGATGTCGTGCGCCTCGAACATCTTCATCACGCCGTACGGCGTGCACGGGCGGAACAGCGGCTTGCCGGTCATCAGCGCGCCGGCGTTCGCGATGTGGAAGCCGTCGACGTCCTTCTCCGGCGCGATCGCCTCGATCACCTTGTGGCTGTCGATGTGCGCGGGCAGCGGCAGCTGGACGAGGATGCCGTGGATCTTCGGGTCGCGGTTCAACTCGTCGATGCGTGCGAGCAGGTCGGCTTCCGACAGCGTGGCCGGGTACGCATCCTTCAGCGAGAAGAAGCCGTTGTCCTCGCACGCCTTGATCTTGTTGCGCACGTAGACTTCGCTCGCCGGGTTGGCGCCGACGAGGATCACCGCGAGACCGGGCTGGTGGCCGCGTGCGGTCAGGGCGGCGGCGCGTTCGGCGGCCTGCGCGCGCAAGGTCTTCGAGAGGGCGTTGCCGTCGATGAGGAGGGCTGTCATGGTGGTGGTCCTGCCGGGAAGTTGGAATGCGGGCGTGCGGCGCGTCGGGGTGCGCCGCAGCAAAGCACGCAATTATACCGGTCGCCTGCCGTCGTCCGACAGTGAATACACGGAAAGCGTCATCGGCGGGCCGCGGGATCGCCTGCGGCAGGATCGCCTGCCGCCCGAAAGTGAAGTCGCCGCCCTGCGGTCAGGCCGCGTCGGGGCGGGGCGGCGCGCGGGCCCGGCAGGCTCAGCCGGGCCGCGACGGGGCTCAGGCCTGCTTCTTCGACAGCGCGAGGCGCAGCAGGTCGGCCACCGTGTTGACGTTGAGCTTTTCCATGATGTTCGCGCGGTGCGCTTCGACCGTCTTGATGCTGATGCCGAGATCGTCGGCGATCTGCTTGTTCAGGCGGCCCGCGATGATCCGTTCGAGCACCTGCTGCTCGCGCGCGGTCAGCTTCGACAGGCGTTCGCTCGCGGCACGCTGCTCCTGGACGCTCTTGCTTTCGCTTCGGGCCTTGTCGAGCATCCGCTCGACGAGCTTGCGCAACTCGGCTTCGTCGAACGGTTTCTCGATAAAGTCCATCGCACCCTTTTTCATCGTCGACACGGCCATCGGCACGTCGCCGTGGCCCGTGACGAAGATGATCGGCAGCGCGGCATTGTCGGCGATCAGGCGTTCCTGCAGCTCGAGACCGCTCATGCCCGACATCCGCACGTCGAGGATCAGGCACGCGATCTGGCCGGCCTGCTGCGCCGGCTGGTACGCATCGAGGAACTGCTCGGCGCTCGAGAAGCATTGCACGCGATAGCCGTTCGCCTCCAGCAGCCAGCGCAGCGAGTCCCGTACGGCCTCGTCGTCGTCGACGACGAAGACGGTTTCCTGAGTGGTGGTGACAGGGCTATTCATAGTTCTCCCGTAACGGTATGTGATGCCGATGCCTCGCGCCCCCCTTGGCCGAGATCAGCGGGTTCCCCAATGGGCAGGCTGCAGTGGAACGTCGCGCCGGAAATGCGGCCATCCGGCTCGACGTTGTTGACCACCCACAGACGCCCCCGATGCGATTCGATGATCGAACGGCAGATGTTCAGCCCCATGCCCATGCCGTCGGACTTGGTGCTGTAAAACGGTTCGAACAGGCGCTCGGCGGTCGCTTCGTCGACGCCCGGGCCCTGGTCGATCACGCGGATGTCGACGAATCCCGCTTCGATGTCGGCGATGACGCGGATCACGCCGTCCGCCGACGCCGGCTTCACGTCGGCCATCGCCTCGGCCGCGTTCTTCATCAGGTTCACGAGCACCTGCTCGATCAGCACGGGGTCGACATAAATAATAGGCATTCTTGCGAGGATTTCCGTGACGATCCGGATCCTGCGCTTCCTGGCCTCGATTTCGGCGAGCCCGACCGCGTCGGCGACGATGTCCGCGACCCGCGCCGGCTGGCGCTTCGGTTCGCTGCGCTTCACGAATTCGCGGATCCGCTTGACGATCATCCCGGCGCGCAGCGCCTGCTGCGCGGTCTTTTCCAGCGCGGGCTGCAGCGTCTCCGGCGTGCCGCGGCCGCTCTTCACGAGCGCGAGCGTGCCCGAACAGTAGTTGTTGATCGCAGCGAGCGGCTGGTTCAATTCGTGAGCAATCGACGACGCCATTTCGCCCATCGTCATCAATCGGCTCGTGAACTGCAGTTTTTCTTCCTGCTGGTGCGCGAGTTCCTGCGCCTTCTTGCGGGTCGTGATGTCGGTCGCGATCTGCATCTGCGCGAGGTGGCCGTCCACCCACTGGATGTACTGGCGGCGCACCTCGAACCACTTCTGGATGCTCTCGACGTACACTTCCTGCGCGTCCGCCGTGCTGCTCGTCAGCGCGGCGGCCGGCAGGCCCGCGAACGCGTCGACCATGTCGATCGAGTCGGACGAGGCCTGCGCGCGGTCGAAGCCGCCGCCCGACAGCTCGAGATGGCCGTCCGGGCGAATGCCGAACAGGTGGCGGTAGTAGCGGTTCGCGAACAGCAGCTCGGCTTCGTCGGCGGCCAGTACCGACACCGCGGCGTCGAGGCTTTCGAGCACCGTCGTGAAGCGCTCGTGCGCGGCCGCGAGTTCCTCGCGCGCACGCTTCGGTTCGGTGATGTCGGTCATCGACGACATCCAGCCGGTCTGGCGGCCCGAACTGTCGATCAGCGGCGACACGTACAGGCGCGCATGGAACAGCGTGCCGTTCTTGCGCCGCACGCGCAGCTCGAAGCCCGAGCTCGGCGCCTTGCCGCGCAGCGTCATGTCGAGCTGGCGCTGCATTTCCGGGTAGGCGTCGCGCGGCCAGTACGGAAACGGCGCGACCTTGCCGACGAGGTCGGTCTCGTCCCAGCCCGTCATCCGGCAGAACGCGGGGTTCACGTGCGTGATGCGGCCGTGCATGTCGAGCACGCGCATGCCGATCAGCACCGAATTCTCCATCGCGCGGCGGAAGAACGCTTCCGCGTACAGCGCCTGCTGCGCCTCGAAGCGCTGGCGCGTGTGCTTCCACAGGCTCCAGAGGCTCCACAGCACGAAGCACGACAGGCCCGCCACGAGCCATACGAGCGTGTTGTTGGTGAGGTTCGTGAGCTGCGGGAATGCGTACACGCGCACGGTCAGCCCCTGGCCGGGCGGATCGAGCGGCAGGTCGTAGTGCGAGTCGCGCGGCAGGCGCGGGCGCGTCGACGTGGACGACAACTCGCGGTTGTTCGCGTCGGTGATCGAGATCTTGTACTTCGACGACAGCTCCTGCGGGATGTCGTGCTTCAGGATGCCTTCGACCGAGAACACCGCGGCGATCGAGCCGAGGTACTCGCGGTCGCCGCGCATCACGGGCGTCTGCAGCGTGATGAAGCCGTTGCCGAAGTCGTCGTAGATCAGCGGCGAATAGGCCTGGCGGCGCGTGCTGCGCGCCTCGTCGTACGCGCCGCGCACGGCGTCCTGCATCTGCGCTTCGCCGGGCTTCGCGAGCCGCTGGCCGAGCAGCGGCGGATGCACGGTCGGCCAGCGCTGCACGCCGGGCGACGTGTACCAGTTCAGGTAGAGGATTTCCGGATGCGTCTGCATCACGTCCGCGACGGCCATCTGGAACGCGTTCTGGTCGAGACGGCCGGACGCGAGATCGCGCGACAATGCCTGGAGCTGTTCCTGCGCACCCGTCATCGACAGGCGGATCTGCTGCTGCGCCCACGCGACGTTACGGAACAGGGTGTCTTCCTGCTGCTGCTGTTCGCGGCGGTTGAGGCTCCACAGGATGAGGCTCATCACCACCAGGAACACGAGGATCGACAGCAGTGGCGTCAGCAAATAGGAATTGGACCACCACGGTCCGTGGTGCCAACGGGACGGCTGCGACTCCGCCGGCGGGCCCGACGGTCGCGCCGAGCGTGCGAAAAGCCGATCGGTCAACATGGCAGGATTGTAGCGCAGCGCAATACATGGAAAACCTATACCGGATATGTTGAACGGAAACGGATTTGTTCCGCCGGGACCCGCCGGAGAGCCCCGAAATATGGGTGCAGCGCAGCAATATTTCGCATTGCGAGAAAAGATCTCACAATTCGAAAATTTTGTTGCGCAGGCCCGCGCACGCTCATTACAATCCGCTGGAGCTTGCCCGCAGCCGGTCGCGTCGCGTCGTCTGCACGAGAGCGATCCTCACATTCCAGGACCCCAGGAGACGAGAATGTCCGCTGTACCGAACGAAGTGATGAAATATGTCGCCGCCGAACATGACGACGACCCGCAAGAAACCGTCGAGTGGCTGGAGTCGCTCGATGGCGTGATCTCCTCCGTGGGCACCGGCCGCGCGCATTACCTGATCGAAAAGCAGATCGAATTCGCCCGCATGCACGGCGAACACCTGCCGTTCTCCGCCAATACCCCGTACATCAACACGATTCCGGTCGAAGCCCAGGCGAAGATCCCGGGCGACCAGGACATCGAGCACCGCATCCGTTCGTACACGCGCTGGAACGCGCTGGCGATGGTGCTGCGTGCAGGCAAGGACACGAACGTCGGCGGCCACATCGCGTCGTTCGCGTCGGCCGCGACGCTCTATGACGTCGGCTACAACCATTTCTGGCACGCAGCGTCCGAGCAGCACGGCGGCGATCTCGTGTTCGTGCAGGGCCACTCGTCGCCGGGCGTGTACTCGCGCGCATTCCTGCTCGGCCGCCTGAAGGAAGAGCAGCTCGACAACTTCCGCCAGGAAGTCGACGGCAACGGCATTTCGTCGTACCCGCACCCGTGGCTGATGCCCGACTTCTGGCAGTTCCCGACCGTGTCGATGGGCCTCGGCCCGATCATGGCGATCTACCAGGCACGCTTCATGAAGTATCTGGAAGCGCGCGGCATCGCGAAGACGGAAGGCCGCAAGGTGTGGGCATTCCTCGGCGACGGCGAGACGGACGAGCCGGAATCGCTCGGCGCGATCGGCATGGCGAGCCGCGAAAAGCTCGACAACCTCGTGTTCGTGATCAACTGCAACCTGCAGCGTCTCGACGGCCCGGTGCGCGGCAACGGCAAGATCATCCAGGAACTGGAATCGGAATTCCGCGGCGCCGGCTGGAACGTGATCAAGGTGATCTGGGGCAGCCGCTGGGACGCGCTGTTCGCCCGCGACAAGACGGGCGCACTGATGCGCCGCATGATGGAAGTCGTCGACGGCGAGTACCAGACGTACAAGTCGGAGTCGGGCGCGTTCGTGCGCGAGCACTTCTTCAACACGCCTGAACTGAAGGCGCTCGTCGCGGACTGGTCCGACGACGACATCTGGGCGCTGAACCGCGGCGGCCACGATCCGCACAAGATCTACGCGGCTTTCCACGAAGCCACGAACACGAAGGGCGCGCCGACCGTCATTCTCGCGAAGACCATCAAGGGCTACGGGATGGGCGAATCGGGCCAGGCGATGAACATCACGCACCAGCAGAAGAAGCTGCCGGTCGAGCAACTGAAGAAGTTCCGTGACCAGTTCCGCCTGCCGATCACCGACGAGCAGATCGCCGACGTGCCGTACCTGAAGTTCGAGGAAGGCTCGAAGGAACTCGAATACATGCGCAAGCAGCGCATGGATCTCGGCGGCTACCTGCCGCATCGCCGCGAGAAGGCGACGTCGCTGCCGGTGCCGGCGCTCGACGCGTTCGAACCGCTGCTGAAGGGCACGGGCGAGGGCCGCGAGATCTCGACGACGATGGCGTTCGTGCGGATCCTGAACATCCTGCTGAAGGACAAGGCGCTCGGCAAGCGCGTCGTGCCGATCGTCCCGGACGAATCGCGTACGTTCGGCATGGAAGGCCTGTTCCGCCAGATCGGTATCTGGAACCAGCAGGGCCAGAAGTACGTGCCGGAAGATTCCGACCAGCTGATGTTCTACAAGGAATCGGAGACCGGCCAGATCCTGCAGGAAGGCATCAACGAAGCAGGCGGCATGTGCGACTGGATCGCGGCGGCGACGTCGTATTCGACGCACGGCGAGATCATGGTGCCGTTCTACATCTTCTATTCGATGTTCGGCTTCCAGCGGATCGGCGACCTGGCATGGGCCGCGGGCGACATGCGTTCGCGCGGCTTCCTGCTCGGCGGTACCGCGGGCCGCACGACGCTGAACGGCGAAGGCCTGCAGCACGAAGACGGCCACTCGCTCCTGTGGGCGGCATCGGTGCCGAACTGCGTGAGCTACGACCCGACCTTCGGCTACGAACTCGCGGTGATCGTCCAGGACGGCCTGCGCCGCATGGTGCAGGACCAGGAAGACGTGTACTACTACATCACGGTGATGAACGAGAACTACGAGCACCCGGCGATTCCGCAGGGCGAGCACGTGGCGGCCGACATCATCAAGGGCATGTACGCGTTCAGGAAGGCCGACGCCGACAAGAAGGCGCCGCGCGTTCAACTGCTCGGCGCGGGCACGATCTTCAACGAAGTGATCGCTGCCGCCGACCTGCTGAAGAACGACTGGGGTGTCGCCGCCGACCTGTGGAGCGTGCCGAGCTTCACCGAGCTGGCGCGTGAAGGCCACCAGGTCGAGCGCTGGAACCTGCTCCATCCGACCGAGGAGCGTCGCCTGTCGCACGTGCAGAAGTGCCTGAAGGACACGCAGGGCCCGGTCATCGCGTCGACCGACTACGTTCGCGCGCTGGTCGACCAGATCCGCGGCCAGATCGATCGCCGCTTCGTCGTGCTGGGCACCGACGGTTTCGGCCGCTCGGATACCCGCGAGAAGCTGCGTCACTTCTTCGAAGTCGACCGTCACTGGGTCACCGTCGCCGCGCTCAACGCGCTGGCCGACGAGGGCACGATCGAGCGCAAGGTGGTCGCGGACGCGATCGCCAAGTACAACCTCGATCCGTCGAAGCCCAACCCGATGACCGTTTAACGCACACGCCGTGTGATGCCGCGCGTCGCTCCCGCGAGGAGCGCGCGCGGCCATGGAGACAGAAACAGATGAGTCAAGCGATCGAAGTGAAGGTGCCGGACATCGGCGATTACAAGGACGTGCCGGTCATCGAGATGCGCGTGAAGGTCGGCGACACGGTCGAGCCCGAGCAGTCGCTCGTCACGCTCGAGTCGGACAAGGCGACGATGGACGTGCCGAGCCCGGTAGGCGGCGTCGTGAAGGAAATCAAGGTCAAGGTGGGCGATTCCGTGTCGGAAGGCTCGCTGATCATCCTGCTCGAAGGCGCCGCCGCGGCGCAGGCCAACGGCGCGGCTGCGCCGGCCGCGGCCCCGGCGGCGGCGCCCGCTCCGGCGCCGGCTGCCGCACCGGCAGCAGCCGGCGGCACGCTCGAAGTGAAGGTGCCGGACATCGGCGACTACAAGGACGTGCCGGTGATCGAGATCGGCGTGAAGGTCGGCGACACGGTCGAGAAGGAGCAGTCGCTCGTCACGCTCGAGTCGGACAAGGCGACGATGGACGTGCCGAGCCCGGCAGCGGGCGTCGTGAAGGAAATCAAGGTCAAGGTGGGTGATTCGGTGTCGGAAGGCACGCTGATCGTGCTGCTCGAAGCCGCAGGTGCGCCGGCCGCCGCAGCGGCGCCGCAGGCGAGCGCGCCGGCGGCCGCAGCCGCTCCGGCCCCGGCCGCCGCGGCGCCCGCGCCGAAGGCTGCGCCGGCTCCGGCTGCGGCACCCGCACCGGCCGCCGCGCCGTCGGGCGAATACCGCGCCAGCCACGCATCGCCGTCGGTGCGCAAGTTCGCGCGCGAACTCGGTGTCGAAGTCGCGCGCGTGCAGGGCTCGGGTCCGAAGGGCCGTATCACGAAGGAAGACGTCACGGGCTTCGTGAAGGGCGTGATGACCGGCCAGCGCGCGGCACCGGGCGCGGCAGCCGCGCCGGCAGGCGGCGGCGAGCTGAACCTGCTGCCGTGGCCGAAGGTCGATTTCTCGAAGTTCGGCCCGTTCGAGGCGAAGCCGCTGTCGCGCATCAAGAAGATCTCGGGCGCGAACCTGCATCGCAACTGGGTGATGATTCCGCACGTCACGAACAACGACGAAGCGGACATCACCGAGCTCGAAGCGCTGCGCGTGCAACTGAACAAGGAGCACGAAAAGGCGGGCGTGAAGTTCACGATGCTCGCGTTCGTGATCAAGGCGGTCGTCGCCGCGCTGAAGAAATTCCCGACCTTCAACGCGAGCCTCGACGGCGACAACCTGGTGTTCAAGCAGTACTACCACATCGGTTTTGCCGCGGACACGCCGAACGGCCTCGTCGTGCCGGTGATCCGCGATGCGGACAAGAAAGGGCTCGTCGATATCGCGAAGGAAATGGCCGAGCTGTCGAAGGCCGCCCGCGACGGCAAGCTGAAGCCGGACCAGATGCAGGGCGGCTGCTTCTCGATCTCGTCGCTCGGCGGGATCGGCGGCACCAATTTCACGCCGATCATCAACGCGCCGGAAGTGGCGATCCTCGGGTTGTCGCGCGGGCAGATGAAGCCGGTGTGGGACGGCAAGCAGTTCGTGCCGCGCCTGACGCTGCCGCTGTCGCTGTCGTACGACCATCGCGTGATCGATGGCGCGGAAGCCGCGCGGTTCAATGCGTATCTCGGCGCGCTCCTGGGCGACTTCCGTCGAGTGATTCTTTGATGAGCGTGGGCGTTTCTCGCAGGGGCGTGGGTTTTCTGTCGGTTATCCGCGCCTCGTCGTTGAACTGGCTTTCATGACGGTCTGCTAGCGTCGCCCCTGCGCGGGGCGGCGGTCACTTTTCTTTGTCTTGCCAAAGAAAAGTAACCAAAAGAAAGGCGCGTCCTTGGGCGGACGGCAAAGGTGGTTCTGCCCATGCCCCCGTTCTCCAGTCAGGCCGTAGTTCACTCGCGAGTTTCTCCCTCTCTCTGTCTGCAGCTAATCAAGAAGGGGACAGTAATGAGTCTCATCGAAGTCAAGGTTCCGGATATCGGCGATTTCAGCGGCGTCGATGTCATCGAAGTCAACGTGAAGCCGGGCGACGTGATCGAAAAAGAGCAGACGCTCATCACGCTCGAATCGGACAAAGCCTCCATGGAAGTGCCCAGCGACGTCGCCGGCACCGTCAAGGAAGTCAAGGTCAAGGCCGGCGAGAAAGTCTCGCAAGGCACCGTCATCGCCATCGTCGAAGCGGCAGCCGCTGCCGCGGCGCCCGCGAAGGCCGCCGAGCCGGCCAAGCCCGCAGCGCCGGCCGCGCCCGCAGCCGCTCCGGCGGCCGCGCCGCAGGCAGGCAGCTATGCCGGCGCCGCCGACATCGAGTGCGACATGCTCGTGCTCGGCGCCGGCCCCGGCGGCTATTCGGCCGCGTTCCGCGCAGCCGACCTCGGTATGAAGACGGTGCTCGTCGAACGCTATTCGACGCTCGGCGGCGTGTGCCTGAACGTGGGCTGCATCCCGTCGAAAGCGCTGCTGCACACGTCGCTCGTCGTCGAGGAAGCCGCGGCGCTCGCATCGCACGGCATCACGTTCGGCAAGCCGGAAATCGATCTCGACAAGCTGCGCGACTTCAAGGGCGGCGTCGTCAAGAAACTGACGACGGGCCTCGCCGGCATGGCCAAGGCACGCAAGGTCGAAGTGGTCACGGGCGTCGGCGCATTCGTCGATCCGTTCCACATGGAAGTGCAGGGCGAAAACGGCAAGAAGGTCGTCAGGTTCAAGCAGGCGATCATCGCGGCGGGCTCGCAGGCCGTGAAGCTGCCGTTCATGCCGGAAGACCCGCGCGTCGTCGATTCGACCGGCGCGCTCGAACTGCGCCAGCTGCCGAAGCGCATGCTCGTGATCGGCGGCGGCATCATCGGCCTCGAAATGGCGACGGTGTACTCGACGCTCGGCGCCGAGATCGACGTCGTCGAAATGATGGACGGCCTGATGATGGGCGCGGACCGCGATCTCGTGAAGGTCTGGGAAAAGTACAACGCGAAGCGCTTCGGCAACGTGATGCTGAAGACCAAGACGGTCGGCGCGGAAGCGAAGGAAGACGGCATCTACGTGAAGTTCGAGGGCGAGAAGGCCCCGGCGGAAGCGCAGCGCTACGACCTCGTGCTGGTCGCGGTCGGCCGCAGCCCGAACGGCAAGAAGATCGGCGCCGACAAGGCGGGCGTCGCCGTCACGGATCGCGGCTTTATCGACGTCGACAAGCAGATGCGCACGAACGTCCCGCACATCTTCGCGATCGGCGACGTCGTCGGCCAGCCGATGCTCGCGCACAAGGCCGTGCATGAAGGCCACGTCGCAGCGGAAGCCGCGCACGGCGAGAAGGCGTATTTCGATGCACTGCAGATCCCGTCGGTGGCCTACACCGATCCGGAAGTGGCGTGGGCCGGCAAGACGGAAGACCAGTGCAAGGCCGAAGGCATCAAGTACGGCAAGGCGGTGTTCCCGTGGGCCGCATCGGGCCGCGCGATCGCGAACGGCCGCGACGAAGGCTTCACGAAGCTGATCTTCGACGAGGAAACCCATCGCGTGATCGGCGGCGGCATCGTCGGCCTGAACGCGGGCGACCTGATCAGCGAAGTGTGCCTCGCCGTCGAGATGGGCGCGGACGCGGAAGACATCGGCAAGACGATCCATCCGCACCCGACGCTCGGCGAATCGGTCGGCATGGCCGCCGAACTGTACGAAGGCGTCTGTACGGACCTGCCGCCGCAGCGCAAGAAGTAACGCATCGCTGCAATGCCGCCGGCGCCGCCGCGCGCCGGCACAGCAAAACGGCGCTTCCCGCAAATCGGGGAAGCGCCGTTTTTTGCGTTTGTTCAGTCGGGGGCGGGGCGACGCTGTCCGGATGATCGCGCAAGGACCGGATGCAGCGGAGCCGACAGGACCGTCGAGCTCCCGCAGCCGCGTCGGTCGCGCCCCAAAAAAGAAAAGCCGCGCTGGGCGCGGCCTTTCCGGAGCGACGGAAGCGCTGGCTTACGCAGCCGGCTTGGTTGCGCGGCGCGATGCAGCGGCGCTGGCAGCCTTCGTTGCGACGGCAGCAGCGGCGTTGAAGTTCGTTTCAGCGATTTCGACGGCTTGCTTCGTGGCCTTCTGAACCGTTTCGTACGTGGTGTTCGCGGCGTTCAGTGCCGACTTCAGTGCGGCGACAGCCGTTTCCGAACCGGCCGGGGCGTTCTTCGCGACGTTGTCGACGAGTGCCTGGACCTTCTTGTTCTGCTCTTCGAATTGCGCTTCTGCAACCTTCGCGAACTCGGCTTGCGTCGACGATGCGATTTCGTACAGGTGACGACCGTACGACAGCACCTTTTCCGCGACCGGCTGCGACAGGCTGGCTTGCAGTGCGATCAGTTCCTGTGCGTCCTTCACCGACAGCAGGCGCTGTGCGTTTTCCTGGCCTTCGGCCAGCGTCGACTTCACGACCTGCAGGTTGAGTTCGATCAGCTTTTCGACGCCTTCGAACGCCTTGGTCGTCAGACCGAACAGGCTTTCGAGGTTGGCTTTCTGTGCAGCGGCGATTTGCTCGGGGGTCAGCAAGGACATGTCCAGCTCCTGAAAAGCGATCGCGTCGATCGCAGGGTAAAGGGCACTACGACGGGGAACCTCGGATGCGCGTGCTTTGTGCAACGCAGCAATGAGGCCTATTTTAGGGCAGAGAAAACGGATGTCAAGTATTTTTTGTGCGTTGCACAATCGCGACAAATTATCGATAAAACAACGAGTTATCGTCGCGTTAAGGAAACGGTTCCACGCGCTTTCCCACATGGTGCGCACGCACCGCGCGCACGTCGGCCGCACCAGGATCGCGCGCAGGTAAACCTGACAGGGGGGTGGAACGTTGTGCTCTTGTTCTTGTCGAAAAGCGCGCCGTTTCGTGCGGCTCGGGGCGAAGTGCCTTCGCCAGGGCCCGACACGCGCGCAGTTTGGCGCTCCGAGCGCCGGATACGTAGTTTCCCCGCTTTAAATCGCCTCCGAAGTGACGTTATCTCAATTAACCGAGGGGTAATCGGGATACGAGCACTGTGGGGCTGTGCACCCGTCATGATTTTTTTTGATGGGGGCGGGGGTGTCGATCGATCGAAGCTTCGATGACGCTTACATTCCGGTTTAACGACGATCGGTAAGTGCCTAATATTGCTCTTTTTTTCAGCTTTAACTACACTTGCGGAAACCTCCCGCCCGCTTTGTCCAGACCCCAATGAAAGCCGAATCGTTTTCACCGCGCAGATTGTTGCAGAGCATGACGCTCGGCACGGCTGTGTCGGTCGCTGTCGCCTTGCTGGCGACCACCGCGTCCGTCACGCCCGCTGACGCTTTTGCCGCCACTGCGAAGACCCAGCAAGCCGCCAAGAAGAAAGCGACTGCTTCGTCCGCGAAGAAGTCGGTGAAATCGGCGTCCGCCGACGACGCGCCGCGCGCGAAATCGGCACGCAAGCGCGCGACGCTTGCCGCGAACGTGCGCCACCACGGCGCGGTTCGCAAGGTCGCGTTCCAGCCGCGCCGGCAGAGCGTCGGCCAGGCGTTCGGCCTGCACGACACGCCGGACGCGCTCGCGCTGCGTTCGAGCGTCGCGTACGTCGTCGACCAGAATTCCGGCGAGCCGCTGTTCGACAAGAATTCGCACGCCGTCGTGCCGATCGCGTCGATCTCGAAGCTGATGACCGCGATGGTCGTGCTCGACTCGAAGGCGCCGATGGCCGACCAGATCGAAGTCACCGACGAAGATCGCGACTACGAGAAGGGCACGGGCTCGCGCCTGTCGGTCGGCTCGGTGCTGTCGCGTGAAGACATGCTGCACATCGCGCTGATGGCGTCGGAAAACCGCGCGGCCGCCGCGCTGTCGCGTTATTACCCGGGCGGTCGTCCGGCGTTCATCGCCGCGATGAACGCGAAGGCGAAGTCGCTCGGCATGGCCGATACCCATTTCGAGAATTCGACCGGCCTGTCGAGCTCGAACGTGTCGAGCGCGCGCGATCTGGTGAAGATGGTCAATGCGGCGTACCAGTACCCGATGATCCGTCAGTTCTCGACCGATCGCAGCTACGAGGTGTACACGGGCAAGCGCAATCTCGCCTACAACAGCACGAACGCGCTGATCCGCGGCAACGGCTCGTGGGACATCGGTCTGCAGAAGACGGGCTTCATCAACGAAGCGGGCGAATGCCTCGTGATGCAGGCGACGATCCACGGCCGGCCGATGGTGATGGTGCTGCTCGATTCGTTCGGCAAGTATTCGCGTTTCGCCGACGCGGCGCGCCTGCGCAACTGGCTCGACGCCGGCGGCGGCGAGCGCCTGACGGCGGCCAATGCGTCGAACGGCGGCACCTGAAAAGCCGCATCCAGCAAAAAGCCCCGCGTCGCGGGGCTTTTTTTCGTCCAATGAATCGCGCGGCGGCGGTTCAGGCCTGCCGCTGCAGGCCGTCCAGTTCCTTCGCGTTTTCCGGCCGGTAGCCGAGCGATTCCGAAATGGTGAGGGCAGTACGGCTCAACTGGCCGAGCCACGCATCCTGGAGACGATCGGCCGGCGCCGACAGCGACAGGCCCGCGACGAGCTTGCCCGAATCGTCGTAGATGCCGGCCGCGATACAGCGCACGCCGAGCTCCAGTTCCTCGTTGTCGCGTGCGCACGATTGCTGGCGGACGATCGTCAGCTCGCGCTCGAGCTTCGCGATATCGGTGATGCTGTTCTGCGTGTGGCCGGACAGCCCCGTGCGCGTCGCATAGGCGCGCACGCGCGACGTTTCGTCGGCTGCAAGGAACAGCTTGCCGACCGACGTGAGGTGCAGCGGCGCGCGGCCGCCGATCGCACGGACGACCTGCATCCCCGAGCGCTCCGAATACGCGCGCTCGATGTAGACGATCTCGTCGCCCTGGCGCACCGACAGGTTCACGGTCTGCCCGGTGAGACGGTGCAGCTCGCGCATCGGCATCAGCGCCGCGTCGCGTACCGACAGGCGTGCCTTCACGAGGTTGCCGAGCTCCAGCAGCCGCATGCCGAGGCGATACGTGCCGGGATCGGAGCGGTCGACGAGGCGGCAGGTCACCATGTCGTTGAGGATGCGGTGCGCCGTAGACGGGTGCAGCTCCGTGCGCTGCGCAAGTTCCTTCAGGCTCACGGGGTCACTGTGCGCGGCGAGCGCGTCCAGCAACCGCATCATGCGTTCGATCACCTGGATCGACGTTTTGGAATCCGGGGTGGGTTGGCTCATGTCGGGGGAGAAATCGGTTGACGCGGCAAGCGGTGTTGCAACGATTGTATCTCGTATCGTGAAAAAAGCGAACGCCGTTCGAGGAAGTCCTCGTTTCGCGCAGGGCGGGCTTGCACGCGAGCCGGCGTTGGTCTCGCCGGCCAAACGGCGGATAATGAGAGCCGTTTTCTCGAAGGAGCACGTATGCGAGTCGGTTTGTTCGTGACCTGCCTGGTCGATCTGATGCGTCCGGAAATCGGTTTTTCGGCGCTCAAGCTGATTCGCGACGCCGGCTACGAGGTGATCGTGCCGCCCGCGCAGACCTGCTGCGGCCAGCCGGCCTACAACTCGGGCGACCGCGCGCTCGCCCGCGATCTCGCGGAAAAGACGCTGCGCGAGTTCGAGCAGTTCGATTACGTCGTCGCGCCGTCGGGTTCATGCGGCGGGATGATCCGCGCGCACTACGGCGACCTGTTCCGCGACGACCCCGAGCTGATGGGGCGCTACACGCGGTTCCAGCAGAGGGTCCATGAACTGACCGATTTCCTGGCGAACGTCGCGAAGGTCTCGCTCGCGCCGGGTGAATTCACGGGGCCCGTCACCTATCACGATTCGTGCTCGGGCCTGCGCGAGCTCGGCGTGAAGGCACAGCCGCGCGCGCTGCTTGCGCAGCGCGGCGTCGCGGTCACCGAGATGAAGGACTGCGAGCACTGCTGCGGCTTCGGCGGCACGTTTGCGGTGAAGTACGGCGACATCTCGGCGGCCATCGCGGACGAGAAGTGTGCGAACGTGCGCGCGTCGGGCGCGGGCGCCGTCGTGCTCGGCGATCTCGGCTGCATGCTGAACATCGAAGGGCGGTTGCGCCGCACCGGCGACCGCGACACGCGCGTGCTGCACGTCGCGCAGGTGCTGGCGGGCGACGTCTGACGCCCGGTTCCGCTCACTTTTCCCCGATACCGCGATGCAAGTCCAATCGATGCATTTCAAGGCGCGCGCCGGCCAGAAGCTGGCCGACCAGCGCCTGCAGCAGAACCTGAAGAAGCTGTCGACGAAGTTCGTGTCCGCGCGCGCCGACGCGATGACCGCGATCGACTTCCCGGCCACGCGGGCCGCGCTGAAGGCGCGCCGCAACCGCGCGCTGGAGAACCTCGACGTGTGGCTCGAGGCATTCGAGCGCGAGGCGACGCGGCGCGGCACGACGGTGCTGTTCGCCGAAACGACGGCGGACGCGGCGCGGCTCGTGGCCGACATCGCGCGCCGCCACGACGTGAAGAAGGTCATCAAGACCAAGTCGATGGTGTCGGAGGAAATGCGCCTGAACGCGGTACTCGCGGAAATGGGCGTGCAGTCGATCGAGACGGATCTCGGCGAATACATCCTGCAGATCAACGACAACGAGCCGCCGAGCCACATCATCGCGCCCGTCGTGCACAAGGACAAGGACGAGATCGCCGACCTGTTCGCGCGCACGCACCACCGCGAGCGGCTCACCGAGATTCCGGACATGACGCGGGAGGCGCGCGAGGTGCTGCGCCCGCATTTCATGTCGGCCGACATGGGCGTGACCGGCGGCAACTTCGTGATTGCCGAGACCGGTTCGGTCGCGATCGTGACGAACGAAGGGAACGAGGGGATGTGCACGGTGATGCCGCGCGTGCACGTGGCGGTGACGGGTATCGAGAAGGTGCTGCCGACGCTCGAGGATCTCGCGACCGCGATGCGCCTGCTGCCGCGCTCCGCGACGGGGCAGAAGACGTCGAACTATTTCTCGCTGCTGACCGGGCCGCGCGGGCCGGACGACGAGGACGGCCCCGAGCACAACTACGTGGTGCTCGTCGACGGCGGCCGCACGGGGCTGATCGGCGGCGAGTTCCAGGAGATGCTGCGTTGCATCCGCTGCGGCGCATGCATGAACCATTGTCCGGTTTACCAGAAGGTCGGCGGCCATGCGTACGGCTGGGTCTATCCGGGGCCGATGGGGTCCGTGCTGACGCCGAGCTACGTCGGGCTCGATCGCGCGCTGGATCTGCCGCAGGCCGCGACGCTTTGCGGAGAATGCGACAGCGTCTGCCCGGCCGGGATTCCGTTGTCGCATCTGTTGCGCACGCTGCGCGAGAAGCAGGTCGAGCGGCACCTGCGGCCGTGGCGCGAGCGGGCGGCGCTCGCTGCATGGGGTTTCGTCGCGCGGCGGCCGATGCTGTACGCGCTGACGACGAAGCTTGCGGTGCGCGTCCTCGAGCGGCTGGGCGCCGGCGGCACGCTGCGGCGCCTGCCGATGATGGGCGGCTGGATGGATACGCGCGACATGCCGACCCCGACCGGGCGCACGTTCCGCGAGCTGTACGCAGCGTCGCAAAGCCACCTCGGCTGACGACTGTTCATCCGGCGACAACAGTGCGTTCGCTATTTGGATATTTATCTCGATAGATGCGGTCTATAGAATCTCGTCTGTAGTCCCCGGAATTGGGTTTCGGGGTACGAGGTCAAGGAGGTCCGCATCATGAAAAAGACAATATCGATGTACTGGCCGCTGGCAATCGTCGTTCCGCTCGCGGCTGCCGCTTATCTGCACGCCGTCGGCGACGCGCCGTCGCGTGGCCCGCTCGCGGTTCACCAGGCATCCGCCGAACTGGCGCGTGCGGTGTCGTTCGGGCTGGTCGACGACGTGGCGAAGCCGTTGCCCGCCGCAGCCGGCGGTGTCGTGCTCGCCGCACCCAAGGCGCTTTGACGCAGGTCGCCGTCGCGTGGCGCGACGGCGCGATTCCGGTCGCCTTTGTATAATGGCGTGCTCTTCTCCCGCGCGGTTCGCCGCGGCTTTCCGATAGTGCGATGACCCGCGTTTCGATCTGTTTCGTCTGTCTCGGCAACATCTGCCGTTCGCCCACCGCGGAAGGCGTGATGCGTCACCAGGTCGATGCGGCCGCGCTGGCGGACCGGATCGCGATCGATTCGGCCGGCACCGGCGACTGGCATGTCGGCGAGCCGCCCGACGTCCGTGCCCAGGCGGCGGCACGCACGCGCGGCTACGACCTGTCGGCGCTGCGCGCACGACAGGTGAGCGCGGCGGATTTCGAGCGCTTCGACCTGCTGCTCGCGATGGACGAGGCGAATCTCGCGGAGCTGCGCCGCCGCTGTCCGCCGCAGCATCTCGACAAGGTGCGCCTGCTGATGGAATTCGCGTCCGGCGCGACAGCGTCCGAGGTTGCCGACCCTTATTTCGGCGGCGCGCAGGGCTTCGAGCGGGTGCTCGACCAATGTGAGGCCGCGTGCCGCGGCTTGCTGGACACCCTGCGCCAGCGCGTGCCGCGCTGACTTCGGCCGGTTTTCATTAACCGTTTCGCGAATACCCTTTCAAAGACATGGATACTTGACTAAAAACGTCAAATATTTATACTTGACCAAAATCGTCAAGATTGCAGTCCCCTAGACACCATGAGACTCACCACCAAAGGCCGTTTCGCCGTCACGGCGATGATTGACTTGGCACTGCGCCAGGAGCAGGGCCCGGTGACGCTTGCAGGCATCAGCCAGCGCCAGCGGATTTCGCTCTCGTATCTCGAACAGCTGTTCGGCAAGCTGCGCAGGCATGAAATCGTCGAATCCGTGCGCGGCCCGGGCGGCGGCTACAACCTCGCGCGTCGCGCGCAGGACGTCACCGTCGCCGACATCATCATCGCGGTCGATGAACCGCTCGACGCCACGCAGTGCGGCGGCAAAGGCACGTGCGACGGCTCGAAGCAGCCCGACGGCCATTGCATGACGCACGAGCTGTGGTCGACGCTGAACCAGAAGATGGTCGAATACCTCGACTCCGTGTCGCTGCAGGATCTCGTCGATCAGCAGCGCGCACGCGAGGGCGCCCCTGCGGTGTTGCGCGATCGCCGCACGCCGGAGCCCGTCGCCGCACCGGCCGAGCCGGTGCGCACGATGCCGCTCGGTCCCAATTCGGTGTTCAACATCGCGAGTTCGTGAGCGCGAAGGCGCCCGCCATACCCCATAACGCACATAGTCCCTGCACAGAATTCCCGGAGCGACAGATGACCCAAGAGACTCTCCACCTGCCCATCTACATGGATTACAGCGCGACGACGCCGGTCGACCCGCGCGTGGTCGACAAGATGGTGCCGTACCTGCGCGAGCAGTTCGGCAACCCGGCATCGCGCAGCCACGCGTACGGCTGGGATGCCGAGCGTGCGGTCGAGGAAGCGCGCGAACAGGTGGCCGCGCTCGTGAACGCGGATCCGCGCGAGATCATCTGGACGTCCGGCGCAACGGAGTCGGACAACCTCGCGATCAAGGGTGCCGCGAACTTCTACAAGGGCAAGGGCAAGCACATCGTCACGGTGAAGACCGAGCACAAGGCCGTGCTCGACACGTGCCGCGAGCTCGAGCGCGACGGCTTCGACGTCACCTACCTCGACGTGAAGGATGACGGACTGATCGACCTCGACGTGTTCAAGGCCGCGCTGCGTCCGGACACGATCCTCGTGTCGGTGATGCACGTGAACAACGAGATCGGCGTAATCCAGGACATCGAGACGATCGGTGAAATCTGCCGCGAGAAGGGCATCGTGTTCCACGTCGACGCCGCCCAGTCGACCGGCAAGGTCGGGATCGATCTCGCAAAGCTGAAGGTCGACCTGATGTCGTTCTCGGCACACAAGACGTACGGCCCGAAGGGCATCGGCGCGCTGTACGTGCGCCGCAAGCCGCGTGTGCGCATCGAGGCGCAGATGCACGGCGGCGGCCATGAGCGCGGGATGCGTTCGGGCACGCTGCCGACGCACCAGATCGTCGGCATGGGCGAAGCGTTCCGCATCGCACGTGAAGAAATGGCGACGGAAAACGAGCGCGTCCGCATGCTGCGCGACAAGCTGCTGCGCGGCCTGTCGCAGATCGAGGAAACGTACGTGAACGGCGACATGGAACGCCGTGTCCCGCACAACCTCAACATCAGTTTCAACTTCGTCGAAGGCGAGTCGCTGATCATGGCGATCAAGGACGTCGCGGTGTCGTCGGGCTCCGCATGCACGTCGGCGTCGCTGGAGCCGTCGTACGTGCTGCGTGCGCTCGGCCGCAACGACGAGCTGGCACACAGCTCGATCCGCTTCACGGTCGGCCGCTTCACGACGGAGCAGGAAGTCGATTTCGTGATCAACCTGCTGAACAGCAAGATCGCGAAGCTGCGCGAACTGTCGCCGCTCTGGGAAATGCACCAGGAAGGCATCGATCTGTCGACGATCGAATGGGCCGCACACTGAGCGCCGGATTGAACATACCCGCGGGCGGATTCGCGCACGCAGACGTAACGAGTCAAGGAGTCTGAGTCATGTCTTACAGCAACAAGGTTCTGGATCACTACGAAAACCCGCGCAACGTCGGTTCGTTCGCGAAGGACGACGACACGGTCGGCACGGGCATGGTCGGCGCGCCGGCCTGCGGCGACGTGATGAAGCTGCAGATCCGCGTCGGCGCGGACGGCGTGATCGAAGACGCGAAGTTCAAGACGTACGGTTGCGGTTCGGCGATCGCGTCGAGCTCGCTCGTCACCGAGTGGGTGAAGGGCAAGACGCTCGACGAAGCACTGTCGATCAAGAACACGCAGATCGCCGAAGAACTCGCGCTGCCGCCGGTGAAGATTCACTGCTCGATCCTCGCGGAAGATGCGATCAAGGCAGCCGTGGCCGACTACAAGAAGCGCCACGACACCAAGGAAGGCGATCAGGCAGCAGCCTGAGCGGCATCGAGCGACCAGCTGGAACGCCGCGCACCGCGATCGGCGCGCCGCGGCAAGGACATCATGGCAATTACACTGACCGAAAAAGCAGCACAGCACGTCCAGAAATACCTCGTCCGTCGCGGCAAGGGTGTGGGCCTGCGGCTTGGCGTTCGCACGACCGGGTGCTCGGGGCTCGCGTACAAGCTCGAGTATGTCGACGAGCTGGCTCCCGAGGATCAGGTGTTCGAGAGCCATGGCGTGAAGGTGGTCGTCGATCCGAAGAGTCTCGCGTACATCGACGGCACCGAGCTCGACTTCGCCCGC
Source organism: Burkholderia cepacia (assembly GCF_001718835.1). Lineage (NCBI taxonomy): Bacteria > Pseudomonadati > Pseudomonadota > Betaproteobacteria > Burkholderiales > Burkholderiaceae > Burkholderia > Burkholderia cepacia. The sequence continues at coordinate 2,513,297 of NZ_CP013443.1, read as the reverse complement.
GAAGGCCTGAATGAAGGGTTCAAGTTCAACAACCCGAACGTGAAGGACGAGTGCGGCTGCGGCGAATCGTTCCGCGTGTGACGCGGATCTCCGCGCGATGCGGGCAAGAGGCGGCACGGGCCGCCTTTTTAATGTGCGGCGTTTGCCGCGCGACGAACCGGAATTGAACGCGACGATGGTTTCGCTGAAAGACAGCCACTTCGACCTGTTTCACCTGCCGGCGCAATTCGCGCTCGACGAGACGGCGCTCGACGCCGCCTATCGGACGGTGCAGACGCAGGTGCATCCGGACCGCTTCGCGGCGGCCGGCGATGCGCAGAAACGCATCGCGATGCAATGGGCAACCCGCGCGAACGAGGCGTATCGCACGCTGCGCGATCCGCTGAAGCGCGCGTCGTATCTGTTGTCCCTGCGTGGTGTCGACATCGGTGCGGAAAACAACACTGCGATGGAGCCTGCGTTCCTGATGCAGCAGATGGAGTGGCGCGAAGGCATCAAGGATGCCGCGGCCGCCCGCAATGTCGACGCGCTCGACGCGCTGCTCGCCGAGTTGCGCGAAGAGCGGCGCATTCGCGTGGAGCGTCTCGGTACGCTGCTCGACAGCGGCGCCGATCAGGCGGCCGCCGAGGCAGTGCGCCAGCTGATGTTCATCGAACGGGTCGCGTCGGAAGTGGGCGCGCAGATCGAGCGCCTCGAAACTTAACCGCGTGCCTCGCGGCACGCGCAGCAAACGGGCCGAGCGCCCGAACGAACCAAGATGGCTTTACTGCAAATTTCCGAACCGGGCATGGCGCCGGCGCCGCATCAGCGGCGACTCGCCGTCGGGATCGATCTCGGCACGACGAACTCGCTCGTCGCGGCCGTGCGCAACAGCGTGCCGGAGGTACTGCCGGACGAAGCAGGCCGTGTACTGCTGCCGTCGGTGGTCCGCTACCTCGAAAAGGGCGGCCGCCGCATCGGCCACGAAGCGAAGGAGCAGGCCGCGACCGATCCGCGCAACACGATCGTGTCGGTCAAGCGCTTCATGGGGCGCGGCAAGGCCGAAGTCGAAGGCGCGGCGAACGCGCCGTACGAATTCGTCGAGGCGCCGGGCATGGTGCAGATCCGCACCGTCGACGGCGTGAAGAGCCCGGTCGAAGTGTCGGCCGAGATCCTCGCGACGCTGCGCTATCGCGCGGAAGATTCGCTTGGCGACGACCTCGTCGGCGCGGTGATCACGGTGCCTGCGTATTTCGACGAAGCACAACGCCAGGCGACCAAGGACGCCGCGCGCCTCGCGGGCCTCAACGTGCTGCGCCTGCTGAATGAACCGACCGCCGCGGCGATTGCCTACGGTCTCGACAACGGGGCTGAAGGCCTCTACGCGGTGTACGACCTCGGCGGCGGCACGTTCGACCTGTCGATCCTGAAGCTGACGAAGGGCGTGTTCGAAGTGCTGGCCGCGGGCGGCGATTCCGCGCTCGGCGGCGACGATTTCGACCACGCGCTGTTCGGTCACGTGCTCGCGCAGGCCGGCATCGATGCGAAGACGCTCGCGCCCGAGGACGTGCGCCTGCTGCTCGACCGTGTGCGAGTGCTGAAGGAAGCGCTGTCGTCCGAGCCGCAGGCGTCGCTCGACGTCACGCTGTCGGGCGGTGCGCATCTCGTGCAGACGATCTCGCACGACACGTTCGCGTCGCTCGTCGAGCCGCTCGTGCAGCGCACGCTCACGCCGACCCGCAAGGCGCTGCGCGACGCGCAGGTCACGCCGGCCGACATCAAGGGCGTCGTGCTCGTCGGTGGCGCGACGCGCATGCCGGTGATTCGCGACGCGGTCGCGAAGTATTTCGGCCAGCCGCCGCTCGTGAACCTCGATCCGGACCAGGTCGTCGCGCTCGGCGCGGCGATCCAGGCCGACCTGCTCGCAGGCAATCGCGGCAGCGGTGACGACTGGCTGCTGCTCGACGTGATTCCGCTGTCGCTCGGTGTCGAGACGATGGGCGGCCTCGTCGAGAAGATCATCCCGCGCAACTCGACGATTCCGATCGCACGCGCGCAGGAATTCACGACCTTCAAGGACGGCCAGACCGCGATGGCGATCCATGTCGTGCAGGGCGAGCGCGAGCTCGTCGCCGACTGCCGCTCGCTCGCGCGCTTCGAGCTGCGCGGCATTCCGCCGATGACGGCCGGCGCCGCGCGCATTCGCGTGACCTACCAGGTCGACGCGGACGGGCTACTGTCGGTGCTCGCGCGTGAGCAGCATTCGGGCGTCGAGGCGTCGGTCGTCGTGAAGCCGTCGTACGGCCTCGCCGACGACGACATCGCGAAGATGCTCGAGGACAGTTTCAAGACCGCCGAAATCGACATGCGCGCCCGCGCGCTGCGCGAAGCGCAGGTCGAGGCCGAGCGGATGCTCGAGGCGACGCAGGCCGCGCTGGCGGCCGACGGCGAGCTGCTCGATGCTGACGAGCGCACGCAGGTCGATGCGTTGGCCGCGGCGCTGCGCGCGGTCGCGCAAGGCGACGATACGAACGCGATCGAAGCGGCGACCAAGGCGCTGGCCGACGGTACCGACGAATTCGCGGCGCGCCGGATGGACAAGAGCATCAAGCGCGCGCTGTCGGGCCGCCGGCTCGACGAGATCTGAACTCACGAACTGCGCGTCGGCCGGTCACGGCCCGCGCGATATTGAACCGTGCGGCGCCTGGCGCCGCACCTTTGACTGACGGAACGGACATGCCTCAACTGGTGGTGCTGCCTCACGTCGAACTGTGCCCGGATGGCGCGGTGATCGACGCGACGCCCGGCAAGAGTATCTGCGACAACCTGCTCGAACACGGGATCGAGATCGAGCATGCATGCGAGAAGTCGTGCGCGTGCACGACGTGCCACGTGGTGATCCGCGAGGGCTTCAACGATCTGACGCCGTCCGAGGAGGACGAGGACGATCTGTTGGACAAGGCGTGGGGCCTCGAGCCGACGTCGCGCCTGTCGTGCCAGGCGATCGTGAAGGAAGATTCGGACCTGGTGGTCGAGATTCCGAAGTACTCGATCAACCACGCGAAGGAAAACCACTGACCTAAACCGGAGGCAGGCGATGAAATGGACCGATTCGCGTGAAATAGCCATTGCGCTGGCGGACAAGCACCCTGACATCGACCCGCAGCGGATCAACTTCGTCGACCTGCGCCAGTGGGTGCTCGAACTCGACGGTTTCAACGACGATCCCAAGCACTCGGGCGAGAAGATCCTCGAAGCGATCCAGGCCCACTGGATCGACGAATCGGACTTCGACGACGAAGACTGAGCACGGCGGGCGCCTGATGGCGCAAGCGGTTCGGAATAGAAAAACGGCTCGTGAGCGATCACGAGCCGTTTTCGTTTCCGGGTCACGTTGCCCGCGCACGACACGCGGGCAGGGGACCGATGCGACCAGGCGATTACGCGCCGACCAGCGTGCCGTTCTCGATCCGCACGCGCTGGCCCTGGCCGAAAGGCGGCGGGTTGTGGTACGTGAACGTGCGCGTCGCGCCGCTTTCCATCTGCACTTGCACCTGATAGTCGGTTTCCGCGCGCACCTGCTTCTCGACCTGGTTGCCGGCGAGACCGCCGCCCAGCGCGCCGATGATCGTCATCGCGGTGCGGCCGTTCCCGTGGCCGAACTGGTTGCCGAGCAGGCCGCCGGCTGCAGCGCCGCCCACGGCGCCGATCCCCGAGCTCTGTCCCGGCGTACGCGTCTGCGTGATCGCGACGACCGTGCCGCAGCTCTGGCAATAGGACGAAGACGGCTGCGCGTAGCCGCCGCCCTGCTGCGCGTACTCAGGCGGCCGCGGCGCCGTCGACGTATGGCGGCGATGGTGCGTCGGCGCCGGGCGCGGAGCCGGTTGAGGCTGGGCCTGGGCGACCGGCGCCTGCTGTTGTTGCACCGCTTGCTCGGCCGCGAGCTGCTGCGCTTGCGCAGCGCGTGCCGCACTGGCTGCCGCCGCCGTATCGACGGCCGGCTGCGATGCGATCAGCGCGGCCTGGGTCTGGCCGTTCTGTGCATTGCTGCTGCTGGCCTTCGGGAAGATGCCCGTGATCGCAGCCGTCGCCGCGAGGCTGGCGACGATGACGGCGCCGGCGGCGGTGGCGATGAGCGGGTGGAGGCGTTGCTTTTGCGGCGTGGTCTGATTCTGGTTGTCCATTTTGCTCTCCTCGCACGCAATCGTGCGTTGTTTTGCAAAAGGAGTGTCGTCCAGGCACAGGGCGGCCGCCGTATCAAGTTGTAACGATTCGCTGCCGGAGTTTGCGAACGGGCGTGCACCAGACCGGGCAAAAGCCGGCGTGAGGCCGAGATAAAAGGGGGAAGGAGCGATTGCCGGCGGACGCCGGCAGGCGGGATTTACGCGTCGTTACAAAGCTGACGCGTGCGCGCCGCAGGGCGCGCGGGCGCGGCGGATCAGTCTTCGCGGCGCAGATGCGGGAACAGCAGCACGTCGCGGATCGTCGGGCTGTCGGTCAGCAGCATCACCAGACGGTCGATACCGATCCCGCAGCCGCCGGTCGGAGGCATCCCGTATTCGAGCGCACGGATGTAGTCGGCGTCGAAGAACATCGCTTCCTCGTCGCCCGCATCCTTCTGCTCGACCTGCTTCTTGAAGCGTGCGGCCTGGTCTTCCGGATCGTTCAGCTCCGAGAAGCCGTTCGCGATTTCGCGGCCGGTCATGAACAGCTCGAAACGCTCGGTGATGCCCGGCACCGTATCCGATGCGCGTGCGAGCGGCGACACTTCGACCGGGTAATCGATGATGAAGGTCGGCTCCCACAGCTGCGCTTCGGCCGTTTCCTCGAACAGCGCGAGCTGCAGCGCGCCGGTACCCGCGTTCAGGAACGCCGGCTGCGACACGTCGACGCCGAAGCGCTTCAGTTCGGTGCGCAGGAACGCGTCGTCCGACAGCTGGCCGTCGGTGTAGTCCGGTGCGTACTTCTGGATCGCCTGCGTGATCGTCAGGCGATGGAACGGCTTCGCGAGGTCGAGTTCGCGGCCCTGGTACTGGATCGTCGCGGTGCCGAGCGCATCGATCGCCGCCTGGCGGATCAGTTGCTCGGTGAAGTCCATCAGCCAGCGGTAGTCGGTGTACGCGGCGTAGAACTCCATCATCGTGAATTCCGGATTGTGACGCGGCGACACGCCTTCGTTCCGGAAGTTACGGTTGATCTCGAACACGCGTTCGAAGCCGCCGACGATCAGGCGCTTCAGGTACAGCTCCGGCGCAATGCGCAGGAACATCTGCATGTCGAGCGCATTGTGATGCGTGACGAACGGCTTTGCCGCTGCGCCGCCCGGGATCGGGTGCAGCATCGGCGTTTCGACTTCCATGAACTCGGCGTTGTCCATGAACTTGCGGATCGATGCGATCGTCTTCGTGCGGGCGCGGAACGTGTCGCGCGTTTCCGGCGTGACGATCAGGTCGACGTAGCGCTGGCGGTAGCGCATTTCCTGGTCGGACAGGCCGTGGAACTTGTCCGGCAGCGGGCGCAGCGCCTTCGACAGCAGGCGCAGTTCCTTGCACTGGACCGACAGTTCGCCCTTGTTGGTGCGGAACAGCACGCCACGCGCGGCGACGATGTCGCCGAGGTCCCACTTCTTGAATGCGTCGTAGGTTTCCGCGCCGACGTCGTTCGGCGTCACGAAGAACTGGATCTGGCCCGAACCGTCCTGCACCGTCGCGAAGCTCGCCTTGCCCATCACGCGCTTGAGCATCATGCGGCCGGCGACCGACACCTCGACCGGGTTCGCTTCGAGCGCGGCCTTGTCCGAGTCGGCGAATTTCGCCTGCAGGTCGGCTGCGTGGTGCGCCGGCCGGAAATCGTTCGGGTAGGCGACGCCTTGCTCGCGCAGGGCGCGCAGCTTCTCGCGGCGCTCGGCGATGATCTGGTTTTCGTCCGCGGTGACGGCGGGCTGCGTTTGGGTCGGTTCGGTCATGATGGTCGGAATTCGGAGTGGGTGCGGCAACGCAAACGGGAAGGGCAAGGGGGCGCGACCCGGCCAGGCCGCGCCGCGGCGCTTACACGCCCTGTTTGAGGCTCGCGCTGATGAAGTCGTCGAGGTCGCCGTCGAGGACGGCTCTCGTATTGCTCATTTCGACGTTCGTGCGCAGGTCCTTCACGCGGCTCTGGTCGAGCACGTACGAGCGGATCTGATGGCCCCAGCCCACATCGGTCTTGCTCGATTCGAGCTTGTCCTGTTCGGCCTGGCGCTTGCGCATCTCGACTTCGTACAGGCGCGACTTCAGCATCGCCATCGCTTCGGCGCGGTTGCGGTGCTGCGAGCGGTCGTTCTGGCACTGCACGACGATGCCGGTCGGCATGTGCGTGATCCGCACCGCGGAGTCGGTCTTGTTGATGTGCTGGCCGCCCGCGCCCGATGCGCGGTACGTGTCGATGCGCAGGTCGGCCGGGTTGATCTCGACTTCGATCGAATCGTCGATTTCCGGATAGACGAATACCGACGAGAACGACGTGTGGCGGCCGCCCGACGAATCGAACGGCGACTTGCGCACGAGGCGGTGGATGCCCGTTTCGGTGCGCAGGAAGCCGTATGCGTATTCGCCCGAGACCTTGACCGTCGCGTTCTTGATGCCGGCGACGTCGCCGTCGGACTCTTCCAGCACCTCGGCCTTGAAGCCCTTGCGCTCGCAGTAGCGCAGGTACTGGCGCAGCAGCATCGACGCCCAGTCGCATGCCTCGGTGCCGCCGGCGCCGGCCTGGATGTCGATGAAGCAGTTGTTCGGGTCGGCCGGGTTCGAGAACATCCGGCGGAACTCGATATCGCCGACGCGCGCCTCGAGCTTCGCGGCGTCTTCTTCCGACGCGACGAGGGTGTCTTCGTCGCCTTCCTCGCGGGCCAGCTCGAACAGGTCGAGCGCGTCGCGCAGGTCGCCGTCAAGCGCGGTGAGCGTCGTGACGACGCCCTCGAGCAGCTTCTTCTCGCGACCGAGCGCCTGGGCGTTCTTCGAATCGTTCCAGACGTTCGGGTCTTCGAGTTCCTTGTTGACTTCGGTCAGACGCGCAGCTTTGGCGTCGTAGTCAAAGATACCCCCGAAGCTCGCCCGCGCGATTGCGCAGGTCGAGCAGGGAGCTTTCGATCGCGTTGAGACGTTCCGCTTCCATGATCGTTCGCTATTCTTGCTTCGTAAAAAAGCGGAATTATAGCCGATCGGGAGGGCCTCCCGGTGACGCCGGGAAGGGGCGCGCGCTCGTCCGCGCCCCGCCGGACGAGGCGGCGCGCGGTACGGGGCGCGCTCAGCCGGCCGCGTGTTCGACGATCAGCTGGACGCGCGTGACGCCGTTCCACGTGTCGGCGACAAGCCGGTACGCGACCAGCGCGCTTTCCGGCAGCGGCTCCGTGTGGTTGAACCAGATCGCGTTGAAGCGCTGGCGGCCGCGTGCAAGCTGCAGTTTCAGGTGCTTTTCCTTCACGAGCGACTGGGACACGACGTCGAATTCGCCCGAGAAAAGCGGGGCCGGAAAACCTTGCCCCCAGACGGCCTCGTCGAGCAGGCCGACGAACTGCGGCGTGAAGTAGGCGTCCTCGAGTTCGCCGTCGGTCTCGATCACGCGGGCGAGCGCGTCGTCGGACAGCCATTCGCGTGCGACCGCCTCGAACGCGGCGGCGAAGCGCGGCACGTTCTCGGTGTCGAGCGTGAGGCCGGCCGCCATCGCGTGGCCGCCGAACGCGACGATCAGGTCCGGTTCGCGTTTCGACACGAGGTCGAGCGCGTCGCGCAGGTGGAAGCCGGCGATCGACCGGCCCGAACCCTTGACCCGCTTGCCTTCGTCGTCCGCGTGCGCAAACGTGAACGATGGGCGGTGGAATTTTTCCTTGAGCCGCCCGGCGACGATGCCGATCACGCCCTGGTGCCACTCGGGGTTGAAGAGGGTGATCGTGCACGCGTCGGCCGGGTCGACGTCGGCGAGATCGGCGAGCGCCTGCTGCTGCATGCCGGCTTCGATCTCGCGGCGCTCGCGGTTCATCACGTCGAGCTGCTGCGCCAGGTCCCATGCGCGGCCGATGTCGTCGGTGATCAGGCACTCGATGCCGAGCGACATGTCGGACAACCGCCCGGCGGCGTTCAGGCGCGGGCCGAGGCCGAAACCGAGGTCGAAGCCCGATGCCGTGCGCGCTTCGCGCGCGGCGGCGCGGAACAGCGCGGCGACGCCCGGTTGCATGCGGCCGTTGCGGATGCGCTGCAGCCCCTGCGCGACGAGCACGCGGTTGTTGCCGTCGAGCCGTACGACGTCGGCGACGGTGCCGAGCGCGACGAGGTCGAGCAGGCCGTCGAGGCGCGGCTCGGCTTCCTTGCTCGCGAAGGCGCCGCGGCGGCGCAGCTCGGCGCGCAGCGCGAGCAGCACGTAGAACATCACGCCGACGCCGGCGAGGTGCTTGCTCGGGAACGCGCAGCCCGGCTGGTTCGGGTTGACGATCGCGCGCGCGGCGGGCAGCGCGTCGCCGGGCAGGTGGTGATCGGTCACGAGCACGTCGATGCCGCGCGCGTTCGCGGCTTCGACGCCCGCGACGCTCGCGATCCCGTTGTCGACGGTGATCAGCAGGTCGGGCTTGCGCGCGGCGGCGAGTTCGACGATCTCGGGCGTGAGGCCGTAGCCGTATTCGAAGCGGTTCGGCACCAGGTAGTCGATCTGCGCGCCGAACATCCGCAGGCCGCGCACCGCGACCGCGCAGGCGGTCGCGCCGTCGCAGTCGTAGTCGGCGACGACGAGCAGGCGCCGCTTGTCGGCGATCGCGTCGGCGAGCAGCGACGCCGCGTCGGCGCAGCCTTTCAGCTCGGTGGGCGGGACGAGCCGCGCAAGCGCGGTCTCGATGTCGGCGGGGGACTGCACGCCGCGCGACGCGTACAGGCGCGCGAGGACGGGATGCAGGCCGTGGCGCGCGAGCGCTTCGGCGTCGGCGGGCGCGACGGGGCGGGTAACGATCCGGGTCATACGGGGTGGGTGTGCTTGTTATTCGAACAGGGAGGCCAGCGCGCGGCGGCGCCAGAACTTGCGCAGATCCGAGCGCGTCGCACGCAGCGTCACGGAACTCGTGTCGCCGCACAGCGTGAAATCGACGCCCGCCAGCTCGCCGTTCCGCAGCGCGGCGAGGGCCGGCGCGAACCAGTCGCGCTCGAGCGCGGCGAGTCCGTCGTGCCAGCGCGCCCAGTCCTGCTCGATGAACGGGGTGGTCAGCGCCGGCAGTTCGACGAGCGTCGTGCCGTCGGCGGCCGGCAGTGCGCCGAATGCGGCGGGCACGCCCGAGGCGTCGACCCGTGCGGCGCGCGCAAGGCCGAGCGCCGCGGGCGATGCGGAGAGCACGCGCGCGAACGGCTGGCCGACCGGTTTCAGCGTGCCCTGCGCATGGAACCAGATCGAGTTGACGGCCGGCAGCCCGCGCGCTTCGCGCGCTTCGTTGACCGGGTGCTGGAACCAGGCCATCTGCACTTCGTTCTGCAGCTTCATCCACATCCGCGAGCGTTCGCCCGTATGCGCCTCGTGCGGCAGCCAGATTTCGATGTTGCGGCCGCTTGCGCGCAGCGGCGCGGCGCCGGCGAGCCGGGCGAGCTGCTCGCTCGACAGGTACCAGCGTGACGGGTTCGGGGCTTCGAGCCGTACGCCGAGCTCCTCGATCAGCGGCCGGGCGACCGCGAGCAGCGCGGCCGCGTCGCCGTCGTCGAGCGCGAGGGCCGCCGGATCGACGAGCACCAGGTGGTCGTGCGCGATTTCGACGTGGACGGGCTCGACGCAGGCCCAGGCCCGGGTGCCCGGATCGCCGCCGTCCGCCAGCAGCATGTAGGGCGCGAGCGGCGCCTCGTCGGCGGCGTTGCCCTGGGACGCGCCGAACCGGCGGGCCAGCCAGCGCTCGTGCGGCAGCGTGCGCTGGAAGTCCTCGCCGGTCACGCGCTCGACGAGGCTCGCGCGGGCGAGCAACTTTTCGAGCGCGGGGCTGTCCAGCGTGTGCAGGGACGAGGCCGCATCGGCCGCCGACGGCAGCGCGAACGGAACGAGAAAATGGAGGCGTCGGTCGTGCATGATGGTGCGCATTGTATGGCAAACTGCGCGCGTGATCGGGCCGGCTGACGGCCCGTTCGCGTCCGGCGGCCGTTTTTCGACCGTGCCCGGGCCGGTGGCCGCCACCGGGCGGCGGTCCGGCCGCGGGGCGCCTCCCCGCCGTAACCAGCAGAAAGGATTCGCTTGAAACTTCCGTACGAATGGCAGATCGGCTGGCGCTACACGCGCGCCGGCAAACGCACGACCGGTAACGGCTTCATTTCCTTCATCGCGCTCGTGTCGATGCTCGGGATCGCGCTCGGTGTCGCGGCGCTGATCGTCGTGCTGTCGGTGATGAACGGCTTCCAGAAGGAAGTGCGCGACCGCATGCTGTCGGTGCTCGCGCACGTCGAGGTGTTCTCGCCGACGGGCTCGATGCCCGACTGGCAGCTGACCGCGCAGGAAGCACGCCGCAATCCGTCGGTGATCGGCGCGGCGCCGTACGTCGACGCACAGGCGCTGCTCACTCGCCAGGACGCGGTGAGCGGCGTGATGCTGCGCGGTGTCGAGCCGACGCTCGAGCCGCAGGTGTCGGACATCGGCAAGGACATGAAGGCCGGCCAGCTCGCCGCGCTCGTGCCGGGCCAGTTCGGCATCGTGCTCGGCAATGCGCTCGCCGGCAACCTCGGCGTGACGGTCGGCGACAAGGTCACGCTCGTCGCGCCGGAGGGTTCGATCACGCCGGCCGGCATGATGCCGCGGCTGAAGCAGTTCACGGTCGTCGGCGTGTTCGAGTCCGGGCACTACGAATACGACAGCACGCTCGCGATGATCAACATCCGCGATGCCGAGGCGCTGTTCCGGATGGCCGCGCCGACCGGCGTGCGGCTGCGTCTGAAGGACATGCAGAAGGCGCCGGACGTGGCGGTCGAGCTGTCGCATACGCTGTCGGGCAGCCTGTACATCCGCGACTGGACCCAGCAGAACAAGACGTGGTTCTCTGCCGTGCAGATCGAGAAGCGGATGATGTTCATCATCCTCACGCTGATCATCGCGGTGGCCGCGTTCAACCTCGTGTCGTCGCTTGTGATGACGGTGACCAACAAGCAGGCCGACATCGCGATCCTGCGCACGCTCGGCGCGCAGCCGGGGTCGATCATGAAGATCTTCGTCGTGCAGGGCGTGACGATCGGCTTCGTCGGCACGGCGTCGGGCGTCGCGCTCGGCTGCCTGATCGCATGGAGCATCCCGTGGCTGATCCCGATGATCGAGCACCTGTTCGGTGTGCAGTTCCTGCCGCCGTCCGTGTACTTCATCAGCGAGCTGCCGTCCGAACTCGTCGCGAGCGACGTGATCCGGATCGGGCTGATCGCGTTCGCGCTGTCGGCTGTCGCGACGCTCTATCCGAGCTGGCGCGGGGCGAAGGTGAAGCCGGCGGAGGCCCTTCGCTATGAATGATCGCGCGACCGCATTCGCGGATTCACGACAACACAACAAACAGGATTCGGCAGGTATGCAGGAATACGTGCTTCAGGCGCGCGGGATCACGAAGGCGTTCGTGCAGGGCGGCTTCAACGTGCAGGTGCTCGACAATACCGAGCTGACGGTGCGGCGCGGCGAGAAGCTGGCGGTCGTCGGCGCGTCGGGCTCCGGCAAGAGCACGCTGCTGCACGTGCTGGGCGGGCTCGACGAGCCGAGCGCGGGCGAGGTGTCGCTGCTCGGCAAGCCGTTCACGCAACTCGCCGAGCGCGAGCGCAACGAATTGCGCAACCGTGCGCTCGGTTTCGTCTACCAGTTCCATCACCTGCTGCCCGAGTTCACCGCGCTCGACAACGTCGCGATGCCGCTGCGCATCCGCCGGATGACGACCGAGGCCGCGCGTGCCGAGGCCCAGGCGATGCTGGAGCGCGTCGGTCTCGGGCCGCGGGCGAAGCATCGGCCCGGCGAGCTGTCGGGCGGCGAGCGGCAGCGCGTCGCGATCGCGCGCGCGCTGGTCACGAAGCCCGCTTGCGTGCTTGCCGACGAGCCGACCGGCAACCTCGACGGCACGACGGCCGATACGGTGTTCAACCTGATGCTCGAATTGTCGGAAACGCTCGAAACGAGCTTCGTGATCGTCACGCACGATCCCGATCTCGCCGCGCGCTGCGACCGCATCATGCGGCTGCGCGACGGCGTGCTGCACGAGGAGCCGGCGCTGCCGGTCTGACATGAACCCGCGCTCCTCGCGCGCGCCGCTGCCCGACGGGTGGCGCGTTCGCCGGGAGCGGCCACGCGAACGCTGACATGTGGATCGATACGCACTGCCATCTCGATGCCGCCGAGTTCGACGCCGACCGCGACGCGGTCGTACAGGCGGCGCGCGCGGCCGGCGTGTCGCGTATCGTGATCCCGAGCGTCGGGCGCGACAACTTCACGACGGTGCGCGAGCTTGCGCAACGCACGCCGGGCGCGGTCTACGCGCTCGGTATCCATCCGATGTACACGCCGCGCGCACGCGACGAGGATCTCGACCGGTTGCGCATGGAAATCGAGGCGAGCCTCGACGATCCGCGCTTCGTCGCGATCGGCGAGATCGGACTCGACTATTTCGTGCCGGGGCTCGACGAAGCGCGGCAGCAGTTCTTCTACCAGGGGCAGCTGAAGCTGGCGCGTGAATTCGACCTGCCCGTGCTGTGTCACGTGCGCAAGTCGCAGGACCGCGTCCTGGCCGGGCTGCGCCGCTTCGGCGTGCGGCGCGGCATCGCGCATGCGTTCAACGGCAGTTTTCAGCAGGCCGAAGCGTATCTCGCGCATGGGCTGCATCTCG